>NZ_FOKP01000015.1 GCF_900112185.1 Allobosea sp. CRIB-10 | reverse complement strand
CCCGAAAGCTCGTCACAATCCTCAACGCCGTCATCCGGGACAGACAACCATGGCGCGAACAAACCGCTTGACCAACAAGACAGTCGCTCACCCCTCCAGCCCTCATTCTGAGGAGCGCTCTCAGAGCGCGTCTCGAAGGATGCTCCAGCTGGTTCCGGAGCCCCCTGGAGCATCCTTCGAGACGCCGCTGACGCGGCTCCTCAGGATGAGGGCTGTGGCGATTGCTACCCCGATAGGCTTGCGAGAGCCGGCCTCAGAGCCGATAACGGCCACCCAACAGGATTCGCGCCCGTGACCGACGTCAAGACCAATGCCGATGTCGCCGGCCTGCCCTTCGAGGCGGCCCTGAAGGAGCTGGAAGGCATCGTCGCCCGGCTCGAACGCGGCGATGTGGCGCTCGAAGAATCGATCGACATCTACACTCGCGGCGAGGCGCTGAAGGCGCGCTGCGACGCGCTGCTGAAGCAGGCCGAGGCGCGGATCGAGAAGATCACGCTCGGCGCCGACGGCAAGCCGACCGGCACCCAGCCGCTCGACGTCGGGAACTAGAAGCATAGCCGGCAGCCGGACGAAGCGGTTCGATCCAAGATTTTCCGGGCTCGGACAAGCCGCAGCAGCGGCGCTTCTGCGAGAACGTCGCCGAGTGCCGGATTGACGGGATGCTGATGGAAAAGGCCGGCGCAATCGCGCCGGCCTTTTCCGATTCAAGCCTGCGGAGCGTTGTCCTTGCGACGCGAGATCGCCATCAGGATCGCCGCACCCAACCCCGACTTGACCAGCGAGCCGAGCAGGAAAGGCACGACGCCGGCGATCATCGCCTTCTCCGCGCCGATCAGCGTGGCGAGCCAGAGGCCGCCGAGAGCCAAGCAAAGGGCGTGGCCGAGCAGCATCGAAACGAAGGCGAAAGCCGGCCGGCTGCCATTCCAGCCGCGCTCGGCCAGCCAGCCGACCAGCGCCGCGACGAGCGGGAAGGAGGCGAGATAGCCCGCGGTCGGGCCCATGAAGGGCGCGAGGCCGCCGGTGCCATTGGCGAGCACGGGCAGGCCGACCGCCGCTTCTCCCAGCCAGGCGAGAATGGTGAGCGCCCCGAGCCGCCAGCCATAGAGCGCGCCGATCAGGATCACCGCCAGCGTCTGCATGGTCATCGGCACCGGCAGCATCGGCACGCTGATCTGCGAGGCGATCGCCAGGACCATCGTGCCGAGCACGACAGCGGCAGCCTTGACGTGGGCGGGACGCGCCTGCAGCCCGAGCGGGCTGAAGCCGGCGGGTGTGGCATAGCTGAGATCACTCATCGTCTCTCTCCGTCGATTTCAAAATTATAGATAATTTTCAAACTTGATCTATCGTAGAGTCCACAGACGTGACCGAAATGCAAGCGGGCAGCGTGCGGCAGCCTGTGTGCGCGAAAAGCACAGCTGCGCCGCGGCCGCGCGCGCCCGCCTCGCGGACGTCGATTTCAGCCCTGGATCGCGAAGATGTCCCGCGTTCCGCCAGCGGCGGTGCGCACCGGCTTGGAGCCGATCCACTGGACATGACGGGCGAGGATCGCCGCGGCCTCCTCGACCTGTCCGGCCCGGAGCGCCGCCAGGATGGCACGGTGGTCGTGGTCGGTGCGCGCCTCCCAGTCCGAGCGCCAGGCCGAGAACAGGAAACGGGCGCTGGCGGCATGGAGATCGTCGATCGCCGCCAGCAAACGCGGCATGGCGCAGGGCGTGACGATCAGGCGGTGGAAGCGCCGATTCGCCTCCTCCCAGGCGCGGACGTCGGGGGAATTGTCGCCGGCTCGGGTCGCGTCCTCGGCCTCGTCGAGCATGGCGCGCGTCAGATGCGGACCGGCATGGCGCAGCGCCAAGACCTCGAGAGCGGCGCGCATCTCGGCGACTTCGCGGACCTCACGCAGATCGAAAGCGGCGACGCGCACGCCGCGGCGCGGCTCGCTGACGGCGAGCCCCTGCGCCTCCAGCCGCTGGAAGGCCTCACGCACCGGGACATGGCTGGCGCCGAACTCGACCGCGACATGGTCCTGCCGCAGCCGCGCGCCCGGCTCGATCTGCCCGGAGATGATCCGCTCGGCGAGGATGCGGCTGATGCGGACCGGCAGGGTCTCTGGTTTCTCTTTGGCCATGAATTATCGATAATTTCCTCAGTGCGTCGCGTCGAGCCCGTGCGGCTGGTTGGCCCCTTGCCGTACACAGCATCCGGGGCCAGTCTTCGGCGCTCACAGGAGGACATCGCCATGTCGCAGCTGCCCGATCATGACCCGGTCGCGGGCGATACCCGCTCCTGCGAGGCGCTCGAACAGGTGATCGTGCCGCGCGCGCATGATCTCGGCGGCTTCTCGGTCCGCCGCGCCTTGCCCTCGATCGGCCGCAAGATGGTCGGCCCCTTCATCTTCTTCGACCAGATGGGCCCGGCCGAGTTCCTGCTCGGCGAGGGGATCGATGTCCGCCCGCATCCGCATATCGGGCTCTCCACCGTCACCTATCTGTTCGACGGCGAGATCATGCACCGCGATTCACTCGGCACCGCGCTGCCGATCCGCCCCGGCGCGGTCAACCTGATGACGGCCGGGCGCGGCATCGTCCATTCCGAGCGCACCGCGCCGGAAGAGCGGATGAAGGCGCCCAAGCTCTACGGCATCCAGACCTGGCTCGCCTTGCCGAAGACGCATGAGGAGATCGCGCCCGAGTTCATCCACCATGCCGCGCCCGAGCTGCCGCGCATCGTCGGCGAGGGAAAACGCGTCAGCCTGATCATGGGCTCGGCCTTCGGCGAGACCTCCCCGGTGAAATTCCCCTGGGACACGCTCTATGCCGAAGCCGTGCTGGCGCCGGGCGCGATCCTGCCGCTCGACCCCGACTATCACGAGCGTGCCGTCTACATCGTCACCGGCAAGATCGACATCGCCGGCGACGAGTTCGGCGCCGGCCAGCTCCTGATCTTCAAGCCGGGCGACCGGATCTCGATCCTCGGCGTCGACCAGAGCCGATTGATGCTGATCGGCGGCGAGCCGATGGACGGGCCGCGCCATATCTGGTGGAACTTCGTCTCGTCCTCGAAGGAGCGGATCGACCAGGCCAAGCAGGAATGGAAGACCGGCCGCTTCGACACCGTCCCCGGCGACGAGGAGGAGTTCATTCCGCTGCCGGAGCGGTGAACGCACCGACATGCCTGCCGAATCTCCCAATCGCTATCCGGGCGGCGCGCCGGATACGGCGGATGGCGCGCGCTCCTCTCGCAAGCGGCTGATCGGCTTTCTCTGGGCGGTGCTGACGGTCTCGATCTTCGCCGGCTGGTTCGTGGTCACGCGCTTCAGCGTCACCCGCATCCTGAACGTCTGGGACCTGACCGCGCTGCGCTACGGCATCGGCGCGATCCTGCTGGCGCCGGTGCTGCTGCGCGATCTGCCACCAAAGGCCTGGCGCAACGGTTTCATCTTCAGCGTTCTCTGGGGCGCGCCCTTCGCGGCCCTGGTGGCGCTCGGCGTGCAGATGACCTCGGCCGGGCGCGCCGCCTCGGTGACGCCGACGCTGATGCCGGTCTTTGCCGGGCTGCTCGGCTGGCTGCTGCTGCGCCAGCCTCCCGGCAAGATCCGGCTCGTCGGATACGCCGCCATCGCAGCCGGACTCTGCGGCCTGATCGCCACCGCTTCCAGCGGCGGGGCCGCGCCGAGCCTGCTCGGCCTCGGCTTCCTGGCACTCGCCGCGGCGATGTGGGCCGGTTACACGCTGCTCCTGCGCGGCAGCGGCCTCGACCCAATGCAGTCGGCGGCGCTGATCTGCTTCTGGTCGGGCCTGATCTTCGTTCCGCTGTATCTCGTCCTCGGCATCGGCCATCTCGGGCAGGCTCAGACAGCCGAGATCGCGGTCCAGGGCTTCTATCAGGGCGTGCTGATGAGCATCGTCGCGCTGATCAGCTTCAACCGCGCCGTGACACTGCTCGGTGCCTCGGCCGCCGCGGCGATGATCGCGCTGGTGCCGGTCATCGCCTCGCTGCTCGCCATCGTTGTCCTCGGCGAAATCCCGACGGTGGCGGAAGGGGTTTCGATCGCGTTCATCGTCGCCGGCGTGCTGCTCGCGACCCGGCCAGCGCCGGTTCGCTGACGCGAGTAACGCTCCGTTATCCCGGAAACGCGAGAGAGATCGGCTTGGCTCTCGCGCGGATGATAAGAACTCGCTCCATGCGTATCCTGCTCCTCGGCGCCTACGGCTTCATCGGTCTGGCCATCGCACGTCGCCTTCAGCAGGCGGGACACGACATCGTCGGCTTCGGCCGCGACCTCGATCTGGGCAAGCTCCTCGCGCCTGATCTCGCCTGGACAGGGACTGATCTGGCGACATTGTCCGATACGGCAGCCTGGCAGCCCTATCTCGACGGCGTCGATGCAGTCGTGAACGCTTCCGGCGCCCTGCAAGACGGCGCACGCGACAAGCTCGCTGCAAGCCAGGAGCGCGCCATTTCAGCATTGATTGCGGCCTGCGAAGTGCGCGGAGTTCGCACCTTCATCCAGATATCCGCGCCAGGAGCCGACCCTACCGCACAGACCGCTTTCCTGCGGACCAAGGGCGAAGCCGACGCCGTCCTTCAACGCAGCACGCTCAACTGGACTATCCTGAAGCCCGGCCTCGTGATCGGAGCCAACGCCTATGGCAGCACGGCGTTGCTAAGGATGATCGCCGCCTTGCCGGTCGTGCAATTGCTCGCCTTTGGCGCAAGCAGGGTGCAAGTCGTCGCGCTCGATGAGGTGGCGGACGCTGTTCACAGCTGCTTGGCCGGAGAGGTTCCGACGCGCGCCACATTCGACCTCGTGGCGGCAGAGCCGCACCCATTGCGCGATCTCGTCCTGAAGCTGCGGCGCTGGCTTGGGCTTCCCGCGCCCGTTGCAGTATGCGACCTCCCTAAGCCGATCGGACGCGGCCTTGCGCAGCTCGCCGATCTCGCCAGCTGGTTCGGCTGGCGCTCGCCACTCCGCAGCTCCGCCCTTGATATCCTGTCCCAAGGTATCGTCGGCGATCCCGAACCATGGCGCGCGGCCACCGGGCGCGACCTAACCGACCTGGGTGCCATCCTGAAACGACTGCCTTCCACGCGCCAGGAACGGATTTTCGCCAGGAGCCAACTGGTCCTGCCAGTCCTCGTTCTGACCCTGGCGTTTTTCTGGCTGCTCTCCGGCCTGATCGGTCTGTGGCAGTGGCGCGAAGCGGTTGCGGTCTTGCCCTCGTCGGTATCGCCCGAGCTGGCAGCAAGCTTCGTGATCCTTGGCTCGCTGGCGGATATCACGATCGGGATCGGCTTTCTGTTCCGGCGTTGGCTGGTGCGCGCGGCGCTCGGCGCGGTCGTTGTCTCGCTAAGCTACCTCATTGCCGGAACCGTGCTGACACCGTGGCTCTGGGGCGACCCGCTGGGGCCGTTCGTCAAGATTCTGCCCGCTACAGCCTTGGCGGTCGCCGTGACGACGATCGCGGGGGAACGTTGATGGACTGGCTGCTCTTCCTGCGCTGGCTCCATGTCCTCGGTGCCACGGTCCTACTTGGTACCGGTGCGGGCATCGCATTCTTCATGGTGATGGCCCACCGGACGCGCGACCCGGCCCTGATCACTCATGTCGCCGGCACCGTCGTGGTCGCGGATTGGCTCTTCACGTCATCGGCAGTGCTGTTGCAGCCAATTACTGGCTACCTGCTGGCGCGCGAGATCGGATGGCCGTTGTCCGAGGGCTGGATCGTGCTCTCTCTGGCGCTCTACGTTCTGACCGGCTGTTTCTGGCTGCCAGTCGTCTGGATTCAACATCGGCTTCGCCAGCTCGCATCGGACGCGGCGAAGAATACCGCGCCCTTGCCCGCGCGGTATTTCCAGCTTTATCGAATCTGGTTCGCTTGCGGCTTTCCAGCGTTTCTCTCGGTCCTGACGATCATCGGGCTGATGCTGGCCCGGCCATCTTTCACGCTGTGGTGAGCCCCCACCCTGATCAAGCGAGTTCCGAGAGATCGCGCAGGCGCGGCACTCGCGAGAAGCCGATGACGAGCAGCTGGATCAGGAAGCCTGCGGTCGCGAGCTGCAGGCAGGCGGCGATGCCGAGATGCGCCGCCACGAAGGCGCCGATCGCCGCGCCGACCGGGCGCGCGCCGAAGGTCGCCGTCATGATCAGGGCGGAGACGCGGCCGAGCATCGCATTGGGCGTCACCGCCTGGCGCAATGTCATCGTCGAGATCGTCCAGATGATCGGCCCGACGCCGAACAGGAAGAAGCTCGCCCCGACGAGATAAACGGAGGGAAGCCAGAGCGTCGCGAGCATCACGCCGGCCGCACAGAGGCCGGCGAACGGCCCGAGCAGGATCAACGTCCCGAAGGAGACCCGGCGGGCGACATGGGACGCGAATGCGGCGCCGACGATCATCCCCGCGCCATAGATGCCCAGGGAGATACCGACCTCAGTCGCACTGAGGCCGAGATTCTGGACGGCATAGGCGACATAGACCGCCTGGAAAATGAACCAGGAGACGTTGAAGAAGACCGCCGTCATCAGGATCGGCCTGAGCAGATCGTGGCCGGCGACGAAACGCGCGCCTTCCTTGAGATCATGCAGCAAGTCGCGCCGCGGGCCGGACGGCGCCTCGTCCTTCGGCAGGCCGGCCAGCAGGAGCGCGGCGAAAATCGAGAGCCCGGCCGCCAGGCCATAGGCGGTCGAGATGCCGATCCAGCCGACGAGCGCGCCGCCGAGCGCGGGGCCGCCGGCATAGGCGGCGCTGCGCGCCAGCTCCAGCCAGCGATTGGCGTCGGCGAGGCGCGCGCGCGGCACTACCGATGGGACAAAAGCCGGGGCAGCGACGCTGTAGCAGACGGTGCCGACAGCGCCGAGCGCGCCGAGAAGGCCCAGCCAGGTCAGATTGAGGCTGCCCAGAGCGAGCAGCAGCGGGATCGCCAGCAGCGACACCGCGCGCAGCACTTCCGTGCCGACCATGAGCCGGCGCCGCGAGGCGCGATCGACCATCAGGCCGGCGGGGATCGAGAGCAGGAGAAAGGGCAAGGTCTGCGCCGTCTGCAGCCAGCCGGTCTCGGCCGGCCCCGCCGCGAGCAGCAGAACGGCGGCCAAAGGCGCCGCAGCCAAGGCGATCTGCTCCGAGAACTGGGCAAAGAGATTGGACCAGCCGATGCGGCGAAACGCCGTCGGCAAGGGGGTGATATCGGCCGGTTGCATGACCTTGATGTCCTCGGAAGCGGTTGTGAGAACACCAAAAAGCCTTGCCGGCATGGGAGCCACCCGTTTCGTGGGAAGGCAGGACGCTCGCGACGATCGCGGGCGTGATTTCCAACTCCGGTTTGCCAGCGCGCCACGCAGGCTCTATTTCCAGATCATCCCAGCGAAGGATCCGACAGCCTCGTGCCTCGCCCCAACACGCCTCTTCTCGACAAGGTGCCCGATCCGGCCGCATTGCGCCGGCTCGACGACACGCAGTTGCGCCAGCTCGCCGACGAGCTCCGGGCCGAGACGATCGACGCCGTCTCCGTCACCGGCGGCCATCTCGGCGCCGGCCTCGGCGTGGTCGAACTCACCGTCGCCCTTCACCATGTCTTCGACACGCCGCGCGACCGGGTGATCTGGGATGTCGGCCACCAGGCCTATCCGCACAAGATCCTGACCGGCCGCCGTTCGGAGATCCGCACGCTGCGCCAGCCGGGCGGCCTCTCGGGCTTCACCAGACGGGCGGAGAGCGAATACGACCCGTTCGGCGCCGCCCATTCCTCGACCTCGATCTCGGCCGGGCTCGGCATGGCGGTCGGGCGCGATCTCGCCGGCGGGACAAACAACGTCATCGCCGTGATCGGCGACGGCGCCATGTCGGCCGGCATGGCCTATGAGGCGATGAACAATGCCGGCGCGACCGGCTCGCGGCTGATCGTCATCCTCAACGACAACGACATGTCGATCGCCCCGCCGGTCGGAGCGATGTCGGCCTATCTCGCCCGCCTCGTCTCCGGCCGGACCTATCGTTCGCTGCGCGAGATCGCCAAGTACCTGGCCGAGAGGCTGCCGCGCTTCTTCCACGAGAAGGCGAAGCGCACCGAGGAATATGCCCGCGGCTTCTGGACCGGCGGCACCCTGTTCGAGGAGCTCGGCTTCTACTATGTCGGTCCGATCGACGGTCACAATCTCGACCATCTGCTGCCGGTGCTGCGCAATGTGCGCGACGCCGAGACGGGGCCGATCCTCGTCCATGTCGTGACGCAGAAGGGCAAGGGCTATGCCCCGGCTGAAGCGAGCGCCGACAAGTACCATGGCGTGGTCAAGTTCGACCCGGTCACCGGCCAGCAGGCCAAGGCGCCGGCGAATGCGCCGAGCTATACCAATGTCTTCGCCAACGCCCTGATCAAGGCGGCGCGCGAGGACGAGAAGATCGTCGCCGTCACCGCCGCCATGCCGTCAGGCACCGGGCTCGACGCCTTCGGCAAGGAGTTTCCGGGCCGCACCTTCGATGTCGGCATCGCCGAGCAGCATGCGGTGACCTTCGCGGCCGGCCTCGCCACCGAGGGCTTCAAGCCGTTCTGCGCGATCTACTCGACCTTCCTGCAGCGCGCCTATGACCAGGTCGTGCACGACGTCGCCATCCAGAAGCTGCCGGTGCGCTTCGCGCTCGACCGGGCCGGGCTGGTCGGCGCCGATGGTGCGACCCATGCCGGCGCCTTCGACGTCGCCTATCTCGCCTGCCTGCCCGACATGGTGGTGATGGCGGCGGCGGACGAAGCCGAGCTCACCCATATGGTCGCGACCGCCGCGGCCTATGACGACGGGCCGATCGCCTTCCGCTATCCGCGCGGCGAAGGCGTCGGCGTCGAGATGCCCCAGCACGGCGTGCCGCTCGAGATCGGCAAGGGCCGGATCGTCAGGCAGGGCACGCAAATCGCGCTGCTTTCGCTCGGCACGCGTCTCGCCGAATGCCTTTCCGCCGCCGAGCAACTCGGCCAGCGCGGGCTCTCGACCACGGTCGCCGACGCCCGCTTCGCCAAGCCGCTCGACGAGGAGCTGATCCTGCGCCTCGCCCGCGAGCACGAGGTGCTGGTCACGGTCGAGGAAGGCTCGGTCGGCGGCTTCGGCAGCCACGTCCTGCAATTGCTGGCGCGCGAGGGCGTGCTCGATCGCGGGCTGAAGATCCGCAGCCTGGTGCTGCCCGACATCTTCCAGGACCACAACAAGCCCGAGGCGATGTATGCCGAGGCCGGCCTCGACGCCGCCGGCATCGTGCGCACCGTCGAGAAGGCGCTCGGCCCCGCCAGCGCCATCCGCCGCGCCTGAACCATGACCGCCGGCCTGCCACGCCGGGTCCGGGCCGACCTGCTGCTGGTCGAGCGCGGCCTGTTCGAAAGCCGCGCGCGGGCGCAGGCGGCGATCGCCGCCGGCCTGGTCAGCGCCGATGGAGTCGTGCTGCGCAAAGCCTCGGAGACGGTTCCGGATACCGCGTCGATCGAGGCGCAGGCGGCGCATCCTTATGTCTCGCGCGGCGGAGTGAAGCTCGCCGCGGCGCTCGATGCCTTCGGCTTCGACTCGCAGGGACTGACTTGCCTCGATGTCGGCGCCTCCACGGGCGGCTTCAGCGATGTGCTGCTCCGGCGCGGCGCGGCGCATGTTTACGCCATCGATGTCGGCCAGGCGCAATTGCACGAGAGCCTCAAAGGTCATCCCCGCCTGACCAGTCTGGAAAGCCAGGACATCCGCACGCTCGACCCCGGCCTGTTCGGCGAGGCGCCAACGCTCGCCGTGATCGACGTCAGCTTCATCTCGCTGAAGCTGGTGCTGCCCGCGGTGGCGACATTGCTCGCGCCACAAGCGCGGCTGATCGCGCTGGTGAAGCCGCAATTCGAGACGAAGCGCTCGGCGCTGAAGAAGGGCGTGCTGCGCGACGAAGCACTGCAGCAACAGATCTGCACAGAGATCGCAGACGCTGCCGCCGGCCTCGGCTTCGCCATTGCAGGACTCATCCCCTCGCCGATCGAGGGCGGCGACGGCAACCGCGAATTCCTGCTTGGCGGCGAGCGAACGGCTTAGCTCGCCATCACGGCGTCGATATCGGCCTGTACCGCATTTGGATCGATATAGGCCGCCTCGCCCTGGCCATTGGCGTTGATGAAGGCGGTGGCGCGGGCGATCAGGCGGCGCAGCGACAGGCTGGCGACGTCGACGATCAGCCCCGGATCCTCCTCCGCCGGCATCTCGTCGAGCAGCGCCGTCGCCGTGTAGATCAGGCGGTCCATGGCGGCGCAGAGCGCATCGAAGCTGCGGGCATGGCTCTGATCGAGCCCGCGATAGGCCGCCATGGCCTCGCCTGCACAGCGCAACGGCGAGCCAGCGAAGTGTTCGACATAGCCGAGGGCGCGCCAGGCCTTGAGGTCGCCGACGATCTCGCGGTCGATCGGCACCATCTCCAGCAGCATCAGCGCCTCGCTGTGCCGGTTGAGGTAGTCGGTCGAGAGTTGCGGAGCAGCTCCGCTCACCGCAGTCGGTGATGTCTCGGTGGCGGAAGCAGACATGAAGAGGCCCCGGAAGCACCGCGACTATGCTGTGCCAACCGCAAACAAAGTCTTGATCCGGTCACGATAAGGCGGAACACAACGGACGATGTGTGGTCGCTATGCCGTTACCCTGCCGCCGGAGGCGATGCGCGAAGCCTTCGCCTATCGCGAGCAGCCGAACTTCCCGCCGCGCTACAATATCGCGCCGACGCAGCCGGTGCCGGTGGTGCGTCTCGACGAGGGCCGGCGCCAGTTCATCCTGATGCGCTGGGGCTTCATTCCCGGCTGGGTCAAGGATCCCAAGGACTACCCTCTGGTCATCAATGTCCGCAGCGAGAGCGCCAGCGAAAAACCGTCCTTCCGCGCCGCCCTCACCCGCCGGCGCTGCCTGATGCCGGCCGACGGCTTCTATGAATGGCACCGCCTCGGCGAGGGCCGCCAGCAGGAGAACAGGCCCTATCTCTTCCGCAGGCCGGATCGCAGCCTCTTCGCCTTCGCGGCGCTGTGGGAGACCTGGCACAGCCAGGATGGCTCCGAGATCGACACGGTCGCGATCGTCACTGGCCCGGCGAACGGGCAAATGGCGGCGATCCATCACCGCTCGCCGGTCGTCGTGCCGCCAGAGGCATTCGACGCCTGGCTCGATCCTTCGGCGGAGCCTGCGACCGTGCAGAGCCTGATGCGCCCGCCGCCAGACGATTTCTTCGAGATGTTCCGGCTCGGCGCAGGCGTGAACAAGGTCGCCAATGACGGCCCGGAGGTACAGGAGCCGTTCGACCCAGCTTCGGAACCGGCACCTGCTCCTAAGACCGCCATGCGTTCCCGTCGGGGCGGCCCCGACGATGCACAGGGCAGCCTGTTCTAGCGCTGGCCATAGCCGCGCGCTTACTCTGGTTCCAAACGAGACCAACAGTGGGAACGCACGATATGGATGGCCGCCGCCCGACGATGAGCTCCCTGCACGGCATGGTCGCCGCTGCCCACCCGCTGGCAGCGCAGGCCGGCGCGCGCATCCTCAGCCGGGGTGGCAATGTCTTCGATGCGGTCGGCGCGGTCGCGTCCGCACTCAACGTGGTCGAGCCGTTCATGTCGAGCCTTGCCGGCATGGGGTCGGCGATCATGTGGGTCGCTGCCGAGAAACGCGTCCGCGTGCTCGATTTCGTGCCGCCCGTGCCGGAGAGCTTCCCGCTCGAACGCTTCACGCAGCGCTCCGAGCTCGAGCGCGGGGCGCTTGCAGTCGCTCCGCCCGGCAATCTCGCCGGCTGGTGCGAGCTCAACCGCGCCTATGGCCGCCTTTCGCTGGAGCAGATCTTCGCGCCGGCGATCGCGCTCGCACAGGACGGCTTCCCGATCGCGGAGTTCGGCGTGATCGAATTCAACGAGCAGGCGCCACTGCTGCGCGAACGGCCCGATCTCTACGAGAACTGGGCGCGAAACTATCTGCGCGACGGCGGGACGGGCGTCGCGCTAGGCCAGATCCTGCGCCAACCGGAACTGGCGGCGACCTTGCGCGACATCGCCGCCAAGGGGCCGGACCATCTCTATCAGGGCGCGCTCGGCGAGACGATCACCAACCATCTCAAGGCCCAGGGCGGCACGCTGACCATGGCCGATCTCGCCAGGGTCACGCCGCGCTGGCGCGAGCCGCTCGCCGCCACCTATCGCGGCCGGCAGGTGCACGTGCCTCCGCCGGCCTGCGAGGGCTTCCAGTTCCTGCTGACTTTGCGCATCCTCGACGGCTTAGACCTCGGCAAGCTGGAGCGCAACGGCACGGAGCATCTCGACATCGTCTATCGCGCCATCCGCCTCGCCGCCGGGGTCCGGATCAACAACAACAATCCCAAACCGGAGAAGCTCGCCGAAATCCTCTCCGACGCCTTCGTCGAGCGTTTGCGGGCGCGGGTGCGCGACGGCAAGCCGATCGACGGCCCGACCGAGCAATGGATGCCGCAGGCGCCCGTGGGCGAAGACCCCGGCCACACCACCTCCTTCTCGATCGCCGATCGCGAGGGCAACCTGATCTGCGTGACGCAGAGCATCGGCAGCCCGTTCGGCAGCGGCGTCGTCGTGCCGGGCACCGGGCTCTGCCTGAACAACTTCCTCTACTGGGCCGACGTCCAGCCCGGCAGTCCGAACCGCTCGCTGCCCGGCTCGGAACTGCCGATGTGCATGTCGCCGACGCTCTCGACCAAGGACGGCGCGCCGGTGCTCGCGCTCGGCACACCCGGCAGCTACGGCATCCTGCAGACGCAGGTGCAGGCCATGGTCCAGCATGTCGATTTCGACCTGCCGCTGCAGGACGCGATCGAGGCGCCGCGCGCCCGGCTCTGGGACGGCTGCGAGGTCGAAGTCGAGAACCGCATTCCAGCCGGGACAATCGCGGCGCTAGTCGAGCGTGGCCACGGCATCTTCGCCAATGAAGGCGGCTGGACCATGCGCGTCGGCGGCATGCAGGCGGTGTCGCGCGATCCGGCGACCGGGCGTCTTACCGGCGCCTGCGATCCGCGCCGCGACGGCTATGTCGCGACGCCGTGAAGCCAGGCCGCCGGGACCATAACGTCAGCTAGAGCATTTCCACGTTTCTCCGAATCGCGAAAATGCTCTAGCTTCTTGTTTTATCACATTTTCTTCACGCGAACCGGTGCCCACTTCGCCCGAAAATGCTCTAGCCGCGATCATTGTGGCGCAGGCGGGACCGGCGCGTTGAACCAATGCTCGATCCAGATGCCGTTGTGATTGTCGTGCGGGACGATCTTGGCCAGCGTCTTGAACGGGCTGTTGGCCTGCTTTGCTTCCGGCGAACGATCGAACCGGAAGACCTCCTGCATATAAGGCTGGAAGGTCGTATGCGAGATATCGTTCGACAAGTAATACGTCCACATCACATGCGACGCATCGGACTTGTTCTCGGTCAGGACGTCCGGTGAGGAGTAGCTCGTAGACTTGCTCCAGGTACCGGAGACACTCATACCACCGGTCGCAGTGTCGCCGAAGAAGCCGAGATTGCCGCCGACAGTCAAGCTCGTACTGCTGGTGGTCGTGGTCTGGCCTTCCGTGGTCTGCGGGCTGCTTACGATCACGACCGGAGTCACGCCCGACTGCTCGGTCCAGACATTGAAATCGTACCAGTCCATGGTCGCGGCTGGATAGCCGCCGCAGCTGAACACCGCCTGATGTGCCAGATAGTAATAGTCCCAGAGCTTGTTGTCGTTGTCGAGGCAGGACACGGGGATGGCGATGTTGGTGACCGTATAGGTGGTGGGCTCGCCTTGGCCGTCGACCGTATGCGACTGCGTGAACACGTCGCAGACGTTCTGCACCTCCTTGATGAAATCGACCGGGTCGACCGAGGCACCAAGCAACCTTGCCCGTACAGCAGGGGCAGGTTTGGTGTCCTCCGTCAGACTCCGGGTTTCGGCATCTCGCAGCGCCGCCATCAGTTGGCCGGACTGATGGGTGTTGCCGGCCTCCGAATCGTCGCGCTCCCAGCCCGCGTTCTTCGCCGGCGTGGCGCCGAGCGCGGGCGCGGCGACGAGGGCCCTGGTGGCGACGGGTGCGGACGCCTCCACCTGCCGCATCGGCACGGCGAGCGTCGTCTGGCGGAAACCGCCATTGCGGTCACGCTGGATCATCCAGGCATCGATGATCTCGATAGGATCAGCACAGGGACAGGGCTGTGCGGAGCCGTGCAGGAACGCGAACGTCGCGGCGATGACGTCCGTGCTCGCCGGGTGCAGGAGGGTGATGGACTTGCCGGCGTCGTAGGCCTGCTTCAGGCACGCCGTCTCGGCGTCGCCGAGCGATGACAGACCGTCGCCGTTGAGCACGAAATGCTGCGGGTCGGCTTGTGACGGGTTGGCCGCCGCGACGGCCGGCAGGTAGCCCGCCAGCCGGCCGGCGAGAGCGCCGAAGCGGGCGATCGGCACCGCCTTCCCGATATCGGCCGCGGCCGGAGATGTGGCGGGCGGGCCGGCTGCGTCGAGTTCGCCCGGCCCCTCGCCATCGAAGAACGGATTGGCAGCGGGATCCTCCTTGGCAGGATCGGCCGCAGTGCCGGCGGGATCGATGATGTTGGCTGTGCCCGCATCGGTCTTGGCGGCGGTCGCCGTGATCTGCGCGTCGTTGGCCTGGACCGGGATCGAGCGCTCCTCGGTCAGAACGACCTTGACCCCCTTCTCGACCTCGATGGTCTCGGCGGCGTTCCTCTGCAATGCCAGCATGGTCTGCTCGGCTGCGGCCGGGCTGATGCCGGAAACCAACGTCACGCCCGAGCGCAGCACGTCGGCCATCGAGCCCCCGCCATTCAGCGACCGATAGACGCTGGCGAGATAAGGATATTTGGCAACTGCGGCGGGCGTATAGGCCGCCGTGAGATCATCGCCCAGCGGCTGGCCGTCGAAGAAGCGGTTGTGGAGCGCGTCGCAGATAATGACCTGGCTGCCCTCAGCTCCCGGTCTGACGACCGGGCTGCCGCCAGCAGCCGGCACGATCAGGAGGTCCGGCTTCATCGGGAACACCTTTTCGGTGAAATCCTTGCAGATCGCGAAGCCGATGGTCACGGGTCCGCCACGGCGCCCGGTGACGTCGGCAACCGACAGGATCGTGGGCTCGGGTGTTCCGACCGGCTGCACCATCATCTGATCGGTGACCCAGCCGTCGATCTTGCTGGGATTGTACTTGCCGTATTCGAGCCCTTCGGGACTACCCGTCGCCCCACTCATGATGGCGAAGCCGCGGTTCTCCCCGATCTTCAGACCCTTTTGCGGGCCATCCGCCACAACTCGGCCGGTGTCGATGGCGGCGGCCGTATTGAGCAGCCAGCCCGCCGGCAGCCTTTTTGCGAGGTCGGCATAGCCGGCTTTGACCGCCTGCCAGAAATCGGCTTGGAGCGGGCGGCTTGCGTTGTAGAAGCGAACCACGTGCGCCAGATCGCCGTCCCGACTGACATTCTCCTGGTAGCCGTTCCAGCCGAATTCGGGCTGTATCGCCAGATTCAACCGCGTCGGATTAGCGGTGCGCAACGCGCCGCTCTTGTCGATGTAGCTCTCGATCGTCGCAATGCACTTCGCGACATCAGCCAAACTCTCGGGCCGGATCAATGGCGGCAGCAACAGCGACCGATAGGTCGAATAGCCGCGCGTTGCCGCCGCCAGGCCCGTAACTCGATTCCGCAGGAGAGTGCCGACCCGCCGCGACAACGTATCGAACGGCCCGCCCAGCATCTGCGCGTGAAGATCGGTCTCGGAATCCGGCATGACATCCCCCCGGTTGTCTGAGATGTGTCGCCGGCCGCCGAGTAGGTTTCGACGGTTCCAGCGAGCGTGAAGCTTTCCCCCGGCGACCTGCTCAGCGCGCGCGACAGCATGCGGGCGCACGGCAAGGTGACCCGTTGCTTCACTGCGATGTCAGATGACTACCTTGGCTCGCGCAAAGTCACTGGCCGTCGCCAGCCGCCGGCGAACGACAGAGCACAACCCCAGAGCGATTTTGCCACGCCGAACGTCTTAAAGTTTTAGACCTTTTAAGACGTCAACTCCATGACATCTCGCGCATAGGATGTGAACGGCCGTTCACAGCACCGCGCCGGGATTGAGCACGCCCTTGGGGTCGAGCGCCGCCTTCACCGTCCGCATCAAATCGAGCTCGACCGGGTCCTTGACGCCCGGCAGCAGCGAGCGCTTGAGCCGGCCGATGCCGTGCTCGGCCGAGATCGAGCCCTTGAGCTCGGTGACGATGGCATGCACTGCCTCGTTCATCGCGTCCCAGCCGGCGAGATAGGCGGCCTTGTCGGCGCCGACCGGCTGGCTGACGTTGAAATGGATGTTGCCGTCGCCGAGATGGCCGAACGGCACCGGCCGGCAGCCCGGCACCATCTCCTCGACCGCGGCGATGGCGCGCTTGAGGAATTCCGGCGTCGCCTGGAGCGGCACGGAGACGTCGTGCTTGATCGAGCCACCCTCATGGGTCTGCACCTCCGAGAGCATCTCGCGCAGCTTCCAGAGATCGGCGCGCTGGCCGAGCGAGCCGGCGAGCACGGCGTCGGTGACCAGCCCCTCTTCCAAGGCTTCGCCGAGGAAAGCCTCGACCGCGTCGGTGAGTCCGGTCTCGGCCTGGGCGCAGACTTCCATCAGCACATACCAGGGCGACGCCTCCGAGAGCGGATCGCGCGCACCGCTGGCGTGGCGGACGACGAAGTCGAGGCCGATGCGCGGCATGATCTCGAAGGTGGTGAGCGTGCCGCCGGCGCTGGCCTTGGCCTTGTTGAGCAGCGAAAGCGCAGCCTCCGGATCGGGCACGGCAAGGAAGGCGGTGGCGCGCGCCGCCGGCAGCGGGAAGAGCTTCAGCACCGCGGCAGTGATGATGCCGAGCGTGCCTTCCGAGCCGATGAAGAGGTTCTTGAGGTCGTATCCGGTGTTGTCCTTGCGGAGCTGGCGCAGGCCGTTCCAGATCCGGCCATCGGCGAGGACGACCTCGAGGCCGAGGCAGAGCTCGCGGGCATTGCCATAGGCGATCACAGCGGTGCCGCCGGCATTGGACGAGAGATTGCCGCCGACCGTGCAGGAGCCTTCCGAAGCCAGCGAGAGCGGGAGGAGCCGCCCGGCGGCCTCGGCCGCCTCCTGCGCCTTCTGCAGGATGACGCCGGCTTCGACGGTCATGGTGTTGCCAGCGGCATCGACCGAGCGGATCCTGTCGAGCCGCTGCAGCGACAGGATGATCTCGCGGCCCTCGGCGACCGGGACCTGGCCGCCGACCATGCCGGTATTGCCGCCCTGCGGCACGACCGTCGCGCCGGTCTCGCTCGCCCATTTCATCACGGCCGAGACCTCGGCGACCGAGCCCGGCCGCACCACCGCCTGCGCCTTGCCGTGAAAGAGACCGCGCGGTTCCTTGAGAAAAGGCACCATCGCGTCGGCGTCGGTGATGACGTTCCTGGCGCCGACGATGCCGGCCAGAGCTTCGATGGTAGACGCGCTCATCCTGCCTCCGGAGACCTGATCACTTGCGGCCGGCGGTCTTGCGGAAGACGCCGACGAGTTCGATGTGGGCGGAATAGCGGAACTGGTCGACCGGCGTCACGCGCTCCAGCGCATAGCCGCCTGCGACCAAAAGCGCCGCATCGCGGGCGAAGCTGCCGGCATCGCATGAGACATAGGCCACGACAGGGACCTTCGAGGCCGCGAGCCGCTTGACCTGCGCCTCCGCGCCGGCGCGCGGCGGATCGAGCACGACGGCGTCAAACAGATTAAGTTCATGCTCCAGCAGCGGCCGGCGGAAGAGGTCGCGCGCTTCGACCGCAACCGGCTTCAGGCCTTGCGTATGGTTGGCGGCCCGGCTCAGCGCCTGGACCGCGGCCTTGTCGCTCTC
Source organism: Allobosea sp. CRIB-10 (assembly GCF_900112185.1). Taxonomy (GTDB): domain Bacteria; phylum Pseudomonadota; class Alphaproteobacteria; order Rhizobiales; family Beijerinckiaceae; genus Allobosea. The sequence goes on along the minus strand of NZ_FOKP01000015.1, from coordinate 130,096 downwards.
GAAGGCGGACACCTGCGCCTTCTCGGCGAGCCGCACGCTGAACGGGCCGCAGCCGGCGAAGAGATCGGCGACGCGCTTCGCCTTGGGGATCGCTTCCAGCACCAGGCGTGACAAGGTCGCCTCGCCCTCGGCGGTCGCCTGCAGGAAGCCGCCGGGCGCCGGCGTCACCGCCGCCTTGCCCATCAGCTGGAAGGGCGCGCGCCGTTCGACGATGACCTCGCCATGCATTGAGAGGCGGGCGAGGTCGAGCCGCTCGGCCGCCTCGGTGAGCTGCCGGCGCAGGCTGTCACCGGCTGGTCCATGGCCGCGAATGTCGACGTCGAGGCCAGCTTCAGAAGCGGTCAATTGGATGTCGAGCGGCTTGTTCGAGGCGCGCAGGCGGTTGGCAAGGTGCTGCGCCACGATCGGCGCGCGCTCCAGCCCCGGCGCCAGCACCGGGCAGGTATCGACTTCGATCAGATCGTGGGTCCCTGCCACCATGAAACCGACGCGCATGCCATCGTGCTCGCGGCGGGCATGGAAGGTGACGCGCCGACGGCCCTCACCATGAGCATCGACCATGGGAGCGACCTCGGTCTCCAGCCTGGTGCGCGAGAGCGCCGTCACCACCTGCTGGCGCTTCCACTCGGCATAGAGCCCCTCGCCCATATGCTGCGCGGCACAGCCGCCGCAGCGGGTGAAGAGCGGGCAGATCGCGGCAATGCGCGAGGCGGAGGGTGTTAGAATTTCCACGACCTGCGCCCGATCGCCATCGCGCACCGTACGCACGCTCTCGCCCGGCAGCGCAAAGGGCACGAAGACCTGGCCCTGCGCGGTCTCGGCGACGCCGTCGCCGCGCTGGCCGAGTCGCGCGATCGTGAGCGTTTCATTCATGGCGAGGGCGGACATGCGCTTCCAGATCGTGACGTGATTGCGGGTTTGGCCTATCAGGTGCCGAGCGACAGGGAAATGGCTGGAGTTGCCTGACATGACTATCCGCAACGGCGTCGTCGAAGCGATCGGCAACACCCCCATGATCAAACTGAAGCGCGCCTCGCAGGAAACCGGCTGCGAGATCCTCGGCAAGGCCGAGTTCATGAACCCCGGCCAGTCGGTCAAGGACCGCGCCGCGCTCGCCATCATCCGCGATGCCGAGAAGAGCGGCGCACTCCGCCCCGGCGGCGTCATCGTCGAGGGCACCGCCGGCAATACCGGCATCGGCCTCGCGCTGGTCGGTAATGCGCTCGGCTATCGCTCGGTGATCGTCATCCCGGAGACGCAGAGCCAGGAAAAGAAGGACATGCTGCGGCTCGCCGGCGCGACCCTGGTCGAGGTGCCGGCCGTCGGCTACGTCAATCCGAACAATTACGTGAAGGTCTCCGGCCGCCTCGCCGAGGAGCTGGCGCGGACCGAACCGAATGGCGCGATCTGGGCCAACCAGTTCGACAATGTCGCCAATCGCCAGGGCCATATCGAGACCACCGGCCCGGAGATCTGGCAGCAGACGCAGGGCAAGGTCGACGGCTTCGTCAGCGCCGTCGGCACCGGCGGGACGCTCGCCGGCGTCGCGATCGCGCTGAAGGGCTACAACCCGAAGATTAGGATCGCCCTCGCCGACCCGATGGGCGCGGCGCTCTACGCCTACTACACCAGCGGCGAGCTCAAGGCCGAGGGCTCTTCGATCACCGAGGGCATCGGCCAGGGACGGATCACCAAAAACATCGAGGGCGCGCCGATCGACGTCGCCTTCCAGATTCCGGACGAGGAAGCGATCCCGCTTTGCTTCCAGCTGCTGGAGGAAGAGGGCCTGTGCCTCGGCGGCTCCTCCGGCATCAACGTCGCCGGCGCGCTCCGGCTGGCGAAGGAGATGGGTCCCGGCCACACCATCGTGACCATCCTCTGCGACTACGGCACGCGCTATCAGTCGAAGCTGTTCAACCCGGAGTTCCTGCGCTCGAAGAACCTTCCGGTGCCCGGCTGGCTGGAGCGCGATGGCGGCTTGAAGGATGTGCTCGCCAAGGTGATGGCCTAAACGCCGTGCAGCCGCGTCCCGGTTCGCTTCTTTCCGAACTCCTGAATGCACCGATCCGGCCCGGCCGCGTCGCCTGGATCGGGCTGAGACCGGCACGACGCGCCGCGATGACCAGCGTCGAAACGGCCGTCGCCGATGCGGGGCAAGGCCTCCTTGGCGACCGCTACAACGGCCGGAGCGGTTCGCGGCAGGTCACGCTGATCCAGCGGGAGCATCTGGGCGCGATCGCCAGCCATCTCGGGCTGGACCTGGTCGCCCCGGACCAGTTGCGCCGCAACATCGTCGTCGAAGGCATCAACCTCGCGGCCTTGAAGGACCATCACTTCCGTCTCGGCAGCGCCCTCCTCGCATGGACAGGCGAATGCCATCCCTGCTCGCGGATGGAAGAGGCCTTCGGTCCGGGCGGCTACAATGCCGTGCGCGGCCATGGCGGCATCACGGCGCGGGTGATCGAAGGCGGAACGATCGCGATCGGCGACAGGCTGGAGCGGCTCCCCGCAACCAGCCTATAGCTGGCGATATCAGGCCGCCTGCGCGCCGGCCTCGATCGCCTCGATGTCGCCGGCGCGGTCATATTGCGCCTGGTCGAGCATGCCCTGCCGCTTGGCGACGATGGTCGGCACCAGCGCCTGACCCGCGACATTCACGGCGGTGCGGCCCATGTCGAGGATCGGATCGATGGCGAGCAGCAGGCCGACGCCGGCGAGCGGCAGGCCGAGCGTCGACAGGGTCAGCGTCAGCATCACCGTCGCGCCGGTCAGTCCCGCGGTCGCGGCCGAGCCGATCACCGAGACGAAGGCGATCAGCACGTATTCCTGGATGCCGAGCGGGACGCCGTAGAACTGCGCGACGAAGATCGCCGAGATCGCCGGATAGATCGCGGCGCAGCCATCCATCTTGGTGGTGGCGCCGAGCGGCACGGCGAAGGCGGCGTATTCGCGGGGCACGCCGAGGCTCTTCTCGGTCACGGCCTCGGTCACCGGCAAGGTGCCGACCGAGGAGCGCGAGACGAAGGCGAGCTGGATCGCCGGCCAGGCTCCGGCGAAGAAGCGCAGCGGCGAGAGCCCGTGCAGGACGAGCAGCGCCGGGTAGACGATCAGCAGCACGATGGCGAGGCCGAGATAGATCGCGAAGGCGTACCAGGAGAGCTGCTGCAGCGTCTGCCAGCCATATTGCGCGACGGCATTGCCGAGCAGGCCGATGGTGCCGATCGGCGTCAGGCGGATCACCCACCACAGGATCTTGCGCGTGATCGCCAGCAGCGACTCGTTGAAGGACAGGAAGGCATTGGCGCGCTCGCCGACCTTCAGCGCCGCGACGCCGACGACGATCGAGATGACGAGGAGCTGCAGCACGTTGAAGCCGAGCCGCGTCGTCGCCGCACCACCATCGATCCGGGTCGAGGCCTGCAGGCCGAGCATGTTGGCGGGCACCAGCCCCTTCAGGAAGTCGAGCCAGGAGCCGACCGTACCCGGCGCCTTGGCGCTGGCGGCGATCGCGCCGGAATTGATGCCGGGCTGGATGATCAGGCCGAGCGCGATGCCGATCAGCACCGCGATGAAGGCGGTGAGCGCGAACCAGAGCAGCGTCTGCCAGACCAGCGCGGCGGCGTTGGAGAGCTGCCGGAGATTGCTGATCGAGGCGACGATCGCGGTGAAGATCAGCGGCGGCACCAGCGCCTGCAGCAGCTGCACGAAGATCGAGCCGGTCGTCTGGAGCGTGACAGTCAGCCAGTTCGGCTGGCCGGCCGCATCGGGGCCGATATTGCGCGCGATCCACCCGAGCAAGAGCCCGATCACCATGGCCGCCAGAACCTGGAAGCCGAAATTCGCATAGAACGGCTTGGCGCCGGCGGTCGCCGCGCCGGCTCGGGACGTCACTGTGGTCATGGCAAGAACTCGTCGATGGCCGCAATGCGGCTGAAACTATCTGCCTGAGATATAGGCGCTGCGGCAACTTGCGGGAAGCCAGGCACATCCCTTTTGCGCCACCCTGACGATAGGAACGTTCTCTATGGAATCGCTCTGCGGAGAATTATTTTCTCCACGACGAACGAAGCCCCCACCGATGCCTCAAGCTCAGCGCAGCGGCCAGAAGAACAGGATCAGCGGCACGGCGAGCAGGATGACCAGAAGCGACAAGGGCGCGCCGAGCCGCGCATAGTCGCCGAAGCGATAACCGCCCGGCCCCATCACCAGCGTGTTGCACTGGTGTCCGATCGGGGTGAGGAAGTCGCAGGCCGCGCCGATCGCCACCGCCATCAGGAAGGCGTCGGGATTGTAGCCCAGCGTCTTGGCGAAGCCGGCGCCGATCGGCGCCATCACCAGCACGGTCGCGGCGTTGTTGAGGAAGGGCGTCACCGCCATGGCGGCGACCAGCATCAATCCCACCGCCCCCCAGCCCGGCAGCCCGGCGCCGACCTGAGCGAGCAACCCTGCGAAGACGTCGGTCGCGCCGGTGACGCGCAGGCTGTCGCTGACCGGGATCAGCGCCGCCAGCATCACCAGGATCGGCGCCTCGACCGAGTCATAGGCGTCGCGCAGCGTCAGGGCGCGCGTCACCAGCAGGAGCACCGCAGCGGCGAAGAAGGCGATCGCCACCGGCAGCAGCCCGAGCGCGACGACGATGACCGTCGCGGCGACGATTGTCCCGGTGACGAAGCGGCGACGCGTGCTGCCCAAAGCGAGGCTGCGCGCCGCCAGCGGCAGCAAGCCGAGCTCGCGCAGGCGCTCGGGCAAGAGGTCCTCATCGCCCTGCAGCAGCACGACGTCGCCGGCGCGCAGGCGAATGTCGCGCAGGCGTTCGGTGAAGCGCTCGCCGGCGCGGCTGATGCCGAGCAGGTTGATGTGGAAGCGGGCATGCAGGTCGATCTCGGCAGCGCTCAATCCCTCAAGCAGCGAGCCCTGCGTGACGATCGCCTCGCCGGTGCGCGCGGGATCGAGCGAGCCTTCCTTCTGCGTCGAGCGATGCTGACCGGTGAGCTCGAGTTCGCCCGCGGCGACAACGCGCTCCAACGCCTTGGGCTCGCCGCGCAGCAGCAGGATATCGCCGGCGCGCAAGCTGGCATCGGGCAGCGGCGCCCGGCGGCGCTCGCCATCGCGCAAGATCGCGACGACCTCGACCTCGCCATCGCCCGGCTTCCTGAGATCGGCGACTGTCTTGCCGGCGAGCGGCCCCTTCTCTGGGATGCGCGCCTCGGTGACGTAGTCCTTGATGTCTACGGCTTGATCGAGCGAGCGCGAGCCCTGGCGGTCCTTCGGCAACAGCCGGTAGGCGACGCTGAGGAAGGCGCAGCCGGCGAGCGCAATGCCGATGCCGACCGGGGTGAAATCGAACATGGCGAAGGGCTCGCCGCCGAGCTCCTGGCGCACGCGCGCGACGATCACGTTGGGCGAGGTGCCGACAAGCGTGACGATACCGCCCAGCAGCGAGGCGAAGGCCATCGGCATCAGAAAGACCGAGGGCGATTTCCCGTCCTTGCGGGCGAGCTGATAGGCGATCGGCAGCATCATCGCGAGCGCGCCGATGTTCTTGATGATCGCCGACATGGCGGCGACGACGAAGACGAGGACCGCGACCTGCGCCTGCGTCGAGCGCAATAGCGGGGAGATGCGGGCGAGCGCGGTCTCGACCAGCCCCGAGCGCGCCACGGCGGCGCTGACGATCAGGGCGCTGGCGACGATGATGACAATATCGTCGGAGAAGCCCTTGAAGGCCTCCTTGGCCGGCACGACGCCGAGCGCGACACCCGCCAGCAGGGCCAGAAGCGCGACCACATCATAGCGCAGCTTGCCCCAGACGAAGGCCACCATCATCGCGGCGACCAGGGAACAAGACAGAATCTGCGGCAGCGTCATGTAAGGCAAGCTATCCGAAGGCGCGCCGCGCCGGCACGATCAAAGCCACTTTTTCCAGCGGAAGAACAGATAGGGCAGCACGGCGAAGAGAACCATCATGCCGACTGCCATCGGGTAGCCGAGCTGCCATTCCAACTCCGGCATCGTCTTGAAGTTCATCCCGTAGATCGAGGCGATCAGGGTCGGCGGCATCAGTGCCACGGCGACGACCGAGAACAGCTTGATGATCTTGTTCTGCTCGATGCTGACCAGGCCGAGCGTCGCATTCAGCATGAATTGGAGCTTGTTCGACAGGAAGGTGGCGTGCTCCTCGATCGCCTGGACGTCGCGGATCGCAGAGCGCCATTCCGGATTGAAGCCGCTCGCCGCCTTCTTGGTGCGCTTGAAATTGGCCGAGAGGTAAAGCAGCACCCGCTCGATCGAGACCATGCTCTCGCGCACGTTCGAGATGATGTGCTCGTACTGGCCGATCTTGCGCACCACCGCCTGGTAGACCCGGCCCTGTTCGACATTGGCGCTGTCGCCGTCGAAGATCTGGCGCGAGCGCATATCGATACGGTCGCCGACACCGCGCAGCACCTCGGCAGCGCGGTCCACGACCGCCTCGATCAGCCCTTCGATGACGCCGGCCGGCTCGAGCTCGCAGCCGCCTGGCTTGGTGACGCGGTTGAGGAAGATGCTGAAGGCGCCCGGCTCGTCATAACGGACGGTCACCAGCGCCTTCTCGGTCAGGATGAAGGTGACGTCGGCGAGGCGCGGAACATTGGTGTCCGAGTGACAGATGATCCGCGAGGTCATGTAGTGGGCGCCGCTCTCGGCATAGATGATCTCGGACGGTTCGAGATCATGCATCTCTTCCTTGGTCGGGATCGAGATGCCGAGATGGCGCTCGACCTTGGCATCCTCGCCCGGCGTCGGGTTCAGCAGGTCGATCCAGATCGACCCAGGCGGGATCTCCTCCTCGGCCGCGAGGGTCCGATGGGCGAGCTTGTCACCGCTCGTCTGGCAGATGCCGTGGATCAGGAGCATGGCAGGATCATCCGGAATCGGGCGCAGCGGGGCTGCGGATTTGCACTGCACCAACTCCAAACGTCCGGCAGTGTCAAACCGATGACGCGCCGCGGGCGATATCTGATCGAGACACGCTATTCACTCGCCCCATGCGGCTGTCCAGGCGCGGCAGGGTGGTTAGCAGAATATCAATCGCGGAATGGGATACTGCACTTATCTGTCGCCCCTCCGGATCCATCATGCTCAACGCCGCGAAAAACCTCAGCATCACGACCATGCTCCTGACCGTCCTCGGTCTTGCCAGCGCGGCGATCGTGACGCTCTCGACGCAAGCGCTCTGGCAGGCCTGGACACGCCACGAGACGGCCGTCGAGGTCTCCACTCTCGCCGATCTCAACAAGGCCTATTTCGCGGCGCTGCAGAACCTGCGCTACGAGCGCGGCAACGGCGCTAGCGCGCTGACCATGCCGACCGAGAAAAACGGCGGGATGATCGAGGACGTGCTGACGCGGCGCAAGCGCCTGGACGATGCGATCGCCACGGCTCAGGGAATCGTCCGGAGCAACGGTTACGAGATCGCCATGACCGTCTCGAAAGAGATCGACGGCCATGTTGCGGCACTGAAGCCCTTGCGGGCGAAAGTAGACGGCAACTGGAAGCTGCCGCTGGAGTCGCGGGAGAAGGAACTGGCCGGGGCCAGCATGGCCCAGACCGGCAAGTTCCTGACCGCGCTGGAGAATGCCTCGGCGACGCTGGAGGAGCGTATCCTCGCGCTCGATCCCAGCTTCGCCAACCTGACCTCGGTCCGCTCGATGGCCTGGGCGGCGCGCTCGCTGAGTGGCTCGTCGACGATCGTTCTCAACAAAGCCGTCGCCCAGGACCGGCCGCTCGACGCCAAGGAAAGCAGTGCCGTGCTCGTCAACGATGCGCGCATGGAGTTCGCCTGGGGCGTGGTGAGGCAGCTCATCGGCCAGGCGAGCACCCCGCAGACGCTCAAGGACGCGCTCGCCACTGCCGAGAGCACCTATTTCGGCGGCGCCTTCAAGGCGACGCGGGCCGATCTCGTCGCCAACGTGACGGGCGGACGCAAGCCGTCTATCAACCCCGACCAATGGCGCGACCAGATCGTCGCGGCGTCCGAGACCCTCGGCGCCGTGGCGAGCCGCGCCATCGACGTCTTGTCGGACGTGGCCGATGCGAAGGCCGATGCGGCGATGCGCTCGCTCATCGCCTATGGCCTGCTCCTGCTGGCGGCGCTGGCGCTGGCGCTCATCGGGCTCTGGCTTGTGCAGAGCCGCGTGACCCGCCCGATCACGGCATTGACCGCATCGATGACGCAGCTGGCGCAGGGCGACTTCTCGGCCGAGGTCATGGACAATGGCCGCAACGACGAGATCGGCGGCATGGCTGCCGCCGTCCGGGTCTTCAAGGAGAACGGGCTGCGCGTGCAGGCCCTGGAGGCGCAGGAGCGCGCCGCCGCGGCCGAACGGGCGGCGCGGACCGAAGCGATGGTCGCCGTGGTCAGCGATGTCGGCACCGTCGTCGCGGCTGCGGCTGCGGGCGATTTCAGCGCGCGCCTGCGCCTGGAGAGTGCCGACGCCCAGATGCAGCAGCTGGTCGACGGCATCAACCAGATCAACGCCGTGGTCGACGGTGCCACGACCGAGTTCGCCGACATTCTGGCGTCGGTCTCGCAGGGCGATCTGACCCGCCGCGTCGCGACGAGCTATCAGGGCCGCTTCGCCGAGCTGAAGCACTCGGTCAACGAGACGGTCGAGCGCCTCTCGGAGACGATCGGCGGCATCCAGGCGACGACCTCGCAGGTCTCCGCCTCGGCCCGCGAGATCAAGGCAGGCGCCGACGATCTCGCCAAGCGCACCGAGGAGCAGGCCGCCTCACTGGAGGAAACCGCAGCGACGACCGAAGAGCTCGCCGCCTCGGTCAAGGCGAGCGCCGGTTCGTCGAAGTCTGCGGCCTCGGCCTCCGACGAAGCAATGAGCGTCGCCCAGCGCGGCGGCATGATCGTCCAGGACGCGGTCGCGGCGATGGAACGGATCGAGGCCGCCTCGCGCAAGATCACCGACATCACCTCGGTGATCGACGGCATCGCCTTCCAGACCAATCTGCTGGCGCTGAACGCCGCCGTGGAAGCCGCCCGCGCCGGCGATGCCGGCAAGGGCTTCGCCGTGGTCGCCTCGGAGGTCCGCACCCTCGCCCAGCGCTCGGGCGAAGCTTCGAAGGACATCACCACCCTGATCCAGTCCTCGACCAGCGAGATCGAGGAAGGTGTCAAGCTGGTCCGCTCGGCCGGCGCCGTCCTCGACCAGATCGTCTCGGCCTCCCGGCAGGTCGCGGCGACCGTCGTCGAGATCTCGGCCGCGGCCGGCGAACAGGCGAACGGCATCGACGAGATGAGCCAGACCGTCGCCCATATGGACGAGATGACCCAGGCGAACGCGGCGCTGGCCGAGGAGAGCGCCGCCTCTGCCGCCTCGCTCGCCGACCAGATCCACAGCCTGGATCAGCTGGTCGCGTCCTTCCGCATCGCCGGAGGCGCACATGCGACTAGCGAGCCGGAGCGCCTGCGCAACCTCGCCGCGGCCGCGATGTCGGAAACCCGCTCGGCACCGCGCGCGCCGGCCCGGAAGGCACAGCCCGCCCCCGCAATTCCGATGTCCGCCCGCAAGGTCGCGAACGGCGGAGCGCGGGATCGCGAATGGGAGGAGTTCTGAGCCCCTGTAGAATTTGCGCGCCTCTCCAAGCGCGCAAATTCTACAGTCTTTTGATATGCCGCATTTTCTTCACGCGAACCGGTACCCACTTCGCTCGAAAATGCTCCGGCAGGCTCAGACGCCGCCCTTCACGCCCTCCGGCGGCTTGATCTCCTCAGGCACGAAGAAGTCCGGCATCAGCGGCACCGACGGATCGACCCGATAGGGCGTGAAGTCGGTGACGCCCTCGCCGGCCATGAAGTTGTCGTCGATCAGGAAATTGCCCGAGAAGCTGCGCGAGGGCTTGTTGAAGACCATGTAGGCGGCGTCGGCCAGCATCTCCGGCGTGCGGCTCGCCTGCACCATCTTGTCGCCGCCGAGGAGGTTCTTGACCGCAGCGGTCGCGACCGTGGTGCGCGGCCAAAGCGCGTTGACGGCGATGCCCTTCGGCGCCAGCTCGCCGGCAAGGCCGAGCACACACAGGCTCATCCCATACTTCGCCATGGTGTAGGCGAGGTGCGGCGCAAACCAGCGCGTCTTCATGTCGAGCGGCGGCGACAGCATCAGGATGTGCGGGTTCTCCGCCTTCTCCAGATGCGGAATCGCGTATTTCGAGACCATGAAGGTGCCGCGCGTGTTGATCTGGTGCATCAGATCGAAGCGCTTCATGTCGGTCATCTGGGTATTGGTCAGCGAGATCGCGCTAGCATTGTTCACGACGATGTCGAGGCCGCCGAAGGTCTCGGCCGTCTTGGCGATCGCCTCGACGACGCTCTGCTCGTCGCGGACATCGACCATCAATGGCAGGCACTTGCCGCCGGCCGCCTCGATCTCGGCGGCGGCGGTGTAGATCGTGCCTTCGAGCTTGGGATGCGGCTCGGCCGTCTTGGCGGCGATGGTGACATTGGCGCCGTCGCGCGCCGCTCTGATCGCGATGGCGAGGCCGATGCCGCGCGATCCGCCGGTGATGAAGAGCGTCTTGCCCTTGAGCGACATGCAGGTCTCCTCCCTTATTGATTCTGCAAGATGAACCGGTCCGGCTGGCTGCCGTCCGCATCGGTGAAGCCATAGGCGCGCGCCAGATCAGCGACATGGAGCACCTGCCCGGCATGGCGCGCAACATCGGGATCGGCGACCAACGCCGCGACCGCCCGGCCAGCATAGAGCGGCGTCTCGGTGGTCTCGGCGGCCATGCCGGCATCACGCACGCGCTCCGTCAGGACATGGCCGGGCGACAACGCCAGTGCGGTGACGCCGTAAGGCTTGAGTTCTTCCGCCATCGCCAGCGTCAGCCGGTTCATCGCCGCCTTGGACAGGTCGTAGAAGACATCGCCGAGATAGCCGCCAGCTGTGTCGAAGCTCACCGTGACGATCAGGCCCTGGCGCATCTGCACCATGGCGGGCGCGACGGCACGCGCCAGCAGCAATTGCGCGTAGACCCCGCTCTCGAAGCTCTGGCCGAGCCGCGCCACCGGGCGGCGCCAGAACGGCGCGCCGAAGGCCGAGCCGTCCGGATAGCGCTCGCCGTCATAGCCCTCATTGCCGCCCCAGACCGCATCGACGACGCAATCGAGCCGGCCGAAACGGCGCAGGGACCAGGCGACGAGCTGGTCGACCTCGCGCTCATTGGTGTGGTCGCAGCGATAGGGCTCGCCGCGGCCGCCGGCCGCCTCGACCTCGCGGGCGGTGTCCTCGAAGGTCTCCGCGCGCTGGTCGGTGCGTGGGCCGGCCTCGCTGGAGCGGCCGGTGACGATCACGGTGGCGCCGGCCTGGCCGAGCGCCCGGGCGATGCCGCGCCCGAGTCCGCGCGAGGCGCCGGCGACGAGGCAGACCTTGCCGGCGAGCGGTTTCAGCGGGCTGTCATCGCTCATTGCGACAGGCCTCGCGAACAGGCTGGCGCAATGCGAGCGGCTCCGCTAGAAGCCCCCTCCCCCGAACGGCGAGGACGATCATGGAAGCGAGCGAGGTCGCGGCCTGCTGGGAGGCCAATGCCGAAACCTGGACCCGGCATGCGCGCGCCGGCTACGACCTCTACCGGGACGCCCAGAACACCCCGGCCTTCTTCGCCAACCTGCCCGATATCGACGGGCTGGATGGCCTCGACATCGGCTGCGGCGAAGGCTCGAACACGCGCAAGCTCGCGCAGGCCGGCGCCAGCATCACGGCGATCGACATCGCCCCGACCTTCATCCGCCACGCGCAGGAGGCCGAGGCCACCAACCCGCTCGGGATCGACTACCGCGTCGCCGACGGCATGGCGCTGCCTTTCGCCGATGCCTCGTTCGATTTCGCCACCGCCTTCATGTCGCTGATGGACATGCCGCACCAGGACCGCGTGCTCGCAGAGGCCAAGCGAGTGCTGAAGCCGAGCGGCTTCCTGCAGTTCTCGATCCTGCATCCCTGCTTCGCCACGCCCGGCCGCAAGGTGATGCGCGACGAGGCCGGAAACGTCCTCGGCATCGAGGTGCGCGAGTATTTCCGCGTCGGCGACGGCGAGATCGAGAGCTGGCGCTTCGGCGCCGCGCCGGACGAGGAGAAGGCAAGGGTCGAGCCGTTCCGGGTGCCGCGCTTCCACCGCACGCTGAGCTATTGGATCAACCTCCTGGTCGCGACCGGCTTCCGGATCGAGCACATGCACGAGCCGGGCGTCGATGCGCAGACGGCCAAGGCCGTGCCTTATCTCGCCGACACCTATATCGCGCCGCTCTTCATGCACATGCGCGTGCGCAAGCCGGTACGATAGGTCAGGCGCGGCGGACAGCGTCACGCCGCGAAGACCGCAGCCGAATCCTCGACCGCGCCGGCGCCTTCCGTCACCGCCAGCTCCAGCGCGGTGGCCTCGCCGACATGGTGCTCGGCATAGAAGCGGGCTGTGGCGAGCGCCGCGGCACCCTGATCCTCGCCCTGCAGCGCCAGCGCCTTCTTGGCAAGGCCGGTGCCGCCCTGGGCGAGCGCGAACAGCTTGAGATAGGGCGTCGCGCCCGCGAGCGCGCTCGCCTGGTCGATGCCCATCGTCGCCAGCATCCATTCGGTCGCCCGTTCGAGCGAGTCGACGGCGGCGCCGAGCCGCGCCGCGCTGTGGCCGAAGCCCGGCGTATTGGCCTCGCGCACCTGCGCCACGACGCCGCGCATCTCGCCGATCAGCGCCTTGACCGCATCGCCATTGGAGAGCGGCAGCTTGCGCAGCACGAGGTCGATCGCCTGGATGCCGTTGGTGCCCTCGTAGATCGTGGCGATGCGGGCATCGCGCAGATGCTGCGCCGCGCCGGTCTCCTCGACATAGCCCATGCCGCCATGGATCTGGACGCCGGTCGAGGCGACCTCGACGCCGATATCGGTGGCATAGGCCTTGGCGACCGGCGTGATGATCGCTGCCCTCTCGGCCGCGGCCTTGCGCCTGGCCTCGTCGGGCTCGCGATGCGAGCGGTCGAGGTTCGCCGCCAGCAGCAGCGAAAGCGTGCGCGCAGCCTGCGTCTTGGCGCGCATCTCCATCAGCATGCGGCGAATATCGGGATGGACGATGATCGGGCTCATGGCTGCGCCCTTGGGCGCATCGAGCGCGGTGCCCTGCTTGCGCTCCTGCGCGAAGGCGAGCGCCTGCTGATAGGCGCGTTCGGCGATGGCGACGCCCTGCACCGCGACGTTGAGGCGGGCATTGTTCATCATCGTGAACATGCAGGCGAGGCCGCGGTTCTCCTCGCCGATCAGCCAGCCGATCGCGCCGCCCTCGTCACCATAGCTCATCGCGCAGGTCGGCGAGGCATGGATGCCGAGCTTATGCTCGACGCCGGTGCAGCGGACATCGTTGCGCGCGCCGAGCGAGCCGTCGGCATTGACCAGGAATTTCGGCACGAGGAAGAGCGAGATGCCGCGCGTGCCGGGAGGAGCGTCGGGCAGGCGGGCGAGGACGAGATGGACGATGTTGTCCGTCATCTCGTGATCGCCATAGGTGATGAAGATTTTTTGGCCGCTGATGCGATAGGTGCCGTCGCCGGCGCGCTCGGCCTTGGAGCGCAGCGCATTGAGGTCCGAACCGGCCTGCGGCTCGGTCAGGTTCATCGTGCCCATCCACTCGCCGGAGACGAGCTTGGCGAGATAGGTCTCCTTGAGATAGTCGGAGCCGTGGGCATGCAGCGCCTCGATCGCGCCGACCGTCAGCAGCGGGCCGAGCGCGAAGGCGAAGGCGGCCGAGTTCCACATCTCGGTGCAGGCCGACTGCACCAAGGTTGGCAGGGCCTGGCCGCCATAGGCCTCTGGCCCCGGCAGCGCGTTCCAGCCGCCTTGCGCCCAGGCGTGATAGACTTCCTTCCAGCCCGGCGGCGTGACCACAGTGCCATCCTTGAGCTTGGAGCCGACGCGGTCGCCAATAACATTCAAGGGCGCGAGGACATCGCCAGCGAACTTCGCGGCTTCCTCCAGCACCGCCTCGGTGACGCCGTCGGCGAGCTCCGGCGCGAGCCCCTCGGAGATCAGGGCGTCGAGCCCGGCGACATGGCGCATCGTCGCCAGGATATCCTCGACCGGAGCACGGTACGACATCGCTTACCTCCCTCGGCGCCCGCGCAGCATGGCGGGGCATTCGTCTCGTTGCGTTGACGGCGATGCTAGCGACGAACTATGCCCGCCGCCACGTGCAAGCTCGCGCAGCTTCGCGCATGCCGCGTCGGCATTGTTATAGTTTACATATGAACTTTCAAGAGCGACCGTGACAGGACCTCGCCAGACCAAGCGCTTTTCCGCCGACGAGGCCGGCATCGCCGCCGCCGCGGAGCTGCTGCGCGCCGGCAAGCTGGTCGCGCTGCCGACAGAGACGGTCTACGGGCTCGCCGCCGATGCCAGCGACGACCGCGCCGTCGCCTCGATCTATGCCGCCAAGGAACGGCCGAGCTTCAACCCGCTGATCTCGCATCTGCCGGATGTGGAGGCGGCCCGCCGACAGGGCCTGTTCGACGCGCCGGCCCTGGCGCTGGCGAAGGCGTTCTGGCCGGGCCCGCTGACTTTGGTCGTACCAGCTTCGAACTCCTGCACAGTCTGCAGCCTCGCCCGCGCCGGGCTCGACAGCGTCGCGCTGCGGGTGCCGTCGCATCCGGTGGCACATGCGGTGCTGCAGGCCGCTGGCCGACCGATCGCAGCGCCCTCGGCCAATCGCTCAGGCCGGGTCAGCCCGACCCAGGCCGAACACGTCCTCGTTGATCTCGACGGCCGCATCGACGCCGTGCTCGATGCCGGGCCGACGGCGGTGGGGGTCGAATCCAGCATCGTCGCCTGCCTCGGCGGCGCGCCGCGCCTGCTGCGGCCGGGCGGCGTACCGCGCGCGGCGCTGGAGGCTGCGATCGGGCAGGCCCTCGTCATCGTCGAGGAAGGCGGTACGGCCCCGCTCGCGCCAGGCCTACTCGCCTCGCACTACGCGCCGCGGGCCGCGGTCAGGCTGGATGCGGAGGCGCCGCGACCGGGCGAAGCCTGGCTCGGCTTCGGTCCGGAGCCGGATGGCGGCCTGCCCGCGCTCGCCTTCAACCTGAGTCCGTCAGGCGACCTGACCGAGGCCGCCGCCAATCTCTTCGCCGCGATGCGCCATCTTGACGATCAACGCCCGGCGACGATCGCAGTCGCGCCGATCCCCATGCATGGCCTCGGCGAAGCGATCAACGACCGCTTGCGCCGCGCCGCCGCCCCGCGCTGAACCAGGCAGCCTGGCCAAGCATACGCTTGCAAATCCGCAAGATCTGGCAATGCTGCGCGCAGAGTTGCCGGAGAATGCGCGTTGTCGACGTCCAAGCTCGCCTGGGATGATTTCCGCCTGATCAAGGCGATCGCCGATGCCGGCGGGCTGACCGGCGCGGCCGCGGCGCTCAACGTCAATCATTCGACGGTGTTCCGCCGGCTCGGACAGATCGAGGAGCAGCTCGGCCACGCCCTCTTCGAGCGACGCAAGACCGGCTACGTTGCGACCTCGGCCGGCGAGGAGATGACGACGCTGGCCTCGCGCATCGACGACGACGTCACCGCCTTCGGACGACGACTCGCGGGGCGCGATCTCGCGCCCTCCGGCGACTTGCGTATTACCACGACCGACACGCTCTATTTGCATGTGCTGTTGCCGATCTTCGCCGCGTTCCGGGCGACGCATCCGCTGATCCGGCTCGACGTCGTCATCGCCAGCCAGACGCTGAACCTCTCGCGCCGCGATGCCGACGTAGCCATCCGCGCCAGCGATTCACCCGGCGAGACGCTGGTCGGCCGTCGCCTCGCCAATCTGAACTGGGCCGTCTACGCCCGCGCCGATGCGCCGGCGACCGAGGCCGAGTCGCATGAGCCAAAGCTGCTGTTCCGGCGCGACTGGGTCGCGCTCGGCGACCCGCTCGGCTATGTCAAGGCCGCCCGCTATGTCCGCGACCATGTCCCGGCCGAGCGGATCGCACTGCGCTCCTCGGCCGTGCTGGGGCTGACGGAAGCCGTCGAGCAGGGGATGGGCATCGGGCCTTTGCCCTGCTTCATCGCCGACCAGCGGCCGGGCCTCGTCCGCCTGCTGCCGCCGGACCCTGATTTCTCCACCGGCCTGTGGATCCTGACCCATCCCGACATCCGGCACGCGCCACGCGTGCGCGCATTCATGGATTTCGTCGGCGGCGAGCTGGCCAAGCGGAAGGCGCTGCTGGAAGGTGCGGGGTAGATGAGCACGTCTTGCTCGGGCTTGAACCGAGCATCCCGGACCGGAAGAGGTTCCGTCTCGTGCCTTCTCGTCATGAGATTCTCGGGCCGGTGCTTCGCTCCGCCCGAGAATGACGTCTTCCGGTTTCAGCCGATCTCGACGACCACCCGCCCCCTCACCTTGCCGTCGAGCAAGGCGCGGCCGGTCTCGACGACATCCTCCAGTGGGATCGTCGTGGTCATCGCAGCCAGCTTGTCGCGGTCGAGATCGCAGGCGAGGCGGCGCCAGGCTTCGAGCCGGCGCGGCTTCGGGCACATCACCGAATCGATGCCGAGCAGCGCGACGCCGCGCAGGATGAAGGGCGCGACCGAGGCCGGCAGGTCCATGCCCTGCGCCAGGCCGCAGGCGGCGACCGCTCCGCCGTACTTGGTCATCGACAGCACATTGGCGAGCGTGTGCGAGCCGACCGCATCGACGCCGGCAATCCAGCGTTCCTTGCCGAGCGGACGGCCGGGGCCGGAGAGCTCATTGCGGTCGATGATCTCGGCGGCGCCGAGACCCTTGAGGTAATCAGCCTCCTCGGCCCGGCCGGTCGAGGCGATCACATGCCAGCCCGCCTTGGCGAGCAGCGCGGTCGCGACCGAGCCGACGCCGCCGGCCGCGCCGGTGACGACGACCGGACCGTCGTCGGGCTTCACGCCGTAGCGCTCCAAAGCGAGCAGGCTGAGCATGGCGGTGTAGCCGGCGGTACCGATCGCCATCGCTTCGGCCGGCGTCATGCCGTCGGGCAGCGGCACCAGCCAGTCGCCCTTGACCCGGCTCTTCTGGGCATAGGCGCCCAGATGCGTCTCGCCCGTGCCCCAGCCATTGAGGATGACGAGATCGCCGGGCTTGAAATTGGGATGGTCGGAGGTCTCGACCCGGCCGGCGAAATCGATGCCGGGGATCATCGGCCAGCGCCGCACCACCGGGGCGCGGCCGGTGATGGCGAGGCCGTCCTTGTAGTTCAGCGTCGAATGGGTGACGCGGACGGTGACGTCGCCCTCCATCAGGTCGGCCTCGGCGAACTCGCCGAAGGCGACGCTGGTGCCGGCTTCGCCCTTGTTGGCGATGAGGGCCTTGAAGGTCGACATGAACTCACTCCCGGGAAGCTATCGAACTTTCCCTAGGAGTGACGCGCCCGGCCGCCGCCTGCAAGGGCGGCGACCGTGCATCTTTGGTCAGGCGGGCTGCGGGAGGGCGCGCGCCACCGGCTTCTCGACGATCGGCAGGTTGATCAGCGCCGAGGCGACGCCGAGCGCGACCGAGAGCCACCAGACGATGGTGTAGGAGCCGAACTGCTCATAGAGGATGCCGCCGAGCAGCACGCCGAGGAAGCCGCCGACCTGATGCGAGAAGAAGGCGAAGCCGTACAGCATCGCCATGTACTTGGTGCCAAACATCAGCATGACCAGCGCCGAAGTCGGCGGCACGGTAGAGAGCCAGAACACGCCGATGACGATGCCGAAGGCGATCGCGGTCGTCGGGCTCGGCGGCAGCATGATGAAGGCGGCGATGGCGACGGCGCGACCGAAATAGATCCAGGCGAGCAGATGGCGCTTGGGCATGCGTGCCGTCAGCCAGCCGGAGCCGAGCGACCCCACCGCATTGGCGAGGCCGATCGCGGCCAGCGTCCAGCCGCCGACCCAGGCCGGCAGGCCGGTATCCTTGAGATAGGCAGGCATGTGAACGGTGATGAAGGCGAGCTGGAAGCCACAGGTGAAGAAGCCGAGCACGAGCAGGACATAGGACCGATGCCTGAAGGCCTCGGCCAGAGCCTGCGCGATGCTCTGGTTCGGCGCGGCAACCGCACCGGGCGCTGCCGTCGGCTGGCTCGTACTGCGCGTCGCCAGCATCACCGAGAGCGGGATCACCGGCAGCAGGGTGAAGGCGAAGACGATCAGCGCCTGCTGCCAGCCCAGTGTCTCGATCAGGATGTTGCCGATCGGCGGGAACAGGAACTGGCCGAAGGAGCCGGCCGCGGTACCGGCGCCGAAGGCGAGCGGGCGCCATTGCTCGGGCAGCAACTTGCCGAAGGCCGCGAGGATCAGATTGAAGGAGCAGGCGGAAAGGCCGAAGCCGATCAGCACGCCGGCGCCGAGATGGAGCTGCATCGGCGTCGAGGCATAGGCCATCATCACGAGGCCGGCAGCATAGAGCAGCGCGCCGACACAAAGCACCCGCACCATGCCGAACCGGTCGGCGAGCGCACCGGCGAATGGCGCGCCCAGGCCCCAGAGCAGGTTCTGGATCGCCAGCGCCAGGCTGAAGATGTCGCGGCCCCAACCATATTGCGAGGTCATCGGGATCTGGAACAAGCCGGCGCTGGCGCGCGGGCCGAAGCTGATCAGCGCGATCAGGCAGCCGGCAGCGACGATGATCTCCGGCGCGTAGCCGCGCCTGGCGGTTGCGGTCATGACGGGCTCCGGAGCGAGAAACGTGTGTCTGCACGATAGGGCGTGCAGAAAGAGCATGCCAACGCGATTTCGTTACGTGGCGCATCACAGGATTGCATGGAGATTCGTGCTCTCGACACTCCGAAGAAATGAAAAATCCGGTTGGTCGCGATACACGGCACACCCTCTGTCATTGCTGCCACGAGCCGACCGCGCCAACGCCATGATGCCGGAAGACCACAAGGAGAATGTTCGTGCCCGCTGCAAGCAACGACCGCCGCATCGACTATGTCGAATTCGTCGTCGCCGACATCCCGCGCGCCCGAGGCTTCTACGAGCAGGCCTTCGGCTGGACGATGACCGAGTACGGTCCGGACTACTGCGCCTTCTCAGACGGCCGCCTCGAAGGCGGCTTCACCACGATCGGCACGGTGAGGCCCGGCGCCCGCTGGTGATCCTCTACGCAGATGACCTTGCGGCCATGCAGAACAGCATCGAGGCTGCCGGCGGCCGGATCGTCAAGCCGGCCTTCGATTTCCCCGGCGGCCGACGCTTCCACTTCGCCGACCCTGACGGCTATGAACTCGCGGTCTGGACGAAGGCCTGACCTGCAGAATTTGCCGGCAAACAGCGCTTTTTTATGCTAGGATCGCCCCTGCAATCGTGGAGGCGTCTTATGCGTGCCGTCATAGAGTTGCTAGCTGCCTACAGCTCATGGCTGTCCCGGATGCTTCTGGTGACGCCGGAGTTCATCACCAAAGATCGAAGAGGCAACATGCCGCCACCCTCCGGCGGCATCGGAGCCTATTGATCGACGCTGCCCGCCTTTAGGGACGGGCAGCATCAGCGCCTGGGTTACTTCCCCCAGCGCAGGGCCAGCGGATCGAGTTCGCGTGCGAGCTCGAGCAAGCCTTCGCGCGTCTGCGGATGCAGCGGCGTCAGCGGATGGCGGACGGCGTCCGACTTGATCACGCCGCCGGCCTTCATCACCGCCTTGGCCGAGCGCAGGCCGCATTGCCGGTTCTCGTAGTTGATGATCGGCAGAACGCGCGCATAGAGCGCCGCCGCCTCTCTGCGGTCGCCGGCGGCATGGGCCGCCAGGATCGGCTTGATCAAATCGGGGATCATCGCCGAGGTCATCGTGCCGGTGGCGCCGGCGTCGAGATCGGCCATCAGCGTGATCGCCTCCTCGCCGTCGAAGGGGCCGACGATCGCATCGCCGCCGGCCTCGATCAGCGAGCGCAGCTTGCCGGCCGTGCCGGGAACCTCGATCTTGAAGTAGCGGACGAGCGGCACCTCCTTGTTGAGCCTGATCATAAAGGGCACGGTCATGGTCACGCCGGAAAGCGGCGCATCTTGGAGGATGATCGGAATCCCCGCTGCATCCGCCACGATCTTGAAGTGCTCGATCATGCCCTGCTCGTCGGCCTTGAGCAGCGCGCCGTGATAGGGCGGCATCATCATCAGCATCCCGGCGCCGGCGTCGGCCGCCGCCTTGGCGCGCTGCGCCGCGATGCGGGTCGAGAAATGCGAGGTGGTGACGCAGACCGGCACGCGGCCCGCAACCTGCTCGATCGAAAGCCGCATGACCTCGTCGCGCTCGGCATCGGTCAGCAGGAACTGCTCGGAGAAATTGGCGAGGATGCAGATGCCGTCGACACCCTGATCGACCATCAGGTCCATGACCCGGCGGTTGCCCTCCTGATCAAGGTCGCCGTTCTCATGGAAGATCGTCGGCGCGATCGGGATGATGCCCTTGTAGGGTTCGCTCATGGCTTGCTGTCTCGCTGCTTTCTGGAAACCGGCCAAGCCGGCAGTGGTCACGATTCGAGATCGGCGGCGCGCTCGTAGAAATTACGCCTTGGCCGCCCGCGCCGTCACCAGCTTGCGGATGCCGCGCCGGGTCGAGCCGATCAGCGGGAAGAGCAGCAGCGCGAGAGCGATCGCCATCAGGCTCGACACCAGCGGGTTGGACCAGAAGATCGAGAGCGAGCCCTGGCTGAAGATCATCGACTGGCGGAAAGCGTCCTCCGCCTTGTCGCCGATGACCATGGCGAGCACGAGCGGCGCGATCGGATAGTCGAGCTTCTTGAACAGATAGCCGACGATGCCGAAGGCCAGCGCCAGCCAGATGTCGACCTGCTTGTTGCCGACGGTATAGGCGCCGATGAAGCAGACCACGACGATCGCGGGGCCGATGATCGAGAAGGGGATGCGCAGGATCGAGGCGAAGAGC
This sequence comes from Allobosea sp. CRIB-10, assembly GCF_900112185.1. GTDB lineage: Bacteria > Pseudomonadota > Alphaproteobacteria > Rhizobiales > Beijerinckiaceae > Allobosea. Next base: position 109,186 of record NZ_FOKP01000015.1, on the reverse strand, counting down.
GGCACCGTTGCAAGCACGACGATGACCGCGACGACATTGCCGAGATACATCGAGGCGATCAGTCCCCAGACGAAATCGGGGCGCTCGACGAAGAGCATCGGGCCGGGGTTGAGGCCCCAGATCATCAGCCCGCCCATCATCACCGCTGCCGTCGCCGAACCCGGAATGCCGAGCGCCAGCATCGGCAACATGGCCGATGAGCCGGCGGCATGGTCGGCCGTCTCGGGCGAGATCACGCCCTCGGGCTCGCCCTTGCCGAATTTCTCCGGATTGCGCGAGGAGCGCTTGGCCATGGCGTAGCTCATGAAGGAGGCCGCGGTCGGGCCGCCAGGCGTGATGCCCATCCAGATGCCGATGATGCTGGAGCGCAGCAGCGCCAGCCAGTAGCGCGGCAGCTTCAAGGCCGTGGCGAGCACGTCGCGCGGGCTGACTTTGGCCTTCACCCCCTCGAAGCGCAGCCCCTCCTCCATGGTTTGCAGCAGTTCGCCGATGCCGAACAGGCCGATCACCGCGATCAGGAAACTCACGCCGGCGAGCAGCACATCGAACTCATAGGTCAGGCGGATATTGCCCGAGACCGAGTCCATGCCGATCGAGGCGAAGGCGAAGCCCATCGCCATCGAGACGATCGTCTTCAGCGGCGAGGCGCCGCCGAGGCCGACGAAGCTGGCGAAGGTCATGAAATAAACAGCGAAATACTCCGGCGAGGAGAATTTCAGCGCGAAGCGCGCGACCCAGCCCGAAAGCAGCGTGATCAGGATGACGCCGGCCATGGCGCCGATGCCGGCCGAGAGGAAGGCGAAGGAGAGCGCTTCGGTCGCCCTGCCCTGCTTGGCCATCGGGTGGCCATCGAAGGTGGTCGCGACCGAGGAAGGCTCGCCGGGGATGTTGAACAGGATCGAGGTGGTCGAGCCGCCGAAGAGCGCGCCCCAATAGAGCGAGGTCAACAGGATGATCGCCGAGACCGGGTCCATCGAGAAGGTCAGCGGCAGCATCAGCGAGACGCCGTTCGGCGCGCCAAGGCCCGGCAGGACGCCGACAAGGATGCCGAGCAGCACGCCGGCCATCATCAGCGCGACGTGATGGGTCGTCAGCGCGATCTGGAAACCGTGGAGGAGCGAGGCGAAGTTTTCCATGGGATGGCTCCGGCTCGCTGCGTCAGAGGCCGAGCATCGCCTCGACCGGCCCCTTGAGCAGGCCGACCTGGGCGAATTTCTCGAGGCCGAGATAGAAGAAGGCGGCGGTGCCGAAGGCCGTCGCGAGCGAGGGCAGCCAGCCATAGCGGCCCTGGAAGCGCATCGCGAAGACGAGATAGAGCAGCATCGCGACATACATGCCGAGCGTGACGCTGAGCACGACGAAGGCGAGCATCGGCAGGAAGAAGGCGAGCACCCGCTTGCCCTGCTCCCTGTCGAGGACAATGCCGGCGAGCGCCGCCGAGCCGCCCATGCGTCGGCCGATCGTCGTTGCGATCGTGCCCGTGCTGGCGAGCGCGATAAGCAGGCCGCAATAGAACGGGAACGCGCCGGGCTGCGGGCCGGAGGAATCCCAGCCGATGCCGAACTCGCGGGCGCCGCCCACGATGACGAGGCCGAAGGCGAGTGTCGCCAGCGCGGTCGCGATCTCGGCCTGGAAACGGCTGATCATCGGCTTTCCTCCTGCAAACGTCGAACGCCCAGCCCGACCATGTCGTCCCGGGCGACCGAAGGGAGACCCGGGACCCATGCCGGAACGGTTCTGGCATGGATCCCGGATCAGCGCGGCTTCGCCGCTTGTCCGGGATGACCGGAGATTGACGAGGTCAGTTTACGACCCAGCCTTCGTTCTTGAAGACCTTGGCGTTGGCGGCCTCGTCCTTGGCGACGAAGTCGGTGAACTCCTTGCCCTTCATGAAGCGGGCGGTCTGCGCGGTGCGGGCGATGAACTCGGCCCATTCCGGGGTCTTGCTGACCTTCTCCATCACGTCGGCATAGAAGGCGACCGCATCGGCGGGCACCTCGGCCGGCAGCCAGACGGTGCGCGGCATCTGGAAGGATTCGAGCGGCAGGCCAGCTTCCTTGCAGGTCGGGATGTCGCCCCAGCCCTTGCCGTCATGGATCGGGTCGCTCTTGGCGAGGCGCACCGGCGAGAAGACGCAGAGCGGCTTCACCTGGCCGGCCTTCCACTGGCCGATGTTCTCGTTCGGATTGTTGGTGTTGGAATCGACATGGCCGCCGGCAAGCTGGGTCGCCGCCGCGCCACCGCCCTGGAAGGGAACGTAAATCCACTTGGCGCCGGTCGCCTCCTGGATCATCGCGGTCAGCGTCTGGTCGGTGTCCTTGGACTGGCTGCCCGCCATCTTGAGGCTGCCCGGCTTGGCCTTGGCCGCCTCGACATAGGCCTTGGCGTCGGCATAGGGGGCATCGCCCTTGACCCAGATCAGGAACTCGTCGAGCGCCAGCGCCGAGACCGGGGTCAGGTCGGAGAGCTTGTAACCGAGCTTGGCGACATAGGGCAGCAGATAGGCGTTGTTGGTCCCGAAGACGACCTTGTGGGCATCACCCTTGGCGCCCTTGCCGTAGATATAGCCCTCGGCGCCGCTGCCGCCGCCCTTGTTGAGCACGACGACCGGCTGCTCGACCAGCTTGTGCTTGGTGATGATCGACTGGACGATGCGGGCGAAATTGTCGGTGCCACCACCGGGACCCGAGGTCACCACGAATTCGATCGGCTTGGTCGGCTGCCAGGCCGCGGCCGGAACCACCGCGGCGATGACGGAAGCGAGCGCGGCGCTGGCCGCAATACAGAAACGTTTCATGCTGTTTCTCCCTGGATGATCGTTGGAACTGGCGCGGCTCTTTGCGGCCGCTGCGCCGGGATTTTCTGTCAGGCGGCCTTGCGTGCCGCCCTGCCCTCGCCCGCCATCTTGATTGCGAGCGACAGCGCCGCACGGGTCGCGCCAAGATTGGCGATGCCCTTGCCGGCGATCTCATAGGCCGTGCCATGAGCCGGGGTGCAGATCGGGAACGGGAAGCCGCCGATCAGGGTGACGCCGCGATCGAAGCCCATCAGCTTCATCGCGATCTGGCCCTGGTCGTGATACATCGTCAGCACCGCGTCGAAATCGCCGTTCTTGGCGCGCAGGAACACCGTGTCGGACGGGAACGGCCCCTCCACCACATAGCCCTTGGCCTTCGCCGCCTTCACCGCCGGCTCGATCGTCTCGATCTCGTCGCGGCCGAAATTGCCGCCATCGCCGGCATGGGGATTGATACCGGCGACGGCGATGCGCGGCGGGTTGAAGCCGGCGGCGCGCAGGTTCTTATCGGCAAGGTCGAGGGCGCGCAGGATGCGCTCCTGGGTGATGTTCTGCGCCACCTCGGAAAGCGGGATGTGCGAGGTGACGCGGGCGTTCCAGAGCTTCTCCAGCACGTTGAATTCGCTGGCCGGCCCCTCGAAATCGATCGCGTCGCGCACGAAACGAATCTCGTCGTCATAGCCGGGATAGGCGAAGCGCATCGCCGCCTTGTTGAAAGGCGTGAAGAACACCGCATCGGCCTGGCCGGAGGCCGCAAGGCGCAGCGCGCGGCGGAAATTGTCGGTCGCGGCCTTACCGCCGGCGAGAGTCGCCTTGCCGCGCTGGAGATCGGCCGGATCGTGGTTCTTCAGGTCGACGAAGACCGGCTTACCGGCGTCGGCCGGAATCGCATCGCTCTCCATAATGACGTGGAGATCGGGAGTGAGGCCGGCATCGTCGGCGCCAAGCTGGAACAGACGATAATCGCCGAAGACGATATAGCGGGCAGCCTTGCTCAGATCGGGTTCGGCCAGGATACGAGCGGTGAGTTCAGGGCTGATGCCGGAGGGGTCGCCCATCGCGACCGCGATCACCGGCAAGGAAACGTTCGTGTCCATCTCGTCCTCCCGAGGCCGGCTTCAAGCCGGCTGCTTGCCTTCGGCCTATCATGGTGCGGATGACGAAAGCAAGTATGCTGTATGCAGCATAACCAAATGGCACTACTCTGCCGCGAGTCAGGCTGCGACCTCGCCTGTCCACAGCGGAGGTCGCTTCCGGTCGGGAGGTCACTGTCGGAGCGGGGCCGGTCGCGTTGACAGCGCGAAAGCGCCATGCCGTACAGAAGACAAAGGAGAGCCGCGATGACGAACGAGGCCGGCATGTCCAGCGAGGCGCAGGAGCTCTATCCGCGCATCACGCGCCGCACCTTGCACGAAGAGGTGCTGGAGCGGCTGCGCGACATGATCATCGAAGGACGACTCGCCCCCGGGCAGCGCATCAATGAAGGGGCCGTCGGTGCGCAGCTAGGCGTCTCCCGCACCCCCCTACGCGAGGCGATCAAGACGCTGGCGAGCGAGGGGCTGGTCGAGATCCAGCCGGCCAAGGGCGCGATCGTGCGCAAGTTCTCGGCGCACGACCTCCTGCAAATACTCGAAGTGCTGAAGACGCTGGAGCAGCTCGGCGGCCGGATGACCTGCGCGCAGGCGAGCGATGCGACCATTGCCGCGATCAAGGCGCTGCACGACGAGATGATGGAGCTCTACCGCTCCCGGACCCGCCTCGAATACTTCAAGCTCAACCAGGCGATCCACAGCGCCATCGTCGCCGCCTCAGGCAACGGCGTGCTGGTCGAGATGCACGGCACCTTGCAGGCGAGGATCAAGCGCCTGCGCTTCATCGGCAACGAAGGCCCGGATAAATGGGCCGGCGCTGTGGCCGAGCACGAAGAGATGATCGAGGCGCTACTGAAGCGCGACGGCGAAGCGCTGGCGGCCGTGATCGGCAAGCACATGGACTCGACGCTGGTACGCGTGCGCGACGTGCTCTAAAATTAAGGTGCTCTGAACCTATAGTACTCTGCTGACAGCCACCGGCTGCGCCTGACGCTGCAGCACGGCGACGTTCAGCAGACGACCATGCTGGACAATACCCGCTTCGGTTGCTTAGTATACATCGGTACAATCAAAGAGATTATAATTTAAGTCAATAACAGCAAGCAGACGAGTTGGTTTCCGCAGACTTCGCTGCGTGGGAAGCGCTTATGTCCTGGCTGCACGCCCTGTTCGCCCAATCGCCCGAGATCGCGCTCTTCCTGTCGCTGGCCGTCGGCTACTGGATCGGCAAGTTCCAGTTCGGCAAATTCCAGCTCGGTGGCGTCGCCGGCTCGCTTCTGGCCGCGGTGATCATCAGCCAGGTCGGCGTCTCCATCGACAACGGCATCAAATCCGTCCTCTTCGCTCTCTTCATCTATGCCGTCGGCTATGAGAGCGGGCCGCAATTCTTCCGCTCGCTCGGTCGCCAGTCGCTGCGCGAGATCGCGATGGCGACGGTCCTGGCCGTCAGCGGCCTGATCACCGTCGTCGTGCTGGCGCGCATGTTCGGCCTCGACAAGGGGCTGGCGGCCGGGATCGCGGCGGGCGGCCTGACCCAGTCGGCGATCATCGGCACAGCCGGCGCCGCGATCGGCAAGCTCGGCCTCGCCGCCGACGAGACCCAGCGCCTCCAGGCCAATGTCGCGATCGGCTACGCGGTTACCTATATCTTCGGCTCGTTCGGCGCGATCATCGTCTGCGTCAACATCCTGCCCTGGTTCATGCGCCGGAGCATCCGCGATGACGCGATCAAGGCCGAAGCCGAGCTTCTGGCCGGAGCGCGCAGCTATGGCGTCGGCGAATATGCGGCGACGCCCGATCTGGTCGGGCGCATCTATCGCATCGACGCTGCGGCCGGCCGCAGCGTCGCCGAGATCGAAGGCGCCAGCGCCCAGCCGATCAGCATCGAGCGTATCAAGCGCGCCGGCGCGCTGATCGGCACGGAGCCGTCGCTCAAGCTCCAGGCCGGGGACATCATCCTCTTGGTCGGGCGCCGCTCGGGCGTGGTCGGCCTGTCGCAGCAGCTCGGCCCTGAGCTCGAATCCTCGGAAGGCATGGATGTCGTCGTCGTGACACGCGACGTCGCGATCACCGCGGCCGAGTTCGTCAAGCGCACCGTCGCAGAGATCCGTACCTCGACCGCCGCGGATCTGCGCCACGGCGTCTACGTGGTCGCGGTCAAGCGGGCCGGCACTCCGTTGCCACTGGAGAGCGGGACTGTGATCGAGCCGGGAGACGTCGCCACGCTCTACGGCACGGCCGATGACGTGCAGCGTGTGGCGCGGCAGGTCGGCAGCATCATCATCCCGAGCGACAAGACCGATTTCGTCTTCCACGGTTTCGGCCTGGTCGTCGGCCTGCTCATCGGCCTCGTCGTGGTCCGGTTCGGCGACATCCCGCTGACGCTCGGCAGCGGCGGCGGCGCCCTGCTCTCGGGCCTCGCCTTCGGCTGGTATCGCAGCCGCAACATGACCCTCGGCAACATGCCGACCGCCGCCTCGACGCTGCTGCGCGATCTCGGCCTCGCCGGCTTCGTGGCGGTGGTCGGCCTGCAATCTGGCCTCCAGGCCGTCAGCACGATCGCCGACAAGGGCCTGTCGATCTTCCTGATCGGCGTCGTGGTGACGCTGCTGCCGCTGCTGATCACCATGGTCTTCGGCCGCTATGTCCTGCGCTACGACAACACCGCGATCTTCGCCGGCGCGCTGTCCGGCTCGCGCAGCGCCAACCCGGCCTTCGGCGAGATCCTGGACAAGGCCGGGAACTCGATTCCGACCACGCCCTTCGCCATCACCTATGCCCTCGCCAACGTCTTCCTGACCCTGCTCGGACCGCTCGTCGTCGCCTTCGCCTGAACCGATCGGAGTTTGCCATGGCCACCGACTACTCGAAATACGCCAAGCTCAGCCCGTTTGAGCTCAAGGACGAGCTGATCAAATTGGCCGCCGGCAAGGCGAACCGCACGATGCTCAATGCCGGCCGCGGCAATCCCAATTTCCTGGCCACCCTGCCCCGCCGCGCCTTCTTCCGGCTCGGCCTGTTCGCCGTGGCCGAGGCCGAGCTCTCCTATTCCTACATGGAGAACGGCGTCGGCGGCCTGCCGAAGATCGAGGGCATCGAGGGCCGGTTCGAGCGCTTCACGGCCGAGCATCGCGACCAGCCCGGCGTCCTCTTCCTCGGCCGGGCCCTGAGCTATGTCCGCGACCAACTCGGACTGCCCCCTTCCGACTTCCTGCACGAGATGGTCGAGGGCATACTCGGCAGCAATTATCCCGTGCCGCCGCGGATGCTTCGGATCAGCGAGGAGATCGTCAAGCAGTACATCGTCAAGGAGATGATCGGCGGCTTCCTGCCGGCCGGCAGCATCGACCTCTTCGCCGTCGAGGGCGGCACGGCGGCGATGGCTTATATCTTCAACACGCTGAAGCAGAACGGGCTGCTCAAGCGCGGCGACAAGGTCGCGATCGGCCTGCCGGTGTTCACGCCCTATATCGAGATCCCCGAGCTCGACGAATACGGTCTCGTCGAGGTCGCGATCAACGCCGATCCCGCCAAAGGCTGGCAGTTCCCTGACGAGGAGCTCGACAAGCTCAAGGACCCGGCGGTCAAGATCTTCTTCTGCGTCAACCCGAGCAACCCGCCCTCCGTGAAGATGGACGATCGCAGCCTCGACCGCGTCGCCGCGATCGTCAGGGAGCACCGGCCGGACCTGTTCATCCTGACCGACGATGTCTACGGCACCTTCGCCGACGAGTTCCGCTCGCTGTTCGCGACCTGCCCGCAGAACACCATGCTGGTCTACTCGTTCTCGAAATACTTCGGCGCCACCGGCTGGCGCCTCGGCGTGATCGCCACGCACAAGCAGAACGTCTTCGACAATGCGCTCGAGGCCCTGCCCGAAAAGGCCAAGAAGGGCCTCGACCACCGCTATGGCTCGCTCCTGCCCGATGTGCGCTCGCTGCGCTTCATCGACCGCATCGTCGCCGATAGCCGGGCGGTGGCGCTCAACCACACCGCCGGCCTCTCGACCCCGCAGCAGGTCCAGATGGTGCTGTTCTCGCTGTTCGCGCTGATGGACGAGAGCGACAGCTACAAGGCCGAGCTGAAGAAGCTGATTCGCCGGCGCGAGGCCGCGCTCTATCGCGAGCTCGGCATCGAACAGGATAGCGACCCGAATGCCGTCGATTACTACACCCTGCTCGACCTTGAGGAGATCGCCCGCAAGCTCTATGGCGACGACTTCGCCAAATGGGTCCTGGACCGTTCAGCCGCTGGCGACTTCCTGTTCCGCATCGCCGACGAGACCGGGATCGTGCTGCTGCCGGGGCGCGGCTTCGGCACCAAGCAGCCCGCGGGCCGCGCCTCGCTCGCCAATCTCAACGAGTACGAATACGCCAATATCGGCCGGGCCCTGCGCAGCATGGCCGACCAGTTCTATGCCCAATACAAGAAGAAGGGCCGGAAATAGATCGCAACGCCAGACGACCGTGGAGAACGCCGATGATCCCACGGGTCACCGCCGGCGCATTCGCCGCCTTGGCCATCATCGCCTTGTCCGCAAGCCTGTCGGCCGGCCCCGCTGCCGCCTGCAACCGGATGGATGGCTGCATCCATGACGCCCAGCTCGAGAACTACAAGATGATGCATGACGGCGGCATGGGTGCGGCAATACGCGATGGCTCGGCCAATATCGAAGCATTTCGATCGGGGACGACGGCCAGCCAGCAGACACCGCCCCGGCAGGCCATATCTCGTCGGCCGGAGCGACGCCGCTGACCTGCCCAGGACCAGGAGCCCCGTCCGCCGAGCTCAGTGCCCGCTGAAGACCAGCGTCTTGATCGGCAGCACCAGCGCCTGGATGCGCAGCAGAATTGCGTGCACCAGCCCCACGGCGTCCACCGCGTGCAGGGCGATCCGGCGTAGTGTACCGGTGTTCTTGTCGGCGATGATGTCGTGATTGTTGCTGTAGGCGTTGGCGATGCAGCTCGACCCAGGCGTCACGCCGTCGAGCCCGCCCGGATAGAGCGGCTCCATATAGGTCAGGATCGTTCCCGGCCGCACCACCTGCTGAGCGTCGATCAGCTGGTCGCCGCTGCGGACCTGACCGGCAGCGATGAAGTCCTGCACACCGGTCACCACCATCGGGATCACCGTCCAGGGCTTCGAGATGCAGGTGACTTCGGCGACCATGCCGACCTTCATCACCTGCGCCTCGATCTGCCCGAAACCGGCCTGAAGCCGGCCACGGCCAGCCTCTTCCGGGATGATCACGCCAGCCGGGCGCATGAACGGGTTGACGATGTCGCCGGGCCGCAGCGTGAACTGCTCGATGTGCCCGTTGAAGCCGGCCCGCACCACGGTCTTGCTCAGCTCGACCTCGGCCTGCGCCAGCGCGGCCTCGGCGCTGGCGCGCTCGGCCGGAAGCAGGGTCGAGATCTTCGTCTGGGCAGCCACCTGCGATGCCATCGTCGCCGCAAGCGCTGCCTCGCGCCCGGCAGTGAGGTTCTCGAGTTTCTCGATCTCACGGGTTGCGACGATGTCGTCGTTGCGCCGCCTCAGTTCGCGCTTCGTCTGCAGTTCGTCCAAGGCCTGCTGCAGCGAGCTCCTGGCTTCCTGGATCTTGCCGTCGAAGGTCAGGATATCGGCCTTTGCGACCACCAGTTCGGCCTCGACCTCCGCGAGCTTGCGTCGCGCCGTTTCGACCGCCGCTCGCTGGCTGGTGCTGTCGAGCGTGAAGATCGGCGCGCCCTGTTCCACCTTCTCACTCGTGCCGACGTGAACCTGCGCGACCCGGCCGTTCGTCTCGGAGATGATGGGGACGCTGCGGAAGAACACTGTCGCTGATGTCGTCGAGGGGTGGTTGTAGAAGATCACCGTGATCAGCCCGACCGTCAGCATCACGCAGGTGACGATGCCCCAGCGCAATTCGAACCAGACCGAATAGAGCGTGATCTCCTTGCCCAGCCGTTTGCCCTGGCCATAGCGGCGATAGAGGTAATCGGGGACGATAGTGAAGAGCGCGCAGACGAGCAGTTCGAGCATCGCCCCCTCCTCAGTGCCGGCCGGCCGGGGCAGCAGCCACGACTGGCGCAGACGGCGGCTCACTCTCAGGCGGGGCGATGCCATGCTCCACGTCGGACGCCGCATCGCCGCCTCGGCCGGGCGCGATGCCGGCAATCTTCTCGAGCGAGCCGGCCATGCGGCCGAACAAGCCCGTGAAGTCGGGGACGTCGATCAGAGCGAGCAGCAGGCCGATCACCCAGAACATATGCACATGCGTGAACAAGGCGAGCAAACCGAGCACGGCGACAATCTCGAACTGCAGCTTGTGCGATTTGTGCGCCATGCGCTCCGGCAAGGTGTGGAGGCGCAGAAAGAGCAGGCCGACACCGAGCACGGCAGCGAGCAGAATGATCGCCGCGACGACCATCAGGACATCCGTGCCGCCCGGAGCGGTTATGAACGACGGCAGATGATGCGGCGCCGCCGGGTGAGCCTGGTCCGCCATATCGATCCCCCGGAGCCATCGACGACCTACGGTCAAGTGACGGGTAAAAGCGCCGAAGTCAATCAGCCCCAACGGACAATGTGTATCGTCTTGACAGGCCCGCGCCGCTCGCCTCCGCTACCGCCAGGAAGCCGGCGAGGAACCGCCATCCATGCTCACGCTGCGCCAGATCGAGGTGATCCGGGCGATCATGATCACCGGCACGATCGCCGGTGCGGCGAAGCTGCTCAACGTCTCGGCGCCAGGCATCAGCCGGCTGATGAAGCACACCGAGCGCACGCTCAAGCTCAAGCTGTTCGAGCGCCGGCACGGCCGCTACGTGCCGACGCCGGAGGCCAAGGACATCTTCGAGCAGATCAACGGCGTCTACCGCAAGGTCGACGACCTCCACTCGATGCTGGCCCGGATCGAGCGCGGCGGCGATGTCGAGTTCAAGCTCGGCTCGGTGCCGAGCATCTGCCATGTCATGGTGCCGCGCGCGATCGAGCGCCTCCGGCGCAAGCATCCCGACCTGCGCATCGACATCAACATCCTGAAGATCGAGGAGGCGCTCGACTATCTCCTGCTCGGCAAGGGCGAGATCGTGGCGATGAGCTACAAGCTCGATCATCCCGGGTTGGATTTCATGCCATTGGCCATGGGCGAGCTGCTCTGCATCGTCCCGCAAGGCCATCCGCTCGCTGGCTACAGCAGCATCTCGGCCCGCGAGATCGTCCAGCATCCGCTGATCGGCATCGATCCGAACGACCCCTATGGCCGGATCATGAGCGAGATCTTCCAGCGCCAGAACCTGCGCTACGAGATGGCGATCAAGGCCCGCTTCGGCACCACGGTCTGCTCGCTGGTCCGGGCCGGGCTCGGCATCGCCATCATCGACCAGTTCACCGTCGCCCACGGCTCGATGCAGGGCATCGCCACGATCCCGATCGAGGAACCGACCCATTTCCAGACCTATGTCGCGATGAAGAACGACAAGGCGCTCTCGCTCTATGCCGAGACCTTCGTGAAGCTGCTGCGCGAGGAAATGAACGCTGTGGTCGGACCAAGGCTGGTACGTTCGCCCTGAAAGATAACATCAGGTTAGGTATTCGCGATAAATTGGTTATCGCGTTAGCAGTTCAAATCGGTTTATGTCGGAGCGATTGAGGAAGCCTGCCAAGACGGGCGCCCGAAGGGACCGGAATGTCGGCCATCGTCACCGCCAGGAAGAGCAAGCGGGTTCTGCTCGGGCTGATCGGCTCGCCGATCGCCCATTCGGCGACGCCTGCGGCACAGGAAGCGGCGGCGCGGGCAGCCGGCATCGAAGCCCACTACCATCTGATCGAGGTCGCCGGCGCCGGGCGCGACGATCTCGCCGCCATGCTCGACGGCGTACGCCGGCTGGGTTTCTCCGGCATCAACGTCACCTTCCCCTATAAGGAAGCGGTCGTGCCTTTGCTCGACGGTCTGTCGGAGCAGGCTGCGGCGATGGGCGCGGTCAACACCGTCGTCGTCGACGACGGCAGACTGGTCGGCCACAACACAGACGCCTCCGGCTTCGCCACCGCCTATCGCCGGCTCGGCCGGCAGGATCGCGACAAGCCGGTCGCGATCATCGGCGCCGGTGGCGTCGGCAAGGCGATCGCCTTTGCGCTCGCCGGCAGCGGCGTCAGCCGGCTCGGACTCTACGACACCGATCGCGGCAAGGTTGAAGCGCTTGCCGCCGCCATCGGCGGGCGGGCGCAGATCGCGATCTTCGACAGCGCGGAAGCTGCAGCCGAAGGCGCCGCCGGCATCGTCAATGGCACGCCGATCGGCATGCTGCCCAACCGCGACATGCCGATCGAAGCGCGGGCGATCCACGCCTCGCAATGGGTGGCGGACGCGGTCTACAACCCACTCTGGACACCGTTCCTGAAGACGGCGCAGGCAGCCGGCGCGACGGTGATGACCGGGCGCGAGCTCGCCATCCATCAAGCGGTCGACGCCTTCCGGCTGTTCACCGGGCTGGAGGCGTCAGAGACGGTGATCGGCGCGAGTTTCGACGCCGTGATCGCGGCGCGCGAGGGAACCGGCCGCGCCACGTGAGCAAGACGACCCGGACAGCACCGGGCGGGGATAAAGAAACTTAAAGGACAAGTGGAGGAGACGAACATGAAGAAGCACTGGATCATCGCTGCCGCGCTCGGCATGGCCGTCAGCCTGCCCGCCCTGGCGCAGGACAAGGTCAAGCTGGTCGACGTCGTCGAGCTCTCGGGTGCGGGCGCGACCGCCGGCACCAACTGGAAGAACGGCATCGACCTCGCCGTCGCCGACATCAACGCCAAGGGCGGCATCCTCGGCAAGCAGATCGAGATCGTCCACTACGACACCCAGACCAATCCGGGCAACACCCGCGCCGCGGTGCAGCGCGCCATCGACGAGGGCACCTATGCCGTGCTCGGCCCGGTCTTCTCCGGCCCGATCGGCGCCTCCATGCAGATCGCCCAGCGCGCCGAGATTGCGCAGCTCGTCGGCGGCGAGGCGGCCGGCCTGACCAAGCAGGGCAACCAGTACCTGTTCCGGACCTCGCTCAGCCAGAGCGCGGCGATGCCGAAGATCGCCAAATATCTGAAGGACACGGTCAAGGCCGGCTCGGTCGCCGTCGTCTGGGTCAACAACGACTTCGGCAAGGGCGGCCGCGACGCGATCATCCCGGAGCTGGAGAAAGCCGGCATCAAGCTCGCGGTCGACGTCTCGACCGAGCAGGGCCAGGCCGACTTCGCCGCCGACGCGATCAAGGTCAAGAACTCCAATGCCGACGCGATCTTCGTCTATCTGAACGAGGAGGAGAGCGCCCGCTTCCTGCGCGCCGCCAAGCAGCAAGGCATCGCCAAGCCGATGGTCGGCGAGACCACCCTGCTCGGCGCCAAGGTGATCGAGCTCGCGGGCGATGCCGCCAACGGCGTCAAGGGCCATGTCGGCCTTTCGATCGACGCGCCGATCCCGGCCTTCCAGGAGTTCGGCAAGAAGTTCCAGGCGAAGTACAACTACGCCTCCGACCATAACGGCCTGAAGGGCTACATGGCCGTCTATATGGTGAAGTGGGCGACCGAGAAACAGAAGAAGTTCGACAAGAAGGGCGTCGCCGACACGCTGCGCGGCGCCACCATCAAGACCTCGGACGAACCGGGCATCCTGATCGAGACCACGATCGAGAAGAACGGCGACCTGGACCGCGAGAGCTTCCTCGCCGAGGTCAAGGACGGCAAGCAGGTGATCACGGCGACGCTGCCGAAGATCAACCCGTAAGGCCGGCGAGCCGCGACCCTTCCCTTCTCCCCTTGCGGGAGAAGGTGGCTCGGCGAAGCCGAGACGGATGAGGGGTCGCGCAACGCTCGCAACTTTCATCGCGTCGGATATGGCGTTCGCCGGATAGACCTGAGCGACCCCTCATCCGGCCCTTCAGGCCACCTCCTCCCGCAAGGGGAGAAGGGAAGAACCTGCTTTCGACGCGCCAAACGAGCGAGACACCGCCATGGCCGAATTCCTCGCCTATCTCATCGCCGGCATCGCCACGGGCGCGATCTATGCCCTCGCCGCAATCGGCTTCACCCTGGTCTGGCAGACCTCGCAGACGATCAACTTCGCCCAAGGCGAGTTCGTCATGCTGCCGGCGGTGCTGGTGCTGCTCGCGATCAAGCTCTTCGGCGCGCCGATCTGGCTGGGAGCGCTGATCGGCATCGCCGCCTTCATCCTGATCTTCGGCGTCGGCTTCAAGCTCGCAGTGGTCGATCCGATGATCCGGCACGGCGTCCTGCCGCTCGCCATCGCCACCATGGCGCTGTCGATCATCATGAAGGAAGGTGCTAAGGACGGCTTCTCGGCCGAGGCGCAGAAATTCCCCTCCTTCGTGCCGACCGAGACGATCTCGGTGTTCGGCGCGGCGATCTCGCTGCAGCATGTCGCGATCATCGCGGTCGCCTTCGCCGTCATCGGCCTGCTGCAATGGTTCGTCGGCGGGACGAAGCTCGGGCGCCAGATGCAGGCGACCGCGCAGAACCCGACGGTGGCGCGCATCCTCGGCATACCGGTCGAGCGCATGGTGCTGCTGACCTTCGTGATCAATGCGGCGCTCGCCGTCGTCGCCTCGGTGCTGATCTCGCCGATCTACCTGGCGAAGTTCTCCAATGGCGAGGTGATCGGCCTGTTCGCCTTCATCGCGGCGATCGTCGGCGGCTTCAACCAGGTCCGCGGCGCCCTGGTCGGCGGGCTGATCGTCGGCATCGTCGACAGCATGGCCGCGGCCTACATCTCGACCTCCTACCGGCTCGCCGTGCCGCTCGTGCTCCTGGTCATCGTCATCCTCGTCAAGCCGGAAGGCCTGATGGGCCGCAAAGAGGAGCGCCGGGTATGACCGCGCCCGCCACCCACAGCGCCACCCCGGCGGCACGCCGCCTGCCCCTGCCCGGCTTCGTCGACGGCACGCTGCTGACGCTCACCGCCGCCGCGGTGATCCTCTGGTTCGCACCATCAGGCATGGGCCGCTACGGCACCTATGTGCTCTCGCTCTGGCTGGTGATGAGCGTCGCCGTGATGGGGCTCAACCTGACCCTCGGCTATGCCGGCCTGAAGTCGCTGGCGCAGGCCGCCTTCATGGGCATCGGCGCCTATGCGACGGCGCTGCTGACCAGCAAGGTCGGGCTCAACTGGTACGCCTCCTTCGCGATCTCGGGCCTGCTCACCTTCGCGGTCGGCCTCGTGCTCGGCTTCCCGGCGCTCAGGGTCAAGGCGCACTATCTCGCCTTCGTGACTCTCGCCTTCTCGACGCTGATCTGGCTCGTCCTGCGCAACGAGCAATGGCTGACCGGCGGCGTCTTCGGCCTCTCCAACATCCCGCGGCCGAGCTTCTTCGGGCTCAAGCTCGACGGCGCTCTGGCCTTCCACCGCTTCGTCGTCGTGGTCACCTTCCTGCTCGCCGTCGTGCTCTGGTGGATGATCCGCTCGCCCTGGGGCCGCGCCTTCACGGCGCTGCGCGAGAACCCGATCCGCGCCGCGAGCCTCGGCATCGACACCCGCATGTACACGCTGCTCGCCTTCGCCATCGGCTCGGCCTATGCGGGCTTTTCCGGAGCGCTCTATGCGCCGCTGGTCGAGTTCATCGACCCCTCGCCCTTCTCGCTGTCGCAGAGCTTCTTCCTGCTGCTGATGGTGGTCGCGGGCGGCGCCGGCTACCTGCTCGGCCCGTTCATCGGGGCTCTGCTCGGTGTCGTGCTGCCGGAATGGCTGCGCTTTGCCGGCTCGCTCTACCTGATCATCTTCGCGGCGATCGTCATGCTGCTGCTGATCGCCTGCCCGCAGGGCATGAGCGGCCTGCTCGAACGCGGCTGGGCGAAGCTCACCGGCAAGAAGGGGGGCGCCCGATGAACCAGGTCCTCGAAGTCTTGAACCTGCACAAGGCCTTCGGCGGCATCAAGGCGGTGAACGGCGTCTCCTTCAAGGTCAACGAAGGCGAGATCCTCGGCATCATCGGCCCGAATGGTTGCGGCAAGTCGACTCTGTTCAACTGCATCCTCGGCCAGCTCGAGCCGACCGATGGCGCGGTCAAGCTCGACGGCCGCGACGTCACGAACATGCGTCCCTCCGAGCTCAACCGGCTCGGCGTCAGCCGCACCTTCCAGCTGCTGCAGGTCTTCCCAGAGCTTTCGGTGCGCGAGAACCTGATCCTGGCCGGGCAGGAGCATGAGGGCACCATGCTCTCGCGCTTCTTCGGGCCGCGCGATGCCGGGCTCTCGGCCAAGGCCGAGCAGATGATCGGCTTCTTCAAGCTCGGCCACCTTGCCGACGCCAAGGCCGGCGGGCTCTCCTATGGCCAGCAGAAGCTGCTCGACGCCGCCATGGCCTTCATGGCCGGGCCGCGCCTCGTCCTGCTCGACGAGCCGGCCGGCGGCGTGAATCTCACCATGCTGGGCGATCTCAAGGAGCGCCTGCGCGCCATCAATGCCGAGCAGGGCGCAACCTTCGTGGTGATCGAGCACAACATGGATTTCGTGATGTCGCTGTGCTCGCGCGTCATCGTGCTGGCCGAAGGCAAGGTCCTGGCCGAGGGCACCCCGGCCGAGGTCCGCGCCAATCCGGCCGTGATCGAAGCCTATCTCGGCCATTGAGGAGCGATCCCATGACCACACCCATCCTCGAACTCGACGGCGTGGTCGGCGGCTACGGCGCCATGACCATCCTCAACGGCACCACGTTCAAGGTGCCGCGCGCCGCGATCACCACCGTGATCGGCCCGAACGGCGCCGGCAAGTCGACCGTGTTCAAGGCGATCTTCGGCCTGCTCAAGGTGCGCGAGGGCCATATCCGGCTGGAAGGCCGGGAGATCACCAACTGGAACCAGCGCAAGCTGCTCGAAGCCGGCATCTGCTATGTACCACAGGGCCGCAACATCTTCCCCGAGCTCTCAGTGCGCCACAATATCGAGCTCGGCGCGGTCGCGGCCGGCAGCCACATCACCGACATGCCCAAGCGGATCGAAGCGGCGCTCGACCGCTTCCCGTCGCTCAGGGCCAAGGCTAACGTTCAGGCCTCGACCCTCTCCGGCGGCCAGCAGAAGCAGCTCGAGATCGTGCGCGGCCTGCTGCTCGATCCCAAGCTGGTGCTGATCGACGAGCCCTCGATCGGTCTTTCGCCGATGCTGGTGCAGGAAACCTTCGACATCCTGAAGGAGCTGCGCGCCAAGGGCGTCACCATCCTGATGATCGAGCAGAACGCCCGCTCGGCGCTGGAAATCTCCGATGAGGGCCTGGTGCTGGAGCTCGGCCAGACCCGCATGCAGGGCCCGGCCGCCTCCATTCTCGCCGATCCCCGTGTCGCCCAGCTCTTCCTCGGCGGCGCAATGACGGAAGCGGCGTGATGACCGGCTTTTGCCCCCTCAGCCCTCATCCTGAGGAGCCGCGAAGCGGCGTCTCGAAGGATGGTCCAGTAGGCTCGGGAGACATCTGGAGCATCCTTCGAGACGCGCTCCCTGCAGGATCGCTCCTCAGGATGAGGGCTTTGTTTCAGGTCAGCCGAGGACATCAATGAACCCGACCTCGATCGCCACCGTCTCGCTCTCCGGCGACCTCGCCGACAAGCTCCGCGCCATCGCCGCCGCCGGCTTCGACGGCGTCGAGGTCTTCGAGAACGACTTCCTGACCTTCGACGGCAATCCGCGCGATGTCGGCAAGATGATCGCCGATCTCGGCCTTGCCATCGTCGCCTTCCAGCCTTTCCGCGATTTCGAGGGCATGCCGGAGCCGCTGCGCGGGCGCACCTTCGAGCGGGCGCGGCGCAAGTTCGAGCTGATGAACGAGCTCGGTGCCGAGCTGATGCTGATCTGCTCGAACGTCTCGCCGCAATCGCTCGGGGGTATCGACCGCGCCGCCCACGACCTCGCCGAGCTCGGCGACCTCGCGGCGAAATACGATGTGCGTGTCGGCTTCGAAGCGCTGGCCTGGGGCCGCCACGTCAACGACTATCGCGACGCCTGGGAGATCGTGCGACGGGCGGACCATACGCGCATTGGGCTGATCCTCGATTCCTTCCACACGCTGGCGCGGCGCTCGCCGGTGGAGCCGATCGCCTCGATCCCCGGCGACCGGATCGAGCTGGTCCAGCTTGCCGACGCGCCGCAGCTCGACATGGACGTGCTGAGCTGGAGCCGGCATTTCCGCAACTTCCCCGGCCAGGGCGACCTGCCCGTCGCCGACTTCCTCAAGGCGGTCGAGGCGACCGGCTATTCCGGCCCGCTCTCGCTCGAGATCTTCAACGACCAGTTCCGCGCCGGCTCGGCCAAGCGCGTCGCGGTCGACGGTTTGCGCTCGCTGATCCAGCTCGCCGACCAGACGGCGCGACTGAACGATCCGGCCAAGGCGGAGATGCCGGACCGGGCGCCATTGCTCGGTGTCGAGTTCATCGAGTTCGCGCTCGACGAAGAGCCGGCGCAGGCGCTGGCAAGCCTGTTCAGCGCGCTCGGCTTCCACAAGAGCGGCGAGCATCGCAGCAAGTCGGTGACGCGCTGGAGCCAGGGCGGCATCAACCTGATCGTCAACACCGAGAAGGACGGCTTTGCCCAGTCGCATGCGATCATGCATGGCCCCGGCGTCTGCGCGCTGGCGCTGCGCGTCGCCGATGTCGCGGCGACGATGGTCCGCGCCCGGGCGCTGAAGGACACGACCTTCGAGCAATCGGTCGGACCGGGCGAGATGGAGATCCCGGCGATCCGCGGCGTCGGCGGCAGCCTGATCTACTTCACCGAACCGCGCCCGGACGGCGCCCAGAGCTGGCATGACGATTTCATCGCCACCGGTGAAGACAAAAACGCTCCTGCCCTGCTCACCGAAGTAGACCACATCTCGCAGTCGATGGACTATGACGAGATGCTGTCCTGGCTGCTGTTCTACACCTCGCTCTTCGCGCTCGACCGCATTCCGCAGCTCGCCATCGCCGACCCGGCCGGGCTGGTGCAGAGCCGGCCGCTGGTCAATGCCGATGGCTCGGTGCGCCTCATTCTCAACGGCTCGCAGGCGACGCGGACCCTGTCCTCGCGCTTCGTCTCCGAGCATTTCGGCTCGGGCGTGCAGCACATCGCCTTCACCTCGCCTGACATCTTCGCAGCGGTGGCGGCGATGCGCGCCGCCGGGCTCGATTTCCTCGATATCCCCGAGAACTATTACGACGACCTCGAAGCCCGCTACGGGCTGGAGCCGGAATTCCTCGACCGTTTGCGCGAGCACTACATCCTCTATGACCGCGACGGCGAGGCCGAGTTCCTGCAGGTCTACACCCACGTCTTCGCCCAGCGCTTCTTCTTCGAGATCGTCGAGCGGCGCGGCGGCTATGCCGGCTTCGGCGCGGTCAATGCGCCGGTCAGGCTGGCGGCACAGGCGCGCGAGGCGCGGCCGGTGACGGTGCCGCGCCCGCTGCATGAGGATTGACGCCCCGCAGCGCCGGCCATTGTCTGACGATGATTGTGGCCATGGGTGCCTGGGGCCGCGCCCAGGCACCCATGGCCGCCGCACTGACTGAGCCTTGGGGAGGACCGGCTCAGCCGCGCAGCATCTGCATCGCAGCGGGATAATAGCGGAAACCATCGCCGGCCTTGGCGAGATTGCCGAAGCCCGGCCAGGCGAAATGATAGGACATCACTGGCGTCTTCTGCTCGGCCAGCATGGTCAGCAGCTTCACCCGCGACTGCACCGACATCTTCGGGTCCCAGTCATAGGCGAATTCGACGCGCGGATTCTCGGTCAGCAGGATCGGGTGGTGGGTGAGATCGCCTAGGAAGACGAAGGAATTTCCGCCCGAGGAGACGTTGAAGATGGTGTGGCCGGGGCTGTGGCCCGGCGCCGAGATCGCGGTGATGCCCGGCAGGAACTCCTGCCCATCCTTGAAGAAGACGACGCGGTCGCGCACCGGGCGGAGATTGGCGCGGGCATGTTCGCCGAAGGCCTTGAACGGCGTGCCGAGCCGGGCGTCGTCAAGCCAGTAATCATGATCGACCTGGCTGATATAGATCTGCGCATTGGGAAAGTTCGGCTTGCCCTCGGCCGAACAGATGCCGCCGGTATGGTCGATATGGGCGTGGCTGCAGACGATGGCGTCGATCGAGGCCGGGTCGATGCCGGCCTCCTGCATGCTTTTCAGCAGCCGGCCGGTTGTCGGGCCGAAAGCCTTGGAGAAGCCCATGCCGGTGTCGAACATCACCAGCCGGTCGCCGAAATTGACGATCGGGATGTTCTGCTCGAGCACGACATTGTCCTTGGCGAGGAAATTGGCCTCGAGCAGGCCGTAGACCTGCTCCTTCGGCAGGCCGAGGAAGCTGGAGCCGGGATCGCCGAGCGGCAGCGGGCCGTCTGAGACGACCGTGACCTCGGCCTGTCCGAGCGCGAAGCGGTAGTAATATGGCACCTGGCTGTTCGCCAGCGGGGCCTTGGCGGCGGCGCCGCCAGGCAAGGCCGCGCCGGCGGCGAGCGCCGCCGCGCCGGTGAGGAAAGCGCGGCGATCAAGGGAAGGGGTGAGCAGCTTCGACATGGCGTTCCTCCGGGACAAAAGGGCGCGGCGTCGGGCGCCGTCTTCTTCGCGCGGGAGGCCTGGCGTTCGGTCAGGCCTTGCCGGAGGGGAAAGATGCACGCCTGCGGAGTGGACGGCCAATAAGGCTTCGCTCTAGTCTGCATAAGCGAAAGCTGCTGCCGCCCCGCATGGCGGCGGCTAAACAGGGTCATTGGGGGATCGGGCGGCGATGGATCTGCGCCAGTTGCGCTATTTCACGGCCATCGTCGAACAGGGCTCGTTCTCCAAGGCGGCACTCAAGCTCCGGGTGGCGCAGCCGGCCCTGAGCCAGCATCTGCGCCATATGGAGGACGAGCTCGGCGTCGCCCTGCTGCACCGAGGCACGCGCGGCGTGCAGCCGACGGAAGCCGGCGAGCGCCTGCTGGCCAAGGCCCGCACCATTCTCGCCGAGTTCGCCGAACTGCGCGACAGCGTGCGCGGCGAACAGGCGATGCCTGCCGGCGAGGTCCGCATCGGCCTGCCCGGCACCGTCAGCGAGCAGTTCAGCGTGCCGCTGATCGAGGCGACGCAGGAGCGCTTTCCGGACGTCCGCATCCGCATCGCCGAGGCGATGAGCGGCTTCGTGCTCGACTGGCTGCGCAAGGGCGAGGTCGATCTCGCGGTGATCTATTCGACCTCCGACCCGAAAGGGCTCGGCATCCACCATGTGCTGACGGAAGAGCTCTGCCTGTTCGGCGTGCCGGCTCTGACGGCGCTGAAGACGGCGCCCGGCCAGGCGGTAACGCTGGGCGAGGCCGCCGGGCTCGACCTGATCCTGCCCGGGCCGGGCCATGGCCTGCGCGACCAGATCGACGAGGCCGCTGCCGGCATCAACGCTACCGTCCACGCCGCGGTTGAGATCGAATCCTATGCGCAGATCAAGCGCCTGGCCGAGCGCGGCCTCGGCTATGGCATCCTGCCGCGCATGGCGGTCAGGGCGCAGGAGAAGGCCGGCATCTTCCAGACCTGGCCGATCGAGCAGCCCTCGCTCTATCGCAAGGTCTACCTCGCCTATTCGACCGAGCGGCCGATGACCGCCGCCGCCCGCGCCATCGGCCAGCTCTCCTGGGAGATCCTGCGCGGCCTCGTCATCGACGAGAGCTGGACCGCGACGCTCGGCGACGAGACCGATCCGCCGGCCTTATACGGCTGATCGGGATTTCGTCTTTGACAGGCGGCAGCGCCGCCGCCCACTCTCGCAACCATCCTCAGCCCTCATCCTGAGGAGCCGCGTCAGCGGCGTCTCGAAGGGTGCTCCAGGAGGCTCCGGAACCATCTGGAGCATCCTTCGAGATGCAGCCTGAAGGCTGCTCCTCAGGATGAGGGCTGAGAGACGGAACATCGAAGCCACGAGGACCCGCCTTGAAGACCCGCGCCGCCGTGCTGCACGCCAGCCCCGTCACCGCGCCCTATGCGCAGTCGAAGCCGCTCCGGATCGAGGAGGTCGAGCTCGCCCCGCCCGCGATGGGCGAGGTGCTGGTCAAGGTCCGCGCCGCGGGCTTGTGCCATTCCGACCTCTCGGTGATCGACGGCAACCGGCCGCGCCCGGTGCCGATGGTGCTCGGCCATGAGGCTGCCGGCGAGGTCGAGGAGGTCGGGCCCGGCGTCACCGACCTCAGGAAGGGCGACCGCGTCGTCATGGTCTTCGTGCCCTCCTGCGGCCATTGCGCACCTTGCAGCGAGGGGCGCCCCGCCCTGTGCGAGCCCGGCAATGCCGCCAATGGCGTCGGCGAATTGATGGCGGGCGGGCGCCGGCTCTCGCAGAACGGCAAGCCGGTCAACCATCATGTCGGCGTCTCCGCCTTCGCCGAGCACGCGGTGATGTCGCGCCATTCGCTGGTGAAGATCGAGGCCGACATCCCCCACGAGATCGCCGCGCTCTTCGGCTGCGCCGTGCTGACCGGCGTCGGCGCTGCGGTGAACACCGCGAAGGTCCGCGCCGGCGAGACGGCGGCAGTCGTCGGGTTAGGCGGCGTCGGCCTCGCGGCCCTGCTCGGCGCCGTCGCCTGCGGAGCCTCGCGCGTCATCGCGGTCGACCTCTCGGACGAAAAGCTCCGGATCGCCCGCGAGCTCGGCGCGACCGACACCTTCAATGCCGGCGCGCCCGATGTGGTCGAGGCGATTCGGGCCGCCACAAAGGGCGGCGTCGACCACGGGCTGGAGATGGCGGGCTCGGTCAAGGCGCTGGAGCTCGCCTACCAGATCACCAGGCGCGGCGGCACGACGACGACGGCCGGCCTTGCCAATCCCGCTCACACTATGGCGCTGGCGCCGGTCCGCCTCGTCGGCGAGGAGCGCACGCTCAAGGGCTCCTATGTCGGCTCCTGCATCCCGGTGCGCGACATTCCCCGGTTCATCGACCTCTACCAGCGCGGCCGCATGCCGGTCGACAGACTCTGGACCAGCTCGAGCCCGCTCGAGGGGATCAACGAGGGCTTCGACGCACTGAATGAAGGCCGCACGATCCGGCACGTCATCCAGATGTAGGAATCAGGCGCTTGCCGTTGCCGCGCGCGGCGCGAGCGCAGCGGCGAGCGCCGCCACCAGCATCAGCGCGACCGCAAGCCCGGCGAGCGCTGCGAAACCGGCGCTGGCATAGAGCGGCCCGAAGCCCGTCGTCCCGGCAAAGAGCGCGAGATAGGTGACGCCGCTGTTGAGACCCATAATCGCGCCGCGGCGGCCGGGATCGAGTGCTCCCAGCCGCAGGATCAGCACGTTCAGCGCGGCGTGATTGGCCATGCCCCAGCAGAAGACGACGACGAGCAGGGCTACATAGGAGATCGCAGCTATGGCCATCGCCAGATAGACGCCGCCGACAAGCGCGAAGAACAGCGGCAGCAGACGGGCTGGGCCGAGGCGATCGATCCAGCGGTCGAGAAAGGTCGTCGCACCGAAGCCGAGCCCATAGCACAGTGCCAGCAGGCCGCCGGCGCTGACCGGCAGGCCGAGCCCGCGATGAAGATGATCGCCGACATAGCCGTAGACGCCGTAAAACGACGCCATGAAGGCGGCGCATGCGAGCAGCAGCGGCGCGATGCCGGGCACCCGTAGCGCAGAGAGCGGCGACGGCGCGGCGCGTCCGGTCGCAGTTCCACCCGCGGTCAGCTTCGTGGTCCCCGCCATGGCGGCGAGCCCGGCGGCGACGACGATGGCGTAGACCATGCGCCACCCCAACAAGTCGGCAATCACCGCCGAGAGCGAGACGCCGGCGACCATGCTGAGCGTCCAGCCGAACAGGACGACGCCGAGCGCGTCGCTCTCGCGGCCGGGCGGCGCGGCCAGAGCGGCAAGCGTATAGATCGCCGGCAGCGCGAGGCCGGCGGCGAGCCCGGCCAGCAATTGCGCGCCAACGAAGGCCGGCAGGACCGGCGCAACCGCGCTCGCGGCGAGAGCGGCAAGAAAAGCCAGTTGGGCATAGCGCAGCACGCGGCCCGCGCCGAAGCGGTCGATCAGCCCGGCGAGCAGCAGCGCACTCGCCGCCGTGCCGATGCCAAAGGCTGCCGAGGCCGTCATTACCGCCGGCACACCGCTGGCAAAGCTCTCGGCGACGCGCGGCGCGATCGGCCCCAGCGCCAGCGAATTCGCGCCGACGAGCCCGATGCACAGGCAGAGCGCATAAGCTGCCGCGGGGATGTGGGGTGCTTCCAAGCTCGTTTGATTTCTATTCGTCATTTCGACAGAATGACCGAATGAAATTCTGGTTCAATCGGAGATCGACGAATGCTC
The DNA here is from genome assembly GCF_900112185.1 of Allobosea sp. CRIB-10. GTDB lineage: Bacteria > Pseudomonadota > Alphaproteobacteria > Rhizobiales > Beijerinckiaceae > Allobosea. Next base: position 85,035 of record NZ_FOKP01000015.1, on the reverse strand, counting down.
GAAAAAACAGATGGCGTTCGGCGCAGCCGGGGAGCGGAGCGCGAACTCGATGCGATGGACCGAAAACTGTTAGGTGTCCTGGTCGAGGATGCGACGATCAGCTACGCCGATCTCGGCGAGCGCGTCGGCCTGTCGCCGCCGGCGGCGCATGAGCGGGTGAAGCGACTGCGGCGCTCGGGCGCGATCAAGCGGGTGGCGGCGCTGATCGAGCCCGAGGCGACCGGCAAGACGCTGCTCGCCTTCGTCCATGTCGACACCACCGGCTGGGGCAAGACGACGACGCTGCTGGCGATCGAGGCGCATCCCGAGGTCGAGGAGATTCATTCGGTCGCGGGCGACACCTGCATGATGCTGAAGGTGCGGACCGAGAGCACGCATGCGCTCGAAGGCCTGCTGGCGAAGATCTACGACGTGCCCGGCGTCACCGCGACCCGCAGCTATGTCGTGCTCTCGACCTATCTGGAGCGGCCGGTCCAGCCCGGCATCACCGGCGAATGGCCAGGGCGGGTCAAGGACCCTCGGCTGCCGGCCCCAGCCGGCGCGGCCTGAGCCTCAGCCAAACATCGCGGGATTGACCGAGGGCTTCGGTCCGATCGGCGCCTTGAGGTGATGCAGCCGCAGCGGCTGGTGCAGGACATAGCCGCCCTTCTCGTGCTCAGACAGCGCCTCGAAGCGGGCGATCAGCTTGTCTTGCGCCGCCTGGGCCCGCTCCTCGCGCGAAGGGTCGATCGCCACGGCGCGCGCCATGAAAGCGGCGGCATCGGGAAAAGCCTCGATCCGGTCGTATTCGATCTGCCTGATCTCGCTGACGATGCCGCGGCGCCTCGCCCTGACGATCGCATCCTGAGCCGCCTGCCGGACCTCGGTCTCGTCCTCGATCAGCCGCAGCGTGTCGAAGAACGAGCCTTCCGAGAGCGATTCGACGACGATGACGCTGCCGCCCTTGCCGACGACGCGAGCTGCCTCCTCCAGCGCCAGCAGCATGTCGGGCACCGGGACATGGTGCAGGCTGTTGAGGAAGATCGCCGCGTGCATGCTGGCGTCGCCCCAGGGCAAAAGCTGGGCGCAGCCGTGCTTCAGAGCAGCCTTCGGGACGAGCGCCTGTGCGACTTCGAGCATGGCCTCATCGGGATCGAGCCCGGCGACGCTGGCGCCACGCTCGGCCAGCGCCTGCAGCAGATCGCCACGGCCGCAGCCGATATCGAGGATGCGCCGGCCCTGCAGCGGCGCAAGCAATCCTCCCAGGATATCGACGGTATCACCTACCGGCCGCATGCCCATGACAAATCAATGCTTGCGCCCGCTACCGGGCGCAAGACCTGCTCCCGCACGATCCCAAGCTACTCCTTACGGATGACAACCTGGCCGCGTTCTACGCGTTCCCTGTCACCCGTGCTTGTGCACAATCGTCTTGGCGACGGCGAACTCCTCCAGCGCCATGAAGCCCTTCTCGCGGCCATGGCCGCTCTTGCCGGTGCCGCCGAAGGGCAATTCGATGCCACCGCCGGCGCCATACCCGTTGATGAAGACCTGGCCGGCGCGGACGCGCTTGGCGACGCGCTGCTGGCGCCCGCCATGATTGGTCCAGACACCGGCAACGAGGCCGTAAGGGGTGGAGTTGGCGAGCTTCACCGCATCCTCCTCGTCGTCGAAGGAGAAGGCGGCGAGCACGGGGCCGAAGACCTCTTCCTGCTCCAGCCGGTTGCCGCGCGGCACCTGGCCGAACAGGGTCGGCGTCACATAGAAGCCGCCATTGGGCACGCCCTGCGCGATCGCGCCCTCAGCGAGCACAGGGATGCCCTGCTCGCGGGCCTGATCGACGAAACTCTGCACCCGGCCACGCTGCTTGGCGTTGATCACCGGTCCGCAATCGAGATCCATCTCGGGCGTGCCGGCGCGCAGCTTGGAGAACTGCCTGGCGACGGCGCCGACGAAATCGTCATAGATGGTCTTCTGGACCAGCACGCGGCTGCCGGCCGAGCAGGTCTGCCCGGTGTTCTGGACGATCGCCTTGCAGACGATCGGCACGGCCGTATCGAAATCGGCGTCGTCGAAGACGATCTGGGGCGACTTGCCGCCGAGCTCCAGCGTGCAGGTGATGAAGTTGTCGGCGCAGGCCTTCTGGATGATCTGGCCGACCTGCGGCGAGCCGGTGAAGGAGATGAAGCCGACGCCAGGATTGCGGCAGAGCGCCTCGCCTGCCTCATGGCCACGGCCGGTGACGATGTTGATGGCGCCGTCCGGGAAACCGACTTCCGTAGCGAGCTCGGCGAGGCGCAGCGCCGTCTGGCAGGCGTCCTCGGCCGGCTTCAGCACCACGGCATTGCCCATGGCGAGCGAGGCGGTCAGCGAGCGGCCGAACATCTGCGCCGGATAGTTCCAGGGCAGGATATGGCCGGTGACGCCATAGGGCTCGTGCACGACGCTGACATTATAGCCGTTGAGGAACGGGATGATGTGGCCATGCACCTTGTCGGCGGCGCCGCCATAGAACTCGAAATAGCGCACGGTCGCCTCGATATCGGCGCGCGCCTGTGCCATCGGCTTGCCGGTGTCCTGCGCCTCGATCCGCGCCAGCTCGTCGAAATGGTCCTGCACCTTGAGCGCGAGCTTGGAGATCAGCCGGCCCCGCTCGGCCGCGGTCAGTTTGCCCCAGGCGCCTTCATAAGCGGCGCGGGCGGCACGCACCGCATCATCGATGTCCTCGGCAGTGCCGCAGGCGATGCGGGTGAACTCCTCGCCGGTCGCCGGGGCGAGCACCGCCATGGTCTCGCCGGTGCGGCCGGCGACGTGCCGGCCGTTGATGAAATGCTGGGTCATGATGGTCTCCTCAAATTCTTAGTGCCCCAAAGCACCTTTTCCTCAGCCCTCATCCTGAGGAGCGATCGCAGATCGCGTCTCGAAGGATGCTCCAGCTCGTACCGGAGCCTCCTGAAGCATCCTTCGAGACGCCGCTACGCGGCTCCTCAGGATGAGGGCTTACAATTCAATGCAGCCCGGCTGCGGCGAGCGAGCTTTCGGCCAATTGCGTTTCGCTGACCTCGCCGCGCTCGATCGCATAAGCCTTAGCCGCGAAGTTGCGCAGCAGACTGGGGTTGGATTCGGTGATCAGCAAGGCGATGTCGGGATGGCTGTCGCGCAAGGCGCGCAGGGCGGCGGCATAGCGGTTGGCCAGAACCGGGGCGAGACCCTGGAAGGGCTCGTCGAGCAGGATGACGCGGCTGCCGACCATCAGCGCGCGGGCGAGCGCCGCCATCTTGCCCTGGCCGCCGGAGAGGCCGGCGGCGGGACGCTGGCGCAGATCGGCGAGCTCGGGCAGCACCGCATAGATGCGCTCCAGCCTTCTTACGATCTCCGCCTCGCCGAGCTTCATCACCTCGGCCGGCAGGCGGATGTTCTCCTCGATGGTGAAGGTCGAGAACAGCCGGCGATCCTCGGGCGCATAGCCGATGCCAAGACGCGGCCGCTCATGCGCCTTCACGCTGTCGAGCGATTTGCCGTCGAAGCTGATCGCGCCGCCGGTCACCGTCATGAAGCCCATGATGGCGCGCAGCAGGCTGGTCTTGCCGGCGCCGTTGCGGCCGATCAGGGCGACGGTCGCGCCCTCCTCCAGCGACAGCGAGGCCCGGCGCAGCACCTGCACGCCTTCGATCTCGGCCGAGAGCTCCCTGATCTCCAGCATCTCAGACCCCCACCCCGATCACGGTCTCGCGGACTTCCGGATGGCTGAGTATCTCCTCCGGCGTGCCCTGATGGGCGATGCGCCCGCCGGTCCAGACCGCGACGCGATTGGCGTAGCGGGCGACCACATCCATGTCGTGCTCGACGAAGACCGCGGTGGTGGCGCGGGCGTCGAGCACGCGGGTCAGCGTGTCCATCACCTGGAATTTTTCGGTCGAGGACACCCCGCTGGTCGGCTCGTCCATGAAGATCAGCTTCGGTTCGAGCGCGAGCGCGACGGCGATGTCGATCAGCTTGCGCATGCCCTCCGGCAGTTCGCGGACGATGCGGTTGCCGGTCGCCTTCAGGCCGACCAGATCGAGCAGCGCCCACATCTCCTCGGCTTTGGGGTGGCGCTGCATGGCGAGGAAGGGCGACCAGGAGCCCTCGCGCGCCGAGAGCGTCAGCAGCAGGTTCTCGATCACGGTGTTGTCGAGGAAGAGCTGCGGGATCTGGAAGGAGCGGCCGATGCCGAGGCGGGTGATCGCCTGCGGCGACAACTTCGTCACGTCCTGACCGTTGAAGACCACTCGGCCGGATTGCGGCTTGAGATACCCGGTGCAGAGATTGATGAAGGTGGTCTTGCCGGCGCCGTTCGGGCCGATGATGGCGATGCGTTCGTTCGCCGCGACCTTGAGCGAGGCGCCATTCGCCGCCTGCACGCCGCCGAAGCGCAGATGGAGGTCATCCGCCTCGAGGATGACGCCGCTCATCGCCCGCCCTCCTCGCGCTGCGGCCTGCTCTTGCCGGCGACGATGCCGTAGAGGCCCGCCGGCGCGAAGAAGATGATGACCAGCAGCATGACGCCGAGGACGGCATGCCAGGTCTCGGGCGCATAGACCGCGGCATAGCCGCGGATGATCTGGAACATCAGCGCGCCCAGGAACGGCCCGGCGACGCCGCCGATACCGCCAAGGATCGCGATGAAGACGAACTCGCCCGAGCGCACCCAATAGGCCAGCTCCGGCGTGACGTGGCCGGAAACCAGCGCGATGATCGCGCCGCCCAGCCCCGCCAGCAGGCCGGAGAGCAGATAGGCGCCGTAGAGCACTTTTCTTGGGGAGACGCCGAGATATTCGAGCCGCGTCTCGTTCGATTTGATCGCCTCCAGCGCCTTGCCGCCGGGCGAGAGCAGATAGCGCGCGACGAAGAGCGCGGCGACGATGCAGAGCACCAGCGTGACATAGAAGGTCGCGAGCTCGAACTGCTCGCGGCCGAATTCGATGCCGGCGAAGGTCGGCCGCGGCACGCGCTTGCCGTCGGCGCCGCCGGTGATCGGGAAGAGCTTCTCCAGCAAGGAAAAGAACACCATGGAGATGGCGAGGTTGAGCATGCCGAAGAAGATCGCGCGGTAGCGCACGACGAAGAGGCCGACGATCGCCGCAAGCAGCCCCGAGGCCGCTATGCCGACCGGGATCAGGATCAGCGCCTCATGCCCGAGCTTGGCCGCCGCCAGGAAGGCCACCGCATAGGCGCTGAACGAGAAGAACAGGCCGTGGCCGAAGGAGACCTGCCCGGCGCGCAGCAGCACCATAATGCCGAGCGCCGCGAGGCCCTCGCACAAGGCCACAGTCAGGATCACCGTCGACCAGGGCGAGAACAGCGGGAAGACCGCGAGCGCCGCGATCAGCGCGAGGCCGAAGACGAGCTGGCGCGCCATCACACCTTCCTCGTCTGCACTGTCGAGAACAGGCCCTGGGGACGGACCAGCAGCACGAGCATCATGATGAGATAGGGGATCAGCACGTCGAACTCCGGCGCGAAATAGACTGCGGCCGAGCGTCCGAGGCCGATCAGCAGCGCAGCGACCGCCGCGCCCTCGATGCGGCCGAGCCCGGCCGTCGCCGCGACCGCGAAGGACAGGACGAGCGTCCCGGCGCCGATGCCGGGCGTCAGCGAGGTCGTGGCCGAGGCGAGCGCGCCGCCGAGCGCTGCCAGCGAGGCGCCGATGATGAAGGTGATCAGGTAGACGCGCGCCGCGTCGATGCCCATCGCGGTCGCGGCCTCGCGATCCTGCGTCACCGCGACGATGGCGCGGCCGAAGCTGGTGCGACGCAGGAAGAAACGCAGGCCGAGCAGCACCGCGAGGGCGACCAGCGGCATCAGGACGAGCTGGTAGGTGGTGTAGAAGATGCCGAAGACCTCGACCGTGCCGAGCCAGTTCATCGGGGCGTTGGCGAAATAGGGCTGAACGCCGAAGACGACCTTCTGCGCATCCTCCAGGATCATGAAGACGGCGAAGGTGACGATCAGCTGCAGCACCTCCTCCTTGCCGTAGACCCGGCGCAGTAGGGCGATCTCGACGAGGCCGCCGACGAGGATGCCGACCAGCGCGGCGGCGAGCAGCAGCGCCGGGAAGGCGAGCCAGGTCGGCAGGCCGGCGGCGCCGAGGGCGAGCACGGCAGCTGCCGCGACATAGGCGCCGATCGCATAGAACGAGCCATGGGCGACATTGACGATGCCGAGCACGCCAAAGATCAGCGACAGCCCGACCGCGACCAGGAAGATCAGCGAGCCATAAGCCAGGCCGTCGAGCGCGGCGAGGAGAAGCATTTCAGGAGGCATGCGGTCCGTTCTTCAGAAAGCCGATCGAGTAGCCGTCTACGAGAGCGCCGTCATCCCGGGCGACCGCAGGGAGACCCGGGATCCATTCCGGAACGGTTCAGGAATGGATCCCGGATCAGCGCCGCTTCGCGGCGTGTCCGGGATGACGGCGAGTATGTACGGGGCCTACTTCGCGTAGTCGAAGGTCTCGATCGACTTGTCGGTGACGAGGTCCGGCTTCACCTTGGCGAACCAGTCGAGCGACTTCTCGCCGAGCGGCGTGGTCACCAGCTTGCCGGGATAGAGCGCCATCTTGTCGTAGACCGCGAAGGGGAATTCCGGCACGCGCTTGGTGGTGCCGAGCAGCTGGTCCTCCAGCCCCTGATGATCCGCACGGATGGTGATCGTGCCGGTGAGCGACTTGAACTCCAGCCCCTCGAAGGCGGCGATGACCTCTTCCTTGCTCGGCCATTTGCCACCGGCGCCGGCCTTCTCATAGGCCTTCACCAGGCCAGTCAGGGCCTGCTGCATGTGGAAGGTCGGGTAGATCGGATAGACGCCGGTCTTGTCCTTGTACGCCTTGACGAAGGCTTGCATCTCCGGCGCATCCTTGTGCTTGGGATGGCGCCAGTAATGGTCGCCGCGGCTGCCGACGATGACGCCCTCCGGCAGGACATTGCCGAGCCGCTCCAGCGAGCTTTCCGCCAGCGGCAGCACGAAGGTCGACTGCTTCAGGAGACCGCGCGCCGCCGCCTGCTGGACGAAGGTGTCGAGATCGCCGCCCCAGGAGGTCGAGATCACGACGTCCGGCCGCAGCGCCGAGAGGCGGGTGATCTCGGTCGAGAAATCAGGCGCGCCGAATTTCGGGAAGAGCTCGGCGACGACCTTGACGTCGGGCTTCAGCGCCTTGAGGCCGGCCTGCAGCAGCGCCCAGGATTCACGGCCCCAGGCATAGTCCTGGTTGACCACCGCGACCGATTTGAAGTCGGGCTTCACCTTCATCAGGTAGAGCAAGGTCGCCATCATCTCGGCGCCGGCATGAGCCTGGGTGCGGACGGAGTATTTCCACTTGCCGTCCTCGAAGATGGTCTGTGTGCCGCAATCCCACATCACGTTGACGACCTTGAGGTCCTCCGCGACCGGGGCGAGCGCATTGCAGGAGCCGGAGGAGATTGCGCCCAGCATCACCTGCGCGCCCTGCTCCTGCACGACGCGGCGATATTCGGAGAGGAGCTGATTGGTGCCGGCACCCTCATCGACATAGACCGGCTTCACCGGCACGCCGAGCACACCGCCCTTGGCGTTGATCTCCGCGATCAGGAGGTCGGCAGCGTTACGGCCGGGTACGCCGAACACGGAGGCCGGGCCCGACAGGAAGGTGGCAATGCCGACCACCAGCTCCTTCGGCTTGTCCTGCGCCATGGCCGAACTTGCGAGCAGCGTACTAGCCAGCGCGACCAGCGCCAGTTTCATCGTCTTCATGAGCATCCTCCCTGAATCTCGCATGACATCGGGCGCTCTTCGGCGGCGCCTCGTCCGGCGAAAAGGGGCGCATAGAGCCCGCAGTCGGACAAGAAGGATAAAGCGATGAAGGCCATAGGGTTTTTCTATGGAGCCGGGCGCTATGGCCGCCATCGCGAAACGCTATTTGACTTCCCGAGGCCGAAAGCCACCTCTCGCCACATCCTCAGCCCTCATCCTGAGGAGCGCTCCTTGAGGAGCGCGTCTCGAAGGATGCTCCAGCTGGTTCCGGAGCCTCCTGAAGCATCCTTCGAGACGCGAGCTTTGCTCGCTCCTCAGGATGAGGGCTTGTGGGGCAAGAAGGCGACGGCTGGCGGACGAAGCAGACCAAAGATGACGAATGCTCTCGATGGAATCCTGGTGGTGGCGCTGGAGCAGGCGGTGGCCGCTCCAATGGCGAGCTGCCGGCTCGCCGATGCCGGTGCGCGCGTCATCAAGCTGGAGCGCGAGGAGGGCGATTTCTCGCGCGGCTATGACGATTATGCCGGGGGCCTCTCCTCCTATTTCGTCTGGATCAACCGCGGCAAGGAATCCTGCCGGGTCGACCTCAAGGATCCGAATGACCTCGCCCTGGTCGAGGCGATGCTCGCCGAAGCCGACGTCTTCATCCAGAACTTCGCGCCTGGCGCGACCGACCGGCTCGGCATCGGCAGCGAGGCCTTGCGGAAGCGCCACCGCAAGCTGATCACCTGCGACATCTCCGGCTATGCGCCGGGCACGCCGCACTACACCAAGAAGGCCTATGATCTCCTGATCCAGGCGGAAACAGGCCTTGCCGCCGTCACCGGCAGCCCTGACTCCGGGCCAACGCGGATCGGCATCTCGATCGCCGACATCGCCACCGGCAATGCCGCCTATGCCGCGATCCTTGAGGCCTTGATCCGGCGCGAGCGCACCGGCGAAGGCTCGCGCATCCAGCTCTCGCTGTTCGACACCATCGCCGACCTGATGAACGTGCCCTATCTGACCCGGCGCTATGGCGGGATCGAGCCGCCGCGGCTTGGCCTCGCCCACCCCTCGATCGCGCCCTATGGCGTCTTCCGCCTCACCGATGCCGAGGTGCTGATCTCGATCCAGAGCGAGCGCGAATGGCAGATCATCGCCCGCGACGTGCTGGCCGATCCCAGCCTCCTCGACGACCCGCGCTTCGCCAGCAATGTCCTGCGCGTGCGCAACCGCCCTGCCCTCGACGCCGCGATCCAGGCGATCCTGATCAGCCGCTCTTACGCCGAGACGGCGGCCGGGCTCGATGCCGCCCGCATCGCCTATGGCACCGTCTCGACGATGGCCGATCTGATCGACCATCCGGCCGCGACCGCCTTGCCCGTCCCGACCCCGAACGGCCCCATCGAGGTGCTGGCGCCGCCGGTACTGGTCGATGGCAAGCGCGTGCCGATGCGGGCGCCACCTAGCCTTGGTGAGCATGACGAAGCACTGCGCCGCGAATTTGCGGCGAAGGCGGCACGATCAGCCTGAGATGAGCATGACGACACCGAACGATCACACCGACATCCGAGAGGCGGTCGCCAGGCTCTGCGCCGGCTTTCCCGGGGAATACTGGCGCAAGCTCGACCGCGAGATGGCCTATCCCAGCGAGTTCGTGACGGCGCTCACCGAGAGCGGTTTCCTCTCGGCGCTGATTCCCGAAGAATACGGCGGCGCCGGCCTGCCGCTCTCGGCCGCCGCCGTCATCATGGAAGAGATCCAACGGCAGGGCTGCAACGGTGCCGCCTGCCATGCCCAGATGTATGTGATGGGCACGGTGCTGCGCCACGGCACGCAGGACCAGAAGCAGCGCTATCTGCCGAAGGTCGCCTCGGGCGAGTTGCGCCTGCAGGCCTTCGGCGTCACCGAGCCGACCAGCGGCACCGACACCACCGCGCTGCGCACCACCGCCCGCCGCGAGGGCGACCACTACATCGTCAACGGCCAGAAGATCTGGACCAGCCGGGCGGCGCAGTCCGACCTGATGCTGCTGCTCGCCCGCACCACGCCGCGCGACCAGGTGCAAAAGCGCACCGACGGACTCTCGGTCTTCATCTTGGACATGCGCGAAGCGCTTCAGGCCGGCCTCACCATCCGGCCGATCCGCACGATGATGAACCACGCCACCACCGAGGTCTTCTTCGACAATGTCAGGGTCCCCGCCGCCAACCTCGTCGGCGAGGAGGGCAAGGGCTTCCGCTACATCCTCTCCGGCATGAATGCCGAGCGCATCCTGATCGCCGCCGAATGCGTCGGCGATGCGAAATGGTTCATCGACAAGGCGTCGAGCTACGCCAAGGAGCGCCAGGTCTTCGGCCGGCCGATTGGCCAGAACCAGGGCATCCAGTTCCCGATCGCGAAAGCCTACGCCAATATGCGCGCGGCGGAACTGATGGTGCGCGAGGCGATCCGGCTCTACGAGGCCGGCGCCAATCCGGGCGCGGAAGCCAACATGGCCAAGATGCTGGCGGCGGATGCCTCCTTCGAGGCGGCCAATGCTTGTGTGCAAACCCATGGCGGCTTCGGCTTCGCCGAGGAATACGACATCGAGCGCAAGTTCAGGGAGACGCGGCTCTACCAGGTCGCGCCGATCTCGACCAACCTGATCCTGTCCTATCTCGCCGAGCATGTGCTCGGCATGCCGAGAAGCTACTGAGCCCGATGAATATCGATCATCTGAAGTCCTGGATCGGCAAGACCGAGGAAGCCTCCGACCTGATCACGCCGCGGCTCGTCGCCAGCTATGAGGCGACGTTCTCTCCTCATCTGGCGCCATACCAGCGAGGCGAAGCGCCGCTCGCCCTGCACTGGTGCCTCGCCCCGCCGATCTCACCGATGGCGGCGCTGGGCCAGGACGGGCACGCCGCCAAGGGCGAGTTCCTGCCACCTGTGCCGCTGCCGCGGCGGATGTGGGCGGGCGGGCGGATCGAGACGATCGGCCCGTTGCGGACCGGCGACGAGGTCACCCGCCATTCGACCATCGGCGACGTCAGCTACAAGGATGGCCGCAGCGGCCCGCTCTGCTTCGTCGCTGTCGATCACGAGCTCGTCACGGCCCGCGGAGTCGCGCTGCGCGAGCGCCACAACATCGTCTACCGCGAGGCCGCCAGGCCAGGTGCCGAACCAGCACCTGCTCCGACCCCGCCCCAACCACCGCAGCCACGCGCCGCCGACCTGACCTGGACGGTCGAGGCCGATCCGGTGCTGCTGTTCCGCTATTCGGCGCTCACCTTCAACGGCCACCGCATCCATTACGACCAGCCCTATGTCACCGGCGTCGAGGCTTATGCCGGGCTCGTCGTGCACGGGCCGATCCAGGCGACGCTGATCATGAACATCATCGCGACGCTCTCCGGCGGCGAGCCGATCCGGCTCGACTATCGCGGGCTCGCGCCGCTGATCGCCGGCGAGGCGTTCCAGGTGAAGGCGAAACGGCTCCCGGACGGCGCCATCGCCGCCTGGACCGAGGGCGCCGACGGGCGGGTGCGGATGGAGGGCGTGAGCCGCTGAAGCACGTCATTCTCGGACGGAGCGAAGCGCAGATCCGAGAATCTCATGACGAGAAGGCGCTGATGGCAGCCTCTTCCGGTCTGAGATGCTCGGGTCAAGCCCGAGCATGACGTTTACCCCCGTGTCACGGTCCTGCCATGGTGCTAGCGTCTGTCGCAGCACCTTGCTTCAGGAGCCGATGATGGACCGCGCCCCCCGTTTCAGCCGCCGCGACACGCTCAAGGCCGGGGCCGCCATCGCCACGGCCGGAGCGCTTTCCAGCCCCTTGGCTGCGCAGGCGCCGGCCAGGCTCAAGCTCCGGCTGCTGGAGACCAGCGACCTCCACGTCAACGTCGTGCCCTATGACTATTTCCGCGACGCGCCCGACGACACGGTCGGCCTCGCCAAGACGGCGAACCTGATCAAGGCCGCCCAGGCCGAGGCGAAGAACAGCCTGCTCTTCGACAATGGCGACTTCCTGCAGGGCTCCTCGCTCGGCGATTTCGTCGCCTACAAGAAGGGGCTGAAGGCCGGCGAGACCCATCCGATGATCGCCGCGATGAACGCCCTGCCCTATCAATGCGGCACGCTCGGCAACCACGAGTTCAACTACGGGCTCGACTTCCTCGAGCACGGCCTCGCCCGTGCCGAGTTCCCGATCGTCTGCGCCAATGTCGACAAGGTCGGCGGCGGTACGCTGATCGAGCCCTGGCGCATCTTCGAGCAGAGCTTCGAGGACGAGGCTGGGACGAAGCATGTCCTCAACATCGCGGTGATCGGCTTCGTGCCGCCGCAGATCATGCAGTGGGACAAGGGCAATCTCGACCGCAAGGTCACCGCGACGGATATCGTCGACGCCGCGCAGAAATACCTGCCGGAGATCGCGCAGGCGCACCCCGACCTCACCATCGCGCTCTGCCATTCCGGCATCGCCGGCGGCGAGCGCAAGGGCGGCGAGGAGAACGCGGCGCTGCACCTCGCCAGGCTCGACGGCATCGACGTCGTCCTGACTGGCCACCAGCATCTCGTCTTCCCCGGCGGCAAGGCCTTCGACGGCATTCCCGGCGTCGACAACAAGAAGGGCTCGCTGCACGGCAAGCCGGCCTGCCAGCCCGGCTTCTGGGGCTCGCATGTCGGCATCGTCGACCTCGAACTGGAGAAGCGCGACGGACGCTGGCGCGTCGCCGAGTTCAAGGTCGATCCCAAGCCGATCTATGAGCGCACGCCCGACCGCAAGATCGTGCCGAGGGCGGAGGTCGAGGCGGCCGTGCTCGCCACGGTGAAGGCCGACCACGAGGCGACGCTGAGCTATATGCGCGAGCCGGTCGGCACGACGAGCGCTCCGATCAACAGCTATTTCGCCCTCGTCGCCGACGACCCGTCGGTGCAGATCGTGGCCGAGGCGCAGATCGCCTACGCCAAGCCCTTGCTGGCGCAGACGCCGCACAAGGACCTGCCCGTGCTCTCGGCCGCCGCGCCGTTCAAATCGGGCGGACGCGCCGGGCCGGCCTTCTTCACCGACATCCCGGCCGGGCCGATCGCGATCAAGAACGTCGCCGACATCTATCTCTACCCGAACACCGTGCAGATCGTAAAAGTCACCGGCGCGCAGATCCGCGAATGGCTGGAGCGCTCGGCCGGCATCTTCAACCGGATCGACGTGGCGAAAACCGAGGAGCAGCCGCTGATCAATCCCGGCTTCCCGGCCTTCAATTTCGACGTGATCGACGGCGTCAGCTACCAGATCGATGTGACGCAAGCCTCGCGCTATGATGGCGACGGCAAGCTCGCGGCGCCCGACGCGCGCCGCATCGTCGACCTCGCCTATCAGGGCAAGCCTATCAACGAGACGGCTGAGTTCATCGTCGTCACCAATAATTACCGCGCCTCCGGCGGCGGCAATTTCCCGGGCACCAAGACGACGGTGGTGCTGGAGGCGCCCGACCTCAATCGCGACGTGATCGTGCGCTACATCATCGAGAAGAAGACGATCAACCCGGCCGCCGACGGCAACTGGTCGTTGAAGCCGCTGCCGGCGAACGTCAACGTCACCTTCCCGACCGCGCCGGCCGCCGTGAGCAAGAAGCCGGAGGCGTTGAATGCGCAGCCGGTCGGCGATGCCGGGGAAGGCTTCGTGAAGTACCGGCTGGGCGGCTAACCGCTCAGGACCTGTTCTTGGTCGCCCAGCAGGCCGAGCCGCTCTGGACACTGCGCCAGACACCGTTCGCCTTGCAGCCTTCGAGCGGCTGGCTGCAAACGCGGGCGATGCAGGCGGACGCGTTGTTGCTGACCTTGTTGCAATTCTGCTCGCAGCTTTTGAACATTGCAGAGCAGGAGCTGGTGACCTGCTTGCAACCATCCTGGGCCTGCACGGGGCCATTCAGAAGCATGACGAACGACGCCGCTATGCCTGTCATGATCGCCAATCTATTCATGCCCACCCCCTCCGCGACCGAGCAACGATCGTGACGCGCACGATGGGCGCGTCAACGAAGCAGGGTCGGTACCTCCGCCGAACCTCCTCGCCCGATCGCCGCGATGCGGCCGGTGCGTAACGCTCCGTTTGTCGTCACCTGACCAGCTTGCCGCCAATATGCTAACAGGCCGCCATGCTGCGTCGCTTCTTCGCCTATTACCGTCCCCATCGCGGGCTCTTCATGCTCGACTTCGGCTGCGCCGTGATCTCGGGCCTGCTCGAGCTCGGCTTCCCGATCGCGGTGAAGCTGTTCGTCGACCAGCTCCTGCCGAGCGGGAACTGGAGCCTGATCGTGCTGGCCTCGCTCGGCCTGCTGATGATCTATCTCGTCAACGCCGGCCTGATGGTGGTGGTGACCTATTGGGGCCACATGCTCGGCATCAACATCGAGACCGAGATGCGCCGCAAGGCGTTCGACCATCTGCAGAAGCTGTCCTTCGGCTGGTTCGACAACCAGAAGACCGGCCATCTCGTCGGGCGCCTGACCAAGGATCTCGAAGAGATCGGCGAGGTCGCCCATCACGGCCCCGAGGACCTGTTCATCGCGGTGATGACCTTCATCGGCGCCTTCGTGCTGATGCTGATGGTGCACCCGCAGCTCGCCTTGATCACCGCGACGATCGTGCCGCTGATCGCCTGGCTGACCAGCCGCTATGGCCGGCGGATGACGGCGAACTGGCAAAAACTGTTCGGCAGCGTCGGCTCGTTCAACGCCCGAATCGAGGAGAATGTCGGCGGCATCCGCGTCGTCCAGGCCTTCGCCAATGAGGAGCATGAGCGCAGCCTGTTCGCGGTCGACAACCAGCGCTATCGCCGCACCAAGCTCGACGCCTATCGGCTGATGGCGGCCTCGACCTCGCTCTCCTATTTCGGCATGCGCCTGACCCAGATGGCGGTGATGATCGCCGGCGCCTATTACGTGCTGATCGGCGATCTCAGCGCCGGCGGCTTCGTCGGCTTCCTGCTGCTGGTGACGGTGTTCTTCCGGCCGATCGAGAAGATCAATTCGGTGATCGAGACCTATCCGAAGGGCATCGCCGGCTTCCGGCGCTACACCGAATTCCTGGATACGCGGCCCGATATCGCCGACCTGCCCGGCGCCATCGCGGTCTCGGGCCTGAAGGGCGATATCGCCTATGAGAATGTCAGCTTCGGCTACACGCCCGACCGCAAGATCCTGAAGGGGATCGACCTTACGATTCGCGCCGGCGAAACCATCGCCTTCGTCGGGCCGTCCGGCGCCGGCAAGACGACGATCTGCTCGCTGCTGCCGCGCTTCTACGATGTCGAAGGCGGGCGCATCACGATCGACGGGATCGACATCCGCCAGATGACGCTGGCCTCGCTGCGCGGCCAGATCGGCATCGTCCAGCAGGACGTCTTCCTTTTCGCCGGGACGCTGCGCGAGAACATCGCCTATGGCAAGCTGACGGCGAATGAGGACGAGATCGTCGAGGCTGCCAGGCGCGCAAGGCTCGACGAGATGATCGCGCGGTTACCGGATGGTCTTGACACGGTGATCGGCGAGCGCGGCGTCAAGCTCTCGGGCGGACAGAAGCAGCGCCTCGCCATCGCCCGGATGTTCCTGAAGAACCCGCCGATCCTGATCCTGGACGAAGCGACCTCGGCGCTCGACACCGAGACCGAGCGGGCGATCCAGGCCTCGCTCGCCGAACTGTCGAAGGGCCGGACCACGCTTGTGATCGCCCATCGCCTAGCGACGATCCAGGACGCCGACCGCATCATCGTCATCGACGAGAGCGGCGTCGCCGAGCAGGGCCGGCATCAGGAGCTGGTGCAGCGGCCGGGCATCTACCGCCGCCTGCACGAGGCGCAATATGGCAGTGGGCGGCGGTAGAGCCGCCGCCCACCGGATATCACCCCCGCGCTTCGAGCGCCTTGACGATGGCGTCGCCCATCTCGGTGGTCGAGACGGCGTTGGCGCCGGGCGCGGCGATGTCCTTGGTGCGGGTGCCGGCGCCGAGCACGTCGGCGATCGCGCCTTCGAGCCGATCGGCCGCCTCGCCGGCGCCGAAGGAATAGCGCAGCGCCATGGCGAACGAGCCGATCATCGCGATCGGGTTGGCGAGGCCCTTGCCGGCGATGTCGGGCGCCGAGCCGTGGACGGGCTCGTAGAGCGCCTTGCGCTTGCCGGTCGCCGGGTCCTCGGCGCCCAGCGAGGCGGAGGGCAGCATGCCGAGCGAGCCGGTCAGCATCGCGGCCACATCGGAGAGGATGTCGCCGAAGAGGTTGTCGCAGACGATGACGTCGTACTGCTTGGGCCAACGCACCAGTTGCATGGCGCAGTTGTCGGCGAGCACATGCTCGAGCTCGACATCCTTGTAGTCACGGGCGTGCTGGGCGGTGACCGTCTGCTTCCAGAGCACGCCGGTCTTCATGACGTTGTGCTTCTCGGCCGAGGAGACCTTGTTGCGGCGGGTGCGCGCCAGCTCGAAGGCGACGGCGCAGATGCGCTCGATCTCGCCAGTCGTATAGAGCTGGGTGTCGACGCCGCGCTTGCTGCCGTCCTCCAGCGTGACGATCTCCTTCGGCTCGCCGAAATAGACGCCGCCGGTGAGCTCGCGCACGATCAGGATGTCGAGGCCCTCGACCACCTCGGGCTTCAGCGACGAGGCCGAGGCCAGCGCCGGATAGCAGATCGCCGGACGAAGATTGGCGAACAGGCCGAGATCCTTGCGCAGGCGCAGCAGGCCAGCCTCTGGCCGGTGCTGATAGGGCACATCGGCCCATTTCGGGCCGCCGACCGCGCCGAAGAGCACGGCGTCGGCGTCCTGGGCGAGCTTCATGTCCCCTTCGGAGATCGCCGCCTTGTGGGCGTCGTAGGCGGCGCCGCCGACGAGGCCGCGCTCGAGCGAGAACGAGCCGAGGCCCTGCTTCTCGAACCAGGAGACGATCTTCTCGACCTGGCCCATCACCTCGGGGCCGATGCCGTCGCCGGGGAGCAGCAGGAGCTTGTGGTTCGCCATGGGTTCAGCCTCGCGCAACAGAAATGCGCTGGCTGCTTACGAGGCGCAGCGTTCGTGCGCAAGCACGGGACGGCTGCGCCTCAGACGCGCCCGCCCTTCAGCGCGCGCAGGACCTTCTCGCCGGGACGGCCGGTCTGCGGCATGCCGATCCTGGCCTCGATCTCCTTGATCGCGGCGCGCGTCAGCGCGCCGACGGCGCCATCGGGCTCGCCGACATTGTAGCCGCGCTGGATCAGCAGGCGCTGCAGTTCGCGGCGCTGCTCGCGCGAGAGCGGCAGGTCGTCTGTCGGCCAGTCGCCCTGCACGCCCGGCCGGCCGCGCAGGCGATCGGACAGGAGGGAGATGGCCAAGGCATAGGAATCCGCACCGTTATAGCTGTAGGCGGCATCGTAGTTCTTGAAGACGAGGAAGGCCGGGCCGTTGCGGCCGGCGGGCATCAGCAGGCCGGCATTGCCGGAGCCGGAGAGCGCCGAACCGTCGAACTTGACGATGCCCTGGCTCGCCCAATGCGACACCGGCCGCTTGGGATTGCGGCCCGTCCCGCCGGAATAGCTACCCGGAACCCGCACCTCATAGCCCCAGGTCGCGCCGGTGACCCAGCCGGCCTTGTCCATGAAGTTCGCGGTCGAGTGCAGCGCGTCGGGGATGGAATCGACCAGGTCGCGCCTTCCGTCGCCATCGCCGTCGACCGCAAGCCGCATGTAGGTGGAGGGGATGAACTGGGTGTGGCCGAAGGCGCCGGCCCAGGAGCCGAACAACCGCTCGGGGCGGACATCGCCGCGCTGGATGATCTGCAGGGTGGCGATCAATTCGCCCTTGAAGAAGGCGTTGCGGCGCGGCGCCAGGCAGGCGCCGGTCGAGAGCGCCTGGACCAGCGGCATCTTGCCCCGCGCCTTGCCGAAATCGCTTTCGACGCCCCAGACCGCCGCGATCGTGTGGCGGTCGACGCCGAAGCGCTGTTCGGCGGCGGCGAGCGTCGAGGCGTGCTGGCGCATCATCGAACGGCCTTCCGCGACCTTCTCATCGTCGACCAGCGTGCCGAGATAGTCCCAGATCGGCGTCTTGAACTCCGGCTGGTTGTTCATCGCCTCGATCACCTTCATGTCGGGCGTGACGCCCGCCATGGCGCGGTCGAAGGTGGCACCGGAGACGCCCTTGGCCGCAGCGGCAGAACGCAGGCCGGCGACGCAGGAGTCGAAATCGGCCCGGGCCGCGGTCGCGGCGGCGAGGACGAGAGGCAAGGCCAGGATCAATGTGCGCATAAGTCCACCGAATCGCAGGATTGACGCAAAACTAGGGCGCTGCGGTTAACGGAGGTTAACCATGCACGTCCGGGGAGCGCGCGGTGCGCCGAAACCGGCTATGTCTCATGAACCTCCACTCCCGCGCGAATCGCCGCAAGCCCGCATGTCCACCGCCGCCATCGAAGCGCTCGGCTTCTGCGCCGCCCTGCTGACCACCTTCTGCTGGCTGCCGCAGGCCTGGCAGACGATCAAGACGCGCGACACCAGCGGCATCTCGCTGTGGACGCAGGCGCTGTTCGCCACCGGCATCGTGCTCTGGCTGATCTATGGCGTGCTGATCGCCTCCTGGCCGCTGATCGGCGCCAATACGGTGACGCTCGCGCTGGTGCTGATCATCCTGACGATGAAACTGCGCTACGGCTGAGCCGTTTCTCCCCCCGACGTCACGTTTCCGGAACCTGCCATGCCAGCTCTCAGCACCGCCCATCTCTTGCCGATCGGCATGCTGATCGCCTCGAACGTGTTCATGACCTTCGCCTGGTACGGCCATCTCTCCTACAAGAGCACGGCGATCTGGCTGGCGATCCTGGCGAGCTGGATGATCGCCCTGCCGGAATACATGCTCGCCGTGCCGGCCAATCGCATCGGCTCCGGGGTCTATTCGGCTGCCGAGCTGAAGACGATGCAGGAGGTGATCACGCTTTGCGTCTTTGCCGGCTTCTCCGTGTTCTGGCTGAAGGAGCAGCTGACCTGGAACCATGCGATCGGCTTCGCGCTGATCGCAGCCGGCGCCTTCTTCATCTTCCACGCCAAGGGCTGATGCGATGGCGCCGCTCCCACACTCCGGCCATCCCGCCGTCGAGGCCTATCTGACCGAGGGCTATGACCGCGTCGTCGGCATGTCCTCGCGCTTCGCGGCGGCTGTCTGCGCGCGGCTATTGCGGTTGCAGACGGAGGAAGGCGTCGCCGGCCCGATCGCCGAGATCGGCGCTTTCGAAGGCCGCTTCTTCATCGCGCTGGCCCATGCGCTCGAACCCGGCGAGATCGCTCTGGGCATCGACATCTTCGAATGGCCGAACCCGCAGGTGCAGGACCGGTTCGAGGCGAACTGCCAGAGGCACGGCATCGGCCCGGAGCGCCGCATCACCATCAAGGCCGATGCCGGCGCGATGTCGCCGGTCGAGCTGATCGGCCATGCCGGCGGGGAGAAGTTGCGCTTCATCCATATCGATGGCGAGCATTCACGCGCGGCGTTAAGCAAGGACCTCACGCTCGCCACCGCATGCCTCGCCGAGGGCGGGCTGATCGTGCTCGACGACATGCTCCACCCCGGCTACCCGACATTGATGGTCGCGGTGCAGGAGTATCTTTCGGCCAATTCCGGCATCGTTCCGCTGTGCATCATCGACCGGGAGACCATTGTCGGCGCGACCAAGTTCGTGCTTTGCCAGCGCGACTGGTTCGAGCGTTATCAAGCGGCCATGCTGACGGTCTTCAAGGAGCAGATCTGGCCGCTGGGAGCCGACTTCGAGCCACATTGGTGCCTCGTTCTGTCGCTCGATACGCGGCTCGCCGAGATCACCTGATTCTGCTCGGATTCCCCTGAAGGATGCCTGCCTTGCTCAAGCCGATGACGCTCGCCCTGTGCCTTGCCGCCCTGTCAGGCGCTGCCCTTGCCGGGCCGA
This sequence comes from Allobosea sp. CRIB-10, assembly GCF_900112185.1. GTDB lineage: Bacteria > Pseudomonadota > Alphaproteobacteria > Rhizobiales > Beijerinckiaceae > Allobosea. Next base: position 65,384 of record NZ_FOKP01000015.1, on the reverse strand, counting down.
CCTGCTCACCGAGCGACGAGCGCGCCCGAATCCTCGCCTCGGCCTCGACGGGCAATCTGCATCGCGACTGGAAGGGCGGAAGCCGGGTCGGCTATGGCTGGTCGCTGCAGGTCGACCGCAGCGTGCGCGACGCCGCCGGCACCGAGTACTATGTCGGCGACCTCTACGACACGAACGGGCACCTTGCGAACCGCAAGGTCTTCGTCGTCGAGCGCGAATGGGATTGCGGGCCGTGAGGTTGGCTGCTCACTGAGCCATCACCACCACCTCCCGTCATGGTCGGGCTTGTCCCGACCATCCACGTCTTCCTTCGACGAGTGCGGTGTTCAAGACGTGGATGCTCGCCACAAGGGCGAGCATGACGAACTGGAGCAGTGTCGTTCTCGCGGTTTCCAGGCTCTTTGCTGCGCAAGGCCCCGGAATGACAGCGGAGTTCACCGCGCCGGCCGGACGCGCAGCACCTTGCCATTGGAATCGTCGCTGAGCAGGTAGAGAAAACCATCCGGCCCCTGCCGGACGTCGCGGATGCGCTCGCCGAGATTGCTCAGCAGGCGCTCCTCGCCCGTGACCTTCTCGCCATCGGTCGAGAGGCGCGACAGCAACTGGCCGGCGAGCGCGCCGACGAAGAGCGAGTTCTTCCAGGCCGGCCAAGTGTCGCCGGTGTAGAAGGCGGCGCCGGAAGGCGCGATCGACGGGTCCCAGTAGAACAGCGGCTGTTCCATGCCGGGCTTGCTGGTGCCATCGCCGATCTTCACGCCGGAATAGTCGATGCCATAGGTGATCACCGGCCAGCCATAGTTAAGGCCGGCCTTGGGCGTGTTGATCTCGTCGCCGCCGCGTGCGCCGTGCTCGGCCGTCCAGAGCTGGCCGGTCTGCGGGTTGAGAGCAGCGCCCTGCACATTCCGATGACCGATCGACCAGATCTCCGGCGCCCAGCCCGACTTTTTCGGATTGCCTTCCGCCGCACCGCCTTCCGGTTTGATGCGCAGGACCTTGCCGATGTGGTTCTCCGGGTTCTGCGCCTGGTCGCGCTGGCTGTAGCGGTCGCCGACGGTGACGAACAGCGCTCCCGTCCGGTCGAAGACCAGCCGCGAGCCGAAATGCATGTTGCTGGCGATCGTCGGCATCTGCCGGAAGATCACGCTGAGGCCCTCAAGCGCAGTGCCGTTGGCGCTCAGCCTGGCGCGAGCGACGCTGGTGCCGTTACCGTTGGCGCGCGGCTCGGCGAAGGAAAGATAGAGGTAGCGGTTCTGGGCGAAGTTCGGATCGAGCACGACATCGAGCAGGCCGCCCTGCCCGCGCGCAACGACATTGGGGACACCGGAGATCGGCGCCGAGAGCTTGCCGTCGCTGCCGACCAGCCTCAACCGGCCCGGCCGCTCGGTCACCAGCATGCGTCCGTCCGGCAGGAAGGCGAGGCCCCAGGGGTTCTCCAGCCCGCTCGCGACCGTCTCGACCGCGAGCTCGCCGGCGCTCGACGGGTAGCGCTGCTGTGCTGTCGCCGGAATGGTGAGAGCCAGCGCGAGGGCTGCGGCGAGAACGAAACGCATCGACATCTCCTGATGGCGGTTAGGCTTTAGCACCAATCCAGTGTCGCCCCGGACAAGCGGCGAAGCCGCGCCGATCCGGGACCCATTCCGGAGCCTTGCCGAAAGAGGGTCCGGAAATGGGTCCCGGGTCTCCCTTCGGTCGCCCGGGACCACCAGCCTAGGAAGAATGCACGATTCAGACGCCGGTTGCCTCGAGCTCACGCCGAAGTGAGACGATTTGCGAGGTTTCATCGAGCGCGACATCGGCGCTGTTGACGACCGCGCCGGCGGCAACGTTCCGCTTCAAGGCCACGCCATGCGCCAGACCGATCGGCAGCGCCTTCGCAGCGCGACTGGCGGCGGCCGGCATCAGCTTCCCGTAGACGGTGTAGCCGCCCTCCCCGTCCAGCATCTCGCCGGCCTTAAGGTCGCGCTTGGCGGTCGCTACCGCATCGCCGCGCCAGCTCCTGGTCGTGCCGGTCGGCTCGCCACGTAAAGCCGCATTCAGCACCGAAATCGAGAGCTCGAGCCCGATCAGGTGGAAGGGCTTGTACATTGCGGCATAGAGGCCGGTGGAATCGGTCGGCAAACCGTATTGCTTGAAGCAGGCGGCGGCGTAAGGGTTCGGCGCCTTCAGGACGACGTAGACGCCCCAGCGCAGGTCACGGAAGACCGGCCGGCCGTCGCGCTCCAGCGAGGAGACGACTTCGACCATGCCGTCATGATCGAGCTGGCCGCCGACTGCCTTCGGCCGCAGGACATGAGCGAGGTCGTCAACGCCGCAGGGCGGAAAGGTAAGGCCACCCTCCGGCACGTCGAGCCCGCTGGCATTGGCGATCGCCGCCATCTCGATCGCCGACTTCGTGCCATCGAGGAAGGAGTTGAACATTTGCGGGTTCATGCCGGCGGCCTTCGCCGCCTCCGGCGTCAAACCGTAATGGCTCCAGACCTCGTCCGGGGTGACGCGATGATAGGCCGGCAGGTATTTGGTGCCCTTGCCGGCGGCCGCGACAGTGAATCCGGTCGCGCGCGCCCAGTCGACCATCTCGGCGACGAGCGCCGGCTGGTCGCCATAGGCCATGGAATAGACCACGCCGGCCGCCCTGGCCTTCGCCGCCAGCAGCGGACCGACCAGCACATCGGCCTCGACGTTGACCATGACGACATGGCGCTTTGCCGCGATCGCGGCGAGCGCGTGGCGGGCACCGGCGGCCGGATGCCCGGTCGCCTCGATCACCACCTCGACGCCGTCCATCTCGGCGGCGGTGACGCCGCTATCGACGAAGCGCGTCGCGGCGATACGGGCCTCGTCCCAGCCGACGGTGCGGCAGGCAGTCTTCGCCCGCTCGGGATCGAGATCGGCGATCGCGGCGACCTCCAGCCCTTCGATATGCGGCACCTGCGCCAGGAACATCGAGCCGAACTTGCCGGCGCCGATCAAGGCACAGCGGACGGGCCGGCCGGCCTCGGCGCGGGCGACCAGTTTCGGCATCAGATTCATCGCATCGCCCTTTTCTCGCTGGTCGTCACGGCGCAGGAATCGTGCCGCGCACGCTGATGCCTCCGTCAGGCTCGCGACGCAGCACCACGATATCGCCCGACCTGGGGAACACTTCGGTCAGCGCGGTGATGTTGACCTGATGGGTCACCATCACGACCGTTCCCGCATCGCGCGGCAGGCCGGACAGCCGCCGTCGGAGTGCATTCGTTGCGGCCTCGCGCTCGCCGGAGCGGCCGAAGAAGGAGTTCAGCGCCTCGGGTGCGTCCTCGACGGTCCCCAGGCCCATAAGCTGCGCCGTGTCGCGCGCCCGGCACCACTGGCTCGTGAGCACGAGGCCGACGCGCACGCCGCGCCGGCGAAACTCATCCCCGATCCGGCGGGCCTGTGCCCGGCCTTGCTCGCCAAGATTGCGCTGTGTCGCGCAGTCGCCGATCCGGAATCCGGCCGGATCGCCGACCCCGGGAGCGTCGGCATGACGCAGCAGCGCGATGTGCCCAGGCGTGGCAAGCGCATCCCACAGGGCGTCTGCGCTCTCACGCGCCGCCCCAGTCGCCGCAAGCGGCAGCGTGGCGAGCGCGACCAGCACGAGCCGGCGCGGCAGCGACGCGGGCACGCCCATCGGAAGGCTCACTCCGGCTTGACGCCGGCTTCCTTGATGATCTTCTCCCAGGTCGCGATCTCCTGCTGGTGATAGGGCCGGAAGGCGGCGGGATCGCGGACCTTGAGGGTGAAGCCGAGCTTCAGGATCTGCTCGGCGACAGCCGGCTTGGCGAGCGAAGCCAATACGGCCTTCGACAGGGTGTCGAGGACCGGCGCCGGCGTCGCGGCTGGGGCGAAGAAGGCGGCCCAGCTGTCGGCGTCGGCATCGCTCACCCCCTGCTCGCGCAGGGTCGGGATGTCCTTGGCGCGCGGGTTGCGCTCCGGGCTCGCCAGCGCGATCGCGCGCAGCGTGCCGGCATTGATCTGCTCCAGCACGGACGGCAGCGTCGAATTGGCGATGTCGATGCGCCCGCCGATGATCTCCTGCACCAAAGGCGCCGCGCCGCGGAACGGCACATGCGTCATCTTGATGCCGGTGCGCTGCATGAACAGCTCCATGGCGAGGTGCGAGCCGGAGCCGACGCCAGTCGAGCCATAGTTGAGCTTGCCCGGATCGGCCTTGGCGAGCGCGATCAGCTCCTTGATGCTTTTCGCCGGCAGGTCGTTGCGGACGACGAAGGCGTGCTCGAAGGCGCCGACACCGGCGACCGGCGCGAAGTCCTTGACCGCGTCATAGCCGGGGTCCTTCAGCAGGAACATGTTGTTCCCGTGCGTCTGGTTGTTGCCGAAGATGAAGGTGTGGCCGTCGGCAGCGCCATGCGCGACGGCGCGGGTGCCGACCGCGCCCGAGGCGCCGGCGCGGTTGTCGACGACGACGTTCTGGCCGATCGAGGTCGAGAGGTCCTGCGCGACGAAGCGCGCGATCGCATCGGTCGGCCCGCCCGCCGGATAGGGCACGACCAGGGTGATCGGCTTCGACGGATAGCTTTGCGCCCGCACGATGGCCGGAGCGAAGACGGCGCCGGCAACGAGGCCGAGCGTGGAACGGCGGGTCAGCGACATGAATTTCCTCCCGGGAGCCCGATTGGGAGACGGGCTTTCGCGGCAGGATTAGGGGCAAAGAGATTTTTCGTCCAGCGGCCCGAGCGCGAGGCTCATCAGGCGGTGAACCCCGCCCGCTTCAGGCGCTGCACCGCGACGTCGAGCGCCTGCAGGAAGGCCGAGCGGTCCTTCTGCGAGAACGGCTTCGGCCCGCCGCCGACGCTGCCCATGGCGCGCAGGTCCTCCATCATGTCGCGGGTCGCCAGCGCCATGCCGATCGAGGCTTCGGTGAAGGGCTTGCCGGTCGGGCCGATCACGTCGGCGCCGGCCTTGATGCAGCGGTCGGCGAGCGGGATGTCGGCGGTGATCACGATCGCGCCGCGGCGTGCGCGCTCGGCGATCCAGTCATCGGCCGCATCGAAATTGCCGGACACGACGACGCGCTCGATCCAGGGCTCGCGCGGCACCTGCAGGAAGCTGTTGGCGACGACGAAGACCTTGAGCTTGTGCCTCTCGGCGACGCGATAGACCTCCGGCTTCACCGGGCAGGCATCGGCGTCGACATAGATCGCGACGGTGTTCGGGGGAGCGTCCATGTCGCCGGCATCGCAGTCGCGACGACGCTGCGCAAGCCTTTATGCCGGCCTTATGCGCCCGATCGCCTTCCGCATGGCGGCCTTACCGGGGCCGGACCTACATCATCGGCATCGATGGAGGTCGATATGTCGATGAACAACACCTTGTTCCGCACCAGCCAGCAGCGCCGCGCCCGCGCCGTCTATGACAGCGTCGCCAGCCGCCGCCCGGCCGTCGGAATCCTCTGTGCCGAGATGGTTGCGCTCGCCGTGTTCGCACTGGCAGCTGCAGCCTTCATCGGCCTGCGCGCCTGGTTCGCCTTGCCGAACTGAGGACGCCACAATGGGACAATTCAAGCCGCTGCAGCCGCTCAATAGCGAGAGCCATCTCTTCTTGGTCGGCCAGTCCAGCCACGGCTTCTGGGTCGCGCGCGATCTCGAAGGCCGCAGTGAGGGCATCTTCCGCAACCAGAAGGACGCGGTCCGATTCGCGCTGTCGGAGGGCGGCCACCCCAATGCCGTGCTGCTCTCCCCGAACGAGGTCGAGCCGAGCTATGGCCTGGGCATCCATTGACGGGATGTCCGCCGGTAACAAGGCGAGCCGCGACCTCGACAGGGCGCTGCTCGCCGTTTTCCTCGAAGCCGCAGGCGCGCTGATCGATCAGCTCGTCGGCGCCGGCATCACCGATCCCGCCGACATCGCCCGCCGCCTCAACCGCCGCGGCTTCCCCTGCTTCGGCCGGCCGCGCTGGAACGCCGTCGCGGTCTCGACCGTGCTGCGCCGGCGGGAGCGCCTGCGCGAGGCCGCCTGAGCGGGGCGTTCTCGTGAAGAAAGCGCGTGCTCTCGCCGCGACTCTGCCCTAGGCTCCGCTTCTGCTTCGACTTCACGGCCCGATTTCCGCGGGCCGGCCGCGGCAGCCGGAAGCCGGCCGCCATGAGTTGAGACCCGCAGCCGTCCCGACCAGCGCAGGTTCGAGCCCCTTCGATTCGAAGTGGCGATACCTGTCATCCCGACCGAAGGAGACGAGACATGGCAAAAGGCGAGCAGCGCAGCAATCGCGAGGCCAAGAAGCCCAAGCAGATCAAGCCGAAGGCGAGCGCGACCCCTCCGGCGGGCTTCGCCTCGGCCGTCGCCAAGGCAGCGGCGGGTCCGAAGAAGAAATGATCCGCTTCCGCACGATCGACCCTGTCCAGCCCGAGAAGCCGGCACCGCAGCCCGCCATTGTGAAGCCTGTCGCGACCGCAGCAGCAGCGTCGAAGCCGGAGGATGCAAGCGCCACTCCGGCGAACCGCAAGGGCCTGACCCGCAGGACGCCTTTACGGGCGAAGAAAAAGACCGAGGCTGCCCCGCTCTTCGACAAGTGAGGCCGGGCGGCCTCAGGCCGCCTCGCTGACCTCGTCCGTCCAGACTTTGAATCCGGTCAGCGTATTCGGTCCAAAGGTGGTGGCGATCGCGACATCGGCGGCATCGCGTCCGCGCGCAATCAGCACCCGGCCGATGCGCGGGACATTGTTGCGCGGGTCGAACATCTGCCAACCGCCATCCAGAAAGGCCTCGAAGGAGGCGGCGAAATCGCCCGGCGGATAGGGTGGCTCCGTGCCGACATCGCCGAGATAGCAGGTGCAATAGCGCGCCGGGATGTTCATCGCCCGGCAGAAGGCGATGGCGAGATGAGCATAGTCGCGGCAGACGCCGCGCCCTTCGCGATAGGCCTCGGAAGCGCTGCGCGTGACGCTGGCGTCCATATAATCGAAGGCGATGCGCTGGTTGACGAAGTCGCAGATCGCCTGCACCCGCGCAGCGCCGGGCGGCGTGTGACCGAAAAGCTCCCAGGCGAGATCGAGCAGGCGATCGCTGTCGCAGAACCGGCTGGCGAGCAGGAAGACCAGGCACTCTTCCGGCAAGCGCTCGACCGGCACCTGCCCGGCCTTGCGGTCGAACGCCTCCGGCAGGCCGCTATCGCTGATCACCGCATCGGCGGATATGCGCATCGTGCCCTGCGGCGCCACGAGGCGGCTGCACCAGTTGCCGAAGCCGTCGCGATAGGCGGTCACCGGCGTCGGAGGCTGGATGCGCATGTGATCCGGCGCCGAGAGATCGGAGACCCGGCTGAAATGCACGTTCAGCATCAAGATCATCGGGGTCGGCTGCGGAATGACGTAGTCGAGCTCGTAGCCGATCCGGAGTTTCATGCATGAGCCTTCTGCGCGTCAGCGCGCTGTATTCTTTTTGGCTCCCCAGCCTGCTCTACCAAGCACGTTTCGGGCCAAGGCGATACAGCTGCGGGCGTCTGCCGGGGATAGGCCGTTTTCGCCCCCCGGATCATGGGCACGCCCCGCTGCCATTCCTGTCGTTTCTGGCCGATATCAAGCAGTGTCGCTTGCAGTGCCCGCCCCGGGGGCCTAAACCACGCCCCGCGCCCGCGACGGGCGCCATTGTTCTCCCGGAGATCTGGATCATGGCTTTCCTTGCCGACGCCCTGAAGCGCGTGAAGCCGTCTGCGACCATCACCATCACGCAGAAGGCGCGCGATCTGAAAGCGCAGGGCAAGGACGTGATCTCGCTCTCCGTCGGCGAGCCCGATTTCGACACGCCGGACAATATCAAGGAAGCGGCGATCGCCGCCATCCGCCGCGGCGAGACCAAGTACACGCCGGTCCCCGGCATCCCGCAGCTGCGCGAGGCGATCACCCGCAAGCTGAAGCGCGAGAACGGCCTCGACTACAAGGCTTCGCAGACCATCGTCGGCACCGGCGGCAAGCACGTCATCTACAACGCCCTGCTCGCCACGCTGAACCCGGGCGACGAGGTGATCTGCGTCGCGCCCTACTGGGTGAGCTATCCCGAGATGGTCGCGCTCTGCGGGGGCACGCCGACCTTCTGCGAGGCGCGCCTGGAGAACAACTTCAAGCTCCAGCCGGCCGATCTCGAGGCCGCGATCACGCCGAAGACCAAGTGGCTGATCCTGAATTCGCCGTCGAACCCGTCGGGCGCCGCCTACACCCATGCCGAGATGAAGGCGCTGACCGAGGTGCTGATGCGCCATCCGCATGTCTGGGTGCTGACCGACGACATGTACGAGCACCTCGTCTATGGCGATTTCAAGTTCGTCACCCCGGCGCAGGTCGAGCCCGGCCTCTACGAGCGCACGCTGACCATGAACGGCGTCTCGAAGTCCTACGCCATGACCGGCTGGCGCATCGGCTACGCCGCCGGTCCGCAGCACCTGATCAACGCCATGGACCTGGTCCAGGGCCAGCAGACCTCCGGCACCTCGGCGATCTCGCAATGGGCCGCGGTCGAGGCGCTCGACGGCACGCAGGAGCACATCCCGGTGTTCAAGAAGGCGTTCGAGCGTCGGCGCGACCTCGTGGTCTCCATGCTCAATCAGACTCGCGGGCTGAAGTGCCCGACGCCGGAAGGCGCCTTCTACGTCTATCCGGACTGCTCGGAGCTGATCGGCAAGACCCTGCCGAACGGCAAGACAATCGAGACCGACGAGGATCTGGTCATGGGCCTGCTGGAGAACGAGGCGGTCGCGGCCGTGCACGGCTCATCCTTCGGCCTCGGCCCGAACTTCCGCATCTCCTACGCCACCTCGGACGAGAAGCTGGAAGAGGCCTGCCGCCGCATCCAGCGCTTCTGCGCCGAGCTGCGCTGAGGCGCATCGACTTGTGAATTGCCGCAAGCGCGCCAACAGGCTAGCGCTTGCGGTATGGATCGCCGTTCCTTCCTGCTGAGCCTTGCCACCACAGCCGTCATCGGGCCGGCACGGGCGCAATCTGCCCCGCCCTCGCTCTCAGTGCGCGAGGCGCATGAGGCGAACAAGGCCGGCAAGCTCGTCCTCGTCGACATCCGCACGCCCGAGGAATGGGCCGATACCGGCGTGCCGGACGGCGCGATCAAGCTCGACATGACCGGCAGCGCCTTCGAGGTCAGACTGGCGGCCCTGAAGCTCGACCATCCCGGCAAGCCGATCGCCCTGATCTGCCGGACCGGAAACCGGACCTCGACCTTGCAGAAGACGCTCACCGCGCGCGGCTGGAAGGAGCTGGTCGATGTTCGCGGCGGCCTGCTCGGCAATCCCAAGGACAAGGGCTGGCTGGCGGAAGGCCTGCCGGTGACGAGCTATCAATGACGCGCTTCCTTCTCCCCTCGGGGGAGAAGGTCCGGCAGGGGATGAGGGCGGTACGACGGGGTGAGACAAGGACCAACTGAGCCTGTCCTGCCCTCATCCGTCAGCGCTTCGCGCTGCCACCTTCTCCCCCGAGGGGAGAAGGGTTCAAGAGATCCGGCCTTCTCTCCCTTGTGATCGCCTCCGCCTGCTCGCGCCGCCACCTCGCAATGCGGGCATGGTCGCCGGAGAGCAGCGCCTCGGGCAGACCCCTGCCCTCCCATTCGCGCGGGCGGGTGTAGTGCGGGTATTCGAGCAGGCCGTTCTCGAAGCTCTCCTCGGCGCCGGAAGCTTCCTTGCCCATCACGCCGGGGATCAGGCGCACGCAGGCATCGAGCAGCACCATGGCGGCCATCTCGCCACCGGAGAGGATGTAGTCGCCGACCGAGATCTCTGTCAGGCCACGCCCTTCGATCACGCGCTCGTCGACGCCCTCGAAGCGGCCGCAGACGATGACGACACCGTCCCCGGCGACATAGTCCCGCACCATGCGCTGGCTGAGCGGCCGGCCGCGCGGCGACATCAGGAGGCGCGGCCGAGTATCGTCGGCCGGAACCGCCGCATCGATCGCCGCCGCCAGCACATCGCAGCGCAGCACCATGCCGGCGCCGCCGCCGGCAGGCGTGTCATCGACATTGCGATGGCGGCCGATGCCGTGCTCGCGGATCTGGTGCGCCTCCAGCGACCAGAGCCCGGTGCGCAGGCCCTCACCCGCCAGCGAGGCGCCGAGCGGGCCGGGGAACATCTCGGGATAGAGGGTCAGGACCGAGGCGCGGAATGCCATCGCTCAAGCAAAGCGCAGCGCCGGATTGCCGTCCAGCGCCGCATAGTCATTGACGCTGGCGATGACGTTGTCGAAGGCAGCAAAAGCCTGCGCCGGCAGCATGGTCAGCACCGCTACCGCGCGCATGCCGGCGCGTCGTGCGGCTTCAACGCCGTTCGGCGCATCCTCGAAGACGATGCAGTCGGCCGGGGCGACGCCCATGCGCTCGGCCGCCGCCAGGAACATGTCGGGATGCGGCTTGCCGGGATAGCCCTGGCTCGGCGAGACAATGGTGGCGAAGCGCTGGCGAAGTGACAGCGTGTCGAGGATCAGGGCGATATTCGGCGGAGCGGCGGCGGTGCCGACCGCCATCGGGACGGAATGATCGCGCGCCCGGTCGAGCAGGTCGATCAATCCTCCGAGCGGCTTGACCAGCGGGCCGTAGACCTCGCGATAGAGCTCTTCCTTCTCCTCGGCGAGCCGGTGGAGCTCGGCCGCGTCGACACCGGGAAAATGCGGGCCGATGATGTCAGCGACCGCCATGCCGGCGGTGCGCGCCGAGAAGGTCGCGCGTTCGAAGGGCAGGCCGTGCTTGCGGTGCCAGCTCGCCCAGGCGTCGTCGTGGTAGCGCATATTGTCGACGATGGTGCCGTCCATGTCGAAGATCAGGCCCTTGGCCGGCGTCTCAGGCAGCATCGTCATCCTCGAACAGACCGGCGGGAGGCAGGGCCTCGATGCGCTTGGCGGCGATGTCGATGCGTGGCGCATAGGCCTTGGTGAACGGCATCAGCACCGAGCGGCCATCCGGCGTCTCGATGTCGATGAGGTCGCCGGCGCCGTAATTGGCGACGGCGGTGACGGTCCCGAGAATGGCTCCGTCAGGACCGATGACGCTGCAGCCGACGAGGTCGGCCTGCAGGAACTCGTCCTCGTCCTCGGGCGCGGGCAGGCGCGAGCGCTCGATATGGAGCCTGACCCCGTTCAGGAGCTCGGCCCCCTCGCGGCTGGTCACGCCCTTGAGCCGGGCGACGACCACTTCCTTGGCAGGGCGGATGTCGGCGATCTCGAAGCGCCGGCCCTTCTCGTCGACGAGCGGGCCGTATTCGGCGAGCGCCAGCGGATCGGCGGTGAAGGTCTTGATCCGGACCTCGCCGCGCACGCCATGCGGCGCGCCGACGATGCCGAGCAGGACGAGGTCGTCGCTCATCGATGGCCCTTCAGGGACAGACCGTCAGACCGCAAGGCCGCAATGCCTCTCCAGTTCGTCATACTCGCCCTTGTGGCGAGCATCCACGTCTTGAACACGACCTTGGGGAACGGAAGACGTGGATGGTCGGGACAAGCCCGACCATGACGGGAGAGGCTCACGCAGCTCACTCAGCCGCGGCTTCGGCCGGAGCGGCGTTCTTCTCGGCCTTCTTCTCGGCGCGCTCCTTGGCCTTGTCGCCGGGAACAGCCTTGTTCGGGTTGTTGCGGGCCGGGCGCTTGGCGACGCCGGCGGCGTCGAGGAAGCGCAGGACGCGGTCGGTCGGCTGGGCGCCCTTGGCGATCCAGGCCTTGGCTTTTTCCAGATCCAGGACAACGCGCTCGGGAGAATCCTTGGCCTTCATCGGGTCATAGGCGCCGATCTTCTCGATGAAGCGGCCATCGCGCGGCGAGCGGGCGTCGGCGACGACAATGCGGTAGTACGGGCGCTTCTTGGCGCCGCCACGGGTCAGGCGGATCTTGAGGGACATGGGTCTTCTTCCTTTGGGTGAGTGGTAAAAACTACTTCTTCTTGAACGGGTTGTTGCCGAGGCCAGGCATGCCGCCGAGGCGAGGCAATTTCGGCATCATGCCGGCGGGCGGGGTGACGCCCTTGGGCAGACCGGGGAAGCCGCCCGGGGGCAGCGAAGGCAGCCCGCCACCGGCCCCTAACTGCTTCTGCAGTTCGGCGAGCTGGGCGGGGTCCATCTTCGAGGGGTCGGGCATGCCGGCCGGCATGCCGCCGCCGAGGCCGAACATGCTGCCGAGCTTGCCGAGCATGCCGCCCTTCTGGCGGGACATCTGCTTCATCATGTCCGCCATCTGGCGGTGCATCTTCAGCAGCTTGTTGATCGCTTCCGGCGAGGTGCCGGAGCCGGCGGCGATGCGCTTCTTGCGGCTGTTCTTGAGCAGGTCGGGATTGCGGCGCTCGGCCGCGGTCATCGAGTTGATGATCGCGATCTGCCGGGCGATGACCTTGTCGTCCATCTTGGCGTTGGCGATCTGGTTCTTCATCTGCGCCATGCCAGGCAGCATGCCCATCAACCCGCCGAGGCCGCCCATCTTCTCCATCTGCTGGAGCTGGGTGCGCAGGTCGCCGAGATCGAAATTGCCCTTGGCGAGGCGCTGGGCCAGAGCCTGCGCCTTGTCGGCGTCGACGGTCGCGGCCGCCTTCTCGACCAGGCCGACGATGTCGCCCATGCCGAGGATGCGGTTGGCGACGCGCGAGGGATGGAAGTCCTCGAGCGCGTCGGTCTTCTCGCCGGTGCCGACGAGCTTGATCGGCTTGCCGGTGACGGCGCGCATCGAGAGCGCTGCGCCGCCGCGGCCGTCGCCGTCCATGCGGGTCAGCACGATGCCGGTGAGGCCGACGCGGCCGTCGAAGGCACGAGCGGTGTTGACCGCGTCCTGGCCGGTCAGCGCGTCGGCGACGAGCAGGACCTCATGCGGATTGGTCGCCGCCTTGACCTCGGCGACCTCGGCCATCAGCGCCTCGTCGAGCGTGACGCGGCCGGCGGTGTCGAGCATGACGACATCGTAGCCGCCGAGCTTGCCGGCCTCGACGGCGCGCCGCGCGATCTGCACCGCCGACTGGCCGGCGACGATCGGCAGCGTCTCGACGCCGACCTGCTTGCCGAGGATGGCGAGCTGCTCCATCGCGGCCGGGCGGCGCGTATCGAGCGAGGCCATCAGGACCTTCTTCTTGTCCCGGTCGGTCAGGCGCCTGGCGATCTTGGCCGTGGAGGTGGTTTTGCCCGAGCCTTGCAGACCCACCATCAGGATCGGCACCGGCGGCACGGCGTCGAAGGTGATGCCCTCGCCCTCGCCGCCGAGCGTGTCGATCAGGACGTCGTTGACAATCTTGATGACCTGCTGGCCGGGCGTGACCGACTTCAGCACCTCGGCGCCGACGGCGCGCTCACGGACCTTGTCGGTGAAGCTGCGCACGACCTCGAGCGCAACGTCGGCCTCGAGCAGCGCGCGGCGCACCTCGCGCAGCGCAGCGTTGACGTCGTCCTCGGTCAGCGCGCCCCTGCGGGTCAGGCCCGAGAGGATGCCGGAAAGTCTGTCGCTCAGCGTGCCGAACATGCGGTCCTGCTTTGCCTGGCCTCAACAAAGTGAGAGACGGATTCACCGATCAGGCTGAAGCCTGATCGGATCCGGCTCTAGAGCCGACATCACCTGGGCTATCCGCCAAACGGTTTCGCGCCCGAGGGCGCAGACGCGCTGTCGGGCGTTGACCTCCGGGCTCGTTTTTCTGGCATCATCTGATCCGAAAACCGCAAGGCACTTTTCGGGATGATGCAGACAGCCGCGAGGCGGCCCGGTCGGCGGATGTGGTTTCGGCGATGTCGGCGAAACGAATGCGCGCGTTAAAGCGGACAAATGCGGCGAAAGTCAAGCTGAAGCGCGCAAGTGGCGGCTGCGCCAGCCGCGCGCGATCCTCATCACGGAGATGACATGAAGCTTCCGGTCCTTGCCACCGCCTTGTTCGCGCTCGGCCTCACCCAGGCGCAGGCCCAGTCCTGCGAAGGCAATTTCTCCGTGGTCGGCACGCCGATGTTGACCGGCCTGACCTACAAGACCTGGGACATGGTGCCAAAGCGGGCCCCGGCGCGGGTGCTGAAGGATCTCGGCGCCGCCGTCTCGGCCGAAGGCTTCGCCGACATGCGCATCGACAATGCGACCAGCTCGGTCCTCGCCATCCAGGAAACCTCCGGCTCGGGCCGACCGCAGCACCTGCGCATCACCGCACGCAAGAGCGGCAGCGGCACGCGGGTCGATGCGGTCTTCGTCGTCCAGCAGGGCCAGGTCGCACCGGAGGCTTACGTCCGCGACGCGCTCTGCCGCGTGATCTCCGGCGCGCAGGGCTAGTCAAGCGAGGGCGCGGCGCCTCGTCTCAGGCAGGCGCCGCGACAATCCTGCCAGAATCCGCCATTAGGCGGACACGCCAGCCGATGGTGCCTGACAGGATCCCTCATAGATGACGAAGCATTCGGGCGCAGCCCTCCTGATCGCCCTGCTTCTGGCCGGTTGCGCCGGAGCGCAGCGCGAGACCACGGTGCCGAGCCCGCGCAAGCTCGAGCGTCTCGCGGCGGTGAAGGTCGACCCGGCCGAGGCGGTGCGCATCCTCAACGCTTATCGCACCGGCAAGGGCCTCGGCCCGGTCAAACTCGATTCGACGCTGACGGCGATGGCTCAGCGCCAGTCCGACGCGATGGCGGCCAGCGACGATCTCTCCCACAGCGCCGGCGGCAGCTTCAATTCCCGCGTCAATGCCGCCGGCCTCGATACGGTGCGCGCTGCGGAGAATCTCGGCGCCGGCTATTATTCGACGCAAGAAGCGTTCGACGGCTGGAAGAAATCCTCCGGCCACGAGGCCAATCTCTCCATGCCGCAAGCGACGCGCATCGGCATCGCCTTGGCGAAGAACCCGCAGACCCGCTACGGCGCCTGGTGGACGCTGGTATTGGCCGGCGAGCCGGAGAAGCGGCGCGAGATGTCGGCCGGGCCGCTGGTGCCGGTACGCGGGGGGACGACGACCTTCCGCTGGGGCCCGCCACTCTAGGCCTACAATGGCGCCGTGATCGCAATCAAAAAAGCCTCTTTACAAGCGCCCCGGTCTGGTGATGGCTCTGGTTTTTAGCGGAGCCTCTACGTCATGACCTTCGAAAGCTGGGCCGCGTTCGCCGCCGCCACCGCCGTCCTCCTCGTCATCCCCGGCCCGACCATCCTGCTGGTGATCTCCTATGCGCTCGGCCAGGGCTGGCGCACCGCCCTGCCGATGGCGGTCGGCGTCGCACTCGGCGACTTCACCGCGATGACCCTGTCCATGCTCGGCGTGGGCGCGCTGCTGGCGACCTCGGCGACGATCTTCACGGCGTTGAAATGGGCAGGCGCCGCCTATCTGATCTATCTCGGCGTCAAGCTCTTTCGCGCCGGCGGCAGCCTCGATGCCGAGCCGCGCCGGGATGCGAGTTCGGCGCTGAAGATGCTCGGCCATGCCTGGCTGGTGACGGCGCTGAACCCGAAGAGCATCACCTTCTTCGTCGCCTTCCTGCCGCAGTTCCTCGATCCCAAGGCCGACTTCTGGACGCAGATGCTGATCTTCGAGGCGACCTTCATCACCCTCGCCTTCGCCAATGCCTTCGGCTATGCGCTGATCGCCTCGCGCGCCCGCAACCTCGTCGGCAACCCGCGCGCCATCGGCCTGTTCAACAAGGCCGGCGGCACGCTGCTGATCGGCGCCGGCATCGCCACCGTCGCGGTGCGCTCGGGTAGCAACTGAAGCCGCCTTCAGTTCGCTGCCGGCCGGGCTTTCAGGCGCGCCTCGAACCAGCGGCGCGCCAGTTCGGCCCATTCCTTCGGCGGGTCCTCATGCCCACCGGCATGGAGCATGAGCGAAACCTGACGGCCGCTCTCGCAATTCGTCCATGAGCGCTGCCAGACCGGTCCACTTACCTCGATCGCGTCGGGGCGCGTGGTCTTGCAGCCGTCGGTAGCGCGCCAGAGCTGCAGCCCCTCGAACACGTCGCCCTGCGCATGCTTCGGTCCGAGCTGGCGGCCTTCGAGCGGGAAGACCTCGTCGCGCCAGCCGTGAGTCTGGAGAATGTCGACCGGCCCGGCGCATTTTTCCGGTTGCGGCCGCCAGAAATTGCCGGCGAGCGGCGCATAGGCGGCGCCGAGGTCGGGCTGCCGGCAGGCGAGATACCAGGTCAGCGACGCGCCGATCGAGAAACCACCGACGAGGACGCGCTTGCGATCGATGTCGAAGCGGGCGACGGCATCGCCCAGCACCTGTTGCGCGAAGGCCAGCTCGTCGCGTTGCTGCGGCGCATCCGGCAGGAAGGACCAGCCGCGACCATAGCGGCTGTTCGGCATCACGAGCCCGTTCGGACCGAGCACGACATAGCCGGCCTCGACGAAGGGCCGCAGGACGGAGTCGGCCGCCAGGATCGCATCGCCGCCTCCGCCTGCGCCGTGGAAGAACAATACGGCCGGGCGCTTCTCGGCAGGTGGTGGTGCAACAGTGGGAGCGGCGGCGTGATAGTCGCCGAGCGGAACCTTGCAAGGTTCGCCCTGCAAGCCGCAAGCCTGCGCGGCGCTGCCGGCGAGGCCGAGGAAAAGGGTCGAGAAGAGGAAGAGCCTAGCCATGGCAGCCTCGCGAGACGTGGCGGGACTATGCCGGTCTTCCCGAACCGATCAAGGCTCGAGGCTGATGACGGGTGTCAGCCGCGATCAAGTTGTCTTGAAACCAGTGGCCCGGGCTTGACGCTGTGCGATCCGCGCACGACTTCTCGATGCCATGACCCGTCGCAAACTCCTGCGCCTTCTCGGCATCCCCGCTCTGCTCGGCTCGACCGGGCTTGCCTGGGCGTCCTATGCGCGCTCGCGCAACCCCTATTACCAGGGCCCGGTCAGCGACCATTTCGACGGGCTCGTCTTCACGGACGGCCGGCCGGTCACGAAGGGGCTCACCGATGTGCTGCGCTGGCAGTTCTCGCAGCGCCAGCGCGAGGCCTTCCCGGCACGGTATGAGGCGCCGCCGCAGGACAAGCCGCCCGCTCGCGTCGAGGGCCTGCGCGTCGTCCATCTCGGCCACGCCTCCTTCCTCTACCAGATCGCCGGCCTCAACATCCTGATCGACCCGGTCTTTTCCGAACGTGCCAGCCCGTTCTCCTTCTTCGGGCCAAAGCGGGTTAACGCCCCGGGCGTCGCCTTCGCCGACCTGCCGACGATCGACGTCGTGCTGGTCACCCACAACCATTACGACCATCTCGACGTCGAGACGCTGGCGCAGGTGCATGCGCGCGACAACCCGCGCATGATCATGCCGCTCGGCAACGATGTGATCGTCAAGGGGCGCGAGGCGAGCATCCGGGCCGAGGCGCATGACTGGGGCGCGCGGCTGGAGCTCTCGGACAAAGTCGCGACCACATTGGTGCCGAGCTATCACTGGTCGGCCCGCGGCGCCTTCGACCGGCGCATGGCGCTCTGGTGCTCCTTCGTGATCGAGACGCCGGCCGGCAAGCTCTTCCATATCGGCGACACCGGCTATCATGACGGCTCGCTCTATGAGCGGCTCGGCCGGGAGCATGGCCCGTTCCGGCTGGCGGCGCTGCCGATCGGCGCCTATGAGCCGCGCTGGTTCATGAGCGACAACCACATGAACCCGGAAGAAGCGGTCAAGGTGATGCGCTCGCTGCGGGCCGAGCAGGCGCTCGGCCACCATTGGGGCACGTTCCAGCTCACCGACGAAGGCGTCACCCGCCCGCCCGAGGCGCTCACGGTCGCGTTGGAGAAGGCCGGGCTGCCGGCGGAGCGATTCCGGCCGATGCGGCCGGGGGTGGTCTGGGAGGTGTGAGAAGCCACGCCGTCATGCTCGTCCTTGTGGCGAGCATCCACGTCTTGAACGCTGCGCTATTCGAAGACGTGGGTGGTCGGAACAAGTCCGACCATGACGAGGAAGGCGCGGCCTACTTCGGCTGGACGTAGACGTTGATCTCGAGGTTCGGATCGCCGGGATCCTTGAGGTCGCTGACATATTCCTCGAGGAAGGCGTCCTTCACGACGATGCTCTTGGCCTCGAGATAGGCCGTGATCGTCTCATAGGTCGAATCGATGTCGTCATAGGGCGCGGTGTGGACGAAGCGCAAAGCGCGGCCGACCGGTGACTGCCCGTTGCGCACGCCATTCGCGAGCGACCCGGCCGCCGCCTTGTCGACCGGCAGCATCGCTTCGAACTTGAAGCCGTTGTCGTCGGTCTCGACGAACAGGCTCAAGGGGCGCCCGGCCACCTTAAGGCCGGACTTATCGGCCTCGGTCCGCAGCTGCGCGATCGCCTCCGACAGCTTCTGGAAACCTTGGTCCCAGCTCGACTGTCCTGCAGTCACCAGCACCGGCTTCGACACCAGCTGAATCTCGTCGACATCCGAGGGGTCGCCCGGCTTGCCGGCCAGCGTCGCGTTGGGATTGGGCGTGCCGGTCTGCTGTTGCTGGACAGGCGGCGCCGGCTGCGGAGCGGGCAAGGTCGGCGGCGGCTGCACAGGCTGGGGCTCGACCGGCGTCTGCGGGGCGGGGGCGGGCTGGACCGGCTGCGGCACGATCGGAGCCTGAGGCGCCGGCGGCGGCTGCACGGGCTGCGGCTCGGCCGGGGCCGGCGGATTGGTCTGGTTCTGGGTCGGCTGGGCAGGCTGCACGTTCTGCGCCGGCGCGGCCGCACCGGGCGGCGCGGCGAGCGGAGCGCTTTCCACGGCGGTCGGCGGCGCCACGCGCGTCTGCGCGGCGGCCGGATAGGCAAAGGCGAGCGCAAGAAGAAGCGCGCTGAATCTCGACTGCCGCATACCCGAATATCCCGAGCTGACACGACCGATTCGCGCCGTGCCGCAAGCTACGACGATCCCGTTACGGCAGGAAGATCGCGAAGGGTGGCATTTTTTCGGCGTCAGGCTCATATACCCGCATCATCAACGACGTGTGACCATATGAACGCCCTCGCCAATCGCCGGTTCCTCAAGATGAACGGACTCGGCAACGAGATCACCGTGCTCGACCTGCGCGGGACGAAGCACGTCGTCAGCGAAGCCGAGGCGCGCGCGATCGCGAGCCAGGAGCGCACCCGCTTCGACCAGCTCATGGTCCTGCACGACGCCAAGGCGTCCGGCACCGACGCCTATGTCCGCATCTACAACACTGACGGCTCCGAGGCGGGCGCCTGCGGCAACGGCACGCGCTGCGTTGCCTGGGCGATGACCGCAGATCCCGCAATGGGACAGGCCGGCCGCGACGGTCTCCTGCTGCAGACCAAGGCCGGGCTGTTGCCGGTGGCGCGGCTCTCGGAGACCGTCTTCACCGTCGACATGGGCGCGCCGCGCCTCGCCTGGGACGAGATCCCGCTGGCCGAGCCCTTCGAGGACACCAGCCGCTTCGAGCTGCAGATCGGGCCTATCGACGATCCGATCCTGCACACGCCCTGCGCCGTCAGCATGGGCAATCCGCACGCTGTCTTCTTCGTCGACGATCCCTACCGCTTCAATCTCGAGCAGATCGGCCCCCTGCTGGAGAACCACCCGATCTTTCCGGACCGCGCCAATATCGGCCTCGCCGCGGTCAAGGCGCCGGACCACATCGTGCTGCGCGTCTGGGAGCGCGGCGCCGGCATCACCCGTGCCTGCGGCTCGGGCGCCTGCGCGGCGCTGGTCGCGGCCGTGCGCCGCGAGCTCTCCGCGCGCAAGGCGACCGTCAGCCTGCCCGGCGGCGATCTTACGATCGAATGGCGCGAGAGCGACGGCCATGTGCTGATGACCGGGCCGGCCGCGCTCGACTGGGACGGCGTGCTGGAGCCCGGGCTCTTCGCGGCCGTCGCCTGATGGGCGTCGAGCTCGTCACCTTCGGCTGCCGGCTCAACCTCGTCGAGAGCGAGGCGATCGAGCGGCAGGCGCTGGCCACCGGCCTCGCCGATGTCGCGGTGATCAATACCTGCGCCGTGACCTCTGAAGCCGTGCGCCAGGCCGGCCAGGCGATCCGCCGGCTCGCCCGTGACAACCCCGATCGCCCGATCATCGTCACGGGCTGCGCCGCGCAGATCGAGCCGCAGCACTTCGCCGCCATGCCGGAGGTGGCGCGGGTGCTCGGCAATGCCGAGAAGCTCGATGTGGCGAGCTGGCGGGCCCTCGCGAACTCGAACAGCCTGCGGGGCGCGGGCCAGACCGATGAGCCGGCGAGCAAGATTGTCGTCGGCGACATCATGCAGGCTCGCGATGCCTCCCCTCACCGCACGCAGGCGCTCGGCCAGCACACGCGCGGCTTCCTGCAGGTGCAGAACGGCTGCGACCATCGCTGCACCTTCTGCGTCATCCCGCTCGGCCGTGGCAATGCCCGCTCCGCACCGGTCGATGAGGTCGTTGCGCAGGCGCGCAGTCTCGTCCAAGATGGCGCCAGCGAGATCGTGCTGACCGGCGTCGACCTGACCAGCTATGGCCGCGAGCAGCTGAATGGCCCGACACTCGGCACGCTCGTCGGCGCGATCCTCGCCGCATTGCCGGAGCTGAAGCGGCTGCGCCTGTCCTCGCTCGACGCGGTCGAGGTCGATGATGAGCTGCGCGCTCTGATCGCCGGGGAGCCGCGGCTGATGCCGCATCTGCATCTCTCGCTGCAATCGGGCGACGATCTCGTGCTCAAGCGGATGAAGCGTCGCCATAGCCGTGCCGAGGCCGTCGCATTCTGCGAGGAGATGCGCGACCTCAGACCCGACATCGTCTTCGGCGCCGACCTGATCGCCGGCTTCCCGACCGAGGACGAGGCGATGTTCTCGCGCACGCTCGCCCTGATCGAGGAGTGCGGGCTGTCCTATGTCCACGGCTTCCCATATTCGCCGCGTCCAGGCACGCCGGCAGCGCGCATGCCGCAGGTCGCTGGCAGCGAGATCAAGGAACGGGCAGCTCGCCTGCGGGAGGCGGCGGAAGCAGCCCATGCCCGGCATCTCGGGGCCCGGATCGGCCGGCCGCTCTCCGTCTTGACCGAGCGCGGCGATACCGGTCGCGCCGAGGATTTCACGCTGGTGCGCTTCGGCAGCCATGTCGCACCCGGCCAGATCCTGCCGGTGACCGCCCATGCCCAGGCCGGTAAATCGCTGCTGGCTGCTTGACCAGCCGGCCCATGCCGCCCATAGCCGACTGCGATTCATCCGTCTCCTTGTTGTCGCAATCCGGAACTAGCCCCTCGCCATGACCAGATCGCTTCACCTCTCCGCCGCCTGCGCCGCCATCCTGTTCGCCTGGGGCGCCAATGCGCAATCCTATGGCGATCCCGCGAGCGGCCTGTCGATCGCGTCCCCCGCCGGCTTCAAGGCCGAGGCCGGCGGGCGGCATCCGCAATTCGATGTGACGATCGACATCAGTTCGAAGACGGGCACGCCCAAGGCGGTCAACAGCACCGGCCAGCTCTGCACGCTCGGCTTCAAGCGCGCGGCGCAGAACGCCCAGCTGACGCGCGAGATCGTCAACGAGCAGATGGCCAAGCCTGAGTGGCAGCAGCTCTATCGCAACATGTTCGAGACGATCGGCACCGTGTCCGATCTCAAGCTGTTCGAGCACCAGGGCTTCACCGGCGTCGAGCTGATCGTGACCCCCAAGGCCGGGCCGAACGCGCAGAATGTGCGCATGTTCACCTCGACCCTGGAGACGGCCAAGGGCCGCACCGCGCTGATCTGCGCCACCGATCAGGCGAGCCTCGCCGCTGCGCTGCCGCAGTTCAAGGCGCTGCGTTCGACGATCCACGCGCCGGAGTAGGTGGCCCGAGGCCCGGAGCCATCATCCTGTGAGTCGGCCGCTAGCGCGGCCTTCCTCAGGATGAGGGCTGTGGAACCGAAAAGGTTCAGACCTTCTGCCCCGCGACCTCCTCGCGCAGCGCCCGGCGCAACACCTTGCCGACATTGGTCTTCGGCAGCGTCTCGCGGAAGATGATCTGCTTGGGCACCTTGTAGCCGGTCAGGTTCTCCTTGCAGAAGGCGCGCAGCTCGTCGGCCGTCACAGCCGGATCGCGCTTGACCACGAAGGCCGTCACCGCCTCGCCGGAATGCTCGTCCGGCAGGCCGATCACGGCCGATTCCAGCACGCCGGGATGCTTGGCGAGGACGTCCTCGACCTCGTTCGGATAGACGTTGAAGCCGGAGACGATGACCATGTCCTTCATCCGGTCGACGACCTTGAACTGCCCGTCCGGCAGAAGGACGCCGACATCGCCGGTTCGGAAGAAGCCGTCCGCCGTCATCACCTTGGCGGTCTCGTCCGGCCGGTTCCAGTAGCCGACCATCACCTGCGGCCCGCGGATGCAGATCTCGCCCGGCTGGCCTGCCGGTATGTCGTTGCCCTCGGCGTCGCGGATGGCGAAGTCGGTCGAGGACAGAGGGTAGCCGATCGTGCCGGTGAATTCGGTGATGTCGGTGCGGTTGACCGATGCGACCGGCGAGGTCTCCGACAGGCCATAACCTTCGATGATCGGCCGGCCGGTGGCGTCCTTCCAACGCTTGGCGACGGCGGCCTGTGTCGCCATGCCGCCGGCGATGGCGAAGCGCAGTTCCGAGAAATCCACATCTTTGATCTCGGGATGGCTCGCAAGCGCATTGTAGAGCGTGTTGACGCCGGAGAAAAGCGTGAACCGACTCCCCTTCAGAATCTTCACGAACCCGGCGATGTCACGCGGATTGGCGATCAGCAGGCTCTTGGCGCCGATACGCAACATGAACATGCAGCAGCAGGTCAAAGCGAAGATGTGGTAGAGCGGCAGCGCCGTCACCATGACGTGCTGGTAGTCGCCGCGCCCATGCGGCGCCTCGAGCTCCCAGCCGAGCCAGAACGCGCATTGCGCGACATTGGAGGCGACGTTGTGATGGGTCAGCGTCGCGCCCTTGGCGACGCCGGTTGTGCCGCCGGTGTATTGCAGGAAGGCGACATCCTCGGGCGCGATCGTGACCGGGCTCATCGTCCCCGGCTGCGCCAGGATGGTCTTCAACGGCACCGCACCCGGCAGGTCGTAGGGCTTGACCACCTTCTTGATCTTGCGGGCGACGAAGTTGACGATCGCGCCCTTGAAACCCATCAGGTCGCCGGCCTTGGCGATGACGATCGACTCCAGCTTGAGATTGGGCCGGGCCTCCTCGACGACATGAGCGAAGTTCTCGATCACGACCAGGGCACGGGCGCCGGAATCGTTGAGCTGATGCGTCAACTCGCGGGCGGTGTAGAGCGGGTTGACGTTGACCACTGTGTAACCGCCGAGCAGCGTGCCGAAGATCGTCACCGGATTGGCGAGGATGTTCGGCATCATCAGCGCGATGCGGTCGCCCTTCTTGAAGCCCTGTGCCTGCAGCCAGGCGGCGAAAGCTCGCGCCGCGCGCCCGACCTCGGCGAAGGTGATCGACTTGCCGAAGCTCTCGAAGGCCTGGCGATCAGGATAGGTCTCGTAGGCGCCACGGATCAGATCGGCCAGCGTGCCGACCTTGGCCTCGTCGATGGTCGGCGGCACGGCCGGCGGATAATGCGCCAGCCAGGGGCGCGCATCCGATGTCGCCTGAACCTCGGAAAGAGCCGTCATCCTCATCCTCCCTCTGCGGCCTGCCCTGTTGCCGGGCATGGATACCGCGCGGCGGGTGCGCTCGGCAGCCCGCCGGTCGCGCTCCGCACCTTCTGATTGTCCTGCGCTACACTGCGCAAGCCTAGCGGCTGGCGCAAGCACCCGCCGCCAGAAAGTTTACATATAAACCTTCGTACCGCAACTGGGCGAAGGCCGCGTCCCATCGGCTGACAAGCAAGACACCGCACCGAAGCTAGAGCCGAATCCGGTCAGGAGGAAATGACCTGACCAGCGAGTCTGCCCCAGCTCAAGGGCTATAGACTTTAGTCTATAGATCCCTTGCCCGGCAGTTTGTGGTGCAAGCTCTATCGCGCCTGCGCCATCGCCTGCGCCGCGACCACCGCGTCGGCCGGCTTGCCGGCGAGTTCGGCGAGATGGTCGAAGCGGGCGCTGAAGGTGCCGACACCCGCCGTCGCCGAGCGCAGTTCGACGATCAACCCGCTCATCTCCGCCTCCGGCATCAGCGCGTTGATCTGGTCCCAGCCGCGCCAGCCTGGCCGCGCATCATAGCCAAGGATCTGGCCACGCCTTGCCGAGACGATCGCCGAGGCCCGCGACATCGCATCCGAGGGAATGACGATCTCGACCGCCAGGATGGGCTCCAGCAGCACGGGCCTGGCCTGCGGGCAGGCCTCGCCCATCGCGATCCGCGCCGCCTGGCGGAAGGCCATGTCGGAGGAATCGACCGTATGGTAGGAGCCGTCGGTCAGCGTCACCTCGATGTCGACCAGCGGAAAGCCGAGCGGGCCGCGCTGGCAGTAGTCGCGCACCCCGGCCTCGACCGAGGAGATGTACTGCCTCGGCACGACGCCGCCGGTGATGCGGTCGACGAAGCGGATACCCTCGCCGCGCGGGAGCGGGCCGATCTCCAGAACGACATCGCCGAACTGGCCATGGCCTCCGCTCTGCTTGCGGTGCCGGCCGCGCGCGCTGGCCTTGCCGCGCAGGGTCTCGCGATAGCCGATCTGCGTCGCGCCGCTGTCGACATTGACACCGTAGCGCCCGGCGAGCCGTTCGAGCGCGACGCGCAAATGCATCTCACCCTGGCCGGAGAGGCGCATCTCGCCGAACTCCGCACGGTGTTCGAGCGCGAGCGCCGGATCCTCCTCGATCAGCTTGGCGAGTCCGGAGGTCAGCCTGACATCGTCCTTGCGATCCTTGACGCCGACCGAGAGCGCATGAACCGGCTCGGGCGGCGCGACGGCGCTGACGACATCGGGCCGGACCTTGCCGACCGCGACCGCGTCGCCGGTGCGGACGCCTTCGAGCCGGGCTAAGGCGACCGTCTCGCCCTCCTCCGCCGCCGGACGGCGCTGCTGCTCGGCGCCCTTGAGCTCGAGCACGCCGGCGATGCGGGCTTCGACGCCCCCGGAGGAGGTGATGACGTCGCCTTCCGCCATGCGCCCGCGCAGCACGCGTGCCAACGAGAGCTTGCCGCCCTGGCCGGACTGCCAGGTCTTCATGACCAGCGCGAGCGGCGCACCGCTGTCGACCACGCCGATCCGCCCGCGCGTCACTTCCAGGGGCGGTGCCTCATGCCTCAGCGCCTTGAGCAGCCGGGTGACGCCGTTGCCGCGCTCGGCCGCGCCGATCAGCACCGGCACGACGTGACGCTCCTTCAGTTCACGGGCGAGGTCGTCGAAGACGAGGTCGCGCGGCGGCTCGATCTCGCCGAGCAGGCCTTCCATCAGCTCGTCGTCATAATCGGCCAGCTTCTCCAGCATCGAGAAGCGGGCATCGCGCTCGCGCTCGACCTCCTCGGGTGCCAGCGGCACCACTTCGCTGGGTGCATGCTCGCGATAGATGAAGGCCCGCTCCAGCGCGAGGTCGATGAAGCCGACGGCGATGCTGCCCTGCCAGATCGGGATCTGCCGGAGCAGCAGCGGCGTGCGCGAGGCGCGCTGCAGCAGTCCGAGCGTCTCGCGTACACGCCGCGAGGCGGTGTCGATCTTGTTGAGAAAGAGGAAGCGCGGGATGTCGGCCTCCTCGAGCTCGCGCAGCACGAGTTCCAGCGCCGGCGCCTTGCGGTCATCGGCCTCGCAGACCACGACCGCGGCGTCGACCGCTGGCAGGACGTGGCGCATCTCCTGGAGAAACTCGACGGAGCCGGGGCAGTCGATGAAGGTGTAGCGCTCGCCCATGAAGTCGACGCTGGCGACATTGGGCTCGGTGCTCATCTGGTGGGAGCGTGCTTCCGGCGAGGCGTCGCCGACACTGTTCCTGGTCTTGACGGAGCCGGCGCGCGACACGGCGCCGCAACGCTCCAATATGCTCTCGAACAGGCTGGTCTTGCCGCTCTGGAAGGGACCGACGATGGCGATGCATCGCGGCCCCCGGCCTCTGACGCCGGACGGGTTTCCTCCCTTGCTGGAAGTCGCAGCCATGTCGTCCTCCTTCGGTTCTGGCCGCGCGCGGACGATGGCCCTGAAGGCTTTGCGTCCGGGACGGCGGTTGACCGGCGGGAACGGGAACGGAGCGCCCACGCCGGAAAGGCGGCGGTCGCTCGGGCCCGACAGGGTCGGGCGGCCGTCGAAGAGGGATGTCGGAGGGCAGGTTCGCGCCGTTCAGGAGCCGGCGCAAGCGGAATGTTGCCGCGTCCTGAAACTCTTCCGACGATCCAATAGCCCTCATCCTGAGGAGCCGCGCAGCGGCGTCTCGAAGGATGAGGGCTCGCGAAGGACTGGCCGTTCAGGCCGCCTCGGACCGGCGCGGACCATGCGCCTGCCCCCAGAGCGCCATCGCCTCGAAGATCGGCGCTAGCGCCCAGCCGCGCTCGGTCAGGGCGTATTCGACCCTGGGCGGCACCGTCTCCTGCACGCTGCGGGAGATGATGCCGTCCTCCTCCAGCGCCCGCAGCTGCAGGGTCATCATCCGCTGGGTCACATGCGGCAGGAGCCGGCGCAGCGCATTGAAGCGGCATGGGCCGCGCGTCAGCTGGAACAGGATCAGGGCCTTCCACTTGCCGCCGATCACGTCGATCGTCGCCTCCACCGGGCACCAGACATAGGGGATGTCCTTCAGCGAGGGGCGCATCGGCGGCTCCTATCGGTATAAAAATTGTGCGTACTTATGCTTCGGATACTGCCCTGTTATGCCCTCCCCAGCAACCGAAGGAGGACATGATGTTTGCAATCTTGGGCGCGACGGGACAGACGGGCGGCGCGGCCTTGGCGGCCTCTCTCGCCGCGGGTCATGCGGTCAGGGCGATCGTGCGCGAGCCGAGCCGCGCAACTGCGCTGACCGACAAAGGCGCGATCGTGGCCAAGGCCGACCTCGACGATGTCGAAGCACTGACGGCCGCCTTTGCCGGCGCCGAGGCAGCCTATGTCCTCAATCCGGTGCCGCATGCAGCAGAGGACGTCATCGCCGCAGCGGCAAAGAATGGCGCCGCGATCGCCGAGGCGATCCGCCGCGCCCGCGTGCCGCATGTCGTGGCACTGTCGTCGAGCGGCGCCCATCGCACGGAGGGCACCGGCATCGTCAGGGCGCTGCATGATTTCGAAGAGGCCCTGCGCGGAGCGGCGGCCTCGCTGACCTTCATCCGCGCCACCGAATTCATGGAGAACTGGGGCGGCGTGCTTGGCGTCGCAGCCGAGCACGGCATCCTGCCGAGCATGCGCCAGCCGCTCGATGCCGCCGGCGAGACCGTCTCCACGGTCGATGTCGGCCGTCAGGCCGCGGCCGAACTCGCCCGCCCGCATGCCGGCGAGCGGATCGTCAACCTGAAAGGGCCCGCCGAGTATTCACCGGAGGAAGCCGCACAGGCGCTGACCGAGTTGCTCGGTAAGCCGGTCATGGCAGTCGCGACGCCGCGCGAAGAGTGGGAACCGGGGCTTATCGCTGCTGGCTTGAGCGCGAGCCATGCCCGCGAACTGGCCGCGCTCTACGACGCCATGAACGCCGGCCGCGCCGGCTTCGAAGAGATCGGCGAGACGCGCCGCGGCAGTGTCACGCTGAAGGAAGCGCTCGCCGGGCTGCTGGGCTAAGCGCAACGATCATCGTCATTGCGAGGAGCATAGCGACGAAGCATCCAGGGGCGGCAGAGCCCTACGCCCTTCTGGATTGCTTCGCTGCGCTCGCAACGATCGCTCAGCGATTGCGCCGCTGCCCGCGCAGCGTAGGCAAACCGATGCCGACCGCGTCGAAGCCGCCATCGACGGCGAGCACCTGGCCGGTGATGTAGCTCGCCCGGTCGCTGCAGAGGAAGAAGATCGCCTCGGCGAGTTCCTCCTCTGCGCCGTATCGCGCGAGCGGGATGGCGTCGTGGTAATCGGCGCGGATCTCCGGCGAGTGCACGGCCTTGGCCATCGCCGTCTCGACCGGGCCGGGGGCTACGGCGTTGACCCGGATGCCGAGCCCGGCGAGCTCTGCCGCCTGCTGCTTGGTGAGATGGGCGAGCGCCGCCTTGCTGGTGCCGTAGGCGACGCGCAGCGTCGAGGCACGCAAGCCTGAGATCGAGGTGATGTTGACGATGGCGCCGCCACCGTTATCGGCCATCACCGGCGCGGCCGCCTGGGTCGTCAGGAAGGGACCGTCGAGATTGACGGCGAGCACACGCTGCCATTCGGCGTAGCTCGTCTCGAGCAGCGGCTTGAACACGGCGGTGCCGGCATTGTTGACGAGGGCGTCGAGCCGGCCGAAGCGCTCGACCACCGCATCGACCGCCTCCGCCACCTGCCCGGGCATGGCGACATCGCAGCCGATCGACATCGTCACGGTGGGCGCATCAAGCTCGGCCATCGCCCTGGCGAGCTCCGGCTCGTCGATATCGAGCAGCGCGACACGCCAGTTGTCGGCGAGGAAGCGCTTGGCCGTCGCGAGCCCGATCCCGCGCGCGGCCCCGGTGACGAGGGCGGTCTTGATCGAATTCTCGGACATGACGCTGCTCCGCTATGCATAAGCCTGAAGCTTGCATACAACCCGGCGCGGCCGGCCGGAAGCGCGCCTAGCGAAACGCCGCCAGCAGCAAAAACAGGCCGGAGAGCAGCATCATCCCGTCGAGCAGGTGCTGGAAGGTGCGCTCATCCATGCGCCGCACCAGCGCCCTGCCGACGAAGGCGCCGAGCATCAGCGAGGAGCCGACGATCACGCCCTTGGCGAAGATCGCCAGCGGCATCGCGCCGAAGCTGCGGAAGGTCCCGACCTTGGTCAGGTAGATGAACAGCGAGGTCGCGGCCTCCGTCGAGAGCAGCGCGCCCTTGCTCAGGCCATAGGCGGCGAAGGCGGGGATGCTGAGCGGCCCGGTCGAGAGCACGAGGCCGGTCAGGAAGCCGATCACAGCTCCCGCCAGGGCCAGCTGCCAGAGACCGAGCCTGATCTTGCGCGCCGCGAGCCAGCGCCGCCCGGGAATCATCACAAGGAAGAACAGGCCGAGACCGATATCGATCGCCGCGGCCGGCAATTGCAGCAGCGTGCGCGCGCCGAGCATCGCGGCGGGAATGCCGGGCAGCGCATAGGCGAGGAAGGCGCGCCAGTCGACCTCGCGCCACCAGGCCGCAAGCCGCGCAAGATTCGCCATCACAGCTGCGACCGCCATGATCGGCACCGCCTGCTTCGGCCCGAACGACCAGACCAGCACCGGCAGCAGCATGATCGAGGAGCCTGTCCCGACCACGCCGCCGACGGTGCCGGCGATCAGCCCGACCGCCAGGGTGAACAGCGAGGCATAGGACAGGATCTCAGCCGGCATGCTGAATCTCGTGGCCCTGCCGGCGACAATGCGCAAGATGACAGGGAACTGGCCCGGCGCGACCGCCGCAGCGTCTCGACAAACCCGCCGCCCTGCTGTATGGCCACGCCCTCAACTGAAAACAGCGAGCCGAAAGCCCGCGCTACCCGCGCGAACACGGCCATGGAGAAGACCATGAACATCATCGAGCAGCTCGACAAAGAGCAGATCGCCAAGCTCGCCGAGAGCAAGGAAATCCCGCATTTCCAGCCCGGCGACACCGTGCAGGTCAACGTCAAGGTCAAGGAAGGCGAGCGCAGCCGCGTCCAGGCCTATGAAGGCGTCGTGATCGCCCGCAATGGCGGCGGCCTCAACGAGAGCTTCACCGTCCGCAAGATTTCCTATGGCGAGGGCGTCGAGCGCGTCTTCCCGCTGTATTCGCCGAACCTCGACTCGATCAAGGTCGTCCGCAAGGGCAAGGTGCGCCGCGCCAAGCTGTATTACCTGCGCGATCGCCGCGGCAAGTCGGCCCGTATCGCCGAGCGCGTCGATGCCAAGCCGGCCAAGGGCGAGAGCAAGGGCAAGTAAGCCGCTCTTCCTTTTCCAAGGTTTCAGGAACGCGGCCTTCGGGCCGCGTTTTTTTGTTGCCTGCGCCAACGCAAGCCGCCACGCATCACATTCCTAAAACGCATATCAGAGGACAGAATTGGAACTTGTAATGCGCCTCTAGCATTGCTATGTCAGCATATCATTAGCAAGCTACCTATATGAACGCTATGGACTCCTCGGAGCTTCAAGCCGCCTTCACCGCCGAGCTGGCCTCCGCCAATCGCAAGCTCAGGGCGCTGGTCGACGAGCGCGCCCGCGACATGGGGCTGACGCTCTCGCGGGCCCGCCTGCTGATGCAGCTCGCCAAGGCCGACGGGCCGATCCAGTCCGATCTCGCCGGGCTGCTCGACATCGAACAGCCGACACTGGTGCGCCTGCTCGACGGGCTCGAACGCACCGGCATGATCGAGCGCCGCGCCGCCCCTGGCGACCGGCGGGCCCGGCGGGTGTTCCTGACGCCGGCCGCGCGCGCCCAGGCCGAGGACATCCTTGCGTTCCTGACCGAATTGCGTGCCGATGTGCTCGACGGGATCGATAGGGAGGAGCTCGAGATCGCCCTGCGCGTGCTCGCCCGGATGTCGCGGAACATCGCCGCCAATCGTGGGGCGGCCGGATGAACGCGTCCTCCCCCGCTCCTGAAGCCGCGCCGCCACCGCCGCCGTCTGCAGCCACGGGCATGAGCCGGGGACGAGCGCTGGCTTACATGCTGGCCTCGACCATGCTGGCGATGACCCAGCAGGTCGGCGCCAATCTCGTCACGACCAATGTCTATCAGATCCAGGGCGATCTCAGCGCCACAGTCGCCGAGACCAACTGGCTGATCGCCGCCTATCTGGCGCCGAACGTCTCGCTCTCGATCGCCCTGATCAAGATCAGGATGCAGTACGGCCTGCGGAATTTCGCCGAGATCAGCATCGCCGGCTTCGTGGTCGCAGCCCTGCTCAATTTCTTCGTGCACGACCTGCAATCGGCGCTGGTGGTGCGCTTCATGAGCGGCATCGCAGCAGCGCCGCTGTCCTCGCTCGCCTTCCTCTACATGATCGAGCCGCTGCAGCCGCAGCACAAGCTCACTGTCGGCCTGTCGCTGGCGCTGACCAACACCACACTCGGTATTCCGATCACGCGGCTGCTGTCGCCGAGCCTGCTCGAGATCGGCGGCTTCCATGGCCTGACCCTGTTCGAGATGGGGCTGGCGCTGGTCGCCTTCGGCCTGGTCTACGCCCTGCCCCTGACGACACCGCCTCGGGTCAAGGTGATCGGCCCGCTCGACGGCGTGAGCTACCTCCTGATCGCGCTCGGCTTCGGCGCCATCGCCGTCGCGCTCTCGCTCGGGCGGATCTACTGGTGGCTGGAGGCGCCCTGGCTCGGCGGGCTCTTCGCCGGTGCGATCCTCTGCCTGACGCTGGCGGCGATCATCGAATTGCACCGGCCGAGCCCGCTGATCGACATACGCTGGCTGACCAGCCCGGCGACGCTGCATTATGCTACCGTGCTGCTGCTCTTCCGCGTCGTGCTGGCCGAGCAGACGGTCGGAGCCTCCAACTTCTTCCAGGCGCTCGGCCTCCAGAACGAGCAGACCCTGCCGCTCTACGGCGTGATCCTGGCAGCGATCCTGGCCGGCGGCTTCACCTGCGCGGCGCTCTTGCGTCCCGGCCGGGAGAATGCCTTCTACGCGGCCGCGCTGATCTGCGTCATGACCGGCGCCATCCTCGACAGCAACGCCACGAGCCTGACCCGCCCGCACGACATCCATCTGAGCCAGGCGCTGGTGGCCTATGGCTCCACCCTGTTCCTGCCGACCGCCATGAGGCAGGGCCTTGCCCCGGCGCTCGCACGCGGCCCGGTCTACATCCTCAGCTTCTTCGTGATCTTCCTGTTCACCCAGAGCATTGGCGGCCTGCTCGGCTCGGCCCTGTTCGGCAGCTTCATCACGCTCCGGACCAGCTTCCATTACAGCCAGCTAGCCGAGCATTTCTCGCTGGCTGACCCGCTCGTTGCCCAGCGCATCCAGGAGCTCGCCGGCACCTATGGCCATATGCTGACCGACGCCGGACTGACGCGAGCCGAGGGCGTCACCCTGCTCGCCCAGCAGGCGATCCGGGAAGCGACCGTGCTCGCCTATAACGACGCCTTCCTGCTGATAGCCGTGATCGCCGGCAGCGCGCTCATCGGCCTCTTCGCCCATCTCGCCATCCTGCGCTGGCGCGAACGCGTCGCCGCTCATGCCGCCACCCCTGCCCCTGCGCCCCAGCCATGACCCGCATCTTTCGCTCCGTCTCGACCTATGTCGCCCTCGCCGTCGGCCTCGCCGGCATCGGCATCATCCTCTACGCATGGCGGCTGCCGCCCTTCGCCAGCGCGATCGAGACCACCGAGAACGCCTATATCCGCGGCCAGGTCACGGTGATCGCGCCGCAGCTCGCCGGCTATA
The DNA here is from genome assembly GCF_900112185.1 of Allobosea sp. CRIB-10. GTDB lineage: Bacteria > Pseudomonadota > Alphaproteobacteria > Rhizobiales > Beijerinckiaceae > Allobosea. The sequence continues at coordinate 33,175 of NZ_FOKP01000015.1, read as the reverse complement.
TCGCCGAGGTGGCCGTGCAGGATTTCGCCACGGTGAGGCAGGGTCAGCTCCTCGTCCGGATCGACGAGCGCATCTTCCAGCAGCGGCTGGACCAGGCCCGCGCCAGCCTCGCCGCCCAGCGAGCAGCGCTCGCCAATTCCGAACAGGCCCGCCACGCCGCCGAGGCACGCCAGCGCGCCAGCGAGGCCAATGTCGCCAGCGCGGAAGCCGCCTTGCGCACGGCGGAGGCCAATTGGGGTCGGATCGAGCCGCTGCGCGAGCGCGGCGTCGTCAACCAGACCAATGCCGACCAGAGCCTGCAGGCGCTCGACCAGGCCAAGGCCGGGCTGGCGGCGAGCCATGCCGCCGTCGACGTCTCCCGCCAGGACGTGCAGAGCGCGATCGTCAACAAGGCATCGCTCGAAGCGGCGGTGCAGGGCGCGGAAGCGGCGGTGCATCTCGCCGAGATCGACCTGCAGAACACCCGTATCCCCGCGCCGCAGGACGGGCGCCTCGGCGAGGTCTCGGCCCGGCTCGGCCAATACGTCTCGGCCGGCACGCAATTGATGGCGCTGGTGCCGAGCCAGGTCTGGGTGATCGCCAATTTCAAGGAGACGCAATTGCCCGGCATGCGCGTTGGCCAGAAGGTCTCCTTCACCGTCGATGCCCTGCGCCATGCCAGGCTGACGGGCACGATCGAGCGCTTCTCCCCGGCCGCCGGCTCGGAGTTCAGCGTGATCCGGCCGGAGAACGCCACCGGCAATTTCGTGAAGATCGCCCAGCGCGTGCCGGTGCGCATCGCGATCGATCCCGGTCAGGAGCTGGCGGAGCGGCTTTCGCCGGGGATGTCGGTGGTGGTCAGCGTCGACACCGCGCAGCGCTGACGATTATTCGATGTCGCCGCTCAGTCGGCGACATCGACATCCGTGAGCTGGAAGCCGGCCGATGTCCTAGTGAAGGTGAAGATGCTGCCGCCGCAGGCGATGGCGTAGACCTCGTTCCTGGCGCCATCGCGGTCATAGACCGGCTTGGTGCGCTGCAGGCAGGCGCGGTTCTTCGCGTTGAAATCGCTCGGCCAGGCCTTGGCGCGGAACTGCGCGGCGTCGGCGATGGAAGCATCGCCCATATAGGGCAGCTTCGTCATGGCGGCGACGGCGGCCGGATCATTGGCCTTCAGCGCCGCGCGGAACTTTCCGATGAAGTCGCTGAACTCCTGCTGCACGGCCGGAGAGGCAACGGCTTTCCGGGGCGCCTGGGCGATGGCGGGAGCGAGGGAAGCGAGAGCGGCAGCGATCACCAGGCCCGGCAGCGTCTTCATGTGTCAGCTCCGTCCGTTCGATCGACCAGCACACAATGGCTGATCGGAAGCGGAGCCTAACCCAACGTCAGTAGCCGCTCCAGCAGCAGCTTCACATCGGCTTCCGTCTGATAGAGCCCGAAGCCGACCCGCAAACGATCGCCGCGCAGATCGACGGTGATGCCGGCCTGCTTCAGCTTCTCATGCCACTCAGCCGCATCGGCATGGCGGAAGGTCAGGAAGTTGCCGCGCGCCGGCTCGCTCAAGGGCACGACCAGGTTCTCTAGGGCGAGCACGCCGCAGGGCTGCCGCGCCAAGCCCTCGGCGAAGATCGCCTGCAAGGCGTGGGCGTGGGCGTGGATCGCAGCAACGTCGAGGCCCTTGGCATCCAGCCAGTCGAACATCGCGCCCATGCGGTAGAGGCCGGAAGGATCGAAGGTCGCGCCCATGAAGCGCCAGCCATTTTCGGCATAGCCGACCTCGCCCTGCGCGCCCGAGAGCGCGCCGAAGGAGGCGTACCAGCCGGTGTCGCGCGGCCGCATGGCGAAACCGGGCGGGCAGTGCATGAAGCAGGCGCCCTCGCCGGACATGGCGTATTTGTAGCCGCCGGCGATGTAGAAGGCCTTGTCGGCGATGGCGGAGAGATCGGTCGGCCGCGCCAGGAAGCCGTGATAGCCATCGATGACGACGAGCCGCCCGGGTGCAGCGACGCCCTCGACCAGGGTTTCCAGATCGGTCAGCGCATAGCCTGAGTTGAAATGGACCTGGCTGACGAAGACCATGTCGGGACCGGGGCCTTGCTGCGCCGCGGCGACCAACCGCTCGGTCAGGCCGGCGAAGGGCTCGGCCGGTACGACGGTGAGCTCGATCAACCCGTCCTCGGCGAGCCGTTCGATCTGGCGCCGGAAGGAGTGGAACTCGGCATCGCTGGTCAGGATGCGCGGCTTGCGCTCACGCGGCAGGCAGGAGAGCAGACGATTGACGAATTCGTGTGTGTTGTTGGCCGGAACCAGCCCATCGATCCCGGGCAGGTTGAGATGCCGCGCCACGCCCTGCGCGACCTTCCGCCAGACCGGACCCAGCACCTCCTGCCATTTGCCGTCGATGAGGCGGGCGGCATCGTCCCAGGCGCGCAAATGCGCCTCGCGGGTGGCGTCCGGCCAGAAATGATGGCTGTGGGCGGCGAAATGCAGGCTCGAAGGCCAGTTCTGGCGGAAGCGTGAGAACTCGACCGAGAGGTCGAAGGGCGGGCGGCCGAGCCTTGCAGGAACCTTCGTCATCTGGTCCATCATCGCGCTCCGCAGCCTTGCCCAACCGGCAAAATACTTTAAGCTTAAAATATCTTGCGCCTCTCTCCAGTCAAGGCGCGAGGCGAGCGAGGGCGGCATCATGACCAGCGGGACGGGCGACCATCAGAGCCGGATCGAGCCGGGCATGCAGACCGATTTCAAGGAGCGGATGGATTACGGCTCCTATCTCGGCCTCGACCTGCTGCTCGCGGCGCAGGAGCCGCTGAGCGACGCGCCCGACGAATTGCTGTTCATCACCATCCATCAAGTGCAGGAGCTCTGGCTGAAGCTCGCCGCGCATGAGCTCGACGGCGCCATCGCCGCGATCCGCGCCGACGAACTGCAGCCGGCCTTCAAGTCGCTGGCGCGGGTCTCGCGCATCCAGGCGCAGCTCGTCACCGCCTGGGACGTGCTCTCGACCATGACTCCATCAGACTATCTCGCTTTCCGCGATGCGCTCGGCCAGTCCTCGGGCTTCCAGTCCTATCAGTACCGAGCCCTCGAATTCCGCCTCGGCGCCAAGGATCCGCGCATGGCGGCGATGCACAAGCATCACCCGGAGCACCATGCCCATCTCCAGGACCTGCTGAATGCACCGAGCCTCTATGACGAGGCGCTACGGCTGCTCGCCCGCCGCGGCCTGCCGGTTCCGGCCGAGTGCGTCGAACGCGACTGGAGCCAGCCGCATGTCGCGAACGAGGCGGTGAAGGCGGCGTGGCTTTCGATCTACCGCGACACGCATCAATACTTCGATCTCTATGAGCTCGCCGAGGAGCTGGTCGACGTCGAGGACCAGTTCCAGCAATGGCGCTTCCGCCACATGAAGACGGTCGAGCGCATCATCGGCTTCAAGCAGGGCACCGGCGGCTCCAGCGGCGTGAAGTTCCTGCGGACGGCGCTGGAGCGCTCGTTCTTCCCGGAGCTCTGGCAGCTGCGCAGCGAACTGTGAGGCGCACCTACTCGTTGTTGCCAAAGGTCATGTCGCGCCGCGCCGTCAGGATGCTGATCGAATAACCGGCGATCACGTCGACCAGCGCCATCAGCGTGATGATCACGAAGGTGCCGGTGCCGAAGCCGGGCACGAACAGGAAGATCAGCCCGCAGGCGATAAACACCACCATGGACAGGCCATGGTTCAGGATCGAGCTCGACTTCGCGCTGGTCGCGTTCATGATCTCGAAGAAGAGCACGATGGTCGAGACCGCTAGCAGAAGCTCGCTGACCGTCATGACGAACGCCGTGCCGGAGGGCAGGCCGATGTTCAAAAGCTCGCGCGAGAGCGGCACGCCCATGGCCGCGACGGTGACGCCATAGGCGATGACCGCCAGCAGCATGAAGGGGAAGAAGCGCGCCATCGCATCACCGATCCGTTTGCCGGCGCAGCCTGCCCTTTCGCAGCGCACCCGGAGCCGCTAGATATCAGCCCTGCACGGAACGCGCTACGCGGCTGCCGCTGCGACAGCGCCGTCGCGTTGCCCGTGCAGTTTGGAACTGGTAGAAGCGAGCCATGACGGTGAAGCGGCAGAACAGGGGCGAAGTCCGGCGCGTGATGCGCCGCACGCTGAACCTGCGCCGTTTTCCGACCACCCAGGGCTTCGCCGCGCTGCATGACCATGCCCGCCTGCCCTGGCGCTTCTTCGGCCGCTTCACGGCCTCGCTCGCAGCAGGCCTTAGCTGCGCCTGAGACCGGCCGTCCGGCCGGCGACAGGCCGTTGCGATGCGCGTTGGCCCTGATGGGCCGCTACCGATTTCCATACCGAAGGCGATGAAGCCATGACTGCGACCAAGGCCCCCTCCACCCTCTACGACAAGATCTTCGAGGACCACGTCGTCGACCGCCAGGACGACGGCACCTGCCTGCTCTATATCGACCGCCATCTCGTCCATGAGGTCACCAGCCCGCAGGCCTTCGAGGGCCTGCGCATGACCGGCCGCAAGGTCCATGCCCCGCACAAGACGCTGGCCGTGGTCGACCACAACATCCAGACCACCGACCGCTCCAAGGGCATCCAGGAAGAGGAAAGCCGGATCCAGGTCGAGGCACTCGCGCAGAACGCCAGGGATTTCGGCGTCGAGTACTTCAACGAGCTCGATATCCGCCAGGGCATCGTGCACATCGTCGGCCCCGAGCAGGGCTTCACCTTGCCCGGCACGACGATCGTCTGCGGTGACAGCCACACCTCGACGCACGGGGCTTTTGGAGCTCTTGCCCATGGCATCGGCACCTCGGAGGTCGAGCATGTGCTCGCCACCCAGACGCTGATCCAGAAGAAGGCCAAGAACATGCTGGTCCAGGTCGACGGCAAGCCCGCTCCGGGCGTCGGCGCCAAGGACATCACCCTCGCCATCATCGGCGAGATCGGCACCGCCGGCGGCACCGGCTCGGTGATCGAGTACGCGGGCGAGGCCATCCGCGGCCTCACCATGGAAGGCCGCATGACCGTCTGCAACATGTCGATCGAGGGCGGCGCCCGCGCCGGCATGGTCGCGCCGGACGAGAAGGCCTATGCCTATCTCAAGGACCGCCCGAAGGCGCCGAAGGGTGCCGCCTGGGACGAGGCGCTGCGCTATTGGGAGACGCTGCGGACCGATGAGGGTGCGCATTTCGACCGCATTGTCCGGCTCGACGCCGCCAACCTGCCGCCGATCGTCTCCTGGGGCACCAGCCCCGAGGACGTCATCTCGGTGACGGGCGCCGTGCCCGATCCCGATGAGATCGAGGACGAGGTCAAGCGCGCCTCGAAGAAGCGGGCGCTCGAGTACATGGGCCTGACGGCAGGCACCAAGATGACGGATATCCCGCTCGACGTGATCTGGATCGGCTCCTGCACCAATGGCCGCATCGAGGACCTGCGCACCGTCGCCAAGATCGTCGAGGGCAAGAAGATCCATGAGAGCCTGGATTACGGCATGATCGTGCCGGGCTCGGGCCTGGTGAAGCAGCAGGCCGAGGCCGAGGGTCTGGACAAGATCTTCATCGCCGCCGGCTTCGAATGGCGCGAGCCGGGCTGCTCGATGTGCCTGGGCATGAACCCCGACCAGCTCAAGCCGGGCCAGCGCGCCGCCTCGACCTCGAACCGCAATTTCGAGGGTCGCCAGGGCTATCGCGGCCGCACGCACCTCGTCTCGCCGGCGATGGCAGCGGCGGCGGCCCTGACCGGCCGCTTCGTCGACGTGCGCACGCTGGGCTGAAGCGGTCGGGTTCGCGGGAGGACGTCATGAGCACCGATCCCCGCGACGCCGCCCGCGCCAAGGAGGCCAAGGAAGCCCTCGCTCGCGTCAAGCGCGACGATGAGAGCTTCATCGGCTCCTCGATGGGGCGCGCGGCCGACCACTTCGCCGGCAAGGACGCGCCGGAAGGCGACAATATCGAGCTCTGGGGCCGCAGGATCGGCCGCGGCCTCTCGCTGATCGCCTTCATCGGCCTGTCCTGGTGGCTCGGGCATCAACTGAAGATCTGGTGATGGGCTCCGTTCCGTCTATCAAGACAACCGCTTCGGCCGAGGCCTCGCAGGGCCTCGACTGGGACGGCGTGCGCGCCCCCTCGGGCGCCGAGTTCGAGATCCTGGCGCAGGCGGCCTATGACCGCCTGCCCGAGGATTTCCGTAAGCTCTGCGCCGACCTCGTCATCACCATCACCGAATTCCCCGAGGACGACGTGCTGAAGGAGCTCGAGGCCGAGAGCCCCTTCGACCTGCTCGGCCTGTTCTCGGGTATCGGCTTGCCGCAGCAGGGCTATGCCCCGCAGACCGGGCAGATGCCCAATACCATCCACCTCTACCGCCGGCCGATTCTCGACTACTGGGCCGAGCATGACGAGACGCTCGGCGCCATCGTCACCCATGTGCTCGTCCACGAGATCGGCCACCATTTCGGCTTCGACGACGACGACATGGACGCGATCGAGAAGGCGGCAGGATAAGAGACATGCTCGACGAACTGATCCGCCACCTGCCTGACCTTGCCCTGGTCTTCTCGGCCTTCTTCATCGCCGTCGCCAGCCCCGGGCCGAGCAATCTCCAGGTGATGGCGACCTCGATGGAGCATGGCCGGAAGGCCGGGATGACGCTGGCGCTCGGCGTCACCACGGGATCGCTGACCTGGGGCGTCCTCGCCGCGGTCGGCGTCACCGCACTGATCGTCGCCCATCCCGGGGCACTCTACGCCATCAAGATCGTCGGAGGGCTCTATCTCCTGTTCCTGGCCTGGCGCTCGGCCCGCTCGGCCATGCAGGCGGAGATGCCGCCGCCGAAAGCCGGCCTCTCGGGCCGCCGGCTCTATCTGCGCGGCTACCTGATGCACCTCACCAACCCGAAGGCGATCCTGAGCTGGACGGCGATCATCGCGCTCGGCCTCAGGCCAGAAACGCCGGCGGTGGTGCTCTACGCCATCATCTTGGGATGCCTGACGATCTCGCTCGCGATCAACCAGACCTATGCCTACCTGTTCTCGACTGCCTCGATGGTGGCGGGCTACCGCAGGATCCGCCGCCGCGCAGAAGCCTGCCTCGCAGCCTTCTTCACCTTCGCCAGCTTCAAGCTCCTGACGGCGCAGCTCTGATTGAGCCGTGCCCCAACCTGACTAGACAAGACCTGCCGGAGTATCCGCCATGCAGCCCTTCACCACCCTGACCTCGACCCCCGCCCCGCTGAAGGTGATCAATGTCGACACCGACATGATCATCCCCAAGCAATATCTGAAGACGATCAAGCGCACCGGGCTGGGCACCGCGCTGTTCTCGGAGATGCGCTACAAGGAGGATGGCTCGGAGAACCCTGATTTCGTTCTGAACCAGCCGGCCTATCGCAAGTCGGAGATCCTGGTCGCCGGCGACAATTTCGGCTGCGGCTCCTCGCGCGAGCACGCGCCCTGGGCCCTGCTCGATTTCGGCATTCGCTGCGTGATCTCCACCAGCTTCGCCGACATCTTCTACAATAACTGCTTCAAGAACGGCATCCTGCCGATCGTGGTCAGCCAGGAAGACCTCGAGAAGCTGTTCGACGACGCCGACCGCGGCTCGAACGCGACGCTGACCGTCGATCTGGTCAACCAGAGCATCAAGGGTCCGGATGGCGGCGAGATCCGCTTCGAGATCGACCCGTTCCGCAAGCATTGCCTGCTCAACGGCCTCGACGACATCGGCCTCACCATGGAGAAGTCGAGCAAGATCGCCGCCTATGAGGAGAAGCTCAAGAGCCGCGCCTGGGCTTGAGCCTGCTCTTCCTTCCCCTCGAGGGGAGAAGGAAGCTAAACCACCAAACCCTGCATCGGCGCGAGCCCGCCGGTGCCGGGGAACACCTTCTCGGCCAGCACAGGCCCCGAGAGCCCGAAGAGGTCGGCAATGACGCCCTTCGCAACCGCGCGGATGTCGGTGGTCGGCCTGAGGTCGCGCTGCTCGTGCAGCTGCTCCGGGTTGAGGCCGGGCCAGTCGACGATCATCCGCCTGCCCCTGACCGCGCCGCCGACCAGGAAGGCGACCGTGCCGGTGCCGTGATCGGTGCCGACCGTGCCGTTGACGCGGGCGGTGCGGCCGAACTCGGTGACCACCATCACCACCGTATCCTTCCAGACGGGTTTCAGCCCGCTTTCGAAGGTCGCGAGCGCACCGTCGAGCCCGCCGAGCAGATTGGCAAGGCGCCCCTTGGCGCCGCCCTCATTGGCATGCGTGTCCCAGCCCTCGAACGCCAGCGCGGCGATGCGCGGGCCATCCTCGGCGCCGACCAGCCGAGCCGCGCCCTCGGCGATACGCTTCATGCCCTCGGCGCTGTCGGGTCCGCCGCCGCCACGCGGCTGCTCGGCGCCCTGCCTGGACGCGATCAGTTCGGTCTCGATCGCCCGCTTCAGCACCAGCGCCAAAGCGGGATCGCGCTCGCCATAGAGATCGCCGAGACGCTGGACGAGATCGGCGCCGGCCCGCGCCATGCGCGGCGGCGCCCAGCCGAGCACCGGCGCCTGGCCCCGCACCACCAGCGGCGGAACGACCCCGACGCCGAGCGCACCATGGCGCGAGACCGCCTCGCCCGGCGGCAGGCTGGCGATCAGCCGGTTGAGCCAGCCGCTCTCGGTCTTGCCCGGCCCACTTTGCCCGCTCTCCAGCACGTCCTGCCCGTCGAAATGCGAACGCTCGCGATAGCCGGTAGCGCTGGCATGGACGATTGCCGCCTGCCCGCCAGCGTAGAGTCGCGCCAGGTTCGGCATCGCCGGATGCAGGTAGAAGAAGCCGTCGAGCGGCAGCGCCGCCTCCGGCCCGTCCTTGGCGAGCGCGATGCCCTCGCGCAGATCAGCGTAAGCGGGGTCGCCGAGCGGCGGCACGGCGGAGAGCCCGTCGAGCGCGCCGCGCAGCACCACCAGCAGAAAGCGGGAATCGCGCGATCCAGCCGCCGCATGGGCAAATTTCGGCATATAGGACCAGGCAAAGAGCGCGCTGGCCGCGCCGAGCACGGCCCGGCGCGAGGGCGTCATCCGTTCGCAATCATCGTCGTCGGCGGCCATGCTCACCTCCGCTGGAATTCGGGCGACATCAGCAGCAGCGCCAGCGCCTGCGGCTTGCTCTCGGCCCGCGCCACCGCCTGTTTCGTCTGCGGCGACGCGAGCGGGCCGAGCACCTCCTCGACGAGCGCACGCGGGTCGGCGACTGAGCCCGCTGCCTGCCGACCGAGCTGGGCGGCGACGTCGATGCGGGTCTTGATGCCCTCGGGCGTCGCCCAGGCAGCGCTCGTATCGGGATAGCCGTCCGGGCCGGAAGGCTGCCAGAGCGTCTGGCCCATCACGCCGAGCGGCCCGGCGATCTGGCCGAAATCGGGCTTACGGCCGAGCGCCCGGAAGGCTGCGATCAGGAAATCCTGCGGCGTGCGCAGCTTGGTCGCGGGTGCAGCTGCAGCAAGCTCCGACGTCACCAGCGTTCGCGACAACGCGGCAAGGTCGCCGCCCGTCTCCCGGAACGTACGAGCGAGCTCGGCGGCCAGCGCCTGCGGCGGCTCGTCGGCGACGAAATGGCGGGCGAGCTTGCGGGCGATGAAGCTCGCCGTGCTCGGATGGCGGGCGAGATCGGCGAGCGCCGCCATGCCTTTCTCCTTGCCCTCCTGCCGGTAGACCTTGCCGAGCAGTTTCTGGCCGCCGGGATCGTGCAGGCCGGGATTGAAGGCGAAGGAGCCGGGGAAGCCGAGGCGGGCATCGCGGCCGACCACGGTCCAGCCGGTGATGATCCGCGCCAGCGAGGTGACATCGGCCTGCGTATAGCCGCCGGAGACGCCGAGCGTGTGCAGCTCCATGATCTCGCGGGCGAGGTTCTCATTGAGGCCGCGGCCGCGACGTTTGCCGGCGCGCGAGTCCGGGCCGATCGAGAGCTGGTTGTCGAGGAAGTTGAGCATCGCAGGATGGCTCTCGACCGCGATCAGCAGGTCCTCGAAGCGGCCGAAGATGTTGGGGCGGATCGCCTCGCGCTCGAAGGCGCCGGCCATGGCGCGGACGAAATTGCCCTTGGCGACCGAGACGCAGAAATGGTTCGACCAGAACTGCACCAGCCGCTCGGCGAAACCGGTGTCGGCTTCGAGCGCGCATTGAACGCGGGCGACGGCCTCCTCGCGATAGATCGCTTGCGGAAACTGGGGAACCGGCTGCGCCGGCGCCTGCATCTGGGCTTGCGGCTGCCCGGACATGGGCGGCGCGGCGGCGACCTGCACGCCCTGCTCCATGCCTTGCTGGCCAGCAACCCGGCGCGATTCGCGCGCGGCGCGCTCCTCATCCTCGAACGCATAAAGCGCTCGCCCGATCGGCGCCGCGCCGGAGAAGCTGACACGCGGCTGAGCAGCGCCTTCGCTGCGAATCTCCGCCAGCAGGCGCTCGCGGACATCTCCCGACGCTCCGCCCTGCCCCGGCTTCGGGCCCAAGCCGAAGCGCTGCAAGGCCAGCATCTTCAAGCGCGGGTCTGACCAATCCGCCATGCCCTCGCCTCCGCCATCCTGCGTCGCCGCTCGCAAAGTCCACTGCAACTATGGCGAAAGCCCGACCGCCAGCTCACTCCTTGCGCAATGCAAAAGGCCGCCGCTCCCTGACGAACGGCGGCCTCCTGCAGGTCGAAAGACGCCCTCAGCTCACATCGCCGGCAGCGCCGCGACATCGCGCACCGGCGCGCTCAGCCCGCCGATCTTGCCGACCATCGCGGCCTTGCCGGTGGTGATGTCGAGCTTGTAGAGGCCGCCATCGGCCACCAGCCAGCCGGTATTGCTGCCGTCGGCCGCCGTCTCGATATCGAAGGCGATCGCCTTCGGGGTGATGCCGAGCTTGCCGATCGCGCCGAGCACGCCGTCATTCGGCGGCGCCTGCTTCAACAGCCCGCCGATCTTGCCGTCGATGTCGTAGAGCGCCGTCTCCTTGGTACCCTTGACCGAATTGCTGTAAGCACCGGCGACGACCATCGGCGTCTCGCCCTTGTGCATGTCGGTCTCGGCGAATTTCAGCTTACCGTCGACCGTGGTCTTGCCGTCGTCGACATTGACGCGAAGATTGGTGCCGTCGGCGCCGATGACGCGCAGACGATCAGCGGCCGGGTTGAAATCGACCGTCGCCATCGTGCTGGCCGAGAGCACCGTGTCCATCTTCGACTTCATTGTCGCCTTGCCGGCCTTGTCGACCGTGTAGATCGTGCCGTCGGTGGCTAGCGCATAGAGCATGCCGTCGGCGGGGCGGACGTCGATGCCGGCGATCTTGCCATTGATGCCGCTGACCTTCATCGACTTGCCGGCCTTTTGGGTCGCGGTGTCGACCATGGTGAGCGTGTCGTCGCCGGTCAGGACGGCGAGCGTGCCGGCCTGGGCTGCAGTCGCCGCGAAAGCCGCGCTGAGAATGGTGGAAGCGAGAAGTAGGTTGCGAGCCTTGGTCATGTGATGTCCTCCGGTTCGTGTCGCGATCTCTGAAGGGCTGGCCGACGCCTGCTGCGGCGCGGCACCCATGGCGGATAGCGGCGAGTCTCAAGACCGGATGCGGAGGAAAAAATAAAAGCCGCGGCCTGCATCCAAGGCGGCAGGCATCGCGTAACAATGGGCCGCTGCTCTCGCGAGGACGGCCGGATACCGGGGAGATGGATGGCGACCGAGGTGAAGCAACCAGGAGAGCACGGCGAGATCGAAGCCGCGCTGCTCGCCTGTGCCGCGGGCGATAAATCAGCGCTCCGCCGCATCTACGAGGCCGAGTCGCCGCGTATGCTCGGTGTGGCGCAGCGTCTCTTGAAGCGCCGCGCTCTGGCGGAGGAAGCGGTGCAGGATGCGTTCGTGCTGATCTTCAGGCATGCCGGCCGCTTCGATCCCGAGCGCGGCGCCGGCCTGAGCTGGATCTACGCGATCCTGCGCAACCGCGCGCTCTCGATCCTGCGCGACGAGAAGCGCACCGAAGCCAGCGACACGCCGATCGCCGAGGAGACCGCGAGCGAGGAGGACGATCCGGAAACGGTGATGGCGAAACTGTCTGACGCCAGCGCGCTGCGAGCTTGCCTGGAGACGCTGTCGCCGCAGCGGCGCGGCCTCGTGCTGCTCGCCTTCGTGCAGGGCCTCACCCATGGCGAGATCGCCGGTCGCCTCAAGCTGCCACTCGGCACCGTGAAGTCCTGGATTCGCCGTTCGCTGCTCTCTTTGAAGGAGTGCCTCGGATGAGCCCCTCCCGCGACGATCAGCTCAGCCCGCCGGAACGCGACGCGCTCGCAGGCGAGTATGTGCTCGGCCTGCTCGACGGGGCGGAACTCGCGGCGGTCGAACGCCGTCTCGACACGGATCGCGATTTCGCCGCCTCGGTCGAGCGCTGGCGCCGGCATTTCGCCGCGCTCGATGCGACTGCCCCACCGATCACGCCTCCCGCCGATCTCTGGTCCCGGATCGAGGCCGGGTTGGCGGGCTTGATCCAGCCGTCCGCCTCCGCATCAGTGACGGCGCCGCGCCCGGCTACAGCCCGCACCAGCCGCTTCGCCGACTGGTGGAACAGCCTGTTCGTCTGGCGCGGCGCGGCTTTTGCCGGCGCGCTGGCGACCGTGCTGCTCGCGGTCGGCCTCTTCGGCGCACTCGATCGCGCCAAACGCCAGCCCTTGATGGTCGCGGTGCTCCTGACCGACAGCAATATCGCCGCCGCCGTGGTCAACACCTTCGCCGATGGGCGCGTCGAGATGCTGCCGCTGCAGAGCATCGACGTGCCGGCCGGCAAGGCGCTGGAGATCTGGACCCTGTGGGACCGCGCTGTCGGCCCGCGCTCTGTCGGCCTGATCGATCGGGCCCGCTCGACGCCGCTGCGGCTCGACAATCTGCCGCTCGGTCGGGATCAGCTCTTCGAGATCACGCTGGAGCCTGCCAGCGGCTCGCCGACCGGCCGCCCGACGGGCCCGATCATCGCCAAGGGCACGACCTCACAGCGGCTGTGAGACCGGCGAGCGGCGAGCTCAAAGCTCGCCGCAGCCTTTGCTCACTGAAGGTCGGCAAAGGCCTTCCGCAGGCGCTCGACAGCCTCGACCACCACCGCGCGCTGCGTCGCGAGGTTGAAGCGCAGGAAGCTGTCGCCGCCGGCGCCGAAGCTGTTGCCATGGTTGACCGCGATCTTCGCCTGCTTCTCCACGCGGGCGACGAAATCCTTCGGCTCCATGCCGGTGCCGGAGAAATCGACCCAGGCGAGATAGGTCGCCTCCAGCGGCATCGAGCGCAGGCCGGGGATGGCGTTGATCGCCTCGTCGAAGAGCCGGCGATTGCCGTCGAGATAGGCGGTCAGCGCGTCGACCCAGGCGGCGCCCTCCTTGCTGTAGGCAGCGGTCGACATCTCCATGCCGAAGGAATTCGGGGAGATGCCGAGCGCGTTCATCCGGGCGCGGAAGGGCGCGCGCAGCGCCTCGTCGGGGATGATGACGTTGCCGACATGGGCGCCGGCGATGTTGAAGGTCTTGGTCGTCGCCGTCATCATCACCAGGCGATCGATGATCTCCGGCGCGGCATTGGCCATGACCGTGTGCTTGTAGCCGGGCATGACCAGATCGTGATGGATCTCGTCCGAGACCAGGATCAGGTCGTGGCGAACGCAGAAATCGGCGATCTGGCGGAGCTCGTCGCGGGTCCAGACCCGCCCGCCCGGATTATGCGGCGAGCACAGGATCAGCATTGTCTCCTTGCCGGTCATCTGCGCATCCCAGGCGGCGATGTCGAGGACGTAGCGGCCGTCCTCCTGGGCGAGCCGGCATTCGACGACCTCGCGGCCGGCAGCTTTGATGACGCGGGCGAAGGCGTGATAGACCGGGGTCATCAGCACGACACCGTCGCCCGGCCTGGTATAGGCGTCGACGCAGAGCGCGGTACCGTTGACCAGACCGTGCGTGGTGAAGATCGCATCCGCTGCGACCTCCCAGCCATGGCGCTCCTGCATCCACCAGCGGATCGCATCGCTATTGGTCTTCTCGTCGCCAAAATAGCCGTAGACGCCATGGGCGGCCATCGCCTCGACCGCGGCCTGGACGCAAGCCGGCGGGCGGAAATCCATGTCGGCGACCCACATGGCGATGCCCTCGGAGGCAGGCACGCCGTAGATCGCTTCCATCTTGTCCCATTTGGCGCAGTTGCTGCCGCGGCGGTCGATATGCAAGTCGAAGGTCGAAGCTGCGATCATCTCAGGTTCCGATGCATTGCCGGGCTAGCACGAGCCCATCGCATACCAAGAAAATTCTTCTCCGCCAGCAGCGCTATGCGCAATTCCAATCTACCGTGACGGTCTGGCGCGGGCCTCGTCGCAACCGTTCGGGCGCTGCTATAAGCGGCCATGAGCCTGCCTGCCCCCTTAGTCGAGACCCTCGGTTCCGTTGCCGCGATCATGACCACGGCGCGCGATCCCTAGTGGATCATTGCCAGCGCCGCAGCAGCCCTGCATGGCGCGACGCCCATCACGGTCGCGGATGTTGATGTCTTGCTCAGCGTCGCCGATATCGGCCGCATTCTGCCGCAGCTAGGCATCGAACCCTATCCGGCGCCGCCAAATCCGCTATTCAGGTCCAGGGTTCTGGCCAAATGGCCGGGGCCGCCCGTACCTGTCGATCTCATGGCCGGCTTCGAGCATCGCGTCGGCGAGACCTGGCATCCGGTCCAGCCGGTGACGCGGCAAGCGGTCACCGTGGGCGCGACGATCGTTTACATCCCCGAGCGGGACGAGCTCAGGCGCATGCTCGAAGCGTTCGGGCGCCCCAAGGACCTCGAACGCGCCCGTCTGCTGGCGGAGCTCACATCACCACCGTGATCGTCTCGGCGGCGCGGGTCAGGCCGGTATAGAGCCAGCGCGCCCGGTGCTCGCGAAAGGCGTAGGCCTCGTCGAACATGACGATGTTGTCCCATTGCGAGCCCTGCGCCTTGTGCACCGTGAGGGCGTAGCCGAAGGTGAACTCGTCGGTGTGGCGGCGCAGTTCCCAGGGCACCTCGTCCTCGGTGCCGTCGAAGAAGTTCGGCAGCACCGAGACCTTGACCGGCTTGCCGCCGGTGTCGTCCTCCGGCGTCACCCGCATGGTGACGAGGCCCTTCTTCGAGGTCTTCAACTCCTGCACGATCCAGGCGCCGCCATTGAGCAGGCCCTTGCTCTTGTCGTTGCGCAGGCAGACCAGCTTCTCGCCGACCGCCGGGACGTTGGCGACATGGCCCATGAGCTGGCGCATGCGGGCATTGTATTGCCGGCGGGTCTTGTTGAGGCCGACCAGGACCTGATCGGCCGACAGCACGATCTCGGGCGTGATCTCGGCGCGCCGGATGATCCGGCTCGCGCCGTAGTCGCCGACCTCCAGCCGCCCGCCCTCGCGCACGATCATCGACATGCGCACGATCGGGTTGTCGGCCGCCTGGCGATGGACCTCGGTCAGCATCACGTCGGGCTCGGCCTCGGTGAAGAAACCGCCGCCCTTGACCGGCGGGAGCTGGGCCGGATCGCCCAGCACCAACACCGGCGTGCCGAAGGAGAGCAGGTCGCGTCCGAGCTCCTCGTCGACCATCGAGCACTCGTCGATGATGATCAGCTTGGCCTTGGCGGCGGTGCTCTCGCGGTTGAGCACGAAGGTCGGGCTCTCCTCGTCGACCCCGCGCGAGCGGTAGATCAGCGAGTGGATGGTCTGCGCGCCCTCGCAACCCTTGTTGCGCAGCACCAGCGCCGCCTTGCCGGTGAACGCGGCGAAGACGACGGTGCCGTCGACGCCCTCGGCGATGTGGCGGGCGAGCGTGGTCTTGCCGGTGCCGGCATAGCCGAACAGGCGAAAGAGCTGCGGCGAGCCGGCCTTCAGCCAATCGGCCACGGCGGCGAGCGCCGCGTCCTGCTGCGGCGACCAGCTCATGGGTGGATGCGGATGCTGTTGAGCATGGCGCACAAGGCCGCGAGTCGGGCGGCCAAGGCAAGCCGGATCAGGCGGCGCGCAGCCTTCGGGCGAACTCGTCCGCCTCCGCCTGCAAGGCAGAGATGCGCTCGTCGAGCTGACGGGCTCCTGTGGCGCCTTGCTCGGCGTGGGAGGCGGTCTGGACGCTGGCGCCGGCGATCGTCGTCACGGCGCTGGCGGCCTGCCCGGTGACCACCGAGATGCGGGCGATGGTCTCGCCAAGCCCCTGCAGCAGGCCGGTATGCGAGGCGACCATGGTCGAGATCTCGGTGCTTGCCTGCTCGACCGCACCGGCGCGATTGGCGATGCCGGTGATCGCCTGAGCGGCCTGCGACAGCGCCGTGTTCACCGTCGCGATCCGGGCCGAGATCTGCGCCGTCGCGTCGGCGGTCTGGGTCGCCAGCGCCTTGACCTCGCTGGCGACGATGGCGAAGCCGCGGCCATGCGTGCCGGCACGAGCCGCCTCGATCGTGGCGTTGAGAGCGAGCAGGTTGGTCTGCCGGGCGATCGCTTCGATCAACTGGACGACGTCGCGGATCTTGCCGGCGTTCTCGGTCAATCTGCCGACAAGGCCGACCGTGCCGGCGGCGTCCCGGGTCGCGAGGCTCGCGGTCTCCGAGACGCGCCGGACCTCGCGATTGATCTGCTCGACCACCTCCTCCAGCCGCAAAGCGGCATCAGCGATGCTTATCGCCTCCTCGCCAGCTCCGGCGACGGCCTGCGCCGCAGCGCTTCCGCTATGCGAGATCTGTCCGGCTCGGAGTGCGGATGCGGCGAGCGCCGCCCGCAACCCCTCGCTCAGCCGGCCGATATCGGCGAGCAGGCGACCGATGCGCGTCTCGAACTCCTGGGCGATCCTGTGCAGTTCCTCCGTCCGCTGCTGCCGATGCTGCTGCGCCAGGTCGGCCTCGGCATCGCGGGTGACCAGTGTGGCGCGGACTTCGCTCAGCGTGCGTACCGTGCGGGCGAGCTGGCCGATCTCGTCGCGGCGCTTGCCATAGGGCACCTCGACGACCCGGTCGGAGGAGGTGACGCTGGCGATGGTCTCCATCAGCACGCGCAAAGGCCGGGTCAGATAGGTCCGCAGCAGCAGGATCGCGAGCAGCCCGCCGGCCAGCGGCAGGCCAGCGGCGATCAGGATCACGCGCAGCCGGACCTTCCTCGCCAGGTCGCCGGCACGGCTGGCTGCGAGTCCGGCCTGACGGTCGAGATCGTCGCGCAAGCGCGCCGTCGCCGCGATGATCTGGCGGACGTTCTCGCGCGCCTCGACTGCCGACGCTTCGATCAGTGCTGCCTTGGGCGAGACGCGCCGGCCGATATCGACGATGTCGCGCTGGAAGGCGATGAAGGTTTTTATGCGCGGGTCCAGCGAGGCGTTGGCCTGCAACAGACCTACCGGCAGCGACGACATCAGATTGGCGCCGGCCGAATCGACCAGTTCGACCGCTTCGTCGAGCTGGTCGAGCGCCGTCTGGACTGCACGCGGCTCGCTCGCATCGTCGAAGCGGCTGAGGAGCGAAGCCTGCGCGACCCGGCTCGACAGCAGCGCGGCCTTGTTGGCGAGCTGTTGGCCGGCGAAGGCCTCTCGGTCGATCTCATGGACGGAATCGAGCCCGCTGACCGCACTCGCCAAACCGAGTGCAGCCGCGATCCCGAAGATCGCGAACAGGACTGTGATCTTGGCTGTAAGCCCGAACGGCCGCATCGTCTTCACCGCTTCGCCAGCGGGCAGAGCTTTCGCAAATGCGAGACAAACAGATCCTTAACGGAGCCAGCTAAGTATCTAAAAAATATAAAATATTTGACTTGACAGGACTCCCGGAAAAGCTGCCGCTCCTTCTGCGACCTTGTCTCTTCCTTGAGCCCTCATCCTGAGGAGCCGCGTCAGCGGCGTCTCGAAGGATGCTTCAGGAGGCTCCGGAGACAACTGGAGCATCCTTCGAGACGCAACCTCCGGCCGCTCCTCGGGATGAGGGGACGTTCGAACAGGCAGTCAGAGGACGAAGCGCATCAGCGGCCGGCCGGGCTTCTGCCTCGCGACCTCGGCGAAACCGGCGCGCTGGAACACGCTCTCCGGACCGACATAGAGGCCGTCGGCACTGCGCTTCCCCTCATTGTCCATCGGCGCGGCTTCGATCAGGCGCGCGCCGCTCACCCGGGCGAAATCCAGCCCACCGGCCAGCAGCGCCGCCGTGACGCCCTGGCCGCGAAAGCCCTTGCGGACGAAGAAGCAGGAGGCCGCCCAGTTGCGTTCGTCCTCAGCGGGTGCATCCGGCAGCGGCGTCGAGGCGCGGCGCGGATTGTTCCACTCGGGCACATGCGCCCGTGGCCCGATCTGCAGCCAGCCGACCGGGACATCACCGGCGAAGGCGAGCACGCCGGGCGGCGGGCCCTTCCTCACCCTGTCCTCGAAGAGCTGGCGCGCGCCCTCGCCGAGCAGCGGCTTGCGCAGTTTCGGCGGCATACGGAAATGATTGCACCAGCAGCCATAGCAGGGGCCTTGCGGGCCGAAGAGATACTCCAGCGCCGGCCAATGCTCCGGCGTCAACGGGACGACCTGAAAGTTTACCTTCATCATCCCTGCCCCTCCCTCGACAGGCTGGCGCAAACAGGAGAGGAATGACGCGTCGCCTCCGAGGCGGCCGCCGTCGGAGGCTATTCCATGTCACTCGAACTCCTCGCCGCCTATCTCGTCGCCTGCTTCGTCATCGTGATCGTGCCCGGCCCGACGGTGACCCTGATCATCGCCAACAGCCTGAGGCATGGTAGCCGCGCCGGGCTTCTCAACATGGCAGGAACGCAGGCCGGGCTCGTGATCATGATCGCGATCGTCGGCATCGGCCTGAGCTCGGTGATCGCCGCGATGGGGCATTGGTTCGACTGGGTCAGACTCGCGGGCGCCGCCTATCTAATCTGGCTGGGCTGGAAAATGTATCGCAGCGCCGGTGAGATCAGCGATGGCGCGGCCGAGGCACGCGCGCCGCGTGGCGGCTTCTTCCTGCAGGGGCTGCTGGTCGCGCTGAGCAACCCGAAGACGCTGGTCTTCTTCGGTGCCTTCTTCCCGCAGTTCCTCGATCCGACCCGCGACTACGCCACGCAGATCGCGATCATGGGCGCGATCGCGATGCTGTTCGCCGCCGTCAGCGACAGCGCCTATGCGATCCTCTCCGGCCGGGCCGGCCGCTTCCTGTCGCAGAAGCGCGTCCGGCTGATGTCGAAGTTCAGCGGCGGCTTCCTGATCGGCGGCGGGCTCTGGCTCGCCTCGACCCGCGGCAGCTGATCCCTACCAGGGGATCGCCTCGCCCTTCCAGTTGCGGAAGCTGTTGGTCTGGGCCATGCCGGACGCATCGATCGTCGCGATCAGCCCGGCGGCGCTCTCGGACGGCGGGATATCGGCCCCGCCGCCGCCCATATCGGTGCGGACCCAGCCGGGGTGGAACAGCAGCACTGCGACCTCGCTGTCGCGCACCGCATTGCCGAAGCCGACCATGACCATGTTCACCGCCGCTTTCGAGGAGCGATAGGCGATCGCGCCGGACGGATTGCTACCGATCGAGCCCATGCGGCTGCTGATCGTGACGATCTTGCGGCCCGAGCCCGCCTCGACATTGGGCAGAAAGGCCTGCGCCACCCGCAAGGGGGCGTAGACATTGACCTCGAAGACCTCGCGCCAAGCCTTGAAATCCATGTCGAGCGCCGACTGCCGGTCGCGCGGGCCGTAGACGCCGGCATTGTTGACGAGCACGTCGATCGGCCGGCCGTCGAAAGCCTGCTTGGCCGCCGCCACGCTCCTGTCGGAGGTGACGTCGAGTTCGAGCGGGGTCAGTTGTCCGACATGGACGCCGGCGAGTTCCGCCATCGCCCCGCCCCAGGGATCGCGCGCCGCAGCGACGACATGGTCGCCCCGCCGCAGCAATTCCATCGTCAACGCCAGGCCGATGCCGCGATTGGCACCGGTGATCATCCAGGTCTGGGGCATGGTCGGTCTCCGTCTCAGAGACCAGACCTAAGCCTCGGACCCCGCCCTTTCCAGAGCGGCAGCGCGTGCCGTTTGCCCCAACGAGACGCGGCGACATGCGAGTGCCGTCGTTCAGATGAATATTCACTTGCCTGATATGAATATTCATATGAAAATCAAGCCATGTCCCTCTACATCCGCGACCGCACCGTCGACGAACTCGCGACCCGCTTGCAGAAGGCAACCGGCGCGCGGACAAAGACGGAAGTCGTGCGTCGAGCACTCGAACAGGAGCTTGAGCGGTTGGAGAGCGCCCGTTCGCTGCGCGAACGGATAGCACCCAGCCTCGCGCTCGCCGACGCGATGGGGCAAGGCAAAAGCGACTTTGACGTCAAGGCCTTTCTCGACGAGATGTGGGACGAAGCGTGACCTATCTGGATGCGTCCGTGATCGTCGCAATACTCGGACGGGAGGACGACGCCGAGGTCCTGCTCGACAGACTCGAAGCTGCCCAAGCTCCTTTTCTCATCTCGCCACCGGGCCTGTTCGAGGCCGTCATGTCGCTGGCGGCGAAAAAGGCGCGCGACACGGGCAGCGAACTGGATTCCTCCCTGATCGACCAGGCTCAGAGCAGCGTCGCCTTGTTCGCGGCGAACATCAAAGCGCGCGAAATCGAGATTTCGCCCGCAATCGGCCGGGCCGCGATCGAGGCGGCAAAACGCTATGGGCGAGCGGTCGGCAGCCCGGCCAAGCTCAACTTCGGCTACTGCTTCGCCTATGCCTGCGCCAAGGAATATGGCGCAGCCCTGCTCTACAAGGGCAACGATTTCGCGCAGACCGATCTGGCTTGAACCTCAGCCCTTGCGCTTGCCATACCCACCGGCGGTCGGCGTGATCACGGTGACCGCTTCGCCGGCCTGGAGCAGCGTCTGGTCACTCGGCTTCAGCTCCTCGACCTCTCCCGAAAGCCGCCGGACCAGCGTCCGGCCGAGCTCTCCCGGCTCGCCGCCCTTCATGCCGAAGGGACGGACCTTGCGGTGCGAGGCGAGGATGGCGCAGTCCATCGTCTTGAGGAAGCGGATGGTGCGGCTGGTGCCGTCGCCGGCATTCCATTCGCCCTTGCCGCCCGAGCCGGCGCGGATGTGGAAATCCTCCAGCACGACCGGGAAGCGCGTCTCCAGGATCTCCGGATCGGTCAGGCGCGAATTGGTCATGTGGACGTGGACGCCCGAGGTGCCGTTGAAGCCAGGCCCGGCCGGCGATCCCGAGCAGATCGTCTCGTAATACTGGTACTGGTCGTTGCCGAAGGTCAGGTTGTTCATCGTGCCCTGCGAGGACGACATCGCCTCCAGCGCGCCGAACAGCGTGTTGGTCACGGCTTGGCTGACCTCGACATTGCCGGCGACGACGGCGGCCGGATAGCGCGGCGCCAGCATCGAGCCTTCCGGCACGATCACTTTGATCGGCCTGAGGCAGCCGGCATTCATCGGGATCGCATCGTCGACCATGACGCGGAAGACATAGAGCACGGCGGCGCGGGTGACGGGCGCCGGCGCGTTGAAATTGTCCGGCCGCTGCGGCGAGGTGCCGGTGAAGTCGACGGTGGCCTCGCGCTTCTCGCGATCGATCGTGATCTTCACCTTGATCGCGCAGCCTTGGTCCATCGGATAGGTGAACTCGCTGTCGTGCAGGCGGGTCAGCAGGCGCGCGACGCTCTCGGCGGCGTTGTCCTGGACATGGCCCATATAGGCCTGGACGACATCGAGGCCGAAGGAGCGGATCATCTTGCGCAGCTCGGCAACGCCCTTCTCGTTGGCGGCGATCTGCGCCTTCAGGTCGTTGACGTTCTGGACGACGTTGCGGACGGGATAGCGCGCGCCGGTCAGGAGCTTGAGCAGTTCCTCCTCGCAGAAGCGGCCCTGATCGACGATTTTGAAGTTGTCGATATAGACGCCCTCTTCCTCGATATTGGTCGCCAGCGGCGACATCGAGCCCGGCGCGGTGCCGCCGACATCGGCATGGTGGCCGCGGCTCGCCACCCAGAACAGGATGTTCCTGTCCTCATTGTCGAAGACCGGGGTGCAGACCGTGATGTCGGGCAGATGCGTGCCGCCATTATAGGGCGCGTTGAGGCAATAGACATCGCCCGGGCGGATCACCGGATTGTTCGAGATCACCGTCTCGACCGAGCGGTCCATCGAGCCGAGATGCACCGGCATGTGCGGGGCGTTGGCGACGAGCGCGCCGGTCTGGTCAAAGACCGCGCAGGAGAAGTCCAGCCGCTCCTTGATGTTCACGGAATAGGCGGTGTTCTGCAGCGTCACGCCCATCTGCTCGGCGATCGACATGAACAGGTTGTTGAAGATCTCGAGCATGACCGGGTCGGCCTTGGTACCGATCGCCGCCTGCTGCACCAGCGCCTTGCTGCGGGTCAGGACGAGATGATCCTTCGCCGTCAGCTTGGCGGTCCAGCCGTCCTCGACCACCACGGTCTGGTTCGGCTCGATCACGATGGCCGGGCCGGCGATGCCCTGGCCCGGCGCCATCGCCTCGCGCCGGACGATCGCCACCTCGTGCCATTGCCCCTTGGAGAAGAAGCGGGTGCGCTCGGCGATCTCGGGCTCGCCGGCGTTCTCGGCGGCAGCTTCCTCCTCGAAGCGGGCGCCGCCGCCGACGGCCTCGACCTCGACGGCTTCGACGACCAGCGCCTTGGTCTCGTCCATGAAGCCGAAGCGGGCCTTGTGCGCCGCCTGGAAGGCCTCCTGCATCTCGGCGCGGCTGCCGAACGGCGTCGCGATCGCGGTGTCGGTGCCGGCATAGCGGATATGGGCGCGGACATGGATGGCGATGTCGGCCTCGGCCACGCCCTGCCCGGCGACTTCGCCCTTCGCCTCGGCGCCCAGCCTGTCGGCAAGCGTACCGATCGCCGCCTTGGCGTCGGCATCCAAGGGCACGTCGAGCGCCGCGGTGCGGGTCGCGCGTATCTCGGCGAGGCCCATGCCATAGGCCGAGAGCAGGCCGGAGAACGGGTGCAGCAGCACGGTCTTGATGCCGAGCGCGTCGGCGACGAGGCAGGCATGCTGGCCGCCGGCGCCACCGAAGGAGTTCAGCGCATAGCGGGTGATGTCGTAGCCGCGCTGGACCGAGATCTTCTTGATCGCCTCAGCCATGTTGGCGACGGCGATCTGGACGAAGCCGTCCGCGACCTCCTCGGGCGTGCGACCGTCACCGACTTCCGATGCGAGCGCCGCGAATTTCTCGCGCACCGTTGCGACATCGAGCGGCTGGTCCTGGCCGGGGCCAAAGATCGCCGGGAAATAGGACGGGATCAGCTTGCCGACCATGACATTGGCGTCGGTCACGGCGAGCGGGCCGCCGCGGCGATAGGCGGCCGGGCCGGGATTGGCGCCAGCGGAATCGGGGCCGACGCGGAAGCGCGAACCGTCGAAGTGGAGGATCGAGCCGCCGCCGGCAGCAACGGTGTGGATCAGCATCATCGGCGCACGCATGCGCACGCCAGCGACCTCGGTCTCGAAGGCGCGCTCATACTCGCCGTCGAAATGGGCGACGTCGGTCGAGGTGCCGCCCATGTCGAAGCCGATGACCTTGTCGAAGCCGGCCGAGCGGCCGGTCTCGGCGAGGCCGACGACGCCGCCGGCCGGGCCGGAGAGGATCGCGTCCTTGCCCTGGAACAACTCGGCAGCGGTGAGGCCGCCCGAGGACATCATGAACATTAGCCGCGCGCCGGTGCGGGCGATGTCGAGCTCCTCGGAGACTTGCGCGACATAGCGGGCGAGGATCGGCGAGAGATAGGCGTCGACCACGGCGGTGTCGCCGCGCCCGACCAGCTTGATCAGCGGCGAGACCTCATGGCTGACCGAGACCTGCGGGAAGCCGATCTCGCGGGCAACCTTGGCGGCGAGCTGCTCATGCGCCGGGTAGCGGTAGCCGTGCATGAAGGCGATGGCGACGGCGCGGAAGCCGGCATCGTACTGCGCCTGCAAGGCGGCGCGGATCGCCGCCTCGTCGGCAGCCTTCTCGACCGCGCCGTCGGCGAGCACGCGCTCCTCGATCTCGACCACGGCGTCGTAAAGCTGCTCCGGCTTGATGATCTCCTTGGCGAAGATATCGGGCCGGGCCTGGTAGCCGATGCGCAGCGCGTCGCGGAAACCCTTGGTGGTGACCAGCAAGGTGCGGTCGCCCTTGCGCTCGAGCAGCGCATTGGTCGCGACCGTCGTGCCCATGCGGACTTCGCCGACCGTCGCGGCCGGGATCGGCTCACCGCGCTTCAGGCCGAGATGGTCGCGGATCCCCTGGACGGCGGCGTCGCGATAAGCGCCGGGATTCTCGGAGAGCAGCTTGCGGGCATATAATTTGCCTGCGGGATCGCGGCCGATCACATCGGTGAAGGTGCCGCCACGGTCGATCCAGAAGTCCCAACGGCCGCTCATGATCCGATCCCCCGATTTATTGGCCAGGAAGGCATTTTGACATTTCATCGATAAATCGTCGATGAAACGTTGACAAGCCCATTTCGACGATTAGGATCGCCGTCAGAGATCGGGACATGGCTGAGGGGCCGGGCCGATCCAAGGGGAGGCTTTCATGACGGGACCGGTCCTGGCAACCGCTGCTTTGCGCATGGCGCAATCGGCTGGCGTGGCATCACGCCGTCCGGAGGCGCGCGCATGATCCGCCGCTTCCTCGACGCGCTCTATCTCGTCGCCGGCTGGCTTTCCGGCATCAGCCTCGTCGCGATCTTCGTGCTGATGATGCTCCTGTCGATCGGCCGCGAGATCAATTTCAACATTCCCTCCGGCGACGATTTCGCCTCATGGGCGCTGGTGGCGATGGCGTTCTTCGGACTCGCCCACACTTTCAAGCGCGGCGAGATGATCCGCGTCGGGCTGCTGATCGAGCGGCTGCACGGCAAGCCCCGGCAGGCCGCCGAACTGGTCTCGCTCACCGTCGCATCGGCCTTCATCGGCTATTTCACCTGGCAGGCCGGGCGTCTCGCGCATGATTCCTGGCGCTTCAACGACATGTCGACCGGCGTCATCTCCGTGCCGCTCTGGATTCCCCAGCTCGCCATGGTGATCGGCCTCGGCATACTGCTGATCGCGCTGATCGATGAATGGATCATCGTGGCGCGCGGCGGCCGGCCCACCTATCAGCCCGAGCCGCCGAAATCCGTCGAGGAACTGGTCGAGCGCGTCGCGCAGGGCGGAGGCGTCTGATGTCCCTGCCCGAACTCTCGCTCGCCCTCCTGCTCTTCCTCGTCGTCGTCCTCGGCAGCGGCATCTGGATCGCCGTCGGCCTCGGCCTGGTCGGCTTGATGGCGATGAACCTCGTCACCAATGTCCCGATCGGCCAGGTGCTGGCGACCACCGTCTGGAGCGCCACGGCCTCCTGGACGCTGGCTGCCCTGCCTCTCTTCATCTGGATGGGCGAGATCCTGTTCAGGACGAGGCTGTCCGAGCAGATGTTCCAGGGCCTCTCACCCTGGTTGCAATGGCTGCCGGGCCGCCTGATCCACACCAACATCGTCGGCTGCGGCATCTTCGCGGCGGTCTCGGGATCGTCGGCCGCGACCGTCGCCACGATCGGCAAGATCTCCCTGCCGGAGCTGAAGAAGCGCGGCTATGATGAGCGGCTCAGCCTCGGCACGCTCGCCGGCTCGGGAACGCTCGGGCTCCTGATCCCGCCCTCGATCCCGATGGTGGTGTACGCGGTCACCGCCAATGTCTCGGTGCTGCAGGTCTTTCTCGGCGGCTTCCTGCCCGGCCTGCTCGTGATGTCGCTCTACATGGGCTACGTCATCGTCTGGTCCCTGCTGAATCCGGACAAGACGCCGCCGCGCGACCCTGCCATGCCGCTGGGCGAGAAGCTGCGCCAGTCGGCGAAGCTGGCACCCTGCCTGCTGCTGATCGTGGCGGTCTTCCTGTCGCTCATTCTCGGCTTCGCGACGGCGACCGAATGCGCCGCCTTCGGTGTCACCGGCGCGCTCCTGCTCGCCTGGTGGAGCGGCACGCTGACCTGGCCGACGCTGCTCGAAAGCATCATGAGCGCGACGCGCCTCACCTGCATGATCATGCTGATCCTGGCGGGCGCGGCCTTCTGCACGGCGGCGATGGGCTTCACGGGCATCCCTGGGGCGCTGGCGCAATGGGTGAAGGGCCTGGAGCTCTCGCCATACATGCTCGTGCTGGCGCTGACCGCCATGTACATCCTGCTCGGCTGCCTGATCGACGGCATCTCGATGATCGTGCTGACCGCTGTGATCGTGCTGCCGATGATCCGGGAAGCGGGGTTCGACCCGGTCTGGTTCGGCGTCTACCTCGTCGTCCTGGTCGAGATGGCGCAGATCACGCCGCCGGTCGGCTTCAACCTGTTCGTGCTGCAGAACATGAGCGGCAAGGACACCTGGACGGTTGCGAGGGCAGCGTTTCCGTTCTTCATTCTGCTCAATGTCGCCGTGTTCATCATCACGGCGTTCCCCCAGATCGTGCTCTATTTGCCAAAGCTCGCCTTCCCGGATTGAGTTCAAGACCGAGCAACCAAGACCAAGCAAGAGAGGGACAACGACATGTTCAATCGCAGAACCGCGATCGCCGCCTTCGCACTGGGCTGCAGCGCCTTCGCGCTCGCCGCCCCCGCCGCGGCCCAGACCAAGTGGAACCTGCCGGCCGCCTACCCGGCCGACAACCCGCATTCGGAGAACCTCGTCCTCTTCGCCAAGGACGTCGAGACCGCGACGTCAGGCAAGCTGCAGATCACCGTCCACCCCGGCGCCTCCCTGTTCAAGGCGCCCGAGATCAAGCGCGCGGTCGCCAGCGGCCAGGCCCAGATGGGCGAGGTGCTGATGTCGATCCACGAGAACGAGGATCCGATCTTCGGCATCGACGTGGTGCCGTTCCTGGCGACCTCCTTCGCCGACTCGAAAAAGCTCTATGCGGCCTCGAAGGCGGCGGTCGAGAAGAAGCTCGAGAGCCAGGGCGTCAAGCTGCTGTTCATGGTCCCCTGGGCGCCGCAGGGCGTCTACACCAAGAAGGAGCTCAACACGATCGAGGACATGAAGGGCCTGAAATGGCGGGCCTATAATGTCGGCACCGCCCGCCTCGGCGAATTGCTCGGCATGCAGTCGGTGACGATCCAGGCGGCGGAGCTGCCGCAGGCGCTGGCGACCGGCGTGGTCAATTCCTTCATGTCGTCGGGCGGCACCGGCTACGACTCGAAGGCCTGGGAGACGCTGACGCATTTCTACGACGTGCAGGCCTGGATCCCGAAGGATGCCACCTTCGTCAACAAGGCCGCCTTCGACGCGCTCGACAAGCCGACGCAGGAGGCGATCCTGAAGGCCGCCGCGACAGCCGAGGCGCGCGGCTGGAAGATGTGGGAAGAGAAGACCAACTGGTATCTCGACCAGCTCAAGGCCAAGGGCATGAAGGTGCAGGCCCCGTCGGCGGCGCTCGCCGCCGGCTTCAAGAAAGCCGGCGAGACGCTGACCGCCGACTGGCTGAAGAAGGCCGGCGCCGACGGCCAGGCGATCGTCGATGCCTATAAGAAGATGTGAGGCTGTTCCCGCATTAGCGCGGGAACCACGACAGACCCCCTCTCCTGGAAGGAGAGGGGCAGGGGTGAGGTGTTCGGAGCGGAATCGTTAGCTCGAACCCCACCGCGCGGTCAGCGCTCGCGCCACTGGTCCACCGGCCGACACCTCACCCTGCCCTCTCCTTACAGGAGAGGGTTCCCCGCGCCCTTCGGTGAACGTCACGATGCAATCTCCCGACAACCTCGGCCCGATCGTCTCCTCCGGCCATCTTGCCTCCGGCGCGATGCCGGCGCTGTCGGAGTTCGAGTTCGCGCTGACGATGACGGTAAACGCCTTCCATCGCTGGATGCTGCGCGGCATGACGGCTGCCGGCATCCCCGAATTGACGCCGATGGACGTGCTCGTCCTGCACAACGTCAACCATCGCGGCAAGGCCAAGCGCCTCGCCGACATTTGCCTCGTCCTCAACATCGAGGACACGCATCTGGTGAACTATTCGCTGAAGAAGCTCGAGCGCCTGAAGCTGCTGAAGAGCGGGCGCAAGGGCAAGGAGAAGACCGTCGCGATCACGCCTGCGGGCGAGGAAGCCTGCAAGCGCTACGCCCAGATCCGCGAGCAGCTTCTGGTCAAATCGGTGCTGGCGACCGGGATCGACCCGGCCCGCCTGTCGGAGATCGCCGCCGCGATGCGCTCGCTGTCGGGCCAGTACGACCAGGCGGCGCGGGCGGCGGCGAGTCTCTGAACGAAGCGCGGGAACCGCGACAGGCCCTCTCTCCCGGAACGGGGGAGAGATGGAGAGGGGGCTGTCACTATATCAACCAGCCTCAGCGCTGCCCCCTCCCAACCCTCCCCCGTTCCGGGAGAGGGCTCGCGCGCTTTACT
This sequence comes from Allobosea sp. CRIB-10, assembly GCF_900112185.1. GTDB lineage: Bacteria > Pseudomonadota > Alphaproteobacteria > Rhizobiales > Beijerinckiaceae > Allobosea. The sequence continues at coordinate 4,855 of NZ_FOKP01000015.1, read as the reverse complement.
GCAAGCCCGAACTTCCCCCTCAGCCCTCGACCAGTCGCCGCGCGATCACCTGCGCCTGGATCTCGGCCGCGCCCTCGAAGATGTTGAGGATGCGGGCGTCGCAGAGCACGCGGCTGACCGGGTACTCCAGCGCAAAGCCGTTGCCGCCATGGATCTGCAGCGCGTTGTCGGCCGCCGCCCAGGCGACGCGGGCGCCGAGCAGCTTGGCCATGCCGGCCTCGAGGTCGCAGCGCCGGTCGGCGTCCTTCTCGCGGGCGGCGAAATAGGTGAGCTGGCGGGCGATGACGAGCTCGGCCGCCATCATGGCGAGCTTATCGGCGACGCGCGGGAAGGCGATCAGCGGCTTGCCGAACTGGATGCGCTCCTGGGCATAGCGCAGGCCGAGATCGAAGGCCGATTGCGCGACGCCGAGCGCGCGGGCCGCGGTCTGGATGCGGGCAGCCTCGAAGGTCTGCATCAATTGCTTGAAGCCTTGGCCTTCGACGCCGCCGAGCAGGTTCTCCCCCTTGACCTCGAAGCCGTCGAAGGCGAGCTCGTATTCCTTCATGCCGCGATAGCCGAGCACCTCGATCTCGCCGCCGGTCAGCCCCTCGACCGGGAACGGATCGGCGTCGGTGCCGCGCGGCTTCTCGGCGATCAGCATGGACAGGCCGCGATAGCCCGGCGCGTCCGGATCGGTGCGGACCAGCAGCGTCATGATGTCGGCGCGGACGGGATGGGTGATCCAGGTCTTGTTGCCGTAGACCTTCCAGACATCAGCGTCCTTAACCGCCTTGGTGCGCAGCGATGCCAGGTCGGAGCCAGTGTTCGGCTCGGTGAAGACCGCCGTGGGCAGGATCTCGCCCGAAGCGATCTTCGGCAGCCAATAGGCCTTCTGCTCGTCGGTACCGCCGTTGAGGATCAGCTCGGCGGCGATCTCGGAGCGGGTGCCGAGCGAGCCGACGCCGATATAGCCGCGCGAGAGCTCTTCGGAGACGACGCACATCGAGACCTTCGACAGGCCCATGCCGCCGAATTCCTCGGGGATGGTCAGGCCGAAGACTCCGAGCTCGGCCATCTGCTCGACCACCGGCAGCGGGATGTACTCGTTCTGCAGGTGCCATTCATGCGCATGCGGCGTCACCTGCTGCTCGCAGAAGCGGCGCATCTCCGAGCGGATCGCTTCGAGCGTCTCGTCGAGGCCGGGGTCGCCGACGCTGGCGAGGCCTTGCGATTGGCTGAACAGGGCGACGAAGCGGGCGCGGTTTTCCGGTGTGTTGCCTTCGGCGATCAGTTGCTCGGCGGCGTCCGAGCAGGCGGCGGCGACGGCCTTGGCCGAAAGCCCGAGCGTCGGCAGACGGACGATCTCGCCCTGGCTCATCGGGATGCCGCCGAAGATCTGGGCGGCGTATTCGCCGGCGCCGATCCGGATCGCGTAGTCCTCGATCGCGCCGTAGCGATCCTCGCTTTGCAGGCGCTCGCCATAGGCTTTCAGCTCGCGCAGGGCCATCACATAGGTGGCGAGCCAGGAGAGGCCATGGGCGGCGTGCTGCTCCTGCTCGAGCTTGGCCGCGGAAATCCGGCCGTCGACCAGCACCTTCTGCCTGACGGCGGCGACCGCTTCCTCCAGCAGAGCCTCGAAACCGGGCAAGGCGGCGGCGATCAGCGCGACGGCATTGGCCTCGGAATCAGCCTTGAGGGCGGTGGCATTCATGTCTCTCTCCCTTTGTTGCGGCGCAGCATAAGGGACAAATCCCCGATCGGGAAAGCCGTCTTTTGGCGGAGGCTGGCACAAGCCCGTTCATCCCCCCAGCCCTCATCCTGAGGAGCCATTCCCATGGGAATGGCGTCTCGAAGGATGCTCCAGGAGGCTCCGCAACTCACTGGAGCATCCTTCGAGACGCAAGCTTGTGCTTGCTCCTCAGGATGAAGGGGCTGTGGGTGCCCGTCCCTGCGACCGGCCGAGGCAATCGGCGGTGCCACGTTAACCCACCTTCAACCCTGACAAGGGATTATCGAACTGTCGCGAATTTGCATCATCCGGATTTGCGGCCATTCCGCTTTCGTCTTCTGGATATGAGGGCCTGGGTCAGTTGCGTCTGCGTCGGCGATCGAAGCGAGTGGGCTGGCAGCGTCTGCGCTGGGCGCTGGCGACGGTCGCGCCCTGGGCGCTCTCGGCCGGCATGCTGGTCTCCTTCACCGCCTCGGCCGGCCAGAATCCAGCCCCACTCGGCCCGCCAGGCTCGCTGATCGCGCGCACGGCCCCGGGGCCACTCTCCGAACTCGCGGACGGCCCGTCGCTGCTCGTCGCCGCCAGCGCCTTCCATCTGCCGGAGCGTGCCTATGCCCGCCTGATCCAACCGGCGCGCCTCTCCTTCGAAACGCCGGAGCGGACCTTCGCGATCGATCCGCGCCAGCCGCGCGAGGACATGAAGCGCTCGGCCAGCGCCTTCCCGCAGGTCGACCGCAGCAGCAAGGGTGACCCGATCATATCGCTGCGCCCGACGCTGACCCGCAACGGCCCGCCCGGCGAGCTCGAACAGGTCGTCTTCGGTGACACCCAGCCCGGGCTGATCTCGGGCGGTTTCTCGCTGGAAGCGCAGGAAAGCCCGGAGGAGCCGCCGCTCGGCTTCGAGCCCTTCCTGCGCGATGAGGGTGTCACCGACCCGGCCCTGTCGGAATCCTCGCCGGCCGCGGTGCCGAAGAGCCTCGGCTCGCCGCGCCATGGCGAACTCGCCCCGGAAAACCTCGACGGCGCGACACCGACCGTCCCCACGGCACTCGGCCAGTCCTCCAGCACGCCGACAGCCACCGGCAGCGCCGGCGCTGCCTCGGCGACGCCGATGCAGATGGCGCCCGTCGCCGCCGAGCCGAAATCGCGCAGCCGCATCGCCAAATCGGAGCGCGGACCGAGCACGGACCTGCGCACCGTCGACCCCAATGAGAAGCAGATCTATACCAGCCTGATCGCGCCGGAGAACATGGCCAAGGAGCAGCGCTGCCTGGCCGAGGCGGTCTATTTCGAGGCCCGCTCGGAGGGCGAGCAGGGCCGCGCCGCCGTGGCGCAGGTCGTGCTCAACCGGGTCAAGAGCGGGCTCTACCCGAACACGGTCTGCGGCGCGGTCTACCAGAACGCCAGCCGCCATCTCGCCTGCCAGTTCACCTTCGCCTGCGAGGGCAAGTCGCTGCGCATCACCGAGCCCGGCCCCTGGCGCGACGCGGTCCGCATCGCCCGCGAGGTCTATGACGGCACGACCTATCTGGCGGAAGTCGGCGCCTCCACGCATTACCACGCGGACTACGTTCGTCCGTACTGGGCGCGAAAGCTGAAAAAAATGGACACTATCGGCCGGCACGTCTTTTACAAGCTGCGGCCGGGGCAGACATAAGACGAGTGTGAAACGAACAATCACATGGCAATGAGGCGGGATTAGCCGGGACTATCCGGGATCAGGCGGAAAGCGGCGGCGCTGCAAGGGCTTAGGCGGCGAAGGGCGCGGCGGTTATTGCCATTTGATCTTTCGCGGCCTGCGTGGCCAGAAATCCCGAAAGGCAGAAAGCCAGAAATCGGGATCGGCGCTAACTCATTGAAATCCCGTCGCGGCGCCCGCCGGAACTGTCATGATTTGCCGATATGGCGAGCGCCTGCATGACAGTTCCGGAAAATGTAGCAAACTCAATCGCATGGGGCGGAAGAATGGGCATGACGCCCGATCTCGAACTGTCACGCTGGATCGCCAGGTCGGCATGGTGCAGGCGGGAGCGCTGGCACTCTCTCAGTCGAAGGCCTTGAGCGCGAGCACAATCAGGCGGCGCAGCGTATTGCCGACGCGGCCGGCCTCCCAGCCCTGATAGGTGCGCAGCGGCACGCCTAGCAGCGAGGCAGCATCACCCTGCGTCATCGCCGCCTTGCCCCGCCATTCCTGCAGGAGGGCGGCGACCTCGCGGCCGCCATCGGCGGCGTTGGCGGGGAGCTCGTCCGCATCTGCCCCGTCCTCGCCGAGCAGGGCCGAGAGCGCGGCCCGCGCCTTGTCCTGCGGCAGGCTCTCGATGCTGCCGCCATACCAAGCCGCAAGCACTCCGGTGCGCTGGTTGCGGATCATGAGGGACCAGCCGCTTTCCTTGTCGAGCCGCTTGACCTCGGCCACGGCCTCCCAGCCCTTCGGCGGGCGGAGCGTCCCGGTGAACTTGCTCACCCAGCCCGCGCCCAGCTCCTGGACGACGAGCCTGCCGCGATTGATGGAGGGGCTCATTGAGCCCGCTCCCAGGAGAGGCCGCACTCGCCGGCTTTCGCGATCATGACGGCCTCGTAGATGTCGTAGCCGGAGCGGTCTCCCGGCAGCGCCAGGCACTCCATCTCGCAGACGCTGACATAGGTCTTCGAGCCGGCCGGAGCGACGATGTGGCCGATCAGGCGGCTATCCTCGGCCGAGTAATCGATGCAGCCGGTGTCGCGGCCGGACATCGGCTCCGCGTAAGTGTGGACGAAGCTCTCGGCCGACCGCCAGGAATAGTGCACGTGGTCGGAGGAGGTCAGGTAGTTGTGGCTGTCCTGGGCGTAGACGGGGATGCGGATCGTGGCCATCGTCGTGGTCCTGCCCCTCATTGCCGGGAGGCGCCGGGCGCCAGCGTTTGCTGACAGGATGGAGTCTATACGCATTTTTGCGTATGTCAATGGAGCCCGCGAAACGTTCAGCTCGGCCCGTACAGCGGCCCGCCCGGAAACTTCACCGGCTCCGGGATGCAGACATCCTCGGGCGCCGGCCTGGTGCCGCATTTCTGGCAGACCAGGCGCTTGTGCAGCTCGTCGAGGCGATCGCCGTTGAGGACGCCGCGCAGCAGCCGCCAGGGGATGTGATGCGTGACCCTGCAAGTC
>NZ_FOKP01000024.1 GCF_900112185.1 Allobosea sp. CRIB-10 | reverse complement strand
CACGCACCTCAGGCGAGAACTTGTTCGTCGTCTTGCTCGTCATAGCCCCATCCTCTCAGGAGTTGGGGCCTCCGACAAACCCGGGGCGGTTCACTGCCCAGTCGGATCGTCCGTTCTACAACTTGGCTCTGCTGCCCGGCTGAGCTCCAGCCGAGAAGCCTGGGTATACGTAGGCCCGCTTGATCGCCTCGCAGTCGGCCTCGCTGACGCCGCAGGCGCGGGCCGTCGCGTACCATTCGCGGGCCACGACTTCGGTCATCTCATCGACCAGCGCCTTTGCTTCATCGGGAGCGAGGAGAAACCGGCGGCATTCGCTCAATAGGTTGGCCGCGTTGGCGAACCGACCCTGCGCGCCGCAGGCCATGGCGAGGTCGCGCCGCTCCTCTCCGATCGAAGGCGTCGGCGTCAGGTCGTAGGCCGGCGAAAGGCGCCAGCCAGACCCTGGCGCGACGGCCGCGTGGTTGCGCGGATGATCGTCGGTGTTGGAGACAAGGGCGTTGAATACCATCCTGCGGAACAACTCGCGCGCGTCGTCGGTGGGGCGCTCGCTGATGCGGCGCAGGGTCTCGACCAGCACGACATAGGACCAGCGCGCCCGTCCCTCGAGCGTCTCGTCGGTCTCGAGCAGGGTCAAAGCGCTGACCATACGGGCGCGGGCGTAGCCGTCCTCGACGCGCGTGCGGTCAAAGCGCTTGACCAGCAGAACGTCGCGACCGCCGATGCTGGCGATCTGCGACTCTGCCGTCTGCAGACCGCATTGGCGGGCAAGCCGGAGTGTGGCGTGCTCAACGCGCGCCATATTCCAGCGGTCATCCGTGCGGTTGAACTTGGCGAGCCAGAGCGCGTCCTCACTCTCGACCACGACCTTGGGCCGGGCGCCGCCCATCGAGGTGCCGAGCAGCAGCAGCTCCTCGACCTGCGCGGCGTCTCGAGGCGGCGCGTCCACGAGCAGCGCGTCGGCGAGCGCCTGCAGCTTCTCCAGGTCCCAGGTCTTGTTGAAGTTACGCGCAGGCGCGGGCGGCTCGACGCCAAGGCCAAAACCCAGGGCGCCGGCGCGATCGTCTGGCGAGTGCAGCAGGTAGTCGAGCTCGCCCATTTGCCCAAGGCCGGCGTGCTTCTCGATCACCTGGCGGCCCCAAAAATCCGGCCCGGCGTCCCGCAATGCACCGAAGACACCCTTCAGACGCACTGTTTCATAGCCGGCGCGACCGAGGCGCAACTCGACCGGATCGATCTCGACGGCATCCGCGCGCTCGCGATAGCGCCGGCCGTAGACGAACCGTCCCACAGCGACGTCGTTACGGTCGACAAGCTCGAAGCGCCCGGCGGTGACTGCCGCCGTGGCGCCCGGGAGCGTCATATAGACATAGGCGGCGGGCATGGGCGGCCTCAGAAGTCGTCATCGAAGGACTGGGGCGTGCTGGCGTGGCGTCGCTCCCGCAGGCTCGCTAGTCGCAGGCCTTCTTCGTCCGTTGCGGGATCGGCGAGCGACTCCAGGCGCTCGACCAGGCCGTACGACCACAGAAGGGCGGTATAGATGGCGATGCTGGTGGACGGCTTGCCGTGCTCTGCCTCGCCGATCACCTCGCGGCTGGCGCCGATGCGCGCGGCAACGTCGGCGAGCGTGATGTTGCGGCGCAGGCGCGCCGTGCGCAGGTTCGCGCCTAGGCGCTTTAAGGCTGTCTCCACTTCATAAGGCGGGGTGCTTAAAAGATGGCCGCGGCGCATGAGATTCCTCCACGCCAGATAATGTCGGTTAAAGTCGACGAATTCAAGTTATATGTCGGCTCAAACCGGCTAAGAATGTTGCCGCCCCATTCTTGATGAAGTGCGGGTTGGGCATGTTGGAAGGCGAGTATCAACGAGCTCTGCCCACCGATCTCAACCGCAGCGATCTGGGTCTCTCCGGGGTGGCTAGGAACCGTTCGAGCGCAGCGCGGTGTGCCGGGTCCGTATCGGGCGATCCTGCCAGCGACGAGATCCGGCCGCGCAGACGAGCTACGTCGACGAGTGCCGCCAGCGGCGCAAGATGTACGTACTCGGTCCGTAGCGCGACCCGGTCGCCCATCGCGTGCGACAGCGACATCCTCGGGCACGCCATGGTGAGCGCTCTCGAAGGCCGGCCCTCACGTCAGCGGTTGGGTTGCACCATGACGAGCCGGTCGCATTTCGCTCGACGCTCCGGGCGAGCCGAATTCGTGCCGGCGCGGTTGGTAGATGACGGCGGCGTCGAGATCCTCGGACGAGGTGGGTCGGCTCGGTTGAGGCCGCTCGTCCAAGCCGACGGCCTGGCCGAGATCACCGTCGAGAACGCGGGCGTCCAGCCAGGAGACATGGTCCTCTTCCATCCCTTCCGCGACGGCTTCATCGTCTGACCCAGAACCGATCGGGAGCAGCGAGGATATTCAGTCCTACTGGCCTATGCTTGCCTGCATCGCCCTATCGACTACCGGCGCGGTCGCGCAGTATATCTCGGCTGGCGAGCGGTCCTGGAACAAGTGCCGTGCCTGCCACCAAGTCGGGGAGACGGCCAGGAACGGTGTCGGCCCGCAGCTCAACGGCCTGTTCGGGCGCCACTCCGGCGCGGTTGAGGGGTACAGCTACTCGGTTGCCAACAAGAACTCCGGAATCACCTGGGACGAGGCCGTCTTTGCCGACTACATCAAGGACCCGAAGGCCAAGATACCCGGAACCAAAATGGTCTTCCCCGGCATCAAGAACGAACAGGAGGTCAAGGATCTGACGGCCTTCCTCAAACGGTTCAGTGCGGATGGCAAGAAGAGAATCTAACGGTCCCCTTTGGACAGCCGACCTTGGCCTCCCACCCCACCAGTGGAAAATCTAATGTTGGTCGTGACTGCACTGACTGTGATCTGCCAGCGTCTCGATGATGGCGCAGTCGCAAGCGGTGACGCCGCCCGAGCAGGTCGCCGCGATACGCTCGAGTTCCTTCTCCAGCGAGCGTAGCCGCGCAATCTTGTGGCGGACATCGTCGAGATGGGCGACGGAGATCGCATGCGCCTCGTCGCAGGACATGCCGGGGTTGTCCGACAGCCTGAGCAGTGCGCGGATGCCGTCGACGGGGAAGCCGAGGTCGCGGGCATGCTTGATGAAGGCCAGGCGCTCGACATGGGCCCGGCCATAGCGACGCTGGTTACCCTCCGAGCGGTCAGGTTGCGGCAGCAGCCCGACCTGCTCGTAATAGCGGATCGTCTCGACCTTCACGCCTGTCCGGTCCGAGAGCGAGCCTATCGGCATGGCGCGCGCAATGTTTTTCGCGTCCATCTGCATTTTCCCTCTTGAACCTGAAGTGGCTAGAGATCGTATCTAGGACGTCTGATCGCGCCCACAAGCGGAGACGACTCATGACAGCGACCGCGGATGCCAAGCTCCAGACACTCAGCTGGAGGGTCGGCGGCATGGACTGCGCGAGCTGCGCGGCGACGATCCGCGGCGCCGTCGAACGGCTGCCCGGCGTGAGCGACGTGAAGCTCTCGGTAATGTCCGAGACGATGACGCTCGTGCTCGACGAAAGCCAGAGCCCGCGCGAGGCGATCGAGAAGCGCGTCGCCAGCCTCGGCTACACGACGGCGGTCGTGGCCGCGAAGACGACGGCAGCCCCGACCCCGGAGCCGGCGGCGGCCTGCGGTTGCTGCAATGATCATGGACATGCCGAAGCGCCGCCTGCGCCGGCGATCGAGCACAAGCCTGCATCCCTGAGCTGGAAGATCGGCGGCATGGACTGTGCAGGCTGCGCATCGACCATTCGCGGCGCTATCGAGCGACTGCCGGGCGTCAGCGACGTCAAGCTCTCGGTGATGTCGGAAACCCTGACGCTGGCGCTCGACGAGAGCCAGACGAAGCGCGACGCCATCGAGAACCGTGTTGCCAGTCTCGGGTTCACCGCCACATCGCAGGCGTCGAAGACGCAGGCGTCCAGGTCTGGTCAAGGCGATGGCTGCGACCACGCGGATCATGCCGGCCACGACCATATCGGTCATCGCCATACCCATGACGATCACGGCCATTCTCACGACGATCATAAGCACGTGCGCAAGCCGGCGACGGTCGAAAGCTCGCGCGACCATGCTGCGGAAGCCGGCCACGGCCTGCCCGGCCACGTCCATCAAGCAATGCCCGAAGGCGTATCCTGGTACCAGACCAACAAGGGCCGGCTCGTCTTAACGACAGGCGCGCTGCTCGGCGCAGCCTGGGCTTCCAGCCTCGCCTGGCCCGCCGCCGCGCACTGGGCCTTCATAGCCGCTTGCGTGATCGGGATCATTCCCGTGGCGCGCAAGGCCTATGCGGCGGCCAGCGCCGGCATGCCCTTCACCATCGAGATGCTGATGACGATCGCCGCCACCGGCGCGCTGTTCATCGGCGCGGCCGAGGAAGCGGCGCTGGTCGTGTTCCTCTTCGCGGTCGGCGAGGTGCTGGAGGGAGTCGCGGCCGACCGTGCGCGGGCCTCGATCCGGGCGCTCGGCGACCTCGTGCCAAAGACGGCGATCATTGAGGAGAACGGCGAGACGCGCACGATCGACGCCGCCGCCCTGACGATCGGCCAGACGGTGCTCGTCCGGCCGGGCGATCGCATTCCGGCCGATGGCGAGATCACCGACGGCGTCTCCGGCATCGACGAGAGCCCGGTCACGGGCGAGTCGGTGCCGAAAACCAAGGGCGTGGGCGAGCCGGTCTTCGCCGGCTCGGTCAACAGCGAGGCGGCGCTGCGCGTGCGCGTCACCAAGGCGGCAGAGGACAACACCATTGCCCGCATCATCCGGCTGGTCGAGGAGGCGCAGGAGGCGCGCGCGCCGACCGAGCGCTTCATCGACCGCTTTTCGCGCGTCTATATGCCTGCAATCGTCGGGCTGGCCGTACTGGTCGCCATCGCGCCGCCGCTGATGATCGGCGGAGAGTGGTCGGTCTGGATCTACCGGGCGCTGGCGCTGCTGCTGATCGGCTGCCCCTGTGCGCTGGTGATCTCGGTGCCGGCATCGATCGCCGCCTCGCTCTCGACCGGTGCGCGCCAAGGCCTGCTGATGAAAGGTGGCGTCGTCATCGAGGCCGCCGCCAAGACCAGCATCGTCGCCTTCGATAAGACCGGCACGCTGACGCAAGGCCGCCCGCGCGTCACCGAGGTCGTCGCGCTGGGACGGACTGAGCGCGAGGTCATCGAACTCGCGGCCTCCGTCGAGACCGGATCGAGCCACCCGCTGGCGCTGGCGATCATCGAGCGCGCCAAGGCGCATGCGATCCCGGTGCGCAATGCGATGGAGGCCAAGGCGATCGCCGGACAGGGCGTCACCGGCACGCTGGATGGGACCGTGATATTCGTTGGGGCGCCGCGCCACGCGCTCTCGCGAGCCAGCTTCGACGAGCAGGCCAAGGCTGCCGTGGAGCAGTTGGAGACGGCCGGCAAAACCGTCGCCGCCGTGATCGCCGACGGCGCGCTGGCGGGGCTGATCGCGATGCGCGACGAACCGCGCGAGGACGCCGCCGCCGGCATCGCCGAGCTCACGGCGATGGGAATCCGCTCGCTGATGCTGACCGGCGACAACGCCCGCACCGGCGCGGCCATCGCCGGCTCGCTCGGAATGGAGCACAAGGCCGAGCTGATGCCGGAGGACAAGGTCGCGGCGATCAAGGCGCTGTCGGCTGAAGCCTCGGTCATGATGATCGGCGACGGCATCAACGACGCGCCGGCGCTCGCCGCCGCCGGCATCGGCGTGGCGATGGGCTCGGGCACGGACGTGGCGCTCGAGACAGCCGACGCGGCGATCCTGAAGAGCCGGGTCCGGGACGTTGCCGCCATGATCCGGCTGGCGCGGGCGACGATGGCCAACATCCGCGTCAACATCGCCATCGCACTCGGGCTGAAGGCGGTGTTCCTGGTCACCACGGTGTTCGGCTACACCGGGCTGTGGGTCGCGATCCTGGCCGACACTGGCGCGACCGTCATCGTGACGGCCAACGCCCTGCGGCTGCTGCGCTTCAACGCCGGCCGCGCGGCTTGAGCGGCGCGCGCCATGTCGGGCATGGAAATCGCCAGCTACCTGATGACGGTTGTCTACGTCATCAGCTTCCTGGCCATGTCGGCCATCCTCGCGAAAGAAGCGGGACGGCCGATCTGGCTCTTCGACAAGGGGCGCGAAAAACAGGCGCTGCCCGCCACGCTGTTTCGCCTCGCCTTCGTCGGCGCGGTGCTCTGTCCGCTCGTGCTGGCGCTGGTCGGCAACCCGGTCAAGGCCGACCCGCTCGCCAGCGCCCTAGACGGGCCCTGGCTCGATGTGCTCGGGCATCTTCTCGTCGTGGTCGGGGCCTGCGTCGCGATCCTGTCGCAGCGCCATATGGGCGGGTCCTGGCGGATCGGCGCGGCCGAGGGCGAACTGGGTCCGATCGTCGATTCAGGTCCCTTCGCGATCTCGCGGAATCCCGTCTTCGTCGGTCAGGCCCTGTTGTTCGTGGGCCTGTTCATCGTGCTGCCCAGCTTGATCCAGGCGGCCCTGACGCTCGCTCTCCTGATCGCTATCGTCCTTCAGGTCCGCATCGAGGAACGCGTCCTCTCGCAGACTCTGGGCCGGCCTTACCGCGACTACCGGCGTCGCGTCCGACGCTGGCTCGGAACGCGCCGCAGCGCCGAGAACACGACACCATGACGATGCAAAAGCGGCTGGGAGACGTGCTGGGCTGGGCGGTCGTGGCCGCGGTGCTGGATCAGCTCTCGAAATGGCTGATCCTGACCTATGTCATGGCGCCGCCGCGCGTGATCGAGATCGCGCCATTCCTCAACCTGCGTCTCGGCTTCAACTACGGCGTCAGCTTCGGGATCGGCCGTGACACGCTGGAGGCATGGCCGGGTCTGCTGGCCGCATTCAAGCTCGTCGTCGCGCTCGGCCTGATCGTCTGGGCCGTCAGGAGCACGATCCGGGCGGAGCGCATCGGTCTCGCGCTGGTCGCAGGCGGCGCGCTCGGCAACGCGCAGGACCGCTGGCGTCAGGGCGCCGTGACCGACTTCATCGACCTCCATTGGGGCGGCTGGCACTGGCCGACCTTCAACGGCGCCGACATCGCCATCTCGGCTGGCGTCGGCCTGATGCTGCTGGCCGCTTTGGCCGATTATCGGCGTGGCCGCGCCAGCGCGGGTCTGGCGGAGACGAAGGCCGCTCCGGCTAAGTCGGGAGAGCGGACGTGAAGCGGATCAGGCGATGGCTTGCGATCGCGGCTTCCGCCGACGTCAGGCCATTCGCAATGCTTTCGCGGGCCGCCGTCTGGCGCCTCGGCGGGCTCGTCGCGCTGGTCGGCGCAGGGCTGCTCGCGATGGGCCAGATCCATCCGGAGCCGGTGGCGCAGCGCGGCGGCGTCGCCGTGATTCATCCATGGGCGAAGGGATCGGCCCTCAAGGGCGACCAGTTCCCGTTCTACGCGACCTTCACCAACAGCGGCGCTCGTCCCGATCGGCTGCTCAAGATCGAGACGGCCGCCGCTCATCACGCGATCCTGAAGGCGCTCGACACCAAGACCGGTATCGTCCGCCCCGTCGAATTGGACGAACTGGCCGTTCCGGCGAACGGCAGGGTGTCGCTGAGGCCGGGAGCGCATCAGATCACGCTGATCGGCCTTTATGGCAAGGTCGAGCCCGGCGGCTTCATCCCGGTGACGTTCGTCTTCGAGCGCGCCGGCCGCCTCTCGGCCGATATCCGGGTCGAGAACCTCGGCGAACCGGAACACAAGGATCACAGTTGAGCACTCGGCGTGTCGACGGGGCGATCTGGAGAGCGCGAGCCGGCGACCGGACGGGCGACTGAGGGGAACAGGAAATGGGCACAGGCCACTCCCATGGCGGGGCAGCGCCCGCGGGCACCGCAGCCGGCAAGCACAAGAGCCGGCTCGCGATGGCGCTCGGCCTGACGACCGCATTCATGCTCGCGGAGGTCGTCGGCGGGCTCTGGACCGGCAGCCTGGCGCTGCTGGCGGACGCCGCCCACATGCTCACGGACGCAGGCGGCCTCGCCTTGGCGCTGGTCGCGATCCGCTTCGCCGAACGGCCCGCAACGCTGGAGAGGACCTACGGCTACGTCCGCGCGGAAATCCTCTCGGCGCTGACCAACGCCGTCGTTCTCCTCGTGCTGACGGTCTACATCCTCTACGAGGCCTATCGGCGCTTCCAGAACCCGCCCGAGATTGTCGGCGGCCCGATGCTGGCGGTCGCGGTCGTCGGCCTCTGCGTCAACCTCGTCAGCATGAAGCTGCTTTCGGGCGGATCGTCGGAAAGCCTTAACGTCAAGGGCGCCTATTTCGAGGTCCTGAGCGATATGCTCGGCTCGCTCGGCGTCATCGTGGCGGCCATCGTCGTCATGGCCACCGGCTGGACGATCGTCGATCCGATCGTCGGCGCCGGCATCGGGCTGTTCATCGTTCCGCGCACCTGGAGCCTGCTCAAGCAGGCCGTCCATATCCTGCTGGAGGGAACTCCGCCCGAGATCGATCTGAGGCTGCTTGAGGCGAAGCTGTCGGCAGTTCCCGGCGTCGTCGCCGTCGACGATCTGCATGTCTGGACCATCACGTCTGGTCTGGACGCGATGAGCTGTCACCTGGTCGTCGACGACATGGCGAAATCAGCCGCAGTCCTCACGGCGGCGAGCGCCGCGATGCGGTCCGAATTTGGGCTGACCCACACGACGATCCAGATCGAAGATGAGGCGATCAGAAGCACCGAGGGCCATGTCACCCGCTTGTGAGTCGAAGGTGGCCGATACGGAGATAAGGCGAAGCGCGCGAAAAAATGCCTGGAAGAACGGCTCTCGCGCAAGGCCATCAGGGTCGAGAAGGTGGGGACGAAGCGCTCGAAGAGTGCGCCTTAGGATCCGTCTGGTGGCGACGATCTTCTACCTCGCGCATCCGCACGACGCTGACCGCGTAAAACAAGACCGCCAGAACGATCAGAGCCGCGCACAAAGCTCGGTTGCGCGACTTCATGATGCCTTGCCTATGCGACTTGGCCTGGAAGCAACCGTGACATCCTCCCGGTCCTCCTGTTTGAGAGCAGCAAAGCGGGTCATGACGAAAGCCTTCCTTAAGGTTGACGGGGCGGCAAGAAATACCAATGAAATCTGAATCTTAGGCCGATAATTTAGGGGTCCGATTTCGCGCGAATTCAACGCGTCTTCGCTAGAAACGCTCTCAACGACACGGGAGAGCGTCATGAAGAAAAGGCATAGCGTCATCGCAGCGGCGGCCCTTGGCATCGCAACGTCGGCTATGGTGACGCAGGCCCTCGCGACTAGCGCTACCGACCTCGCCCATCTTCATGCCGGCCAGCCGTCGCGCACGCCGATCGGCTGGCAGCAGTTCTGCGTCGACAATCCCGACGACTGCCGGACGCCGCGTTCGGCCGCGACCGTGATGCGCCTCGACGACAAATCCTGGAGCGAGCTCTTGGCGGTCAATCTGGCGTTCAACAAGGCGATCGAGCCGGTCACCGACCAGGACCAGTTCGGCGTCATCGAGAACTGGGACTACGCCAAGACCGGGAAAGGCGACTGCGAGGACTACGTCCTCGAGAAGCGGCGCGAGCTGATCAAGCGCGGCTGGCCGCTCTCGGCGCTGCTGATCACGGTGGTGATCGACAAGGAGGGCGGCGGGCACGCCGTGCTCACCGTCGTCACCGACCGCGGCGAGTTCGTGCTCGACAACCAGACCGACAAGGTCCTGCCCTGGTCGAAATCCGGCCTGACCTTCATCCGGCGGCAGTCGCCGGAGAACCAGAATGTCTGGCAGGATCTCGGCCGCTTCCTCGGCCGGCCCGACGTCGTCACCGCCGCGATCAAGGCCGCGCGCTAGCATCGCTGGGCGACGGGGCGCGGTCAGCGTCCCGCCAGCCGCGGCGTCAGGACCTTGTCGAACTCCTCGATCGTCAGCGCGCCGACCTTCTTCTCGCCGTTGACGAAGAACGTCGGAGTCGAGTTGACGCCGAACTCCTTGGAGCCGCGCTCCTGGACCTGCTTGACGCCTTTGAAGAGATCCTCCCGCTACAGGCAGGCCTCAACCGTCTCCTGCGTGAAGCCGGCCTGCTTCATCGTCTGGGTCAGGGCGTCGAGCGGCTTGGGCGAATGCGCCCAGCCCTCCTGCGTCTTGTAGAGCATGTCGACGATCGGATACCATTTCGCATCGTCCGAGCAGCGCGCCAGCATGAATCCCGCCGTCGCGAGCGGATCTAGCGGGAACTCGCGGGCGATGAAGCGGACCTTGCCGGTATCGACGTACTTCGCCTTGAACGCCGGCCAGGTCTTGATGTGAAAATTCATGCAGTGATGGCAGGTGAGCGAGGCGTACTCGATCACCGTGACCGGCGCGTCGGCTGCGCCGAAGACCTTCTCGGGAAGCGGACCGGGCTCCAGCAGCCTGGCGGCGAGCGTGGTCTGCGCCGTCGCCGGCTTTCCGAAAAAACCAATGGCGACGAGACCGGCCGTGAGCCGAAGCAGCGAGCGACGCGCGAACATGGAATCCTCCCTTCGGAACACTGATCGCACCTGAAGCCACTTCAGGTTCAAGCGCCTCCGACGGTATTCCGGCTTCCATGTTATGCGACAGGCGGTCGCAGTGCCGGATCTGCGCCGATGGACGGAATTGGCTATGACGGCGTTCGATCGCCGCAACGCACATAATGGCCTGATGGACGCTCTCACCCTTTTCGGCCTCGTCGCCGTGACGCTCATGCTCGTCACCTGCGCCTGCGAGGAGCGCAGTCCCTGGTTCGTCCTAGGCTTCGCCATCGCCTGCGCGCTCGGCTCGGTCTATAGCTTCCTGCAGGGCGCCTGGCCCTTCGGCATCGTCGAGGCGATCTGGTCGGTCGTGGCGCTGCGGCGCGGGTGGCTCAAGCGCGCGAGCCCAGGGCGGATGCCGGCGATTTCCCCTTGAACCTCAAGTGGCATCAGGTTGTAGAGAGCCGTTAACCGTCCTTTTTGACGCTTTGTCAGCTTCGTTCGCGCAAAAACTCTCGCATGCTCTCACAGTTCCGCTTCTCGACTCTGCGTCTTGCCCTTGGGCTCATGCTCGGCGCGTTCGCCCTCTCGGGCTGCGTCACCGGCGACGGAGACACGCGTCATCTCCAGCCGCTGCCGGCACGGCTGGTCTCCGACATGTCGGTCAAAGGCATGAGCCAAAGCGATCCCATCCTCGTGCGCATCTTCAAGAAGGAGAGCGAGCTTGAGGTCTGGAAGCGCGACCGCAGCGGCCAATATGCTCTGCTCAAGACCTATCCGATGTGCCGCTGGTCGGGCCAGCTCGGCCCCAAGACGCGCGAGGGCGACAGGCAGGCGCCGGAGGGGTTCTACACCGTCACCGCCGACCTGATGAACCCGCGCTCGCAGTTCTACCTGTCCTTCAACCTCGGCTACCCCAACCCTCTGGAGAAGTCGCAAGGCGCTACCGGCTCGGCGCTGATGGTCCACGGCGCCTGCACCTCGGCCGGCTGTTTCGCCATGACCGACGAAGGCGTCACCGAGATCTACGGGCTGGCGCGCGAGGCTTTTGCCGGGGGCCAGCGCAGCTTCCAGGTCCAGGCGCTGCCGTTCCGGATGACGCCGGAGAACATGGCGCGGCATCGCAACAGCCCTCACTTCGCCTTCTGGCGGAACCTGAAGGAAGGCTCGGATCATTTCGAGGCGACGAAGCAGCCGCCCAAGCTCGCTGCCTGCGGTCGCCGCTACGTCTTCAACGCCAGGGATGGCTCGGGACCGTTCGCGCCGGCCGAGGCCTGCCCGCCTTATGAGATAGACCCGGACGTGCAGCCCTTGGTGTCGCAGCGCCAGGCGCGCGACACGGCCCGCTTCGCCGAACTGATCGGCAGCGGAACGCCGGCGATGAGCTACGCCCATCTGGACGGCGGCATGCACCAGAGCTTCCGGACGATGCTCAAGAGCCTTGGGCCCGAGCGCATGCAGCCCATGGTCGCCGGCAAGGTCGAGATCAGCCGGCCCGATGCGGCGCTCGCCGATCCGTTCGGCGGAGACGACGCGCCCGGCCGAACCGACACGACCGGCTCTCTTGCACCGCGGTGAGCACAGCCCCCGTCGCGTTCCGCCAAGCCAACGCCGACCTGCGCGCGGCTGAGCAGGATCGGAGCTGACACACCGGGCGATCCAGCGCCTGAAAGCCGCATGCGATCTGGGCTTGCCTCAGGGCTTCCGGGCGCGGCGCGCCTTCCTGGCGAGCGGGCGGCCATAGAGAACGAGGCGATGAGCGGTCAGCTCGAAGCCCAGCTCCCTCGCCACCAGCGCCTGCAGCCGCTCGATCTCGTCGGACCTGAACTCGACGACCGCGCCGCTCTCGATATCGATCAGATGGTCGTGATGGGCCTGCGATGTCGGCTCGATCTGCACGCGTCCACCCGCGAAGCTGTGGCGTTCAACGAGGCCGGTGGCGGCGAACACTTTCACCGTCCGATAGACGGTCGATAGCGATATGCTGGGGTCGATTGCGGCAACCCGGCGGTAGATCTCCGGCACGTCGGGATGATCGTCGGCCTTGGCGACGACGTCGGCGATGATGCGGCGCGGCGCAGTGATGCGCTGCCCCGCCTGGCGGCAATGGCTGATCAGAACCTCGGCTGCGTCGGACATCGCTTCCTCCCTCCAGCCTTATTAATGAGAATGGTTCGCAAATGCATTGACAATGTGGCGGGCGGCCATAATCTGCTTTTGCAAACGAGTTGCAGTTTCAGGGGCGGGGCGCATGCTCAACAAGGTCGAGACCGGTGAAACCGGTTGGCGCAAGGCGCGTGGCGAGCCGTCCCTGCTCGACGTCTTCAGAACGATCGCGGTCGCGCCCGGCGCCACGCCGTGGCGCAAATTCCTCGCCTTCTTCGGCCCGGGCTATCTCGTCGCCGTCGGCTACATGGACCCCGGCAACTGGGCGACCTCGCTCGCCGGCGGGGCGCAGTTCGGCTACACGCTGCTCTTCGTCGCGCTTCTCTCCAACATCATGGCGATCATCCTGCAGGCGCTCTGTGCGCGGCTCGCCATCGGGTCGGGCCGCGACCTCGCCCAGGCCTGCCGCGACGCCTATCCCCGCGCCGTCTCATGGCCGCTCTGGCTACTGGCGGAACTGGCGATCTGCGCCACCGACCTCGCCGAGGTGATCGGCACCGCGATCGCGCTCAACCTGCTCTTCGGGCTGCCGTTGGAAATCGGCGTCGTCGTCACGGCGCTCGACGTCTTCGTGATCCTGTGGCTGCAGAACAAGGGCTTCCGCTGGATCGAGGCCTTCATCATCACGCTTCTCGGCGTGATCGCGGTCTGCTTCGGCGTCCAGATCGCCTTGGCCGACCCCGACTGGGGCCAGGTGATCCGGGGCTTCGCGCCGACGACCCAGATCGTCACGAACCCGCAGATGCTCTATCTTGCGCTCGGCATCATTGGCGCGACCGTGATGCCCCATAACCTCTATCTCCATTCGGGCATCGTGCAGACGCGGGCCTTCGGCGAGAGCCTGCCTGAGAAGCGCGACGCGCTGAAGTGGGCCACCGTCGATTCGACCGTCGCGCTGATGTTCGCGCTCCTGGTCAACGCCTCGATCCTGATCCTGGCCGCGGCGACCTTCCACAAGACCGGCCAGACGACGGTGTCCGAACTGGAGAAGGCGCATGAGCTGCTGGCACCGCTGCTCGGCCTGTCGATCGCGCCGACGCTCTTCGCCATCGCGCTGCTCTGCTGTGGCCTGAACTCCACGGTGACCGCGACCATGGCGGGCCAGATCGTGATGGAGGGCTTCCTCGACATCAAGCTGCCGGCATGGGTCAGGCGGCTCGTCACCCGGCTGGTGGCCATCATTCCGGCAATCATCGTGACCTGGATCTACGGGGCCAGCGAGACCGGCAAGCTCCTGATCCTGAGCCAGGTCATCCTCGGCCTGCAACTGCCCTTCGCGATCGTGCCTCTCGTCATGTTCACCGCGTCGAAGAACAAAATGGGCGAGATGGTCGCGCCAAAATGGCTGACCGTGACCGCAGCCCTCATCGCCGCGATCATCATCGCCTTGAACATGAAGCTGCTGTTCGACCTCGCCACAGGTTGAGCGTGATCCGCCATGTCGCATTGCGGGGGCGGCAGTGCCCCGCTATGTCCGGCCTGTGACAATACGGCCGGCCAGAACCGTCATCATCCGGGCGCTGCTCGCGCTGGCGATGGCCTATGTCCTGATCCTGCAAGGGGTGTTCGCAGGCGCCGCCGCCGGCTCCCGCCTCGCCATGTCGATCGGCGAGCCAGGCCTGACGCAAGCGTTGTGCTCAGGCGCTCAGGCTCCCGACGCACCCGCATCGGACGAGAGCCCGCACCACGCGACCGCGCCGCCGTCCTGCTGCGCGTGGAGCGCCTCAGTGGCGGTCGACCCCGTCCTGCCTCCTACCTCGCCGGCGATCACCATTCCCTACCTCGCTCCGGCCGGTCTGCCGATCGTGTTCGGGCAGGCCACCCCGCCGGCGATCCTGTTCCGCGCCGCGACCGCGCAGGGATCGCGCGCGCCTCCCACCCTCGAAGCGTGACCTGAGCGCCGGCCCTCCCGCCGGCACCATCACCCTGACGAGGATCATCCATGAAGCGTTTCGCGATCGGCGCCGCCGGCGTCGCCCTGTCCCTTGCCGCCTATGCCGCCAACCCTGTCCGCGCACACGACTATGCCGTCGGGCCGCTCAAGATCGGCCATCCCTGGGCCAGGGCGACGCCGCCCTCGGCGAAAGTCGGCGGCGGCTACCTCGCCATCGAGAACACCGGCCCGGAGCCCGACCGTCTGGTCGGCGGCTCCACCGAGGCGGCGGCTCGCGTCGAAATCCACGAGAGCAGCCTCGCCGACGGCATCATGCGGATGCGCGAGAAGACGGACGGCGTCGTCGTCCCGCCCGGCCAGACGGTGGAGTTCAAGCCGAGCGGGCTGCACCTGATGCTGGTCGACCTCAAGGCGCCGCTGAAACAGGGCGACAAGGTCAAGGCCACGCTGGTCTTCGAGCGCGCCGGCGCAATCGCGGTCGAGCTGCAGGTGCAAGGCGTCGGCGCGCCGCAGCCGGCCGCGACCGGTCATGCCGGGCACTGAGGCGCGCCATGCCCGTCCTCAAATGGATCCGTTACGGCGCCTGGGCCGGCGTCGTCCTCGTCACCTTCGTCGGGGCCGCCATCCTGGTGGGGTGGTGGCAGGTCGATGGTCCCGGTCGTTCGCCTGCCGGTCGCGCGGCCGTCCAGGGCGTGCCCGCGATCGGCGGGCCGTTTACGCTGGTCGACCAGACCGGCAGGACGGTCACCGACGCCGACTTTCGCGGCAAGCCGATGGCGGTCTTCTTCGGCTTCACGCATTGCCCCGAGGTCTGCCCGACTACCCTGGTGCAGATGGCCAACCTGACCGGGAAGATCGGCGTGGCGGCGGATCGCCTGAAGATCCTGCTGATCACGGTCGATCCCGAGCGCGACACGCCGCAACAGCTCGCGCTCTACCTCCAGTCCTTCGATCCCCGCGTGGTCGGCCTGACCGGCTCCCGCGAGCAGGTCGATGCGGCGCTCGCCGCCTACAAGGCCTATGCGAAGAAGATCCCGACCGAGAGCGGCTACACAATGGACCATTCGGCCTCGGTCTATCTGATGAAGGCCGACGGCAGCTTCCGCACGATGATCGACTATCACGAGGAGGAGGCTTCCGCGTTGGAGAAAGTCCGCATGGTGCTCCGATGAACCCTCGTGGGCGCAGGGTGTTCGTCGCCGCTACGCTGGCGGCGATCGTGATCGCAGCGGTATCCGCCCTCCTCATCGCGACGCGCCGAGAACAGCCGGCAGCGGTGGTGCTGGCCGGGCTCGCGATCGAGACTGCCGACGGACGACGGCTGTCGGGAGAAGCCTTCCGCGGCCGCTTCGTCCTGCTCAACGTCTGGGCGACCTGGTGTCCGCCCTGCGTCAAGGAGATGCCGTCGCTCGACCGGCTGCAGGCGAAGAAGGGCAGCGGCACGTTCGAGGTCGTGGCCCTGTCGATCGACCGGCAGGGGCTGGAGGTGGTGCAGCCGTTCTTCCAGCGGACGGGGCTGAGCCGCCTGGCGATCTATCTCGACCGCGAGGCCAGGAGCATGCCGGCCCTGAAGATCACCGGGCTGCCCACGACCGTGCTCATCGATCCGGCCGGTCGCGAGATCGCGCGCTGGCCGGGCGCGCGCGAGTGGGACCAGCCGGCGACGGTAGCGGACATCGACGAGCACATCGCCAGGTCCAGGGAGACGACGGGATGATTCCCGTCACCGCAGGCAGGGCCGGTCAAAAGAGCGCGAGGATGCTGCGCCGCGATTGCTCACGCCTGTCCGGCTGGGTTAATCTCCGGTCATGACGTCGATCGGCACATCACGGGATCTGGGGCGCGGCCTTCTGGCCGCCGCCTGCGGCCTCATGCTGATGTTCCAGTTGATGGCGAGCGCGCTTGCCGGCAGCACCCATCTCGCCGCCAAGTTCGACGCGGGGGAAATCTCGCTAGTCGAGATATGCGGCGCTACGCCGGATTCGAAGCGTGATCGGGCGGCTCATGTCGAGGGCGTCAATGCCTGCTGCGTCTGGGCGAAATCGGTCGCGCTGGCGCCGCTGGCTCCTCCTGCGCCGGCGTCGCTGATCCCTAGACGCGCCGAACCGGCCGAGACGATCTTCGTGCAGCGCGTTGACGCGTCGGCCTCGTTCAGTCCGCAAGGTCCGCCACAAGCGACGGGTCCACCACGCCGCAACTGAAGGGCGAGCCTTCATGCGGCCTGCGGCGTCATCGCGCGCCAGCCTTCCAGTCCAGACCCGTCGCCGCCGGCCGTGAGCGTTAACGCTCGCCATGCCGGACTTGCGCGGCATGACCATTCCGCTTTCGAGGCCCGAGATTGATCGGACCAGTGCACATATCCAGACGGCTCGTGCTGTCGGCGATCGCCATAGCGACGCTGGCGATCATCGTCGGCTATGCCGTGGTCGCCGACAGATCGCCGCGATCCACGAACGCCGACGCGCTCGCGTTTCAGCGTCTCGACGGCAGCTCCGCCGGACTTGCCGGCTTTCGCGGGCAGGCCGTGCTGCTGACCGTCTGGGCGACATGGTGCTGGTCCTGTCGCCAAGAACTGCCGGCACTCGCAAGGCTTCATCGCGGACTGGGCGGACGGCCTCCCGCCGTGATCGCGCTGTCCGTCGATCGCGACGGCGCGGACGTCGTCGAGCCGCTTCTGGAGCAGTTGAGCGTCAAAGACCTGCCGGTTTTCCTCGATCCGACAGGCGCGTCGGTTGGCGGGTTGGCAATCTCGGGGCTTCCCACCACGATCCTGCTCGGCCCCGACGGCGTCGAAAAGGCGCGCTGGCATGGCGTCAAGGCATGGGACGAGAAGTCCATGATGGATGAGATCGCGGCGCTCATCGCCGGTCGTCCTGGAAAGCAGGCGCGCTGATGGACATCGCCAATATCGGCATCTGTGCGGCGCTTGCGGCCGGCGCGGTCTCGTTCCTCTCGCCCTGCGTCCTTCCGCTCGTCCCGGGCTACGTCTCGTATATCGCCGGCGGCTCGGTCGCAGCCGTCGATCCGCCCTCCCGGTCCTCATCGCGGCTGAACGCCGTCGTGATGAGCGCCTGGTTCGTGCTCGGCTTCTCAACGGTCTTCGTGCTGCTCGGCGCGGGCGCAAGCGCGCTCAGCCACTTCCTCCTCGCCTATCGCTATGAGGCCGGCATCGTAGGAGGCGCGATCGTCCTCGTCTTCGGCGTCTTCACGACCGGGCTCGTGCGCCTGTCCTGGCTGGAGCGCGAGCTTCGGGTCCAGGCGCCGATCGCCGGCGGCCGACCGGTCGGCGCATACCTCCTTGGCCTCGCCTTCGCCTTCGGCTGGACGCCCTGCATAGGCCCCGTTCTCGGCGCCATCCTGACGGTCAGCGCCACGTCGTCATCGGCCTCCAGCGGCGTTGCGCTGCTCAGCGTCTATTCGCTCGGCCTCGCGATCCCCTTCCTGCTAACGGCGCTGTTCGCTGACGGCATGACGGCGCGGCTGCGCCACCTGCGCGGCGCGGGGCGCGCCCTGCAGATCGTGGCCGGCGTCACTATGATCGCGATGGGTCTCGCCATGATGTCGGGGCAGCTCTCGACGATCGCCTTCTGGCTTCTCGAAACCTTCCCCTTCCTCGCCAAAATCGGATGAAAGGCATGATTTCCACATGACCGGCAGCGACAGCGCCGCCAGCGGTCACGACCGCTGGCTCTATCTCTTCATCGCCTGGATCGTCGCGGTCGCGGCGAGCCTCGGTGCGCTTTTCATCGGCGAGGTCGTCGGCCAGGCGCCCTGCAGCCTGTGCTGGCATCAGCGCGCCTTCATGTTCCCGCTCGCGATCCTGCTCGCGGTGGCGAGCTTCCGGGGCGATACCGGCGCATGGCTCTATGGCCTGCCTCTGGCCGTCATCGGCATGGCGATCGCCGGGTTCCACAGCTTGCTCTATGCCGGCCTCATCCCCGAGGGCATCCAGCCCTGCTCGCAGGGCCCCTCCTGCGCCAGCGCCGACATGACGATCCTGGGCGTTCTGCCCTTGCCCTATTTGTCTCTCGCGGCCTTCCTCGCGATCGCCGTCGCGCTCATCGGCTCCAGACCAAAGGCCGCATCATGAACCGCCGCGCCATCGTCGTCCTCACCGGCGTCTCCGCCCTCGCGCTCTTCTCCGGTGCGACCGTCTTCCACCAGAACGAGCAGGCCAAGCGAGCTCGCGCCATCGCGGCCTCGCGCGCCGAGGCGCTGGTCCGCGACCATTCGCCGATCATCGGCCCTGCGAATGCGCCCGTCACGATCGTCGAGTTTTTCGATCCGTCCTGCGAGGCCTGCCGCGCCTTCTATCCGCCGCTCAAGCAGATTCTGGCCCTGTTCCCGAACGATGCACGGCTCGTGATCCGGTACGCAGCGTTCCATGAAGGCTCCGATCAGGCCGTCAAGATCCTTGAAGCGGCACGCCTTCAGGGCAAGTTCGAACCCGTCCTCGCGGCGCTGCTGGAATTCCAGCCGGAATGGGCGGACCACGACAAGCCCGACTTTGAAAAGGCGTGGGCGCGGGCGAAGGACGCCGGGCTCGACGTTGAGCGCGGCGAGCGCGATGTCGCTCGGCCGGAATTTCAGACGACTCTCGATAAGGATGGCGCGGATGCGAAAGCGCTCGAGGTGAGCCGAACGCCGACCTTTTTCGTAAACGGGCAACCCCTCACCGAATTTGGTCCGCGCCCGCTCTACGAGATGGTCAAGCGCGAGGTCGAGAAGGCGCGGAAATAGGCTAGTCGCTGCCTACGGCCCAGTGAACACGGGTCGCAAGCTGTCGTGGTCGAACCGGGCCGCAAACGGATTACGCTGAGGTCCCGCTTTGCCTGTCTGCGCCGCCTGAAACGATTCGTAACAGTGCGCGGTCTGCAATTCCGCTAGACCGGATAGCTGGTGCAAGTTTGGGCTCGAGACCGAAAGTGGGCACGCCTTTGTCTAACCCCGGTACTTCCAGCCCGAGCGAGCCAACCGCTGAGGCTCGGGAATCGCACGTCCTAGTGGTCGATGACGACCGTCAGATCCGGCTGCTGGTCGCGCGCCTCCTACGGGCGAGCGGTTACCGCGTCACCGGCGCCGCTAATGGCGACGAGATGAAGCAGTTGCTCGCCTCGACCTCGATCGATCTCGTCGTACTCGACGTCATGCTTCCCGGATCGTCGGGATTCGACCTCTGCCGCGAGCTTCGGAAGGATTCGCTCATTCCGATCATCATGCTGACGGCGCGCGGCGAAGAAAGCGACCGCATTGCGGGGCTCGATATCGGCGCCGACGACTATCTCTCCAAGCCGTTCAGTCCGCGCGAGCTCGTCGCGAGAATCAACGCCATCATGCGGCGCATGCGCGTGAACGGGGCTACGAACAGCCTCACGCCCGCGCGTGGCTTCGTGTTCGCGGGCTGGACTCTCGACGTTGTCAGGCGGGAACTGCTTGATCCGCACGGCGCGGTCGTCGACCTGAGTACCGGGGAGTTCGATATGCTGAGGGCGCTCGTGGAGGCGCCGGGCAAGATCCTCAGCCGCGACCATCTGCTCGACCTCGCCAAGAACCGCGTCGCGACAGGGTTCGATCGGGTCGTCGACGTGCAGATCAGCCGCCTCCGCCGGAAGATCGAGGTCGATCCCGAGGGCGCGCCGATGATCAAAACCATCCGCGGCACCGGCTACATGTTCATGCCGGGCGTCGAGCGGCAATGAAGCGCTTCTGGCCCGACACGATCCAGTCCCGCACCATCATCGTGCTTTTGCTCGGACTCGGCGTCTTTCATATTCTCAGCCTGTGGACCTATCAGGTCGGGCTGCGTTCGGAGATCGACCTGACCAACGAGAATCGGCTCGCGGAACGGCTCGTCTCGATCAAGCGTGCCATCCTCGCGCTGCCGGTCGATGAGCGCGATGGAATCGCCCATTCCCTGTCCGGCGGCCCGATTGAAGTCCACTGGAGCACGGTCGGCCTCACGGCGCCCAACTCCGATGACGATCCAACTCTCGCCACCCTACGAAATCGCCTCGTGGCGATGGCCCCCGAACTAGTCAGCCAGGGCCTCATCGTTGCCGCGCCACGCGCTATGGGCGGGCCTGGCGTCGATCCGCATCAGATCCAGGTGTCGATCAAGGCAACCGATGGCGGGTGGGTCAACTTCAGCGTCACGCGGCTCAGCGGCCCCCACGGTACGGGCCATGGCATCTTCTTCTCGACGACGTTGATGGCGCTTGGCGTGGTCCTAGTCTCCGTCCTGATGGTGCGCTGGCTCACGCGCCCCTTGCGCATGTTCGGCGACGCCGCCCGGCAGACCTTCGTTGGCAACCAGGTCGCCGAGGTTCGCGTTGAGGGCCCCAAGGAGGTGCGCGACCTGGCGGAGGCGTTCAACGACATGCAGCGCCGCATCAAGCGTCTGATCGACGATAGAACGCAGACGCTTGCCGCCGTCTCGCACGACCTCAAGACACCACTGACTCGCCTGCGGCTGCGCGCTGCGGAGCTTGACGGCCACGCGTCGGTCCCTGAGATCGAAGCCGATCTCGACGAGATGGAGGCGATGCTCGATGCGAGCTTGATGTTCTTGCGCGGCGAGCAGGTCAGCGAACCCGTTCGGGATTTCGACCTTTCCGCTCTTCTGGAGACGATCAAGGACGACTTCGTCGATGCCGGTCGCACAGTTGCGCTCGTTGCTCCTCCGCGACTGCGCGTCAGCGGTCGCCACCTGTCCTTGAAAAGGGCTTTCACCAACCTGATCTGGAACGCGGTGCGATACGGCAGGCACGCTGACATCACACTCGACATCAAGGACGGCGACGTCTCCGTTGTAATCGAGGACGATGGCCCGGGTATTCCGCAGGATCAACTTGAGGCGGTCTTCGCCCCATTCTGGCGCATCGAGACCTCCCGCAGCCGCGAAACAGGTGGTGTCGGCCTAGGCCTGACGATCGCGAGAACGGTACTGCGCGGCCACGGCGGCGATGTCGAGCTTCACAACCGACATCCACGTGGCCTGAGAGCCACCGTCCGACTGCCGGCTGGCATCGACCCGTGACGATGGCGGAAGAAGGCCCTTTCGTTGCCACTGCGGCGCGCCGTAGGAACCTGTCGGTCGCCATGGCAATCGCGACGTGGGTCGCTGCCTCGGGTGCGATGTCGCAAACCGTTGCGATCGTCGGTACGGGGACGGCGTCGTGCTCGCGGTTCACGTCGGCCATCGCCGACAGGCCCCTCGAAGAGCGGGAATATTTCGCGTGGGGGCAGGGCTACATGAGCGGCATCCTGCTGACTGCGCCCGCCGGTGTCGATGATGGCCTCTCACTCACGCCCGAGAGCTTTCCCGTTGCCGCGCAGATCGCGTTCGTCCGGGCATTCTGCGATCAATTTCCAACCGCGACCTACAGCGAGGGCGTCGAGACGCTTTATCGTGCGCTCGGCGGCAAAGCAGTCAAGTAGCCTCGGCCCCGCGCTCTGCGAACCGTTGAAACACGATGTAACACACGGTTCCGGCCGCATCGGGTAGCTTCAGATCAGCCCGATTCACGAGCGGAAATGACCGTCGCCGATGCCATTCTTGCCTGCCGTTCTCCAATCCCGAGGTTTATGCTTCCTCGTGCGCGTTCGGCCGCTGGTCGCGCTGGTCGCCGCCGGAGCCCTGCTGGGCGCCTGCGTCGCGCCTCCGGTGATCGCGACGGGTCCAAGCCCGGCCGACGCCTCGGTACGCGTTCCCGCTCTCGCCTATCAGCCTGTGACGGGGGGCGTGAAAACCTTCCGGCCGGTCGAGCCAAAAGGCTGGGAAGAGCTGAACCGTCAAGTCACGCCGAAGGGGAATTGACGTGACCGTTTCGATCAAATTCTCGGGCATCCGGCACGCCCTCTCGCTCGTCGCTCTGACCGCCGCTCTTGGCGGCTGCGCGTCCTTCTCGCCTGATGGCGGTGTCGGCACGGCGCAGTTCCTAGCGCTGTCCGAGCTCGACAAGGATGCCGT
This sequence comes from Allobosea sp. CRIB-10, assembly GCF_900112185.1. Lineage (GTDB taxonomy): Bacteria > Pseudomonadota > Alphaproteobacteria > Rhizobiales > Beijerinckiaceae > Allobosea. Next base: position 81,390 of record NZ_FOKP01000024.1, on the reverse strand, counting down.
CAAGATAAGCAACGAGGCCGACGCGATCTCCGCACAGTCCCGCGTCGAAAAGCTGCTGAAGGGTGCGGTTTCAGCCGATGCGGCCGTGCAGATCGCCCTGCTGAACAATCGCGGCCTGCAGGCATCGTATAACGACCTCGGCCTTGCCGAGGCCCAGATGGTGGCGGCGAGTCTGCCGCCCAATCCGAGGTTCGCGGTCTCGCGTCTGACCGGGCGGCTCGAGACGGAGATCGAGCGCACTGTTGTGGCCAGCCTGTTCGCGCTCGCGACCTTGCCGGCGCGACGCGAGATCGCCGCCGACACGTTCCGCAGCGCGCAGCTCAAGGCGGCGGAAGCCACATTCAAGCTTGCCGCCGATACGCGCCGGCAGTTCTACCGGACCGTGGCCGCCAACCAGCAGGCCGGCTATTTGCAGCAGGCAGTCGCGACCTCGGAGGCGACCTCGGAGCTGATCAAGCGGCTGGGTGAGTCCGGCGGCATGAACAAGCTGGAGCAGGCGCGCGAGCACGCGCTCTATGCAGAGACAACGGCGCAGCTCGCCAAAGCGAAACTGCAACAGAAGATCGAGCGCGAGCGCCTGGTGCGCCTGCTCGGTCTCTGGGGTAAGGATGCCGCGCTACGGCTTCCGTCAAGCCTCCCGGCGCTGCCGGCTCGCCTGCAATCGGCGAAGGAGATCGAGGCGCAGGCTCTCAAGAAGCGGCTCGACCTTCAGATCGCGCGAGGCGACCTCGACAAGCTCGCCAAGACGCTCGGCCTCACCCAAGCGACACGTTTCGTCAACGACGTCGACCTGCTCGGCCGCACCACCTACGACCGCGGCAAATCGATCGGCGTTGCAGACGATGGCGACGCCACGCTCGATCGCGAAACGAAAAGAACGCGCACGCTCGAACTCGAATTCGAGATCCCGCTCTTCGATTTCGGGCAGTCGAAAGTCGCGGCGGCCGAGCAGACCTATCTGGCCGGAGCCAACCGGCTGGCGGAGAAGGCGGTCAACGTTCGCTCGGAAGCGCGCGAGGCCTATACCGGCTATCGCGGCACCTATGACATCGCCCGGCATTACCAGAACCAGGTACTTCCCCTTCGCAAGGTCATCCAGGACGAGTCTCTGCTGCAGTACAGCGGCATGCTGATCGACGTGACGACGCTGATCGTCGATGCGCGCGCCCGCATCCTCAGCAACGCCCAGGCGGTCGAGGCCCGCCGCGATTTCTGGATCGCGACGGTCGATCTGAAACACGCCGTCATCGGCGGTGGCGTCGGAGGCTCGGCCTCGTCGGGCGGCGCTGCCGTGGCCGACGCCGGCGGCGCCGCTGCGGCGCATTGATGAACCCGATAGGAGACTGACATGACGCTATCGCGCAGAGGGTTCGTCGGAGCGTCGGGCTTCGTCGTCGCAGCCGGAGGCCTCGTCACGGGACGGGCGCAAGCAGCCAGCATTCCCGAGGCTGCCTCGACCAGAAGCTCGGAGACGCAAATTCCCAAGGCCCCGACCACCGGCGTCGATTATCAACCGGTGGTGACGTTAAACGGCTGGTCGCTACCCTGGCGGATGAATGGCGACTGGAAGGAGTTCCATCTCGTCGCCGAGCCGGTGATCCGCGAGATCGCGCCCGGCATGAAGGCACATCTGTGGGGCTATAACGGCCAGTCTCCGGGGCCGACCATCGAGGCGGTCGAGGGCGACAACGTCCGCATCTTCGTGACCAACAAACTGCCCGAGAATACCGCCGTGCATTGGCACGGCCAGCGCTTGCCCAACGGCATGGACGGCGTCGGCGGACTGACCCAGCCGCATATCCCACCGGGAAAGACCTTCGTCTACGAGTTCCAGATGCGGCGCTCGGGAGCCTTCATGTACCACCCTCATTCCGACGAGATGGTGCAGATGGCGATGGGGATGATGGGATTCCTCGTCGTGCATCCGAAGGATCCGGCCTTCCGCCGCGTCGACCGCGACTTCGTCTTCCTGCTCAACGCCTTCGACATCGAGGCCGGCTCCTATGTGCCGAAGGTCAACACGATGCTCGATTTCAACCTGTGGACCTGGAATAGCCGCGCCTTTCCCGGCATCGACCCGCTCGTCGTCGCCAAGAACGACAAGGTCCGCATCCGCTTCGGCAACCTGACGATGACCAACCACCCGATCCACATGCATGGCTATGAATTCAAGGTGTCGTGCACCGATGGCGGCTGGGTCGATCCCGCCGCAGCCTGGCCGGAGGTCTCGATCGACTGCGCCGTCGGCCAGATGCGGGCTTTCGACTTCGTCGCCGACGAGCCCGGCGACTGGGCGATCCACTGCCACAAATCGCATCACACGATGAACGCCATGGGCCATTCGGTGAAGACCTATATCGGGGTCAACAAGAAGGACCTCGCCAAGCGCATCGCCAAGATCGCGCCCGGTTACATGCCGATGGGATCGAACGGCATGGGCGAAATGGGGTCGATGGAGATGCAGGGCCCCGCCAACACCCTGCCGATGATGACGGGCTATGCGCAGTTCGGTCCCGTCGAGATGGGCGGGATGTTCTCCGTCGTGAAGGTGCGCGAGGGGTTGGCCGCCGGCGACTACAAGGACCCAGGACCGTTCAAAAACCCCGAGGGCACCGTCGCTTTCGAATACAAGGGCCAGAAGCTGGCAGAGGCGCCTCGTACGACCGGCCCCGACAGCGGTCTCGATTCCGTCGACTGGCAGGTCAAGGACCCGCGCAAGCCCACGCTCGCCGCTGACGGCACACCCGTGCCCGCCAAGGCGGGCGGCCATTCCAATCACTGACAGCCATCCGCAACGAGGACCTTCTTCATGATGCATAGCAGAATCATAGGACTCAGCGCTCTTGCTGCCCTGGCGTTCTCGGCGACCCTGGCACTCGCCGGCCCAGGTGGCGCCGGGCACGGCCACGGTGACGATACGGCCTATGGCAAGCCTGGCGATCCCAAGAAGCCGGCGCGTCTCATCCAGGTCACGATGACCGAAAAGGATGGCAAGATGGCCTTCATCCCCGACCGCATCGAGGTGCGCCGCGGCGAGCAGATCAAGCTGGCAATGCGCAACAACGGCGAGCTCGACCACGAACTCGTTCTCGCCACGCTGGAGGAGAACCTCAAGCACGCCATCGAGATGCAGAAGAACCCCGACATGGAGCATGACGACCCGAACGCCAAGCGCCTGATGCCGAAGAAGACCGGCGAGATCGTCTGGCAGTTCACCAAGGCCGGGGAATTCGACTTCTCCTGCCTCATTCCCGGCCACCGCGAAGCCGGCATGACCGGCAAGATCATCGTCAAGTGACGTTGTTCGCCTTCAGATCATCAAGGAGATACACCATGCGTACCGTTCTCTCCGCATTCGCCCTGACCGCGCTGCTCGCCAGTCCGGTCTTGGCCCAGAACGCCCCACTGGTCAGCGCCACCGTCAAGAAGATCGACGCCGAGCAGGGCAAGATCACGCTTGACCACGGCCCGATCAAGAACCTCGACATGGAGGGCATGACGATGGTGTTCAAGGCGGCCGATCCGGCCATGCTCAAGACCGTCAAGCCTGGCGACAAGGTCAAGTTCACGGCCGAGCGTGTCAACGGCCAGATCACGGTCACGAAGATCCAGAAGTGACGACTCTTCAAACGCGCTCCGGGGCGCGCCGGAGGCGAGCCCTGCTTGTCGCCGGCGCACTCTCTTGTGCCACCGCGCTTGCCCTCACTAGCCATGCGGAGGCGAGTGACGGCAACATGGCCTCGGTGCTGGTCGAGGCCGGTTGCCCGACCGCCAAGATCGATAAATTGTCGGATCGAGACGGAACGGCGACCTACCAGGCCAACTGTTTCTCGACGTCGCATAAGGTGATCATCGTCACCTGCGTCAAAGGACTCTGCGTCGGGGGCCATGCATCGTACGACATGCGCGAGGATCAGGGTTGAACGTGTTCATTCTGGGAGAGAAGAGCGGGATGGCGACGCGCCGCCAGTTCGGTGCGGGTCTGATTGCCATGACATCGACCGTCGGGAGCGCTGTCGCCGCACAGCCTCCAATTCGCCTTACCGTCTATCGGACGCCGGCTTGCAGTTGCTGCAAGGCCTGGGTGAGCCATCTCGAGAAGGCCGGGTTCGCGGCCAAGGTCGTCGAGCTCGATGATCTGGCGGCGATCAAAAGCCGAGCCGGCGTTCCGGGCGTTTACGAGTCCTGCCATACCGCATTGGCCGAGGGCTATTTCATCGAAGGCCACGTTCCGGCGCCCGACATAAGACGTCTGTTGTCGGAGAAGCCCGACGGACGGGGGCTCGCGGTCCTAGGGATGCCGGTCGGCTCGCCCGGCATGGAAGTCGCCGGGATGGCGGCTGAGGCGTTCGACACGCTTCTGATCGCCTCCGACGGTTCGACGCGCCTGTTCGCGAGGCATTAGGCGCGCCATCTCGCAGCGGGAGCACGACACGCAGAGTTGACGGGGAAGGCGGGCTGCGTCCCACGAATGTTGCAAAACGTAACTGTCAGGAACAGGCCGTATCGCCCCGCGTCTCTCCAAGATGATCCTTTTGGGAGATCCGTCATGCATCACCACACCGATCCGGGCATGCAGGCTTGCATCGATGCCTGCTTGAGCTGCTACCAGACCTGCCTCGGAATGAGCGCCGGTCATTGCCTGGAGCTCGGCGGCGATCACGCTCGCCCCGAGCACATCCAGCTGATGTTCGCCTGCTCTGAGACATGCCGCGCCACCGCCCATGTGATGCTGATCGGCTCGCCGCATCACAAGCATCTTTGCGCGGAGTGCGCCGATATCTGCACCGACTGCGCCGGCGAATGCGAGCGCCTCGGGGACATGGACGCCTGCGTCCAGGCTTGCCGCGCTTGCGCGGAAAGCTGCCGGAATATGGCCGCCTGAAAACCTTTCAGCGTCAGCAGATCGGTCTACGACCTTATCCAAACGAAGGAACCAGCAGCATGACACGTCTCAGCTTGATCGCTTTTTCATCCGCGCTTGCCATCTCGACAGCCTCCGCGCAGCAGCCTGCCTCGAAGCCGGCGATGGACCCGGGCATGCACATGAAGATGCAGCCGATGGGCTCGGATTCGGCGGCGACAAAGGGCTACAAGCAGTCGATGATGACGATGATGAGCGGAATGCCGCCTTATACCGGTGATGCCGATGTCGATTTCATGAAGCAGATGAAGGGCCATCACCAGGCCGCCATCGACATGGCCAAGGTCGAGCTCGCCAACGGCAAGGATGCGGAAGCCAAAAAACTGGCCGAGGAGATCGTCGCGGCTCAGGAAAAGGAAATCGTGACCATCGACAAATGGCTCAAGGCGAAGGGCAAATAGGGTTCACGACCGGAAGACGAACGCCGAAGACCGTCAGTCAGGATATACGGAATGGACGATCATCGCGATATGAAGCAGGGCCGCTACGGCAAGCTGGCGCTCGAGCTGACACTCGATTTCGTCGTCATGTATCTCGTCATGTACACGATGATCGCGACGGTAGCGCATTTCCGCTTCAACCTGAACAACGTCTACATGACCCTGATGATGGTCGCGCCGATGACGGTAATCATGCTGATCTCGATGCGCTCGATGTTCCCGTCTTCGCGGACCAATCTGGCCATCGGTGCTGGCGCGATAATGGTCTTCGCGCTGAGCTTCGCCGGCATGCGGACTCAGGCCGGCGTGGGCAACGCGGAATTCCTTCGCTCGATGATCCCGCACCATTCCGGTGCGATACTGATGTGCGAGAAGGCCAAGCTGACCGATCCCGAGATACAGGCCTTGTGTCGCGATATCGTTGACGGGCAGCGGAAGGAAATCGCGCAGATGGAAGCCTTACTCGCGCGACAGTGACCGCCCACGTTCGACGAGGCTAGGAGAGATCAATCCGTGACGACGACAGAAACACGCCGTGCCGCCCTCTATCGGATGGTGATGCCGCAACACGAATGTCCGTTCGGGTTGAAGGCAAGGGATCTGCTGCGCCGACGCGGCTATGCCGTCGACGACCGCTGGCTGACGTCACGGGCGGAGACCGACGCCTTCAAGGCCGAACATGGCGTGAAGACGACACCCCAAACCTTCATCGACGGCAAGCGGATCGGCGGCTACGACGATCTGCGTCGCTTCTTCGGCCTGACAGTCGCAGAACCCGATGCGACGAGCTACACGCCCGTCATCTGGGTTTTTGCCGTTGCCGCTCTGATGGCGCTTGCGGCTACTTGGGCGGCTTCCGGTCAGCTGGCCGGTCTGCGTGGGCTGGAGTGGTTCGTCGCCTTCAGCATGTGCATTCTGGCCCTGCTCAAACTGCAGGACGTCGAGAGCTTTTCCAGCATGTTCTTGGGCTACGACCTGCTCGCTCGGCGCTGGGTGCCCTATTCCTACATCTATCCCTATGCCGAACTGGCGGCTGGCGTCCTGATGATTGCGGGCGCGCTGACATGGCTCTCTGTTCCGATTGCGGCCTTCATCGGCACGATCGGCGCAGTATCCGTGATCAAAGCTGTCTATATCGATGGTCGCGAGATCAAATGCGCCTGCGTCGGGGGTAGCAGCAGAGTTCCACTCGGCTTCGTGTCGCTGACCGAAAACCTGATGATGGTCGCCATGGCCGTCTGGATGGCGTTGGGCATGCACTGAGCTCACCGTTCGCTGCAGCGTTCCCTCGGCTTTAAGGAACGAAAGCGGCGAATACGTATGCCATCGTTCCCAGACTCACCCGTGTGAGCACGAGACTGGTCCGCAGCCGGAAGCGGAGACTGGAAAAGCAAATAACCGACCAGCGACAGGACCGAAGCCATACCCGCGACGATGTCGATCACCGCTTCGGCCGCGACGCGGCATTGTCCACCACGCGCGGCGAGCCAGGCGGCGGATAAAGACGGCCTATTTTCCTTATGGGGCGATGACGAAGCGGGCCACCTCGTCGTCGCTAATTGGGGTCAAGGGTAAGTCGAAGGCCTCGCGTAGACGCGCGACGAGAGCCTGCGCCCACAGCGCGTTCCAGGCCAATCCGGCATGATGATCGGCCAATTCCGCATTGGTAGGCTCGTCACCCACCGTATTGGTGACCCGGAGTTTCGCGCCGATGGTGACACTTTTGTAGGTTGCACTGCCCCCCGCAACGCGCCGACCCCAAAGGCTTTCGAACCAGACGCCGTTGTCGAAGAAGGCGATCCGTTCGTCTGACGCCGCCAGCCCGCGCAGCTGCGCGTTGAAGCCGACGAAGGCCGCCTGCACATTGGCAAGAGAGACAGCGGAGTACCTCTCAGGCGCGGAGGCATCATTCGCACCATTGTCGAGACCAACAACCAGGATACGGGTGTCCGGATGGGCATCACGGATCAGTTTTATCGTCGCGGCGAGTTGGTCGGCGCAGTACGCCGCGACAGAACGGACTTCAGGCGCCTTGGGATCGCGCGCCTGCTCGTCCAGCACGGCGCCCCAATCATTGTTGCCCATTCGGAGCACGACGACGCCATTGCGCCAGCGCCAAGGATCCGCATTCATGAGTTCGACCAGCCGCGGCGCCTGGGGATAGCGCCGGAACCTGCCGTTCATCAGATCCCGGCAGGTCGCACCCGAGATGGCGAAATTATAAAGATAGTCCTCTTTTCTCGGGGTGCGGCCAGCATCCTGCCCGACCAGCCCGATCAACCAGGTTATCGGACTGGATTGCCCCCAGCGGACCCACGGTCCGAAGTTAAGTTCGCCGCCACGAAGCCGCGCCAGCACTTCAGTCCACTGGAAGGTGCGGGCGCGAAGCGCGCCGCCTCGGTCGGAGGTTCCCGGCGGGAAGCTCAAGCGATCTTGGTATGAGTGGCTGCTGGAATCTCCGAGTACAGCCACCGCGGTCACGTTCGGCGGCGTGTTGTCGGCCGGAGCATGGCTATGAAGAGCGGAGACCGAAAGGCCAAGCGCGGCTATTGCAGCGATCATGATGAAGGCTCGGCCGAGCCAGCGGGGCCTGATGTCGACCGCATGGATGATCATCGTCATCACCCCCCTCAGGCTTCGCAAATCGATCTTGTTGTCCGTTTCGCTGAACGCTCGGCAACAAGGGGACGCGCGGCCAAGATCGCAAGGGCAACACGGCTTTACAGCCCGTTCTTCAGGGTTAACCCGCAAGTTCGCGTGGGGCGGGCTGTCGAAGAATCGGTTCAGAGTCCATTTTTCCCGCGGGAGGTCTTGAGTTCGGATCGAGCGCGCTAGCTTATGAAGCCGGCCCGGCAGGAGAGCCCGGCCGCGAGCGTATCGGTCAGACCATGCGCTTGATCTCGCCATAGGCGTCGTTGGTCTTCAGAATGATCGTGACCTCGCTGGAGCCGCGATTGCGGAAGAACCAGCCCGGCACGCCATCGACCTTGACTTAAAGCCGGCTCGGCTTCGGGGACAACGCCGTGGCCCTGGCGCTCGCCTGCTTTGGCCGCGGCTCAATGCTGTCTGCACTACCGCTGCCGCGCATTATCGAGCGGACCGAAGATCGCAAGGTGACGTTGACAGCAGCAGGCTTCTTGTCAGCCGTGCTTGTCGGGTTCGCGGTGCTGCTTTTCGCCAATGGCTGGTCCTTCGCCCCTGCGGATTAGCCCACAGACTGGGGGCCTTTTGCTGGCGACTTGGGCTCTGCTCGGCATCGGCTACTCGGCGACCCAGACGCCATCCGGTCGGCTGTTGCAACGCTCGGCCCATGCGGAGGACCGCCCGGCCGTATTCGCGGCTCAGTTCGCGCTCTCGCATGCTTGCTGGCTGATCACCTATCCCCTTGGCCGGCTAACTCGGCGTCAGCATGCCGCTTGCGGCTCTGGCCGCGCTTTTCGGGGCGGCGACTTTGTCAGCAGTTATGCTCGCGGCCCGGGTCTGGCCTGCCGAGAGCAGCGAAGCGCTGGAGCATGATCACCCCGGGCTTAAGAACGACCACCCACATCTCAACTAGCATGGCGAGCACCACGCCCATGACGTCGTGATCGACGACCTGCACCCGCACTGGCCGGCCCGAGCCGGCTGAAGCAGCGCCTGTCTTGAATTGACCCGCTTCGGTGCAGCGAAGTGTGCAGGTGCAGCGTTCCACATACCGGAGGCGATGCCGTACGCTGGATCACTCTGCTGCGGACGCTGGACGCCCTTCGCCGCCGCGGTCTATCACTGTCTCGAGAGCGGCGTAGGCGATTTTGAAACAGCGGGCGTCCGAAGCTTGTGAGCGGAGGCGGATTTGGGTATTGTTTTGCAATGATCGCCCGTGTCGCCCTGCGGCTCGTTTTGCGCGCCGCGATCATCGTGGGATTGATCGTTTCCGGCTGGACGCCGGCCGCGATGGCGATGCCGCGCGCCTCGGACTGCACCATGATGATGCAGGCCAACCCGTCAACGGATGACGGCGGTGATATGGATGTCCGCGCGCCTTGCCCTTTTGCGGCGTACTGCGCCGTGGCCAGCGTCTTCGTCGCGCCCGCCGCGGCGGGCGCGAATTCAGTCGCCTATCGAGCTGCGCCTGTTCTGCTCGGTCTCGACGATCTCAGTCGCGCCGAGTTCGAGCCGGGGCCGCCCGCCAGGCCGCCCCGTTCCTGATTCCATGACCGCCGACAGCGCGTAAGGCCGTCCGGCTCGTTTCGGACGCTTCACAACTGTCAGCTTCTATCGCGGTCCGCTTGCCGATCGATCGGTGCGGCTTATGGAATCCGGAGATCAATCATGTCGTTGGACATTGTTTCGCGCACCCGCGGGGCTGCGCTGATGGCGCTCGCCCTGATCTTGGGAAGCGCTGCGCCCAAGCCGATATCAAGGATTACGACTTCCAGCTCGTGGAGCAGGAGACAAGGACGGGCGAGGGCATAGTCGCCGTCCGTCTGATCCGCAAAACGGACGGCAGCCTCGTTCCCGACGCCGTCATCTTCGCGACGCGGCTCGACATGCAGCCGGACGGTATGGAGGGGATGAAGACCTCTATTGAGCCGCTGCCGAGCACCGAGCCCGGCCTCTACCGCTTCAAGGTCAACCTCACCATGGAAGGCGGCTGGCGGCTGTCGCTTGCTGCGAAGATTCAGGGCGAGACCGGCACGCTCGAAAGCCGCCTGACCCTGAAGGCGCTGCCATGACCCGCGCAGGCCGAAACCTAGCCGGAAATGGGCTGATGCTGTTGGCCGTCGTTATCGCCGTGGCGGCCGCCGCGGTCGGCGGAATCATCGCGGGCCGCTCCGACATGACGCTGCCGGCATGGCTGCCGGGCGCCGGGGCCTCGAAAGCCGGGCTGGAGCCGGCCGGAAGCGGGCCGATCGTCTATTATCGGGATCCAGACGGGCTTGCGGCATTCTCGGCCGCCCCCGCCAAAACGGTTGCCGGCAAGGACTACCTGTCCGTGCGCGCCAGCCAGGATATCCGGTTCGACCCGCCGTCGGCGGCTCCAGACCAAGTCGCTGCCGCCGGGCCCAAACGCATCAAATTCTACCGCAACCCGATGGGCCTGCCCGACACCTCGCCGACGCCCAAGAAGGATTCGATGGGCATGGACTACCTCCCCGTCTTCGAGGGCGAGGAGGAGGAGGCCGGTATCGTCAAGGTCAGCGCCGGCAAGCTGCAGAAGGCTGGGGTGCGCTCCGAGCCGGTCGCCTTCACCCCGCTTTCCTTGCCGCTGCGCGCGCCGGGCACGATCCAACTCGATGAGCGCCGCGTCTCGGTCGTGGCGCTGCGCTTCGAGGGCTTCGTCGAGACGGTCGAGGACGTCACCACGGGGTCGAGCGTGCGCAAGGGCCAGCCGCTGATGAGGGTCTACGGCCCGGCTTTGTCGAGCGCGGCCGCCGAGTACGTCACCGTGCTCAACGGGCGCCCGGACGGTCCGATCCCGGCGCAGGGCGTCAGGGGCGCACGCCGGCGGCTGGAGAACCTAGCCGTTCCCGACGCCGCGCTCAGCGCGATCGAGCGGACGCGCGAGGTGCCGGTCGCCGTCGCCTGGCCGGCCCCGCAGGACGGCGTGGTCCTGGAGCGGGCGGCCGTGAACGGCATGCGGGCGGGGCCCGGTGATGTGCTGTTCCGGATCGCCGACATCTCGCTGGTCTGGGCGCGGATCGATCTGGCCGAGCGCGATCTCGGGATGGTCGCGCCCGGCCAGGCGGTCACGGTCACCCCGCGCGGCATGCGCGGCAGGAGCTTCACCGGCAGGGTCGCGCTGGTCTATCCGCAGATCAACAAGGAGACCCGGACCGGCCGCGTCCGGGTCGAGCTCGACAACCCAGACGGCGTGCTGAAGCCCGACATGTATGTCGAGGCGCAGATCGCCACTGGCGACGACGAGCCGGTCCTGAACATTGCCGACGACGCCGTGATCGACAGCGGCGCACGCCAGATCGTGCTGATCGACAAGGGCGAGGGCCGGTTCGAGCCACGCGAGGTTAAGCTCGGCCGGCGCGGCGCCGGCCGCGTCGAGATCATGGAGGGCGTCGCCGCGGAGGACCGGATCGTGGTCTCGGCCAACTTCCTGATCGACGCCGAGAGCAATCTCAAGGCGGCGCTCCAGAGCCTCATTGGCGGGGAGACGCAGCCATGATCGCGAAACTCATCGCCTGGTCGTCGCGCAACCTGATGCTGGTTTTCATCGGCACGCTCTTCGCGGTGGCGTCGGGCTCCTATGCCCTCAGGACCCTGCCGCTCGACGCGATCCCCGATCTCTCGGACACGCAGGTGATCGTCTACACCGAATACAAGGGCCAGGCGCCGCAGGTGATCGAGGACCAGGTCACCTATCCTTTGACCACCGCCATGCTGACGGTGCCGAAATCGAAGGTTGTGCGCGGCTTCTCGTTCTTCGGCGTCTCCTTCGTCTACATCATCTTCGAAGACGGCACCGACATCTACTGGGCCCGCTCGCGCGTGCTCGAGTTCCTGAACGGCGCCGCCCGCCGGCTGCCGGCCGGTGTGACGCCGACGCTGGGGCCCGACGCCACCGGCGTCGGCTGGGTCTACCAATACGCCCTGCAGGCCAAGGACAAATCGCTCGCCGAGCTGCGCTCGCTGCAGGACTGGACCATTCGCTTCGGCATCGCCAAGGCCGAGGGCGTCGCCGAGGTCGCCAGCGTCGGCGGCTTCGTCAAGCAGTACAATGTCGTGGTCGATCCCAACCGGCTGCGCTCGCTCGAGATCCCGCTCTCGAAGGTGCGCGACGCGATCCGCGGCAGCAATGCCGATGTCGGCGGCCGCACGGTCGAGCTCTCGGAGTTCGAGTTCATCGTGCGCGGCCGCGGCTACCTGAAAAGCGTCGCCGATCTCTCCGCCGTCGTGCTCAAGGTTGAGAACGGCACCCCGGTGCTGCTGAGCGACGTGGCGCGCATCGAGCTCGGCCCCGACGAGCGCCGCGGCATTACCGAGCTGAACGGAGAGGGCGAGGTCGCCAGCGGCATCGCCCTGCAGCGCTTCGGCCAGAACGCGCTGAGCGTGATCGAGAACGTCAAGGCACGACTTACCGAGATGGCCTCGGCCCTGCCGAAGGGCCTCGAGATCGTGCCGGTCTACGACCGCTCGACCCTGATCAACGACGCGATCGCGACCTTGAAGGCTACGCTGATCGAGGAGAGCATCATCGTGGCGTTGGTCTGCTTCGTTTTCTTGCTGCATGTCCGCAGCGCGCTGGTCGCGATCCTGATGCTGCCGGTCGGCATCCTGATGGCCTTCGGCATGATGAAGCTGCTCGGGCTCGGCTCCAACATCATGAGCCTGGGCGGCATCGCCATCGCGATCGGCGCGATGATCGACGCGGCCATCGTGATGATCGAGAATGCCCACAAGCATCTCGAACGTGCGCCACCCGGCAAGCCCCGGATCGAGTCCTTGATCGAGGCGGCGAGCGAAGTCGGCCCGGCGCTGTTCTTCAGCCTGCTGATCATCACCGTCTCGTTCCTGCCAATCTTCACCATGGAGGCGCAGGAGGGGCGGCTGTTCAGCCCGCTCGCCTTCACCAAAACCTTCGCTATGGCGGCGGCCGCCATCCTGTCGGTGACGCTGGTGCCGGCACTGATGGTGATCTTCGTGCGCGGAAAAATCGTTCCCGAGCACAAAAACCCGGTGAACCGCCTGCTGATCTGGCTTTATCGCCCGCTGATCGGGCTGGTGCTGCGGGCCAAGACCGTGACCATCCTGCTGGCCTTGGCGGCGCTTGCCGTCTCGATCTGGCCGGCGCGTCAGCTCGGCAGTGAGTTCATGCCGAGCCTGAACGAAGGCACGCTGATGTACATGCCGACGACCCTGCCCGGGCTGTCTGTGACCAAGGCGGCCGAGTTGCTGCAGACCCAGAACCGGATCATCAAGAGCTTCCCCGAGGTGACCTCGGTCTACGGCAAGGCCGGCCGCGCCGAGACCGCGACCGACCCGGCCCCGACCGAGATGTTCGAGACCGTGATCAACCTGAAGCCCAAGAGCGAATGGCGGGCGGGCCTGAGCATCGACGGGCTGATCGCGGAACTCGACAAGTCGCTCCAGTTTCCCGGCATCTCGAACGCTTGGACAATGCCGATCAAGGCGCGCACCGACATGCTGGCGACCGGCATCCGCACGCCGATCGGCATCAAGGTGCTGGGCACCGACCTCGTCGAAATGGAAAAGCTCGCCCGGCAGATCGAGACCGTCGTCAAGGCGGTGCCGGGCACCGCCAGCGCCTATGCCGAGCGCGTCATCGGCGGATACTATCTCGACGTAGCGCCCGATCGCGACGCGCTCGCACGCTACGGCCTGATGATCAGCGACGTGCAGGATTCGGTCTCGACCGCGCTTGGCGGCGAGACCGTGACGACGACCGTCGAGGGCCGCGAGCGCTACGGCGTCAACATCCGCTATCCGCGCGACTATCGCAGCGACCCGCAGTCGATCGCGCGCGAAGTCCTCGTCGGCATGCCCGGGGGCGGCACCGTGCCGCTCGGCGAGGTCGCCTCGATCAAGCTCGCGCGCGGCCCGACCACGATCCGCACCGAGAACGGCCAGCTTGTGATCTACATCTTCGTCGACATCCGCGACCGCGATCTCGGCGGCTATGTCGCCGATGCAAAGGCCGCGGTCGCAGCCAGCATCCAGTTCCCGCCCGGCTCCTTCGTGACCTGGAGCGGCCAGTTCGAATATCTCGAACGCGCCAAGGCGAAACTCGCCGTCGTCGTGCCGGTGACGCTGCTGATTATCTTCCTTCTGCTCTACCTGAACTTCCGGCGGCTGACCGAGACGCTGATCGTCATGCTCTCGCTGCCCTTCGCGCTGGTCGGCGGCCTGTGGCTGATGTGGTGGCTCGGCTTCAACCTCTCGGTCGCGGTCGTGGTCGGCTTCATCGCGCTCGCCGGCGTCGCCGCCGAGACCGGGGTGATCATGCTGATTTATCTCGACCACGCCCTCATCGAGGTGAAGGCGGCGCGCGCTCGCGACGGCCTGCCCTTCACCAGGGCCGAACTACGCGAGGCGATTATGCTCGGCGCGGTCGAGCGCGTCCGTCCCAAGATGATGACCGTCGTTGCCATCATGGGCGGACTGATCCCGATCCTATGGAGCACGGGGCCAGGATCGGAAGTGATGCAGCGCATCGCCGTGCCGATGATCGGCGGCATGCTCTCCTCGACCGTGCTAACGCTTATGGTAATCCCGGCGATCTATGCTCTAATTAAGGGGTATGGGTTGCCTGTGGCCGCAGCGGAGCCGGATGTTAGCGGTGAAACCAATGCCGCTGGTGCGGGAGCTGCGCAATGACTGTTACTGTTTTTGTCAGGTGCTTTGGCAAGACCTTGAGTGCATAACCGTAGCTGGCGACACCTAGGCTGAGGGACAGGCCGCGTTAGGGTCCTTGGATTTGACGACCGATTTGCGCCGGCCCAGACTGCAAAGAAAATACAAAGCGGTTAGGGGAGATTGTGAGTGCCAGTCGGTTCGAACCGGCTAACGGGATCACCGACCTTCATAGCCTCGCGTAGAGCGTTGCTTGCGGGCCTCGCCGGTACTGTGGCACTCGCTGCCCCTCCTCACGTACGCGGTGCCCAGCCCTTTCGTTTCGGGCTTACGCCTGTTTTCCTGAGTTCTGACCTGGAGCTGCTTGAGGCGCTTCAGAAATACCTGAGCTTCTCGATGGGAACCGAGGTGCAGCTCGTCCTCAAGCGCACCTACCAAGAGATCACGTCTCAGCTCGTTTCGGGGCTTCTCGATGCCGCCTGGATCTGCGGTTTCCCCTTCGTCGCCTATCGCCAGGAACTCGAACTCGTCGCCGTGCCGATTTGGCGGGGCCGAATGACCTATCAAAGCTACCTCATCGTAGCGGACGGGCGAGAGGCGTCCACCATAAATGATCTGCGTGGCGACATCCACGCGTTCTCAGACCCGGATTCCAACTCCGGCTATCTAGTGACGCGCGCGCTCTTGGCTGAGCAGAGGGTCAAACCGCAGGATTTCTTCCTACGGACATTCTTCACGTACGGCCATCGTAACGTCGTCCGGGCCGTAGCGACAGGTCTCGCTCAATCCGGCAGTGTCGACGGGTACGTCTGGGAGGTCATGACCGAGACGGAGGCCGAGCTCACGCGCAAAACCGTTCCGGCGTGGCGGTCGGACTGGATGGGGTTCCCGCCGATCGCGACCGCGGCAAACAACGCCGCGACCGAAGGGATCGCGAAGCTTCGCAGGGCCCTGTTCGCGATGCCGCACGATCCTGTCGGTCGCGACGTCCTCAGCCTTCTCAGGCTGGACGGCTTCGCAAACGGCGAGTCCTCGCTTTTCGATAGCATCGCCCGGCGGGTCGATCTCGTGAGGGCCTCGGGGTGAAGGCATCCTCACTCGATCCGCGGCAATGGCCGCTCGCTTTCAAGGCTCCCCTTCTTGTGGCGACCTTCATGCTCGTCGTCAGCGGCATCATGACGAACGCGGTTCTTTCCCGATTGCGCGAAACGCAGGAACGCCACCTGGCTGCGATGTCGACGATCTACCTGAACGGCCTCGCCGCCGCGCTGGTCCCTCATGTCTTGAGGGACGACAACTGGGAGGTCTTCGACACCATCGACCGTGGCGCCAGCCTCGAAGGCGGCTTCGGCCGCGCAACGATCGTCGTCGTGGACACGAATGGGCGGACCATCGCCGCCAGCGATCCGAAGCAGACCCCTGTGCTGAGCCGGCAGGCCGACAGGGAGAAGGCCTTCCAGGGCGAGAGCACGTTGATCGTGAATGGCGCGAGCGCGAGAGCCTACGCTCGTCGCGCCCTTGTCTACCAGGATCGGCGCATCGGCTCGATCTACGTCGACTACGACGTCCGCCACCTGTTGCGAGAGCGGGAGGACGTCCTGCGAACCCTGCTCTGGACGAACGCGGCGATCGCAGTCCTTCTGGCGGCCGTCGGCTACTGGATCATCCGGCGGATGCTCGGACCCCTGCGTACGCTCTCCCGCCATCTCGATCTCGGTGTCGCAGGCGCTGTCCAGCCCATTCCCGCTTCCGAGGTTCAGGGGGCGACTTACGAATTCCGCCGCCTTTTCCGGCGGTTCAATGTCATGGCAGACGCCGTCAACGACCGCGAGGCGATTGCAAAGGAACTGGCGAACGAGGAGCGCTTGGCAAGCCTCGGGCGTCTGGCGTCCGGGATGGCCCATGAGATCAACAACCCGCTCGGTGGGCTCTTCAACGCCATCGACACGATCAAGCGGCACGGCGAAAAGCCTGCCGTGCGCAACGCTTCGCTCGACCTGATCGAGAGGGGCCTGAGGGGCATCCGCGATGTCGTCCGCGCCACGCTCGCCACTTACCGCGCCGACCGAGATCCGCGGAACCTCAGCGCTGCCGACCTGGACGACCTGAAGCTTCTGCTAGCGCCAGAGATAGCGCGTCGCGCATTGACGCTCGACTGGAGCAACGTGATCGAGAGGGACCTGCCAGTGCCCGCCTCAGCCGTGCGCCAAATCGCCCTGAACCTTCTTCTGAACGCCTTGCAGGCCTCGCCATCGGGAGCTCGGCTGCATTTCGGGGTGTCGGCATCAGGCGATCAGCTTGATCTGTCCGTACACGATCAGGGCCCTGGCCTAAGCCCTGAAGCCCGGGCGGTGCTCGACGGTGTCGGCAAGTCCGTTTCATCGGGTGACGGCAGTGGCCTGGGGCTCTGGATGACACGGCGCCTCGTGCACGATCTCGGCGGCCGCATCGCCGTCGAGACGTCTCCCATCGGTGGCGCCCTCGTGCGCGTCATCATCCCGCTGGTGGCTGTGGTGGAGATGCGCGATGTCGCTTGAACGCCGGGCCATTGGGGTCATTGAGGACGATCCCATCATGGGAGAGTCGCTGGTCCAGCGCCTGATGCTCGAAGGTGCCCAGGTCAGCTGGTGGCGCACGAAGTCCGATGCCGTGACGGGACTTGCGCGCCGCCGGCACCATGCCGTGGTCTGCGACCTGAAGCTGCCGGACGGGTCCGGCGAGGACATCTTCGCCGAAGCCGTCAAGTCCGAAGGCGCGCCGCCGTTCCTCTTCATGACCGCCTATGGCGAGATCGACCAGGCCGTACGCCTGATGCGCTGCGGGGCGGGCGACTACGTCACGAAGCCGTTCGACATGACAGCCTTCCTCGAGCGCCTGGAGGCGCTCGCCGACCCGCTCGAGGGCGATGATCACGGCATTCTGGGCGTCTCCGCTGCCATCCGCGCGGTCGAACGGACGCTCGTTCGTCTGGCCAAGGTCAGCGCACCGGTCCTGCTGACCGGCGAGACGGGAAGCGGCAAGGAAGTCTGCGCCCGCCTCCTCCACGCCTCGCGTGGACGCGATGCCGGTCCCTTCATGGCAGTCAACTGTGCGGCAATCCCTGCAGAGCTCATGGAAAGCGAACTCTTCGGCCACGAGAAGGGCGCCTTCACCGGAGCGCAAGGACGTCACTTGGGATACGCCGAGCGCGCCGGCACGGGCACGCTCTTCCTCGACGAGATCGGCGATCTCGCCCCACGGCTGCAGGCCAAGCTTCTCCGTCTCCTGGAGGACCGGACGTTCACCCGCGTCGGCGGCGAGCTACCCCAGACCTTCAAGGCCCGCATCGTCTGCGCGACCAATGCGGACCTCCCCGCGAAGGTGAGGGCGGGCACGTTCCGCGAGGACCTCCTCTACCGCATCAACGTCGTGAACGTGCCATTGCCGCCGCTCCGCGACCGTGGCGAAGACATCGTCTGGCTTATTGACCGGTTCGTCTTGGAGCGTGAGGAACAAGCCGGGGATCGCATCCACGGCCTCAGCGCCTTGGCGCTCGAGGCCGCGCTCGCCCATAGCTGGCCGGGGAATGTGCGTGAACTGAGAAACCGCGTGGAGCGGGGGATCGCTCTCGGCGACGGGCCTCTGTTGATGCCCGGCGATCTCTTCCCCGACATGGCGCCGACATTGCCGTCAGGAATGCGCGAGGGACTGGATGGCGTACGCGACGAGGCAGAGCGCCGGCACATCATCCGGGTGCTGGCGGAGAGCGGCGGAGCCATGCAGGCGACGGCCAAGGCCCTGGGAATCTCGCGTACGACATTGTGGGAGAAGATGAAGCGACACGGGATTCCGACACCCTCGGCATGACCGGAAAGCCGGACGTTCGCGCTCGCAGCATGTTCGGAGTTCCGAACATCCGGATAGGCGCCAATAGCCCATGTCATTGAAATTAAAACATTTCTAAAACGAAGCTCGATCGGCACGTGATCTGCAGTCCTCCAGCGCCGGCTCAGAAGAAGCAGGTCTGGAGGATTCCCAATGAAGAAGTGCGATCTGATGGTCGACATCGGCCGACGCCGGTTCCTGTCGGGAGCCGGCATCGCCGCAGCGGGCGCCGCGGCGACCACGATGGTCCCGGGAACGGCTCAGGCCAAGCCTGCGTCCGCACGCGTCGATTATCCGATCAACCGCCTCGGGACCGTCTCGGAGCTGAAGGTCAACGAGCCCAAGGACGTCTCGTATCCCGACGCGGACGCGCCGGGCGTCCTGATCAAGCTCGGCAAGCGCGTTCCCGGTGGCGTCGGCCCGGATGGTGACATCGTGGGCTTTGCCACGCTTTGCCCGCACAAGGGCTACCCATTGGCTTTCAATGCGGGGGACAAGACGCTGAACTGTCCTGGCCACTACTCGCGCTTCGACTGCGAGGCCGGTGGGCAGCAGATCTGGGGCCAGGCGACCCAGAACCTCCCGCAATACGCGCTTCGCGTCGAAACCAACGGCGACATCGTGGCGGAGGGGCTCGACGAGCTCCTCTACGGCCGCCTGTCCAACGTGCTCTGAGCGGAGGATCGACCATGACCTACAAGCGCCAGATCGACCGCCTCCCGATCGTCCCAGCGGACGCCAAGGAGCACAACGTCACCTGCCACTTCTGCATCGTCGGCTGCGGCTACAAGGCCTACACCTGGGACATCAACAAGCAGGGCGGCACTGACCCGAGCCAGAACAAGTTCAAGGCCGACCTGTCAAAGCAGGAGGGCGCCAACAGCGCCGCCTGGTACTCGCCCTCGATGTACAACATCGTCAAACAGGGCGGTAAGGACGTCCACCTCGTGATCATGCCGGACAAGAACTGCACGGTGAATTCGGGCCTCGGTTCGGTTCGCGGCGCCCGGATGGCGGAGACCTCCTTCTCCGAGGCGCGCTCGACGCAGGCGCAGCGCCTGACGGACCCGATGGTCTGGCGCTACGGCGCGATGTCTCCGACCTCCTGGGACGACGCTCTGGACCTCGTCGCCCGCGTCACCTGCCAGGTAGTCAAGGAGCAGGGCGAGGACGGGCTCTTCGTCTCCGCCTACGACCATGGCGGTGCCGGCGGCGGCTACGAGAACACCTGGGGTACCGGGAAACTCTATTTCGGCGCCATGAAGGTGAAGAACATCAGGATCCACAACCGGCCCGCCTACAACTCCGAGGTCCACGCCACCCGGGACATGGGCGTCGGCGAGCTCAACAACTGCTACGAGGACGCCCAGCTCGCGGACACGATCGTGATGGTCGGCGCGAACTCACTGGAGACCCAGACCAACTACTTCCTCAATCACTGGGTGCCGAACCTGCGGGGAACCTCGATCGACAAGAAGAAGGCCGAGCTCCCGAACGAGCCCCACGCCGCCGCCCGCATCGTCATCGTCGATCCGCGCCGCACCGTCACGGTGAATGCCTGCGAGGTCGAGGCGGGCAAGGACAACGTGATGCACCTGGCCATCAACTCGGGCACGGATCTCGCGCTCTTCAACGCCTGGATGACCTACATCGCCGAGAAGGGCTGGACGGACAAGGCGCTGATCGCGGCGTCCACGAACGGCTTCGACAAGATGGCCGCCGCCAACAGGACCACGCTCCAGCAGGCGGCCGCCCTGACCGGACTGACGGTCGACCAGATCCGGCAGTCGGCGGAATGGATCGCGATGCCGAAGGAGGGCAATGCCCGCCGCCGCACGATGTTCGCCTATGAGAAGGGCCTGATCTGGGGCAACGACAATTACCGCACCAACGGCGCGCTGGTGAACGTCGCGCTCGCCACCGGCAATATCGGCCGGCCCGGCGGCGGTTGCGTGCGCCTCGGGGGCCATCAGGAGGGCTACGCCCGGCCGTCCGACGCCCATGTCGGCCGTCCGGCCGCCTATGTCGACAAGCTCCTCATCGAGGGCAAGGGCGGCGTCCACCACATCTGGGGCTGCGACCACTACAAGACCACGCTCAACGCCCACCAGTTCAAGCGCACCTACAAGAAGCGCACGGACATGGTGAAGGAGGCGATGGATTCGGTGCCGTTCGGCGACCGCGCCGCGCTGGTCACGGCGATCGTCGGCGCCATCAAAAAGGGCGGGTTGTTCTCGGTCGACGTCGACATCGTGCCGACGCAGATCGGCCAGGCCGCCCATGTCTGGCTGCCGGCCGCGACGTCGGGAGAGATGAACCTGACCTCGATGAACGGCGAGCGCCGCATGCGGCTCGTCGAGCGCTACATGGATCCGCCCGGCCGCTCGATGCCGGACTGTCTGATCGCGGCGCGCATCGCCAATCACATGGAACGGGTCTATCGCGAGATGGGCATGGCGCAAGTCGCCGACAATTTCAAAGGCTTCGACTGGAAGACCGAGGAAGACGCCTTCATGGACGGCTACGCCAAGCACGAGAAGGGCGGGGAGCACGTCACCTATGAGAGGCTGAAGGCGATGGGCACCAACGGCTTTCAGGAGCCCGCCACCGGTTTCGCAGACGGCCGGATCGTCGGCACCAAGCGCCTTTTCGCAGACGGCAAGTTCGGTGGAAAGGACGGCAAGGCGACCTTCATGGAAACGCAATGGCGCGGTCTCCAATCCGCCGGCAAGCAGGCCGAGAAGGACAAGTTCGCCTTCCTGATCAACAACGGCCGCGCCAACCTCGTCTGGCAAAGTGCCTATCTCGACAGGCAGGACGATTTCGTCACGGATCGCCTGCCCTATCCCTTCATCGACCTGAATCCGGACGACATGGCGGAGCTCGGCCTGAAGCAGGGCGACCTCGTCGAGGTGTTCAACGACAACGGCTCGACGCAGGCGATGGCCTACCCCACGCCCTCGGCGAAGCGAAAGCAGGCCTTCATGCTTTTCGGCTTCCCGACCGGCGTGCAGGGCAACGTGGTGTCGGCGGGCGTCAACGAGTTCATCGTCCCGAACTACAAGCAGACCTGGGGCAATATCCGAAAGATTTCCAACGCCCCCGAGGGAACCAGGCACCTGTCCTTCAAGAGCCAGGAATACGCCGTCTGACCGGCCACGCGACGGCCGCTCGCATGCGAGCGGCCGCGTCCATCCCGCTCCCAGCCCGACAGGCCCATCGATGACGATCACGATTGCCTCGCGCGCTCCCGAGCAAGACATGGGGCGCCAAAAGGCCCTTCTACCGGTTCCGGACGCCTGCAGGCGTGCGGCGTCCTATGCCACGCCGTTGCGAGCGGCCGAAACGGTGTCTGTCTTCGAGGCCCTCGGCCGTACGTTGGCGGCGCCGGTCGCGGCCGAGTTGGCCATGCCGCCCTTTTCGCAATCCGCCATGGACGGCTATGCCCTTGCCGCAGGCGACGGCATCCATTCCGGCGCACGTCTGGAGGTCGTCGAACGGATCGCCGCCGGCTCGGTCGGGAAGCGCCTGGGACAGGGGAAGGCTTCACGGCTCTTCACCGGAGCCCCGCTGCCTGAGGGCGCCGATGCCGTCATCATGCAGGAGCATGTCGAGCGCGAGGGCAGCGCGATCATCCTTCGCCGGCCGATCAGAGCCGGCGACAACGTGCGGTATCGCGGCGAGGACATCGAGCCGTTCGAGCCGCTCTTCGGTACCGGCGAGCGGCTCGACGCCCGTCACATCGCATTGCTGGCGGCGCAGGGAATCGCGCGCGTCGGCGTGCTTGTCCGTGCGCGCGTCGCCGTGATCTCGACCGGCGACGAGCTGAGACAAGCCGGCGCCGGCCTCGGAGCCGCCGCGATCTACGATTCCAACAGGCCGATGCTGCTCGCGCTGATCGCCCAGGCGGGGCTGATCGCGATCGACGGCGGCTGGGTGCCCGACGATGCGGAGCGGCTCGCCGCCCGCATGAGGGAACTCGCCGGGAGGGTGGATCTCGTTCTCACCAGCGGCGGCGCATCGGCCGGCGAGGAGGATCACGCGCTGTCCGCTCTCGATCGGGCAGGAGGCCGGGGCGAGACGCTCAAGATCGCGCTGAAGCCGGGAAAGCCCGCGGTCGTCGGCGCGATCGGGGCGGCGGCCTATCTCGGTCTGCCGGGCAACCCCGTATCTAGCCTGGTGTCCTGGCTCATCCTCGGCCACGCCATGGTGAGCGCCCTGGAAGGCCGGGCTCCGAGACAACGCCTGGGCTGCCCGATGACGAGCCGATCCCACTTCGACCGCCGTCCAGGACGCGCCGAATTCGCGCCCGCCCGTCTGTCGGAGGACGGTGGCGTCGAAATTCTCGGGCGCGGCGGGTCGGCTCGGCTGAGACCGCTCGTCCAAGCCGACGGACTTGCCGAGATCGCGACGGACAATGCCGGCGTCCTGCCGGGCGATACGGTCCTCTTCCACCCTTTCCGCGACGGCTTTGTCGTCTGATCCAGCCCATGGGGAGCATCGAAGATATGAAATCCGTCTGGCCTGCACTTGCCTTCGCCGCCGTTTCGGCGACCGGTGCCATCGCACAGGACATCTCAGCCGGCGAAAGATCCTGGAACAAGTGCCGAGCGTGCCATCAGGTCGGCGAGACCGCCAAGAACGGCGTCGGGCCGCAGCTCAACGGCCTGATCGGGCGGCACTCCGGCGCGGTAGAGGGGTACAGCTACTCGGCGGCCAACAAGAACTCCGGCATTACCTGGGATGAGGCTGTCTTCGGGGA
The DNA here is from genome assembly GCF_900112185.1 of Allobosea sp. CRIB-10. GTDB lineage: Bacteria > Pseudomonadota > Alphaproteobacteria > Rhizobiales > Beijerinckiaceae > Allobosea. Next base: position 58,094 of record NZ_FOKP01000024.1, on the reverse strand, counting down.
CTACATCAAGGATCCCAAGGCCAAGATCCCCGGCACCAAGATGGTCTTCGCCGGGATCAAGAGCGAGCAGGAGATCAAGGACCTGACGGCCTTCCTCAAGCAGTTCGCGGCGGACGGAAAGAAAGGCTCGTAGCTGCTCGCGCGCTGGAGGCCGAAGGCGCTAGGGCTGCAGCGGCGCGCTTGAGTCGATTTGCGGTAACCGGCAGGTTGGGAGGATGCGAGTCTATCCTCATCTCAACCTTCGCCTGAGCCTTACATCCGAAACGCTATTCGGGCCTGGAAAGGCCGCGCTCCTTCAAGGGGTGTCGGAAACGGGCTCAATCGCCGCTGCCGGGCGCGCGATGGGCATGAGCTATAAGCGCGCTTGGTACCTGATTGATACGCTCAACACGTCTTTCGTCGAGCCTCTCATCGTTTCGACAAAGGGAGGCAAGGCAGGCGGGGGCGCGAAGTTGACTCCAACCGGCGCTGAGGTTCTCGCCCTCTATCGCCACATGGAACGGGCAGCCCTCGACGCTACGGCGCAGGACCTGGAACGCATCACGGCACTGGCGACTTCACCTCAAGCAAACGACTGAAACCCGTTGACACCTGTCGCATTAGAGCCTCTATCGATATAGCCATTGCGCTATATCGATAGAGGCTGCCCACCCATGACGGAAATCTCGGCGCCGAGTGGCCGTAAGGCCTCTTACGCTTTCGTCGGCGGAGCCTTGATCGGTTGCGTCGGCGGTCTGATCGGGCTCGGCGGAGCGGAGTTTCGCCTCCCGCTGCTGATTGCGGTGTTCGGCTTTGCGGGGCTGGAAGCGGTTATCTTAAACAAGGCAACCAGTCTGGTCGTCGTCGCAGCCGCGCTCCCCTTCCGCAGTTCTGTTGTGTCCCTGGCGGACATCACCGGATCATGGCCGGTGGTTCTAAACCTACTTGCAGGCAGCCTCGTGGGCGCTTGGACCGGCGCAGGTTGGGCAACGCGACTATCGACGCCAACCCTCTACCGGGTCATCGCAGTCCTGCTAGTCGGGGTCGCGTTGACGCTCGTATTGGGGCACGGGACCGACGGGCGCGAACCCGCGCTGACCGGTGTCGCACTCCTCGTCGCCGGTGTTGCGGCAGGCTTCGCCATCGGGGTCGTCGCATCGCTCCTGGGCGTTGCGGGGGGTGAATTGCTGATCCCCACACTGGTGCTGCTCTACGGTGCCGACATCAAGTTGGCAGGTAGCCTTTCGCTTGTCGTCAGCCTCCCGACCATGCTGGTCGGTTTCGCGCGCTATAGTTCAGACCGCAGCTTCGCCGCGCTTTCGACCAACCGCGGTTTCGTCATGGTGATGGCGGCCGGGTCGATCCTTGGCGCGTTCATCGGGGCGCAACTGCTGGGGCTGGTTTCCAATGAAGTCCTGTTGCCGGTCCTCGCCATCATCCTGCTGGTGTCTGCAGTCAAGATCTGGCGCCACTAGAGGTGGACTTGGTCCCGGAGTGCATATTGCTCTTTGCGCCCCGGCAGCGCCATCGTCGCGATGAAGCACGCTCCCAACATTACCCCGGACCCGATCAGGCACGCATATAGCCCTCCCGCCTGATAGAGCAGCCCCGAGAGCAGGGTGCCGGTGAAGCGGCCCAGCGCATTGGCGGCGTAGTAGAAGCCGACGTCTTCGGCCGACTTTTCCGAGCCGGCATACGCGAGAATCAGGTAGGAGTGGACGGAGGAGTTCACCGCGAAGGCGAACCCGAACAGGCTTAGGCCCGCGACAAGGACGAGGTCGGGCCGCAGACCGGCCCCACTGGCGAGAAGCGCCGCGATGGTGAAGGGGATGAATGCCAGCCCAAGCGACCAGATTCGGGCTGCCGGGACCTCACTCGATAGCCCGTCGCTACTGCGGCGGATGAAGGCTGGCGCAGCTGCCTGAACCAGCCCGTAGCCGATGGTCCAGAGCGCCAGAAACGTGCCGACCATCGTGAAGGTCCAGCCAGTGGCGTAAAGAAAGACGGGGACGCCGACGACGAACCAGACATCCCGCGCCCCGAACAGCGCGACGCGCGCGATCGCCAGCAGGTTTACCGCGCGGTTCTTGGCGAAGAGTTCGCGGGCGCTCTTGCTGGCCTTGGCCTTTCCCATCATCGCCGGCAGCGAGGTGACCACCCCGAGCAGGACGAGTGCGAGCATAGCGGCCATCGCCCACAATGCCCCCTTGAACCCGAGAGCCTCCAGCAGCAGCCCGCCGAGGAAGAAGCCGATGCCCTTCATCGCGTTCTTCGAGCCGGTGAACCAGGCGACCCAGCGGAACAGCCGGCCTTCTGCGTCCTCGGCCTTCGCGGCCGCTTCGGCCACCTTGATCGCCGACTTCGAGGCGGTCTTGGTCAGGTCCTTGGCGACGCCGCAGATGCCTTGAGCCATGACGACCCAGGCGACCGAAGCGGCCGCCGTCCAGTCCGGAGACAAGCCCGAGAGCAGGAGAAAGCCGACGATTTGCGTGGAGAGCCCCACCGTCAGCATACGCGTGATGCCATATCGCGCCGCGAGCCAGCCGCCGATCAGATTGGCGGCGATGCCGGCCGCCTCGTAGAGCAGAAACATGAAGGCGAGCGTGAAGGGCGAATAGCCCAGCCGGAAGAAGTGCAGCAGCACGAGCATGCGCAGCGCGCCGTCGGTCAGGGTGAAGCCCCAATAGGCCGCGGTGACGATGGCGTAGTTGCGCGAGCCTTCGGTCACGGGATCAAACCCCGGCCTGCTCGAGATGGCAGGCGAGATCGACCATCCGGCAGGCATAGCCCATCTCGTTGTCGTACCAGGCGTAGACCTTCAGCATCGTCCCGTCGGTGACGAGCGTCGAGAGCCCGTCGACGATCGCGGAGCGCGTGTCGCGCTGGTAGTCGATCGAGACGAGCGGCCGGGCCTCGAAGCCCAGGATGCCGGCGAGCGGCCCCTTGGCTGCCGCCTCGAACAGCGCGTTGACCTCGGCGGCCGTCGTCGGTCGCTCCAGCTCGAAGACGCAGTCCGTAAGCGAGGCGTTGAGCACAGGCGCGCGCACGGCGTGGCCGTCGAGCTTGCCTTTGAGCTCCGGGTAGATCAGGGCGATCGCTGTCGCGCTGCCCGTCGTCGTCGGCTGCAGCGAAAGCATCGCGGAACGGGCCCGGCGCAGGTCCTTGTGGGGGGCGTCGACGACCACGTTGGTGTTGGTCGGGTCGTGGATCGTGGTGATCTGGCCGTGCCGGATCCGCAGGTTCTCGTGCACGACCTTCACCACCGGGGCGAGGCAGTTGGTCGTGCAGGAGGCGGCAGTGACGATTGGATGCGAGGCCGGGTCGTAGAGGTGCTCGTTGATGCCCACGACCACGTTGAGCACCGATGCGTCCTTCACCGGAGCGGCCACGATCACGCGCTTGGCGCCGCGCTTCAGATGGCCCTCGATCGCCGCCGGCGTGAGGAACTTGCCGGTGCATTCCAGCACGACATCGACGCCGAGATCGGCCCACGGGATATCCTCAGGCGCGGCCAGGGCGGAGAAGCCCATCCGGCGCTCGTCGATCCGGATCGCGCCTTCTCCCTCGGGGCCGATTTCCGCGCGCCACCGTCCCTGCATACTGTCGAATTCGAGCAGGTGGGCGGTAGCCGTCGCCCCGCCCTTGATCTCGTTGAGATGCACGACGTCGAGCCGGTTGCCTGCGCGCGGATCATCGCCCTGCCGATCGGCCGCGCCGAGCGCCGCCCTCAGCGCCAGGCGCCCGATCCGCCCCATGCCGTTGATTCCGACCCGCATGATCCCTGCTCCGTTCGGTGATCCCGAACGCTCCTTCACCCGGATGACGGCAATATGTCAATATGTCGATTGACTCCGACATATTGATGATGCAGCATTTATGTCGACATCAACCGACATAACGAGATACGATCATGGAAACGGCTCCCCTCAAGGTGCTCTTCGTCTGCAAGGGCAACCACGCGCGCTCGATCATGGCGGAATCCATCATGCGCCGGCTTGCCGGTGACAAATTCACCGTCTTCAGTGCCGGCTCGCAGCCGCGGCCTGAAATCAGCCCCTTCGTCGTTCGACTGCTTCAGTCGTTGAACCACGACATGACGGGACTGCAGCCGAAGAGCTGGAACGAATTCGCGGGGCAGGACTCGCCGGAGCTGGACTTCGTGTTCACGCTGTCGGAGACCGCCGCCAACGCGGTGCCGCCAGCCTGGCCCGGCAACCCGATGACGGCGCTATGGACACTACCCGATCCCGCCGCCTTCGAGGGCGAGGACGTCCAGCAGGCGCTCGCCTTCGCGGATGCCTACCGCATGCTGAACAACCGCATCTCGATCTTCTCGAGCTTGCCGTTGGCGACGCTGCAAGGCATGGCCCTCCAGCACCGGCTCGACGCGATCGGGAAGGACATGGGGCGAAGTGATCTCGGGCCAAAGGAAGACGCGGCGTGACGCAAAAGCCGGAAGCATCGAAGCTGGAATCCTCCGACGCAGTCGCCTTGCTGGGTGCCCTCGCGCAGCCGACGAGGCTGGAGATCTTTCGACTTCTGATGCGCTACCGGCCCCATGGCCTCGCGGCCGGCGATATCGGCCGGCTGCTCGCCGTTGCGCACAACACGCTGTCATCGCATCTCGGCGCGCTGGAGCAGGTCGGGCTTCTGGCGTCGCGGCGCGAGGGGCGCCACATCATCTTCGCCGCCCAGGCCCCTCGTGCTGACGCCCTGCTGGCCTTCCTGTCCGACACCTGCTGCACTGAGGGCGTTGTGCCCTGCACGAGCGAAACGACCGCGATTCCGGCGCGCCGCGAATACGTCGACAGCGATCGTCCTCTGCGGGTGCTCGTCGTCTGCACCGGCAATTCGGCGCGCTCGATCATGGCCGAGGCCGTCCTCAACAGGGAAGGCGTCGGTCGGATCCAAGCCTTTTCGGCGGGGAGCCGCCCGCAGGAGGCGCCGCATCCAATCGCGCTCGGCCTTCTCGACGATCTCGGCTACGACATCGCGGCCATGCGCTCGAAGTCCTGGGAGGAATTCCTTGGCCCGAACGCGCCCGAGCTCGATCTTGTCATCACGGTTTGCGACGACGCGTCGGAAGCCGCATGTCCGGCCTTTCCCGGTGTGCCGCTGCGAGTCCACTGGGGGCTCGACGATCCGGCAGGGGCGACTGGGCCGGCAGCGGCCAAGCATGCCGCATTCCTCCAGAGCTACCGCGACCTGACGGCTCGTGTCACTGCCTTCGTCAACCTTCCCTTCGAGCAAATGTCGCTAGCCGAGCTGCAGCCCGTGCTGGCGGCGATCGGCCGAATGGACGGCGCGACGGAAAAGTCGCTCGCTCAGGCGGCCTGACCCTTGCCGTAAGCCCGAGCGCCTTCTGTTCGACGACGGTGGCGCTGGCGCGTCTCAAAAATGCGCAGCCTGACACTTGAACTCTACAAGGATAGTTGCAATATTGACTTCATGAACGATGAACAAGCTGTCGCAGCCCTCTCCGCTCTTGCGCATGTCGACCGACTGGCGGCCTTCCGACTGCTGGTGAAGGCCGGGCCTGACGGGATGCCGTCAGGCGAGCTGGCGGAGCGTCTCGAGATCCCGCCGACTCGAATGAGTTTCCACCTGTCGACGCTGGAGCGATCTGGCCTCGTGGCTTCGCGACGCGACGGTCGGCGTATCCTGTATGCTGCAAGCTTCGACGCCATGCGGGGGCTGCTCGGCTTCATCACCGAGGATTGCTGTGGCGGCAATACCGCCATCTGTGGCGACCTCTTATCGCTGGCCAATCCGTCCTGCGTTTCGGAGACGTGCTGATGCATCTCCTGCGCGCCCCCTGACGCCGACCGGGCGTCCATCCCAACCGCGATCCAACCATCACCGATGCGCCTAAGCGCGCTCGGGCCCGTTGCCATGGGCGCGACCCAGCTACCGCGGGTCATCCGCCGTCATCACCTGGAAGGTTCATCATGACCGTCACGATCTATCATAATCCGGCCTGCGGGACCTCGCGAAACACCCTGGAGATGATCCGCCAATCCGGCGAAGAGCCGGTCGTGATCGAATATCTCAAGACGCCGCCCAGCCGCGAGACGCTCGTTGGCTTGCTCGCGGCAATAAAACTCACGCCTCGCGACATCCTGCGCGAGAAGGGGACACCTTATGCCGAGCTTGGTCTCGATGACACAAACCTCACGGACGACGCACTGGTCGATGCGATGATGGCGCATCCCATCCTGATCAATCGTCCGATCGTCGTGACCGCCAGGGGCGTCAGGCTTTGTAGACCTTCGGAACGCGTGCTCGAACTGCTCGACCATCCTGTCGCGAGCTTCACTAAGGAGGACGGCGAGGTCGTAGGCCCGTCGAGCGCCAGGCCATGACGACCATGATGCGCGACGCCAACGACATGCCGAACGTGGTCGCCGGGCAATTGGGCGCGATCGACGTGCCGGCATTGGCCGGCGGCGATGCCCTAGGTCATCCGCCGCGCATCCTCGTGCTCTACGGCTCGATCCGGGAACGCTCCTATTCGCAGCTCGCCGCAGAAGAGGCCGGGCGCTTGTTGCGCTGGTTCGGCTGCGAGGTCAGGACCTTCGACCCGCGCGAGCTGCCGCTCCCCGATGGCGCCGAGCCCGATCATCCCAAGGTGGCGGAGCTGCGCGATCTCGCCAACTGGGCCGAGGGCATGGTCTGGGTCAGCCCCGAGCGCCACGGCGCCATGACCGCGATCATGAAGGCGCAGATCGACTGGATCCCGCTCAGCCTCGGCGCTCAGCGCCCGACCCAAGGGAAAACGCTGGCGCTGATTCAGGTCAGCGGCGGGTCTCAGAGCTTCAACGCCGTCAACCAGATGCGCATCCTCGGCCGCTGGATGCGAATGATCACCATCCCCAACCAGTCCTCGGTCCCGAAAGCCTTCCTTGAATTCGACGAGGCCGGCCGGATGAAAGCCTCGCCGCTCTACGACCGCATCGTCGATGTCTGCGAGGAGCTGGTGAAATTCACCCATCTGACGCGAGGGCGATCCGGCTACCTGACCGATCGCTACTCCGAGCGGGTGGAAACGGCCGATGCGCTTATGAAGCGGGTCAACCAGGCCGCGATCTGACCTGCTGCTTCGAAACCTCATTCTTTTCCTGCCTCACCGCCTCGTCGTGCGCGGCACCACTTCCGTCGGATATCCTCATGCTTGCTCTCGCGATCTTCGTGGCCACGCTCGTTCTCGTCATCTGGCAGCCGAGAGGGCTCGGCATAGGTTGGTCGGCGCTTGGTGGCGCTGTCGTCGCCATGCTTGCCGGCGTTGTCGGCTGGGCCGATCTCGGCACGGTCTGGCACATTGTCTGGGACGCGACCTTTACCTTCGTCGCGCTGATCGTGATCTCGCTGATCCTCGACGAGGCCGGCTTCTTCGCCTGGGCTGCATTGCATGTGGCGCGCTGGGGCGGCGGTGACGGGCGGCGTCTCTTCCCGCTCGTCGTGCTGCTCGGCGCGGTCATCGCGGCCTTCTTCGCCAATGACGGCGCGGCGCTGCTGCTGACGCCGATCGTACTGGCCATCCTGCTGAGGCTGAACTTTCCGCCCGCGGGGGCGACGGCCTTCATCGTCGCCTGCGGCTTCGTCGCCGACACGACGTCGCTGCCGCTGGTGATCTCCAACCTCGTCAACATCGTCACAGCCAACTACTTCCAGGTCTCGTTCGGCCGGTATGCCGCGGTCATGGCGCCGGTCAACCTGGTTTCGCTGGCGGCGACCCTGCTCGTGCTCTGGCTATATTTCCGCCGGGATATCCCCGAGCGCTACGCCGTCGCGGAGCTGGAGCCGCCACAAAGCGCGATCAGGGACCGTGCCGTCTTCCGCGCCGCCTTCCCGCTGCTCGGCGTCCTGCTCGTCGCCTATTTCGCCACCGCACCGCTCGGCATCCCGATCGCGGTCGTCACCGGCGCGGCGGCGCTTCTTCTGATGGCCGTGGCTGGGCGCTGGTTCGCGGGCAGCAAGGGCGCTGTCGTTCCGCTCGGCAAGGTGCTCCGCGAGGCGCCCTGGCAGATCGTGCTGTTCTCGATCGGAATGTATCTCGTGGTCTACGGCCTCGGGAATGCAGGGCTGACCAAGATCGCGGCCGGCGTCCTCATCTGGCTCGCGGACAAAAGTACCTTCGTCGCCACGGTCGGGACGGGCTTCGTCGTCGCGATCCTGGCGTCGGTGATGAACAACATGCCCGCGACGCTGGTCGGTGCGCTCGCCATCGACCGCGCCGGCGTCGCGCCGCTGACTAAGGAGCTGATGCTTTACGCGAACGTCATCGGCAACGATCTCGGGCCGAAGTTCACGCCGATCGGCTCGCTGGCGACGCTGCTCTGGCTGCATGTGCTGGCCGGTAAGGGCCAGACCATTACCTGGGCCCAGTACATGAAGATCGGTCTCGTGATCACGCCGCCGGTTCTGCTGGCGACGCTGATCGCGCTCTGGCTCTGGCTGCCGTTCATCTCGTGAGCGGTGCCGCCGGCGCGTCGATCGAGTAGCGGGCCAGGACGAAGAGCGCGACCGCCGCTGCGCCGGACAGGACGATCAGCAGGACGGTGCTCGGCATGAGCCCCGCGCGCTCGACCATGACCGCGAAGGCGAGCGGCGCGGCCGCCTTGATCGCCAGTCCCGGCGCGGAGAGCTTGCCGAGCATGGCGCCGTATCCGGCAGGCCCGAACAGCCTCAACGGCACGGTGCCGCGCACGATCGAGCTCAAGCCCATGCTGACGCCATAGGCGACGGCAAACAACCCCGCCAGCGTCGCCGTCGTGCCGCCGACAAGCAGCAACGCGAGGCCTGCCGGCATCAGAGTCGCCGAGACCCACGCCGTCGTCATCGGCTCGAGATCCGTGCCGAACAGCATCTCGACAAGCCGTCCCGCCACCTGCGAGGGACCGACCAACGCGCCGATGCCGACCGCGAGCGCGGCGCTGAGGCCGAGCCCCTGCAGCATGGTCAACATATGCACCGACATCGCCGACACGACGAAGCCCTGGAGCGAGAAGGCGAGCGCCAGCAGCAGGAAGGCGCGCCTACGGGCGGAGCCGGCGAGATACCCGTCCGCAGCGGCCGTGTCCGCCCCGAGCGACGCCTTGGCCGTGGCTCGCCCGGTGGCGCGTGGCAGCAGCAGCGCATGCAATGGCAGACAGATGAGGAGGTAGCCCAGCGCATAAATCTGGTAGATCGCCCGCCAGTCAAAACTCGCGAGGAGCGCCGTCGTCAGCGGCCAGAACAAGGTCGAGGCGAAGCCGCCGATCAGCGTCAGCTTGCTGATCGCGCGGCGCGCGCCGGGTCCATGTGCCTGCGTCAGCGCTGTGAAGGCTGCATCATAGAGTACCAGCGTCGAGACCATCTCGAGCGCGATCATCGCGGCGTAGAAGCTCACTGGCTCGCGCGCTTGCGACAGCGCAAACAGCGAAGCCGCAGCCAGGACCGTGCCGAGGCTCATCATTGCGTGCGTGCCGTGACGATCGATCAGCCTCCCGGCAATGGGCGCGGCCAGGCCACCGGCTAGCAGCCCGGCCGCAAAGGCGCCGTAGGTCCATTCCGAAGCCCAGCCGAAGCTCTTGGTCATCTCCGGCGCGAGCACCGCGAAGGCGTAGTACAGCGCGCCATAGCCGGCGACCTGGGTGACGCCGAGCGCGATGATGAGAGCGAGGCCGCCGCTTGCGGCGCCCTCTGGGTACTGGGTGGGCGCGGTTGTCATCAGGCCATCGCGCGTTCGTCAGTGCGAGCGCTCGTCCCACAACCGCAGCCGGTCTTGCCCGCCGCCTTCGCGCTGGCGTCGTCGGCGCAGCAGGCGTCGGCCGCGATAGGAGCCGGCCCGCCGCAGCACTGCGAGGCCGCCGCCGTCTTCGCGTCGCCCGGCGTCGCGCTGCATACCCCTGTCTCGAGCAGCACGAGCTCGACGCGCCTTGCCGCCTCATGATCGCCAGCGATCTCGGCGACGATCGAGCGGACCTGCTCGTGCCCGGTCGCGAGCAGGAAGGTCGGCGCGCGGCCGTAGGATTTCATGCCAGCGATGTAGAAGCCTGGCTCGGGATGGGCGAGCTCGGCCGCGCCATGTGGGCGAACCGTTCCACAGGAGTGCTCGTTCGGGTCGATCAGTGGCGCGAGCGCAGGGGTACATTCCAGCGCCGGATCGAGTTCAACGCGCAATTCGCGCAGGAAGCCGAGTTCGGGCCGGAAGCCCGTGGCGACGACGAGTTCTTCCGCCGCGACGGTGCGGCCGTCGTCGGCGATCAGTCGCAGCCCCTCCGCATGCGTCTCGATCCGGTCGAGCAGATAACCCGTCTCGACGGCGATGCGCCCGCTCTCGACCAGATGCGCGACCCGTGTCCCCAGCTCCCCGCGCGCCGCGAGCTGGTCAGCCGCGCCGCCACCGAATGCCTTGGTCAAGTGCGGACCGCGGTAGAGCCAGGCGATCCTGGTATCGGCCGCGCGGTCCTGCAGTTCGGCGAGCGCGATCAGCGTGCCGATCGCGGAGTGCCCGCCGCCCAGGACGGCGATGCGGCGTCCGGCGTAGCGAGCTCCGGCCTCGCCCAGAACATCGGGCATGCCGTGGCTGATCCGCCCGGCTGCCTCCTCTTCGCCGATGGCCGGCAAACCGCCCGCACCCGCGGGGTTCGGCGAGAACCACGTGCCGGAGGTGTCGATGACGGCGTCCGCCAGCACGGTCGTCTCGCCAGCGCCGTTGCGATACCTCACGGCGAACGGCGCCCGCTCGCGGCCGGCAGTCTTAACCTTGTCGAAGCCCAGCCGCGACACCGCGACGACCTCTGCGTCGAGATGGATCGCCTCGCCCAGTGCGGTCCGCTCGGCGAGCGGTGTCAAATATTGCCAGAGGAGATCGCCGCCAGTCGGATAGGCGTCGGGCGAAGGCCGGTTCCAGCCCGCCGCCGCAAGCAGTCGTTCGGCGGCGGTGTCGATGTTGAATGCCCAGGGTGAGAACATCGGCACATGAGCCCATTGCCTGACGGCGTGGCCCACGTCTGGGCCCCGCTCGAGAATGACCGGCTTCAGCCCGCGTTCGATGGCATGTGCCGCCGCGGCTAGGCCCACGGGGCCTGCCCCTATGATTGCGATCGTCTTCATCAAACACTCTCCTGTAAATCCGGAATTATCGAAATAACGGACAAAATCATGCGGCGTCCGTCGCCTGGACTTAGCATTGCTCCTCGACACAGCACTCATCGACGAGGAAGCCGACCAGGGCGTTCATGACGTCGTAGTTCGCTCGGCAGATCAGTGTGCGGCTTTGCCGCTCCTGCGCCACAAGGCCTGCGTGGATGAGCGCCTTGAGGTGAAAGGAAAGAGTCGAACTGGCGATCTGAAGGCGTTGCTGGCACTCGCCGACCGATAGGCCGCCGTGCCCGGCTTTGACCAACGCGCGATAGAGTGCGAGCCGGGTCGGGTTACCCAGAGCTTCGAGCTTCACGGCTGCATTGCGTGTATCCATCGCATCATATTCGTTGCGAGGAATCCCAACGTCAATCCATATTTCTAGTTTTGTGAAAATAACTTGTGTTGGTCACCGCTTAAAATGCTCTGCCCGACGCGATGGCCGCCCTGGTCTCGCGCTCGGCGCCGAGCTGCGCCGCCAGCGCGCGGATAAGCCTGTCTTTGGGATCGTTACGCATGACAATCTCCCGGTCGGGGAGCAAAACGATGGCGGGCAGGGTCCGTTCCGCTTTGCGTGATCGCGATTGGACCAGCCGCCTTGTGGTCTCATCTGATATTGCGAACAAAACCGGAAACTGGTCGAGTCCGGCTCATGCTCGCCATCGATTCGCCGCCTCTTGCCACGCCCTATCTCGACACCCTCAACCTGGCACAACGCCGCGCCGTCACGCATGGCGTCGGCAGCGACCGCGCCGCGCCTCTGCTGGTCATCGCAGGCGCGGGCTCGGGCAAGACGAACACGCTCGCCCATCGCGTCGCTCATCTGATAGTCACGGGCGCCGATCCGCGCCGCATCCTGCTCATGACCTTCTCGCGTCGCGCCGCCGCCGAGATGACCCGCCGCGTCGAACGGATCGCCCGCAAAGTCATGGGAGATGGTGCGAGCGTCATGACCGACGCCTTGAAATGGGCCGGCACCTTCCACGGGCTCGGCGCGCGGCTGCTGCGCGACTATGCCGACCAGATCGGGCTCGATCCCGCCTTCACGATCCATGACCGCGAGGATGCGGCCGATCTGATGAACCTGGTGCGGCACGAGCTGGGGTTCTCTAAGACTGAAACCCGGTTTCCGGCCAAAGGTACCTGCCTCGCGATCTACTCGCGCTGCGTCAATGCGGAAGCGCCGATCGAGGCGGTGCTGACCCGCTCCTTCTCCTGGTGCGTCGCCTGGGCCGCGGAACTGCGCGAATTGTTCGCCGCCTATGTCGAAGCCAAGCAGCGCCAGAACGTGCTCGATTATGACGACCTGCTGCTCTACTGGGCGCAGACCATGGCCGATCCTGATCTCGCCGCCGAGATCGGCGCACGCTTCGACCACGTCATGGTCGACGAGTACCAGGACACGAACCGGCTGCAATCCTCGATCCTTCTGGCGCTGAAGCCAGACGGGCGCGGCCTCACCGTCGTCGGCGACGACGCGCAGTCGATCTATTCCTTCAGGGCCGCGACGATCCGCAACATCCTCGACTTCCCAACTGCCTTCTCGCCGCCGGCCGAGATCATCACGCTGGATCAGAACTACCGCTCGACGCAGGCCATCCTCAGTGCCGCCAATGGCGTGATCGACCTCGCAAGCGAGCGCTTCACCAAGAACCTCTGGACCGATCGCGCCACAGGCGCGCCGCCGCAACTCGTCAATGTGCGCGACGAAGCCGACCAAGCCCGCTTCATCGCGAGCCGCGTGCTGGAGAACCGCGAGGCCGGCTCGCCCCTGAAGCAGCAGGCGGTGCTGTTTCGGGCCTCGCACCACAGCGGTCCGCTGGAGATCGAACTCACCCGGCGCAACATCCCCTTCGTCAAATTCGGCGGTCTGAAGTTTTTGGACGCCGCCCATGTCAAGGACCTGCTGGCGCTGCTGCGCTTCGTCGAGAACCCGCGCGACAAGGTGGCCGGCTTCAGGGTGATGCAGTTGCTGCCCGGCGTGGGGCCAACCTTCGCTCAGCGCGTGTTGGACCATATCGCAGCGGCTGCCGATCCGATGGAGGCGCTGGCCTCGGCACCGTCGCCGCGCAGGGCCGGCGACGACTGGGCAGAGTTCCTTCGCGCTATCGAGGAACTGCGCTCGGGTCGAGCGGGCTGGCCTGCCGAAATCGAGCGCGCGCGCGCGTGGTACGAGCCCCATCTCGAGCGCATCCACGAGGACGCATCGACCCGGCAGGCCGACCTCGTCCAGCTCGAGCAGATCGCCGGCGGCTATCCGTCGCGCGAGCGGTTCTTGACCGAACTGACGCTGGACCCACCCCATGCGACGAGCGATCAGGCAGGCGTGCCGCTACTCGACGAGGATTATCTGATCCTCTCGACGATCCATTCCGCCAAGGGCCAGGAGTGGACATCCGTCTTCGTGATGAACGTCGTCGACGGCTGCATCCCGTCCGATCTCGGCGTCGGCACCAGCGAGGAGATCGAGGAGGAGCGCCGCCTGCTCTATGTCGCGATGACCCGCGCGAAGGACGACCTTCATCTCGTCGTGCCGCAGCGCTTCTTCACCCATGGCCAGTCTTCCAACGGCGACCGGCATGTCTATGCCAACAGGACGCGCTTCATCCCGAACGATCTGCTGCTACGTTTCGAGCGCTGCGCTTGGCCTCTGGCTGCAGGCGAGCCAGCCCGCATGCCGAGCAACGGCCCGAGGATCGACGTCCGCGCACAGATGCGAAGTATGTGGCGCTAAGTCTTCCAATGCGCAGCGTCGCGCTGAGGCAGCTGGTCGCGTCATCGACCGCCTTCACCGAGCACTTTTCTGGCGCAAAGATCAAACTGACGCCAGGGCGCAGCGCAGGTCGTGCCGATGCCCGAAACTTGGCTATTCCGTAAGCGCACCGCCTCGATGCTGGAACGGCGTTTTGCGATCTCTGCGTCGAGCCCTGCTTGCTTGTTCGCGAGCTCTTCATCGAGGCTCCGCAGGTTAGCTTCGGATGCAGGACGTTCGCCCAGCGCCCTGACGACTGCCGAGAATTTTGCGGCGCGGTCGGCCATGATTTCAATGCGCACGGCCTGTGGTAGCTGCGAAAGGGCATTCAGGGCGTGACCCAATCCCGTCCTGGGATCCTGCGCAGACAGGGCAAGCGTTACGAGCCAATCCAGGCGAGCAATACGATCGTTCGGTGACGCATCGCCAAGCAGGCGGACTAAGTCCTTGAGGGCGGCAATGCGATCGCCCCGAACGAGTGGGGGCGTCGCAAAGCTCAGCCGACCGATCCAGGAAAACGTCTCCACCGGAACGGGATCGGCGATCAGTTCGGACAGGAGCGAGAGCTCTTTTTCCAAAGCTGTCGCGCGCTCTACAGCGGCATTCTCCGTGATTGAATCCGCGTTGGGAACATGTGTCCGGACCGCGCTGACCAGCCGCGCGTCGGACAATCTGACGACCCTCCACCCCCCGAGCCACAGCAAAGCGACGCTCAGGACGATGGTCGCGACCATGCCTATGAGTATCTTGGGCAGGCCAGCCGCCCAAGCGTTGACGAGCATCAGCGAGGCGGCGCTCCGATCCGCGTCGCTCGGCTTGTTGATCCGACGGTACCACGGAATCTGTCGGTCCAGTTCCCGGAGCCTCTCATCGAGCGACCCCATGTCACGGACGCTCCGCTGCCTTGAAGAGCGCGGTAGCGAACACTTCGGCCTGCCTTTTGAGCCATCGGGTCAGAAACCGCTGGACGGGCCCCGTGAAGATCTGGATTGCCAAGCCACGGAGCTCGTCGTCCTTGATCTTGTCGAACCGAGAGAACGCGATATCGGAGAACGAAAGCCTGAACCCGATCGCTTCGTCGGACCAGCGTGGGCCGGCGTCCTCCATATCGATCTCGATCGCGCCTCGCGCGATCATCGCAGTCCGCGTATCGGACTTCATCCAGTCGGCGAAGTACTTCTCTTCGCGGCCCTGGGAGAGATTGCGGACCATGACGACACCCATCTCGTCGGTCTTCGTCTTGGAGCAAAACCGGCTCGCATTATTCTGGACGAAGGTACTCAGGGTAATCGGCCTGACGATAACGAGCCGGACCCCGAGTGGCTTGAGAAGGTCGGCGAACTCCGGAAGGAACTTTTTCACGACCCCCTCAGACCGCGCGCCGAGATCCAGCACGGCATGATCGAATTCGCCTTCTGCCATGCGGTGGCCGATATCCTCGAGATGTCCCTGCCACTCGACAGCATCAAGATCGATGAATTCCGCTCCTACCGTCATGTTCATCGTCTTGTTCGCGTTGTCGGTCTCGCCGACGTAGACCTTCCTCGTTCCACCTGCCGGGTTGGCGAGTGCATAGTAGCAGATCTCTGCCATCTTGCTTTTTCCAACCCCGCCCTTGTTGTCCATCACGATAACGAAGAGCTTGAGGTCGATGTTAAATCCTGCCTCCAGTCTGTTGACTTCAGAAGACGTGGCAGCAAACGCGCGGGAAGAAGCATTGTGAAGGGTGGTCTTAGTGGACATGATATACTCCTAGTGCTCTTGGTTGATGGGAGTTTCAGCGGACGCGCCAAGTCATCGCTTCGTCTTCATCCGAATCTTCGGAAGTCGGGGTGGGCGCTTTGCCACGGCGATTCACAGGCTGAACCCTGCCGACAACCGACATCGTCTGCTCCGGTGCGGGCTTGTGTTCAGGCTCCACCGCACTCTGCGACGGGAACTGTTCGTTAGGCGCTTGGGATGTGGTGTCGGCGTAAGCCTTCTCAGCAGCACTCACGGCAACGTCGACGCGAGACTTGCCTTGCCTTGGCTCGGCGAGTGCAGCCGGCGGCTGGCCAACTTCAGCGTTCAAGCTGGGCGTATTCGAGACCCGCTCCCTGGCCTCAGAAGTGGACGTGGGGGGAGAACGAGCTTCGTTGGCTGCGGCGCTCTTGAGCGCCTCAGTGGGCGAAAACTGCTTCTCCCGCTTGCCAGCTTCAGGGCGCTGCGAGTTAATGGTGCCCGCGGCGCGTCGCTCCTTGCTTTCGAGACTCAACGCCTGGCTGAACGAGCCCATCTTGAAGGGCTGGAAGGGTGGCTCGCGGCGCGCGTTCTCAACCCACTCGAGCTGGCGGTTTGCTTCAGCATCGAGGGGCTTCCTCTCCAGCCGGGCTTTCGCCTGACGTTCGCGCTCGTCGAGGAAGGCGTCGAAATAATCCTGACGCTCCGCTTCAAGGTCCTTAATGACGCCGACGGTGCCGATCTTCGGGATGTCGCGCTTGATCGCCTCAAAGTTCTCTTTGATGAGGCTTCTCATCGAGCGCTCCCACGGCTCCTGCCGTTCGGTGGGCCTTTCGGCGCTGCGTTCCGCGTACGTCTTGACCTTGCGGCTCATGACATTGCTCCGATGATCGCGAGGTTGGGCTTTCGGCGAGGCGCGCAGAGCTGCTGCTGAATCTCAGCGAGTGCGTGAATGGCGTCGTGATCCAGAAACTGAACGTGATGCTGAAAGTGATTGTGATTGTCAGGCTCAAGCTTGCCTTGAAGGTCGCAGCTATGATGATCTGACGTTGTGCTGATCATTTTCAGCATAGATTCAGCATGAATTTTATAGGTAAGCGTGATGGGGCCAGTCTCCCCAAGTTTACCGCTGTCGCGTCCAACTTGATCCTGGCGAGGGAAGAGTTCTTCCCGTCGACCCATCCTTGCGGTTGCCTGAAGGCGCCCGCTATTGCCGCTTCGGGCGGCTTTGGAGCCCATCACGATGACCAAAGAACTTTCGGAAACCGTCGCGACGAAGGTTTCCCCCCTGACGTCCGAGGCGCTGACGCAGCGCGCGTCTGTGCTCGGCGTCACGCGGGGCGAACTCCTGCGGCATGCGATCCAGGCGCTTCTTGGCGAGCCCGTAAGGCGATTGGAGCCCGCGGCGCCGGGATTCGAAGCGGTGCAGATGCGGCAGCTGATGGCCGAGCTCGGTCGGCAGGGCTCGCTGATAAACCAGGTAGCGCGAGCCATGAACATTGGCGGGGCAACGCCCGCCGCACAGGCCTCGCTTACCGCGATCGAAACGGAATATCGGCAGGTGCTCGAGGCGATCAGGATCGCCCTGAGGGTGCCGGGATGATCTTCAAAACCGACTTCACGCGTGGTGATAGTCTTGCGAAGCACCTTGCCCGCACAGACACCAACACGCGCGTGCTGATCCGAGAGGACCTGTCGCAAGGGGTGCCCCTCGATCTTGCGTTCGCCGTGCCGTTCTTGGGCGGGTTTGCGGCAACCAATCCGCGGGCAGTGCGGCGTGTAATCCACGGCAAGTGGTCGCCTGCCAATGAGCATGCCGGGAGTGAGCGGCTGATCCTCGACCTGGCATGTGAGCGCCTCGGTATCCGCCCTGACGCGCCGCGCATCGTCGCCCAGCATTCGAAGCCACATGCTGACGGCACCGACCGACCCGACCATTTTCATGTTGTCTGGCCGCTGGTCGACGTGGACACCGGCAGGGCCGTGCGCAGTCACGAGGCGCCGCTCGCCGACGAACTCATCTCGCGCCTGGCGGAGGTTGCCCTCGGCGAGCCGATCACCCCTGGTGTCCGTCACCGTGAGGTCGTCGCGATCCTCCGCAAGGAGGGACGGACGGCCATCGCCGATCAGCTGTCGCAGTACCCGGCCGCCCATGGCGGCGAGCGCATGACCACGGGGGCCCGGCGAAGCCTGCAGCGTGCTGGTTTCGATCCGAAGTCGACGGCCCCCCAGCTCCTCGACTGCTGGCGAGCGGCCGGCGGCGAGGCCGCTGCATTCGTCGACAAGGCTCGCGATCGCGGATTCGAGATTCGAAGGGGTGAGAAAGTCATCCTCGCCGTGCATCTCGCTAGCGAAGTTCCCATCCCGCTGCGACGTGCCCTCAATGAAGCGTCTAAGGCAGGTGGAGATGCCCTGCGCCTTAAAAAGGACGACTGCGACGATCTCTTCGGTGACCTGCCCGGACATGTCGGCAAGCAGGAACGGCGAGATGCCGCGATGCTCGAAGCCGATCGCAAAAAGACAGATGATCAACTCATCCTGCTCGGCCGTGAGGCACTTGGCGATGGCGACAGCCGGGCAGCGGCTCGCGCGTTCGGCGCCGCCGCCACCAGGCGACTGAACTGGGAGGCTGAACGACGGCAGGACTATCGCACAATCGCGGCAGAACGCCGTAGCGAGCAGGGGCGCGCCAAAATTGTCGAGCAACACCGGGTCAAGCGCGCCTTCCGTCACGCTGGTATTTTCTCGGATCGTCGCCTGCGCAGGCTTGCCGTTATCGCTGCGGCCGCAGGCGCCGTGCTGGCGGGAGGTGGGCTGGGAGCTGCCATGATCGCAGGCGGCATCGCCATCGCGGCGATCCCGACCTACGAGCGGGCTCGTGCCGTCGCATTTATCGAAAGGCGCGATCGCCTTGCCCGATACCAGCGCGATCGCGGCGTGCTCATGCAGCACCGCATTGAGACGAAGGCTGTGCAGGCAAAGCAGACAATCGCGCTGGACGGCCGGGGCGACAATCTCCTTGCTGGCGCCTATCTCGAGCTGCTCATTCGCCAGCGGCTCCAGGGCCTCAACTACTATGACAGAGAGTTGAAACGCGCTCTGCGGACCGCGCTGCGAAAATCCAAAGCGGATATGCTGGAGGCGCTCGGCCGGAAGGCCGATGCGGCTGCCGTCGGCAAGGTTCTCGGGTGCAGGCCGATGCGGTCCAATCCCGATCGGCGTGCAGTCGCCCAGGTGCTGCGTGACCGCTTTCAGACGGCCGCCGCAGATTCGCTCGATCCGGTCTACGCCTGGATCAGAGATATCTCGATGTCCATGCCAGCGTGCTTCATCGATGATCGCGATTCCGACGTCGGGCCCACCAGGCGAGCAGCCAAACCGACAAGGGGCGTGGAGATCAGCGCTGAGCGGCGTGCCAGCAGCGGGGCTGAAGGTGCTACGCTCCAGGCTGCTGCTGGTCTCAACACAGGTCGTCAGGCTTCCCCGATAAGCCAGGAGGCACCGCGCAGCAGCGCCGTAAGCATGCCGATCGGCCCGGCACCAGCCGTCGCCGCACCGACACGTCTCGCATCCTCCAGGAGTCCAGCTCGGGTCCCGACGCGCGGACACCCAAGTATCCATCGCGGAAAGGGGTTCGGCGACTGACGCAGCCGAAGCGAACAAGGGCTTCTGAGCCCCCGATCCTCCTCGTTCTACAGTCTCTGGTCGTCGCAACAAACACATCGGACTCGGCAAACCTCTCCTGCCGGCGATTGCCGGCTTGAAAACGTTCGCCTGCGAGTCCGCTGACGTGGATCGGCTTACTGACCCACTTCAGCCGCGACAGGACCACTGCATCCCGACGTCGCGCTATTTGATCTCCGGGATGGGCCCGGCACGCACAGCGGCGCGGCTGCGTTTGCATCACCCCGTGTGACAGGGCCGCAGCGACCCCACGAGGCTTCCATCGAACCGCTCTCAACGTTCGATGCGATAATGCCCTTCGCCCTGGCAGCCAGAGCAACACCTCGACATCGTCTTGCATGGAGTGCGGGCGGCACCCAGGTCGAGCTTGCTAGGGCTCTTCCTGCTCCATGTCGGCGAGGTCGATTGCGTCGAAAGCCCGTGATATATGCATAACTCTGAGCTTCAATTCAACCCGAATTATCACCTATGATTAACGGGCATATATTTGGAGTCTGAGTTCCCCCAGGAGGGTCTGCAATGAGCCACGAACGGGATCGCACCGAGCGGTGGGTCGACATTGCCGCGGAGGCGGCGCAGCACGTCAACTTCGTGGCGCATGGCGAAAAACAAAACGCCTACATTGAGATCGGCAGGGAGTATGACCTCTCACCAAATCACATACGACGAATGGTGCGCGCGCTGACATTCACCGTGGAAATCAGCCCCAAACACCCAAAGCTCGCTGAGGCGCTGCGTTGCAGAACCTTCAAGGCTGCCGAGATCATCGACCGCTGGCACGCGCGAGATCCCGCAGCGGCTATAGCTGGCGCCGAGCGCTTCGTGGCCGGTGACTTTACGTTGAAACGCTTGGACACTGTAGCCGCCGGAGAGAAGGCCGCGCCCGCTGCCTTCAAAATCGACAGTTCCAGGCTTGATCTGGCCGCCTTCCGTAAGGCCGCATGGAAAAAACTCGAGACCACTGTCGGGTATGAGCTGACACCGGCTGATGACATCGAGGCGCTGGCGCATCTATCCGCGATCGACGGCATCGTGAAGGGGCGAGGCAAATCCAAGCGGTGGGCCCTCATCATCGTTGAGCCCGGCTTGACCATGCGCGCCTATCTGGAGAGGCGAGAATTGGATCTGGGAAGGGCGCTGGCTCTCAAGGCGCTCGCCATCAGGCCTGCCTTCGCGATTCCAGTCGAGGCAAATCCTGGCGAGTTCCGCGATGTGCTCAAGGCGTTCGGGCAGTCTGACGTCATCGTCTTGGAGATCGGCATCGTCGCCGCGTACGGATAGCCCGTGTCAGTTGCTCGACAAAAATCCCTCGCGCGCGCGACGGATTGCAATTTGACGCTGAATAATTTCGGGCATAAATTGCTTGGGACCGGAATCAGGGTGCAAGCGTGGTGTCTGGCGGTTTTCATCATGGTGCAGAGTGGGGCGAGCCGCATGACCTCCTGTCTCGGTTCCAGCCGAACTGCATAACCGCCCTTGGTCAATTCGACCTCTTCAAGGACACGGCCGATTACGAACATGTCCCGCTGCTCAGCGAGATGGTCACTCTCGCTCGGGCGCGAGGGCTTAGTCCCGGTGGATTGTTCGCCGCCACTTTGACGGCCCTGAGCGCAGTTATTCCGAACAACGTTAGGCTACAGGTAGCCCCGGAACTCCACTCGGATTGGTTTGAGCCGCCATGTATCTGGACCTTCTTGATCGGGCCGCCGTCTTCGAAGAAAAGCCTCTACCACAAGCTGGCGACCGCCCCGCTCGAGCGCTTCGACGATGCCCTGCTCAAAAGCTCGGCTGCGGCCAGGGAGGCATTTGCACAAGCTAAGCCAAAGGCCAGCAGGGGTACGCCTCCTCCAAGTCGTTGCCTTATCGTCGATGACGTTACTGCACCCGCACTTCGAGACCTCCTTCGCGACAACCCCGATCGCTTGATGCTGTCTTCGGAAGAGGCTGCAACCTTCACGGATCTACGTCTCGAACATCGCGCGATCTACAACAAGGCCTACAACGGCGAGCCACAAAAGGCTGACCGTAGAAGCGTAAGCTCCACGCGGGTTCGCGGCGCCTGCATGTCGATGCTCGTCTCAAGCCATCCGGACGTCGTCAGGCAAGCCGTGGCCCAGCCGATCCATGACGGTTACTGGCAAAGGTTCATCCCGATCGAAATCGGCGTGCATCACCCGCAGCCCGGCTACTCCCCCTTCTTTGGCACGGCCGCCTACGAGATCTACGTAGAAGACGCGATGGCAGTCGATGCAATACTGTGCCGGACCTGCAGCATCTCCGGGCATGCATGGGCTTCTTGGGAGACGATCCTGCGCTTCTCCGATGAGGCGCAGGTCGCCTTTGATGCGTGCCGGGCCGAGATCGAAGAGTTGGCAAAGGCCGAGGTCATCGAATCCGCACTCGGAGCTCATATCAAGAAACTTGATAAGCTGATTGCGCGGATCGCCCTCATATTGCATTTTATTGCTGCTGATTGGGGCGTTCCGAGAGTAAGAGATGGTCTGATCCGAGAAATCGGAACTGATACTCTTACGATTTCCCGTCGTATTGTGCTTGAATATTTTTTACCGCAGATGTATCTATTTTATTCAGAATATTTTGGATTCAGTAGTAACTCGGATACGAAATCTGGAGCTCTTGAAATCGTGTCGCGGAGATTAAAGCGCTTCTCAGCTTCCGAATTGAAGAGGGTGAAGAATTCTGAAAGCGCTATCCGAGGCCTACAGGCAGCTAATTGGATTAGGCCTACAAAAATTCACGCCAAATCTTACGACGTCAATCCAGCCGTGTTTGAAATGGCCGATAAGATCTATAGTTCACTCATTGCCAAGCAAGCAGAAGGTCGAGCTTCGATACAGCGCATCACACAGTTTGGCACATACTCCTGAAGGGCAGGCCAGGTCTTTGCTCTGTTTGCCGGCAACCGGCAACCTAGCGCCGACGCGACCACTCGTCGCCACAGCGGTCAAAGCGTATCCTTGGGGTATAGCCAAGCGCACGACAGATGCGTCAGAAGCACCTCATGCTTACTGGCAAGATGCGCCATTAGCTGACCTTTCGCCCCTACCAACAAGCGGACATTCGATCGTTGATGACGGGCAGCAATTGACCGAGCCTCGACGATGGCCGACGAAGGCTGCATGGAACGCATCACGATCACCATTGACGCCGATCTCCTCGCCTTTGTCGATCGGCTGAGCGCAGCGAAAGGCTATGGTAGCCGCTCCGAGGCGATCCGCGACATGGTCCGCGAGGCAGCCCAGGCCGAGATGGCAGCCTCTCCAGAAGCTCCCTGCGTCGCGACACTCTCCTATGTCTACGATCACGAGACCAGGGATCTGGCGCGGCGCCTGACCAACCAGCAGCACGACCATCATGACCTCTCGGTAGCGACGCTACATGTCCATCTCGACCGGCACGAATGCCTCGAGGTCTCGGTGCTGCGTGGGCCGAGCGGCAATGTCCGCGCCTTCGCTGACGGCGTCATCAGTCAGCGCGGCGTCAGGCATGGGCATCTGCACCTGCTGCCGGAGCCGGACGCGACCGAGAACTCGCACGCCCACGGCCACCGGCACGATCACGAGCACTGACCGGCGGCAACTCAGCCGCCTGCCCAACATTTGAGCGATACAGCCCGGCACGGCCATCGTATGAGTTTTGCATAGAAACGTCATACCGAGGCTCCCGGCGATGCAGCGCTTGTCCTTCCGCCCGCTCGGGCTCGTCCTCGCCGCTGCCCTCGTCACCGCCTCTGCCGCCCTCGCGCAGGAGAAGCCGCTGCGCGTCGCCGAGATCTGGGAGATCCCGACGCTCGATCCGACTCAGGACGGCACCCTGATGAAGGAGAAGGCGATGGTCACCGAGACGCTGGTGACCGGCAATCCGGATTTCACCCTCGCGCCGGGTCTCGCTACCTCCTGGAGCCGCGAGAGCGACACGGTATGGGTCTTCAGGCTGCGGCCGGGCGTGAACTTCCATGATGGCTCGCCGCTGACGGCAGAGGCTGTGGTCGCCAGCCTCAAGGCCGCGCTCGAGCGCAGCGGCACGGTCAGGAGCTACACCAAGATTTCTGATCTGGCCGCACGGGATCCGGCGACGGTCGCCATCACGACCTCCGAGCCCTTCCCGGCGCTGCCCGCCGCTCTGGTCTACGCAAGCGCCGCGATTGTCTCTCCGGCCTCGCCAAAGATGCCGGATGGCACGATCGAGCGGCCGATCGGAACCGGCCCCTTTAAGGTCTCCGCTTGGCAGCCGGCGGCTCAGAGCTTCACCGTCGAACGCTTCGACGGCTACTGGGGCGAGAAGCCCTCGATCCCGGCCGTCACCTTCCGCGGCATCCCAGACCCGACGACACGGGCACTGGAGATGCAGAAGGGCAGTGTCGATTTCACCTCCGAGGTGCCCTATGGCGATCTCGACACGCTCGCCGCCAAGGGCTTCGCGGTCTCGCGCAACGTCACGGCGCGCAACTATGTGCTGAACTTCGGCAGCCTTAAGGACACGCCCTTCGCCGATGTCCGCGTGCGCAAGGCGCTCTCGCTCACGATCGACCGCGAGGAGATCGCGCAATACGTGCTGTTCGGCATGGGCCGCGCCGGCATTACGGCTTTCCCCGACACGATGGCCTTCGCCGACAAGTCGATCACCGTGCCCAAGTCCGACCTCGCGGCCGCGAAGAAGCTGCTGGCCGAGGCCGGCTATGTTGCGGGCTCGGGCGGTGCCATGACGAAGGACGGCAAGCCGCTCGCCTTCACCCTCTACACGTACCCGCAGCGCCCCGGCCTGGTGCCGATCGCCGGCGCGATCCAGAGCCAGTTGCGCAAGCTCGGCGTCGCGGTCGAGATCAAGGTGACGACCTTCTCCGCCATCGCCAAGGAGATGAAGCCGGGCGACGCCCGTCTCGCGGCCATGGCCTCGGCGATGTATCCGCACCCCGATTTCTACCTGCGCCAGACCTATCACTCCAAGGGCGCGACCAACACGTGGGGCTATGCCAACCCCAAGGTCGACGATGCACTGGCGACGGCGACCACCACCCGCGACGAGGGCGAGCGCACCGCCGCCTACAACCTCGTCCAGCGCATCGCCGCCGAAGAAGAGCCTTGCCTGACCATCGCCCATTACGGCGTGAACGTCGTGATGAAGCCCGGCGTCACGAACTATGCCTTCAACCCGATCGCGCATGACTACATGCTCGATCCGAAGATGAAGCTGGCGCCCTGACGCTCCGATGGCGGCCTACCTCATCAGGCGGATCGTGCTCGCCGGCGCGACGGTATTGGCCGCGACGTTCCTGACCTATGTGCTGCTGCGCCTCGTTCCCGGCGAGCCGGCACAGGTCATCCTGACCCGCATCTTCATTCAGGATCAGACGGCAGCGGTTTCCGGCGCCGATGTCGCTCGCATCGCCGAGCGCTTCGGCCTCGATGCGCCCATCCTGGTGCAATATGGCCGCTGGCTGCTGGCGGCGCTGAGGGGCGATCTCGGCAATTCGATCCGCAGCGGACGTCCGGTGTTGACCGAGCTCGGCTGGCGGCTTTCGGCGACGGCCCTGCTCGCCGCGCTGGCGACCTTCACAAGTCTCGCGCTGACACTGGCCCTGGTTGCGCTGAAGCGCCGTGCGCAGGGCCGAAAGACGGGCGCGGCCGTCGAAGCCATCGCCATCGGCGCGATCGCGCTGCCGTCCTTCTATCTCGGCGTCCTCCTGATCATCCTCTTCGCGGTACGGCTCGACTGGTTGCCGGTCTCGGGATTCGAAAGCTGGGCGCATCTGGTGCTGCCGGTCGCAGTGCTGGCGCTCGGCCAGTTCGGCTTCAATGCGATTCTGCTCGATGGCGCCCTCGACGAGGCCTATGCCGCTCCGCATATCGACACCGCCCGCGCCAAGGGGCTGAGCGAAAGCGCGATCTTCACGACCCACGCTTTGCCCAACGCGCTCGTGCCGCTCGTGCCCTATCTCGCGCTGCAGTTCGCCTTCCTGATCGGCGGCGTGGTCGTGGTCGAGCGCCTGTTCTCGATCCCCGGGCTCGGCGCCTACCTCACCGATGCGCTCGACGGCCATGACGGCCCGGCCTTCCTCGGCGCCATCGCCGTGATCGCGCTGACCGTCGCGCTGGCGAACCTCATCGCCGATCTGGTCGTGGCGCGGATCGATCCCCGCATCAGGCTGGCGAGGACGGGCTCGTGAACAGCTTGCGCCCCCCACCCTGGCCGATCCTCCTGACTGCGCTGCCGCTTGCCTACGGGCTGACGCTCGATCCGATCGACGCCTCGCTGCGCAACAGCCTTAAACGCCCGAGCCTTGCCTTCCCGCTCGGCACCGACCAGCTCGGCCGCGACGTGCTCGCCCGCATCGCCCATGGCTTCCTCATCGATATCGGCCTGTCCTCGGCGATCGTCGCCATGTCCTTCGCGATCGGGCTTGCCGTCGGCGTTGTCGCGGCCGAGTTCGCCGGCCGCGTCGACCGCGCGCTGACCTTCGCAATGGATGTGCTGACCGCGCTGCCGCAGATCATCATCGCGTTGATCCTCGCCGTGCATCTCGGCGGCGGCGCGCTGCCGCTGATCCTGGCGCTGGGCCTCACCGGCTGGGTCAAATACGCCCGGATCGCCCGCGCCGCCGCCTTCTCGCTGCGCGAGCGCGAGTTCGTGACGGCCGCCCGGGTCGCCGGCGGTTCCTCGGCCTATGTGCTCACTCGCCATGTCGTGCCGCAGATCCTG
Source organism: Allobosea sp. CRIB-10 (assembly GCF_900112185.1). GTDB lineage: Bacteria > Pseudomonadota > Alphaproteobacteria > Rhizobiales > Beijerinckiaceae > Allobosea. The sequence goes on along the minus strand of NZ_FOKP01000024.1, from coordinate 32,116 downwards.
CCGATGCTGGCCGGGCTAATCGCGCTCCAGTTTGGCCACACGATCCTGAACATCGCCGCCCTCGGCTTTCTCGGCGTCGGCATCCAACCTCCGACGCCGGAGTGGGGTGCGATGATCGCGGAAGCTCGGCCCTACTTCTCCCGCGCGCCCTGGCTCGCCATCGTGCCGGGCCTGTCCCTGTTCGCGCTGACGGCCCTGGCTCTCGCCATAGCCCGGTCACTGTCGCGTCGTCGTGACGGCGCGCTCGCCGGCCTGCTCGCCTCCTGAGGGTCATTGGAATGCATACGACCGCTCCCGCCGCCGCAAAGGCCAGCAGCAATTACGATCTCAAGGAGGACATTCGAGCCTACTGGTCGAAGCGCTCCGAGACCTTCGACCTCGCCTGCGGCCACAAGATCCGCGGTGACCGCGAGTTCGCCGGCTGGGTCGAATTGATCTCAAGCTATTGGCAGCCCCGCCCGGGCGCTCGCGCTCTGGAGCTTGCCTCTGGGACTGGGGAAGTCACGCGCGTGCTGCTGGCGCTCGGGCTCGAGGTCGACGCGGTCGACTTCAGCGAGCCGATGCTGGCCCGCGCCAGGGTCAAGCATGCTGGCGCTCTGGTGCGCTTCCACCTCGGCGATGCCGAGAACACGATGATGCCCGACGGGCACTACGACCTCGCCATCTGCCGGCATCTGGTCTGGACGCTGGTCGATCCGCAGCGGGCATTGGCCGACTGGCTCCGCACACTGAAGCCGGGTGGCACTCTCATCATCGTCGATGGCGACTGGGTCACCCCGTCGGTGAAGGCCAAGGCGCTCAGCAAGATCGCCGGCTGGCTCGATAGCGTGACCGGCAGCGCCATGGCATGGGACAGCGCGGCGCATCAGCGGATCATTGCACAGGTGCATTTCCGGGACGGGCTGACGGTTTCCAAGCTGTCGACCATGCTGGAACGGGGCGGATACGGGGAGATCCGCAGCACCTCGCTTTCTGGCATCAAAAAGCTGCAATTCGAAACGGCGAGTTGGGCCGAACGCCTGCGCCTCATCGCGTCGATGGACAAGGCCTTCATCGTCGCAGCGCGGAAGCCGGGCTGACGTGGAGGAACTGGTCAGACGCGCCAGAAACCGACGTTGGTCCGCCGCCATCATGCAGACATTAACTGATAGCAATCAACGCCCACAAGCGCGCTGTAGCTCGTGATCTGTGATGAGGCCAAATCCCTGATCGTCAGGGCCAAACAAGTTCAACGTTGCTGGCGCTCGCGGATACTTCGGCAATTTCGATCAGACCGCACCGGCGTCATCGGGTTCAGATCAGCCGACGTCAGACCGTTGCCGTGTCGCGACTGCGGCTATTGAGTTCCGCATTGTAGCGACGAAGCGCGTACTGCTCGGTCAGAAGTCCGAGAACCTTCAGTGTCGCGCGATCGTCGACGACGGCGAGCTCCTCGCTCTTCGAGGCCTCGAACAGGCTTGCGGCCTGGCGGATGTTCATCTGCGGCAGCAGGACGTCCTTCGGGTTCAAGGCCAGTTCGGCGACCGTCTCGACATCGATCTCGGGTCCGTGGGCATGGGCAACGAGGACGATGCCGGCATAGCGGCCGGCCTCGTCGATAAGAACCACACGCTGGCTGCTGCCCAGCGGGAACTTCCGCCTGAACTCGGACAGTGCGAGGTCGCTGGGCACGGTTCGGACGTCTCGCCGCATCATGCGACCGACGCTGAGCTCCCGGATCCAGCCGATATCGGCCGCACTGCGGATGGCCTCGCCACGGAGGTGGAAGCGCCAGGTCGTGAAGGAATAGCCGAAAAGCCTGCGCACGGTGATCGAGGAGACGACCGAGGCCGTCAGCACCGCGATCGTCAATGGCAGGCTGCCCGTGGTCTCGAGCGCCAGGAACGACATGGTGAGCGGACCACCCAGGACGGCGGTTGCCAGCGCGCTCATGCCGATGACGGCGATGATGAGCGGGGGCGTCTGAAGGCCGAAGGCGACGACCCAGACCCAGGCCACCAGCTTGCCGAGCATCGCGCCAAGGAAAAGCGACGCGAAGAACAGCCCGCCGCGAAAGCCAGAGCCGATCGACACCGCAGAGGCAAGCGACTTGAGGCAGATCATCATCAGCAGGATCAGCGGCGGAAAGGTCGCGTCGAGCCCGACATGGAGCGCCGAGTGCCCCGATGACAGCACCGTCGGCGTGATCAAGCCCATGCCGCCCACCATGGCGCCGCCGATCGCGGGGCGCAGCCAGTGCGGTATGCGGCTGGCGCGAAACAAGCTCTCGACGAAGGCGACGCCGCCCATGATCAGGATACCGAGGACGGCAGCGGCGATGCCGATCACGACGACCAGCACATAGTCGCTGGCGCTGAAGGCGCCCGCGAAGCCGATGTCGAACGAAAGCGGGGTCGTCAGAAGGTGCGTCACCGTCACAGCCGCGATGGAGGCGACGACCACCGGGGCCAGCGCGCCGATGGTGTAGGAGGCGATGATTAGTTCGAAGGCGTAGAAGGCGCCGGTCAGCGGCGCGTTGAAGGCGGCCGCGATCGCGCCGGCTGCGCCGCACCCCACGAGCGTGCGCATGTCGGCGCGGCGGATCTGCAGGATGCGCGCCAGCCCCGACGCGAGGGCCGCCCCGCCTTGCGTATAGCCCGCCTCCAGCCCGACGGAGGCGCCGAAGCCGTTGGAAATCAGCGTCTGGCCGATCAGGACGAGGCTGTCCTTGATCGAAAGCCGGCCGCCATGCAAGGCATTCGCCTCAACAGGGTCGACGATCGCCGTGCGGCGCCTGCGGGACAGGATCAAACCCGCCAGACCCATGAGCATGCCCCCGACGATCGGCACGCAGACGATCCTGACGGGATCGATATAGGCCGCGCCGCTGACATCCCCGCTATAGGTGGCAAACAGCAGCAGGTGCAGGATCCGCGACACGCCGATCATCGCGGCAACGATCAGGCCTGCGCCGATCCCGACGATGCCGGCCAGTACGACGAGCCAGATCTCGTCGGATCGGATCAGGCGGGGCAGACGGCGCCTGAAGCGGAGATATCCGGCGCGACCCTGCCGGCGCAGGCGCACCCATTTCGAGCGTCCGCCGGCGCGGCGCCGATCTTCAGGGCCGTGATCGGTTTCGAGGCGGATCGTCGGTTCAACGGTCATCGGAAAAGCCAGCCGGCCGGGTCGATGCCGCGGAGAAGAGGCTCACCTCAGCGGCCAGACCAGCATGAGCATCGGCACGGAGATGACAAGCACGAGCAGGGTCAGCGGCGCGCCCAGACGCGGATAGTCGCTGAAGCGATAGCCGCCGGGGCCCATGACCAGCGTGTTGCACTGATGCCCGATCGGCGTGAGGAAGTCGCTGGCGGCGCCGATCGCGCAGGCTATCAGGAAGGCCTCGGGCCGATATCCGAGCTTGGTCGCGAAGCCGGCCGCGATCGGTGCCATGACGAGCACGGTCGCCGCGTTGTTGAGAAACGGCGTCAGCGCCATCGCGGCTGCGACGATCAGCGCCAGCGCGGCCCAACCGGGCAAGCCGCTGCCGAACTGGGCGAGCCAGGATGCCATCAGATCTGTGGTTCCGGTCGTGCGGAGACTGTCGCTGATCGGAATCAAAGCGGCCAGCATCAGCAGGATCGGCGCATCGATCGTGCTGTAGGCATCGCGCAGGGGAATGGCCTTGAACGCGATCAGGAAGACCGCCGCAGCGAAGAACACGACCGGCACGGTCGCAAGGCCAAAGCCGAGCGCGACGACCGCCGCCAGCACGATCGCCGCCGTGATCAGGACGCGGCGCCGCCCTCCCAGCGCAACCGCCCTGTCCGCCAGCGGCAGGAGGCCGAGGTCGGCGAAGCGCTCGGGAAGCTGGTCTTGGTCGCCTTGCATGACGAGAATGTCGCCCGCCCTGAGCCGGATGTCCTTGATACGGTCGGTCAGGCGCTCGCGGGACCGGCTGACGGCCAGCAGGTTGACGCCGTAGCGCGAATGCAGCCCGAAATCGCGGGCCGTCTGGCCGACTAGGGCCGAACCCGGCCCGATGATCGCCTCGCTGGCGAGCGCCGGCTCGAGCGTCCCGGGCGCTTCCGTGGGGCGGTCCCTGCCGACGAGCTTGAGGCCGCCCTGATCGACGACATGGTCGAGCGCCTGGGTCTCGCCGCGCAACAGCAGAATGTCGCCGGGCCGAAGCGTCGCGTCAGACAGAGGCGCCGGCAGTTCCCGCCGCTGCCGCAGGACCGCGATGATGTCGACCTCGCCATCGCCGAGCGCGAGCAGGTCCGCGACGGTCGCGCCCGAGAGTTCGGAGGTCTCCTCGACCTTCGCCTCGGTGACGTAATCCTTGATGTCGAGCGCCTGCGACATGCTGACGGAACCGCGCCGGTCGCGAGGCAGCAGGCGATAGGCGAAGCTCAGGAACACGCATCCCGCGACCGCCACCACGATCCCGACCGGCGTGAAGTCGAACATGGCGAAGGGCTGGCCGCCGAGTTCGGTCCGGACCCGCGAGACGATGATGTTGGGCGATGTCCCGACGAGCGTGACGATACCGCCCAGCAGCGAAGCGAACGCCATCGGCATCAGGAAGACGGAAGGCGAAATCCCCTGCTTGCGCGCGAACTGGTAGGCGATCGGCAGCATCATGGCGAGCGCGCCGATGTTCTTGATGACGGCGGACATGATCGCGACGGACGCGACCGAAAAGGCGACCTGGAGCTGCGTTGATCTGAGATAAGGCGACAGCCTGCCGATCAGGCTCTCGATCATGCGGGAGCGTGCGACCGCGAGGCTGACGACGAGCGCACTGCCGACGATGATGACGATGTCGTCGGAGAAGCCCTTGAAGGCATCGGCTTTCGGGATGATGCCGAGCGCGAGCCCTGCCAGAAGGCCCGTCAGGGCGACGATGTCGTAGCGGATGCGTCCCCACAGAAAGGCACCCATCATGAGCGTGACCAGGGACACGGAAGCGATCTGCGGATAGGTCACGATTACCGGGGGGTGCGAGGGTTGGCGTCCCTCAACGCCAGGTCCGCGATAACGTTCAATTGGCCGCACGAATATTGAGCTTCACGCCCGCTGCTTTTTTCAAGCAACAACTGGAGCGATATCGCTTACTTACCTTAGGCGATGGTGATCCCAACAACGGGAACGGGCTAGCTGACGCTGGACTTCGCCATCTCGAGATGGTGCCGAATGCCAGGCAGCAGCTTCTCCGCGAACGCCTTCAGATCGGCGTCGCTGCCGGACTTTCTGTAGCGCTCAAGGAGTGACACTGCAGCCTCGTGCGCCGCAACCTGCTCTTTGAAATAGGCCTTGGTGAATTCGGCACCGTCCAGCTTCTTCAGCTTATCGATCCTGGCCTGATGGCCCTTGTCGAGTTTCGAGGGCAGCGGCGTCTTGTCGATGTGGGGCTTCACGATGAGCGACAACTCGGACGAGGACTTCTGGTGGTCCTCGATCATCGTCGCCGCGAAGTCGCGCGCCTTCTGATCGCCGCGGACCGCAGCCAGCTCGCTCGATTTCGTTTCGAACATGTCGCTCAAGGCGAGCTCGGTCACGAAGTCCATCGTCGAAGGACTCCTGCCGACAATGGCGTTGACGCCGGTCTTCTCACCTAGGGATTGCGCGTAGGCGGGCAAAGCGACACTCATGAGGACGGCAAGCGCAAGTGCGAGTTTCATGCTGCATCCTTTGCGTGGACAGCCACGCGGTGCCAAGCGGTCATGAGGTAACCGGGGAAGTTGTAGATCGGTGCGGCCGACTCGGGCTGGCTCTTGCCGTGTGCATCGAACGCGCGGACGACGAGCTGATGGTCGCCGCGCTTGAGGTCCAGCTCCGCGCTCCAATGCACCCAAGACCAACGGCTATCGCCCTCGCGCTTGATTTGGGCCGGCGTCCAGGTTTTGCCACCATCGCCCGAGGCTTCGATTTTCGAGACAGCGCTCATCGTGCAGATGGCGAAGCCCGAGACTGTCGTCTTGCCGATCCTGACGGCGGCGCCCTCGATCGGCTCCAGAATGACAGAGTTCAGCGGCATCTCGTTGACGACCGGCGCCTTGCTGAAATCCGCCTTCTCCTTGATCACATCGGGACCGAAGAGCTTGTAGGCCTTCTGCTGGATATGGTTGTCGGACGGTTGCTCCTGCTCGTCGATCGAGGCGATCCATTTGGGACAGCGGACGCCGGCATAGCCCGGCACGACGAGCCGGAGCGGGAAGCCGTGCTCGGCAGTCAGCGGTTCCCCGTTCATAGCCCAGGCCAGGATCGTGTCCTCGGCCATCGCCTTTGGCATCGGTATTGAGACGCCGTATTTGAACTTCTCCCGATCCTCCTCGCAGTCGTCGTGGCAGGCGAAGGCGACATGCGCCTTGCCGCCCATCGCCGCCGTCTTGAGTACCTCCGACAGCGAGACGCCGGTCCATTCCGCGTTTCCGATCGCGCCGACGCGCCAGGCATCGCCGGAAACGTGCTTGTATTCGCCCATGTCGGCGCGGCGGTTGCCGGCGCATTGCATCACGGCGGTGACCTTGCGCTGAGGCATCTTCTGCAGATCCGCGATGCTGAACTCCATGGCCCCGACCTTGACCCTATAGGTCTCGGCCGCGAGTTTCGGCACGTTACCGTGGTTGCGGACGTAAAAATCTTTCTGCGGGGTGATGAACGACGCCAGTCGCGGAGGGCGCGGCTCTGCGTTCAGCGGTGTCTTTCGATGAACGATCATCGACAGTTCTTCTGACAATGCTGGGACGGGAAGCCCCGAGAACGCGAGAAAAGCCGCGCTGTGCTGGAGAAATTGTCGACGGTGCTGCATGGGACACTCCTCCAATCCCGAGCAACACGCCGTCGACCGCATGGTTCCGGTCTAGCCGCACCCATCTGCGCGTTCACGCGGTCGTGTCCCGCCATCGGCAGATCTTAGGGAATGAACGACGACGCCCGTGCGTTTCCCTCCATATGACGTCGCAATGGAGGAACGATGCGAACGCTTCAACTGGCCGTATTCGGCCTGCTCGCGATGGGCGCAGCGGCCCACGCGACCGAAACTCCAAAACCATCCACGATCAACGCCGCGGGCATCGCCGTAACCGACATGAAAGCCTTCGGCGAGGCGATGGATCGATCGATGGCACGCATGCATGAGGGCATGGCGGCGGCAAAACCGACCGGCGACCCAGACCGCGACTTCGCCGCGATGATGATCCCGCATCACCAGGGTGCGGTCGAGATGGCCGAGATCCAGCTGCGCTTCGGACGCGACGAGCGCCTACGCCGTCTCGCCCAGGGCATCATCGTCGAGCAGCGCCAAGAGATCGCAGTGATGCAGCGCATCCTCGACGAGAAACCTGCCGCTCGGGGCCAAGCCGCAGGCATCTCGGCGCCCGCGCACGGCCATCACGACCACAAGGACATGAAACCATGATCACGCGCCTGGCAGCCCTGCTGCTGCTTTCGACCGCTCTCCCAGCCTTCGCCGGCCAGGCGCCCGGTCGCGCCGAGGCTCCCGATATTGCAATCACCAAGAGCGACCGCTTCTATACCTCCGACCAGTTCTCCAACACGGTCTCGGTGATCGACCCCTCGCAGAACAAGCTGCTCGGGGTGATCAAACTTGGAGAGCCGACGCCGGCGAACCTTAGCCCGCTCTATCGCGGCCAGGTGCTGGTTCACGGCATGGGCTTCTCGCCCGACCACAAGACGCTAGCGGTGGTCTCGATCGGCTCCAATTCCGTGAGCTTCATCGATACGCAGACCAACGCCGTGAAACACACGGCCTATGTCGGGCGCTCACCACATGAGGCGTTCTTTCGCCCCGACGGCAAGGAGGTCTGGGTCGCAGTGCGCGGCGAGGATTACATCCAGGTTCTCGACGGCACGAGCTTCGCGCCGACGACGCGGATCAAGGTGCCCAACGGCCCGGGCATGACGATCTTCTCGCCCGATGGCCGCTACGGCTATGTCTGCTCCAGCTTCAGCCCCGAGACAGTGGTCATCGACACGGCCACCAAGAAGGTCGTCGGCAGCATGAAGCAGGAGAGTCCGTTCTGCCCCGATATCGCGGCTACCCCTGACGGCGCTCAGGTCTGGCTGACGCTGAAGGACGTGGGCAAGACGATGGTGTTCAATGCCAAGCCGCCCTTCCAGTCGCTCAAGGTGCTCGACACCGGCCCGATCACGAACCATGTCAACATCGTCCGCAAGGGCAAGGAGCAGTTCGCCTATGTCACGGTCGGCGGGCTGAACCTGATCAAGGTCTTCCGCACCGACGGCTTCGAGCAGGTCGCCAGCATTCCGGTCGGCGCCCTGCCGCACGGTCTCTGGCCGTCCGGCGACGGCACGCGTGTCTATGTCGGGCTGGAGAATGCCGATGCGGCGGCCGTGATCGACACGGCCAGCAACAGCGTGATCGCAACGATCCAGCTCGGACAGGCGCCACAGGGCGTCGCCTATGTTCCCAACGCGGTGACGAAGGGCGACGGCATGGCCAATCTTCAGCCGCTGGCTGCGGCGGCCAACTCCGCCCAGCTGTCGCTGGGTGGCGCGGACGGCAAGGCTGCGACGCAGGTGACGCTGTTCAACCAGGGCCTGGTGCAGATGCTGCAGGCGGCCGTGACCGGCCTCGAACCCAAGAAGCCCTATGTGCTCGCGCTGGCGAACGACGCGAAGGGCGCGGGTCCGCTGCAGCCCGTCGCGAGCTTCATGACCAACCCGGCGGGCGCCGCGATCGTCAACGCGATCGGCCCGATCCGGCAGGTCGTGCAGGAGGCAGCGCCCGACATACGCAAATACCTCGTCATCGTGCCCGGCACGGCCGATACGCCGGGGCAGCCGCTGCAGATGCAGATGCAGATGCCATAGGACCTTTTATCGAAGAAGGCGCCTCAGGGCGCCTTCTTCCCGTCAGCATCGAACTGCTTGAGATAGGCGACAAGGTCGGCGATGCGCTTGTCGTCCTTCAGCCCGGCATAGATCATCTTGGTGCCCGGCACCTTCGTCTTCGGGTCCTTGATGTATTCGGCGAAGGTGGCCTCGTCCCAGGTCAGGCCGGACGCCTTCATGGCGTTGCTGTAGCCGTAGCCTTCGCGCTCCGCCGCCTTGCGCCCGATGACACCGTTCATCACCGGACCGACCGTGTTTTTCGCAGTCTCGCCGATCTGGTGGCATGCCCGGCACTGGGCGTAGGTCTTCTCGCCGGCGGCGGCGTCCTGCGCCCTGGCCGGAGCCTGCGCAAGAAGGCCGAGGGCAACGAGAGCCAGCATCATCTTCATCATCACAGGGCTTTCCTCACTTCTGCGGCGCGAATGGGCTGACCCATCCGCCGCCCTGCTTCGGCGCTTCGGGCGGAAACGCCTTTTCGAGATAATCGAGCAGCACCTTGCGCATCTCGTCGTCGGGCGCTGGCATGGCGTGTTTGTCGGTCATCCAGGTCAGGGTTTCGTCCCAGCGGGCGCGGTTCATGCCCTGGCGGCCGACGACCTTCATCGAATGGCAGCCGACACAGTAGCCGAAGGTCTCGTCGCGTCCGGGAAGATCCGGAATGGATTCCGGCGTGTCCTCGGCCTGCGCAAAGGCGCTGACCGGGACGGTGAGAAGTGCGGCGGCGAACGCCACCGCCTTCAGTGCTTGGAAAGCTGCCATCGTCAGCCCACCAGCACGGCGATGCGATGCATCGGGTTAGAGCCGTAGCCCTGCGGGTTCCAGTTCGTGGCGACATGGGGTTGAGCTACGCCGCGAGAATCCGTCGCCTTCACCCAGAGCTCGAAATAGCCCTCGCTCGGCAGCTTGAGCGAGCCGGTCCAGCGCACCCAGTCGTAGCGGTTCTTCGGCTTGGCCAGCGTCATCGCATGCCAGCGCTGCCCGCCGTCGGACGAGACCTCGACCTTGGCGACCTCGTGATCGCCGGCCCAGGCCGCGCCGCGCAGCGAGACATCGCGGGCGGCTGCCGGCAGGCGCGTGCCGTTCGCCGGAGCCGTGATGATGGCGCGGACCGGCATCGAGGTCAGGTCGGTGAAGTTGGTCTTGCCGTCGGCGTTCGAGCCGGGAACGAGCGGTACTGTCGGCACGCGATAGGAGGTGCCGCCCATGCCCTGGCCATCATGCGGCGTCGAGCGAATGAGGATGCGATTCAGCCATTTCGAGGAGAGCGAGGCCGGCCAGCCCGGCACGACGAGGCGCAAGGGTCCGCCATGGATATGCGGGAGCGGTTCGCCGTTCATCGCCCAGACGATCAGCGAATGCGGCTCCAGCGCTTTCTCGATCGACATGCCGCGCGAGATCGCGTCCTTCGTGGTGTCGCCGGACAGATGCGGGTCGGCGCCGAAATGCCCGGTGAACTTGGCGCTGTCCTTCAGGCCTGCGGCTTTCAGCACATCGGCGAGGCGCACGCCGGTCCATTCGGCGCAGCCGGCGCCGCCGTTCGTCCACTGGTTGCCGCGCGCTGCCGGCTGGTAGAAAGAGCGGCCGTTGCCGCCGCATTCCAGCACCATGCGGAAGTTGTGGGCGGTGAAGCGCTTCTTCAGCTCGCCCAGCGTCAGCGTCAGCGGCTTGTCGACCTCGCCCTCGATCTTCAGCGACCAGGCATCGGCGTCCTTCGTCTCCTCGGGAAGCTGGCCGTTGTTGCGGATGAAGAATTTCGAGATCGGCGTGGTGTCGTCGTCGAGCAGGCTTTCGGGAGTCTCGGCCACGAGCGGCCGGTCGCCGAGCAGGGTCAGGCCCTTGTCCTTACCCGGATAGTCGAACGGCTGCGAGCCCTTCGCGGCCGCTGGGGCACCTTGCGCCGAGGCGGATGAGATCCCGCCATGCAAACGTGAACCGAGGGGCGCGCCGAGGCCGGCCGCGACGCCGATCGCGGCTAGGCTGCCGCCGAGCAGAATGCCGCGGCGGGAGGTCGGAGGTGTTTCGACGATGTGGGAATTTGAGTGGTCGTTGGACGCGGCATCCCGCGTGACTGCTTCTTCGAGCATGGCGTTTCTCCCGAGGACATATTCCTCGGCAGTCAAGACGCACGACCACGTCGAATTATTCCATTCTCCAACGAAAGTCGTAAGAGCTCAGGCCGCGCAAGGCCGACCCTTGGCTCTGCTCTCGTTCAGCGCCGCGACTTGCTGCGAGGCAGGACCGTCGTTCCTGAGCGACTTCGCGGCCAGTGCGGCGATCAGATCGAGACGTGCCTCGTCGAGGCCGACGCCGACCATGGCGTAGCCCAGATCGCCGCTGCGCCAAGCGCGGATCGAGATGCCGTTCTTCTCCGATCGGACGGGCTCCACGGCATTCGTCGGTGCCTGTCGCGATAACCATAGCCCGACCCGGCAGCCATTCGGCCCCTCATAGCCCGCAAAGACTTCGCCGCTCTTGGCGGTATCGGGCAACATGTCGAGGCGAACCAGACGCAGCGAGGCGGCCGACAGGTCTGGGAGGGCGCTCGATCTCGCGCCGGAGAGTTCGACGGAAACGGCAGCGGTGGCCGGGGCTTCGCGGCCCGCCAGCCATGGCCGATTGGCCGCCAGGGCGGCGCTCAAGTCCGCAGGGCTCGACCCCGACGCGAACCAGACGGCGGAGCCCAGGCCGGCGACGACCATCACTGCTGCGGCGAGAGCCGCCAGCCGGCGCGCCGCTGCAGTGACGCTTCGTCGGCGAAACGATGTCACAAAGGGCGGTGCCGTTTCCCGCGGCAGCCCGGTCACAGCTGCCCTCAGCTTCGCCAGCGTGGCAATCCTTGCCGCCAAAGCGGGATCGCCCGCCACGGCAGAGGCGACCGCCGCGGCATCCGCCGGCGCCAGTTCCCCATCGACATAGGCGTTGAGCTGTTCCCAGGACATGGCCTGCTCTTCCGTCATTACGTTATCGTCGCTCGACACGCGCTCGCCCTGTCGGCAACGTCGTCACGTTCCGTCCACCGATCTCGTCAAGGAGCGCCAGCCGCGCACGGCTCAACCGGCTCATGACGGTCCCGACCGGGACGCCGAGGATCTCGGCTGCTTCCGCATAGCGAAAGCCGGCGAGATCGACCAGTTCGATAATGTCGCGGTGTGTCGCGTCAAGTCTGTCGAGTCCCTGCTTGACGGTAATCTCCGCGATCAGCCGATCGTCGTGCCGCCAAGGTGTATCCAGCCCGGTTTCGACGTCACTATGGTCCGCACGGACCGAAGCCCTGCGTCGATCGTCGAAGAAGCCGTTCCGCAGGATCGCGAAAAGCCAGGATCGGATACCTGCCGCATCAGGGACTGTGTCGCTTGCCAAGGCCTTCATCGCGCAGGATTGCAGAAGGTCGGCGGCGCCGTCGCGGTCGCCGCTGAGACGCATGGCATAGCCGAACAGCCCCTGCCAGTTCTGCCTCAGAGCTGTTTCGACCGCGTCTCGCAGAGCGCCGTTCCTTCTTTGAACGCCGCAAAACTAGCTTGGATCGATCGCCATTGCGACCGCGATCTCCCGGCGCAATGCCTCGCCGAACAGACGCTCCCTGGCGGCTGCCGATGCGGCGAGATGCGTTGGGCTCGGGTGCGGGATCGCGATCATGGTGAGTTTCGGCCTTGCCGCAGCCAAGGCCGTCCGAAGGCTCTCCGCAACGCGGCCGGCGAGAACCACGACCTGCAGTCGCGGCAGGAGCGCGAGCAGCGCCGGTAAGTCCTGTGCCGCCGATTCGATATCCTTTCGCGTCGGTCGCCCGAGTTTCCCGTTGCGGCGTGGCAGCCGCCACGGCACCGCGTTCCAGATGACTGTTTCCCGTCTCGAGACCTGAAGCTTGTCGAGAAAGCGGGTCAGATTGCGCGCCGTTCCGGTCGGGTTGTCACGCGACGTCGTTCCGGTCGACGCCGAAGCCGGTCCGGGCGTCTCCAGGAAGACGAGCAAGTGCGCGTCGATGCCGCCGTCCAGGGGATCAAAGCGAGGCACGTCGCCACGCCGCTCCCGCAATGCGGCGGCATAGCGGTTCAGCGGCGCGATGTGCGTTGGATCGCCGAGCCAGTCCTCACTCATAATTCCGGCTGCTCACGCTTTGCTAATGTCTTCTCGTTCAGCAGCGCGCGAAAGGCCTGCGCTGCCCGTCCGACATAGCATTCCTTGTGGTGAAGCATCAGGAAGCGGCGCGGCGGTATCTCGGCCGGGATTTCGACCAAGATACCGGATCGCAGCGCGGTGGCGACGACGAGCCGCGACATCAGACTGGCGCCGGCGCCGGCCTCGACCGCGGCGCGTACAGCTTCGTTGGCGGGCAGTTCGAGCGCGATGTCGAGGCCTGCGAGCGTGCGTCCCGCCTGTCGCAGCACCGTCTCCAGAAGCTGCCGCGTACCCGAGCCCGGTTCGCGCAGGACCCAGGATGTCTCGCCGAACTCGTCCGGAGTGACCGCATCCCGTGCGGACCAGGGGTGCTCGGGCGCGACGACGATGCTCATCGCGTCGGCTGCGACAACCTCATGCGTTAGATGAGGATCGTCGACCTCGCCCTCGACGATCCCGATATCGGCTAGGCCGTCATGAATGGCGGCGGCGACAGTCTCGGTGTTGCCAATGACAAGCGGCGTCTCGATGCCGGGGTGGCGTTTGCGAAACGCGGCGAGCTTTGGCGGCAGCCAGTAGTTTCCGACCGTCTGGCTTGCAGCGAAGGAGAGCCGGCCGCGTTTCAGCCCGGCAAGATCGGACAGGATTTGCTCGCCAGCGGCAGCACGGGCGAGGATCGCCCGAGCCTCCAGAAGAAACATGCGCCCGGCGTCGGTCAACGCGATCCGCCTCCCGACGCGATCGAACAGTTTGACGTCGTGGCGATGTTCGAGCGCCGCGATCGCCGCGCTGGTCGCCGATTGAGTCAGGTTGAGATCGGAAGCGGCGCGCGTGACGTGCTCGCGCTCTGCCACGGCGACGAAGATGCGCAGTTGTTCGAGGGTCATCGGAACGCCTTGCCGGAATAAATCGCAGCGCCTGTGCGTTTCCTCATAATCCCTCCCGACAGCGAGCATACCTCATGACGAGCATCGAACCCGATCACAATCAGCCGCCGCCGCACCATTCCGACGCTCATCCTGCGCGCATCACGACCGACAGCTCTCGGCAGGGGCCGCAGGGAAAACGCATTCTGTATGTCCTCGTGGGCACGGTCTTCGGCTCGATCATCATCGTCGGCGCCATCTTCGTCTGGTTCGCAGCCAAGGGCTGAGCTCAGTCCGCGTCATCAATCGATATTATCGATTGAAACAAGATAAACAACCTGTTGGATAACTTGATCGCGGTGAGCGACACGTCACGCATCGAACGAACGGATGCCGCGATGACCCTGCAGAGCCCGACGAGAACACCTTTGAATTCCTCTTCGACGGGCGGTGCCCCGCGCATCTGGCCTGGAGTTCTGCTCTGCGCCGGCGTCTCGGCGCTCGCGCTGGGGATCGAACATGTCGAGGCCGGGTATTTCGGCCGGGCATGGCTAGAAGCACTCGTCATGGCGATCCTGCTCGGAACGGTGATCCGGTCTCTGTGGACGCCTGACAGTCGTTGGCGGCCCGGCATTTCGTTCTCGGCCAAGTCCCTGCTGGAGATCGCGGTGGTGTTGCTCGGCGCCTCGCTGAGCGCTGCGACGATCGCCGCGGCCGGCGCGGCCCTCCTCGTGGGCATCGCAGCCGTCGTCTTCGTCGCGATCGGGCTGAGCTACGCCATCGGCCGCCTGCTCGGTCTGCCACAGCGGATGGCCATCCTCGTCGCCTGCGGAAACTCGATCTGCGGCAACTCGGCCATTGCGGCGGTGGCACCCGTCATCGGCGCCGATGGCGACGATGTCGCGGCCTCGATCGCCTTCACGGCGGTGCTAGGCGTCATCGTCGTCCTTTGCTTGCCTCTCCTGATCCCGGCGCTGGGCCTCAGCATCCATCAGTTCGGTGTGCTTTCTGGACTGACGGTCTATGCCGTCCCGCAGGTGATCGCGGCGACGGCTCCCGCTGGGGCTGCGGCGATCCAGGTCGGCACGCTGGTCAAGCTCGTGCGCGTGCTGATGCTCGGCCCGGTCGTGCTGATCCTGTCGATGCTGTCCGGACGCCTGCGCGAAGAGACCGACGAACCTGCTCCGCATGTGACCGCCGGCGATCGCCCGCCGCCCAAGCGGATCGCCGTCCACCATCTCGTGCCGTGGTTCATCGTCGGCTTCCTGGTGATGGCAGCGTTCCGCTCGGCAGGCCTCATCCCGACCGTGCTGCTGACGCCTTTGGCAATGGTTGCGAACCTACTCACGATCGTCTCGATGGCGGCGCTGGGCCTCGGCGTCGACATCCGCTCGGTGGCCCAGGCCGGTCCTCGGGTCACAGGCGCGGTCGTCCTCTCGCTGCTGGCGCTCGCCGCCATCTCGCTCGGCCTCATCCATCTCATCGGCGTGGCGTGAGCCGGCGCCTCCGGAAAAACGAAAGGATCGACCCATGACCAATTTCAGCCGTCGCGAAATCGGGATCCTCGGCGCCGGACTTGCCGCCTCGCTTGCTACGCCGGCAAGCGCCGCCGAGCCTCTGCGCGTCTACGGCCCCGGCGGGCCGATGCCGGCGATGAAGGAGGCTGCCGCAACCTTCGGCAGGGCGCAGGGCATCGAGGTGCAGGGTGAAGCCGGCCCGCTTCCGGCCTGGAAGGACAAGGCGACCAAAGACGCCGACATGATCTTCAGTGGCTCCGAGGTGATGATGTCGGACTTCATCGAGGCGCTGCCTGACATCGATCCGTCAACCGTCCAACCGCTTTACCTGCGCGCCTCCGCGATACTGGTCCGGCCTGGCAATCCGAAAACAATCGGCGGCGTGAAGGCCTTGCTCGAGCCCGGACACCGCATTCTCGTCGTCAATGGCGCGGGCCAGCAAGGCCTGTGGGAGGATGTCGCCGGCCGGATCGGCCGCATCGCCGACGTCAAAGCGTTTCGCTCGAACATCGCGAAGGTCGCGAAGAACAGCGCTGATGCCCGTAAGGCGTGGACCGAGGACAGCTCGCTCGACGCCTGGCTAATCTGGACGATTTGGCAGGTCGCCAACCCGGCGCTCGCGGATGTCGTCGAAGTTGAGCCGGAGCTACGGATCTATCGCGACACGGGCATAGCCCTGACGAAGCTTGGGCAGATGCGACCGGAAGCCAAGCGGTTCGTGGAGTTTCTCGCCTCGGCTGAAGGCCAGCGCATATTCGTCAGATGGGGATGGATGCGCGCATAGAGGAGCGCGACTGGTAGCCCGACAGTCGGCCGCGTCAAGTCGCCGGGTAGCAGACATTCCAGATGTCGGCTTTGGGCCATTTTCGCATTGGCCGCAGCGCCCCGAGCTGACGGATAGGGTCGATTGCCGCAGCATGCGAGGCCAAATCTCGCGACAGCCGCGCTTGACTCGGATCGGACGTTGTTCTCATTATGTTCTTATAAGCGAGAGCGCATCGATGTCCGCCAAGCCAGCGAACCAACCAGCCGAGGACACCACGCTCGACGCCGAAGTGACCGCCATCGTCACGGATTTGCTCGAAGAGCACGGGTCGGAAAGGGCTGCGCTCCGCGCCCTCGCGCATGACTTCATCGTGCTGCAAGCGGACGCTGATCGATCGGTTTCGCGGGGTTACCTGCGGGGCTTGTTCTCGCAGGATGCACGGCCAGACGCGGAGAAGGAGTGATGAGCCCGAGTCCGCTGCTGCTATCGCCGGCACTGCTGAGCCCGGCGATCTATCTGCCCGTCTATCTTCAAGCCGTCCGGGCCGGTTTTCCGTCGCCCGCGGACGACTATCTCGACGCGCCGATCGACCTGTCCCGAACGCTTATCCAGAACGCGCCCGCAACCTTCATCATGACGGTGGCGGGCAACAGCGCCGTCGATGTCGGCATCTTCGACGGCTCGCTGATCACGGTCGATCGTAGCCTGCTCCCGCGAGACGGCGACCCGGTGGTGGTCGACGTCAACGGCGAGCGGTCGATCAAGATCTTCCGGCTGTCGGGCGGTCGCTCGAGCCTCGCCTACGGGAACCGGGACTACCCCGACTACGACCCTGGCCCGGATGCCGAGATCGATATCTTCGGGGTCGTCACCAACGCCGTGCGTCGCTTCAGGCGATGACAAAGTCCTTCGCCCTGATCGACGGCAACAGCTTCTACTGCTCCTGCGAGCGGGTGTTCGACCCCAGGCTCAAAGGCAAGCCGGTCATTGTGTTGTCCAACAACGACGGCTGCGCGGTCGCCAGGACGGCAGAAGCCAAGGCGCTTGGGATCAAGATGGGCGCGCCGATGTTCACGATCCGCGATCTGGTAAAGCGCGAGAGCGTTTGCGTCTTCTCCTCGAACTACACGCTCTACGGCGACATGAGCCGGCGGATGAACGCCGTCTATGAGCGCTTCGCCTCCGACATCGAGGTCTACTCAATCGACGAGAGCTTCCTCGACATGACGCCGATCGCGCCGGCGCATCGCGAGGAACTGGGGCTGGATCTGTGCTCGACGGTATCGACCTGGACGGGCGTGCCGACCTGCGTCGGGATCGGACCGACCAAGACGCTGGCGAAGCTTGCCAACAAGATCGCCAAGAGCACGCCTCAGCTTCGCGGGGTGTGCGACCTGACGAGCGTGGAGGCGCGGCGGGAGTGGTTGCCGCTGTTTCCACTGGAGGACATCTGGGGCATTGGCCGCGCCAGCCAGGCCAAGCTCGCTGCGTCCGGTTGCCGAACGGCCGCCGACGTGGCGTCGCTCGACCCCAAGCTCGCGCGTCAGACGCTGACCGTCGTCGGCGAGCGCATCATCCATGAGATGCGCGGGACGCCCTGCATCGATCTCGAAGCGGTCGCGCCCACTCGGAAAGGCTGCGCGGTGACGCGTTCATTTGCCGGCCGGGTGAATGACCTCGACATGATGCAGGAGGCAATCGCGACGCATGCGACCCGCCTCGGTGAGAAGCTCCGGCGTCACGGCCTGGCGACGGACCACGTCACGGTGTTTTTCCACACCTCGCCGCACGATAGCGGACCGGCGCGGAGCGTTTCGACGACGGTGGATTTCCCCGAGGCTAGCAACGACACACTGATCCTGATCCGAGCAGCAAAATGGGGCGTCCGCCGCATCTGGAAATCCGGCTACCCTTACGCGAAAGCCGGACTGATGACGGTCGACCTCGTGTCGCTTGAGGCGTCGCAGCGCGCCCTGATCGGTTCCCTCGATCGCGACAAGGCCAGCCGGCTGATGGCGGCGCTAGACGCCTGCAACGCAAGGCATGGGCGCGGCACCGTGTTCTCCGCGTCCGCCGGAATCGCACGGCAGCAGAAGGCCTGGACCACTCGGTTCGATATGAGGTCGCCGCGCTACACGACGCGGATCGATGAGGTCCCGGTGGTGGGAGTTGCGGCATGAGTGCGTTCGTCCATCAGGTTGAGATCAAGCTGTCCGAGGCCGCGGCGACCGAGCGTCTGCGTCGGATCGAAAGCTGGTGCGCGGGCTGGGAGATCCGCTTCCATGTGGTGGATCGCCAACCGGGCTCCGAGCATGTCCGGCTGGCCTTTGAGGAGCACCGCCTGGCGCGGGCGTTTGTCTGCCATTTCGGCGGCGTGCTTATGGACGGGTGCAAGGTTGAAGCCGCCATGGAGAAGGACGCGCCTGACGAAGATGCCTTATACCGCATAGCGCGGGAGAGCGACGGCGAATGAGCCGTCGCAGCTACCCTACGACGCCGGATGGCCGCTACTTCATCGTCGCCGGAAGACTATGGCGATCGACCAATCCCGCACTGCCCGAGGCGAAGCGCCTGCGCCTCGTCGACGAACTCATGGACGCGCGCCGGGCCGTGAAGGATGCCAAGGCGGGCAAGGGCGACCTGAAGGCCGCCAGGGCTGCTGTCGACGCGGCGAAGGTCGCGCTGGGCGAGCGCGGGGCGGTCTGGTGGGACGATGGCGCGCCCGACTACAACCGGCATCTTGCCAGGAACACGCCCTACGCGGACTGGGCCACGGCCCTGAAACGTTGACCTACCACTCGGACTCGGGGCGGCCAATCTTGCTGTAACCTGGCTGAAGACCGGTTCGCTTTGCCACCTGTCGGGCGACGCGCACCCAGAACCTGGCGGCCGCCCTGTCGCCGGCCTCTACGGCGATCCGCTTGATCGCCTTGGCGGTGTAGTAGCCCGCGCCGCCCTCGTTCTCGACGAGCCGGGTTGCCTCGGTGTCGACGAGGGCCTGATAGTCGCGGCGGCGGGCCAGCCAGGAGAAGAGCATGTGCAACCTCTACAGCCATACTCGCAACGTCGAGGCGATGCGCAAGCTCTTCGCTCCCTTCGACAGCGCCGGCGTGAACATGCCGCCCCAGCCCGCGATATTCCCTGACTATGCCGCGCCCATCCTCCGCAATGAAGAAGGCGGCCCAAAACTCGCGATGACGCGCTGGGGCATGCCGTCGTCAAAGCAGGCTATCTATCAGGCGGCGTCGAAACGGGCTGACAAGCTGCGTGCCAAAGGCAAGGAGGTCGATTTCAACGAGCTCCTGCGCATCGAGCCCGATGGTGGAACAACAAACGTCCGCAACACCTCGAGCGCCCATTGGAAGCCGTGGCTTTGCGTCGCGAACCGCTGCCTGGTCCCGTTCACGTCGTTCAGCGAGTTCGACCACGGTTCGAAGCATGACATCTGGTTTGCCTTCGGCAAGGAAAGGCCGACCGCGTTCTTCGCGGGCATCTGGAGCGCCCAGTGGACGGGCGTTCGCAAGATCAAGACCGGGGTCGAGACGATCGACCTCTATGCCTTCCTCACGACCGACCCCAACGCAGAAGTCGGCGCTGTTCACCCGAAGGCGATGCCGGTGATCCTCACCACGCCCGAGGAGTGCCAGGCGTGGCTGACGGCACCTTGGGAACAGGCGAAGGCACTTCAAAGACCATTGCCGGACGGAGCGCTTCAGGTGGTCGCGCGTGGCGTGATGAAGGATGGCGAGGTCGGCGATATGGATTAGCGGCAAGACCCTCTGGTGCCTGCTGCGAAGCCATTTGGCGGCGAGAACTGCAGCTCGGGCGTCTGGGCACTCCATCGCTCTCTCGAGGGGTGAAGGCGAAAGGCGGCATCGCAATGAGCCGCACCCTATTCCCGCGATCTTCTCTAGGTGGACGGCAACGAACGAGAGTACGAGCGGGCTTAGCAGGACAAAGCAAAAGCCTCGGAACCCAATCCAGGGAACCCCCGTGGAGCTGAGCCGACGCGCCGTTTCCGGGTCACGGACTGGACCGGACGAGTGGAATGAAAACGAATAATGGGAAGGTCTTTGCAGCCGGCGACGAGGCGTTGCCGGGAGCGGAGGATCTCTCGCGATATGCCCGCACCTATGCGCAGCTCGGCGACCATGCCGAGCGCCACTTTCTGCTGTGGCAGCTCTCGACCGCCCATGCGAAGCTGCTGGAGCAGGATGGCGACCTGATCCATGGCGAGTTCGCCGGGCTGAACGGGCGCCAGCTGGCCGAAGGCGCAAGGGCGCAGGCGCGGTTCTTCGCGTTCATGCTGGCGGAAGCGCCGGCGCAGCGTGACGAGCATCTCGAGCGCAAGATCACCGTCTATGAGGCGATGATCTTCGAGGATGACGAGATGGCGCGCTCGCACACGGCGGTGATGGTCGAGGCGGCGATGCATGCCGATGCACGAAGGCTCGGCATCAACCTCACCAAGGTCGCGATCGAGCCCGGCTCGACGAGTCGGCATTGAGGGGGACGCCGCCATGAGCTTCCTCTTCTACGACCTCGAGACCTCGGGGCTGGCGCCTGCCTGGAATGTGCCGTTGCAGGCGGCCTTCGTAACGACCGACGGCGATCTTCACCCTCTGCGCGAGACCGTGCTGCGGGCGCGGTTGCCCGCCCATGTTGTGCCTGCTCCTGACGCCCTGCTCGTCACCGGCCTCGACCCAGACTGGCTCGAGGCCGCGCCGCTGTCGCAGCTCGAGCTTATGGGGACGATCGCCGGCATCCTCGAGGCCGCCTCACCGGCGGCGATCATCGGCTTCAACACGATGGCCTATGACGAGGAGGTGCTGCGCCACGGCTTCCTCCAGACGCTGCTCCCGCCCTATGCGACCTCGATGCCAGGGTTGGCCCGTGCCGACGTGCTGATCATGCTGCGCGCCGTGGCGATGCTGGCGCCCGGCGTCGTCACCATCCCGGTGACGCCGGCAGGGAGGCCTTCGATGCGGCTGGGGCCGGCCTGCCGTGCCAACGGCATCGCCTTCGACGAGGCTGACGCCCATGACGCGTTGAATGACGTTCATGCCACGATTGCGCTGTTCAGGCTCCTGCGCGAGCGCGCACCCACCATCATCGCGGCGATGATGGCCAATGCCCATAAAAGCGGGTCGGTCGGACTTTTGACTCGCCCCGGAACGCTCGGGCTCGGTTTGTTCAACCATATGATCCCGATCGGCGGCATCATGCCTACGCCAGGGAACGCGTCGTCCTGGGCCGTCGCCGATTTGACGATCGATCCCGCCTATCTCGACGCCACGCCGGAGCAGCTCGGCGAAATGCTGTTTGCGAAAGGCGAGCGCCCGATCCGGCTGGTCAAGACCAATGCCCAGCCGATACTTTTGCCCTGGGAGATGACGGCTCCCGCCGCACAGGAAGAGCTCCCGCCGGATGGCGAGCTGCAGGCCCGTCTGGCCCGGATCCGCGGCCATGCCCGCTTCCGCGACAACCTCGCGATCGCGCTCGCCGGGCGCTTCGCCGGCAAGGAGCCGAGCCCGTGGCCGGATGACAGCCTCTATAGCGGTGGCTTCATCAGCCGCGAGGACGCGATCACCTCGCGGCGCTGGCATGAGGTCCCCTGGGACCAGCGCGTGCAGCTCGGCCGCGAGCTGCTGGGCGACGTCAGGCTGAAAGCCTTCGCCAATCGCTGGGCCTGGCTCGAAGCGCCAGGCGAGCTCTCCGCCGCCGAGCGCGAGAAAGGGGCGGCGTGGTTCGCGCATCGTCTCGACACCCAGGACGACATGCCCTGGCTCACGCGCCCGGCCGCTATGCGGCGCATCACAGCGCTGAAGGCCGGGTCCAGCCCAGGCGATGCTGCCCGGGTCCGTCAGCTCGACGCGATCGAGCGCTGGCTGGCCGGGCGCGGCACGCCATTGCCGCGCGCCGCCTGAACCACAGCACCATGGCCGACATCAGGATGGCGCCCCCGCGTGGGGCGCCTTTCTCGTTTTCAGCGAACGGAGGTGAAGCGCAGCCGATGGGGCTGTGACCCACGAGAACAAGACCATGACCGACTACGACAAGGACCGGAGCCTCGCTCCGATGGAAGCCGCCGGCGACACCGGCAGCCAGAACCCGCAAGGTTCGATCAGCGATCCGCTCGCCGCCGTCACGGGGGCCATTGGTGATGACCCCACCCTCGCCGAGCTCATCGCCTTCCGCGACAGCTCCCCAGATCTCAAGCGCTTTGCCATCGAGGCGAAGCGCTGCGAGGACGAAGCCGAGCGGCTCTGGTTCCGGCTCAGCGAAGGCAACCACGTCAAAATGGCCCGGATCAGCCTGAAGATCGTGGCCTTGAGCTGCACCGCGATGGTCGCGATCTGGCCGGTCGATACCGTCGAGGACGCCGACGCCAAGAAGGCGGCGGCGAAAGCGACCGCTTTCCATGGCGACAACACGGATTATGGCCAGGCGCCATCCCTCGATGCCGAGACGGCCGAGCGGATCAGGCTGCACCGCGCCGCCTTCGCGGTCGGTGAGCTCATCGTCCCTACCGGCCCGGCGGCTCCCGCCGCGGCCGATCGCGGGCTCGCCACCTGGCCGCTGTCGCGCTTCGATCTGGTCGACACGGTACCGCTTGAAGGCGGCGACGCTTCGATCGCAGGCCAGCAGCTCATGCGCTGGTCGGCCTTCGTCGATGACTATCCGAGCCTCTCCGATCTGGTCGATCGCTTCGCGCGGATGATCGCGACGGCCGACCGGCTCATGGTCCTGGCAGGCACCACCTCCGAGGATCCTCGCCCGCTGCGCCGTGCGGCCGAGGGTGCGCGCCTGCTCGCCTATCTCGCGGCGGCGCGGGCAGCGATCTGGCCGGCGATGGAGCACTCCGCCGATGCGCAGGCAAAGCACCGGCTGGTCGCGCTCGTCAACGAGCGGGCCTGTCGAGGCGACGCCCTGCATCAGCAGGCGGCCATCCGCCATCTGATCAGCGAGGCGAATTGGATCGCGAAGCAGTTCAGGCTTGGCGCCACGCTGGAACTCGTACCGATGTGGCTGCCCGTGGTCTGACGGAACAAGCACCGCAAGGCCTGATGGAGGCGTCCCCGGCGGGGACGCCTCTGTCCATGGCAGAGGGAGGGATGACGCGGCCAGATGGTCGTAACCCCATAGGAAAGTTCCCTCAAATGACCAAGAATGACCAGGATGGCGGGCGCTCGCTCGCCAGGCGCAGCGCAGGCCTCGTGGAGGAGCCCGGCAACCGGGCGCTGCGCGATCCGATTGCGATGGCGGTCGAGATCATCAGCGGCGATGACCCGAGCGTCGGCGAGTTGTCGGCCTTCCGGCGCCAGCCGATCGACCTGAAGGCGGCGGCGCGCAACGCAAAAAGCCTGTCGAACGAGGAGTTCCGGCTCAATCTCGCCAAAGAACTCGGCGAGCGCGAGTACGACCTCGCCTGCGCCGGGCTCCAGATCATGAGCCTGAGCCTGGTCGCGCTGACCGCGATCTGGCCCGCGGACAATCTGGACAGCGCCGAGGCCAAGCTCGCCCTCGGCGAGGCGACCGGCGCCCTGCACCATCGCCGCGACAAGAGCTTCGTCTCGACGATGGACGCGACGCTGGCGCGCCGCCTGCGCTGGAAGCGCACCGCCTTCAGCGTGCCGGCGCTCATGTTGCCGCCGGCACCGCCGGCGCCAGCGAGCGACAGCCGCGGGCTGGCCGAGTGGCCGCTCGAGCGCTGGGAGCTCTCCGCCGGCCTGGAGCTGCGCGGCGGCTTGCCCGCATTCGCGCACAACCAGATCGCGGAATGGGTCGGCTATGCCAGCGCCGCGCCCGATCTCGGCCACCTGCTGCAGCGGGCCCGGCGCCTGTTCGAGACCTGCGACCGCCTGATCGCGCTGGCCCAGCGCGGTCCGGAGAACGCGAGCGAGCTGATGGTCGCGGCCGAAGGTGCACGCATCGCCGGCTACCTCGCCGCGGCGCAGGTTATGATCTGGCCCGTGCACAACCGCGCCGCGCTGGCGACCAAGAAGGAGATCGTCGCGCTGATCAACCTGCGCGGCGAGATGGGCGATCCCGCCCACATGCAGGCGGCAATCCGGCACGTCACGGCGGATGCCGCCTGGGTCAAATCGCTACCGCCGGACAGCCGCGACCGGCTTGTCTTCGAGTGGAGTGCCCTGGTGTAGCAGGCGCGCGGCACAGGCCATCTAAGGCCAAACAAGGGAGGCGTCCGCTTGCGGGCGCCTCTTCGCTTTTCGGGAACGGAGGAACTGGGCAGCCGCGTGGCTGTGACCCCCAACGAACCTGGGACGATAACATGAACACCATCAACGCGATGTCGCTCGCCGACATCGAGCTCGACCTGCCGCTTCGAGCTGTCACCGACGACCTCGCCGGCTTCGCCAACCACCTCTCACTCAAGTCCGGGCTCGAGCAGGGCTATGCCGCCTTCGCTTCGAAAGCCTTCTCGATCGGCGAGATCAGCTCCCGCGCTTTCGGTTACGCCGACGAGGTGACGCGCTTCGTCGGGCTGGCCGGCACCTCCGACCGCCAGCAAGTGGCTTACCTCTTCGACGCGCTGATCGCGCTCTCGCTGCTCGACGCCGCCGCGACCCTCACGGTCGCGCTCGCCCCGCCGCGCACGCAGGTCGACTTCGCGGCCCGTCGGCGCGTCCTCGACGACGTCATCGCGGCTGTCGGGGGCGACCAGGCGTTCGCAGCGCTCGCCCACAAGGCGTTCGCCTATCCGGGCATGGCCGACACCGGCCATGCGGACCTCAGCTTCGACACTGCTACGGTGCCCGGCCTCGACGAGGTCCGGGACGATCAGCCGGCGATGCTCGGCCTCGAGCAGGGGCTGAGCCTCATGAGCTTCCTGCGCAACCTCGCGCCCGTGAACACGCTGATCGAGCGCGCCGGCCTGCAACTCGACGATGCCGATCGCTTCGCGGTTGCCAGCGAGGCCGACGAGATCGATCGCGAGCGGCTTGATCGGCTTCAGGGCGCATGCCACGGTGCCAGGCTGCTCGCTGCGGCCGATCTGGCGCGGGCCGGCCTGATCGCCGCCGTCGCCGCCGAGGACAACGAGACGTCTGGAGACCGCATCAACGCGATCGCCGATCGTCTTCGAGATGAGCGACTGTGCGACGTCGTCCTGTTCGCACAGGCCGCCGCCGAGCGGCTGAAGGAGCTTCGGCTCATGCAGCGCCGGATCGCCGACCGCGACCGACAGCGCTGACCGGCGCACCCTGCGGAAACACCGCCCATCGCGATGGAGGGCGCCGCCGTTTGCGGCGCCCTTCTGCGATTCCAGGGATGACGGGGACAAGCGTAGCCGACCGGCTAGGACCCCCATGAGAAGCAACCATGCATATCGACATTTTCCAGCCGACCCTGCCGCACCGTGTGGGGCCGGACAAAGATGAGCGCCAGCGGGATGCTGCGGGGACGACCTGCGGACAGCTTCCGCTCGTTCACGTGACCGACGAACTCGAGGCGCTGGAGCAGCTCATCGACGATGACGCGCGGCCACTGCAGCGCTTCGCTGCCGTCTGGCGCGACCGACCCCCGCTGGTGGCCATCCGCGCTCGTGCCCGCTTCCATACCGATGAGATTGGCCGCCTGCT
Source organism: Allobosea sp. CRIB-10 (assembly GCF_900112185.1). Lineage (GTDB taxonomy): Bacteria > Pseudomonadota > Alphaproteobacteria > Rhizobiales > Beijerinckiaceae > Allobosea. The sequence goes on along the minus strand of NZ_FOKP01000024.1, from coordinate 6,390 downwards.
CGGTCAGGTGCACGAGGGGCAGATCATGGCCTCTGCCGAGGTCCTCGGTTGCGCCAAGGCATTGGCGCTGCTGATCGACTGCGCCAATATCGCCACGATCCTGATCGCGCCGCGGGATGACGAGGATCACCGCGCGCTCGCAAGCATCCGCCGCGCCCTGCGCGCGCAGGCGAGACGCTCGCGCGACGCGGCGCTCCGACACAGGACGGACATGATCTGCGGCGGCGCGCTTGTCGCGATGAGCGAGCAGAACCTTCGCCAGCCCCGGCTGCCGCAGGCGTCGCCCGATGCGCTCTCCGCACAGCCAGGCGAGGCAGCGGCCTATCCGCTCGCGCTGGCGCCGTCGTTGCGGCTCTGGCTGGAGACGGGGATCGATCCCGGCGACGCGCTAGCCGGCGCGCGCGCCCTGCTGGCGCAGGTCGACCTCTGGCGGCGGGTTCAGCGACGTGTGAGCGAGCCAGCGCTGTTGGATGCCGCGATCCGGGGCGCGTTGCTGGTGGCCTATGCAAGGCTGGCACGGCTGGTCCTGTGGCCGGCTCGCGACGCTGACGAGGTCGCGATCCAGCGCAAGGCGCTCGATCTGATCGCGCCGCGCCATCGCGATCCCGATCATCTGCGCGCTGCCATCGAATGGGCAGCAGCCCGCGACAGCCACCAAGAGGCGGTATGAGGCCACCAGACCTCGAACAGCGAAGGATTTGCGAAGGCGCGACGGTCACCGTCGCGTCTTTGATCGTGATGGCAGGGCCTTGGGTGCAGCTCGACCGAGCCGACCCACTGAGACCAACACCATGACTGACGATCATCCCGAGTATGTCCATCCTCCTCGCGCCGAGCGCCGGCGCAGCCAGCGCTTCGTCTCCCCCGCTCAAACGCCTGTCCGTGGCGCCGGGACGCCGGAGCCTTTGCCGGCCGGCGCGTTGGCGGCACCTCGCGAGATCGCGATCTTCGACCACAGCGCGCTGCTGCGCCAGCTCGAGCTGATCTATGGCCGGCGCTACATGTTCGACGACGAGGTCGAGCTCGGCCTGCCGCAGCCGTCGCTGAGCAATGAGGAGCAGTTGCGCCTCGACAAGCTGCGCTGGCTCGCCGATGACGAGCGCGGTCCGCTGCGTCCGCTTCTGTTTGGTTCACAGGTCATGCGCGACCGTCTGGCCGAGGCGAGACTGACCTGCCCGAATTTTGTGACCGTGATCGACCTGATCGACCGGGCGGTTGCGCTCTCCGTTTTGACCGAAACCGCGCTCGTGGTGCCGCCGATTTTGCTGCTGGGGCCACCCGGGGTCGGCAAGACCCATGCGAGCAAGGCGATCGCCGCGTCGCTGGGCACGGCGATCCAGGCGATCTCCTGCGCGACCAACAGCGATTGCCAGCAGTTGGTCGTCGGGCACCCGACCTCGTGGCGCGGGGCGCGCATGGGCGTCGTGAACGAGGCGCTGCTCGGCGCCGACTCCGCGCAGCCCGTACTCCTGCTCGACGAGATCGACAAGTTCGAAAGCCATCGCGACGAGCAGCCCTACGCCGTTTTGCTCAACCTGCTCGAGCCGCAGAACAGCGACGCGATCCTGGACGAATATCTGCGCGTACCCTTCGACCTATCGCGCATGATCATCATTGCGACCGCCAACGACGTCGATCGCCTGCCAGCCTTCATCCAGGACAGGCTGCTGATGGTCGAGATCGCGCCGCCCCTCGGCGCTGATTTGCTCGTCATCACCCGCCGGATCGTCACGGAGGCGGGCGGCGCGATCACAGTGCCAGGAGACGGGGTCATCGCCCGCCTCGCGCGCGCCCATCCGCGGCAGATCAAACGGATCGTGCGGTTGGCGCTGGGCTACGCGGCTGGGGCCGGCCGCAGCCATCTCACCGTGACGGATGTCGAGGCGGCCGAGCGGCTGGCGGTCGGGACGGCCACGCGCGGCCCGATCGGGTTCCTGCAGGCGCGAGGGTGAGGTCCAGGGAACGGCTGTGGGACAAAGCGACGGGTTGAGGGTGAGAACGGGAATGCCCCCGGGAAACCCTGTACGGAGACGACAAGACAATGACGACCATCAATCACAGCATCACCACGACGGTCCCAGCGAAGCGCGCCGTCGGCAGCAGGCTGCTGCCGGAGGGGTCCGCCGGCGCGGTCACCGAATGGTACCCGACACGGTGGCCACGTGTCGGCGGCAAAGCTGTCCTCAAGCTGCCTGACGACGCCTTCGTCACGGAGCGCTTCCTCACCGCCTACAGGCCCGGCAAGCTGGTGTTCGGCTACTGCGCCGGCTGCGGCGAGGACAACCGGATGCCCGTCGCGACCGGGCTTCTGGGTCTCGCGCGTCGCCTCCGGATGGGCGTGCACAAGGTCTCGGTCACCGCGCAGGTCAATCTGCGCGATCGCATGCGCGAGCTCAATGCCGACAGGTACGGCGCGCTGACCACCAGCGTCGACGGACATCTCTGCTCCGACCTCGGCTATGATAACTGGATGCTCCAGCACATCCTGCCGCCGAGCGGCCCGCTGCCGGGCTCGCCGGTCACCCTCGCGGAGCGCTCGCTCGCGATCCGTCTGCCGCACGACCTGTCGGTGCGCGAGTTCGACAAGCGCCTGCACAGCCGAATGCGCAACGCCGCGCTCAATCCCTGGCTGGCGAGCCAGGCCGGGCAGGCGCACTGTGCCCTGCTCGGGGTCAATCCGGCCGAGCTCATGCGCGCGACCGGCTACGGGTTCGGCGAGGTCAAGCGGGCGAGCGTCGCGCAGGAGTTCTACTTCTTCCGCCCCAAGAGCCGCGACGCCGAGCGTCTCCTGCGCATCGTCGAGCTCATCATCTACGACCACGTCGTCAACCCGCGGCGCCGGGTCGCCGCGAGCTGGAAGTCGAGGGGGCAAGGCTATGGGACCGGCTTGAGGCCGTCCATCTGAGCACGGCACGAACCGACTGGTGTCAGGCGCATCCATTCACTCTCGGAGGTGCCTGCTCGGGATGCCAGTCCGTCAGTCGGTATGGTCGCGAGTGTCCGAGGCGCGTACGACGTCCGATTCTAACGGCTCGGTCGCGTCCGGTTTGAGTTCGAGATCGTAGCGCGGATAGCATTCGATGATCTTCTTCAGTTCCGCCGCGCTGGGCGCATAATAGCCGTCGCTGGCATCCTTGGCGGTGTTGTGGCCGGTGATCGCATTGCTCTTTCGCTTGACGATCCCGGCATCCTCAGCGCGTGTGATGAAGGTATGGCGCCAGCCGTGGTTCGGGCTGAGGCTTGGATCCAGCGTGACCTGCTCGCGAATCCATTCCGAGAGTTCGCTCGCGCGCTGCTCCTGCTGGGTGCGGGTGGCGCCGGGCTTTTGGGGCACGTCGCCGCAGAACAGGTAGCCTGACGGAGCCTTGGCGTGGAAGTCGAGCAGGCCCTCCTCGATCAGCGCGGGGTGAAGCGGGACGCGCCGGGCGATGTCGATCTTGGTCTTGGGGAAGTTGATCATCCAGATCTCGCCGTCGCGATAGATATCGTCCTTCGTCACCCAGCAGGTTTCCTGGATCCGGCAGCCCGTGTAGGCGCAAATCCAGGGAGCCCAGCGCCGCGATGCCGACGCCCGTGGCATCCTGGCGTTGAAGCGGGCCTGCCGCGCGGCAAGCAGGATGGCGGCGATCTCGCTGTCGCGGAACCGCTTCTCCCGGGTGACCGTCTTCTTGTCTTCGGGAAGCCTGATCTTGTAGGCAGGGTTTGACGCCAGGAGCCTCCCGGCCAGAGGGGTCGTCGCCCACCCCAGGACCGACGAGACTGCAACGAGATCATTCTTGTTGATGGTCGCGGCTGGAATGGTCTTCTGACGCTCTCTGGCGAACGCCAGGACATCGTCAGGCGTCATCAGCCTGACGTCCCTCTGGCCCCAGAAGCTGATCAGCGCCTCGATCGAGAAACCATAGCGGCGAAACGTCGAGGGCGAGCGCGAGGTGGCGTGCTCCGCTTTCCATGTGGCGAAGAGCTTCTCCATTGTCAGAACGCCGCGCGGCGCAGCTACAGGACCCGGCGTCGCAGGCGTCGGCGCGTTCCAGGCGGGCAGCCCCGCGCCGAAGAGGTCGCTGAAGTCGAGACTGGTCAGCCGGCGAGTCGCCATCTCCCCGAAAGCGTCCGCAGCCTGATCCATGACCTCGAGCGTTTTGCCGCGGGACGTCTCGTCGACGAGGATCTGCTTGCGGGCGATTTCGCTGTCGACGAGCCGGCCGTAAAGCTGTTCGAGCGCGACCGCGCGCTTGGCGGGATCAGTTTCATATTTCAGGGACCAGGCGGCGAGGGCCTTCGGATCGTACAAATCGATCGCGGCCAGGAGTTCGGCCGTCTTCTCGTCAGCCGGTCGCGCAGGGATGCCGTCCAGCGTTTCGTCGGTCGGCGCCGTGCCGAGGTGATGGGCGACATTGGCGTCGAACTCGGTGGTCGTCGCCTCGATGGCGTCCAGGAAACTGTCGTCGGTCTCGAGATCGCGCACCGCCTCCCGGTAGATGTCGCCGACGAGCGCGGTCCGCTGGGTGCGCGTCAGCGGCTGCGGACCTTTGGCGAGCGCGTCGAAGTACTGATCGAGCGCGTGGGCCGCCAGGCGAAACCGCGTCTTGGCGGTCTCGGGATCCTTCGTCCTGAGCGACACGAACACCTTGTCGGTGACGGTCACGGTGGCGTGGGCATCGCCGATGGGGAGCGTGAGCAAGCGGCCGCGCGCGGTGTCGCGCAGCGCCTTCTTCACCTTCACGTTGAGGTAATAGGATCCCGACTTGGTAGCGAAGGGACGGGGCATCGAAAGGGCCATGGTGTGAAACCGCGGTGTGAAAGCGGATATCAGCCAAACCCTTATCAATGCTTAACTCTTTGGCGCCAAAGGCGAAAAAGAGTGGTGCCCAGGAGAGGACTCGAACCTCCACGCCCTTGCGAGCGCCAGCACCTGAAGCTGGTGCGTCTACCAATTCCGCCACCTGGGCAACGGCGGTTCGTTTACGGGGGCCGAACGCGCCTGTCAACGGGCGAAGCCGGCTTTTTGACAATAGCGTGTCGGCCGCGCTGGAGGCGGCGTCTCACCGCCTTCACAGCCGCGCTGCTATGCACTAGGACAGGCACAATAGAGCCAGTTTTCAGCGCTTCCAAACGGAGCTTCGCGTCATCATGACGGTCCTGCCTCCCGCTTCGCAACTCGTCACGGTCTTCGGCGGCTCTGGCTTCCTAGGGCGGCATGTCGTGCGGGCGCTGGCACGACGCGGCTATCGCGTGCGCGCCGCCGTGCGCCGCCCGGACCTCGCCGGCTTCCTGCAGCCGCTCGGCAGCGTCGGCCAGGTCACTGCGGTGCAGGCCAATCTGCGCTATCCCGATTCGGTCGCGGCCGCCGTCAAGGGCGCCGATGCGGTGATCAACCTCGTCGGCATCCTGCGCGAGAAGGGTCGGCAGAATTTTTCCTCGGTGCAGGCGCAGGGCGCGCGTAGTGTGGCGCAGGCCTGTGCGACTTTCGGCGTCGACCGGCTGATCCAGGTCTCGGCGCTCGGCGCCGATGCCGATTCGAAGTCGGCCTATGCCCGCAGCAAGGCCGAAGGTGAGGCCGCGGTCCACGGACTGGTGAAGCAGGCGATCGTCCTGCGCCCCTCGGTGATGTTCGGACCGGAAGATACTTTCTTCAACCGCTTCGCCTCGCTGGTGCGCATGCTGCCGGTGCTGCCGCTCGCCGGCGCCGAGACGAAGTTCCAGCCGGTCTTCGTCGGCGACGTCGCCGAGGCGATTGCACGCGCCGTCGAAGGCAAGGCCGAGGGTGGCCGGGCCTATGAGCTCGGCGGTCCGGAGGTGAAGACGCTGCGCGAACTCGTCGACTATGTCTGCGAGGTCACCGGCCGCAAGCGCCTGATCGCGCCGATGCCGTTCGGCCTCGCCCGCCTGCAGGGCCAGATCCTCGAGATCGCGGACATGCTGACGCTGGGCCTCATGCCGAACGAACTCGTCCTGACGCGGGATCAGGTCAGCCTGCTGGAGAGCGACAATGTCGTCTCCGCGGCGGCCGGGAAGGAAGGCCGCACCTTGCATGGGCTCGGCATCGCTCCGGTCTCGTACGAGGCCGAGGTACCCGGCTATCTCTGGCGCTTCCGCAAGGCCGGCCAGTTCGCCACCGCTCGCGCCAGCTGAGCGGGGCTACCGGCCGCGCCGGAGCGCGATTCATCATCTTCGGCTCGATACGAAATCCGGACCGATGCAGCCCCCTCTCCATCTCTCCCCCGTTCCGGGAGAGAGAGGCGCTCATTCCGGCCGCGTCGCGGCAGGAGGAAGCGCGGGAGCCCTCTCCCGGAACGATTCCTCTGCGAAACGCGGCTGAGGCCGATTGTTTGGGGTGCTGGTTTGGTGGGCGGTCTTCAGCGGCTGGCTTGGAGGGCTCGCAGTCGGCCC
>NZ_FOKP01000006.1 GCF_900112185.1 Allobosea sp. CRIB-10 | reverse complement strand
TCCTTGAATTCCGGTGCAAATCTCTGCGAACTCATGACCAACCTCCTATGCTCAAAGGATAGGTCGGCGATGTCTAACGGACCGGGGGCAGTCCACTCTGCGCAGTTCCGCCGCGTTCATGATGCGTAGCAGAAAATTTGGGAGCGGTTTTACTTTGTGCCAACCGGAAGCGCCGAACGCGATCAGTTAAATATTGAGATCGACCAGCATTACGATGCTTGGGCCGCCGCTTCTGATAGCTGCTATTCGATCGCGCCGCAGACGCTTACCGGCGCCGCCGCCATGCTCGATGTCATCATGATCCGCGATGGCGACAACATCGACGATGCTGTCCTGAAGCCGTTGCTCATCCTTCGGGACAGCCTGTGCGCCATGGTGCAGGCATGAGCCTTGCTCGCATCATAGCCGGCGCGGCAAGGGCAAGCCCGCGCGCTCCTTCGTCGTGAAGCCCATCAGCCTTCCGACCTTCAGCTTCTACGGCCACCTGCCGGTGGTCTACGTCGATGGTCAGCTTGGTCATCGGCAAGCGCGTCATTCCGCTGGAGCGCCGCGCATGAACCGCCAGCAGCTATTGCGCGAGGCGCCGCTGATCGGCGCTGCCATCTACGATCATGAAGTCGAAGCCGAGGCCAAACGGGTCCTCGCGTCATGGCCTGTCTCGATCGCTGCGGCGCGACTTTCGAGGCCGTGCCTGGGTGGCCCAACTGGTACGCCGCCCGTTGGCGAGACGAAGCCAGCTTCGGCGTACACCCCCACCGTTGGGCCTGCTGTGCCGATCTCGAGATGGATCGCGAATGGCCCTTTGCGGTCGCCTTCAAGGCGCGCGTCGAAGCGGGAGCGCGGTCATGAGCCTCGCAGCTGAGAACATTTTCCCGCTGTTCGCTCAGCCCCATGAAGCTGAAGAGCTGACCGCCGCCGAAGCTCGCGACGTGCTCCTGATCTTGGGCGAGGTCGCAGCCCAACTCAGGCGCTGCACCTACAGCGCGCCCGGCATCCGTCGCCGACTCGATGCGATAGCAGGCTCTATCATCGCCTTCATGGATCAGTTCGACGGCGATTGCGAGGATGAAGGCGCCCAATGCGAGGACGAGGGCGGCCAGTGTGACGACGAGGGCGAGCCCGATGACAACGGCATCGCCGACTTCGATGGGGAGGCCGAGCAATGGGGCTACCAGCACCGACAAGGCGGGGGGTGACATGAAGGTGCACGACATCACCGACGCCATCGGCGGCGCTGACAAGCCGACACTGCGGCGGGCGTTCCGCTCGCTCGTCAGCCTTCCCCGCGAAGAAGAGATAGAAGCTTCTTCGCCCGGACTGCTGATCGTCGCTCTAGACCGGGTCTGCGTTGCGCTCGCCGACGACAGCGCCTTTATGCCACCCGTGACCTGCGAATCTCTCGGACTGGAGGCTGGCGAAAGCTACGGGCAGGGTGCAGCGGCAACGAAGGCGCAGTGGAGCCGGGTTTCGCGAGCGATTGTGGATGCGGCTGACCGCCAAACAAATTCGCCCGGTGGGGTAATTGGTGTGGTGACGACTCATCGCCCCATAACTTCCTGAGCGATTTCAATATCATAGAGCTAGAGAGTGGCGGACAGGGAGGGATTTGAACCCCCGATACCCTTGCAGGTATGCCGCATTTCGAGTGCGGTGCATTCAACCACTCTGCCACCTGTCCGCGGTCGCTCTGGTCGAGGCGGGGTGCTTACTACACATTGCATCCGCCCGGCACAAGCCTTTCCGACGCGATGCGTCCACAACACCGTCATCGCCCTGAAATCCTTCGCCGCCATGCTGCTTTTCCTTGACGGCTCGCCCCTGCGCGACTAGGAAGCCGCGTCCGGCGTGGGGAAACCCGCGCCTGATCTCTTTTGGCCGCCGCCGACCGCGCCGCTTCGATACGGCAAGAGCAGCGAGCTTCAAGAGCAAACCCGACCACGCAACCGACTGCCAAAAAGCCGTCCCGCGTGCGCCCTTTTGGGCACATGACCGGGCGGGGCTCAACATGGAGAACACTAAGATGTTCGCAGTCATCAAGACCGGCGGCAAGCAGTTCCGCGTCGCCGCCAACGACCGCATCACCGTCGCCAAGATCGAGGGCAACCCGGGCGACACCGTCGCTTTCGGCTCCGTCCTGATGCTGACCGATGGCGAGAAGTCGACGATCGGCGCTCCCTTCCTCGGCGACATCACCGTTGCCGGCGAGATCGTCGAGCAGGCCCGGGGCGAGAAGGTCATCGCCTTCAAGAAGCGCCGTCGCCAGAATTCCAAGCGCAAGCGCGGCTTCCGCGCCGAGCTGACCGTGGTGCGCATCACCGACATCCTCACCGGCGGCAAGAAGCCGGAGATGAAGAAGGGCGAAGCCGCTCCCGTCGCGCTCAAGGCCGGCAGCGAAGCCGTCAAGGGCAAGGCTGCGCCGAAGGCCGCCAAGGCTGAGAAGGCCGAGGGCCTCGACGCTTCCAACCTCTCGCTGATCTCGGGCGTCGGCCCGACCATCGAGAAGAAGCTGCGCGCCGCCGGCATCACCTCCTGGAACGACATCGCCGCCTGGACCGAGGCCGACGTCGCCAAGTGGGACGAAGAGCTCAAGCTGCGTGGCCGCGCCACCCGCGAGGAGTGGGTCGAGCAGGCCAAGGAGCTGCTTGCCGGCAAGCCGCCGCGGGCCAAGGCCGACCAGGCCGAGCTCGCTTCCGGCGAGGACTACTGACCGGCGCTGACAGGCACCGCGCAGCTTCACGCCCGGTCGGGGTGGCTTTTGCCGCCGATTCGGGTTACATGGACTGAAGAGTTTTTGAGGTAGGGCGTTATGGCTCACAAAAAGGCAGGCGGTTCGTCGCGCAACGGGCGCGACTCCGAAAGCAAGCGTCTCGGCGTGAAGCGTTTCGGCGACCAGGCGGTCGTGGCCGGCAACATCATCATTCGTCAACGCGGCACCAAATGGCACGCCGGCGTGAACGTCGGCATGGGCAAAGACCATACGCTCTTTGCCACGTCGAACGGTCGCGTCCGATTCACGACGAAGCTCGGCCGAGCTTTCGTGAACGTAGTCCCGGCCCAAGAGGCCGCAGAATAAACGGCGGATAGGGAATGTTCTCGATCCGCCGGTTCCATCGAACCGGACGGATCAAGGGAATAAGAACCCCAAACGGGTTTCCCGAAGGTCAAGCGAGGGGGAGATGGGACCAAAGCCCAGCTCCCCCTTTCGTTTGCGCCGACGGAGAGACCAAGATGTTCCCCGAATTGACGAGAGACGACGTCTTCCGGCTCGAGACCAGGCGGCTGTGGCTGCGCTGGCCGCGGATCGCCGACGCCACCGCCATCCTGCGCCTCGCCGGCGAGAAGGCCGTGGCCGAGATGACCGCGGCGATCCCGCATCCCTATCCGACTCAGGCGGTCGATCCCTTCGTCTTCGCCACCCGCAAGGGCAATGCGCTCGGCGAGCATCTCGTGCTGGCGATCACCCCGCGCGAGAAGCCGAACGAGCTGATCGGCATGATCGGCGCGCACAAGCAGGCGAGCGGGCGGCCCTTCATCGGCTACTGGCTCGGCACGCCGCATTGGAACAAGGGCTATGCCACCGAGGCGGTGCAGGCGCTGATCGACACGATGTTCTCGCTGGTCGAGATCGATGCGATCGAGGCCGACACCCGCGTCATCAACCCGGCCTCGCGCCGGGTGCTGGAGAAGAGCGGCTTCCGGCAGGAAGGCTCCTTCCTCAAGTCGCTGCCGGCACGCGGCGGGCTCTTTCCCTGCGAGCAGTTCCGGCTCGATCGCTCGACCTGGTCGGCGCTGAAGAGCTGGAGCGCCTCCGGCTGGGCGCCGCTGCCGGCAGCCGAACAGCAGCAGCAGGCGGAGCGCTTCAGCGAAGAGCCCTGCATGGCTTGAAGCGTCCGGTCCCGCCCTCGGGCGGGACCGGCAATTTGGTCACCGCATCAGCCCGGCCGAACGCAGTGCATCCTCGATGATCTTGCGCACGCCGGCGGCTGCAGGTGGCGCAGCCCACTTGTTGGTCTCGCGCGGCCGTTCAAGCTCCTGCCGCGCCGGACCGGCGGCCATGGCAGGCTCTTGTACCGGGAGCGGAACAGCCGGCGTTTTCACCTCTGGCCTCGCCTTCCCGGCCTCATCGGCCGCCAGCCCCCAGAAACCCGCGATCCGCTGCGTCGAGGAAATGCCGGCAGCCAGCATATACGGCCCCGGTCGGCCGATAACGTCGCCGGCGATCGGCGTGCCGTGGCCCATTCCGGCGATGCTGTACTCCTCGACCAGGTCGCGGCCACCCGCGTCACGCCAGACCCGGCGCCGCTGGCCGTCCACCACTTCGCTTGCCGATGGCTCGGAGCGCAAGCTGTGAACGCCGCGCCATTGCGTGATCAATGCTGCGGCATTGGCGGGACTGACGGTGCGGTCGGCGCTGCCCTGCCAGATCGAGATCGTCGGCCAAGCGCCTTCATGCCGGGATGCGGAGCGCACCAGATCCTGCAGCCTTTTCTCCCCAGGCAGCCCATGGGCCCGCATGCGGTCGAACGCCTCGGGGATCGTCGCAGCCACCCCATAGGGCAGTCCGGCGATGATCGCGCCGCCGGCGAAGAGCTCCGGATAGGTCGCAAGCATGACGGCAGCCATGGCTCCACCGGCCGACAAGCCGGTGATGAACACGCGGCGCCGGTCGAGGCCGTGGCGCGTGATCATCGTTTCGATCATCCGGCTGATCGACAGCGCCTCGCCCCTGCCGCGCTGCGTATCGCCCGGCTCGAACCAGTTGAAGCAGAGATTGGCATTGTTGGCGCGCTGCTGCTCGGGAAACAGCAGCGCGAAGCCGTCGCGATCGGCCAGCGTCGACCAGCCGGAGCCCAGGTCGTAGCCGGACGCGGTCTGGGTGCAGCCATGCAGCACCACGACGAGAGGCGCGCCGGCAGGAAGCTCGGGCGGAAGATGGGTCCGTGCGAGCAGCGCCCCGGGATTGCTGCCGAACTCCGGCAAGGTGCCGAGGCGGCCCGGCGCATCGACGCCCGCCCCGGCCCCCAGCTGCGTACGGTAGGCCGAGAGTCGGGCGATCGTGTCGGAGAGCTTTCGCATCGTCATGGCCCTTGTGTCGTCAGCTGCCGGAGTGGCGCTGGCGGGTGACAACGTCCGAGATGGGCATTCGTTGCTGCACTGCAACATAATTCTGCATGAAGCGCGCTTCGGACCGTCCTGAGACGCGCACGACGCATTGCTCTCCCGCGCTCATGCGACTACCTACTCCTCCATGAAATTCCTCGACCAAGCCAAGATCTATGTGAAGGCCGGCGACGGCGGCGCCGGCTGCGTCTCGTTCCGGCGCGAGAAGTTCATCGAGTTCGGCGGGCCCAATGGTGGCGATGGCGGACGCGGCGGCGACGTCGTGGTCGAATGCGTGCAGGGCCTGAACACGCTGATCGACTTCCGCTTCCAGCAGCACTTCAAGGCCAGGATCGGCGAGCACGGCATGGGCAAGGACCGGCACGGCGCCAATGGCCCGCCGATCGTGCTCAAGGTCCCGCCGGGTACCGAGATCCTCGACGAGGACGGCGAGACGCTGATCGCCGACCTGACCGAGCCCGGCCAGCGCTTCGTGCTGTGCAAGGGCGGCAATGGCGGCTTCGGCAACGCCTATTTCAAGACCTCGACCAATCAGGCGCCGCGCCATGCCAATCCCGGCCTGCCGGGTGAGGAGCGCTGGGTCTGGCTGCGGCTCAAGCTGATCGCCGATGCCGGCCTGGTCGGCCTGCCCAATGCCGGCAAGTCGACCTTCCTCGCCACGGTGACGGCGGCGAAGCCGAAAATCGCCGACTATCCCTTCACCACGCTCCACCCCGGCCTCGGCGTCGTCCGCGTCGATGCGCGCGAGATGGTGCTCGCCGACATTCCCGGCCTGATCGAGGGCGCGCATGAGGGCCATGGCCTCGGCGACCGCTTCCTCGGCCATATCGAACGCTGCCGCGTGCTGCTGCATCTGGTCGAAGGCACCAGCGAGCATGCCGGCAAGGCCTACAAGACCGTGCGCAAGGAGCTCGCCGCCTATGGCGCCGAGCTCGACGAGAAGCCCGAGATCGTCGCGCTCTCCAAGGTCGACGCGCTGACGCCGGAGGTGCGCAAGGAACAGCTCGCCCGCCTGAAGCGCGCCTGTGGCCGCACGCCGATCGCTCTGTCGGCCGCATCGGGCGAAGGTGTCGAGGCGGCACTGCGCGCCGTCTTCGCCGTGGTCGAGGAAGCGCGCGCGCAGGAGGCCAAGGACGAGGCCCCTGCCGAGGAGACCGGCTGGCATCCTTGACAGCCGTTCACAGTCCCGGCTTGCGTCCTGCGCGATCTTCGCCTTGAACTCGACGCTGTCGCAGTCTTCCGGATGCCTCCATGCTCAGACCCTTGACGATCATCGCCCTGTCGGTGCTCGCCGGCCCTGCAGTTGCGCAGGCCCAACGCCCCGCCCCTGCCCAGCGGCCGGCCCCGGCGCAAACCGCGCCTGCGCCCGGCGCCATCTCCCAGCCCGACAACACCACCGCGACCTATGGCGACTGGGTGATGCGCTGCCAGCAGAGCGTCGCAGCCCGGATCTGCGAGATCGTCCAGACCCTGGAGCAGCAGGGCCAGCGCGGCCCGATCGCCCTCGTCGCGATCGGCCGGCCGGTCAAAGACGAGCCGATCAAGCTGGTTATCCAGGTGCCGCCGAACCTGTCGCTCGGCGACAAGGTGAGCGTTCGCGTCACCGTCGCGGACAAGGACGAAGCGGTCGCAATCTTCCAGCGCTGCCTGCCCGGCGGCTGCTTCGCTGAAGCCAGCCTGAGCGATGATGCGCTGAAGCGCTGGCGTGGCTTCGGCGAAGCCGGCCAGATGCGCTATCTCGACGCCGCCAAGCGCGAGGTCGCACTGCCGCTCTCCTTCCGCGGCTTCCCGGCCGCGGCCGAAGCGCTGCTGCGCGAGCCCTGAAAGGCGTCAATGCGCCCCTGAGGGCCTTGCGTCGCGCAAGGTCGTCAACGCCACCGCGAGGCAGAAGACCATGCCGGCGATCGCGATCAGCGCGACCGCATGGAAACCGGTCATGAAGGCCTCGCGCGCCGCCCGAAGCAGATGCGCCGACTGGTCCGGCGCCAGCCGCTCGGCCGTCGCCAGCGCTCCGCCGAGCGTCGAACGTGCCGGCGCCAGCACCGCGCCGTCCACGCCCGCGACCGACAGATCCGACATGCCCCGGCGATAGAGCGCCGTGCCGAGGCTACCGAAAACGGCGATGCCGAGCGCGCCGCCGAGTTCGATGCTGGTCTCGGACATGGCCGAGGCTGCACCGGCCCGCTCCTGCGGCGCCGAACCGACCACGATACCGGTCGTCAGCGCGACCACCGGCGTGAAGCCGATCGAGAACACGATCGAGGAGGCAACAATCTGGACAAGATTCGGCGCGAAGGCGAGCCAGGCGAAGCCGAGACCCGAGAGCACCATGCCGCCGGCCATCAGCGTCGCCGGCTTGAAGCGCAGGGTCAGCGGCGTCACCGCGAACGAGGCGAGCGTGAAGGCGATTGCCGAGGGCAGTGACCAGAGGCCCGCCTCAAGCGGCGTCAGCCCGGCGACGAGCTGGAGATACTGCGCCATGAAGATGAAGCTGCCGAACATCACCATGATGCCGGCGAGGTTGATCGCCAGCGCGGCCCGGAACGCCGGAATCCCGAACAGCGTCAGATCGACCATCGGATCGGCGAGTTGCTTCTGCCGGCGCGCGAAGACGACGCCGAGCACGAGGCCGACGACGATGAAGCTAAGCACATAGGCCGAGAGCCCGAACTCGGCCCAGTGCTTCACCCCGTAGATGACCGGCAGGATCGTCGCCAACGAGAGCAAGGCGCTGGCGAGGTCGAGCCTGCCCGCCTGGGGCGCCTTGTACTCCGGCAGCAGAATCGGGCCGATCACCAGCAGGATCAGCATCGGCGGCACCGCGATCAGGAAGACCGAACCCCACCAGAAATACTCGATCAGCGCGCCGCCGATCAGCGGGCCGATCACGGCGCCGGCCGAGAAGCTGGCGATCCACATCGAGATCGCGAAGGTGCGCTCGGTCTCGTCCTCGAACATCACCGCGATCAGCGAGAGCGTCGAGGGCGCCAGCGTCGCCCCGGCGATGCCGAGCAGCGCCCGCATCACGATCAGCATCTCGGTGCTGGTCGAGAAGGCGGCGACCGCCGAGGCGACGCCGAATGCGGCCGCTCCGATCAGCAGGAGCTTGCGCCGGCCGATGCGGTCGCCGAGCGTGCCCATGGTCATCAGGAAGCCGGCGACCATGAAGCCGTAGATGTCGATGATCCAGAGCAGCTCGCCTGCGGAAGGCTTGAGCTCACGCGTCAGCGTCGGAACCGCCAGGTTCAGCACCGTCAGGTCCATGGAATAGATCATGCAGGGGAAGGCGATAGCGATCAGGCCCAGCCATTCGCGGCGTGTGGCCTTGCGCGCCGGCACGGCGACAGTAGTCGAGGTCGTCACGGAAAATCTCTTTCAAATATTCAGGACAGCACACTGTCAGCGGAATGTGGCAAGTCCTGTCAGCAGTTGCCCGCGCGCGCCGCATGCCCGCCATGCTTGCATCAGAGCCGGCTCACGACCTCATTGCCAGACCGACCGCGGACGCCGAAGCAGCAAAGTCTCCTGCCCCAGGAAGCTCACGGCGCGCTCGTTGCTGAATCCAAAGCGGAGGGCAAGTCGAAGCGACGGCTCGTTCTCCGGCGCGATCAGGCAAACCGAGCTTTCATGAATGCCTTGCGCATCGAGCCAGTCCAGTGCCGCGGCGAGGGCCTCGCTCGCAAACCCCTGGCCATGCGCCCAGCTCGCGAGCACCCAGCCGGCCTCCGGAACGCCACGGATCGACGGCTCGATCGCCCGGTGGAAATCGGCGAAGCCGAGATCGCCGACGAAGCGCCCGCTGGCCTTCTCGGTCAGCGCCCAATAGCCGTAGCCCAGCAGCGGCCAGAGCCCGCGATAGCGCAGGAGACGCATCCAGGCCTCCTGCGCGCTCGAGGGCTGGCCGATATGATGCACCACCGTCGCATCGGCCCACATCTCGCGCAGCGGCTCGAAATGCTCGAGGCCGTGCAGGTCAAGAATAAGGCGCTCGGTCTCCAGGCGAATCGCTCTAGTCCTCCGCGAATTGCAGCCGGTAGAGCCGCGCATAGGCGCCGTCGCGGGCGACCAGTCCGTCATGGTCACCGGTCTCGATCACCTTGCCTTCCTCGAGCACGACGATCTGGTCGGCCTCGCGCACGGTCGAGAGCCGGTGCGCGATGACGAGCGTGGTCCGGCCCTTCATCAGCTTCGCCAGCGCCTGCTGCACCAGCCGCTCCGACTGGGTGTCGAGCGCACTCGTCGCCTCGTCGAGCAGCAGGATCGGCGCGTCCTTCAGGATGGCGCGGGCTATGGCGAGACGCTGGCGCTCGCCGCCGGAAAGCCGCGAGCCGCGCTCGCCGACCCTGGTGTCATAGCCGTCCGGCATCGCCATGATGAAGTCGTGCGCCGCCGCCGCCCTGGCCGCCGCGACGATGTCGTTCTCGCTCGCACCGGGACGGCCGAAGCCGATATTGGCGCGCACCGTGTCGTCGAACAGCACCACATCCTGGCTGACCACGCCGATCTGGCCGCGCAGGCTGCGCAAGGTCACGTCGCGGATATCCTGTCCATCGATCTCGACCCGCCCCTCGGTGGGATCGTAGAGCCGGGGCACCAGCGCCAGCATCGTCGATTTGCCCGAGCCGGAGCGACCGACCAGGGCCGTGGTCTTGCCGGCCTCGGCGACGAGATCGATGCCTTCGAGGCCGCGCTGGTCGTCACGATAGCGGAAGCGCAGGTCGCGAAAGGCGACCTCGCCGCCATTCACCGCTAGCGGCCTGGCATCCGGGCGTTCGATGATGAGCGGCTTCTCGTCGATCAGCGCATAATAGCGCTTCAGCGAGGCGCCGGCCTCCTGGACGATGGCATTGAGGTTGCCGAGCGAGCGCATCGGCTGCGCCGCCAGCAGCAGCGCCGAGACATAGCCGGTGAAGTCGCCGACCGTGGAGCTGCCCGAGGTGATGCGCACGCCGATCGCGGCGAGCACGCCGGCGACCGCAAGCCCACCGGCGACCTCGAGCAGCGGATCGAGCCGGCCGCGAGCATTGGCCGCCTTCATCTTCAGGGTCCGAATCGTCTCGAAGGCGGCGCGGGCACGGCCCTTCAGATAGGGCTCGAGCGAATCGGTCTTGGCGACGCGCGCGCCCTGCAGGCTCTCGGTGACCAGGCCCGCCATGAGGCCGGTCTGCTCTTGCTGCGACGTCGCCATCCGGCGCAGCTTCTTGCCGATCCGGCCGATCGGCCGGGCGACGACCGGCGCGATCAGCAGCACGACGGCCGTCATCTTCCAGTCGATCCAGAGCATGGCGCCGACCAGCGCGATCGTCGTCATCACGTCGCGGACCGCGATGTTGACCAGCCGGGTCAGCGCCTCCTTGACGAAGGTGAAGTCGGTGGTGAAGCGCTGGGTGAGCGAGGCGGGATTTTCCCGTTGGAGCTGCGCGAGATCGGCGTCGATCAGATGATCGTAGAGCGCGCTCTGCATGTCGGCCTCGATCCGGCTGACGACGCTGTTGGTCATCACCGTCTGCGACAGCAGCGAGAAACCCTTGATCGCGGTGACGATCACCACGACCACGGCGACGGCGTTGACGACGCCGATCTCGATGCCGAGTGATTTCGACACCAAGCGCTCGGCGCGGCGGACGAAGCCGGTGGCCTCGGCCGTCAGCGGATCGGCGAAGGCGTCGAACGCCGCCTTGATCAGAAGCGGATAGAGGCTCGTCGTCGCAGCGATGACCACGACGAGGGCAAGGATGCCGATGAGCTGCGGCAGGTATTGCCGCCCACGCTCGCGCCAGATTCTGACGAAGAGCGCAAAGGTATCGTCGGTGACGTGGCCGATCTTCATGGGGCGCGGCCTAACATGGCCGCCATGCGAGCGCCACTGCCGGTCTTGCTCCGGACACGAAGCTGACGTCCGATAGCCTCGGAATGATTCATCAGATTCGAGAGCTCATGCCCCTTTCTCCGCCGGCCCGGCCCGGACAGTCCTTCGCCGAGATCGACACTCCCGCTCTGATCATCGATCTCGACGCCTTCGAGCGGAATCTCGTCACCATGGCGGCCTTCGCCGAGGCGAGCGGCATGCGCCTGCGTCCGCATGCCAAGACGCATAAGAGCCCGGAGATCGCGCTGCGTCAGATCGCCCATGGCGCAGTCGGGCAATGCTGCCAGAAGGTCGGCGAGGCGGAGGTTCTGGTCGCCGGCGGCGTCACCGACGTGCTCGTCACCAACGAGATCGCCGGCGCGGCCAAGCTCGACCGGCTCGCCAAGCTCGCCCGTGACGCCCGCATCGGGCTGTGCGTCGACCATATCGACGGCGTGCGCGAGGCCGCCGAAGCGGCAGCCCGCCACGATGTCGTCCTCGACGTGCTGGTCGAGCTCGACATCGGCGGGCGCCGCTGCGGCGTCGCGCCCGGCGAGGCGGCGGTCCGGCTGGCCGAGGCGGTGGCGCGCAGCAACACGCTGCGCTTTCGCGGCGTGCAGGCCTATCACGGCTCGGCCCAGCACATGCGCTCGATCGACGAGCGCAGCGAGGCGATCGAACGCGCCGGTCTGCTCGCCCGCAATGCGATCGAGCGTCTGGCCCAGGCCGGGCTCGCCTGCGAGACCGTCGGCGGGGCCGGCACCGGCACCTTCGAGCTGGAGAGCCGTTCCGGCGTCTGGAACGAGCTGCAATGCGGCTCCTACATCTTCATGGATGCCGACTACGCCAGGAACCGCATGGCAGACGGCTCGCCCTTCCACACCTTTCAGCACGCGCTGTTTGTGCTCGCCGGGGTGATGAGCAAGCCGGTGCCGGACCGCGCCATCGTCGATGCCGGCCACAAGGCGGCGGCGGTCGATTCCGGCATGCCGGTGCCTTGGCGCCGCGACGGCGTGATCTACACCAAACCCTCCGACGAGCACGGCATCCTGACCGGCGACCCCGTCGCCGTGCCGCATCGCGGCGACCGTGTTCTGCTCGTGCCCGGCCATTGCGACCCGACCGTCAACCTGCATGACTGGTATGTCTGCGTGCGCGGCCTCGGCGGCGCCGACGCGCATGTCGAGGCTGTCTGGCCGGTCGCGGCGCGCGGCGCGCTCAGCTAGCCGTGCTGGCGGAGCTGACGCTGCGAGCCCTGACGCCGGCTGCGCCACTGGCGCGCCGGTTCGGCCTGCTGCGAGAAGGCATCGCCCTCTGGTCGCGCGGCCTCCGCCAGCGCAAGGCCTGGGAGCCGCATCAGGCGCGCTGCCGCGCCATCATCGCCGACATCGCAGCCGCCCTGCCCCGACGTCGCAAGGTCGTGGTGCTCGGCTCCGGCCCCGCTCGCGACATCCCGCTGGAGGCCCTCTGCGCGAGCTTCGACGAGGTCGTGCTCGTCGACATCGTCCATCTGCCGCTGCTGCGCCTTAAGCTCTGGCGGCGACCGAAGGTCATCCTCGTCAGCCGCGATCTCACCGGCGCGATGGCCTGGCTGGCCGGCGAGGCGGAAAGCCGGCAGGACCCGCTCGCCGACCTCGCCAACGACGGCAGCGTCGATCTTGTGATCTCCGCCAACCTGCTTTCGCAGCTCGCCTGGCCGGTGGCCGAATGGCTGGAGGACAACCCAGCCCGAGCCGCCGCTTTGCCCGACGATCTCCCGGGCCGCTGCATCGCCTGGCATCTTGACGACCTCGCCCGCTTCGAGGGCCATGTCTGCCTGATCAGCGATGTCGAGATGGTTGAGCGCGACCGCGGCGGAGCGATCCATGACCGGCTCGACCTGATGTACGGGGTCGCCCTGCCGAAGGAGGACGAAAGCTGGCTCTGGCCCGTCGCGCCCTTCGGCGAGGCCGAACGCGACCGGGAATATGTGCACAAGGTCTGTGTTTGGCGACGATACCAGGGCCGCTCGTCAGCCCTCTGACACCGTGTAGACCTTGTGGACCACACCATTCTCGATTCGGTGGGTCCGGAAGCCTCGCGCCTCGTAATAGGCAAGGCCCAGAGGATTGTCGTCGCGGATCGCAGCGTCGATCCGGCCGATGCCCGCTTCCGAAGCAGCCTGCCGCGTGACCGCGAACAGCGCCGTGCCGACGCCCTTCCGGCCGGCGCGCGGCGAGACATGCGTTCCGATGCTCCCCCAGCCATCCGGCGTCCCATAGGGATCGCCAGGCCGCGCCCGGCGCAGGGACTGGAAACCGACGACCGTTCCGGCCTCGTCGAGCGCGACCGTGCAGGCGACGCGATCGGGATGGGCGATATAGGTCGAAAGAACGAAATCGGGATCGCTGGGGCGCTCTCGCCCATATGCGGCGATGATGGCGCGCAGCACCGCGCTCATCGCTTCCGCGTCGCTGGGGACCGCAGGTCGTGTGCGCATTTTGCCAAGCTCTTCTCCAGCAGGGTTGGTCATCACGCGACAGCCAGCCGGCGCCTGACGATCTCGGCGTGGAAACGCGCGCCGTGGATCAACCCTGCGTCGTCGAAATCATAGCGCGGGTTGTGCAGTGGTGCGCTGTCGCCATTGCCGACGAAGGAGAAGCAGCCCGGGACATGATCGAGGAAGCGGGCGAAGTCCTCCGAGCCGGTGAAGGGTTCGGAGACGGCCGAGACATTCTCAGTCCCGAGCACCGCCCGCGCCGCCTCCAGCGCCGCTTCGGTCTGAGCCGGCTGGTTGAGCAGCGGCACGAATTCCCGCGTATAGCTCACCGACTGCTCGACATTGTAGGCGCGGGCGATGCCTTCGCTGATGACGCGCATCTGCGCTTCGATATCGGCGCTGACCTCCGGGCGGAAGCTGCGGGCGTCGCCGAGAATGCGCGCCTGGCCCGGCAAGGCGTTGCGGGTGCCGTCGGTGATCAGCTCGGTTACCGAGACCACGGCGATCTCAGCCGGGCTCAGGCGCCGCGAGACGATGGTCTGCAGGCTGGTGACCAAGGCGCAGGCAGCGACCAGCGTCTCGTTGCCGGCATGCGGGCGGGCGGCGTGACCACCGACGCCGGTGAGGACGATCTCGAAATTGTCCTCCGCCGACATGATCGGCCCGCAACGCGTCTGGAACTTGCCGACCGTCAGCCCCGGCGCATTGTGCAGCCCGTAGATCTCCTCGAACGGGAAGCGCTCCATCAGCCCGTCGGCGAGCATGGCGAGTGCGCCACGCCCCCATTCCTCGGCCGGCTGGAAGACGAAGCGCACCGTGCCGTCGAAACCGCCCTCCTCCGCCAGCAGCTTCGCCGCGCCGAGCAGCATGGCGGTGTGCCCGTCATGGCCGCAGGCATGCATCACGCCGGGATTGCCCGAACGGTATGGCAGCTCGCTTTGCTCGGATATGCGCAGCGCGTCCATGTCGGCCCGCAATGCGATCGCCCGGTTGCCGCTGCCGCGCGTCAGCGTGCCGACGACGCCGGTGCCCCCGATGCCCTCGGCGACATCGTCCAGCCCGAATTCGCGCAGCTTGCCGGCGACGAAGGCGCTGGTGCGCCTCTCTTCGAAGCCGAATTCCGGATGGGTGTGCAGGTCGCGCCGCCAGCCCGTCATCTCTTGCGCGAGCTTGTCGAGATCGATCGTCACGGGAGGGTCCTTGCCTGCTCAGCCGCCTTGGCAGCCGGTTGAAAGAATAAACCTCCGCCAGCGCAAGAGGCGCTGCAATCGACGGCCCAATTTGCAAGCTTGTTTCGTAGGAATGAATGACGCCGTCCGGCGTGTCCTGTCGGAGGGCGACAAGCGCCCGTTCAACCGGTACGGTCCGGATCGAGCAACCTCGCTGGACGCCGCATGCGGCGCCCTGGCGACGAGATTGACCGCCCGCAGCCTGTCTTCGCTGATGCCGGGCAAACCGGGGCATGACATGATCCGCAGGCTCGCTCTTGTCATCCTGGTCAGCCTGTGGCCTGCATTCACATCCGCACAGCAGGTCCAGAAGCCGGTCCTGCTCCATGCCGCCGGCAGTCTCAAGAACGCCCTGACCGAAGTCGCGCAGGCTTTCGAGACCTCGGCCGGCATCCCGGTCAAGACCAGCTTCCGCCCCTCCGGCCTGCTTCGCGAGGCTCTCGCCAAGGGCGAGCCGGCAGAGGTCTTCGCCTCGGCGAACATGGAGCACCCGCCCATGCTGGCGAAGGACGGCAAGGCCGGCCCGGTCGCGCTCTTCGTCCGCAACGAGACCTGCGCCTTCGCGCGTCCGGGGCTGAACGTGACCAGCAACACGCTGCTCGCCCACATGCTCGATTCCAAGGTCAAGCTCGGCACCTCGACGCCACGTGCCGATCCTTCCGGCGACTATGCCTGGCACATCTTCGCCAAGGCCGAGGCGCTCAAGACCGGCGCCAGGGCGGCGCTGGAGGCCAAGGCGCTGCAGCTCGTCGGCGGCCCGAACAGCGCCCCGCCCCCGCCCGGCCGCAACGCCGCCGGCCACCTGCTGGCGACCGGCGCCGCCGACCTGTTCCTCGGCTACTGCACCAATGCCGATCCGATCGCCCGCGAGCAGCCTGGCATCCGCATGGTCCGATTGCCGGCGAACCTGCTGGTCGGCGCCGATTACGGGCTGACGGTGCTGAACGGTGCCTCGCCGAACGCCTATCGGCTCGCCATGTTCATCCTCTCGCCCGACGGGCAGCGCATCCTGGCGAGGCACGGCTTCGTCGCCCCAGGCCTGCCGCGCGAGTGATGGCAGGGCGGATCGAATGATGGATTGGCAAGCGACCCGGCCAGGCGAGACCGAAGCGCCTTTGCCCGACCGGGCCGACGCCCGCCTCGTCTTCATCGGCCGCATCCGCACCCCCTTCGCGACGCGTGACGATTGTCCGCGCCAGGGCCGGCAGGACGGGCCCCTTTGCCGGGTCGAGATCGACGCGTATTGGCATGCCGCGCTCAAAGGCATCGAAGCCTTCGCCGAGCTCGATCTGCTCTATTGGATGCACGAGGCCAGGCGTGACCTGCTGACGCAGACGCCGCGCGGCGGCGGCACGCTCGGTACTTTCGCGCTACGCTCGCCGGTGCGGCCGAACCCGATCGCGTTGTCCCGGGTGAAGCTGGAGAGCGTCGAGGGGGCGACCTTGCTCGTGCGCGGGCTCGATTGTCTCGACGGCACGCCGCTGCTCGACATCAAGCCGCATCGCTGCAGCCAGTCGCAGGTTCCCTCCCCTCCCTCTTGCGGGGAAGGATCGGGGATTGGGAGGCGAACGATCGGGTGAGCGATCCCCGAGCGGAACCCCTTCCACCCAGAGGGCGGCGGAAAGCTCGCCTTTCTGCCCGGCAAAACGATCTCTCGGAACGAGCGCCGATCCCGTCACAATCTCCTGATCCCGTTTACCTAAGGTCAGAACATGGCATGTGATCTTGGCGCCGCCGGCCGGCTTGCCCGCTTTCGGCAGCATGATCGGTCGGCCTTTGCGATGCCTAGGGGGCAGTGGATGAAGAGCATCATCAGAGCCGCGCTCCTGGTCGGCCTCGCCGCCATCTCCGGCATCTCGGACACAAGCGCGCAGCAGCCCAGCCAGGCTTCGATCGAAGCGCTGCTGCCGGACTTCGAGAAGCAGGTCACTGAGGGCATGAAGGCCTTCTCGGTGCCGGGCCTCGCCATCGGCATCGTCCATGACGACAAGCTGATCTACGCCAAGGGCTTCGGCGTCCGTGAGCTCGGCAAGCCGGACCAGGTCACGCCGGAGACGATCTTCCAGGTCGGCTCGACCACCAAGGCTTTCCTCGCCACGACGCTCGCGCAGGCGGTCGATGCCGGCCGGCTCGGCTGGAACGATCCCGTCATCGACCATGTCCCGGAATTCCAGCTCGCCGATCCCTGGGTCACCCGCGATTTCCGCGTGCTCGACCTCGCCGCCCAGCGCTCCGGCCTGACGGCATACGTCAACGACGCGCTGACCATGCTCGGCTACGACAAGCAGACATTGATCCGCTCGCTGCGCGTCGCGCCGCAGCTCGGTATGTTCCGCTCGGATTTCCGCTACCTCAACATCCCGCACATTGTCGGCGGCGAGATCGTCGCCAAGGTCAATGGCGCGCCGTCCTGGACCGACTCACTGCAGCAGAGCCTGCTCACCCCGCTTGGCATGGGCGCGACCACAGCGACCGCCGAAGCGATCACAGCCGCCCCCAACCATGCACAGGGCCACCGCCTCGCCAACAAGCCCATTCCGGTGCCTTTCCACCCGTCCTTCCCCTATGCGATGGGCCCGGCCGGGGCGCTGAACTCCAACATCCCCGACATGGCGAAGTGGCTGCGCCTGCAGCTCGGCCGCGGCCAGTTCGAGGGCAAGGTCCTGGTCTCCGAGGACAATCTCGACGTCACCTGGACGCCGCGCGTCGCCATGAACGAGCGCACCTCCTATGCCGTCGGCTGGGTCGCGACCGCGACGCCGCGCGGCCGGATCATCTGGCACAATGGCGGCACCGCCGGCTTCGGCGCCCATGCCGGCTTCCTGCCCGACGGCAAGACCGGCATCGTCATCCTGACCAATCTCGAGAATGGCGGCATGCCGGATTCGCTGGCGATGTGGTTCTACGACCGCGTGCTCGGCAATCCCGTCGTCGACAATATCGCGCTCGGCGCAGCCGCGTTGAAAACACGCCGCGAGGCGGCGCGAGCTGAAGCGGCCGGCTTCGTGCCCGGCCCGCTCTCGCCGCTCGCCACCGGCTTCGCCGGCAGCTACGCCTCACCGATCCTGGGCGACGCCACCATAGTCCTCGCGGACGGCAAGCTCGGCCTGACGCTGGAGAAGACCGAGGCGCAGCTTCTGCTCGAGCCGAACAAGGACGATCCCTACCTGTTCCAGGCTCGCCTCGCGCCGACCGGCGCCTTCGTCGCGCCAGCCGAGATGTCCGGCGGAGAGCCGTTCGTCCGCCTGCGCTTCGAGACCGACGCCGCCGGCAAGATCACGCAGATGCGCTGGCTCAGTCCCGAGCTGCCGCATTCCTTCGCGCGCGCGGCGCAGTGACGGGAGGAAGCAGCATCATGACGATCCGTCCCGTTCTCCTGTCGCTCGCCATCGCCCTCACTGCCGCTTCCGACGCCTCCGCAGCGCCGGCCTTCATGCCCGTCCCGAAGGTGACGCCTACCCTGCTGATCGAGCCCGCGCGTTCGATGCTGCGCAAATTCTTCGACGCGCTCGGCGACGACGACGTCCATGACGATCATTACGACTGGAACGATTATCGCAACGCGACCTCGCGCAAGGACCGCATCCGCGACTGGCAGCGCATGCAGCTCGACGCCCAGAAGGACTACTGGCGCCAGCAGAAGGAGATACAGAAGCGGGCGATCAAGGCTCAGCGCGGCTGGTAGATTGCCGGCGCTGCGATTGCGTCAGGCACTGGCAGGAAACTGCGAACGCCCCCTTACCTTCCCCTGCCCGGTTGTTGCATAGTCGCCCAGACGTGGCGTCATGACGCTACAGGATGGGGAACGGACATGAAGACGATCACTTTCGCCGCGGCGCTGCTCGCCGCCGGCACACTCGCCGCTTCCGCGCAGCAGCTCGCGCCCAGCCCGACGCTCGACGCCATCAAGGCGCGCGGCCATCTCGAATGCGGCGTGCATCTCGGCCTGCCCGGTTTCTCCTTCGCCAACGACAAGGGCGAATGGACCGGGCTCGACGTCGATTATTGCCGCGCCCTCGCCGCCGCCGTGCTCGGCGACGCCACCAAGGTGAAGTACACGCCGACCTCGGTGCAGCAGCGCTGGCCGATCCTGCAATCGGGACAGGTCGACGTGCTTTCGCGCAACTCGACCATCACCTTCTCGCGCAACGCCACGCTCGGCCTGAACTTCCAGGGCATCAACTTCTACGAGGGCCAGACCTTCATCGTCCGCAAGAAGGCGAACGTGAAGTCGGCCGAGGAGCTCGACGGCGCCTCGGTCTGCGTCGCCGCCGGCTCGACCGAGGAGAAGAACGCCGCCGACTGGTTCCGCGAGCGCAACCTCAAGGTCACCATCACCAATTTTCAGAAGAACGACGACGCCATCACCGCCTATGACAGCGGCCGCTGCGACGCCTACACCGCCGGCGTCGGCGCCCTCGCCGGCCAGCGCGCCAAGCTAAAGGTTCCGGACGACCACGTCATCCTGACCAAGCCGATCTCGAACGACCCGCAGGGACCGGTCACCCGCTATGGCGACGAACGCTGGCAGCTGATCGTGCGCTGGGTGCTGAACGGCACCATCGCCGCCGAGAATCTCGGCATCACCTCCAAGAACGTCGACGAGATGAAGGCGAACTCGAAGAACACCGAAGTCCGCCGCCTGCTCGGCGCCGAGGGCGGCTTCGGCGCGATGATGGGCCTGCCCGACGACTGGATGTACAAGGCGATCAAGCAGGTCGGGAATTATGGCGAGAGCTATGAGCGCACCGTCGGCATGGGTTCCCCGCTGAAGCTCGAGCGCGGCCAGAACCAGCTCTGGACCAAGGGCGGCCTGCTCTTCACCCCGCCGTTCCAGTGAGATGCTCCCGTCATGGTCGGGCTTGACCCGACCATCTCGGAAACCAGCCTTCGTGTCAGGAGATTCTCGGGTCGCAGCGTTGTCTGCACCCGAGAATGACGCCCCAAGCCGGACGGCCGCCCCTTGAGCAAAGCCTTCGCCTTCATCAACGACAAGCGCGTCCGCGACGTCTTCTACCAGGCGGCGCTGCTGATCGGCCTCGTGGCGCTGCTGGTCTATTTCATCCGTAACGCCTCGCAGAACATGGTCCAGGCCGGCATCGCCTCCGGCTTCGACTTCCTCTGGCGCACCTCCGGCATCGAGGTGCCCTTCGTCCTGACCAACTACACCCAGTCGGACAACATCCTCAGCCTGTTCTGGGCCGGCGTCGCCAATACGATGCTGGTCACGGTGATCGCGCTGGTGCTGTCGACGGCGCTCGGCTTCCTGATCGGCATCGCCCGGCTCTCCTCGATCTGGCTCGTCCAGGCGATCGCCGGCGCCTATGTCGAGTTCGTCCGTAACATCCCGCTGCTGTTCTTCGTGCTGTTCTGGTATTTCGGCGTCATCGCCGCTTTGCCGGCGCCACGCGAGAGCCTCTCGGTCTTCGGCGTCGCCTTCCTCAACAATCGCGGCCTGACCATCCCGCTGCCCGATGCCGGCGCGAACTTCAAAGTCGCCTTCATCGCGATCGCGATCTCCTGCTTGCTGCACTGGCTCTTCCTGCGCTGGGCCAGGCGCCGCAAGGAAGCGACGGGCCAGGACGCACCGATCCTGCGCGTCGGCCTTGTCCTGCTGCTGCTCGTCCCCACCATCGCGCTCGCCTGGGCGACGCTGGCGACGCGCTGGGACATTCCCGTGCTGCGCGGCTTCAACTATCGCGGCGGCTTCGTCGTCATCCCTGAATTCGTCGCGCTGCTCGCGGCGCTCGTCACCTACACCGCCGGCTTCATCGCCGAGATCGTGCGCGGCGGCATCCAGTCGGTGCCGCATGGCCAGATCGAGGCGTCCAGTGCCCTCGGCTTGAAGCCTGGCCAGACGCTGCGCCTCGTCACAATCCCGCAGGCGCTGCGGGTGATGACGCCGCCGATGACCAACCAGTACCTCAACGTTCTCAAGAACTCGTCCTTCGGCGCGGCGATCGCCTATCCCGACGTGGTCAGCCTGTTCATGGGCTCGGCGCTCAACAACACCGGCCAGGCGATCGAGATCATCGCCATGACGCTCGCGGTCTATCTCGTCATCGGCCTCGCCGTCTCGGCCTTCATGAACTGGTACAATGCCCGCATCGCGCTGGTGACCCGATGAGCGCCGCTTCCGCCCTCCGGACCAGCTGGCGCGAGCGCCTGTTCGGCTCCCCGACCATCACCGTGGTGACGCTGCTGCTCGCGGCGCTGATCGCCTGGATCGCCGTGCCGATCATCCGCTGGGCCCTGATCGATGCGACCTGGAGCGGCCAGACCCGCAATGACTGCACCGGCACCGGTGCCTGCTGGGTCTTCATCAAGGCGCGCTTCGGCCAGTTCATGTACGGGTTCTATCCGATCGAGGAGCGCTGGCGGCCGAACCTCGCCGGCATCCTGTTCGCGCTCTCCGGCGCAGCGATCGTCTTCGCGCCGAAGCGGCTGAAGCTGAGCCTCGGCCTCGCCGCGCTCGTCATCCTGCCGCCGCTCGGAATCTGGCTGCTCTCCGGCGGCTTCGGCCTGCGCGCGATCGAGACGCGCGAATGGGGCGGGCTGATGCTGACCGTCTTCATCTCGATCTATGCCAGCCTGATCGCGATCCCGCTCGGCATCCTGCTCGCGCTCGGCCGCCAGTCCGAGCTCAAGGTGGTCAAGCTGATAGCGGTGCTGTTCATCGAGTTCTGGCGCGGCGTGCCGATCATCGCGGTGATCTTCCTGGCCTCGCTGCTGCTGCCGCTGATCATGCCGGCCGGCATTGGCGTCGACCGGCTGGCGCGCGCCGTGATCGGCCTCGGCTTCTGCATCGCCGCCTATATGGCCGAAGCCGTGCGCGGCGGCCTGCAGGCGCTGCCGAAGGGCCAGCGCGAGGCGGCGACCGCGCTTGGCCTGTCCTATTGGAAGGCGACCTGGTTCATCATCCTGCCGCAGGCTTTGCGCATCTCGCTGCCGGCGATCACCAACGAGTTCATCGCGCTGGTCAAGAACACCACGCTGGTGCTGGTGGTCTCGATCCTCGACCTGCTCGGCATCGCCCAGGCCTCCCTCGCCGATCCCAACTGGGTCGGCATGAACATGGAGGCTTATGTCTTCTCCGGCGCCCTCTACTGGCTGATCTGCTTTGCGCTCTCGCGCTGGAGCAAGAGCCTGGAGACAAAGCGCGGGCGATAGCGCTGCGATCGGTCCCGGAGGGTTCACCCTCCGGGCATGAGCCTGTACAACCCAGCCCATGCAAGAGATCGCCGGCCTCGCCCGCCTCTTCCTCCGGCTCTGGCGCCAGGCCTGGCCGTTCCTGCTGCTGCTCGCGGCGCTCGGCTCCATCGCCAATGAGCTCCTGCTGCCGCTGGCAGTGAAACTCGGCTATCTCAACAGCCTCGCCGGCTTCGCCATGCTCGCGCTATTGGTCCTCGCCAAGCTCGTCGTCACCGTGCTGATGTTCATGGCCCTGCGGCCCTATCTGCCTGCGGTCGCGGCCCTGCAGATCGCCGGCGCGAGCCCGCAAGCCGACGCGCCGCAGCCGGTCGGTGCTCGCGCCGTGATCGGCCTCGTCGCACTCGCCCTCGTGCCCTTCTTCGCCTACTACGCCGCCTGGGGCTTCCTCGGCGATACCGTCCGCGACTACTCGGTCAGGGCTCTCGCCGAGGCGGGCCTTGGCGAGAAGGTCAACGTTCTCGACGCGCCGCTCTCGCTCTGGCTCGTGCTCGCCATCGGCCTCGCCTGGCTGGTGCGCAAGCTCGCCAAGGCTGCCCAGACACGCCGGCCCTCGCCCTTCTGGCAATTCCTGATCATCGCCTGCGACGCCAACTGGATCTTCGTCGGCCTCTACGCCCTGTCGCGCTGGAAGGACACGGGCTGGACCTGGCTCAAGACGATCGGCCTGCCCTATCTCAGACTCATCCACGACTGGACGTTCTCACTGGTCGGCAGGGTGCAGGCAGCGATGCCGGAGGCGATCGACCTCGCCGCACCGCCTTTCAGTACAAGCCTGCAGAGCCTCTTCCTCTATGCGCTGCTGCCACTGGTCTGGTTGCTGATGGCCGCGACGATCTATGGCTATGACGCCAAAGACCCGTCTGCGCTGGCCCGCGACCGGCGCGCCGCGGCAGCCCTGGCGCGCTGGCAGGCAGCGCCGAAGGCCATTCGTGACTTCGCCGAGCATTTCATCGGCGGTTATCGCTCGCGCTATCTCCCGGTCGTCAACAGCGTCCGCCTCGCCTTCGGCGCCAGCCTTTCGGTGCTGATCGCGCTGGTCGTTGGCTATCGCCTGATCGGCTTCGCCGCCGCCTGGCTCTGGATCGGCCTGGCGCGCCTGATCGGACCGCTCGATCTCGACAGCTGGCAGGTGATCGCCAACGCCATCGCCTTCCTGCTCGGCGGACCCAGCGACATCCGCGGCGGCATCCTGGTCGAGAGCCTGCGCATCTGCCTGCTCGCCGCGGTGATGGAGGCCGCCGTCGCCGCGCAGAGCCGCGGCAACGCTAGCCCGGAACCTCGAAGCGCAGATAATGCGGCCGCCCAGTCGGCAGGCTGAGCACCGGCCTCACCTGCCCATTCATTCCGCCAGGCAGCACGAAGCCCTCGCTGATCCTGAGCATCGCACCCGCCTGTGGCTTGCTCGCCAGCGCCTGGGTACAGGTCGGGATGGTCTGGCCGCGCCGCTCTGGCAGGCGGTTGACTTCGCTGGGCGTCAGGAATTGCGGCGACCAGCGTCGCCCGTCCGACGCCTCCAGCACCAGCCGGCAGGGCAGCACGGCGAAGGCCTCGGGATCACGCACCACCGCTTCCATGTCGAGCAGCATGACGGCTCGCCCGTCCGAGCGTTCGCCGACACGGCGCAGGCCCACCAGCTTCCACTCGGCGCCGCCCAGGCTCGCAGCGGTCCCAGCCGGAACCTGTCGCGCGAAGAGCTCGCGCGAACGCCACCATTCCCAGGCGTTCTCATGGGATTGCAGAAAGAGGCCGAGCGCCAACGCTAGCGGCAGCATCCACAGGCTGATGCGCCGCATTCTGATGGCGCCGGGCGAGATGGCGGCTTCACTCATAGGCGAGCTCGCTGAGGTCGATGACCAGCGCGGGCGCGTCCGGCTTCACGGGCAAGGCGATCTCGACTTGCGTATCGAGCCGCGGCCAGCGCGAAGCCGCCACCAGCAGCGTCGCACCGTCCACCGCCTCGCGCGGCACTTCGAAGATGAAGACGCCACGCTGTGGCAGGCCAGGTTCGAGCCGGTCTGCCCCAAGCAGCCTCGGCGCGCCCTGAAAACGCGCGCTCGCGACGAAACGGGCGCCCTGAGCGCTGCGCCAGGTCGCGCTGCCGATGGTGATCGAAGCGGGCTGCGCCTCGAGCCGGGCGATCACGAGCGCGAAGACGCCGCCCGTATCGCGCTCGACCTCGCGGCCATAGGCCTTGAAGCGTAGCTTCCGCGCAAGCAGCACCTTGTCGGCCCGCACCGTGAAGCCACGGCCAGCCAGCGTCTCGCCGAATTCGCCCCTGAGCGGGATCGGCCCGGTGATCTCGGCATAGCCCGGCGTATAGCGCTGCATGCCGGCCAGCAGCATTGCAGCCAGCACGAGCGCGCCGAGCTTGGCGAAAGCGCCGCTCACGGCTTCGGCTCCGCGGGGACGACCGGCAGGGTCGCCACTGCGATCGGCTTGCGATTGAACCAGCCCGGCGCCGCGAACAGATTGTCGCGTGGCTTGAAAGTCTCGCCATTGACGACGAGCCGTAAGCGCTCGGGCGCCTTTGCTCCCGGCGCCAAGCGCCAGATCACCTGCACGCGCTCGGGCAGCCCCGGCTGCAAGGCGCTCAGCATCGCCTTGTCGCGCAACAGCCAGAAGGTCGGATTGGGCTGCAGGCCCTCGATCGGCGGCTCAACGGCGACGATGCGGGCGAAGGTGTTGTCGGTTTCCGAGCTGCGATTGGCGATGTCGAGATCGAGTGCCAGGAACTGCGCTCCGCCGGGCGCAGGCGACCCGTCCGGCCGCGAATGCGTGGTCAGCCGCGCCTCATGCAGCACGATACGCCAGCGGCCGGCATCGAGCGGCGTGCCGGCAGCGAGCGCCGGCAGCACCGGCTGCTCCAGAGCCTCGAGCAGGCTCTGGCCAGAGGTGATGGCGAGTGCCAGCAATCCGCCAATGCCGATGGTGAGCTTCGAACTGACGGCCTGGCGCAAGTTCGCCAGCCAGGAGACAATCATGCGCGCTAAAAATCCCTCGCGCCCCCGGCGCGGCAAGATAGTCGGCGCGGCCGCGAGTGCAACCCGTGGTATCAGCCTTTCATGTAGTCATGGATCTTGCGGCCGAAGGGCAGCGTCAGGTCGGCGATGAAGTGATGCGCGCCGAGCACCTTGCGCACCGGCAGATCGGCGACCGGCGCGTTGACATGCGGGATCAGGTGCAACCGGCCGGGGCCGATCCAGGAACCCTTCACCGTGATGTCGGTGAGGTTGAGCGCGACGAGCTGGCAGATCTCCGGCTCGCCGTCGACGCCGGGGATGATCTTCAGGTTGACCTGGGTCTTGGTCAGCATCGCCGTCGTCTTCACGCCGTTGCCGGCCAGGCTCTCATGCTTGTAGCCCATCGTGCCCATGGCGACCTGCTGGCCGGCATATTCGAGCGTGCCGGTCAGCGTGTCCTTGACGACTTCCAGCTTGGGATGGGCGTATTTCTTCGGGAAGCCCCAGATCTCGCGGCCGGCCGAGATCGGCGGCTCGATATCGAGATACATCTGCGAGACGAAGCTGACCTCCTCCTCGCCGAACAGGCAGGGGATGACGATGCCGGTCTCGGTATAGGTGCCGAAGCCGGAGGAATCCGGCATCTTGATCCATTCGTAATGCACGACCGGCTGCGCGATCGGCATCAGCGGCTCGGGCAGGTGGTGGCGGATCAGCTCGGGATCGGTCTCGTAGCTGATCACCATGTATTCGCGGTCGATGAAGCGGTAGGGCCCGGCCGGATAGCTCGGCCCGGCGAGCGGCATCGACGGCAAGTCGAGGATCTGCTGGCGGTTCATGGCGATACCCTCACTGCGCGGTCCAGCCGCCATCGACCGGCAGGATGACGCCGGTGATCGACTTTGCCGCATCGGAAGCGAGGAAGACAGCGAGCGCCGCCACCTCCTCGCTGGTGACGAACTGCTTGGTCGGCTGGGCGTGCAAGAGCACGTCGTTGATGACCTGCTCCTTGGTCAGCCCGCGCGCCGCCATGGTCTCGGGAATCTGCTTCTCGACCAGCGGCGTCCAGACATAGCCCGGGCAGATCGCGTTGGCGGTGACGCCGAAGGTCGCCGCTTCCAGCGCGACCGTCTTGGTCAAGCCGGCGATGCCGTGCTTGGCCGCGACATAGGCCGATTTGAACGGCGAGGCGACCAGCGCATGCGCCGAGGCCGTGTTGATGATCCGGCCCCATTTGCGCTGCTTCATCCCCGGCAGCGCCGCGCGGATGGCATGGAAGGCAGCCGAGAGATTGATCGCGATGATCGCGTCCCATTTCTCGACCGGGAAGTCCTCGACCGGCGAGACGAACTGGATGCCGGCATTGTTGACGAGGATGTCGACGCCGCCGAACTCGGCTTCCGCCTCGGCGATCATCGCTGCGATTGCGCCGCCATGGGCCATGTCGGCCGGCGAATAGCGCGCCTTCACGCCGAAATCGGCCTCGATGCCGACTCGCTCCTGCTCGATCGCCTCCGGCGCGCCGAAGCCGTTGATGACGATGTTGGCGCCCTGCGCCGCATAGGCCCGGGCAATCGCGAGCCCGATGCCGGAGGTCGAGCCGGTGACGACGGCGGTCTTGCCCTTGAGCATGTGTGATCTCCAGCCGCGAGAACGCGACGCAAAACCGCGTCGCAAGGTCCATGCCGCTGAGGTGGAAGAGCAAGCTGACGGGGCGATGAAGCTTGTCTGACGGGCCGGTGACACCGATATCCAACATTGCCCGCGTCACATGCCTGTCACCGCCAGCCCCTCAGACATGGGCAAATCCAGCTCTCCCCTCACGATCGAGCGAACGGAATCTGCGCCATGAACGCCCCTTTTGCGCCGTCCTCCACCGACCGCTATCTCGGCTGGCGCCCCGAGCGCTGCGACCGCGTCGCGCTCGTGCTCCAGGGCGGCGGCGCGCTCGGCGCCTATCAGGCCGGCGTCTATCAGGCGCTCCACGAAGCTGACATCGAGCCGGACTGGGTGTCCGGCGTCTCGATCGGCGCGATCAACTCGGCGATCATCGCCGGCAATCCGCGCGAGCGCCGACTGGAGCGGCTCGAAGCCTTCTGGGATCGCATCACCGACCGCAAGGTCTGGTGGTTCACGCCCGAGGGTGACATCTTCCGTCAGGCGCGCAACGCGACCTCGTCCTTCCTGACGACCATGCTCGGCCAGCCCGGCTTCTTCGAGCCGCGCCCCACCAATGCCTGGCTGGCGCCAGCCGGCGCGAGCGACGCGACCAGCTTCTACGACACCTCGCCGCTGCGCCAGACCCTGCTCGAACTGGTCGATTTCGACCTGATCAACTCAAAGCAGGTCCATTTCTCGGTCGGCGCGGTCAACGCCCTCTCCGGCAACTTCGTCTATTTCGACAACACGCTGGAGGAGATCGCGCCCGAGCACGTCATGGCCTCGGGCGCCCTCCCGCCGGCCTTCCCGACCGTCCAGATCGGCACAGAGCACTACTGGGACGGCGGCATCGTCTCGAACACGCCGCTGTCGCATCTGCTCGCGCAGGACGACACGCTCAACTCGCTGATCTTCCAGGTCGACCTGTTCTCGTCACGCGGGCCGATGCCCAGGACGATGCAGGACGTGATGGGCCGGCACAAGGACATCATGTACTCCTCGCGCACCCGCATGGTCACCGACCTCTTCCAGACTCTGCAGGGCTGGAAGAAGAAGACCCATGAGGCTCTCAGCCACATCCCCGAGGATGCCCTGAGCGAGGATGACCGCAAGCTCCGCGACGAGCTCGCTTTGATCCCCGAGCACACCATCCTGCAACTGATCTACCAGCAGAAAACCTATGAGAGTCACGCCAAGGACCACGAGTTCTCGCGCACCTCGATGAAGGAGCACTGGCACTCCGGCTACGAGGACACCAAGCAGACGCTGACCCGCAAGGACTGGCTGGTGATCCCGCCTGACGGCGCCGGCATCTGGACCCACGACGTCCACCGCGATTTTGAGCGGCGCTGAACGTCACCGTTCCTGCGGCGGCACGTTGCGCAGCAGTTCGCTGCGCTCGCGCCGCTGCGCCTCGGTCCATTGCGAGTGATGGCGCTTGGTCGAGGCCGGGCGGTTGGCGAGGCCAAGGCCAAGCCCGCCCCAGTCGCCGACCGGCCGGATCGGCCGCTGCACGAAGCCGCCGCCGCAGCTCGGGCAGACGTTTTCGAGCAGCCGTTCGGCGCAATCGGCGCAATAAGTGCATTCATAGCTGCAGATCCGCGCCTCCAGCGAGGCCGGTGGCAGGTCGCAGTCACAGAGTTCGCAATTCGGCCGCAGCTCCAACATGGCGTCTTTCCCTCTCGTTGCGGGGACTGGATGCCATGAGGGGACGATGTCATAAATGACAAGATGACCTCGTTTCCTGCCATCCCTGTAACGGCGCCGATCCGCATCGTCATCATGCTCTTCCCGCGCACCAAGCTGCTCGACGTCACCGGCCCTCTGCAGGTCTTCAACGACGCGAAACGCGCCGACGGCAGCGCGGTCTATGAGATCATCCTGACCTCCGAGGACGGCGGCCCGGTCGAGACCGATGCCGGCGTGCCGCTGCCGAGCATCCCGCTCGCCGAGGCTGCGGCCAGGCCGATCGATACGCTGCTGGTCTCAGGCGGCCGCTCGGCACTGGAGGCGGCCGGCTCGGTGGCGCTGCTCGCCTTCCTGCGCGAGCAGAACGGCAAGACCCGCCGCCTCGGCTCGATCTGCCTCGGCGCCTTCATCCTCGCCGCCGCCGGCCTGCTCGACGGCTGCGAGGCGACGACGCATTGGGAATACGCCGAGCGCCTCGGCGCGACGCACCCGGCGACCACGGTCAGGCCGGACGCGATCTTCGTCAGCAATGGCCGGATCTGGACCTCGGCCGGCGTCTCCACCGGCATCGACATGGCGCTCGCCATGGTCGAGGAGGACCTGGGACGCAAGGCGGCGCTCGATCTGGCGCGCGACCTCGTGCTCTATCTCAAGCGTCCCGGCGGCCAGTCACAGTTCAGCGGCGAGTTGCAGCGCCAGTCGCGCGATGCCGCCGGCCGCTTCGAGGCTCTGCACGCCCATATGCGCGAGCATGCCGCCGGCGACCTTTCCGTACCCGAGCTTGCCCGGGTCATGGCGATGAGCCCGCGCCATTTCGCCCGGGTCTATGCGCAGGAAACCGGCGTCAGCCCGGCCAAGGCGGTCGAGGCGGTTCGGCTCGAACTCGCCAGCGACCTGCTTGAGGAAACGAATATCGGCATCCAGCAAATCGCGGTCCGCACCGGCTTCGGCGACGACGAGCGCCTGCGCCGCGCCTTCCTGCGCCGCTATGGCGTCGCGCCAGGGGAATATCGCGCGCGGTTCGGAAACGGACGAGCCGGTTAGCCTCGCCCCAGCCCCACCGGCACCGAATAGGAGCGCTTCACCCGCCCGAGCGCGAAGCTCGATTCGATCGAAGCCACATTGTCGAGCCGCGTCAGCTTGTCCTTGAGGAAGCGCTCATAGGCGGCAAGATCGCTGACGATGATGCGCAAGAGATAGTCACGCTGCCCGGTCATCAGGTAGCAGTCGGCGACCTCGGGCCAGCGCGAGACCGCCGCGGCGAAACGGTCGAGCTCCTCCTCGCGCTGGCGCTCCAGCTTGATCGAGGCGAAGACCGAGACGGGCAGGCCGAGCTTCTCCTGGTTCACGATGGCGACATAGCCCTCGATGATCCCGGCCTCCTCCAGCAGGCGCACCCGCCGCGCGCAGGGGCTCGGCGAGAGCCCGACCTTGCCGGCGAGTTCCTGCACGCTGATGCGCCCGTCGGCCTGCAGGGCCTGGACGATGCGGCGGTCGATCTCGTCGAGCTTGAACTCTGGCATTTTCCCTCGCCTCGCTGTGGGAGCTTAGCGGAAACCGCCAATTCCGTCAGCCGGCGAGGCGGTCTTTAGCTGCCTTCCCCAAGGCAATTGTGCATGATGTCTCGGCCCAAGGAGCACCGCGATGTCCGATCCCCGTCTGCCCATCCTCGCCGAGCTCGAGAAGAAGATCCTCTGGTTGGCGTCGTGGACGATCCACAACGCCAACCACATCCGCGCCAATGAGGACGGGATGAAGGTCGGCGGCCACCAGGCCTCCTCGGCCTCGCTGGCGACGATCATGACGGCGCTCTACATGGCCGCGCTGAAGCCGCAGGATCGGGTCGCGGTCAAGCCGCACGCCTCGCCGATCTTCCACGCCATCAACTATCTGATGGGCCTGCAGACGCAGGAGAAGCTCGAGAACTTCCGCGGCTACAAGGGCGCGCAGAGCTATCCCTCGCGCACCAAGGACATCGACGACGTCGATTTCTCGACCGGCTCGGTCGGCCTCGGCGTCGCCCAGACACTCTTCTCCTCTCTGGTCCAGGACTATGTGAAGGCGCATGGCTGGGGCGGGGATACGCCGGAAGGGCGTATGGTCGCCCTGATCGGCGATGCCGAGCTCGACGAGGGCAACATCTTCGAGGCCCTGATGGAGGGCTGGAAGCACGGCGTGCGCAACACCTGGTGGGTGATCGACTATAACCGTCAGTCGCTCGACGCCGTCGTCCGCGAGGGCCTCTACGACCGGATCGAGCAGATGTTCCGCGCCTTTGGCTGGGAGGTCGTCACGCTGAAATACGGCTCGCTGCAGCAGGCCGCGTTCAAGGAGAAGGGCGGCGAGCGGCTGAAGGCCTGGATCGATTCCTGCCCGAACCAGCTCTATTCGGCGCTGACCTTCCAGGGCGGCGCTGCCTGGCGCAAGCGCCTGATGGACGATCTTGGCGACCAGGGTCCGGTCACCAAGCTGATCGAGAAACGCTCCGACGCCGAGCTCTCGGCGCTGATGTGCAATCTCGGTGGCCACGATTTGCCTTCGCTGCTCGAAGCCTTCGAGGGTATCGACCACGACCGGCCGGTCTGCTTCCTCGCCTACACCGTCAAGGGCTTCGGCCTGCCGCTCGCCGGCCACAAGGACAACCATGCCGGCCTGATGACCAAGGAACAGATGGAAGGCTTCAAGGCCGCCAACAAGGTCCGGCCCGGCCATGAATGGGATCTGTTCGAAGGCCTGACGCTTCCGGAGAAGGAGATCCGCGCCTTTCTCGACAAGGTGCCGTTCTTCGCTAAGGGGCGCCGGCGCCATTCGGCCCCTGCTTTGCCCGTCCCGGCCAAGCTCGAAGCCGGCATCCAGGCGACGATGTCGACGCAGATGGGCTTCGGCAAGGTGCTCGACGAACTCGCCAAGCTCGGCGGCCCGCTCGCCGACCGCATCGTCACCACCGCGCCCGACGTTACCGTCTCGACCAATCTCGGCCCCTGGGTCAACCGGCGCGGCCTGTTCGCACGGGCTTCGATGGCCGATACCTTCAAGGACGAGCGCATCCCCTCGATGCAGAAATGGGAGTTCTCGCCGAAGGGCCAGCATATCGAGCTGGGCATTGCCGAGATGAACCTGTTCATCAACCTCTCGGCGCTCGGCCTGTCGCACTCGATCTTCGGCGAGCGGCTGATCCCGATCGGCACGCTCTACGATCCCTTCATCTCGCGCGGTCTCGATGCGCTGAACTATGCCTGCTACCAGGACGCCCGCTTCATGGTCGTCGCGACGCCGGCCGGCGTCACGCTGGCACCCGAAGGCGGCGCACACCAGTCGATCGCGACGCCGCTGATCGGCATGAGCCAGGACGGGCTCTGCGCCTTCGAGCCGGCCTTCGTCGACGAGCTCGCGGTGATGATGCGCTGGTCGTTCGAATACCTGCAGAAGGATGGCGAGGGCGATCCGGACGAGCGCACCTGGCTGCGCGACGAAACCGGCGGCTCGGTCTATCTCAGGCTCTCGACCCGCCAGGTCGAGCAGCCCAAGCGCGCCATGACCCCGGAGCTGGAGCGCGACATCATCGACGGCGCCTATTGGCTGCGCAAACCCGGCCCGAACGCCTCCGTCGTCATCGCTTATACCGGTGCCGTCGCGCCGGAAGCGATCGAGGCCGTCGGCTTGCTCGGCGAAGACCGCCGCGATGTCGGCCT
Organism: Allobosea sp. CRIB-10; assembly: GCF_900112185.1. Classification (GTDB taxonomy): domain Bacteria; phylum Pseudomonadota; class Alphaproteobacteria; order Rhizobiales; family Beijerinckiaceae; genus Allobosea. The sequence goes on along the minus strand of NZ_FOKP01000006.1, from coordinate 199,401 downwards.
GCTCGCCATCACCTCCGCCGACCGGCTCAACGCCGGCTGGCAGGCGGCCGAGCGGGCGCGCCAGCGCGGCAACCATGAGGCGACAAGCCATGTCGAGCGCCTGCTCGGCGATCTCCAGCGCGATTGCGGCATCGTCTCGGTGCTGGACGGCCATCCGGCGACTTTGGCCTGGCTCGGCAGCGTCCATGGCCATCGGCAGAAGGCGCTCGGCGTCGAGCATTTCGGCCAGACCGGCACGGTCGCCGATCTCTACCGCCATTTCGGCATCGACGCGAACGCGATCGTCCACGCGGCGAACGCCGCGGCGCCGGGCCGGCCTGTGCGATACCTGAAGGCACTGCCGTAGGGCGCGGCGGCGGCGTTACGCCTCGCCGGTGTAACGGCTGCGCAGATAGGCTTCGAGGTCGGCCTCGCGGCGCGGCGAGAGCAGGAACTGTCGCCACGCCGCGGTCTCATGCGAGACCGCCGTCATCTCCCAGATGCAGAAGGTCCCGCGATGAGCATGCGGCGCGTCGAACGGCGCGAACCCCATCATGCCCTCATCGATGAACTGCACGGTTTCCCAGAGCTCGTTGGTGCCGCGCCAGGTGCAGAGCAGCAGGAAATGGAAATGCTCGCCGCAGCGATGCAGGATGGCGAAGCCGACCTCGCCTTGCCGGCCGGCGGCAAAGCCTTCCGCCGCCTGCCGCGCCAGCGCGACGATCGGTGCCTCGATGCCGGCTTGGGCGATCTCGTACCATTTCAGCACGGACTGCGGCACGACGAGGTTGTCGCCAATTGCCACTACCTTCCGCTGGGCGCCCTGCCCTGCAGGCGCGTCCATCTCCACGATCCGCATCGCAACTCTCCCGCGCCGGCCAGGCTCTGAAATCGCGTGCCGAACACGATAGCGCGCCTGCTGCCAGCTGGAGTCGGCAGTGGTGTCGGGAGAAGCCTACGGTCGCTTGACCTTCACCCCAGCAATCAGCCAGGCGCCGGTCAGGAAGAACAGGATTAGTACCGCCAAACCCGCACGCTGGCTCGCGAAGATCGTCGTCGCCAGCGCGACCAGCGTCGGCCCGAGGAACGAGGTCACCTTCCCGGCCAGCGCGAAGAGGCCGAAGAACTCGCCGATCCTCGCCGGCGGCGCGATGCGCGCGAGCAGACTGCGCGACGACGCCTGCAAGGGCCCCGCGACGAGGCCGATCAGCAGGCCCAAGGCCAGATAGACCTTCTCCGGCAGCGAGGCGAAGAGGCCGTCACCCGGCGTTGCCGGCACAGCCTCGATCACGAAAGCGACCTGCCCGGGCCCGAGCGAGAGGATGCCGATACAGGCGAAGAGCAGGCAGGCGATGGCGCCGAGGATCACCGTCTTGCCGCCGATCGCATCGTCGAGCTTGCCGCCCGCCCAGGCGCCGAGCGTGCCGGTGATGGTCAGCAGGATGCCGAAGACGCCGAGCTCGATCGTCTGCCAGCCGAAGACACCGGCGCCATAGATGCCGCCGAAGGCGAAGAGCGCGACGAGCCCGTCCTGGTAGATCATATTGGCAAGGAGGAAGCGACCGAGCCCGGGCAGCGAGGGCAGTTCGGCGATCGTCGCCTTGAGATGCGAGAAACCGCCGGCGGCCGCCTGCTTCAACGGGATGCCGGTCCGCGGCGAATCCGGCGTCAGCAGGAACATCGGCGTGACGAAGATCACGAACCAGAGCGCGGTGAGCGGCCCCGAGAAGCGGTCGCCCTCGCGTGCCGTGGCGTCGAGCCCGAACAGCGGCGACAGGCCGACCAGCGTCTTGCCCGTATGCGGATCCGCGGCGAGGAAGCCGAGCGTCAGCGCCAGCGAGACCAGCCCGCCGAGATAACCGACAGCCCAGCCCGTGCCGGAGAGGCGTCCCAGCCGCTCCGGCGGCACCAGCCGCGTCATCATCGCATTGTTGAAGATCGTCGCGAATTCGGCGCCGATCGTGCCGATGACGAAGCCTGCGAGCGCGATCGGCACCGCCCAGGGCGATCCCGGCTTGGCGTACCAGAGCATCGCTGAGCCCGCGACCAGCATCGCGCCGAACACCGCGATCCACGGCTTGCGCGGCCCGGTCTTGTCGGCGATGCCGCCCAGCAGCGGCGAGAGCAATGCGATGGCGAGGCCGGCAAGGCCCGTCGCATAGCCCCAGAGCGCCTGTCCCTGCGCCGGATGGCTGGCCAGTGCCGAGGCGAAGAAGGGCGCGAAGACGAAGGTGGTCACCAGAGTGAAAAAGGGCTGCGCCGACCAATCGAAGAAGATCCAGGCGACGACCGAACGCTGCGGCGGATAAGTGACGGGCGGGCTCTCCGCACCGACGGGCTGAGACATCGCCGCGCTCAAAGAACCGAACCTTGATTGAAATAACGCCGATCGTCCCGGACAAGCCGCGCCAGCGGCGCCGATCCGGGACCGATGCCTGAACCTTCATCGGAAAGGCTCAGGCATGGGTCCCGGGTCTCCTTGCAGTCGCCCGGGACGACATGAATGGTGGAAGTCAGGATCACTGCAGCGTCGTGTCCGGATCGGAGCCGCCGCGCGCCAGCTCGATCTCGGTGATCGCGACCAGCACCTCGGCCCGGCTCTTCAGGCTGGGCGCCTCCAGCAGCGCCTGCTTCTCGCGCGGCCCGAACGGGCACATCATCGAGAGCGCATTGACCAGCGCCTCGTTCGGCGCCTCGTTGACGCCCTTCCAATCGATCTTGAGCTCGTTCGCCTTGGCGAAGCTGCGCAGCGCCTTGAGCAGTCCGGCACGGTCGACTTCGTCCTCGCCGGCACGCGCCTCAAAATCGACGAGGAAGTCGCCATAGGAGACACGGCCTTGGCGATAGGGCGTGGTGACCGAGAGCTCCTCCTCCAGCCGGAAGCGCGAGACCCCGGTCAGCGTGATGATGTAGCGGTCGTCGCCGGTCTCGGCGAACTGGGTGATCCGGCCGACGCAGCCGACCTGAAGCAGCCCCGGCACCTGCGGCTGGCGCCCGTTCTCCGGCTCGGGCTGGATCATGCCGATGACGCGGTGCGTGCGCAGCGCGTCATCGATCATGGAAAGATAGCGCGGCTCGAAGATATTGAGCGGCATCTGCCCGCGCGGCAGCAGCAGCGCGCCGGCAAGCGGGAAGAGCGGGATCACGGCCGGGCAGTCGTCCGGCCCGGAATAGACCGCGTTCATGCCCATCGGCGTGCGCTCCTCTCTCCTCACGAAAACAGCAGGCCCGACAGCTTGCGCCGTCCGGCGACGCTGTGCTCGTCCATCGGGCCCCAGGCCTCGAAGAACTGCAGCAGCTGCTTGCGGGCGCCGTCATCGTTCCATGTGCGATCGGCCTTGATGATCGCAATCAGATGATCGACCGCCTCCTCGCGCTTGTCGCGGGCGTTAAGCGCCAGAGCGAGGTCGAACCGCGCCTGATGGTCTTTCGGGTTGGCCGCGAGCTTCGCCTCGAGCTCGGCGGTGTCGCCGAGCGAGGCGGCCTGCTCGGCGAGTTCGACCGCGGCCCTGACCGCCGCCGCCGCCGGATCCTGCGCCTTCGCCTCCGGCACCATGGCAAGGAAGCCCTTTGCACTCTCGATGTCGCCGGCGTCGAGATGCAGGCGCGCCATGCCGGCGATCGCCGTGATGTTCTCGGGCTCGGCCGCCAGCACCTCGGCATAGAGCTCGCTCGCACCGGCGGCGTCGCCCGCCTCCAGCGCCTGCGCCGCCGCGGCCAGCACCTCCTCGACCGGCCCCGGCCCCATCGGCCCGACCAGGCGCTCGATGAAGGCCTTCACCTGGCTTTCCGGCTGCGCGCCCATGAAGCCATCGACCGGCTGGCCGCGCTGGAAGGCGATCACTGCCGGAATCGACTGGATGCCGAGCTGGCCGGGGATCGCCGGATGTTCATCGATGTTCATCTTGACCAGCTTGACCTTGCCGCCGGCCTCATTGACCACCTTCTCGATCACCGGGGTCAACTGCTTGCAGGGGCCGCACCACGGCGCCCAGAAATCGACCAGCACCGGCTGGTTCATCGATTCGGCGATGACGTCCTGGCGGAAGCCCTGCGTCGTCGTGTCCTTGATCAGCCCCTTGGCCGGGGCCGCATCGCCATTGACCAGCATGGCTCGTCCTTCACCTAGCAATCTGTCGGTACTGAAACCGGAAACCGGATGCCCGTCGCGGCGGGCCACCCCATAGATGGGTGGCTTCAGCCGTTCTGTCCATCGTCCGGTGGCGACGGAAGGTCAACGATCATCGGCTCATGTCCGACGGCGCGCAGGAAGGCGAGCATGTCGTCTTTGGAGATGCCGAGCGTCGCCGTGTTGACCAGCGGATGGAAGTTCAGGCGCTCGCCATCCATCAGGGCGGCATCGAGCACCATGGTGACGTCGCGGCCATGGTCGTTGGCCACGGCGAAGGCGGTGACCGATCCCGGCGTGACGCCGAGCTTCTCCATCAGCAGCTCGGCAGAGCCGAAGGACAAGCGCCCGCTGGCGCCGAGGCGCTCGTGCAGCCGCTTCAGGTCGATGCGCGTGCTCTCCAGCGCCGAGACCAGGAAGATCCGCCCCTTCTTGTCCTTCAGGAACAGGTTCTTGGTGTGGTGGCCGGGCACCTTGCCGCGTAGCTCCTTCGATTCGGCGACGGTGAAGACGGCGACATGGTCGATACGCTCGGTCTTGATGCCGAGCTCGTCGAGCCTGGCGATGAGATCGTCGGGAGAGAGCGGCGTGGGCATGGTCGGCCAGCAAGGAGAGGGAAACTGCGCGATGCCTAAGGCCGCAGGCCGGCGCAGGCAAGCGAAGCAAGATGAGAAAAAGGCGTCCCGGCCCGCCCTTCCCCGGCACAGCCTCCGCGATCATGCGTCGAACGGCTTGCGCAGGACCACGAGTTGCCGCGCAACTGCCGATTCTCGGCCGCGGCTGACCCGGCCAGGGCGATAGTGCTGGCCGCCCCCCGAGCTCCCCCTGAAATGACGCGGTTTTCCCGGCGGTTTTGCTGGGCTGTCACGTGACGATCAGAAAATTGCAACAAGGCGCTTGCGCTTCTCATCCGGTTGGGCAATAAACCGGCCGCGCCGCCAACGCGGCGCGACTGTCTCGGATGCGGGTGTAGCTCAGGGGTAGAGCACAACCTTGCCAAGGTTGGGGTCGAGGGTTCGAATCCCTTCGCCCGCTCCAGACAATCTCAACAACATCAAGCGCTTAGCAGACGCCCTTCGGGGCGTTTTCTGCTTCCCGGACCCCTCCGGCGCCGCCGGGGAAGCAGGGGGGAAGCAGCAGAAAGCACTTTTCGCGTTGTGCGGCGCAACAAAAAACTGGCTTGTCAGTTGGCAATTCAGGCGCAGCGCGGACGAGTCGGGCGCCTCTGAGAAGGCAATCACCCTTGATTCCGGCGGCGCTTTCAGCATCGATTTCGTGCTCCCCTCTTCGAACTGGCGCTCTTCCATTTAAGCACGGTTGCTTGAGCGCCGCCGCAAATTAAGCGAGCGACCTCCTGGCTGCATGGCGCCACCGCCTGTGGTGCGCAGGGTAGACGGCTCGCCTTTGTCGTTTTGTATCGCGGCGTTGCCCAACGAGGTTGCACGTGATCACAGGAGGCTTCATCGATCCGATCTAACGGCGACCGCACCGGCCACCATTGGCATCGTTAGCCACACGGCCACGGCTACGGCCAATGGCCAATTGTGGACAGTCCGAATGTCCGCTCCCCGGCGATTCAACACAGGATAGCTCAGACTGGAATTATCGTCGGATTGAACCGCCCCCCGCCGAGCTTCGAGAAATAGCGCATCCTCATGCCCGGAAAGTCAGCGCAGCACGCGGCGCAGGCCCGAGAGCCGGTCGATGACGACCATCACGACGATGGAGATCAGGATCAGCGAGCTCGCAAGCGCCGCACCGACCGCATCGTACTGGAACTTGATGTAGGAGAAGAGCTCGACCGGCAGCGGCGTCCAGCCCGCCGGCGCCAGGAAGACCGAGATCGGGAAGTCGTTCCAGGACAGGACGAAGTAGAGCACCAGGCTGGAGACCAGGCCGGTCTTGATCACGGGCAAGGTGATCGAGACCATGGTGCGGACCGGCCCCGCCCCGACATTGCGCGCGGCTTCCTCGAGCGAGAGATCGAAATTCTGCATGCTCGCCGTCAGGATGCGGACGGCGAAGGGCAGGACATGGATCGAATGCCCGATGACCAGCGCCGGGATGCCGGAGCCGAAGCCGAGCCGGGCGAAGAAGACGTAGAGCGCCAAGCTGAAGATCGTCGTCGGGATCAGCAGCGGCGACATGATCAGCAGGTTGAGCAGCGCCTTGCCGCGGAAGTCGTAACGGACCATCGCCAGCACGACCATGAAGGCGAGCGCGTTGGCGATCAGAGTCGCCGCCACGCCGAGCCACAGGCTGACCCCCATCGCCCGCACGAAGGTATCGGAGGTCCAGGCCTGGCGGAACCATTCCAGCGTGAAGCCGGACGGCGGCAGGATGAACTCCTGCGGATTCACCGAGACCATCAGGGTGATCAGGATCGGGAAGAACAGGAAGCCCATCGCCAGATAGGTAACGAGCCGCAGCGCCAGCGCACCCAGAGCATCGGCCCGAGAGATGGAATCCGCTCTTCGGGAAAACAGTGATGAATCGGGCCGCATCATCGCTTCGCCTCCAGCCGGTTGAGGATCAGCCTGCCGAACAGGAAGGCCATGCCGGTCAGGATCGTCGCATTGGCCAGGATCATGATCACCGACAGGCTCGACGCGAAGGGCAGGTCGTTGTTGAGCAGCGCCTCGCGATAGATGACGAGGCCGATCATCTGCGTGTCGTTGGCGCCGACCATCAGCGGCACCGCGAAGGCCGAGAAGTTCAGGGTGAAGACGATCACCAGGCCGGCATAGAGGCCGGGCAGCGTCAGCGGGAAGGTGATGCTCCAGAAGGCGCGCCAGCGATTGGCACCGACATTGCGGGCCGCCTCGACGAAGGAGGGATTGATCCGCTCGATCGAGTCCAGCAGCGAGAGCACGATGTAGGGCATGCCGATATAGACCAGGAGGATGATCACGCCCTTGAGGTCCCACATATAGCGGACCGGCTCGTCATAGACGCCGATCGCGATCATCAGCGAGTTCAGGAGGCCGCCGCCGCGAAAGATCACGATCCAGCCATAGACCAGGGTGACGAGGCCGATCAGCAGCGGCGCCAGCACCATCGTCATCAGGATGCTCTTCTGCAGGCCGCGCGTCTGGGCGATGTAGAGCGCGACGGGGTAGCCGAGCACGACCGAGATCGCGGTCGCGACGATGGCGACGCGGATCGAGAACCAGAGCGTGTTGACCAGGTACCAGGAGCTGCCGAGGAAACGGACATAATTGTCCATGGTCAGGGCGGAGACCATGTAGGCGCCGTCGACGCCTTGGTTGAAGCTGGTCCGCGCCACCCAGAGCAGCGGCATGACCACGAAGATCAGCAGCGCCACCATCGCCGGAGCGAGCAGGAGCGGAGCCGCCATCCCCTTCCTCACGGCCGGCCTCCCGCGCTGCGGATCAGCCTGAAGTCGCCGGGCTCGACGCCGATGCGGACGCCATCGCCGATCGCAGCCGCGCCTCCGGCATGATGCGTCTCGACATAGACGCTCTCGCCGCCCTCGAGCTGGACGGTGTAGCGGATCGTCGGGCCGTAATATTCGACGAAGCTGATCTTGCCGGGAAAGACGCTGGGGCCGTCCTGGCCCGGCGGATAGATCCGGATGCGTTCCGGGCGCAGCAGCACGCGCACCTGCTCGCCGACGGCCAACGATGTCGGTGCCGCCACATGCAGGTCGAGATTGCCGCGCGTGCGCACGGTCAGGACCCCGCCGGACGCCGCGGTGACCGTCCCGTCGAAGAAGTTCGTGGTGCCGACGAAATCGGCGACGAACTCCGACTGCGGATCGTCATAGACCTCGGCCGGGCGGGCGATGCGGGCGATCTTGCCGCGGTTCATGATCACGACCCTGTCGGACATCGACAGCGCCTCTTCCTGATCATGCGTGACGTAGAGCGTCGTCATCTTCAGGCGCGACTGCAATTGCTTCAGCTCGCGCCGCATCGCGACGCGCAGAGCGCGATCGAGATTGCTGAGCGGCTCGTCCATCAGCAGGAGCTGCGGCTAGAGCGCCAGCGCACGGGCCAGGGCGACGCGCTGCTGCTGGCCGCCGGAGAGCTGGCGCGGCAGGCGGTCCTCATAGCCGGACAGGCCGGTGACCCCGAGCGATTCCTCGATCTTGCGGGCGATGAAGGCCCGGTCGCGCTTGCGCAACTTGAGCCCGAAGGCGACATTCTCGGCCACCGTCATATGCGGCCAGAGCGCATAGTTCTGGAAGACGAAGCCGACCTCGCGCTTCTCCGGCGGCAGATACGTGACGTCGCGGCCATTGACCCGGATCGTGCCGTCGCTCGCCATGATGAAGCCGGCGATCATCCGCAGGGTCGTGGTCTTGCCGCAGCCGGAGGGGCCGAGCAGCGAGACGAACTCGCCATGGCCGACCTCGAAGGAGACGTCGTCCACCGCCATGACGTCGCCATAGCGCCTGCAGACGGAGTCGACCTGGACGGCTTTGTCCTGTGATGCGTTCATGTCATCCGCTTTGCCGGATCGAGGCGGCGCCGAGGCTTTGACCGGCGCGCCCGACGAGCGGGCGACGCCTTGCGAAGGGTGTGGCGCCTGCCCGCTCGTCCGGGAGGCGCTTGCGAGCGCGCTCATTTGCTCGTCATCTGGTTGAGCTGGTTTTGCCACTTGGCCTTGTTGGCCGTGATCTTCTCCTGATCGGGCAGGAACAGCCGCTTGAACTGCTCGTTCTGGACCAGCAGGTCCCGGTACTGGAAGTCGGCCGGGATCGGCGCGTTCTGCACGGTCGGAGCGTAGAGGTTGCGGGTCGCGAAGGCGATCTGGACCTCCGGGCTCAGCACATAGTCGACGAAAGCCTGCGCCTTGGCCGGTTCCTTGGCCGCCTTTATGATGTTGATCGTGCTGATCAGCGGGAAGGTGCCTTCGGCCGGGCGGGCGAACTTGACGATCTTGGCGCCCTTCTCCAGCAGCTCCTTCATCCGCCCGGTCGCTAGCATGCCGAGCCAGGCGTCCTGCGTCTGGAACAGCGAGACCATCTGGCTCTCGACGTCGAGCGAGCCGATCAGGTTGCCGCTCTTGATCAGCGCCGCCATCCTGTCGAGGCCGGGCTGGATATTGTCGATGCCGCCGCCGTTCCGCTCGGCCTGCTGCACGGTCAGGCTGAGCGTCGGGATGTGCTCGAAGCCGTAGATGACGACATGGTTCTTGTAGTCCGGCTTCCAGAGCTCGTCCGACACCGGTTCGCGTGAAGAAAATGCGATAAAACAAAGACCTAGAGCAATTTCGCGATTCGAAGAACTGGGGAAATGCTCCAGGCGCCAAGCCAACGGCGGTATCGGCGCATGCGAGATCCCATCGACGCCGGACTTTACGTCGACTCGCGCCACCAAGCTGCAATCGGTGAGCACGGTGCCGATATCTTCCAAACGCTGAGACGGCGCCTCAGGCGAACTGGCTGATATCGCGCTTGAGATAGATGCCATGGCCCTTCTGGGCTTCGATCCTGCCGTCGCGCGCCACGATCTGCCCGCGCACGAGGGTCATCACCGGCCAGCCGGTGATCCTCATGCCTTCATAGGGCGTGTAGTCGGAGCCGTCGTTCACCATCGCATGCGTCAGCGTCTGCTCGATCTGCGGATTCCAGATCGCGATGTCGGCGTCGGCGCCCACCGCGATCGTGCCCTTGCGCGGCGAGAGCCCGTACATCCTGGCGTGATTGGTCGCGGTCAGCGCGACGAAGCGGTTGATGTCGATCCGGCCCTTGATCACCCCTTCCGAGAACAGGATCGGCAGGCGCGCGCCGACGCCCGGAATGCCGTTGGGCACCCAGCGGAAGCTGGTCCGGCCCTTCGGTGCGAGCTTGCCCTGCGGGTCGTCATAGCGGAACGGGCAATGGTCCGAGGAGAACACCGAGAATACGCCCTGCTGCAGGCCTTCCCAGCAGGCTAGCTGGCTTTCGGCGTCACGCGGCGGCGGCGAGCAGACATATTTGGCGCCCTCCATGTTGAGCCCGTCGAGATCATCAGCGGTCAGCGTCAGATATTGCGGGCAGGTCTCCGCGAAGATCTTGAGACCCTTCTGCTGCGCCCGTCTGATCTCCTCCATCGCCTCGCGATTTGAGACATGCACCACCATCAGCGGAACATCCGACAATTCGGCCAAGGAGATCGCCCGGTAGGTCGCCTCCCGCTCCGCGATGATCGGGCGCGAAGTGGCATGGAAGCGGGGCGCCGTGCTGCCGGCCCGTTCGAGCTGGTCGGTCAGGTAGCGGATGACGTCGTAGTTCTCGGCATGGACCATGACGAGGGCGCGCGTATCGCGCGCCACGGCCATGACCCTGAGCATGTCGAGATCGCTGAGCGCCAGCCCCTCATAGGTCATGAAGACCTTGAAGGAGGTGTAGCCGTCGCGCACCAGCGCCGGCAGTTCCTGTCCCAGCACGCTCTCGGTCGGCTCGGAGATGATCAGGTGGAAGGCGACATCCGTATGGCAGGCACCTTCCGCCTTGGCGTGATAAGCCTTCACGCTCTCGCGCAGCGGAATGCCACTCTCCTGCGTGCAGAAGGGCAGGACGGTGGTGTTGCCGCCGAGCGCCGCCGAACGGGTCGCGCTCTCGAAATCATCGGCCATCACGATGCCTTCGCCGGAAGGCTGCGAGATATGCACATGGCTGTCGATCCCGCCGGGAAGCACCCATTTTCCTGCAGCGTCGATAACGGTGCCAGCGCTGCCGAGCGCCTCGCCCAGCGCGGTGATGCGGCCGTCCTTTATGCCGATATCGCAATGGAAGGTGTCCGACGCCGTTGAGATGCGGCCGCCGCGGATGATCGTGTCGAATTGGGTCATGCCGACCGGCTCCGCTTGCGGCTCTTGTGCGAGGGGCTGAACCGGCCGGTCGTAGCCAACGCCTGTGCCATCGCCTCACCGGTCAGCCGGTTGTGCTCTTCCAGGCGCTCGGCGAGATCGAGCCGGGTCCGGGCGCGCAGCGCAGCCATGATGCCTTCATGCTCGGCATAGGAGGCGGTCAGCCGATCTGAGAGCTCGTTGATGGTGAAACGGTAACGCCAGATCTTCTGCTGCACCGCCTCGTAGTTCTGCGCCAGCACCGGATTGCGCGTCGCCTGCGCGAGGCGCTGGTGGAAAGCGTAGTTGATCCGGGTATAGGCGGCGTGATCCTGCCGCTCCAGGGCATCGCCCAGATCGAGATGGAGCCTTTCGAGCTCGGCAATATCCGCTTCGCTGGCGCGCGAGGGTACGAGCAAACCGATCAGGCGCTCCAGGGCGCCCTTGAATTCGACGAGAGGCGCGACCTCCGTCGGATCGACCGGAGCGACCACCGCGCCCCGGTTCGGGCGCAGGATCACGAAGCCTTCGGCGGCCATGACCTTGAGCGCCTCGCGCAGCGGCGTGCGGGACACCCCGAAGCGCTCGCTGAGCGCGATTTCCGGAATCCGGCTGCCCTCGGGCAGTTCGCCTTCGAGGAAAAGCGCCCGTAGCCGGCTGACCAGACGATCGTGCAGGGTCGCGGGCGCTTCATCCAGCACAAACTCCTCAGTCGGAAGCACAGCGAATACCGGCACGACCTGCCTCACGTGGATGCGGGGAGCGGCGCAAGCCGGCTGGCGAACATCCTGCCGAACCTGCGCAGCGGCAACATATCCACCTCAGTGGCGTCGAGACACCCCCACAGCGTGAAGGCGACCGAATCCAGGATCGGGATGCCGAGCTCCTGCTCCAGTTCCGGCGCGATCAGCGGGCCCCGCATATTGGTGCAGACGATGGCTATGGCGTCCGGCTGCGCCGCGGCGACCTCGCGGCACATGGTGGCGATCTCGGCCTCCGGCACCTCCGCGAAGGAGAAATTGTCCGAGCGGCCGCTATGTCGCTCGGCGACGGTCTCGAAGCCCGCTGCGGCGTAATTGGCCATGATCTTCCGCTGCACGTCCGCGGTATAGGGCGTCACCAGCCCGAGGCGCCGCACGCCCATCGTCCCGAGCAGGCGATTGAGGCCGAGGATCGCGCTGGTCGCGGGAACGCCCGTTCGCTCCGTGATCGCGGCGCACAGCCTCTCGTCGCTGTCGAAGCCGAGCCAGCTCGCCGAGGTCCCGTTCCAGGCGATGACATCGGGACGCGCATCGGCGAGCAGCTCCGCCGCCTGCAGGATCGGTTCCAGCGTGAACTGGCTGTTCGAGGCCTCGTCCAGAGCGATCTTCGTCACCCGGAAGCGACTGAAATGGACGCTGACCCCTGGGAAAAGCGGCGCCGCGAGCGCCGCAGTGTAGGGCTCCAGCACCGTGTTCGACGAGGGGGTGAGCATCCCGATCAGAATCGGCTTCTTGTCATATTGCATGCAGAAATTGCCTATTGACCGGATCGCCTCAAGCTCTCGAATGCGAGCTGGGTGATTTTTATGCAGCGGCTTCGGCCCGCTTGGCAAGCCGTATCTCGATCGCATTATTTTGGTTGTGTGCTGGATTTTTCGCGATAACCTGATCGAAAGCGACGAAAATCAGAACTGCGCGACGCCTTTCAGCTCGCTCGGATCAGGGAGGATTTTGCCTGGGAGAGAGGCTCGCCGGGAATGAGGAGATTTTCGGCAGTGCCTGCGTAAACTGTATTCATAATGCAAAAGGGGAAGGCACAATGAGAAATATCATCGCGAGCGCGGCCCTCGCCGCCGGCCTGGCAATCAGTCTCTCGCCGGTTTCGGCGCAGACGCCGCTGCGGGTGGCCGGCAATTTTTCGCAGAACGTCAAGCAGGTCGACATCGAACGGGCCTTCTTCGACGCGCTCGGCGCCAAGTCGGGCGTTCCGATCGCGATGAACTACAACCCGATGGACGTCGTCGGCGTGAAGGCGCCGGATGCACTGCGCATGCTGCGCGGCGGCTCCTTCGACGTCATGTCCGTGCAGATCGGCATGGCCTCGCGCGACGACCCCTTCTTCGAGGGCGTCGACCTGATCGGCGTCGCCACCGACATGGCGGGGCTGCGCAAGGTCGTCGACGCCTACCGCCCGGCCTTCGACGAGCGCCTGCAGAAGCGCTTCAACGCTAAGGTCCTGGCGCTGTGGCCGTTCGGCCCGCAAATCTTCTACTGCAACCACGACATCAAGGGCCTCAAGGACCTGAAGGGGCTGAAGGTCCGCTCCTTCACCCCGTCCATGTCGGCGATGCTGGAGCATTTCGGCGCGACGCCGGTCACGCTGCAGTTTTCCGAGGTCTATCCGGCGCTGCAGCGCGGCGTCGCCTCCTGCGGTGTCACCTCGCCGACCTCCGGCAATACCGGCAACTGGCCGGAGGTGACGACTCATCTCCTGCCGCTCTCGGTCTCCGGCTCGGTGCAGGGCCACTTCATCAATCTCGACACCTGGAAGAAGTTCTCGCCCGAGCAGCAGGCGAAGCTGATGACGCAGTTCAAGGCACTGGAGGACCAGCTCTGGAATCTCGCGATCACCGCCAATGACGACGCGACGGCCTGCAGCACCGGCCAGGGCGAGTGCAAGGCGCATAAGAAGTTCACGATGAAGCTCGTCGAGATCAGCCCCGGCGACCGGCAGGCCATCAAGGATGTCGCTGAGAAGGTCGTGCTGCCGATCTGGAAGAAGACCTGCAACGCCGTCGACGCCGGCTGTTCCGCCAAGTGGAACGAGACGGCGGGTGCGGCTGCGGGGCTGACCATCCAGTAATCGACAGGGCCGCTCCAGGGGGGCGGCCCTTTTTCCAAGGGATTGGTCCATGACCCCGGAAAACCCGGTCGCACGCGCCCTGCTGCCTACCGCCCGCTGGCTGGCGCTGATCGCAGGCTATCTTCTGCTCGGGCTCGCCTTGCTCGTCACCGCCGAAATCCTGCTGCGGCGCTTCATGAACGTGTCGCTGCAAGGCGGCGACGAATTCGGCGGCTATGTGCTGGCGATCCTGGCGGCCTTCGGGTTCTCCTATGCCCTGCTGGAGCGGGCCCATACGCGGGTCGAGATACTCGTCGAGCGTGTCGGCCGCGGGCCGCAGGCGATCCTCAACCTGGTCTCGGCCTGGTGTATCGCGCTGATGGCCTGCTTCATGGCCTGGCGTTCCTATGCAGCGCTGAGCGAGAGCATCGAATTCCAGGCGCTCTCCGGAACGCCGCTGATGACGCCGCTCTGGCAGCCGCAACTGCTCTGGTTCGCCGGGCTGCTGTTCTTCGCGATCACCGCGACCGCCGTCGCGCTGCATGCGAGCTGGCTGATCGGGCAGGGGCGCAGCCGCCTCAACCGCTTCTACGGCGTCAAGACGCTGGACGAGATCATCGAAGAAGAAACGGTGTCCTCGCTCGAGATGAAGGTGACCGGCCAATGATCGGTGTGACCGGCGCCGCCATCGGCTTCGTGATGATGCTCGGCCTGATGATGATCGGGCTGCCCGTGGCGGTCGCGCTCTTCCTGACCGCCTTCATCGGGGCCTGGGGCTTCCTGGGCTGGCCGACCCTGATGGGCTTCGGCAACCAGATGTGGAGCGGTCAGAACGATTTCATCCTGACCGCCATCCCGCTCTTCGTCTTCCTCGGCGAGATCCTGGTCCGCTCCGGTGTCGCGGACGGGCTCTATCGCTGCCTCTCGGACTGGCTGCGGCGCCTTCCGGGTGGTCTGCTGCACACCAATATCGGCGCCAGCGCGGTGTTCGCGGCGGTTTCCGGCTCCTCGGTCGCGACTGCCGCGACGATCGGCACCGTCGCGCTGCCGCTGCTGCGCGAGCGGCACTACGACGACCGCATGACCACCGGCTCCATCGCCGCCGGCGCGACGCTCGGCATCCTGATCCCGCCCTCGATCAACTTGATCATCTACGGGTCGATGACGAACACCTCGATCGGCCAGCTCTTCGCCGCAGGCATCGTGCCGGGCCTGCTGCTGACCGCGCTGTTCATGGCGCTGATCGTGGTGATGGCGATCCTCAAGCCCAGCGTCGCCGGGCCGACGCTGCCGGCCCGCTCCACGGCGGAGAAGATCCGGAGCCTGCTCGACATCTTCCCGCCCTTCGTGATCTTCGTCATCGTGATGGGCTCGATCTATCTCGGCTGGGCGACGCCGACGGAATCGGCCGCGGTCGGCGTCGTCGGCGCCATCGGCGTGGCGATGGCGCGCAAGGGCTTCTCGCTTTCGCTGCTGCACGAGAGCATGATCGCGACGGTCCGCATCTCGTCGATGATCCTGCTGATCATGGTCGGCGCGCATTTCCTCAACTTCGTCATCGGCGTGCTCGGCATTCCGCAGGCGTTGACCGGCTTCGTCTCGAAGTTCGGCGCGACCCAGCTCGAGATCATCCTGGTCTTGGTGATCTTCTACCTGATCCTCGGCTGCTTCATGGAGACCCTCTCCATGATGATCGCGACCCTGCCGGTCGTCTTCCCGCTGATCGTCCATCTCGGCATCGATCCGGTCTGGTTCGGCATCTTCCTGGTGCTGATGATGGAGATCGGGCTGATCACGCCGCCGATCGGCATGAACCTCTACGTCGTCCAGGGCGTGCGCAACCACGGCTCGATCATGGACGTGATCTACGGGGCGCTGCCCTTCGTGCTGCTGATGCTGGCGTTCACCGGCCTGCTGGTGGCCTGGCCGCAAATGGCGCTCTGGCTGCCGCAGAAGCTGTTCTGAGCCGTGCTCGTTCTCGAAGCGGACCATGTCCTGCGCGATGCCGCCTCGCCCGTGATAGCGGGCGGGGCGGTCGCCGTGCGAGACGGCCTGATCGCCGCTTGCGGGACGGCAGCCGAGATCCGCGCAGCTCATCCCAGGGCCGAGACGGTCTCGCTCGGCCATGCCTGCCTGATGCCCGGCCTGGTCAACGCGCATCAGCACGGGCGCGGCCTCAGCCAGATCCAGCTCGGCTTTCCCGATGACAGCCTGGAGCCCTGGATCGCCCGCCGGCGGGGCCGCGGCGTGCCCGATGTCTATGCCCTGACCCGGCTCGCTGCGCTCCAGATGATCGAGAACGGCGTGACGGCGACCCTGCACGCCAACTATTCCTACGGCTCGGGGGACTACGAGGCGGAGCTGCGGGCTTCGATCTGCGCCTATGACGATGCCGGCCTGCGCGCCACCATCTGCGTCGGCTATGCCGACCGGGGCAGCCTGGTCTATCCGCCAGCGGACGAGGCGGCGTTCCTTGCCACTCTGCCGGCGGAGCTGCGGGCCCTGATTGGCGCGGGCAGGCCCGGCTACCTGTCGCTGGCCGGGACGATCGGCCTGATGGCGCGCCTGCGCGCGGACTATGCCGGGCATCCGCGCCTATCCTTCGCCTATGGGCCGGCCGGGCCGCAATGGGTCAGCGACGAGGCCTGGCGGGCACTGGCAGCCGACGCGAAGGAGCACGGGCTCGGCCTGCATTTCCACCTGCTCGAATCTCCGGCGCAGGCCGCCTGCGCCCGTTCGCTCTATCCCGAGGGCGTGCTTGCGCGGCTCGAACGCCTCGGCGTCTTCGAGACGTGCGCAAGCGCAGCGCATTTCGTGCACGCGAGCGCACGCGACATCGCCGATGCGGCGCGGCTCGGCCTGAGGATCGTCGTCAACCCCGGCTCCAATCTACGCCTCGGCAACGGCGCCCCGCCGGTCGCCGCGCTGATCGACGCAGGACTTCGCTTCGGGCTCGGCACCGACAATTGCGCCCTCGACGACAATGAGGACTATCTGTCGGAGCTGCGGCTCGGGCGCCTGCTCGGACGCAGCGCCACGGTTCCGGCCGACGATCAGCTGCGTACATCCATCGCCGTCGCCACTGAATGGGGCGCGGAGGCTGCCTTTCTCGCTGACACGGGGCGCATCCGCGACGGCTTCAAGGCCGATCTGGTCGCGATCAATCTGGCTGCGCCGGAAGGCGCCTATCTCGATCCGCAGATGCCGATGCTCGAAGCCATGTTGGCGCGGGCCTCCGGCCACGACATCATCATGACCATGGTCGGCGGCCGCATCCTGCATCGGCATGGCGCATCGACCGCGGCGGCAACCGAGAGCATCCGCGCCGCGGCGAGGCTGACCGCCGCAGAAACGCGGCTCGACGCTGGGACCAGGAGCCTGGCGAGCGAACTCTCCGAAGCCTTGAGGCGCCACTACGTCGCCGCGGCAATTGTTCAGACCTGCCGAGTCCCAAGCGGTTCTCAGTAACCGTTTCCATGTGGATGCCGATCAGCGTTTCGTTTGATTTTCCAAGCAGTGATGGTGCATGGCGCGGAGGGGACCACACCCGGCCCCCAATGGCCATCTGACGCGCGAACCTGAATGCCCTGTCCCGGGCAATGACCTGACGTCCGCTCCTGGCGCAAGCCGCCCGTTGTCAGAGCCCTTCGGCTGGCGAGGCATGCTACTCGCGAGCCGTTGGAAGCTCTGACATTGCCGATTGGATCAAGGGTCACTTGGCGATCTGGCGCTGTCTTCAGGAGCGTGTCCTCCCCTTCGAGACATCGCGCTTCGAAGTCGGTCGTCCGCGGCGCCCCAGTCTTGCAACAATCAAACGAGCTCGCTGACCCCGACCTCGTTGAGCAGTGCAAGCTGGCTGTTCGGATCTGCAGCGCTTTCCGCGACCGCCTTGCCGAGAAGGCTGGCGAGCCGGTCCAGCGCACGACCCGCGATCTCGGCGGAGAGCGGCTGGCGGTCATAGGCCTCGACGAAACGGCCGGCGAGATCGGCGAGCAGGCGCAGCAGCGCGGCCTGCTCCGGTGCTTCGGCGCGCAGGGCCAGCGCCCGGTCCTGGAATTCGACATAGGTGCGAAGGCTGCCCTTCTGCTGCAGCAGCCAATTCAGAAGCTCGGTCATGTCATCTCCGCGAGAGTGCGGCCTTGCAGGCGGTTGAGGGAATGGACCGCGGCTCAGTTCCGCGGGGCGAGGCGGGCGCGCCCGCCATGGCGGGTCGACCATGTCACCGGATCGGCCAAGAAGCGCTCGATCTCGGCGCGGTCTTCGGGCGCGAGCGCTCTACCGGCCCCGGCACGAAGGACATCGCCCCAATTCGCGAGCGCATGCAGCGTCAGGCCGGCCTCCCGCAGCCGCTCACCGGCGCCGGGGAAGGCGTCGTGATAGAAGATCGTCAGCACGTGCTCGACCTGCGCCCCCGCTGCGCGCAGGCCGCGGGCGAAGTTGAGCTTGCTGCCGCCATCGGTGGTCAGATCGTCCATCAGCAGGACGCTGAGGCCCTCGACCGGCCCGCCCTCGACCTGGGCGTTGCGGCCGATGCCGAGCGGGCGCTTGCGGACATAGCGCAGCTTCAGCGCCAGCCGGTCGGCGAGCCAGGCGGCGAAAGGGATGCCGGCGGTTTCGGCACCGGCAATCGCGTCGAAGCTGCCCGGCGGAAAGGTCGCTGCCGCATAGCGGGCGGCGAGATCGCTGACCGCCCGGCGCAGATCAGGATCGCCGAGCAGCAGGCGGACATCGACATAGACCGGGCTCGCCCAGCCGGCGGCGAGGATGAAGGGCTGCTGGCGGCTGACATGGATGGCGCCGGCCCTGAACAGCAGCTCGGCGACCTCACGGCCGATCTCGTTCGCGCTCATCGCACCGCCTCCCTGATGGCGTCCCGCATCACCGCGATCCCGGCGAGGAAATCATCGATCGCCATCGCCTCATCCGGATTATGCGAACCGTTCTGGTTGCTCACGAAGATCATCGCGCTGGGGATGCCGGCATTGGCGAAAACAGCGGCATCATGGCCGGCCCCGCTCGGAATGTCCTCGTCGGGCAGGCCGAGAGCGCGGGCGGCGGCCTTAAGCCGGGCGATCCAGCCGGCATCCATCACGGCAGGCTCGGATTCGAGCCGGCGGTCGACACGGAACTCGACCCCTCGCTCCTCACCGATCAGGGCGCATTCCGAGAGGAAGAGATCGTAGAAGGCCTCCAGCGTCTCGCGGCTCTGGCTGCGCACCTCGAAGGAGAAGCGCACGGTGCCGGGAATGCGCGCGATGGCGTGCTCCTGCGGATCGGTGCCGAGCACGCCGGCCGTCACGACCACGTCGCGGCCGCGCTCCAGCAGCGTGCGCCAGTGCCGGTCGAGATGGGTGATCAGTTCGGCGGTGGCGAAGACCGCGTCGCGCCGGAGCCAGCGCGGCACCGCGCCGGAATGGCCGGCCTCGCCGAGGCATTCGACCTGGCGGTGGCGGATATTGCCCCTGATCCCGGTGACGATGCCGATCGGCAGGTCGCGGGCGACCAGCACGGGACCCTGTTCGATATGCAGCTCGATCCACGCCGCGACGGCGGCGGGATCGAGCAGCGGCTCGGCCTTCTCGACGCGGGCCATGTCGACGCCGACAGCGGCCATGCACTCGGCGAGAGTCCGCCCGCTGGCATGGTCGCGCGCGGCAAGATCGGCGGCCGAGAGTGTCCCGAACAGGGCGCTGGAGCCCATATAGGCCCGGCCGAAGCGGGAGCTTTCCTCGCCGCGCAAGCCGAAGACCTTGATGGTCCGGCGCGGGACGAAGCCCTCCTCCTTGAAGCGGGCGATGATGGCGAGCCCGGCGATGACGCCGGCGGCGCCGTCGAAATTGCCGCCTTGCGGCACGGAATCGAGATGCGAACCGCAGGCGAGGAAGGGCAGCTCCGGCTCGCGGCCCGCCAGCGTGACGACGAGGTTGGCGCCGGCGTCGCGCTCGGTCGCGAAGCCGAGTTCGCGCGCCTTCGCCTCGACGATGTCGAGCGCCAGCGACTCGCGTTCGCTATAGGCTTCCCGGGTGATGCCGACGCCGTCGCCCGTCGCCTCGCGCAGGGTGTCGAACAGCGCCTCGGCGAGGGCCCGGTCGCCCGCGTCGCCGCTGAAGACGTTGCGCATCTCGGCCGCTTGCGCGCTCACGAGACCGGGTCCAGCCAGGCGAGGTCGGGCTCGTCGGCCTCCTCGATCACCACGCCATGGATCAGGTCGGCGACGCGCGGGATTTCGCGGCGCAGGCAGAAGGCTGCGAGCCCGTCGATGATCGTCGTCATCGCCGCCGGCTGCAGGAAGGTCGCGGTGCCGACCTGAACGGCGCTGGCGCCGGCGAGCATGTATTCGGCCGCGTCCTCGGCGCTGGAGATGCCGCCGCAGCCGATCACCGGGATCTTCACCGCCTTGGCGCATTGGAAGACCTGGCGCAGCACGATCGGCTTGATCGCCGGCCCCGAGAGCCCGCCCATGATGTTGCCGAGGCAGGGCTTGAAGCTCTTCAGGTCGATCGCCATCGACAGGATGGTGTTGGCGACCACGACCGCATCGGCTCCCGCCGCCTCGGCGGCACGCGCGACCTCGGGCACGTCGCCGGTATTGGGCGTCAGCTTGACCCAGAGCGGCAACGACGTCGCCCTGCGCAGTTCGCGCGTCACCTTTTCGGTCGACTCGGCCCGCATCGCGAAGGCCTTGCCGTCCTCCTCGATGTTGGGACAGGAGATGTTGGCTTCGATCGCGGCGATGCCGGGGATCGAGAGCTCGGCCGCGAGGCTGGCGAAGCCTTCCGCCGTCGGCGCCGAGATCGAGACGACCAGCGGCGTGTCATAGGCCGCATAATGCGGCATGGTCGTCTCGACGAAATAGGGCACGCCTTTCGACGGGATGCCGATGGCATTGATCAGCCCGCCCGGCCGCTCGACCACCCGCGGCAGCGGATTGCCGGCGCGCAGTTCGCGCGTGATCGTCTTGGTGACGAAGGCGCCGAGCCGGTTGAAGTCCATCACCTTCTCCAGCCCCTCGGCGAAGGTGCCCGAGGCCGGCATGACCGGATTGCGCAGGGTGAGCCCGCCGATCCTGACCGAGAGGTCGATATTGCCTGCCCCGCTCATGGCAGCGCCTCCATCAGGTCGAAGACCGGGCCGTCCCAGCAGACGCGCCGGTTGACGATCTCGCCATTGACGTTGAAGTCGCGCACGCAGCAGTAGCAAAGCCCGATTCCGCAGGCCATTTGCTGCTCCATCGCGACCTGGCCGGGCAGCCCGAACTCGCGCGCCAGGCGCTGTTGCACCCGCATCAGCCGGCTCGAACCGCAGGTGAAGAAGGCGTCGCAGCGGCCCTCGGCGATCTGGCGGCGCAGGATGCGCTCGACATTGGCGGGCCCGCTGGTCTGCTCGGCGTCGGTGACGGCGATGACGTCGGCGCCCTGGCGATGGAAGAGCTCGACCGAGACAAGCAATTCCGGCCGCCTCGCGCTGAAGACCGCAGTCACCTGCGTGCCGTTGGCCTTCGCCGCCCTGGCGAGCGGGGCGAGCGTCGCCAGCCCCGCGCCGCGCCCGACGGCGACCATGTGGCGCCAGCTCGGATCCAGCGTGAAGCCGACGCCGAGCGGCCCCATGATGTCGAGCCTGTCGCCCGGCTTCAGCGTGTCGAGCCCGCGCGTGCCGGCGCCGGTCACCTTGTAGAGGAACTCGACCTGACGCTTGTCGGGATCGGCCCCGTAAAGACTCATCGGTCGGCGCAGGAAGGGCTGCTCGCCCGCCGGCTGCGGGCAGAGCAGCTGGAAGAACTGCCCCGGCTGAGCCGCCGCGGCCTCCTCGCTGCAATTGACCACGAGGTGCCGGTACTCGGCGTTGACAGCCTCGTTGCGGACGACCTCGGCGAGCTCGGCGACGATGCTCGCCTTCCATGGCGCCGGAGAAATCCCGCCGCCGATGGCGGCGACGGGTGTCGCCAGGGACTGATCGTGCTGGATCGACATCACGATGCCCCCGCGCTCAGGCGAGCTCGGCACCACGCCGCTCCGGAATCAGGAACCACATGGCGAGGATGTCGAGCACATAGAGCGTCGCCAGCAAGGCGATCGCCATCTCGAAGCTGTAGGCCGCCGCGATCGTCCCGACCACGAGCGGACCGAAGCCGCCGACGCCGCGGCCGATATTGAACAGCACGTTCTGCGCCGTCGCGCGGGCGGCAGTGGGGAACAGCTCGCTGATCAGCGCGCCATAGCCGCCGAGCATGCCGTTGACGAAGAAGCCCATCACCGCGCCGGCGATCAGGAGCTGGAACGGGTCGGTCAGCCGCGAATAGACGATGACCATCACGGCGGCGCCGAGCATGTAGCCGAAGAAGGCCGGGCGGCGCCCGATCCGGTCGGCGATATGGCCGAAGGCGTAGATGCCGACCGCCATGCCGGCGATGGTCACCGAGGTCCAGACGGCCGACTGCGTCAGGGCGAAGCCGAAGCGGGTCGCCAGATAGTTCGGCAACCAGATCATCACGCCGTAATAGCCGAAGTTCTGGACCGAGCAGAGCACGACCATGCCGAGGCTCAGCTTGGTGGTGTCCCAGTCCTTCACCAGCAGGCGTAGCGCCGACTCCTTCGGGCGGTCCTTGCTGCGGGCGACGAAGACCTCGGGCTCGTGCAGCGAATGGCGGATGAAATAGGCGGCGACCGCCGGCAGGATGCCGATGGCGAACATGCCGCGCCAGCCGATCGTCGGCAGCAGGATCGGGGTTGCGATCGCCGCGGCGAGCACGCCGACCTGCCAGCCGAGGCCGACATAGGAGGAGGCGCGCGCCCGCTTCGAGGCCGGCCAGGCTTCCGCCACCAGCGCCATGCCGATGCCGAACTCGCCGCCGAGGCCGAGGCCTGCGATGGTGCGGTAGATCAGCAGGTCCCAATAGCCCTGCGCCAGTGCGCATAGGCCGGTGAAGACGGCGAAGAGGACGATCGTCCAGGTCAGCACGCGGACGCGGCCGATCCGGTCCGACAGCATGCCGAAGCCGATGCCGCCGAGCACGGCGCCGACCAGCGTGGCGGTGACGAGCGAGGCGGCCTGGCCCTGGGTAAGCTGCAGGTCGGCGGAGATCGAGCGCAGCATGAAGCCGAGGATCAGGAGGTCGAAGCCATCCATGGCGTAGCCGATGGCGGCGCCCCAGAGCGCCTTGCGGGCCTTGCTGTCGACCTCTGTCGGAGACGATAGGGCGATGGAGCCGCCCATGGCGGCCTGGTTGTCACTCACGGCGAAGTCCCCCGTTTTGCTTTTCTTTGCGATGCGTGCCGAAACGCCAAAGCACCAGCGCGCGCTTCCGCGCGCGGCTGCCAGCCGGTCTCAAGACGATTGGAGTTTGGGCGCTCGCCCGCTTTCCCAGGGCGCTTGCCTGCGCCGCTTGACGGCCGAGGCGTCGATCTCGGCCGCGAGAAATCAGCAACGGCACGGGAAACCCGATGCCGTGGCGTCATCACTCTATCCCATGCCAAAATCTCAATTGCAAGAACAATCTCAATTTTGCGACAAGACTTGAGCCGGCATCAGACCAGCTCCGAGGATGCCTCCTTCCGCGGCGGCGGCGCGATCGCCGAGCGGTCGAGTGCGGCGCGCAGAACGGCCCCGGCCTCGCTGCCCTTGAGGGCACGGCGCCAGAGCCCATCGGCAATCTCCTCATAGAGGCGTACCGGCTCCTCATCCGCGGTCAGCATGGCGATGCCGGACCGGAGATTCGGCAATTCGCCGCCCAGGCGGAACGGGCTGAGGCCCAGCAGCGTCTTCTCCGCGGTGCGGAAAAGCTGGAAGGTGATGTTCGGCAGCGTCTCCTCGATCAGGCCGATCTGAACCCCCATCGGCTCGCTCTCGATCAGCCCGATCAGATGCTCGACCTCGGCGCGCGCGGCCAGGCGGCGGCGGGCCAGCTCGGCCGGCGGCAGGTTGAAACGGCCGACGACGCCGAGTTTGAGCCAGCGCTCGATCTCGAGCACATTGACGAAGTTGACGACGCTCAGGCGACGGCGCTTGCGGGCGTTTTTGCGCTCATCGAGGATCGCGATGATGGCATCGATTTCCGCCACCGCCTGATCGCGCGCGACGTGGGGTGGCAGCGCCTCCACCAGGGTCTGCCGCAAATGGGCGGAGTAGCCGTCCGAGGTCAGCAGATAGGACAGCGGCGGGAAATGCGCGACGACCTGGTCCGCCTGCTCCTCGATCTGCCGCATGCGCTCGAAATAGCTGAGCGGGCTGGAGTAATACTCGACCCCTGCCCCGAGCAGCGAAGCGACGGTCGTCTCCAACAGCGTCGCCAGCCGCTCCAGGGTCTCGATCTTGACCACGCCCCCGGCTTCGATCCGGTAGACAGCCGCCCGCGAGATCCCGAGACGCTCGGCGACGTCCTCGGCCAGCAGCCCGCGTCCCAGGCGGTAGGCTTTCAGCCGCTCACCGATTTCCTCGAACCGGATTGCCATCGAGCCGACCCCGTCTGCCGCATCATCTGAATCTCAGATTTTAGACAGCGTAGTCGATCCGAGGCCTGATGCGAAGTGCGAAGGCGGCTCTTCCGTGTGCGGCCTCTGGCTCGCCCGCGTCATCGACAATGCCGCCGCGCTGAGACGCCTATGTGCGGCACATCACAGACGCAATGCCCTCCCAACCGCCACAACGCCGCAACACCGCCCGAGGAGGCGGCGGACAACGCAAGGGAGCGACCCAATGTATGCGCTGAGAAGCGACTTTCTTCATGACATCGACGCCCTGGCCGACATGCTGCGGCCTCGCACCAAGTCGGTGCTCGATCGGCTCGCCGGACGCATGGCGGTCGGGCAGATCCTCAGTGACCAGTTCCTCTATGAGGTCCATGGCCCATTCGTCCCGCCTCACCGAAAGCCGGCGCGGCGCCCGCTGACGACGAGACTGATCGAGGCGCTGTCCGGACGGCTGCGCAGGATCGCCCTCGGAGTGCAGATCCGTCACGCGGCAAACGCATTGTCGGGTCTCGACGACAGGATGCTGAAGGATATCGGCATCAGCCGTTCGGAGATCGAGTTCGCCATCCGGCGCGCCGATCCGCAGCCGTGACCGCTGACAACATGGCGCGAGCGCCCCCGAAGCGCGGCGCCTCACCCGTTCATCCAAGCCTACCGAGCCAATCTGAAAAGGAACACCATCCCATGTCCGCCATGCTTCAAGGCAGTGCCGTTCAGAAGATCGACCACGAAGCGATCAAGCTACGCCAGCACGGCGCCTGGTCGTCCGGCGATTATGCCGTCGTCGGAACCACCCTGCAGATCGTCGGCGAACGGCTGTGCGAGGCGCTCGATCTGCGCGGCGGCCAGGCCGTGCTCGATGTCGCCGCCGGAAACGGCAATGCCAGTCTCGCTGCGGCTCGCCGCTGGTGCGACGTCACCAGCACGGACTATGTCGCGACGCTGCTCGAGCGCGGCCGCGAGCGCGCGGTGGCCGAGCATCTCGACATCGTCTTCCGTGAGGCCGACGCCGAGGCACTGCCCTTCGCGGACGGCCAGTTCGATGCGGTCATGTCGACCTTCGGGGTGATGTTCACGCCAGACCAGGAGCGCGCGGCCGCTGAGCTGTTGCGGGTCTGCAGGCATGGCGGCAAGATCGGCTTGGCCAACTGGACACCGGATGGCTTCATCGGTCATCTCTTCAGGACGATCGGGACCTATGTCCCGCCGGCTCCCGGGCTGCGCTCGCCTGCACTCTGGGGCACCGAACAACGCCTGGCCGAGCTGTTCGGCTCGGCGGGTGCTGCCATCCAGACAAGGCGGCGCGACTTCGTCTTCCGCTACCGCTCGCCGGACCACTGGCTCCAGGTCTTCAGCGGCTATTATGGACCCGTTCTCAAGGTCTTCGGGGCGCTGGACGAGCCTGCCAGGGCGGCGTTGACACGGGATCTGATGGCGCTGGTCGAGCAGTTCAACCGGTCGGGCGACTCCACCGTGGTTGTGCCGAGCAGCTATCTCGAGGTCGTCGTTACGCGGGCGCTGAACTGAGTTCGCTCACATTTGTCCGCGCCTGCACCCCGCATCGGTCTCCGGCACGATCCACTCGCGCTTAAACTCTGGTGGCCACGCTGATACCTGCGCTGCGACAGGCGTCCAGTCTATTGCAGCGCTTCCCCGTTCACCTCTGCGCGTCTCGTGCATCGAGCAGGCAAGGCGGCTGACGCTCTGACGGAGCAAGAGCGTCGTAATCCCGTTTAGGTAGGCCGGTGGCGAACCGGTTTCGCGACACGGTTCATCCAGCATGATATGAGGGGGACGGAGCAAGTTGGGCGTTTCCTGACCTGCGCCAATGTCGGTCGGAAGGGGAACGGCCGTGCGGTTCATGCCTTGCTCCTTGCGCCAGGCTGTTCCAACGACGCGGCGCGAGACCATCGCGCTGCTCGGCGCGATGATGGCGTCGACGATCTCGGCCCGTGCGCAGCAAAAGGCCACGCCGGTCATCGGCTATCTCGGCTCGGAATCGCCCGAAGCTTACGCCAGTCGGCTCGTCGCCTTCGCCGAGGGCCTGGCCGAAGCCGGCTATGTCGATGGCCGCAACGTCGCGATCGATTTTCGCTGGGCAGAGGGCGAGTACAGCCGATTGCCGGCGCTCGCACTGGCTCTGGCCGATCGCCAGGTCACCGTAATGGTCGCACCAGGTGGTGCGGAGGTGGCGCTTGCCGCCCGATCTGCAACCAAGACGATCCCGATCGTCTTTGAGATGGGCGGTGATCCGGTCGCGCTGGGCCTGGTCGCCAGCCTGTCCCGCCCGGGCGGCAATCTCACCGGCGTCAGCAGCCTCAGCGTCGAGGTCTCGCTGAAACGACTGGAGTTCATGAGCGAGCTGTTTCCGGCCGCCAGGACTTTCGCCGTCGCGGTCAACCCGGCAAGTCCGACCTCGGCTTCGCAGTCGAAAAATCTGCAGGCCGCTGCAAGCAGTCTTCGGCTGGAGCTGCGCCTCCTCACTGCCAGCAGCGAGCCGGAACTGGAGGCTCTTTTCGTAGCGGTGTCGCAGATGCAGCTGCCAGGGCTGGTCTTCACCTCCGATCCCTATTTCGCCTATCGAAGCCGGCGCCTCGCCGAGCTGGCCGAGCGCCATAAGGTGCCCGCCATCACCCAGGCGCGGGATTTCCCGAATGCCGGCGGTCTGATGAGCTATGGCGGCGACTTCCAGCAATCGCACCGTCATACCGGGATCTATGCCGGCCGGATCATCAAGGGTGAGAAGCCATCGGACCTGCCGGTCCAGCGCGTGACGAAGGTCGAGCTGTTCGTCAATCTGAAGGCCGCCGGACAGCTTGGGCTGACGATGCCCCCATCGCTTCTGAGCAGTGCGGAAGTGGTGATCGAGTAATTTGGCCGGGAAGCCGGCGTATGAGCTGTCACGGTGACTCAAGCGCCACCCGCCCTTCGGAGCTCGCTCTTCGCGAAGTATTTCGTCGCGCTGTTCGCGGCGGTGGTCATACCCCTGCTTGTCGCCGGCGGCAGCGAAGCCTGGTTCGGCCATCGCGACCAGAGAGCGCGGCTGAACGACCTTCTCGAAGCCGAAGCCCGATCTGCCGCCGCGAAGATCCAGGACTTCCTGGACGGGATTCGCGATCAGCTGGCCTGGACAGTTCAATTGCCATGGTCGGACAGCGCTGACGAAAGACGCAGGCTCGACGCCTTTCGCCTGTTGCGTCAGGTCCCCGCCGTGGTCAGCCTGACCCTTGTCGATGCCACCGGCCGAGAGCGCGTATTCGTCTCGCGCATGGGGCTCAACAAGGTCGAGAGCGGCGCGGACCATCCGCTCAGCCCGGCGCTCAAAAATATTCGCCCGGGCGGCGCCTGGTATGGCCCCGTGAGCTTCCATGGCGGCTCGGAACCGTTTTTGACCATTGCCGTGGCCGGCACCCGTTCGGCGGTCGGCGTGGCGGTCGCCGAGGTCAATCTCAAATTGATCTGGGACGTCATCTCGGCGATCCGGGTTGGTCGGACGGGAGCAGCGTTCGTGCTCGACCAGCCGGGGCGCCTGATCGCTCATCCCGATATCAGCCTAGTCCTGCGGGCCGACCAGACCGCAATACGGCCGCTCCAGACTCTTCGGGCGAAGATTGCGGCGCAAAGCGGCAAGGCGGCGTCGGGACGCGACATCGACGGCCACATGGTTCTGGCCGCGATGGCACCCATACCCGGCATCGACTGGAGCGTCGTCGTCAAGCAGCCGGTCGCAGAGGCGTTCGAGCCGATCTATGCGGCTCTGTGGCGAACAAGTGCCTTCCTCATCATTGGCTCAGGGCTTGCGGCCGCGCTCGCCTACTGGCTGACCCAGCGCATGATCGAGCCGATCCGCATTCTGGAAGACGGCGTGGCACGGATCGGTGCCGGGCAGTTCGACCACCGGATCGACATCGCCACCGGCGACGAATTCGAGCGGCTGGCGACGCGCTTCAACGCGATGGCCGGCGATCTGGCGGTATCGCAGGAACGCTCGCAACGGATCGGTCGTCTCAAGCGGTTTCTCGCACCCCAGGTGGCAGAACTGGTCGACCACTCGGGCGACGACAGTGTGCTCGACGGTCGGCGCATCGAGGTGGTGGTTGTTTTCGGTGACCTGCGCGGCTTCACCGCCTTTTCGGCACGCGCCGAACCGAACGTCGTCATGAGTTTCCTCAACGACTATTACGACGCCCTGGATAGAGTGGTGATCGACCACGGGGCGACGCTGACGCATTTTTCAGGCGATGGGATGATGGTCCTGATCAACGCCCCTGTCTCCCGCCCAGACCCGGCTCTATGCGCCATCCGTATGGCGCGGGACATGCAGAAGACCGTCCAGTCCCTGCTGCGCGATCGCGAGCCGCTGGATCATCGTCTCGGTTTCGGGGTCGGGCTCGCTCTGGGGCCAGCGACGGTAGGGCGTATCGGCACGGAAGGTCGGCTCGAGTATACGGCGGTCGGAAGCGTCGTGAATCTCGCAGCGCGCTTGTGCGCGAGCGCGCGCAATGCCGAGGTGCTGATCGACATGGCTGCCGCTGACGCAGTCGACGGGCGCGTGCCCTTGATCGAACTCGATGCCCGCGTCCTGAAGGGCTTCGACAAGCCGGTTCGGGTTTTCGCTGCCGGCGAAGCGACAGCGAGCTAGAGCATTTTCGAGCGAAGTGGGCACCAGTTCGCGTGAAGAAAATGCGATAGAACAAAAGCATAGAGCAATCTCGCGATTCGGAGAGTTGCGGAATTGGCCTAGGTGCTCGAATCGGGCTTTCGCGGCGTTGGCCACTGCCACTAGGCGGCATCGACCTTCGCCAGGCGCCGCAGGTCGTCGATATCCCGGATCAGGACTCGCCCTCGTCCCAACGAAATGATGCCGGTGCGCTTCCAGGACTGGAGATGGCGGTTGACCGTTTCGCGCGTCACTCCAGTAAGAGAGGCCAATTCCTCCTGAGAGGCATGGACATCCGTGCCGTAGTCGGCGGCGAGCACCAGGATGCGTCGTGCCAATCGGATCGCGGACGGCAGGAATGTCGTCTCCTCCAGCCGGCCGATGACATCGCGCAGCCGGGCGCAGAGGAGGTCGATCAGTTGCAGCGCCATCGGCGGCTCGCGATTGAGCAGGCTCAAGAAGTCCTGCCGCGGCAGGAAGAACATGTCGGTGTCCTCCATCGCCACAGCGTCGGCCGTGCGCGACTGGCCGTCGAGCAAGGTGATCTCACCGAAGACATCGCCGCCGCCGAGGACGTTCATCGTCATCTGCTGACCGAGATCATCCACTGTTCCGATGCGGATCAGGCCGCGTCGGATGGCATAAAGCCCATCACCGGCATCGCCCTTGAGGAACAGGATCTCCCGGGCGGCGAGGCGCCGCTGCCTGCAGACCGCCGCGATCTTCTCGAGCGCATCCTGTTCGAAGCCCGCGAAGAACGGGTTCGCGCCCAGAATGCTCACGAGGCGATGAGAGGCATCACTCATCGGAAGGCCCCCGAGAACGTGGACCGAGCCGACATGCATCCGCAGCGCATAGATCGACCGGCTGGCATGGCGCAGAAACCAAGGCAAAAGGCCATCATATCCAGTTGCGACCACGCGCGGCAGATCGCAAACGGAACAGACCATGCTGAATGGCTCGATCTGTCACAACACACTCTTGCGGCTATCGCTCTCGAGCCGCGGCGCAAGACGATAGCGGAGTTGACCCTACTTTGTGGACACCCTTGACGTCATTTTCTGGAGTGTCCGATGCCGCGTTTTCGCAATGCCTATCCGCCGGAGTTCCGGCGACAGATGGTGGAGTTGGTTCGATCCGGACGAACGCCTGAAGAGCTTGCCCTGGAGTTTGAGCCGCCCGCGCAGTCGATCGCCAACTGGGTTCGTTAGGCCGAGCGCGACGCGGAGTGCAGAACTGTCGAGGCAACCTGGCGAAAGCTCGGCGACCTAATCCAGCTCGTCTCGCCCAACGAATGCGCCAAATACATCGCGAACGCAGGATACGCTTCCGTGTAAAAGAAGCGCGCTCTAGAGCATTTTTGAGCGAAGTGGACACCGATTCGCGTGAAGAAAATGCGATAAAACAAGGACCTAGAGCAATCTCGCGATTCGAAGAATTGCGGGAAATGCTCTAGCCCGTCGCGAGCGTGCCGTTGCGAATATCGGTGACGAGCATGTAGCCGGGGGCGTGGGTGATGCAGAAGCCGGGGCGGGTCTTGGCGATGACCGCTTGTGGCGTCACGCCGCACGCCCAGAATACCGGGATTTCGCCCGGCCTGATCTCGACGGGATCGCCATAGTCGGGCGCCATGATGTCCCGGATGCCGATCGCAGCGGGATCCCCCAAGTGAACCGGGGCGCCATGGACCGACGGAAACCGGCCGGTGATCTGGACGGCGCGGATCGCCTCGGCCGGCGTCAGCGGGCGCATCGAAACGACGAGCGGCCCGGAGAAGCGGCCGGCCGGGGCGGTCGCGATCGAGGTCCGGTACATCGGCACGTTACTGCCCTGCTCGATATGGCGCACCGGCAGCCCGGCGGCGAGCATCGCCTCCTCGAAGGAGAAGGAGCAGCCGATCAGGAAGCTGACGAGATCGTCGCGCCAGTAGCCGCGGATATCGGTCGGCTCCGCCACCAGCTCGCCGTCCTGCCAGAGCCGGTAGCGCGGCAGGTCACTGCGGATGTCGAGGTCGCGCCCGAGCGCCGGCAGCATCGGATCGCCGATCTCGGACACCCCGATCAACGGGCAGGGCTTCGGATTGCGCTGGCAGAACAGCATGAACTCGAAGGCGAGCTCGCGCGGCAGGATCGCCAGATTGGCCTGGACGAAGCCCGGCGCGACATTCGCGGTCGGCGCGTCGAAGGCCCCCGAGCGGATGGCAAGGCGAGCCGCATAGGGATCGAGCAAGGGCAGGTTGTCTTCCATGGCCTCAGCTCCCGCTTGTGGCGCGCAGCGCCTGTTCCACCGCCTGCCCGATCGACAGGATCGCGCGATCACGGCCGGCGGCGCCGGCGAGCATCAGCCCGACCGGGGCCTCGCCGGAACGATGGCAAGGCAGGCTCACGGCGCAGCCGTCGAGGAAGTTGATGAAGGTCGGATTGCGCAGGATCAGCAGGTTGGTGGCGCCGAAGGCGGCATCATCCGCGAGCTCGTCGATACGGGGCGCGACGATCGGCACGGTCGGCATGACCAAGGCGTCGAACGGGGCGATCCGCGCCTCCACGGACGCGATCCAGGCGGAGCGCGCCGCCAGCAGGTCGATATAGTCGGCCGCCGAGAGCTCGCGGCCGCGCAGGATCCGCACCCGCACGCGCGTGTCGTAGCGATCGCCGGCCCGCTGGATCAGCTCGCGATGCCAGTGCCAGGCTTCCGCCGCCGCAAGGCCGCCTTTGGCGTTGATCGCGCCGAGCTGCGCGAATTCCGGGACGACGATCTCGCTGATCTGCGCCCCGGCTCGTGACAGAGTGCTGAGCGCGGCTTCGAAGCTCGCCGCTACACTCGTGTCCATGCCGTCGAGCGCGACGGTCCTGGGCACGGCGAGCCGCAGACCGGCGAGGCTCGCTTCGCCGAGCAGGTTCTCGCCGGTTCCGGAGAGAACCGCGTCGAGCATGGCGCAGCAGGCGACGCTGCGCCCGATCGGGCCGATCGAATCGAGACTGGTCGAGAGCGGCAGGGCCCCGTCGCGCGGCACACGCCGGGCGGTCGGCTTGAAGCCGGTGAGGCCACACAGCGCAGCGGGGATCCGGACCGAGCCGCCGGTGTCCGTGCCGACCGCGGCTGCGGCCATGCCGTCGCTGACCGAGACGGCCGCCCCCGAGGACGAGCCGCCCGGAATGCGCTTGGCGGCGCGATCGAACGGGTTCAGCGGCGTGCCGTAATGCGGATTGAGCCCGAGCCCGGAGAAGGCGAACTCGGTCATGTTGGTGCGGCCGACGATGATCGCGCCGGCCGCGATGAGTCGCTCGACCACCGGCGCATTGGCCTTGGCCGGCGGCGCGTCATCGAGAGCGACGCTGCCGGCCATGGTAATGTCGCCGGCGACGTCGAACAGGTCCTTGATCGAGATCGGCAGGCCCTCGACCGGCGAACGCACGAAGCCGGCCTGCCGCAGCGCGTCGGAGGCCTGCGCCGTCTTGAGCGCGCGCTCGGCATAGAGCTTGGTGAAGACGCGAGCGCCTTCGCCATCGCTCGCCCGTGCACGCGCCAGGGCGTCTTCCGTCAAGGCGACGGAAGTGGTGCGCCCCGCGGCAAGATCATCGCGCAGTTCGATCAAGGTCCGGCTCATGTCAGGCGACTTCCGGCAACGAGACGATCCGGTAGCTATGCTCGATGCTGCGGCCGAGCACGGGGTCGAACAGCTCCATGGCGAAGGAGGGCGCCGGCCGAATGCCGCCGATCGCCCCCACCGTGCCGCAGATCATGCCGGTTCCGTCGGGCAGGAGCGCCGCGCCGCCTGTGAAGCCGGCGATCAGCTCGAGCGGCGGGCGCAGGCTGGCCAGCGGCCCTTCCTGATAGAGCACCCGCACGCCGTTCTCCTCGATATGGGAGCGGATGATCATCTCGTCCCAATGGCCGGCGACCTCGGCGAAGCGCCAGGCCTTGCGCGCCAGCGGCTTGGCGCAGACCTGCTTGGAGATCGCGACGCCGATCGTCTCGAGCTTGCGGTCGGTGTGGTCGGAGGCGAGGCTGACATACGTCTGCCCGCCCGCGCTGAAGACGAAGGTCTCGACCTCGCCGGAGCTCTCGGTGCCGAGCACCTGGATGCTCTCGGCCTGCGTCACCAGGGCTTCGGCAACGCGGTAATAGAGTGGCACGGTGCTCGGGCGCGGCACCCCGATGGCGGCGAGTTCCTCGATGTGATGCTCGATCGCGGCGCGGTCGCGCCCGGCCCAGCCGGCGACGACCAGCTCGGTGAGATCGACCTTGAGCGGCTGCGGGGCAGCGCCGCCTTCGACGGTGAAGTTCAGTTCCATGACGTCCTGCGGAGTTTACGGGGATGGGAGAAAGGCGATGCGCCGCGCCTATTCGAAGACGCGGGGCAGGAAGAGTGCGAGGTCCGGGAAGAGCGCGAGCAGCAGCAGCAGCGCCGCCATCGCCGCGACATAGGGCATGCTGCCGACGATCACCGCATTCATCGTGCCGCTCTTGCGCAGGCTCTGGACCACGAAGAGGTTGAGGCCGACCGGCGGGGTGATCAGCGCGGCCTCGACCAGCACGATGATCAGGATGCCCAGCCAGATCGGATCGTAGCCGAGCCCGATCATGATCGGCGCCACGATCGGGATCGTGGTGATCATCATCGAGAGCGTCTCCATGAAGCAGCCGAGGATCAGGTAGAACACCACGATCACGACCAGCATCTGGACCGGCGAGAAGCCGAGCCCCCGGATCGAATTGGTGATCGCGTCGGTGATCCCGGTCGCCGACATCACGAAGTTGAGGAAGGCGGCGGCCAGGATGATCAGCATGATCATCGCGGTCGCCTTCATCGTACCCTCGACCGCTTCGCGCAGCATCGACAGCGTCAGGCGGCGCGACCAGGCCGCCAGGAGCATCGCGCCGGTGACGCCGAGCGCGGCGGCTTCCGTCGGGGTTGCAAGGCCGGCATAGATCGAGCCCACGACGAGGAAGAAGATGCCGAGCGGCGGGGCCAGATGCGCCAGGCTGGCGAAGCGCTCGCCCCAGCTCGCGGTGATCCGGCGCCCGCCCCATTCCGGCTTGACCACGCAACCGATGATGACGGTGAGCATGAACAGGCCGGCCAACAGCAGGCCAGGGATGATGCCGGCGAGATAGAGCTTGGGCACCGAGGAGTTGGTCAGCACCCCGTAGAGCACGAGGTTGATCGAGGGCGGGATCAGGATGCCGAGCGTGCCGCCGGCGGCGAGACTGCCGAGGAAGAGCGGCTCATTGTAGCCGTAGCGCTTGATCTGCGGCAGCGCGACGGTGCCGACCGTTGCGGCGGTCGCGACGCTCGATCCCGAGGTCGCCGCGAACAGGGCAGAGGCGCCGATATTGGCGTGCATCAGCCCGCCCGGCAGCCAGGACAGCCACAGGCTCATCGCGCCGTACATGCGCTCGGCGAAGCCTGAGCGCAGCAGGATCTCGCCGAGCAGGATAAAGAGCGGGATGGCGACGAGCAGGAACTCGTTGTTGGTGCTCCAGGCGAGCTCGCCGATGCCGCGCGTCAGCGGCAGCATCGAGTAGAGCGGGTCGAGGATCAGGCCGAGCACGCCGAGCGCCGCGCCGACCGGGATCGACAGGCCGATCAGGACGAGCAGGAGGATGAGGGTCGTGGCGATCATGCCGCTTCTCCCTTGACCATGCGCTCGCCGGCGGCGGCTTCCTCTTCGGCCTCTTCCTGGGTCGAGCGCACGCCGGCGATCGCCTTCACGGTGGCGATATCGCCGGTCACCAGCGCGACCGAGGCGCGCAGCAGCATCAAAGCGAGGATGACGCACATGAAGAGCAGGCCGGCGAACCAAAGCCCCTGCGGGATCGCCAGCGGCGTCGCCAGCGGCGTATTGGCCCGCGAGCTCTGGGCGAGCGAGGCGCCGACCACGTCATAGGCGTAATAGGTCAGCATCGCCATGAAGACGCCGAGCGCGACCAGCGAGACCCAGTCGAGGACGGCGGCGAGCCGCACGGGGAAGTACTGGTAGAGCACGTCGACGCGGACATTGGCCCGCTGCAGCGTCGCGAAGGCGAGCGACCAGCTCGTGCTGACGGCGAAGGCGTAGCTCGACAATTCGTCCGCACCGCCGGTGGTGAAGCCGAGGAATTTGCGGGCGAGCACGTCGAAGGAGATCAGCAGCACGCTCGCGATCGTCAGCGCCCCGGCACACCAGACGGCGACGCGGGACAGGCTCTCGGCATGGCGCAGCAGCGCCGCCAGAGCGTTAGGCGGGGGCGGATTGGTCATGGAATCCTCGGCTCCCAGGGAGATCGGGGCAGAGACCGGCGCGAGCCGGCCTCTGCCGGGGCGCTCACTTCTTGGCGGTCAGGCCGAGTTCCTTGCCGACCGTGGCGTTGAAGCCGGCGACGCAATCGGCCGAGCAGCGCGCAGCCCATTTCGGCAGCACCTTCTCCTGCAGCACAGTCTTGAGCAGCGCCTTGTCGGCGTCGGTCGGGACGACGAGCTGCATCTTGCCCTTGACCGACAGGGTGCAGGCGGCGGCGCCGGTGTTGCAGTCATAGCCCTGCTGGGTCTGCTGCGCGGCGGCGTCCCAGATCTGGCCGACCAGGGCCTTGATGTTGGTCGCCAGGAACTCGCGGACCTTGGGGTCGATCTTGTTCCAGGCGGCCTCGTTGACCGCGTGGATCTGCTGGTTCCAGTTGATCGGCAGCGCCAGCAGATGCGTCGAGACCTCGTACCACTTGGCCGAATAGCCCGAGAGCGAGCCGGTGATGGCGCAGTCGACGACCTTGTTCTGCAGGGCCGGCACGACCTCGCCGAAGGCCATTGTCACGCTCGAGCCGCCGAAGGCCTCGACGAACTCGGCCTGGGTGCGGCTGGAGGTGCGGACCTTCTTGCCCTTGAGATCGGCGAGGCCCTTGATCTCGGCGTTGCAGAACAGCACCTGCGCCGGATAGGGGGAGATCCCGAGCAGACGGACCTTCGAGCCTTCGCCGTAGAACTTGGCATAGATCGGCGCGAACGCGTCGGTGATCGCGCGAGCGGTCTTGGCGTCGGGCGCGAGGCCGGCGAGGTCGATCGCCTCGTTGATCGGGTTGTCGCTGGCGAAATAGGACAGGGTGGCGGTGCCGAACTCGATCACGCCCTGCGACATCAAACGCAGCAATTCGGGCCCCTTCAGTCCCATCTCGTTGAAGCCCTTGATCTCGGCCGTGACCTGGCCCTTCGATTTCTCGGGGATGGTCTTGGTCCAGAACGGCTGCTCATAGTCCTGATAGGCGGTGAGATTGCTGAGCCCGCCGACCACCTTGAGATTGGCCTTCGGCAGATCCTGAGCAGAGGCTGCGGTCGCCGCGAGCAGACCGGCGGCGAGAATGAAAGCTTTCATCGTTTATCCCCTCGTTGGTGGTTGGTGGTGAAATGCCTCGCGCCCTAGTCCCAGGACTGGCAGGCGCGAGGGTGGCGGAGCAGGCATTCCGGGCCGTCCGGCGTGACGAGAACCATCTCGCCGAGCGCCGCGCCGCCGAGATCGGGCACGAACAGGTTAGGGTGCAGCTCGAAGAGCATGCCGGGCGCCAGCGCGAGATCGGAGGCCGCGGCGGGCGGCGCGCCGGGGTCGAAATGCTGGCGGAAGACCGCGGTCGTCAGCGGCTCCTCATAGGAGAAGCCGAGGCCGTGCCCATTGCGGAAGCGCCGGAGGTTCTGACGGTCACGAGCATCGACACGCTCGGCCAGCACGGCCTCCATGGCCGCTTCGGCGCCCGCCAGCGGCAAGCCCGGACGCAGCGCCGCCAGACCCGCTCCCAGCATCGCCTCGACATGGCCGGCGAGGGCGCGATGCGCGGGTTTCTGCGGCCCGATGCTGCCCATCCGGATGCCATGGCCCCAATGGCCGTCGACCGTGAGAGCGACGCCCAACAGGACCTGGTCGCCGTATTCCGGCACCCGCCGGGCCTCCGCAGGCCAGTAGCGCGGATAGTCCGCCGCCGGTGCGATGGTCAGCCAGGTCCGGCTGTAGTCGGCACCCTGCCTGCGCGCCTCGGTTTCGAGATCGAGCTGGATTTCCCAGGCCGGACGCCGTCGCGCCAGCTCGGCACCGAGCCGACCGAAGAGCAGGTCGCACAGGGCAGCCGCGTCACGATGCCGTCTGAGGGCGGCGGAATCCTTGAGCAGCCGCAGCCGCGCCGCGGCATCATCCAGCGACGGACCGGCAGTGAAGCCATCTGCCGCCAGCGCGGAGTCGACCTGCCGGGGCAATTCGCCGAAGCCGACCGTTGCGACGCAAGTGCCGTT
This sequence comes from Allobosea sp. CRIB-10, assembly GCF_900112185.1. GTDB lineage: Bacteria > Pseudomonadota > Alphaproteobacteria > Rhizobiales > Beijerinckiaceae > Allobosea. The sequence continues at coordinate 162,295 of NZ_FOKP01000006.1, read as the reverse complement.
CGTCCGCGCCACGAGCGCCTTGCCCCAGGCCAGCGGCGGACGATATTCGGCGGCGAGATGGGGCCCCAGTTCGCGCGCCAGCGGCAGCATGAACGGGCTGCCGACGATGAGGCGCGCGCCCTCCTCGGTGACGAGCAGCAGCGACAGGCTCTCATGCCCGTCCCAGCCACTGAAGAAACGAAGGGCGCCGTGCGAGGCGCTGCCGGCGCCGAGGGCGCTGCCGAAGCCAAAGACCGCAACGCTGTCGGCACCATGATCACGCGCCAGACACAGCAGAGCTTGCCGCCGCTTCGCGAATACTTCAGCGATGTCGCCCGTTGCCCCGCCCGTCATTGCGGCTCAGGCCGAGATGACGACAGCGGCGCCAATGACCAGGCCTGCCGAAACGATGATGTCTGCAAGGTTCAACGCGTGACCCCTCTGCCGCGACTTTAGAGCCGTCTATGCATCGGCATTGCAGGGCATCGGGGGCGTTGCTGTCCAATCGTATGTTTGGAACCGAGGTATAAGCCGGATTTATCACCCCTTCTGGCCGGCGGGGGACTCCCGTGCGACCGCTTGCGCCATGCGCGCGATGACGCGGGAGGGATGACTGTCGGGCCCGTCGATCCAGCTCGCGGTGAAGCTGAGATCTGGCAAAGGGTCGGCCTCGACCTCGACGATCTGCAATTCGCCGCGCTCCAGTTCGCGGCCGAGGAAGACCGGTGTGATCACGGCCGCGCCGATGCCGTCGAGCACCATGCGCACCACCATCGAGAGCGAGGCGCTGCCATACATGCGCGGCGTCGAGATGCCGGCGCGCATCAGCATGTCGCGGACCTGCCGGTAGGGCGAGCTGTTGGAGGGATAGGTGATGATCGGGAGCCCGGCGATGCGGGCGAGCGTGACCGGGCCGGGGCCGAGGCCGGCGCCGGGCTTGACGACCCAGGCGAGCGGATAGGTGCAGAGCGGCAGGTTCTCCACCCGCGCTTCGAGCACGGGGCCGAGCAGGAAGGCGAGATCGATCTGGCGCGCCATCAGATGCGATTGCAGCACATGGGTGCTGTCGACCTCTATCTCGAGGACGAGCGCCGGATAGGCGACGTGGACCTCCTCGATCAGCTTGGGCAGCCAGGTCTGGACGATGGTCTCGGCGACGCCGATCCGCAGCGTGCCGCTCATCGTGGTCTGGTCGCGGGCGGCCTGGATCATGTCGCGGCGCGCCTGCATCATCCGTTCGGCATGGGCGAGCAGTTCATGGCCCTTGGCGGTCAGCTTCACGCCGCGCGCATCGCGCTCGAACAGGCGCACGCCGAGCGCGGTCTCCAGCGAGGCGATCCGCTGCGAGATCGCGGGCTGGGTCGTGCCGAGCTTCTCCGAGGCCGCCCGCAGACTGCCGAGCGCGGCCGCCCAGAAGAAGGTCTCGATATTGCGCAGGTCGATCATGGCGCGATGATGCCGGGAAACGGGGCGGGCACCAACAAAAAGCCGGCTACGGCCGAGGTCACATGGGGCGGCAAGGTTTGCGTTCGTCGCGTGGTCAGCGGGGTCGACAGCAGCATCCCCAGGCTTCCGGGATAGCGCTGGCGCTGGAGCGGAGGCCCTCCGGCCTCCTGAGCCGGACCTCTCCGCCTCGACTCTAGAGCATTTTCGAGCGAAGCGGGGACCGGTTCGCGTGAAGAAAATATGATAAAACAGGGACCTAGAACATTTCCGCGATTCGAAGAATTGCGGAATTGCTCTAGGACAACATCCGGGCATTGCGCCGGATCGCCTGGGGCGGCTGGCCGAAGCTTCGCAGGAAGGCGCGTCGCATCCGCTCGCGATCGGCGAAGCCGGTCTGCTCGGCAATCGCCTCGATCGGGTGGCTGGTCTGCTCCATCAGCACCCGCGCCGCCTCCAGCCGCAGCGTCTCGACCGCCTTGGCCGGAGACTGGTCGGTTTCGGCATGGAAGGCGCGGCTGAACTGACGCGGGCTCAGCCGCGCCGCATCGGCGAGGTCCTCGACGCTGAGCCGGCCGGACAGATTGCGCCTGGCATAGTCCAGAGCCGACTGGATGCGGTCGGACTTGGCATCCATCTCCAGCAGGGCCGAATGCTGCGACTGGCCGCCGCCGCGGCGATGGTAGAGCACCAGCTTCCTGGCCGTCATCCGCGCGACCTCGGGACCCAGATCCTTCTCGATCATGCTGAGCGCCAGATCGACGCCGGCGCTCATTCCGGCCGAGGTCCAGATCGAGCCGTCGACGATGGAGATGCGGTCCGGTTCCACCTTGATCTTGGGGTAGCGCGCCGCGAGATCGCGGGCCCAGACCCAATGGGTCGTCACCTGGCGGCCGTCGAGAATGCCGGCCTGCGCCAGGACGAAGGTGCCGGTGCAGACCGCAGCACCCGCCGGGCGGTCCGTGCCGAGTGCTGCACGAACTGCGTCACGCCGTCCGGCCCGGCCGAGCCCTTCAGGTCCCCGGCGAAGATCACCGTGTCATAGGGCGTGTCGTCGAACGGGGTCGTCTCGATCGCAGGGCCGACAGAGGTCTTCACCGGGCCGCCGCTCTCCGACAGGAGAGACACATCATAGGCCCCGGGCAGCGCCAGATTGGCGAGTTCGAAGGCCGAGAGCGCGGCCAGGCTCATCATCTGTACGCCTGGGAAAATGACGAAGCCGATCCGGTGCATGGCGACGATGAAACTCCTGAGCGCTGGATTGGGTAGCCTTCTCGTCGCCGGTACCGTCTTCGGCGCGGTCTCGGGCGCGGTGGCGCCCAGGGGCTGGCTGTCCGCCTTGCAGTCGACCACCACGGACAACGCCTATGTCCGCGGCGACGTGACCCCGATCAGCCCTCGCATCGCCGGCTACATCACCGAAGTCTCGATCCGCGACAATCAGGCGATCAAGGCGGGCGATGTGTTGTTCCGCATCGACGACAGCGACTACCGCGCCCGCGTCGACCAGGCCGCAGCGGCCCTCGACACCCGTCGCGCGCTGCTCGCCAATCTGGCAAGCCGGATCGACCAGGCGCATGCCGTCCTCAAAGGCGCCGAGGCGGAAGACGACCGCGCCGCCCGCGATTTCGTCCGCATCCGCGAGCTCAGGCGGCAAGGCTGGGCGCCGCAGGCTCGCAGCGAGCAGACCGAGGCCGACCATCTGCGCGCCGCCGCCAAGCTCGCCGAGGCACAGGCGAATGTCACCTCGGCCCGGCGCCAGATGGAGGTGCTCGACAGCCAGCGCCCGCAGCTCACCGCCGACATCGCCGGCGCCCAGGCCGCTTTACGGCTTGCCGAGATCGAGCTGGAGCACACCACCGTGCGCGGACCGGCGGATGGCTGGGTCAGCGAGCGGCAGGCGCGAGTCGGCCAATATGTCCGGCCCGGCACCCTTCTGATCGCGGTCGTGCCGCGCGCGTTCTGGGTGGTCGCCAATTTCAAGGAGACCCAGCTTCCGGCGTTCCATCTCGGCGGCGCGGTCGCGATCACGATCGACGCTGCGCCGGGCGCGGTGTTCCGCGGGCGCGTCGAGAGCTTCTCGCCGGCGAGCGGCGCTCAGTTCGCCCTGCTGCCGCCGGACAATGCGACCGGCAACTTCACCAAGGTCGTCCAGCGCATCCCGGTGCGGATCGCCTTCGACGCTGGCCAGCCTGAGCTCGAGCGGCTGCGCCCGGGCATGTCCGCGATCGTGACGCTGCTCTCCGCCCGCCACGGCGCAGATCAGTGACATTTGAGACGCAGCCGGCACGCACTATCCGTGCTCGCCACCAACCAGAACGAAAAGAGAGGAACAGAGTATGAGCACCGCCAGCAAGGGCTTCGCCCTCATCACCGGCGCCGATCTCTTCAATCGCCGCGCCGTCTCCGCCACGCTACCGGGCTCGACTGCGGTCAAGGAGATCACCTGCGCGATCCGGGTCGGCGATCGGACCTGACGGAGTCCATCACTCCCATGCGCCGCTGGGTCAGATCGGAAAACTGGGTGAGATTGCCGAGAGCAGCGGGTGCTCGAATACGTCACGCAAGCTTCGAGAACCTGAAAGGAACACGCATGATGGCGCCGGGCCGTCCCCTGCTCTCGTCATCCCCGCGCCTTTCGCCCGCGTCCCACGATCTCGCCGATCGAGACGACCAACGCGCAGATGGCGACCAGGACGAGCGATGCGGCCGAAGCCGCCGGCAGGTCGGTGCCGGTCTCCGAGACCTTGCTGTAGAGAACGAGCGGTAGGATGTTCACCTGCGTGCCGACCAGCGCGAGCGCCGTGCCATAGGCGCCGACCGCGACTGCCGAGGTCAGGCAGAAGGCCGCGACGAGGCTCGGCATGATCTGCGGCAGCATGACGTCGACGAGCGCCCTCGCGCCGCTGGCCCCGAGCGAGCGCGCCGCGGTCAACTGGTTGCGGTCGAAATTGCTGATGGCCGGCAGCACGATCAGCACCACGCGGGGCACCAGATAGTAGGAATAGGCCAGGCCGAGGCCGAGCGGCGAGAAGATGAAGGCCCCGGTCACCGCCGGGTCGAAGCCGAGCTCGGCCAGAAGCAGGGTGACGAAGCCGGAACGGCCCAGCAGCAGGATGAAGCCATAGGCGACGATCAGGCCCGAGAAGGTCAGCGGCAGCGAGATCGCGATCAGAGCCGCCGTGCGCAATCCGGGCGCGAGACGCGACAGGGTCAGCGCGACGCAGAAGCCGACGACCAGGGAGAACAGCGGCGCGACCGTGCCGAGGACGAGCGTGCCGCGCAGCCCGTTCCAGAACACGGGATCGGCCGTGAGCCGCCCGAAGGCGCTGCCGCCATCGGCGAGAGCGCCGACCAGCACGGCGCAGACCGGCAGCAGGAAAAACAGCCCGAAGACGATGGCGCCGGGTGCTGCAAAGGCGGCCAGGGTAGGAGTGGATGCTCGCGCACTCATCGACCGTCTTTCGCCTCGGTGGAGGGGCAGCGCCAGGCTGTCCCATTGGGACAGCCTGGCCGTGGCGGTTACTGGCCGAGGATGGCCTTGGCCCAGCCGGCGTCGATCTCGGCCTTCTTGGCGGTCGCCTTGGCGATGTCCATCGCGCGCACCTGCGGTGCAGCCGGCATCTTGTCGGCGACGCTGGCGGGCATGGAAACCCCGGTGACGGCCGGGCGCACAAAGCCTTCGGCGAAGATCTTCTGGCCTTCATCGCTCATGATGAAATTGAGCCAGAGCTTGCCGGCATTGGGGTTGGGCCCGTTCTTGACCAGGGAGATCGCGTAGGGAGCGGCGGCCGAGGCTTCCTGCGGGATGACCACCGAGATCGCATCGCCCATGCCATCGACGAACTTCGCCTTCAGGCCGTCGTTCTCATAGCCGATCCAGATCGGGATCTCGCCCTTGAGGAACTGGGCATAGGGCGTGGTGCCGACGGTGCGCAGCACGTTGCCGGCCTTGGTCAGCTTGCCGAGATAGGCGATGCCGGGAGCGACATCGTCCATGCTGCCGCCATTGCCGAAGGCGGCGGCGAAGGTCACCACCTGCCCCTGCCCCGTCGAGCGGGGATCCTGATAGACGATCGCGCTCTTGTATTCGGGCTTGAGCAGGTCCGCCCAGCTCTGCGGCACGGTCTTCACCAGCTTTGTGTTGACCAGGAAGGCGACGTTCAGGGTGTGGATCGAGAACCAGCGGCCGTCCGGGTCACGCAAGGTGTTGTCGAGGCGGTCGAAATTGACGGGCTTGAAGCCTTCGACGACGCCAGCCTTCGCGGCATCGAGCGCCGATGCCGCGAAATAATAGGCGGTGTCGGCCTGCGGCCGGTTGCGCGCCTTGTCGAGGGCGACGACCGTCGCCGCGGAACCGAGATCGTTATAGACCATCTCGACGCCGGGATAGCGCTTCTGGAAGGCCTTGAACTGGCCTGCCCAGTTGGCCCAGGTCGGCCCGGTGTCGAAAGAGACGACCAGGCCTTCCTTGCGGGCGCTCTCGTAGAGGGCCTTCTCGCCGGCATAGAGTTCGGCGCCCTCGAAGGCGAAGGCCGCGCCGCCCATGGTTCCGGCTGCGGCTAGGAGGGCGACTTGCAACAGGTGTCGTCTGTTCATCGGAATGTCCTCGCAGTTGGAATGAGGGTCTAGTCGGCGGGCAGCAGCCGCACGGCATCGCGCGGAATGGAAACGGCGGTGACTGGCTCGCGCTGATGGGTTTCGAGGCGGATCAGCCCGCCAGCCACCATGAGGTCGATTCGTCGGATCGGGCCGAGATAGCGATCCGCGGCAGCCTGGCCGGAGAAGCTCCCCGGGCCCTCTGCCATTCCGGCCGCGTCGACCGGCTCGACCCGCTCCGGACGAACGAAGACGATCACCGACTCGCCCGGCGAGCGGCCATGGGTCTCGCAGGCAAGCGGGCCGATCGCGGTCTCGACCAGGCCGGCCCCGGCGATCTTGCCCGGCCAGAGATTGGACTGGCCGACGAAGGACGCGACGCTGGCATTGACCGGCGTCTCGTAGAGTTCGCGCGGCGTGCCGAGCTGGATGAGGCGGCCCTCGCGCATCACGGCGACCTTGTCGGCGATCGACAGTGCTTCTTCCTGGTCGTGGGTGACGAGCAGGGTCGCGATGCCCGCGGAACGCTGGACCCGCAGGATCTCGTCACGCATCTCGACGCGCAGGCCGGCATCGAGCGCCGACAGCGGCTCGTCGAGGAGCAGTCCGCGCGGCTCGAACACCAAAGCGCGCGCCAGGGCGACACGCTGCTGCTGCCCACCCGAAAGCGCAGCCGGCAGATCGTCGGCGCGCATATCCATGCCGACACGGCGCAGCATCTCCACGGCCTGGGCGCGCCGCGCCTCCTTCTTCACGCCCCGCACCTTCAGGGGGTATGCGACGTTCTCCCAGAGCCGCATATGCGGAAACAGCGCATAGGACTGGAACACCACGCCGAGACGCCTCGCCTCGGGTGGAAGCGCGCTGACCTCCGCGCCCTCGATCAGGATGCGACCGCGATCCGGCTTCACGAAGCCGGCCAGCAATTTGAGGATCGTCGACTTTCCCGAGCCGGAGGCTCCGATAATGGCGAGCAACTCGCCGCGGCCGATTTCGAGTGAAATGTCGAAGACGCCGCTGCTCGCACCCGGATAGGTGAAGCTCACATTCTCGTATCTCAGCGTCATGCGACGGGTTCCGCCTTGCTGGAGCCGGCGAACCGGGCGGTCAGGCTGCTGGCGAGCGAGGCCAGGATCGCGAGGCTCAGGAGGACGATGGTGGCGGCGCAGGCAAAGCCCGTCGCGCCGTAGAAGGCCTGGAGCAACACCACCGGATAGGTGCGCGACAGGAAACCCGAGACCAGATTCGAAAGCTGGAACTCACCGATCGACAGGGCGGCGACCGTCAGCATCGCCGACATCAGGCTGGTGCCGAGCAGCGGCAGCGTGACGTCGCGCAGCCGGGCGGCGAACGAAGCGCCGAGCGTCGCGGCGGCGTGCTCGTATTCGTCGAGACGCAACTGCTCCATGTCGGCGACGAGCGCCGTCACGGTGTAGGGCAAGGTCAGGACGAGGTGGCCGGCCGCCAGCAGCCAGAAACTACCGAGCCAGGGCAGCGCGTCGGACGAGAAGACGAGAATGAAGCCGAAGGCCAGGACCAGCTCCGGGACGGCGACCGGCATCAGCGTGACCAGCCGCGCCGCGATGCGGACACCGCCGCGGGCACCTGCCTGAATGGCATAGGCGAGCGGTAGCCCGATCAGCAGATTGAGTGCGCAGGTGGTGCCGACGACCTGGAGGCTGGTAACGAAGGCGCGGCGAAAGCTCGGATCGCTCGCGACCTCGGCATACCAGCGGCCGGTCATGCCATTGGGGAGAAGCGTGTTGCTCCAGTTCTCGCCGAAGGATCCGAGCGCGAGCAGCAGCACCGGCGCCGCCAGGAAGATCAGATAGGCGATCGCGATCAAGGGCAAGGCCGCAACCTTTCATGGACTTCGGCGCTAGACGATCCAGTAGAGACCTGACGTAATAGATTTATGACACATGGAAGAAATCTTACAAGTTCCAGAGAATGCGATCCGCGATCCGCGCCAGTGCGGCCTCGGTGCTGTCCAGGCGCGGCACCCCGTCGACCACGGGCGCATCTGCGAGCGCCAGGACAAGGCGCTTGAATTGCAGGCCCAGCGCCATTTCCGACAGCGTTCCCACACCGCCGCCGATCGCCACCAGGACGAGGCAGCTGCGGGCGATGATCGCATTGCGGGCCGGCCCGATGCCGGTCGCGATCGGGATCGCGACATAGGGGTTCGCCGCCTGCCATTCCTCGTCGGGCAAGAGGCCGATCGGCAGGCCGCCACCAGCCGCATGCCCCTTGCAGGCCGCTTCCATCACGCCATTTTTGCCGCCGCAGAGCAGCTGCAGGCCATGCTGGGCCATGGCGAAGCCAAGCTCTTCGGCGAGTGCGCATTGATGCTGGGTTGCCTCCCGCGGCCCGATGATGCCGATCGGCACACGCCTCAGCGCTTGCGTCGTCGCGAGATGCCGGAGCGCTGCGGTCGCGCTGACGTCCACCGCACCGGCATGATCTGTGTCATCTGCTCGCCAGCTCAGCGTCGAAGGATCGAAGCGCCTGCCGTCTGCGATCAGGGCTCGGATATCTGGCAGCCACCGCAATCCTGTCGACATTCGCTTGCCCCTTTCGCTGCTCGGTTGCCAGCATTGATAACGCAAGCGTAAGATAGTTTACAGTGGAGACGGGTTTATGACCATTCAGGCGGAGCTGGCCGGGGAATTGACGCAGCGCCAGCTGGACATCGTCCGCATCGTCGGCGAGCAGGGCTATGCGACGATCGATGCGCTCGCCCATCGCTTCACGGTCTCGGCGCAGTCCATCCGCCGCGACATCATCCAGCTCGACCGCATGCGCCTGCTCCAGCGCTTCCATGGCGGCGCAGGTCCGAGCGAGACCACCGTCAGGCTGGGATATCTCGAGAAGAGCATCCGGGCCGCCGATGCGAAGGCACGGATCGGCAAGGCGGCTGCAGCGCTCGTCCCCGATGGCGCCTCGGTCTTCCTCGATGTCGGGACGACGGTCGAGGCGGTGGCGCGGGCCCTGCGCGGACGGGTCGGCCTGCGCGTCTTCACCTCGAGCCTTGCGGCCGCGACCATCCTCGCGGGCGAAAGCGAGCTTCAGCTCCACGTCTTCGCCGGCACCGCCCGCGGCGCCGATGGCTCGCTTGCAGGCGCTGCGACGATCGCCGGTATTTCGGCGATTCGTTTCGACCTCGCCTTTCTCGGCTTTTCCGGCTTTGACGACGACGGCACCCTCATGGATTTCGATCTCGAGAAGATCGCTGTGAAACAGGCTGCGCTGCGCCGGGCCGACACAGCGATCGCCGTCGGCGACCACTCGAAATTCGAGCGCCGGGCCATCGCCCATGTGGCGCCTTTGCGTCAGCTCGCGAGGCTGGTCAGCGATGCCCAGCCGCCGGCCGCGCTCACCGAGCAGATCTCAGCTGCAGGTCTCGACCTGCTGGTCGCCAACTGACGTTACGATCGACACCAGGGCGCAGGCGCCACAACGACAGAGGATGCCGCCCGCGCCAGGCAGGATGTGCCAGGCTGTGCGCTACCGCGCGAAGACCGACCAGCCCGTCGCCTCGGTCAGGCGTTCCAGCGCCAGCGTGCCGAGCAGGGAATTGCCGTTGGCGTTGAGGCCGGGCGACCAGACCGCGATTGCGGCCTTCCCAGGCGCAATCGCCAGGATGCCGCCGCCGACACCCGACTTGCCGGGCAGCCCGACCCGGAAGGCGAAGTCGCCGGAGGCGTCGTAATGGCCGCAGGTCAGCATCAGAGCGTTGATGCGCCGGGCCCGCTGCGCCGAGACCACTCGCGCGCCGCCTGGCGCATAGAACCCGCCATGCATCAGGAAGCGCCCAGCCATGGCGAGCTGGCGGCAACTCATGGCGATGGCGCATTGATGGAAATAGACGCCGAGCGTCAATTCCGGCGCATGAGTGATGTTGCCGAAGGCCTTCATGTAGTTGGCGAGCGCGATATTGCGGAAGCCGGTCGTCTGTTCGGCCCGTGCCACGGTTTCGTCGATGATGATGGTCTCGTCATCGGCGAGGTAGCGCATGAAGCGCAGCAGCTCGCCGATCGCAACGCGCGGCTCATGGCCGGCGAGATTGATGTCGGCGACGACGAGCGCGCCGGCATTGATGAAGGGATTGCGCGGCACGCCCTGCTCGCGTTCGAGCTGCACGATCGAGTTGAACGGCGTGCCCGAGGGTTCGCGCCCGACGCGGCGCCAGAGCGTATCACCGACCTTGCCGAGCGCCTGGGTCAGGGCGAAGACCTTCGAGACGCTCTGGATCGAGAAGGCTTCCTCGCTGTCGCCGGCGGCATGGATCTCGCCATCGGACGTCACGACACAGAGCCCGAACCGGCGCGGATCGATGCGGGCGAGCGGCGGGATATAGGTCGCGACCTGGCCGCGCTCTTCGGCGCCGCGCATCTCGTCGGCAATGTCGCGGACGAGCCGCCCGATATCCGTCACGCCCATGATCCCGGCTGTTGCACCTGTCAGGCAAGCCAGAGGCCGAGCGGAGGGTCAAGCCTCGCCGAACCACCCGACAGCGCTTTGCCCCCGTCATCGCGGCCTCGCAATGACCGAATGCGCTTCGAGCGGGCGACGGCTGCTAGCGAGGAGGCGCCTGGTTTTCGCTCCGGCGCCCCTGTACCGAGCCGATCAGGCTTTCAGATGAAGCGTCACAAGCACGGTGATCTCGGCCCCCTCCGGCAATGCCACGGCGACGCGCAGGAAATTGCCGAAATGACTGATGCGCTGGAACGTCACCGCGTCCTTCGCCGCCGGCAGCGCAAACTCCGAGCCCTCGGCGCACCAATGCAAGCCATCTGCGGAAATCTCGATCCGCGCCTTTGGCAGTGCTCCCTTCGGCTGCTTCAGCGCCCGCACGAAGACGATCGCCTCTTTGGCCCAGCCGGCCTCGTAGGGCTCGGTGGCGTTCTCTCCGGTCCAGCTCTCGTTGCGGGCGACGACGGCGGTGAGGTTCTCCGGCAGCATCAGAACTCTCCCGACAGGCAGACGGAATCGAGATAGGCGAAGGCGCGCTTGTCGGTGTCGGTCTCGGCGAAGAAGGCGAGGTTGAGCATGCACCACAGGTTCTTCATCGCGGGGATGCGGATGCAGTCGAAGCCGTCCATGGCGAAGACGCGGTCGTTGACCTGAAACCGTATCGCCTGCATCGCGGCGAGGTCGAAGTCGAAGCGCAGATAGTGCCAGTTCACCTTGGTCGGGATCTCGTTGTAGCAGAGCCGCTGCTCGCCGCCGGGCAGATCCTCCCAGTCGTCGGGCGCGAGGTGGTAGTGCGTGATCGTCTTGCCGGCCGTTCCGATCGGCTTGATCGGCGTCGTCCTGCGCTTGAACTGCCATTTCTGCAGGTGCTCGCCGTCCTGCGCGTTGAGGAAGCGCAAATGTGGCATGACGCGATCGCCCGGCCCTGATGTGTCGCCGATCTGGAGATCGTAGAGGAAGCCGAAGGAGCGGATATCGGTCTCCGAGAGCTGCAGCTCGCTCGCCTCGGGCTTGAAGGTGAAATAGGCTTCGAGACGGATCGGCCCCGGCTTTCGGAAGGTCAGGCGCTTGATCGCGACGTTTTGCGCCCCCTTCCTCGGCCGCGTCGCAATCTTCAGCGCATAGGAGCCGTCGACGCCGCCATGCGAGCCGAAATCCCAGTTCGGCAGGGTCGAGAGCATGGCGTGGCTGTGCTGGGCATAGCCCGGCAGCATCGCGTCGAGACTGTCCTCGTAATTGCCGACGAGCTGGGTCCAGCCGCACATGCCGCGGTCGAAATCATCGAGGCAGATGATGCGGGGCAGCGGATCGAAGCGGCTGAGCTGCGGGTCGGCCTCGCGGATGGCGTGGCGCAGGGCGTCGATGTCGGTCATGGCGATTACCCCTTCACCGCGCCGGCGGTCAGGCCCGCGACGAGATGCTTTTGCATGAGGATGACGAAGGCGAGCACCGGCACGAGCTGCACGGTCGAGGCGGCGAAGAGCACGCCCCATTCCACGCCTTCGACGGCGCCGATCATCTCGGAGATCACCAAAGGCGCGGTCTTGGCCTTGGTCGTGGTGAAGATGAAGGCGAAGAGGAACTCGTTCCAGGCGTAGACGATGACGAAGACCGAGACGGCGAGCATGCCCTGCGCCGCCATCGGCAGGATCACCTTGGCGATGATCTGCATCTGCGAGGCGCCGTCCATCATCGCGGCCTCGTCGAGCTCGCGCGGGATCTGGTCGATGAAGGTGCGCATCACCACCGTACCCAACGAGACGAAGAAGGTGGCGTAGAGCACGATCAGCACGACATGGGTGTCGTTGAGCCCGAGCCAGTTCACCACCGGAAACAGCGGCAGCGTGATCACGATCGGCGGGATCAGCCGGATGAAGATCAGGAAGAAGGCCGAGGCCTGCAGGCTCTTCGAGGCGAAGCGCGAATAGGCGAAGCCGGCGAGCAGCGAGACGCCGACCGCGAGTACCGTCGCACCGACCGTGACCAAAAAGCTGTTCCACAGCCCGAAGAAGAAGTCGCCCCAGCGGCTCCAGAGCGCCTGGTAGTTCGCCAGCGTCGGAGAAAAAGAGAGCGCGCCGGTGGTCGAGAAGATGTCGCGATCGGCCTTGAAGGACGACATGGCGATCAGGCCGATCGGCACCAGCGACCAGGCGACGATCGCGGCGACGCCGACGAGCTTCAGTAGATAACGCAGGAGCTTAGGCACGCGCGAACATCTCCCGGTAGAGCCGGCGCAGATAGAACAGCGCGAGCAGGAGCGAGGCGAGCACCAGCAGCCAGCCGGTGGCGGCGGCCGGGCCGAACGCGTTGTAGCGGAAGGCTTCGAGATAGAGATAAACCGCCATCACCTCGGTCGAGCGCGCGGGACCTCCGCCGGTCATCAGCCAGACCTCGGAGAACAGGCGGAAGGCGAAGATGTAGCGGAACAGCGCAGCGATCAGCAGCGCCGGCATCAGCAGCGGCAGCGTCACCCGGCGGAACGAGGTCCAGGGCGAGGCGCCGTCGATCGCCGCGGCCTCGTAGAGATCGCCGAGGATCGAGAGCCGGGCGGCATAAAGGATGATGAAGCTGAAGGGCAGGTGCAGCCAGATCGAGAGCAGGCTGACCATGGCGAGGCCATGGCTCGGGTTCACCGCCCATTCGATCGGCGGCAGGCCGAGCGACATCAGGAGCCGGCTCATCATCCCGACGTCCGGCTCGAACAGGAAGCGCCACATCACCACCGCCGAGACCTCGCTGACGGCATAGGGTGCGAGCACGATCGCCAGCAGCAGCGGCCGGAACGGCACGCCCGAGGCGAAGAACAGCGCCATGCCGAGCCCGAGCAGGAGCTCGACATGGACCACGACGGCGACGACGATCACCGTGTTGAGGAGCGCCTTCCAGAAATAGGGATCGCCCAGCACCTTGGCGTAGTTGGCGAAGCCGACGAAGCTCGCCGCCTGGCCGAAGGAGGACTGGTTGAGGCTGAGCCAGAAGACATAGATCGCCGGCAGGAAGATGATGCCGCCGATCATCAACTGGACCGGCGAGACCAGCGCGATCGCCGAGAGAGGGGTGCGGGCGCTCATCAGGCGATCCTGAAGCGCATGAGCGCGTCGCGGTCGATCTCGATTCCGAGCCCCGGCCCCTGCGGCACGGAAAGCTTGCCATCGATCAGCTGCGACCCTTCGCCGATGATCGGATGGGTGAAGGCGTCGCGCAGCGGGTTCTGGTAGACCATGCACTCGAAGGTGCGGAAGGTTTCTGCCGCGGCGGCGAGCTGCAGGCTCGCGGCAACGCAGATCGCGCCCGACCAGCCGACATGCGGGGCATAGGCCGTGTTGAAGGCGGCTGCGAGCTCGCAGATGCGCCAGGTCTCGCTGATCCCGCCCGAGCGCGTCACATCCGGCTGGATCAGCCCGAGCGAGCGATCCTGCAGCGAGATCAGCGCATCGCTCGCGACGAAATCGCTCTCGCCAGCCGCCAGCCTGATCGGCAGATGCTGGGCAAGCCGGCGATAGCCCTCACGATCTTGCGGCGCGATCGGTTCCTCGAAGAAGCCATAGCCGAGATCGGCGAGCGCCCGCCCGACGATAAGGGCATCGTCGACGTCATAGGCCCAGTTGGCATCGACATAGAGCGCGATGTCGTCGCCAGCGAGCTTGCGGACCAGCTTGGCGCGGGCGACCGCATCGCGCAGCGGCTGGCCGAGCTTGACCTTGATCTCGCGGAAACCCGCCTTCAGCACGGCCGCGATCTCTGCCTCGACTGTCGCATCGTCGAGCCAGTTGATCGAGGAGGCGTAGGCCGCGACCTCCTTGCGGCCCATGCCGCCGAGCAAACGGTGAATCGGCTGGTCGGACTGCTTGCCGGCGATATCCCAGAGCGCGATGTCGACCGCCGCGATCGCCTCGACGATCTGGCCGCCCGGGCGCCCGGACAGGGCGGCGCGCATCGCCTTCCAGAGCGCCCGCCGATCGGCCGCATCGCGTCCGAGCAGGCGCGGCGCCAGCGCTTCCTGGATGAAGCGGGCATAGCCGGCGGCGCCACGACGGCAGAGCCCTTCGCCGAAGCCGATAGTGCCGTCTTCAGTCTCGACCTCGACCACGACGATCTCGATCGCCGGATAGTCGCCCTGCGACGTCCGCTGGACCTTGGGCAGGGTCGCCCGCAGCGGATGCGCGGTGACCTTCGAGATGCGGCTGGCCGACATGAAGCGGTGTCCTTCGTCTGTTCAACTTATCTGATAGGTTGAACAGTTGCCAAGCTGAGCGGCATCTGTCAATGATCATCGAACGGAGGTGATCGATGAGCGATGCCGCTTCATCCTTGCTCGGTGGCGACGACCCATTCGCTGGCGGCGACGTCGTACCGATGCGGCTGGGCGACGCCGTGATCCAGCGCATCACCCAGGCGATCCAGGATGGCAGGCTGAAGCCGGGCGACGCCTTGCCGTCGGAGGCGCGGATCGCAGCCTCCTTCGGCGTCAGCAAACCGATCGCCCGCGAGGCGATCCGCCAGCTCGCGGCGATGGGGGTGGTGCATATCCAGCAGGGCAAGCCGACCCGGGTGCAGGCGCTCGACGCCGCCCCGCTCGACCGCTTCTATCGCTTTGCCGTGCGCGGCCGTGCCAATGGCCTGACCGAGGCGGTGGAACTGCGCCGCATCCTCGAGCCGCCGATCGCTGCCCATAGCGCCGCGCGTCGCTCGGCGCAGGATATCGAGAAGCTCGACCTGATCCTCGCCCGCATGGAGGATGCGCTCGGCCATGTGCCGCGCTGGATCGAGGCCGATCTCGATTTCCACGAGGCCATCGCGGCCTCCTCGGGCAACCGCCTGCTCGACTTCCAGATCAGGGGCCTGCGGCCGGTGATCCGCGAGGTCATGGAGATCTTCAATTCGCGCGGGAAGCGCACCAGGGACGACTGGCGCCGCACCTATGAGCGCCATGTCCGCGTCATCGAGGCGATTCGTGTCGGCGACCCGACTGCGGCGTTCGCCGCAATGAACAAGCACTTCGAAGCGGCTGAAGCCGCCATCGCGGAACTCGCGAACCATCGGGAGGACAGGCATGAGCACGGAGACAGGGCTGAACCGTAGGCAGTTCGGCGCCGGCATTCTCGGGCTGAGTTTCACGGCGCTGGGCGCCGGCGCGGCCCGCGCGCAGCAAGGCGGGCCGTTCAACGTCTTCGCCCATCGCGTCATGCAGACGGTTTCGACCGGGACGCAGGGCGGCGACATCACCAGGGACTGGGCCGCGAAGAACGGCGTCGGCCTCCAGTGGACGACCTTCGACACCGGCCCGCTGCAGGAGCGGCTCTTCCGCGAGGCGAGCCTCGGCGAGACCTCGGTCGATGCCGGCTTCGTCCTGAACACCCAGGTCGTGCCGCGCGCGGCAAACCTGTTCGAGCCGCTCGACGACTATCTCAAGCGCGATCCGCTCGAAGATGCCGGTGACATCTTCCCCGGCCTGATGCAGGGCATGACCGTCGGCGGCAAGCAGCTCGCCGTGCCGTTCCGCCATGCCTCCTCCGGCCTGCACTACAACGAGGAGATCCTGGCCGAGAAGGGCTTCTCCAAGCCGCCCGCGACGATCGAGGAGATGATCGAGATCGCCAGGGCTTGCAGCTATCGCCGCGCCGACGGCACGCAGGTCGTCGGCCTGTGCATGCCCGGCGTGACCTATCCCAATGTGATCGATCTCGCCCGCGCCTGGGATGGCGAGTTCATCACGCCCGACTTCAAATGCGCCGCTGATCAGCCGCCGATGCTGAACGCGATCCGGACGCTGCGCGAGCTCTTCCAGGCCAACGCCTTCCCGCGCAATTTCGCGACGCTCTCGCCCGAGGACGTCAATGTCTGGATGCAGCAGGGCCGGGCCGCGATGAGCTTGCAGAGCATGGGCCGCAACCGCATCTACAACGACCCGCAGAAATCGAAATTCTCCGGCAAGATCAAGACGATCGCGGTGCCGGCCTCGAAGACGCTGGCGGGCAAATACGAGGCCGCTCCGGCCAAGGTCGAGTTCTGGGGCATGGTCATCCCGAAGAACGCGAAGCGAAAAGACCTCGCCTGGAGCTTCATCAAGGCGATGACCTCGAAGGAGGCGACGCTGAAGGCCGCGCTCAACGGCAACGGACCGGTGCGCGCCTCGACCTATGCCGATCAGAGCTTTTCCGGAACCGTGCCCTATGCGGCCGAGGAGCTGAAGGTGCTGAAGGTGGCGCGCGTGCCGCTGCCGGCCTTCGACGAGGCGGCCCGCGCCGGTGACCTCTTCAAGGAAGAGGCGGAGGCGGCCGTGCTCGGCATGAAGACGCCGGAGGAGGCGATGGCCTCACTGGTCAAGCGCGTGCAGCCGCTGCTGCCGGCCTGACCGCAAGGCGGAACAAGCCCGGAGGAGATGCCATGACCTTCCCGATCTCGCGCCGCCGCTTCGGCGCTCTCGCAGGCGCGGCTATCGCCGCAACCGCCTTGCCCGGCCGCGCCTTTGCCCAAGCCAGGACGCTCACCGTTCTCGGCCATCGCGTCCACCAGACCGCCGCCACGACCGGGCCGGGCGGGGATGCCACCGAAGCCTTCCGCAAGGCGAGCGGGGCGAACCTGAACTGGGTCACCTTCGGCGACGTCAACGCCGTGCATGAGCGCCTGCTGCGCGAGGCCTCCCTGGCAGAGACTTCGATCGACGTCGCCTATCTGGTCAATGGCCGCGCCGTGCCGCGCAATCTCAAGCTGTTCGAGCCGCTCGACGCGTTCCTCAAGGACGCGCCGATCGAGGCTTTCGACGATTTCGCGCCTGGCCTGATCGGCCCGCTCAAGCTCGACGGCGCCCTGCACGGCATCCCGGTCCGCCACGCCACCAACGCGCTGATCTACAACGAGCCGCTGCTGGAGGAGCGCGGTATCAGCAAGCTCCCGACCACTTTCGAGGAGCTGATCGAGACCGCCCGCAAGCTCACCTTCAAGCGCGATGACGGCACGCAGGTCCATGGCCTCGCCTTCACCGCAGTCTTCGCCTCGAATTTCCTGACTTTTTCGCGCTGCCTCGGCGGCGACTACATGACCGCCGACGGCAAGCTCACCGCCAACGAGCCGGCCATGGTCAAGGCGCTGACCATCCTCGCCGATCTCTACAAGGCCGGCGTGCTGCCGCGGAATTTCGCCACGGTGAACAATGAGGAGATCACCACCTGGATGCAGCAGGGCCGCGC
Source organism: Allobosea sp. CRIB-10 (assembly GCF_900112185.1). Lineage (GTDB taxonomy): Bacteria > Pseudomonadota > Alphaproteobacteria > Rhizobiales > Beijerinckiaceae > Allobosea. The sequence continues at coordinate 144,608 of NZ_FOKP01000006.1, read as the reverse complement.
GGCGATGACGATCAACCCCTTCGCGCGCCTCGTCTCCTACAACGACCCGGCCAAGGGCAAATATGGCGGGCGCTTCAAGTCGCTGCTGCCGCCGATGGCGGCCAACCTCGCCGGCAAGATCGCCTTCGCGCCGACGGTCGAGTTCTGGTCGCTGATGATCCCGAAGAACGCCAAGCAGAAGCCGCTGAGCTGGGAGCTGATCCGCGCCTTGTCGTCGAAGGCCGGCACCACGGCGATGGCGCTCAACGGCAATGGGCCGACCCGGATCTCGACCTATGCCGACGACAAGCTGAAGGCGGCGATGCCCTACGCGGCCGACGAGGCCGCGGCGCTGAAGGCATCGCGCATCCATCTGCCCGCTTTCGACGAGCAGGCCCGCGCCCATGACATCTTCGTCGAGGAAACGCAGGCCGCGGTGCTCGGCCGCAAGCTCCCGCAGCAGGCAATGGACGACGCGGTCGCGCGCGTGAAGCCGCTGCTTGGCTGATGGCGGGAGAGCTTTCGGGGCGCATCGCCCTCGTCACCGGCGCAGCGCGCGGCATCGGCCTGGCGATCGCGACCCGGCTCGCCGAGGCCGGCACGCATGCGATCATTCATGACAGGGACGAAGCCGCCGCGACTGCGACGGCGACCGATCTGCGGACGAGAGGCCTCGCGGCATCGCCCTTGATCGCCGATCTTGCGGAGGCGACGGCCCCCTTAGCCATGGCGGCGGAGCTGGCGGCGAACGGCACCGAGCCCGACATCCTCGTGCTTTGCGCCTCCGTCGAAACCCTGCAGACCTGGGACATGGTTTCGGAAGCCGCGATGGCTGCGCAAACCGAGATCAACCTCCACGCCACGCTGCGGCTGCTGCAGGCCTTCCTGCCGGGCATGCTGGCGCGCCGCTTCGGCCGGGTGATCGCGATCGGCAGCGTGCAGGAGGCGCGCCCCAATCCGACGCATTTCTATTACGCGGCGACCAAGGCGGCGCAGACCAACATGATCCTCAATCTGGCGCGAACCCTGCGCGCCCCAGACGTCACCTGCAACGTCATCCAGCCCGGCGCGATCCTGACCGATCGCAATCGCGCCGTCCTGGCTCAGCCCGGGCGGGAAGAGCAGGTGCTCGCCCGCATCCCGCTCGGCCGACTCGGCTGCGCCGACGACTGCGCGGGGGCAGCCCTGCTGCTCTGCTCCCTGGAGGGCGCCTACATCAACGGTGCCGAGATCGCGGTGGATGGCGGGATGAGGCTCTGATACCCGTCCCGCGCTTTCGGGCTCCGGTCCCGATCAACCTTCAGCGCTTGCGCCCGCGATCCTCGGCCAGCAGCTCCTTCCGCGCCTTGGCCATGACCTTGCGCGCCTCGTCATCGACCACGGGGAACTGCGGATCGAGCTTTTCCAGCCGGTCGACGATCGTCGCCGCGACGATCAGCCGGGTGAACCATTTGTTGTCGGCGGGAACGACATGCCAGGGCGCGTGCTTGGTCGCGGTCTCGGCGATCGCGTCCTGATAGGCGTCTTGATAGTCGTCCCAGTGCTTGCGCTCGGCGAGGTCGCCCGCATCGAACTTCCAGTGCTTGTCGGCTTCGTCGATCCGCGACAGAAGGCGCCGGCGCTGCTCATCCTTCGACAGGTTGAGGAAGAACTTCAGGACCACCGTGCCGTTGCGGGCCAGATGCTTCTCGAAATCGCGGATGCTCTCGAAGCGGTCGCGCCAGACATGCTTGCCGATCAGCTTGGGCGGCAGGCCCTGCTTGCACAGCAGCTCCTCATGCACGCGGACGACCAGTACCTCCTCGTAATAGGAGCGGTTGAAGATGCCGATCTCACCACGCTCCGGCAGCGCGCAGGTAGTCCGCCAGAGGAAGTCGTGGCGCAGCTCCAGCGAGCTCGGCGCCTTGAACGAGGTGACCTCGCAGCCCTGCGGATTGACCCCGGACATGACGTGCTCGATCGTCCCGTCCTTGCCGGCGGTGTCGATCGCCTGCAGCACGATCAGCACCGACCAGCGCTTTTCCGCGAACAGCCGCTCTTGCAGATCGCGCAGGCGCTTGACGCCGGTCTGCAGGAGGTCGCTCGCACCGTTCTTGTCGAGAGTGAGGCCGCAGGTCTCGCCGGGGTCGAAACGCTTCAGCTTGAAATCGTCGCCATCCGTGACCCTGAAGCGCTTGACCATCTCATCCGGCAGCATGCCTGGCGTCTCCTCGCTGTAAGACCGTATCCCAATCTGTCGTCCTATCGCGGATTGTCCAGCCTTGCCGCGCGATCAGACGATCAGCTCCGCCACCGGCAGCCGTGCCTTGCCCCCTGGGGGCGAGCCCGCAGGCAACCCGAGCCGGAAGACATTGACCAGGCGGCGGCCGGCCGGGACGCTATGTCGTTCAACCAGTTGCCGGTTGCTCGCCGGCCAGTCGGCCAGCACCGAGACCGGGCAGGCGGCGAGCCCCTGCGCGGTCAGCATCAGCCAGGCGCGATAGAAGGCACGCCCGGTCGCGAGCGGGTCCTCGCCTTCGGGCCGATGAAAGAGCGCGACGGCGCTGTTCGCGAACTTGCCCCGCTCGCTGACAAGCGTCGCAGCAAGGCCGAACCGACGCAACGCCGGGAACAGTGGGCCGAGCACCAGCCGCGTGCCGAACGCCACCACACCCGGCATCGCCATCGCCTCGGCGTTGAGCCCGTCGCGCTGGTAAGCTGGGTGGGATCGCGACAGCCGCATCCAGCGCAGCAATTCAGCACGGTGGGCGTCGTCGCATAGGAAATGGAAACCCGCTTCATCGGCGAGCCGCGCGATCGCGTCAATGCTGTCCGCGCCGCGGACCAGCTGCACATTGCCGGCCATGGCGGAAAACCTGGAGAGCGCTGCCTCGCCTGCCTGATCGAATGGCCGGAAGCCCCCGCGCCAGCTCGCCCGCGCGGAGACGACATCCGCCAGCCCATCAAGCTCGTCGCCCGACGCAATGGTGATGCGCGCGATCGGCTGCAAGCCGTCCGACACAGTGACGTCGGTCAGCGGCTCGACCTGTGCGATCTGCAGCCCATGCCGGCCCAACGCAAGCGACAGCCCCTCGATCGCCGCCCCATGCGAGAGCCGAACATCGTGCCCCGAGGGATCGGCTGCCGGCAGGCGCCGCGAAATGTCCCCCAGCAGGAGCAGCGTATCGCGCCCGACCGGCCGCCAGCGCGTCGGCTGGATGTTGTGGACGCTGGGAGCGAGGCGAACCTCGGCGAGCAGCTCTTCGAGCAAGGCGCGGTCAAGCATGGTCGTCAGCCCCGCAGGCTCTTGGCGAAGAGGTGTAGCCGATGCAGCGGCTTGGCGCCCGCTTTCTCCGCCTGCCTGAGGCTCGGCCCGTTGACGTCGGCGATCCAGGTGCCGCCGAGCTCGTCATAGCCGGCCGCCTTGAGCGCCCCCGTCACCTTGTAGAGCATGGCGCCGTTGAGCCCGCGATTATGGAAGGCGCGGCTGACCGACTGGTAGACGATGACGGCGCGCCGGTTGGTCCAGCGATGCCAGAGGAACCGAAAAGGGAAGCTCGCGCCGATCCGCCCGCCGGTCGCCTTCACCAGCGGGTTGAGATCGGGAATCGCGATGATCGCCCCGACCGGCTCGCCCCTATGGTGCACCACCGTCGAGATGCGCTTGTCGATCACCCACATCATGTCGCCGGCCTGGAAGCGGTATTCCTCGGCGGTCGGCGGCACGAACATCGGGTTGGCCTCGAAGCCGTCATTGAGGATGAGGCGCGATTCTTCCAGCCGTTCGCCGAAATGCCGGCGATCGATCGGCATCCAGCGAAAATCGGGATCGGCGAGGATCGCCTTTTGCTTGTCGCCAAGCAGTCCGGAGGGATCGACATCGGCGAGCGCAATCCGGAAGGTCGTCATCGGGAAGGTCGGCGCGTAGCCGTTCGCCTCGAGCAGCCGCGCGATGTGTGGCGGGCTGAAAAGCATGTCGGTGAAGGGGGCGTTGTCGAAGCCGCTGGTGACGACGCCGGCCTGCTGCATCGCGGTCAGGTTGAAGTTGCCGACGAGCTCCGCCATGCCGCGCTCGCGCGCCCATATCTCGGCGGCACCGAGCAGGGCCGAGGCGATCTCGGCATCGTCGGCGCAGTCGAAATAGCCGAACTGGGCCCGGGCCGTGCCATGGCGCGCATTCGAAGCGTCGTGGATCGCAGCGACGATGCGCCCGAGCGGTCGCCCCTCCCTCAGGGCCGTGAACAGCTCGAAGCGGCCATGCCCGTCCCTGACCAGCGGATTGCGCGCGGGATCGAGCATGCGGTCGAAATCGGACCACATCGGCGGCACATAGGGACTGTCGGCCGGATAAACCTGCGCGGTGACTGCGAAGGCGGCCTTGCGGTCGTTGCTGGTGATCTCGATCATGCCAGGACCTTGCTCGGTGCGCTCGCCAAAAGCCGGCGCACCAGCACCAGCGCCGTCTCGGTCGCGGGATCGGCCGAGACCACCGGAACGGTGACCAGCAGCAGATCGAGCGGCTCCTCGCCGAGCACGAGCAGATGGCTGGCGGAATGGGCCGCCATCAAGGCCGCGAGCCGTTCGGCGACCGGATCGGCCGGCGGCCAGGGCCAGCTCCGGCCGGAGGCGTGGAGCACGCCGATCTCGCGCAGTGCCGGCTTCAGGATGGCCGGGTCGTAATCGGCGAGCTCCGCCTCACCGAGCCGGCGGGCGTTGCTGAACAGCGGATGCCCGGCGAGCTGGGCGATCAGCGCCTCCCGCGTCTCGGCGCGCGACCGGGCGAGCGAGCCGAGGACGCCGGGCGCCGCCGCATCGAAGGAACTCGACAGCGCATCGACCGAAAGCGCGATCGCGAGCACGCCGGCGAGCATCACGGCGCAGAGCCTGACGCCGTGGGCGAGATCGGCACCGGGCGTGACATAGGCGGCAGCCACGCCGAGCAGGAGCGCGGCAAGGACGCGTAAGCCCAGCAAGACGAAGCCTTGCCGCCGCGTCGGCGCAGCGCCACCGGTCACGAGCACGATCGAGACCAGCAGCAATGCCCCGACACCACCGAGCCGGACCGGCATGTCCGGCATCAGCCCGCGGAAATCGCTGAGCGCGAAAGGCAGGATCAGGAAGGCGCAGAGGCCGAGCCGCCAGACGCCGGTATTTTCGGCTTCGGTCAGCGAGGCCGGATCGCGCTGGAATAGCAGCAGCCCGCAAAAGGCGACCGTCAGGACCTGAAAGCCGGCCAGCGCCAGATCGTAGGCCCAGGGATGATCGGCGAAACCGATAAGGCTGCCGAGCACGAGCACGCTCGAGCCGGTGAGCACGGCGATCTTGCCGGCACGCGGCGCGTGCCGGCGCAGCATGCCCTCGGTGACGATCAGCGCCCCCAGCGGGAACAGTGCGGCGCAGGACAGCGCCAGCCGCTCCAGCAGGACGCTGCCGCTCCACCAGCTCAGGCCGCGCAGCAGGAAGAGCGCGGCGACGAGCCCCATCGCCACGAGGAAACGGGTCGTCAGCGCCCCGCGCGGATCGCGCCGGCGCAGGGTCAGCATGGCGACGCCGAGCCCTAGCGCGCCGCAGATGTCGACGATGGAATCGGCGACCAAAGCAGGGTTGGCGAAGCCGCCGTTCATGGCCCGGCCACCATCTTGGCCAGCGCCCGCACCACGAACGGTTTCAACAGCGCCGCGACCGCCCCCGGCAGGGGCCGCTCGACCGCCGGTCGGTAAGGGTTGAAGAACCAGCCGCGGCAATCGGTGCCGGTGCGCCTGCCCAGCACAAGCGCGATCGCCTCATAGGCCATCATCATGCCGGTGGTGATCACCATCGGCGCGAAGGACATGCGGCTGCGCCGCCCCGCGGCGACCTCGCCGGCGATGGCGAGGTCGACATGATATCGCGAGCGCGAATGCAGCATGACATGCGTCACCTCGCACAGCATCGCCGCGCGCTTGTCGTCGTCGCTAAGCGTGCGCCAGTCCTTGCCGAGGGTCGGGAAGCCGAGCCGCTCCTCCGGACGCGGATCCTCCGGCCGGACCACGATCACCGAGGGGAGCGGGGCCATATAGGCGTCGATCACGCTGGCCCCCGCCGCCTTCGCCGTGCGGTAGAGATGCAGGCCCGCGGCGATGTCGTCCATGCCGTTGACGATCACCTTGCAGCGCCCCGCGATCTCCGGCAGGCACTCCGCCCATTTCGCGCCGAGCACGTCGATCTCGATCTGCGGATTGATCGCGCGCGCGGCTTCCGCGGCCGCCTCGGCCTTGGGCCGCCCGACCGTGCCGGCATTGGCGAAGACCTGCCGGTTCAGGTTCGAGACCTCGAAGACGTCGATATCGGCGATGACGAAACGGCCGATCCCGGCCCGGGCCAACGCCATGAAGGCTGCCCCACCCATGCCGCCGACGCCGCAGACGAAAATCGTCGCCTGCCGCAGCCGCGCCTGCTCAGCCTCGCTGACGAAGCCGATATTGCGGGTGGTGAAGAGCTCGTAGCTGAATCCGGCAATCATGGCTTCGTCCTCGCGGCGCGTGGACGCAATGTGCCGAAACGCCTGGTGTCGTCGAGCCAGTGCAGCAAGGGCAGCAGCAGTCTCTGCAGCAACAGGAAGGCCGAAGCCCCGATCAGCCCAGGGAGCGAGGCACGCGGTACCTGTCCGAGCAGGTAGCGCCGCGCCGCCGCCAGATCCATGCGGCCGAGCTGGAGCACGTCGTCACCGCGCTCGTAGTTCAGCATCTCCCGGCAAAAATCATTGTATCTGAGCTCACGATGCTGGGCCGCCTGCGCGAAACCTTTCTTCAGATCGTCCGAGCCACCGGTATAGGCGTCGGTGATGACCGAGCGGGTCTCTTCGTAGCCGGCCTCCTCCCCCACGCCGAAGACATGGCGGTGCCCGCGCATGATCTGCCGGGCGAGCGTGAGATGCGCGAAGCTCTGGCGGCTGCCGGCATCGGGCGAAGGGTAGACGTCGGAGAAGGTCTCGCAGACCATGCCGACCACGCTCGGCACCTGCGTCACGTTCGATATCCAGCGCGGCCGCAAACCCCCGCGCACGAACAGCACCAGCACGGTCAGGCCATAGAGCACCCAGGACAAACCGCGCCCGCGCACATCGGGATCGACCATGACGAGGCCGAGATGCGTGACCTGCTCCGGCTCGCCGTTCAGCGAGAGCTGCATCTGCGCCAGGGCGTTGAAGGCGACCGGCTTACCCGTCGCCGTCTCGCTGATCAGCGTGACGATGCTCTGGCTCAGGCGCTCGCGCTCGCCGGAGAAGACGCCATAGGTCAGCGCGCCCTGCGCCAGCGTCCGCCCCGCCACGGTGCGGAGCTGCTCGACCAGCGCCGCAAGCTCGGCATCGTCCAGCACCACGCCGGGCCGCTCGACGATCCGCGTCGTCAGACCGGGCGCGGTCGCGAGCGAGAGGTCGAGCGTCGGCCGCCGCAGCGTCTTGAGCCAGAAGCCGAGCATCAGGCCACCACCGCGGCAGGGGCCTGGGTGCGCTCCTTCACCAGCCGGGAGATGCCGGCGAAGTCGAGCTTGCCGGAACCGAGCACCGGCACGGCCGGCACCACCATCACCTCGGCAGGGATCATCAGATCGGCGGCGCCCTTGCTCTTGGCGAAGGCCTGGAAGGCGGCGCGCGTCGCATCCTTCTGCTGCGTCACCAGCACCAGCCGCTCGCCCTTGCGGGCATCGGGCAAGCTGGCGACGCCGGAGAGCACGCCCGGCCAGCATTCGGCGGCGAGCGCCTCGACCGCGGCGAGCGAGACCATCTCGCCGGCGATCTTGGCAAAGCGCTTGGCGCGGCCCTTGATGGTGACGAAGCCGTCCTTGTCGATCACGACGATGTCGCCGGTGTCGTGCCAGCCCTCAGGCGGCGGCTCGAGCACGCCGGGATTCTCCGACTTGAGATAGCCCAGCATGATGTTCGGCCCGCTGACATGCAGCCGCCCGCCCTCCTCCACGCCCGGCATCGGCTCGAGCCTGGCTTCCATGCCCGGCATGATCCGGCCGACCGTGCCGAAGCGGTTGAACATCGGCGTGTTCAGCGCCAGCACCGGCGCGGTCTCGGTCACGCCATAGCCTTCGAGGATGCGCAGGCCGAACTTCTCGGCATAGGTCCGCCGCGTCGTATCCTTCACCGGCTCGGCGCCGGCCACGATGTAGCGCAGCGAGCGCAGGTCGTAGGGGTGCGCGGCGCGGGCATAGCCGGTGAGGAAGGTGTCGGTGCCGAACAGGATGGTGGCGTTGCAGCCATAGACCAGCTCTGGCACCATCCGGTAGTGCAGCGGCGACGGGTAGAGATAGACCGGCACGCCCGAGACCAGCGGCAGGACGAGCCCCGCCGTCAGGCCGAAGGAGTGGAACACCGGCAGCACGTTGAAGACCTTGTCGCGCCGGCCGAAATCGATGCGCGCCGCCGCCTGCGCCGCATTGGCCAGCATGTTCCGGTGCGAGAGCACCACGCCCTTGGGCGCCCCCTCCGAACCCGAGGTGAACAGGATCGCGGCGCGATCCGAGCCCTTGGCCTCCTCGATCGGGGTGCCGTGGCGCCAGAGTGCCTTGAGCTTGTCGCCGGTCGAGACGGTGGCACGCACGTCTTCCAGATAGACGATGCGGACATCGCCCTGCAGCGCCTCGATCAATGGCCCCATTCGGCCCTTCTCGACGAAGGCGCGCGAGGTGACGATGGTCTTCACCTGCGCCGCCTTGCAGGCCGCGGCGATATTGCTGGCGCCGGCGGTGAAGTTGATCATCGCCGGCACGCGCGCCGCCGACATCAGGCCGAGCAGCGTCACCGCCGCACCATTGGCGTTGGGCAGCATCACGCCGATCGCCTCGCCCTTGCCAGCCAGCGGCATCAGCTTGCGGCCGAGCACCTCGGCGCCGATCAGCAGGCGCTTGTAGGTCAGGCTTCCGGTGATCGGGTCCTCGACCGCGACGCGGCCCTTGCCGTTGACCACAGCCGCTTCCGCCACCGCCAAAAAGACGCTGCGGTCGATATCGGTGGTCTTGAAGATCAGGTCGGACATGATCTGGTAGAGCGCCGCGCCCGCCGCCTGGCGGCGCGGCTTGCCCTTCAGCTCCTCCGGGACGGTCAGCGAGACCGGCTCCAGCACGGTGACGTGCACCTTGGGGAACCAGCGCCGGCGCACCTGCTCGCGGGTCAGGCGCGAAAAGATCGTCGCCTCCAGCCCCTCGATACGCACCGGCACGACCTTGGCGCCCGACTTCTCGGCGATCATGCCGACGCCGTCATAGACCTTCATCAGACTGCCGGTGACGGTGAGGCGCCCTTCCGGGAAGATCACCAGGCTCTCGCCGTTCTTGACGGCGTTGATCAGCGAGCGCGTCGCCAGCGGCCGCGCCGGATCGAGCGGCATGGCGCGGGTCAGCTTCAGGAAGGGCTTCACCCACCAGCGCTGGGCGATGCCGTGGTCGATGGCGAAGACCGGCTCCTTGTCGAGGATCGAGAGCGCCAGCGCCGCATCGAGGAAGGAGACGTGGTTCAGCGCGATGATCGCATTGTCGCCGGCCTTGGCGATGTTCTCGCGGCCGCTGACCTCGACCCGGTAGAAGGCGCGGAACAGGATCGAGAGAAAGTCGCTGAGCGGATTGGTCGGCAGCGTCCGCAGGATCCAAACGGACGCCGCGATGGTCAGCACGCCGATCAGCAGGAAGAGATGGCTGAGCGTCAGCCCCGCCGCCTGCAGCAGCGCGACCACCACGGCCCCGGCAACCATGAAGGCGGCCGAGAGCACGTTGACGGCGGCGACGATGCGGGCGCGCTTGTCGGCCGGGGCCCAGGCTTGCGCCGCGGCGAAGGACGGCACGACGAAGACGCCTCCGGCGATGGCGAGGCCGGCGAGATCGATACCGACGCGCCAGGCGGAGGAACCGGCGAAGAACGCGCCGATATCCTGCGCCGGCTGATGCGCGACGATGCCCGAGACCGCCCAGCCGAGATCGAGCGCGAACAGGCCCATCACCACGCCGGCGACCGGCACCGGCAGCAGCACGATGCGCCCGCTCGACAGGAAGGAGCCGATGCCGGAGCCGACCGCGATCGCGATGGCGAAGATGCCGAGATAGGTCGAGACGACCATCTCGGTGCCGCCCATGCCGTTCTTCACCAGTGAGGGCAGGAGCGACATCACCACCGCGCCGATCAGCCAGAACAGCGAGACCATGACGCCGGTGCGCCAGAGCCGAGCATCGCCCCACAGATCCCTGAGCAGGTCGCGGGTCGAGCGCAGGATGTTGCGGTCGACAACGAGATCGGGTGCCGCCGGCCCGGTCTTCGGGATGAACAGCGTCGCGACCCAGCAGGCCAGCGCGAAGACCAGGATCAGCAGGCTGAGTTGCGCGGCATCGCCCCCTTCGCGCGCTGTCAGGCCGCCGGCGATCGTGCCGAGCAGGATTGCGATGAAGGTCGCGCCCTCGATCAGGGCGTTGCCGGCAGGCAACTCCTCAGGCTTCAGATGGTCGGGCAGGATGCCGTATTTGATCGGCCCGAACAGCGCCGCGATCACCCCGAACAGGCCAAGCGCGACGAACAGCACCGGCACGGAATGCAAGGTGAAGCCGAGGACCGCGACCGCTGCCGCGCCGATCTCGGCGAGCTTCAGCCGCTGCGCCATCACCGCCTTGTCGAAGCGGTCGGCCATCTGGCCGCCTAACCCTGAGAGCAGGAAGAAGGGCGCGATGAAGAGTCCGCCCGCCAGGGTCACCAGCGCTTCGCCATGCGAGCCGGCGAGCTTGTAGAGAATGATGAAGACCAGCGCGTTCTTGAGAAAGTTGTCGTTGAAGGCGGAGAAGAACTGCGCCCAGAACAGCGGGGCGAAGCGCCGCTTCAGCATCAATGTGTCGATCATGGCGATCTCACGGGAAGGGATGGTGAGGTTGCATCGGCCGGGCTTTAGCAACTCTTGCCTGCGCCGGCCGATCTCGGTTTGCGGTTAAGCGGGACTTGCCGGCGCAGCCTCAAAGCTCACAGAGCCGGCTTGCCGGCATCCATCAGCAGGCGCTCGGTGCGGGCGTCCTCGATCCGGTTCACCAGCTTGGACGCCTCGTGCATGTCGCGCACCGTCTTGGTCATGGTGATGCAGGACTGGACGAGCATGACGCAGCCCATCGCCAGATAGCCCTTGGCCCACCAGTCGAGCGGCAGGAACAGGACGCCGGCGCCGACCATCGCGGCGGCGACGAAGAAGGAGGCGTAGGTGAAGCTGACCCAGGCGCCGCTATGGGGCTGTGCATTCTGGTTCATGGTTGTCTCCCGTCGGGTGCGTTTGCAGAGGAAAGAGGTCAATTCGCCTGAAGCTGGCGGCTGCGCAGCCGCTCCAGCACATCGTCGGCCGTACTCCGCAGCCGCGGGCCGAAGCCCTTGGCGGCGAGCTTCTCCGTGACCGAGGCGGCGGCAGCGCCGTCGAGCTCGTCGAGCGCGGTCTCGGCGGCTTCCGCTTCGATCTGGCGCTCGCGCAGGCGCCTCAGCGTCTGCTCGGCTTCGGCCAGCGTCGATTCATGGGCGGGACCGATCTCGATCCGGCCCTGCCGCATCTGGCGCACTGCCTCCGAGGCGCGGGCAAGGCGCCGGCCGCGGTCGAGCTCGGCAATGCGCGCCTGGGCCTGGCCGACATGGCGGCGCAGGCGGACGATCTCGGCGGCGAACAGTGCCTGCGCACCGGACGCCGCATCGCGATCGGCCTCCAGGGCGGCGATCGCCTCGGCACCCTCGCGGGCGAGGCTCTCGTCGCCGGCGATGAGCGCGGAGGCGACACGGTTCTCCAGATCGGCGATGCGGGCATGGCTCGCGGCGAGCCGCTCGCTTTCCTGCCGGTCCTGCGCAATCGCCACCGCGAGCGCCTTCTTGGCGCGTTCGAAGGCACCGGCGGCATCGCGCAGCTGCTGGTCGAGGATAAGGAGCGCGTTGCGATCGGCGAAGCGCTCCTCGGCAATGGCGGCGCCGCCGCGGACGAAGGTGAAAAACATCTTGAGCATTGGCTGTTCCCTGCTATGAACGATGTTCACGAAGAAATGCATAACCCACCTATGAACATCGTTCAAGAAAAATCTTGAACATCGTTCATAAAATTTGAGATCGACGGAATGACCACGACGGCAGAGCGCCGCGAGCGGCAGCGAACCCAGCTGATCGACGCAGCCGAGAAGGCCATCGCCGAGAAGGGATTGGCCGGCCTGAAGGCACGCGAGCTGGCGCAGGAGATCGGCTGCGCGCTCGGCGCGATCTACAATCTCGTCGCGGATATGGACGAGCTCGTCCTGCGCGTCGGCTCACGCACGCTGATGCGGCTCGATGCGGCGCTCAGCGCCGCAGAAGGCGAGAATGCGCCCTCCACTGCAAACGAGGCCGCTGACAGGCTGGTCGCGGTCGCCCTCGCCTATTGCGCCTTCGCCCGCGACAACCTGCAGCTCTGGCGCGTCCTGTTCGAGCACCGCATGGCCGAAGGCGCGGTGGTGCCGGACTGGGCCGTGTCGGAGCAGATGACGATGTTCCGGCACATCCTCGAGCCGCTCAGCATCCTCGTGCCCGATCGTAGCGAGCCGGAGCGCATGCTGATGAGCCGGACCTTGTTCTCGGCCGTGCACGGCGTCGTCGCCATCGGCCTAGAGGAGAAGCTGATTGCCGTCCCGCGCCGTGACCTAGACCGCCAGATCGAAGGCCTGGTCCGCCTCGTCTGCAGGGGATTGGCCGTTCCCGGCTGACCGGCTTATCGCCAGCATCGCGTTGCGGCACCCGGCCCCGGTCGCTATCGTCGCGGCGATGACGGCCGCCGACCCCAGCCTCTCGCTCGATGCCTTGACCGATGCGCTCTATCAGGAGCTTCGCAGAATCGCGCATCGCGAGCGCCTGCGCGCTGGCAGGCCGATGACCTTGCAGACCACGGCGCTGGTCAGCGAGAGCTATCTCAAGCTGCGCCAGAGCGCCGGCTGGACCAGCGAGACGCATTTCCTGGCGAGCGCCGCGACCGCCATGCGACACGCCCTCGTCGACGCCGCCCGCGCCCGGCTCAGCCAGAAGCGCGGCGACGGCCAGCGTCCGGTGCCGCTCGACGATGACCATGATCTCCCCGAGACCGGCGACGACGAGGTCGTCCGGATCAGCGAGGCGCTCGCCGCGCTCGAGGCGATCGACCCGCGCCTGGTCAAGGTCGTCGAATGCCGCTTCTTCGCCGGCTATAGCGAGGAGGAGACCGGGCGCATTCTCGGAATCAGCGACCGCACCGTCCGGCGCGACTGGCTGCAGGCCAGGGCCTGGCTCTATCGCGAGCTTCAGGGCTGACGCGGAGCCTTGCCGCGCAGGGCCTCCTCGATCAGCGCGCGCGTCGGGCCGAGCTCGGCGAGATGCGGCGCGCCGGCGGCGCCGGCTTCGCGCAGGACGGCTTCCGCCTGATCGAGTGCCAGCATCGCCGCAGCCGGGTCGCCCCGCGCCAGCAGGATCTGCGAGCGCGCCCCGAGCCCGATCCCGACATAGGGGTGGCGCTCGCCGAAGGCGGCCCGCGCCGCCCGCAGGGCCTGGTCGATCTCGCCTTGGGCATCGGCCAGCCGGTTCTGCACCATCAGCCCGGTGGCGCGGCTCTGGCGCAGCACGATGGTGACTGGGTTGCTCTCGCCGGCGAGCGGGGCGGCGATGCCGAGCGCGCCTTCGAGGATCGGCATTGCCTCGGCGAAACGGCTGCCGGCCATGATCAGCCGGCCGAGATTGAGCTCGATCGCCGCCAGGGCAAGCGAGGGCCCATAGTCGCGCCGCTGCCGCTCGGCCGCCTGGCGCCATAGCTTTTCGGCTCCGGCCGCATCGCCCTGGCGCAGCGCCAGCGCGGCCCGCAGGTTGAGCGTGCCGATCGCGATCACCGAACGGCCGCGCCCCGATGCCGCCAGCACCCGCTCCGCCTCGTCGAGCGCTTGCGCCGCCACCTCGATCTGCCCGGCCTCCAGCGCGTGCAGTGCGAGATTGTGCTGCAGCGTCGCGATCTCGCCATTGTCGCGGCCGAACAGGGCCGTGAGCTCGGCAATCGCCGTGCGCAACCGCGCCATCGCCTCGGGACGCTTGCCGGCTTCGCGCAGCAGTCCGGCCTCGACCCCGGCGAGCTCCGCCAATTGCTTGGGATGGCGCGCCGGCTCGGTCTGGAAGAACCGCTTCGCCTCCGACAACGCTTCCTGCGCCTTGTCGCGCTCGCCGAGTTGGAAACGGTAGCCGGCCAGCGCCAGCTGCGCTTCGGCCAGCCGGCCGGCGCTGCTGCGCGCTTGCTCGGCATAGCGTTCCATCAATTGCACGGCCGTGTGCGGATCGCCGATCTCGCCATTGAGCTCGGCCAGCGTGCGCAGCAGCAGCGGCGCATGGGCGTCGCCCTCGCGGTGCAATTGCGCCGCGGCGGCGTCGAGCACCTGCCGCGCCGAGGCGAAGCCGGGCCCGCCGCTCTGGGACGCCGCACGCAGCAGCAGCATGAAGCCGTCGCGCAGCGCTGTGGCGCGCTCGTTCTCGGCGGTGCCGGCGAGCCTGGCGATCTCGGTCCGGCGCATTTGCACGAGGACGCCGGCCGCGCCTGCGCCGAGCGCCGCCAGCAGCAGTCCGGCCGCGATCAGCGGCGTCCGGTTGCGGCGCAGGAAGCGGCGGATGCGATAGAGCCGCTCGCCGCGTCGCGCCGCGATCGGTTCCAGCCGACGGAAGCGCCTGAGGTCCTCGGCGAGCTCGTCGACGCTCTGATAGCGCTCGCCCGCTTCGTAGCGCATCGCCTTCTGCACGATGACGTCGAGATCGCCGCGCAGCCGTTCCGGCGCGATGGGAGGCTCGTCGCGCTCGGCTGCGGCCCGGCTCGGCAGCGGCGGCTGGTCCCGCATCACACGCATCGCCCCGGCGAAGGCCGAGTTCGCCAGCTGCCAGGGCGGCCGGCCCACCAGCAGCTCGAACAGGATCGCGCCGAGCGCGTAGACATCGGTCGCGGTCGTCGGGTTGCGCCCCTCGAACTGCTCCGGCGCGGCATAGTCGGGCGTGAACACGACCTGCGTCATCAGCGTCTGACCCGGGGATTCCAGCGCGTGGGCGACGCCGAAATCGAGCAGCTTCACCTGTCCTTCCGGCGTGACCAGCACATTGGACGGCTTGAGGTCGCGATGGACGACGAGGTTGCGATGCGCATAGGCGACGGCCTCGCAGACCTGCTCGAACAGCGCGAGCCGCGCTTCGAGTGAAAGCCCAGCTTCAGCGCAATGCCGCGTGATCGCGGTGCCGGCGACGAACTCCATGGCGAGATAGGGCCGCCCGTCCGGCGCCTTGCCGCCATCGACCAGCCGGGCGATGCCGGGATGCTCGAAGCCGGCAAGGACCTGGCGCTCATATTCGAAGCGGGCGAACTGCTCGGCCGCCTCCGGCCGCAGCAGCTTGAGCGCGACGCTCTGCTCGAAACCGCCCTGCCAGCGCTCAGCCTGGTAGACCTCGCCCTGCCCGCCCCGGCCGATCAGCGCCACGATCGAGAAGGCGCCGACCCGCGTGCCTGTCGCAAGCGACTGGTATTGCACCTCCGGAGCCGGCATGCCCGCAAGCGAACTCGCATCGGCCCGCATGAAATCGCCGGCGCCGTCTGCGGCCGCGAGCAGGGCCCTGGTCTCGGCGATCACCGCGGGCGGCTGCCGGCTCTGCGACAGCACGCGCTCGCGTTCCGCCGGCGAGGCTTCGGCGAGCGCGTCGAACAGGTCGCGGATCGCGGCCCATTGCTCCCGGTCGAGATCGACACGCTGGTTCACCGGGCCGCCCGTTCAATCCTTGCGCGGGCGGACATAGCGCACGATCGGGCGCTCCTCGCCCTCGGTGATCACGTCGATCAACACCGCCTTGCGTCGCCAGACGAAGACGCATTGGCCGAGACCCGTCCCGGCGCAGGCATACATCTCCGGCCGCCCGGCGCAGCGCTTGTCCCCGGCCATGCATTGATCGGCATCGGGCAGCGCGACCGGCCGCCAATCCGCCCGCAGCAAGGCCGCGCGCGCCTTGCCGTAGTCCTGGCCGGCGAGTTGCGGCAGCGCCTCGGCGGCTCCGGCACTCGCCGCCGACAGGGTGACGAAGGCCGCAGTGATGATTCCGGCTATCAGCATCCTGCCCCTCACAGATGGTCGCTCGCCTTGACCGGCTGGCGCGCCGCTTCGCTCGCCTCATAGAAGGGCGGCAGTTCGCGCACACCCGCAAGCCCCGCGAGCAGCGTTCCCGGGAAGATCTGCACCGCGTTTCTGAGGTCCCCGACCGCCGTGTTGTAGAAGCGGCGCGCCGCGGCGATGTTGGCCTCGACCTCGTCATAGCTGCGCTGCGCCTCCACCATCGGCGCCGAGGAGGTCAGCTCCGGATAGTTCTCGGCGACGGCGAAGAGCCGCGTCATGTCGGCGGAGATCGCCTCCTCGGCCTTGAACTTCTCGGCGATGCCGGCGAAGTCGCGCTCGCCAAGCTTCGGCATCGCCCGCGCCCGCAGCGCGGTCAGCTCCTCCAGCAATCCGCGCTCGTGATCGAGGAAGCGGCGGGCGATCGCGAGCACGTTGGGGATGAGATCGTGGCGCTGCTGGAGCTGGGCGTCGATCGCGCCGAGCGTTTCCCCGACGGCGTTCCGGCGCTTCACGATCGCCGCGTACCAGAGATACAGCACGGCGCCGAGGCCGAGCAGGAGGATCAGAAAGAAGGTCACCGCTTCAGGCCCTTTCAGTGCGAGGCATCGCTCGGCGGCTCTGCCGGCCGTTCGGAGAAGGAGGTACCGGCAGGCATGGCGCCGCCCGGCTTGACCGCGACATGCATGGCGATCATCGCGTCGACCAGGCGGAACACCAGCGCGAGCTCGTCTTCGAGATATTGCAGCTGCGTCGCGGCATCGTGCGCCTGCAGGCTCGGCGGCTCGAACAGCAGGCGCGTTCCGGTCTGGGCGACGGCGAAGGTGATGCTGTGGCGCTCGACCAGGCAGGAGGGCGGGAAGAAGTCGCCACCATCGGCCATCGACAGCAGCCGCTCCATCACCGCCGGGGTCAGCACGACGCGCGCCTCGACCTGGTCATTGCCGTAGACGTCGTAGATCGAGGCGAAGCGCGGGTCCTCAAGCCTGACCGGCATCAGCCCGGACGGGGCCGGGCGGCTCTTGTCGAGCACCATGGTCGTGCCGAGAAAGGGCGTGTCGACCGCAAGCACGAGCAGAAGGCCGTTGAACACGGTGCTGGTGTTCTTGCCGCTCTTGCGTTCGAGCTCGATCTCGCTGAGGCACAGATCGTAGCCGGCGTAGCGCCCGGTGAGCGCATCGTCGATCTCGGCCCGGTCGTAGCGCGGCAAGAGGCCCCTGGCGACGAGCTCGCCGACCGCCGGGACCGCGCCCTCGACATAGCGCAGCTCGCCATGATGCCGCAGCAGCAGCGGCATCAATTCGCGCTTGAACGCCTTCGCATAGCGCCCCGCGGGAATGCTGAGCGCGATCAGCCAGGGGACGGCGACGGCGAAGCCGAGCAGGAACGGGATGAGCAGCCACTCTGCGAGCATGCCGGACTTGCCGCCACCCCGGCCGGGCATGACGAGGAAGGCGATCGCCAGCGCCAGGCCGATCGGCACATAGAGCATCACGCGGCGGCGGGTATCCCTGGCAGCCTCCAGCCGCAGCACGTTCAGCCGTGCGATCTCGGCGGCGAAGCGCGCGTCCGCTTCGGACGAGGCCGTCGCAACCGGCAGGTGGTAGTGCCGGTAGATGACATAGACCAGAGCGGCGAGGATCGCGCTGGGGATCAGCAGCGCCAGCGAGTTCTGCAGCAGATTGTAGAAGAAGCCGAAGACCACGGCGACCATGACCAGCAGCGCCGCCGCGACCGGGCCGAGGAAGCCCGCCGACACCACGATCGCGACGATCAGGAGCGGGACGCCGAACAGCGCCATCATCAGGCAGCCGCCATAACGGCCGACCTTGCGCTGCGCCTGGCGCATCTCGACGGCGGTGTAGCGCCGAGGCTTGGTGCTCTGTCCGGTTAGGGGGGCGGGGTCGGTCATGTCGGGCTCAAGGTCCTGGAATTCCTGCGCATCGACCACCGAACACTCGTTCCATTCCCCGGGAAAAACCTTCCGCAGGCACCCGGCGCGTGTCACCGACTGGCGGCAATGACGGCGCGCGCGCCTGGAGCGAGCGAGATACGGCCTTGCTCCAGTGATTACCGACATGGCGAGGCCGCCGCGTCCTTCAAATCGAGGAGCCCGCGCGGCGCGCAAGAAATCACGACCCCGCATGTCCGGATTCGCCGCGCGCTTCCGTCTCCGTCGCTGAGACCATCAGCACCGGAGCAGATTTTCCATGTCGATCGCGCAGACCTACGCCAACAGCAGCGCCTCCCGCCCCGCCTACCGGATGCCGCCGAAGCAGGAGCGGCCGGCACCGGCGGCCGACGCGATCTGCGTGTTCACGCTCGATGCCGAATTGCGCGTCGAGCGGATGAATGCCGCAGCGCTGGCGCTGACGCGGACCGGCGCGATCTCCGCGCTGCGCTTCACGACCCGCGACAGGGAGCTTAACAGCCGCCTGCAGCGCTGGAGCCGGCACGCGGCGCCCGAAGCGGAGCTGCGCCTGGCCTATCGCGACGCCGGCCGCAGCTTCGCGCTCGCCATCTCGCTGGCGCAGGATTGCAACGACCCGCACGAACCCGCCCGCTTCGTCGTGGTGATGCAGGAACAGGCCGGCGCGATCGACCGCAAGCTCGCCGATGTCGCCCGCGACCATGGACTGACCGACGCGGAGACGCGCGTGGCCGAGCGCATCCTGACGGGAGAGAACACGATCCAAGCCGCGCGCAGGCTCGGCGTCGCGCCAACGACGGTGCGCACGCATCTGCAACGCATCCTCGCCAAGACCGACACGCACCGGCAGAGCGAATTCGCCTGCCTCGTCGCGCGCTATGGCCACTGAGCGCGCGCGTCAGCTCGCCTCGGCGCTGCGCGCGTTCTGCAGGATCAGCTGCGCCACGAGGGCCGGCGCTTCGATAGAAGGCATGTGCCCGACGCCGCCGAGCCGGTGGCAGGCGGCATGGCCGGGCAACTCGTCCTGATGCGCCTGCGGAATGATGCGGTCGCCCTTGCCCCAGACCACCTTGAGCGGCCCCGTGAAGCGGTCGAGATCGGCGCCGATCCTGATCGCCTGCGTCCCGTCCGGAAACAGCCTTTGCGCGATCTCGGCCTGCGCCGCGCCGACGCCGAAGCGCTCGCGCTCGCGCAGCACCGCCTGGGCATAGCCGCGCGGCAGCCGGCCGGGATCGGCCGCGAGCCGCTCCAGCCAGGGCATCAGGCTCTCCACCGTCCGCGCCGACAGGAAGCCGGCGAGGAAGCCGCTATCGATCTCCGGACCCAGCCCCGCCGGCGCGATCAGCGTCAGCGAGCGCACGCGCACCGAGAGGTTCGCCGTCAGCGCCGCGGCGACGGCCCCGCCGAGCGAGTGCCCGACGAGATCGCACTCGCGCGCACCATTGGCCTCGATCTGGCCGAGCACGGCCTCGGCGAGCGCCTCCAGCGACGGTGATGTCAGCGCCGGCTCCCGGCCATGGCCCGGCAGCTCCGGCGTCAGCACCGGGCGCCCGTCGAGATGCGGGCGCACCATGTTCCAGGCCGCGGCATTGGCGCCGAAGCCATGGAGCAGCGCTAGAGGAGCGGCCGAGCCTGTCCTCGCGACGGCAGGCGAAGGCACGACCGCGACGGGGGCAGCCGCCGACGCGGCGTCCGTCTGCTCTCGCAAGGTCCGCTCGATGTCGCGGCTCTTGATCCGCCCGCCCGGGCCGGTGCCGGCGATGCTGGAGATATCGAGACCGGCCTGACGCGCCAATCGCCGGGCTAGCGGCGAGATGCTGATGCGCCGAGTGGCTGCCTCGGCCTTGGCCGATGCGTCCGAAACCACTGCCTCAGGCCCCGCGACTGCCGGCTGCGGCACCGCGACGGGTGCTTCATCCGCAAAAGTGCTGTCGGCGATGCGCCCGAGCACGGCACCGATGCCGACCTCCGCCCCCTCCGGCGCAAGGATCGCGGCGAGGACGCCGTCGCGCCCGGCCTCGATCTCGGTCGCGGCCTTGGCGGTCTCGACCACGACGACGACGTCACCCGCCTTGACGGGGTCGCCGATCTTGGCCGCCCAGGAGACGACGGTTGCGCTCTCCATATATTCGCCGGCTCCGCCGGCGAGCGTGATCTCATGGCTCATGCCACCCTCCCTCAGGCCAGGGCCCGGCGCGCCGCCGCCGCGATCTTGGCGGCATCGGGCAGGACGGCGCTTTCCAGCGGCTCGCTGTAGGGGATCGGGATGTCATGGGTCGCGACGCGCTCGACCGGGGCGTCGAGATCGTCGAAGCAGCTCTCCATGATCGTCGCGCTGAGCTCGGCGGCATAGCCGCAGAAGCGCCAGCCCTCGTTGACCACCACGGCATGGTGCGTGCGGGCGATCGAGGCCTTGATCGTCTCGCGGTCGAGCGGGCGCAGCGTGCGCAGGTCGACGACCTCGGCGGAGATGCCTTCCTTGGCCAGCTCGTCGGCCGCCTTCAGCGCGTCGACCACCATCTTCGAGGAGGCGATGATCGAGACGTCGCTGCCGGCACGGGCGATGCGGGCCTTGCCGATCTCGACGAGATGATCGCCGTCCGGAACCTCGTCGCGCGTGTTGTAGAGCAGCTTGTGCTCCAGGAAGACCACCGGATGGTCATCGCGGATCGCCGCCTTGAGCAGGCCCTTGGCATCCGCCGCCGTTGCCGGCGCGACCACCTTGAGACCGGGGATATGGGCAACGAGCGCGTCGAGGCTCTTGGAGTGCTGCGCGCCGGCGCCGGCCCCGCCGCCGCCCTGCGTGCGCAGCACGAAGGGCATCGTGACCTGCCCGTTCCAGATGTAATTGTAGATCGAGGCCTGGTTCATCAGCGCGTCGACGCTGAGCGGCAGGAAATCGGCATACATGATCTCCAGCACCGGGCGGGTGCCGGCCATCGCCGCTGTCACCGCCATCGCGGTCAGGGTCTGCTCGGAGATCGGCGTGTCGCGCACCCGCTCCGGCCCGAACTCCGCCATCAGGTCCTTGGAAACCTTGAAGACGCCGCCATAGACGGCGATGTCCTCGCCCATCAGCCAGACGGATGGATCGCGCTGCATCTCCTCGCGCAGCGCCGAACGCAGCGCCTCGGCATAACGCATCATCGCCATGGTCAGGCTCCCGCAACGGTATAGGGCGCGCTCGGCGCATGGTCGGCGAAGCTCGGCAGCGGGTCGTTCAGCGCCTGCTCGACCGCCGCATCGACCTCGGCGCGCGCCGCCGCCATGACCGCGTCGAGCCGCTCGGCCGAAACGCTGTCGGCCAGCATGGCGTGGGCGAGCACGATCGGATCGCGCTTGCGCCAGAGGGAAAGGTCTTCGTCCTTCTGATAGCCGCCGACATCGCTCGTCGAGAAGCCGACCATGCGATAGGTCTTGGCCTCGATCAGCGAGGGCCCCTCGCCGCGCCTGGCACGCTCGACCGCGGCACCGACGGCGCGATGGACGGCGATCACGTTGTTGCCGTCGACGATCTCGCTCGGCATGCCATAGCCGGCCGCCCGGACGGAGAGGTCGGGCACCGAGGACTGCGTCGAATGATGCGCGGTCAGCCCGTACTGGTTGTGCTCCAGCACGAAGACGACGGGCAGCGTCCACAGCGCCGCGATGTTCATCGATTCATGGCAGATGCCGGTCTGCGCCGCGCCGTCGCCGAAGATGCACATGGCGACGCGCTGGCCGCCGTCGGCGCGGTTCCTCATCTGCAGCGAGACGGCGAAGCCCGTCGCCGCCGGAATGCCGCCGCCGACGATGGCGTTGCCGCCGAGCAGCCCCTTCTTCACATCGGCGATCAGCATGTGCCCGGCCCGTCCGGCGCAGACGCCGGTGGCGCGGCCGAGGATTTCGGCGACGATCGGGTGCAGGCCGACGCCCTTGCCGACATAATGCGCATGGCCGCGATGCGTGCTCGTGAGCAGGTCGTCATCGCCCAGCATCGCGGTCGCGCCGATGCCGACCGCCTCCTGGCCGTCGCAGCGATGGATCGGCCCGCGCGTCTTGCCGGCCTTGTGCAGCTCGCCGAGCCGCTCCTCGAGATGGCGCACCGCCACCATCCGCCCGAGCATGTCGAGCTGCTCGTCCACCGTCGGTGAATTCCTCATCGCCGCCGCGTTCTCCCCTGCTTTCGGCGCCTGACTCTCCGGCTCCGGGCAGGCAGATCGAGGCGCTCATAGCTTTCGCTGCGAGAGACCCTAGCGCAGTCCGCGGCGCGACGCTATAAGTGTCTACACAATATAATGCAGTCTTGCAGCGAAGCGACAGGACCGGCCGCATGACGGCGAACGCGCGCTCCGATCACGAGGCGTCGCCGGAGGAACGGCCGGCTTTCCGCCGGAACCAGAGGAGAAGGACGATGATCTTCGACCACCGCGTCTATACGGCTCGGCCGAACCGCCTGAACGACTTCCTGAAGCTCTATGAGGATGTCGGCCTGCCGATGCAGCGGCAGTATCTCGGCGAGCCCTTCGGCTTCTTCCAGACCCATATCGGCGATCTCAGCCGCGTCGTGCATCTCTGGCAGTACGACAGCCTGGCCGACCGCGAGACGCGCCGCGACGCGATGGAGGCCGATCACGCCTGGCAGGCCTATCGCCGGCAGGTCGTCGAGGCCGACCCGCTGCTCGACATGCGCAACCAGATCCTCAAGCCCGTCTCCTTTTTCAAGCCCAAGCCCTGAGACGGAAAGCCCTGAACCAAGACGATCCCGCGCCGGACATCCAGCCCATGAAACTCGACCTGATCGTCGGCGACGAGCGCTGGCGCATCGCCTGCGATACGGCGCGGGCGCCTCGCACGCTTGCCACGCTCGCCGCGAGCTTGCCCACCGCACTCCAGCTCCACACCCCGAAGATCGCCGGCCAGCACATCTACTGGCATGCGCCTTTCGTCGAGGATGCCGAGGGCGGCGTCGACGTCATGGAGGCGCAGCCCGGCGCCTTCCTGTACTGGCCGGCGCGGCAGTTCCTCGAGCTGATCTTCGCGCCGCTCCAGGCCGAGACGGCGCAGGTCACCCTGCTCGGCCGGATCGAGGGCGGGTTGCCGGAACTCCAGGCGCTCGGCCTTCGCTTGCGCGAGCAGCACGGGCGCAGGCTCTTCGCCGGCAATCTCGTGCCGGTCGAAGGCGTGCAGGCGCCGGAACCGCGGCCCTCGCAGGTTCCGGCCGAACTCCTCGTCCTCCGGCAAGAGCTCTGGAGCGCCGCGCCCGCCGATATCGAGGCTCTGCTGGCCTCCCGCGCGACCATGCATCCAGCCGGTCCGCTCTTCCTGGCGGAATCGGAGGCGCGCATCCTGCACGAACTGCTCTGGTGGGTCCGCGGCGGCCTTGCGACGGAAGAGCCGCGCATCTCCCGCCGCATCGCCGCCGTCGCCTCCAACAAGGCCGCGACCCGGCTGCGCGATTTCTGCCATCTCGGCGAGAGCGCCGCGGCGATCTTCGCGCTGGAGGCCGCCTTCGGCCGCGACGACGTCCCGCTCGCGGCGCTGGTCGACGAAGCCATCCTCTGCGCCGGCCGATTGGCGGCCTGGCTCGACCTGCGCATCCCGTGGTCGGCGGTCAACGCAGCCACCCGCTCCGCCCTCGACGAGGCCGCATGAGAACCGGGCTCGCTCCTCTCGCCGATGGCGGAAGCCTCGCCTACACGCTGCGCGGCGACGGCCCGCCGCTCGTGCTGATCTCGGGCCTGGGCGGGCTGGCGTCGTTCTGGAACGCCTTCGCCGAAATCTGTGCGCCCTATTTCCAGGTCGTCACCTACGACCATCGCGGCGTCGGCGGTTCCTCGGTCTTGGAGGGCCCCACCAGCATCGACGCGATGCGCGCGGACCTGACCGGCCTGCTCGACCATCTCGGCATCGCCAGCGCCGCCATCCTCGGCCACTCCACCGGCGGCGCCATCGCGCAGAACCTGGCGCTCGCCCAGCCGGAGCGTATCACGCGGCTGGTGCTGTCGGCGACCTTCGCCCGCCCCTGCGCCTATATGCGACGGCTCTTCGCCGGGCGGATCGAGTTGCTCGATAAGCTCGGCATCGACGCCTATCGCCGCCATGCGGTGACGCTCCTCAACGCACCCTATTGGCTCGACGCCAATGACGCCGTCGTCGAGGCGGAGCTGCAGGCGGCAGCCGCCCGCTCGAAGCCGACGGATGCCGCGGTGGTGCGCGAGCGCATGCTCGCCGTGCTCGGTCATGATGCGCAGGATCGGTTGGCAGAGATCGCTTGCCCTGTTCGCGTCGTGGTCGCGGCCGACGACATCGTCACCCCAGCCTATCTCTCGCAGCGCCTCGCCGACGGCATCCCGCAGGCGGAGCTCGCTGTGCTGCCGCGCGGCGGCCACTACGCCATGCGGGCCGAGCCCGAACGCTACCGCGACGCGGTGCTGGACTTTTTGCGCGGTAGGTCTTCCGCCGCCGGGACGAGGACATGATCATGGATGTGAACGCGATGCGCGGGCCGATCGGCGTGGTCGGGCTCGGCACCATCGGCCAGCGCTGGGCGGCGACCTTCGCCCATCACGGCTACGAGGTCTCCTGCTACGACCCCGACCCGGCGCGCTGGCAGGCCTTCCAGGCGCTGCATCCGGCGCTGATCGACGATCTCGAACGGCTGGCGCCGGCCCGCACGGCGCGCGGCCCTGTCCGCTTCTCGGATGATCTCGGCAAGGCGCTCGCCGGCGTCGCCTTCGTTCAGGAATCGGGCCCCGAACGCCTCGATCTCAAGCAGGAGCTGCTCGCGGCGATCGAGCGCCATGTCGGCGACGACGTCGTGATCGCCTCCTCATCTTCCGCGCTGCTGGTCTCGGACATGCAGGCGAACTGCGCCCGGCCGCAGCGCATCGTGCTCGCCCACCCGTTCAACCCGGTCCACCTGATGCCGCTGGTGGAGATCGTCGGCGGCCGCGACACGGCGCCGGAGGTGATCGAGCAGACGCGCGCCTTCTACGATGGGCTCGGCAAGAAGCCGGCCGTGCTGCGCAGGGAGATCACCGGGCATCTGGCGCTCCGGCTGATGGGCGCGATGTGGCGCGAGGCGATCGCATTGGTCGAGAGCGGCGTCGCCAGCGCCGAGGATGTCGACCGCGCCTTCTGCTACGGCCCCGGCCCGAAATGGACGCTGCAGGGTTCGTTCATCTCGAACCACCTCAACGCCGAGGGCATCGAGGCCTTCCTGACCAAATACGGCAAGACCTATCAGGACATCTGGGACGATCTCGGCGATGCCAGGCTGGAGCCGGCGACGATCGCGCGCGTCTCCCAGGAGGTTCGCGAGGCCATTCGCAATCGCAGCGACGCCGAACTGCGCGACCAGCGCGATGCCGGCCTCGTCGACCTGCTGCGCGTGATGACGCAGCGCGCCGCCCTCTGACGATCGCAACGGGAGCATCCGCATGGCAACGCCCCTTCCCTATCGCACCGCCCTGGTCACCGGCGCCTCGCGCGGCATCGGCGCCGCGATTTGCGCCCGCCTGACCGGGATGGGCCTCACCGTCTACGGCGTCGCCCGCAGCCGCGAGGCGCTCGCCGGCGTGGTCGACGCATTCGGCGTCGTGCCCGTCGTCGCCGATGTCCGCGACACCGACGCGATCGTCGCCGGGCTCGGCGGGGCCGAGATCGACGTGCTCGTCAACAATGCCGGCATGGTCGCGACGGTGAAGCCGCTTTACGAGCAAAGCGCCAACGAGATCGCCGAGACGATCGCCGTCAACCTGACCGCGCCGATGCTGCTGATGCATGCCTTGCTCGGCGGCATGGTGGCGCGCCGGCGCGGCCATGTCGTCAACATCACCACGACAGCAGCCCGCGGCGTGCTCGCCGGGACCTCGGCCTATGGCGGCGCCAAGGCCGGGCTCGCCCATGCCTGCCGCTCGCTGCGCTACGATCTCGCCGGCAGCAATGTCCGCGTCACCGATCTCGCGCCGGGGCGGGTCGAGACCGAGATCTATCTGCGCGCTTTCGGCGGTGACCGCGAGCGCCTCAACGAGACCATGTACGGCCATGTCCGCGCGCTGCAGCCGCAGGACATCGCCGAGACCATCGCGGCGGTGCTCGCCTTGCCTGAGCATGTCGACGTCACCGAGATCGAGATCT
This sequence comes from Allobosea sp. CRIB-10, assembly GCF_900112185.1. Lineage (GTDB taxonomy): Bacteria > Pseudomonadota > Alphaproteobacteria > Rhizobiales > Beijerinckiaceae > Allobosea. Next base: position 118,498 of record NZ_FOKP01000006.1, on the reverse strand, counting down.
CGCCGACCGACCAGGCGGTCGGCGGCCACGTCTTCAAATCGGTGGAGGGCTGAGCCGTTCAGGCGCGGCGGGTGTTCGCCGGTGCGCCCGTCAGCCTCTCCAGCACGGCGTCGCAGGCGGCGATCCAGCTCGCCTCGACGTCCCCCGCTTCGAGCACCTTCAGGCCGCATTCGGTGATGCCGCCCGGCGTCGCCAGGCTCGTGAGCAGCGCCTCGACCGCCTCCGGCCGCTCGGCGATCATCCGGCCGGCGGCGACGAAGGTCTCCGCCGCCAGCTGCCGCGCCGTCTGCGGTGCCAGGCCATGGGCGAGCGACCAGTCGCGTCCGAGCCCGATCAGCACCTGGGCCCAGCCATAGATCGCGGCGCTGACCGACGCGGTCTCGAATCCGGCTTCGTCGGCGAGCGGGATGACCGCGCCGAGCCGCGTCAGCAGCGGCCGCAGCGCCGGCAGGTCGGGATAGACCGTCGTCGGGCTCGCGCCGATCGAGGCCGCCGTCAGCGGCATGATCCGCGCCACCTCCGCAGGACCGGCTGCCGCGCGCAACTCCGCCAGGGACACCCCGGCGCAGGCCGAGACCAGGATCTGGCCAGGCCGCCAGCCCAGCCCCGTCACCGCGACGATCGCATCGCCCGGGCGCGTCGCCAGCAGCACGATGTCGGCGGCGGCAACGAGCGCGCCATTGTCGCTGGCAAGCGCGATGCCGTGGCGTTCTGCAAGCTTCGGCCCATGCCCGCGCGGCGACAGGATGATCTCACCCGCTGGTAGATCACTGCGCAGGAGCCCGGTGATCATCTCTTCCGCGAGATGGCCGACGCCGAGGAAGCCGATTCGTGTCATGTTGCATCCATGAGTGCGCACACTGCTTGCAGCAATGGCGATCGGTGGTTGATTTTTGCGGGCGAGGCGCTTTCAAGCATGAAGCGTCGAGAGGCCGGACGCGACCGCAGACCGGCCGGACAGAGAGGCTGAATGCCGAAGACCGCCAAGGCCACGACCGCAGAGAAGGCCGACAAGATCGCGCCGCGCCGTGCCGCCGATAGCGCCGAGCGCGCCTACAAGGCGATCCGGCAGCAGCTCGTCGAGTTCAAGATGCGCCCGGCCGAGCGAATCAACGAGGTCCATCTCGCCGAGATGCTCGACCTTTCGCGCACCCCGGTCCGCGAGGCGCTGAACCGGCTCGCCTCGGAAGGCTTCCTGGTGTTCACGCCCAATCGCGGCTTCTGCTTCCGCGGGCTCGACATCGACGATTTGCTCGACCTGTTCGAGATGCGCTCGATCATCGAGACCGGCGCCTTCGCGCTGGCCTGCGAGCGCGCCGACGAAGCCGGCATCGCCCGGCTCCAGGCCTTCTGGGCTGATGCGCATCCGCGCTATGACAAGCGCGACCCGGACGAGATCCTCGAACTGGACGAGGCCTTCCACGTCCACCTCGCCGAACTCGCCAACAACCCCGAGATCGTCCACCAGCTCACCGGCATGAATGCCCGTATCCGCTTCGTGCGCCGGGCGCAGATCGAGAACGCCCCGCAGCACTGGAGCCTGGTCGACGACCATACGCGCATCGTCGAAGCCCTGGTCGCACGTGACCGCGAGCGCGGCGTCGGCATCCTGCGCCAGCACATCTCGCTGACCTTCGCCGAAGCCCGCGCCGCCCTCAAGGAAGCGCTCCTGAAGAGCTATTTGCCGGACGAGGACGCTCCGCCCCGCCGCCGGGGCCGCGCCGCGCGGAAATAGAGCATTTTCGAGCGAAGTGGACGCCGGTTCGCGTGAAGAAAATACGATAAAACAAGGACCTAGAGCAATTTCGCGATTCGAAGAATTGCGGAAATGCTCTAGCGCGGAGCCCTCTACGTCGCCGCATGCGGTCGCGCGGCTGTCGTTCGACCTTGAATTCGAAGCGTTTTTTGTCGGCCCGTCCACCTCGCGGGCCAACGCTGCGCGTGCCACGACCGGCGCTTTCCTCAGCAAGGTTATGCGATTTGGGCAGGGGCTGCGCACGCGATGTCCAAAAGTGCCTGTACAACTGCATGCACTTATGACACGTTCCGTGTATCGGGGAAATCCCGCTGTGAATGGAACCTCCAGGGATGCGCGACCACGTCCTCGGGCTCGACCACATCGTTGTCGCCGTGAGCGAGCTGTCGGCGTCGGCTGCGCGCTTGCAGGCGCTGGGTTTCACGGTCTCGCCGCGCGGTCTGCACAGCGACTATCTCGGCACCGGCAACCACACGATCATGTTCGAGGACGACTATCTCGAACTCCTCGGCGTGCTCACCGCCACCGAGTTCAACGCCCCGACCCGCAGCTTCCTGGCCGATGGCGCCGGGCTCGAGCGCCTGGCCATGCGCACCGACGACGCCGCTGCCGGCCTCGCCGGCCTGAAACGCGACGGCTTTGCCGACAGCACCGGCCCGTTCGAATTCCGCCGCCCCGTCGAGCTCGATGGCGGGCGCATGGGCGAGGCAGGCTTCCGCATCTTTCAATGGCCGCTGGAGCCGGCGCCGGCCGGGGTGCGCCTGTTCGCCTGCCAGCATCTCACTCGCGATACCGTCTGGCTGCCGAGCCTGACTGCGCATCGCAACGGCGCCCGGGCTTTGAAACGGATCGAGATCGTCGCCGCCGATCCACGGGCCGAAGCCGAACTCTGCGGCAAGCTGCTTAATCTGCCGGTCGGCGCAACTGCCGGCGTCCATACCGTCGCCATGCGCCCGCGCGGCGCCGATCTGGTCTTCGTCGATGAAACGGACTTCGCGACACGCTGGGGGCGGCAGGCCGGTGAGCCGCTGCCGCGCTGCGGCATCGTCCTGGCGATCGCGGACATCGAGGCAGCGGCGCCCTTCGCCGAATGGACCGGCCCGAACGCCCTGCTCTGCGCAGGCGTCGACGGCGCGCTGATCGGCTGGGAGGCATCCGCCCGGCGGGAATGACCGCTCGCCGACGACGATCACAAGCAATCACGACAATGGAGGGGACCATGACCACGACATATCCGACACGGCGCCGCCTGCTCGCCAGCGCCGGCGCGCTCGCAATGGCTGCCGCGCTGCCGAACACGACCTTCGCCCAGGAACCCAAGCGCGGCGGCACCATCACCGTGCACATGCCGCAGGAGCAGCGCATCCTGAACCCGGCCCTGCGCGCCTCGACCGGCGTCTACGTCATCGCCTCCAAGATCATGGAGCCACTGGTCGACCTCAACGAGAAGGGCGAGCTGGAGCCGATGCTGGCGACGAGCTGGCAAGGCTCGCCCGACGGCAAGACCATCACCATCAAGCTGCGCGAGGGCGTGAAATGGCATGACGGCAAGCCCTTCACCTCGGCCGACGTGCAGTACACGGCGATGGAACTGTGGAAGAAGCACCTGAACTACGGCACCGCGCTGCATTCGGCGCTGGAAGCGGTCGACACGCCCGACGCCCACACCGCGATCTTCCGCTACAGCCGCCCGATGCCGATGGACCTGTTCATGGGCGCGGCGCCGGACCTCGGCTACATCGCGCCGAAGCATGTCTACGAGGGCAGCAACATCCTCGACAACCCGGCCAATGTCGCTCCGATCGGCACCGGCCCGTTCAAGTTCGCCCAGTATGAGCGCGGGCAATACGTCATCGCCGAGCGCAACCCCGACTACTGGCGCAAGGGCTTTCCCTATCTCGACAAGATCGTCTGGCGCTTCATCACCGACAAGGCCGCCGCGACCGCCGCGATCGAGGCCGGCCAGGTCCATATGAGCAACTATTCCTCGCTGCCGCTCGCCGACATCGATCGGCTCGGCAAGGATGCCCGCTTCGAGGTCTCCTCGCGCGGCAATGAGCGCCAGCCCTTCCAGAACACGATCGAGTTCAACCTGCGCCGCAAGGAGCTCTCGGACGTCCGCGTGCGCCGCGCCATCATCCACGCGGTCGACACCGACTTCTTCATCGAGAACTTCCTGTACGGCAACGGCAAGCGCGCCCATGGGCCGATCCCGTCGGTCTCGACCAATTTCTACAAGGCCGGCGCGCCGGACTATGCCTTCGACGTCAAGAAGGCGAATGCGCTGCTCGACGAGGCCGGCTTCAAGCGCGGCGCCGGCGGGGTGCGCTTCTCGGTGAAGATGCTGAGCCCGCCCTTCGGCGAGGATATCCCGCTCTGGTCGACCTTCATCCAGCAGTCGCTGCAGCAGGTCGGCATCAAGGTCGAGCTCCAGCGTCCGGACGCCGCGACCTATCTCACCGCGGTCTATCGCGACTGGGACTACGATCTCTCGACCGGCTGGCACATCTACCGCGCCGACCCGGCGATCAGCACCATGGTCTGGTACCGCTCGGGCAGCCCGAAGGGCACCGCCTTCACCAACCAGTGGGGCTGGGTCGACCCCAAGGCCGACAAGATGATGGACGACGCCGCCTTCGAGATCGATCCGGCCAAGCGCAAGGCCGCCTATCCGGAGCTCGTCAACCTGCTCAACACCGAAGTGCCGCTGTGGATGGCGACCGAGCGCCAGTTCATCTCGGTCACCAGCAAGAAGCTGAAGAACCACCACAACAATCCGCGCTGGCCGTCGAGCCATTGGGCGGATCTGTGGTTCGAGCCCTGATCCGGCCGAGCCGGAGCGGCCGCCCCTCGACGGGTGGCCGCTCCTCGCCTGACCATCGCCTTTTGACAAGACCCGCCCGACGCTCTCGGATGCCGGCCATCCCGGCATGTCCGGCGCTTGAAGACCACGGCTCATGCACATTCTGAAACTGGCCGGACGACGCCTGCTGAGCAGCATTCCGACGCTGCTCATCCTGCTCGCCGGATTGTTCATCCTCCTGCAGTTCGCCCCCGGCGACACCGTCGATGCGCTGATGGCGCAGATGGGCGGCGGCGACCCGGCGCAGGCGGCCGAGCTGCGGCGCTTCTACGGGCTGGAAGGCAGCACGGCCGTGCGCCTGCTCGACTATCTCTGGCGGCTGGTCCGGCTCGATCTCGGCTTCTCCGCCATCTACAACAAGCCGGTCGCGACCGTGATCCTGGAGCGGCTGCCGGCGACGCTGATGCTGATGCTCTCGGCGCTGAGCTTCGCCTTCTTCGCCGGCATGCTGCTCGGCATCGTCTCGGCGCAGCGCGTCAACGGCTGGGCCGACACCCTGATCTCGCTGCTCGGTCTGCTCTTCTACGCGACGCCGTCCTTCTGGCTCGGCCTGATGAGCATCGTCGTCTTCTCGATCTGGCTGGCCTGGCTGCCGCCGGGCGGGCTCTACGAGATCGGCTCGGGCGCGACCGGTATCTGGCTGGTGCTCGACATCGCCCGCCATTTGATCCAGCCGACGATCACGCTCGCCCTGATCTTCCTCGCCATCTATCTGCGCATCATGCGCGCCTCGATGCTGGAGGTCTCGACGCTCGATTTCGTCCGCACCGCCCGCGCCAAGGGGCTGACCCGCGGCGAGATCGTCCGTCGGCATGTGCTGCGCAACGCGCTCCTCCCGATGATGACGCTGATCGGCCTGCAGGCCGGCACCATGCTCGGCGGCTCTGTGGTGATCGAGAGCGTGTTCTCGCTGCCGGGCATCGGCCGCCTCGCCTATGAATCCGTGGTCCAGCGCGATCTCAACACCCTGCTCGGCATCGTCTTCGTCTCCGCCGTCATGGTCATCTGCGTGAATTTCGTCGTCGATCTGATCTATGCGCGGCTCGATCCCCGCATGAGCGCGGGAGCCTGAGCCATGAAGGCGCTCAAGCATTTCCTGATGAGCCCGGCCGCCATGCTCGGCCTCGTCCTGCTCGTCGTCATCGTCGGCCTCGCCCTGTTCGCCGACGTGCTCTATCCGCGCGATCCGCTCGGCCTCGCCGGCCGGCCGCTGCAATGGCCCAATCCCGCCGGCCGCTTCCTGCTCGGCACCGACGCATCGGGGCGCGACATCGCTGCCCAGATTGCCCATGGCGCCCGCACCACCCTGCTGATGGGCATCGTCTCGACCCTGATCGCGATCGCGATCGGCATCGTCATCGGCGCGCTCGCCGGCTTCTACGGTGGTCTCACAGACGACGTGCTGATGCGCCTCACCGAAGCTTTCCAGACCCTGCCGAACTTCATCCTGCTGCTGGTGCTGGTCGTGGTCGTCGGCTCGAACATGACGGCGGTGACGATCGCGATCGGCGTCGTCTCCTGGCCGGCTGTGGCGCGCCTGACGCGGGCGGAGTTCCTGACCCTGCGCAACCGCGAATTCGTCCAGGCCTGCCGCACGCTCGGCCTGACCAATCGCTGGATCATCTTCCGCGAGGTCCTGCCCAACGCGCTCGCCCCGATCATCGTCTATGGCAGCGTCGTCATGGCGACCGCGATCCTCCTGGAGAGCGCCCTCGCCTTCCTCGATCTCTCCGACCCGAACATCGCCTCCTGGGGCAACCTGATCGGCCAGGGCCGCAAGGTGCTGCGCAGCGAATGGTATGTCTCGGCGATTCCTGGCGTCGCCATCCTGCTGACCATTCTCTCGGTCTCGCTGGTCGGCCAGGGACTGAACGATGCGCTCAATCCGAGGCTGCGCAACCGATGAGCGTTCCCGTGTTTGCCCCGCTCGTCCGCATCGAGGACCTTTCCATCGCCCTGCCCAGGGGCGCCGACCGGCCCTTCGCCGTCGAGAAGCTGTCGCTGACCCTGAACGCCGGCGAGATCGTCTGCGTCGTCGGCGAGAGCGGCTCCGGCAAGTCGATGACCGCCTCGGCGCTGATGGGACTGCTGCCGCCCTCGCTGCCGGTCCGCAGCGGCCGGATCATGCTCGGCGAGCGCGACATCGTCCGCCTCTCCGAGGACGAGTTGCGCGCCATCCGCGGCCCTGAGATCGGCATGATCTTCCAGGAGCCGATGACGGCGCTGAACCCGCTGCGCACCGCCGGCGACCAGATCGCCGAGATGTTTCGCGCCCATACCGACCTGCCGAGGGCTGAGATCGAGGCGCGGGCGCTGAAGCTGCTCGACGAGGTCGGCATTCCCGAGCCGGCCTCGGCCTATCGCGCCTATCCGCACGAGCTCTCGGGCGGCCAGCGCCAGCGCGTGATGATCGCCATGGCGCTGGCGCTCGAACCGAAGATCCTGATCGCTGACGAGCCGACCACCGCGCTCGACGTCACCATCCAGGCGCAGATCCTCGAGCTGATCCGCGACATCCAACGCCGCACCGGCATGGCGGTGCTGTTCATCACCCATGATTTCGGCGTCGTCGCCGAGATCGCCGACCGGGTCATGGTGATGCAGCACGGCAAGGTGGTGGAATCCGGCAGCGCGCAGGCTGTGCTGCACGATCCGCAGCACCCCTACACCAAGGCGCTGATCGCGGCGGTGCCGAGCCTGATGCCCCCGCCGCCGCGCGCTCTGCCCGACCAGACTATCGCGACCGTGCGCGAGCTCTCCAAGACCTACCGCACCGGCGGCGGCTGGTTCGGCCGCAAGCAGCGCGTCACCTATGCGGTGAAGTCGGCGAGCATTTCCCTGCCGAGCCAGGCGACGCTCGGCATCGTCGGCGAGAGCGGCTCGGGCAAGTCGACCCTGGCCCGCTGCATCGTGCGCCTGCTCGATCCCGACAGCGGCGCGATCGAGCTCGGCGGCGTCGATTTCGGCGGGCTCGCGGGCGAGGCGCTGCGGCGCCAGCGCCATCTCGTCCAGATGGTCTTCCAGGATCCCCACGCCTCGCTCAACCCGCGCCGCAGCGTCGGCGATCTCGTCACCCAGGGCCTGATCGCCCGCGGCACGAAGCGTGCCGACGCGATGGCGCGCGCCAAGGAACTCTTCGCGCTCGTCGGCCTCGACCCGGCCGCGACCGACCGCCTGCCACACGAATTCTCCGGCGGCCAGCGCCAGCGCATCGGCCTTGCCAGGGCTCTGGCGCTCGAACCCAAGGTGTTGGTCGCGGACGAGGCCGTCTCGGCGCTCGACGTCTCCGTGCAGGCGCAGGTGCTCAAGCTCCTGGTCGAGCTGCGCGACAAGCTTTCGCTCTCGATGATCTTCATCACCCATGACCTGCGCGTCGCGGCGCAGATCTGCGACCGGATCGCGATCATGCAGCGCGGCGAGGTCGTCGAGCACGGCATCACCGCCGACATCTTCGCCGCGCCGAAGCATCCCTATACCCGCAAGCTGCTTTCCGCCGTGCCGGGACGAGCGAACTGACGGAGCCTCACCATGAGCGAGATCCACGAACCCGGCGAGACCTTCGTCGTCCAGCCCGGCAGCGCGACGAGCTATTGGCAGCCCGTCCCGGCCAACGGCCATATCGAGGTCGCGCTCGACCCGTCCAAGGTCAGGATGGACAATCCGCTCGCCTTCGGCACCCAGACCGTACCGCCCGGCGGCCATGTCCGCGAGCACAGCCATGACCGCCATGAGGAGGTCATCTACTTCCTCAAGGGCAAGGGCCGCGCCGTGCTCGACGGCCAGGACGTGCCGGCCGTGCCGGGCACCGCGATCTTCGTCGGCAAGAGCCGCCGCCACATGTTCATCAACGACGGCACCGAGGATCTGCACTGGGTCTGGCTGATCGTGCCGAACGGCCTCGAAGACTTCTTCCGCCTGATCGGCCGCCCGCGTATGGCAGGCGAGCCGGCCCCGGAGAATTTCCCGCGGCCGGAGAACGTGCTTGAGATCGAGCGCCAGACGGTCTTCGCGGCCCAGCCGAAGGACCAGCGTCAACCTTGAGGGAATCGGTGATGGCGAGCGAACGACGGATCGGCCTGATCGGCTTCGGCACGATCGCCCGGGACATCCATGCCCGGCTCGGGAGCGAGGGCTTCTCCTTCGCCTGCCTGCTGCGGCCGGATTCGCCGAGCCGCGCGAGCGTTCCGGAGGGCATCGCCCTCGTCGCCAGCATCGATGAGCTCCTTGCCTGGGGTCCTGCTTTGGTCGTCGAGGTCGCCGGACAGGCTGCGGTCGCCCAGACCCTTCCCGCGGTTCTCGCCGCCGGCATTCCGGTGCTGCCGGCCTCGACCGGAGCGCTCGCCGACGACGATCTCCTCGCCCGCCTCACCGAAGCCGCCGAGCAGGGCGGGACGCGGCTGATCGTGCCCTCCGGCGCGGTCGGCGGCCTCGATTATCTCGCCGCATTGCGCGAGACGGCAGACGCCCGCGTCCGCTACACCTCGCGCAAGCCGCCGGCTGCCTGGGGTCCGGAACTCGCTGCGCTTGGCCTCGCCGAGAAGGCCGCACAGATCGAGATCGCACTCTATGAGGGCACGGCGCGCGAAGCCGCCAGGCTCTATCCGAAGAACCTCAATGTCGGGCTGACCATCGCGCTGGCGGTCGGGCACGACCGCCTCTCGGTCCGCATCGTCTCCGACCCGAAGGCAGCCGGAAACACCCATGAGATCGAGGCGGAGAGTGCGCTCGGCACGGCGCGGCTGAGCTTCGTCAACCTGCCCGCCCCCGCCAACCCCAAGACCTCGGCCCTGACGGCCGCCAGCCTCACCGCGGCGATCCGCCGGCAATTCGATCGCATCGCGGTCTAGGAGAGGACATCGATGACCGCGCCCGCGCTGCCGAAGCTCGCCGACCTCGTCCCGCCGGATTTGCGGCCGGGCGCCGAGCTGCTGGCGCAGGGCGCCGCCATGGCGCGCGACTGGCAGGTCGGCCGCAACCTCTTCCTCGATACGGCTGGCGTCGCCTGCGAGGCTGACTACAAGCGGCGCATGGCGGGCGAAGGCCGCATCATGCAGCACGCCCATATCGGCTTCCGCAGCGTCGAACGCACGCTGGAGGCGATCCGGACGGTGCACGAGAGCTGCGCGAAGCTCGGCTTCGGGGTCGACCGCTTCGGCATCACGCTCGACTGGTCGATGGGCTATCCGCTTGCCGAGCGCGACAAGCGCCCGCGCGGCACCGGCATCGTGCTCTCCGGCCCCGAGGATTTTTCCCGCATCACCGGCGTCGTCCCGGCCGCGGCGCATTTCGGCGACTTCATGCTCGGCCTGCCCGGCGCGGTCGAAAACACTCGGGCCGCGCTGGCGGCCGGCGTCACCACCGTCGGCAATCTCGGCCAGTATTTCACCTTCCGCCTGCCGGACTGGGACGACGACGTCGCCACGACCGAGGCGACCGTGACGGCGCTCGGCCTGATCGCGGCCCAGCCGGTCGAGGTGCTCGTCCATTCCAATCTCGACGACGGCTTCGCCGGCCTGTTCTCCGACATGAGTTCGGCGCTCGGCATGGTCTTGATCGAGAAATACATCGTCGAGGAGCTGATCGGCGCCCGCGCCTCGCATTGCTACGGCCACCATTTCACCGCGCCGCTGGTGCGGCTCGCCTTCCATCATGCGCTGATGCAGGTGACCGACACCCCCGGCAGCATGATCTTCGGCAATACGGTCAGCTACAAGTCGACGCCGGCCGGCAATTTCGCCAGCCTCGCCAGCTATCTGCAGGCCGATATCTGGTCGCTGCGCCGCCAGCACAGCGGTCACGCGATCAACCCCGTGCCGGTCACCGAGAACGAGCGCATTCCCGACACCGACGAGATCATCGACGCCCAGACCTTCGCCGGCCGGCTGGTCGAGCACGCCTCCGGCAGCCTCGGCCTGATCGACCTCGCCCCTGTCGATGCGATGGCGGACAGCCTCGTCGCCGGCGCACACAAATTCCGCTGCCGGGTCCTCACCGGCCTTGCCGATCTCGGCGTCGACATCGCCGACGCCGCCGCGATCATGCTGGCGCTGCGCCGCATCGGCCCGCGGCGGCTGGAGGCGCTCTACGGCTCCGGCGCGTCCGACCGTGCCGCCTGGGGCGGGCGCCGCGCCGTGGTCGAGGCAGAATGGGTCGAGGAGCTCCGGCACGAGACGGAAGGCTGGCTCGACAAGGTAGCAATGCCCGCCCGCATCGGCATCGGGCAGGCCGGCCTCAAGGTCTGCATCGCCAGCAGCGACGTGCACGAGCACGGCAAGAGCCTGATCGAGCACCTGCTCACGCGATTGGACGCAGAGGCGGTCGACGGCGGCACCTCGGCCGATCCCGACGATCTCGTCGCCATTGCCCTGGCCAATGGCTGCGACGTCATCGCGATCAGCACCTATAACGGCATCGCCTTGCGCTTCGCGACCGAGGTGCTCGCAGCATTGGAGCGCGCCGGCACGAACCTGCCGGTCTGCATCGGCGGCCGCCTCAACCAGATCCCGGAGGATTCGAATTCCGGCTTGCCGGTCGACGTCACCGACGATCTCGCCCGGCTCGGCATCATCCCCTGCCCCACGCCGGAAGGCCTCGTCGCCGAGCTGGAGACGCTCGCGCGGATGCGCTCGGCGCAGGCCGGGGCTGCCTGAGGCGACCTTGGCCGCGTTGCTGACATGATCGGCGCGGAGGGTCCGGGCATGCAAGACCGGCTTCCCGAGAGGACATCAGCATGATCACCACCCGCAACCTCCTGGCGGGCGCCGCCCTTTTCGCCAGCCTCGGCCTGGCCGGCACCGCTCTCGCCCAGGGCCATCAGGGCCATGGCAGTCATGGCGCCGCGACGCCTGCCGATACGGCCGCGACGAAAGACTACAAGGCCGCCAACGACAAGATGCACAAGGAGATGAACATCAGCTTCAGCGGCGATCCCGACGTCGATTTCGCCCGCGGCATGATCCCGCATCATCAGGGCGCGGTCGACATGGCCAAGGTCGTGCTCGCCCACGGCAAGGATCCCGAATTGCGCAAGCTCGCCGAAAGCGTGATCGCCGAGCAGGAGAAGGAGATCGCCTTCCTGCGCGACTGGCTGAAGAAGCGCGGCAAGTGATGCCTGTCGCCTGCCTCCGGATTGGTGACGATCGAGAGGCAGGCTTCGCGCCGCCGCTTGCCCTGCAAGGCAGGCACTGGCAGAGAGACGCTTCAGAGTCTGTTTGACACCTCAGCCCTCATCCCGAGGAGCCGCGCAGCGGCGTCTCGAAGGATGCTCCAGATGGTTCCGGAGCCTCCTGAAACATCCTTCGAGACGCCATGTCTGCGACATGGCTCCTCAGGATGAGGGTTCGGGAGACTTGGCGAACGGTCTTTCTCGCCTCCGGCTGCTCGCGGGTTCGATGAAAAAATACCTCGACTATCTCTGGCCCCTGATCGGCCTCGTCGCCGTCGTCTGGTCGGTCGACCTGCTCTGGGACAAGCTCAAGACCGAGGCCCTGACCAACGAGGCCGTCGCGGCCCAGCTCGAACAGGCCGGCCTCTGGGACGCGGTCAAGATCGTCGCCACCGGCATCGGCCAGAAGATCGCGCTGATCCCACCCGCAGCCTTCTTCCATGCCGGCCTGGCGACGCTCGTCGCCTATGCCGCGCTCGCCTGGTACGACCGGATCGCGCTTCTGCACCTGCATCGCGAGAAGGGCATCTCCTGGGCCTATATCTCGCTCTGCTCCTTCGTCACCTACGCGCTCTCGCATAATATCGGCGCCTCGGTCTTCTCCGGCGGCATGGTGCGCTACCGCGCCTATCACGCGAAGGGACTGAGCGCCGCCGAGATCGCGATCCTGGTCGCGCTCTGCTCCTTCACATTCGCCTTCGGCACGATCATGCTGATGGGGCTGGTGCTCGTCGGCGAGCCGCAGATCCTGCGGCCATTGCACCGGCTCTCGACCTGGTTCGGCATCGGCGACAAGCAGGCCCGCCTGATCGGCTTCGGCTTGCTCGCCTTCTGCGTGCTCTACACCATCGGCGCCTGGCTGCGCTTCAAGCCGCTCAAGATCGGCTCGTTCGAGCTGGTCTATCCGCGCCTGCCGATCGTCGCCCGGCAATATCTCGCCGCGCCGCTGGAGCTGATGGGCGCCGCCGGCATCATCTATTTCGCCCTGCCAGAGCAGGGCAATCCCGGCTTCTTCATCGTGCTCGGCGCCTTCCTGATCTCGTTCTCGGCCGGCCTGCTCAGCCAGGTTCCAGGCGGGGTCGGCGTGATGGAGGCGGTGTTCCTGGCGGTGATGCCGGGCGTGCCGGCTCCCGCCGTCTTCGCGGCATTGCTGGTCTGGCGGATGTTCTACCTGATCATCCCGCTGGTGATCTCGCTGCCGATCGTGCTCGCCTTCGAACGCGCGCAGCTACGCAAGGCCCTGGCGCACGAGACGCAGCTGAAGGCGCAGGAACAGGCGGCGGCCAAGGCCGCGGCCCTGCACATCGACAAGCCGGAGTGACGGTTCAGCGCTTGAGCGCGATCGCCGCCGCCCCGAACATCAAGAGGCTGCCGATCGCCTCGGCCGGTCCGAACGGCTCGCCGAGCGCGAAGACGCCAGCCCCGACCGCGACCGCCGGGCTGATGAAGGCGTAGAGCCCGGCCCGGAAGGCGCCCCAGTCGCGCACCAGCCTGAGATAGATGGTGAAGCCGATCAGCGAGCCGCCGATCACCAGCATCGCCACAGCCGGCAGCACCGGCCACGAGACCAGCGCGCTGAAATGGGCCGGCGTCACAGTCTCCAGCAGCGCCGACATCAGGCAGAGGCCGAAGCCGCCGATCAGCGTCTGCCAGCCGGCAAGCGTCAGCGTCGGGATGCGCCCCATCACCGGCCGCGACCAGACCGCGCCGAAGCAGTAGAGCAGCGTGCCGACGGCGACCGCCGCCAGCCCCCAGAGCTCGAGCGGCCCGCCCTTGGCCGCCGCGAGCCCGCCCAGCGCCCGCGTCGAGAACAGGAAGCCAAGCCCGACCGCGCCGAGCCCGATCGCCGCGAGCTTGCGCCCGCCGATCGTATGCCCTTCGATCAGGTAGCTCGCGATGATGGTGAAGATCGGGATGGTCGCGAAATTGACGATCGCCGCGAGCCCGGTCGGTGCCTGGGCCGTGCCCCAGAACAGCAGGGTGTAGTTGCCGGTGTTGAGCAGCAGCGCTGTCATGACGACGCGCGGCCAGGCTGCGGCCGGCACCTTCAGCACGTCCCGCCCGGCCCAGGCCAGCATCAACGTGCCGGCGATGACGAAGCGCGACGCCGCCAGGAAGACCGGCGGCACATGCTGCGAACCGACCTTGATCGGCAGCCAGGTCAGGCCCCAGACGAGGCACATCAGCGCGAAGAGGACGGCGTTGCGGGACATGAGCTTGCGATTAGCGAGGGTGGCAGGGAAGGACCAATGCTGGCCCGGCATGCGGCCATGGCGTCGATGGAGGGCACCTGCCCCCATCCTCTGGCCAACGCCCGTGCCGCACTCTATTATAAGAGAATCAAGGGTATGATGATGGACGATCTCGGGTCAAGATTAGCGGAGCGGCTGCGCGGCGAGCGCGAGGGTCGCGGCTGGAGCCTGAACGATCTCGCCGAGCGCTCCGGCGTCTCGCGCGCCATGATCAGCCGGATCGAGCGCGGCGAGGCGAGCCCGACCGCGGTGCTGCTCGGCCGGCTCTCCGGCGCCTTCGGCCTGACCCTGTCGAACCTGCTGGCGCGGATCGAGAATGCGGGCGAGCGCGTGCGCCGCGCCAAGGACCAGCCGCTCTGGCGCGATCCGGAGACCGGCTTCATCCGCCGCGCGATCTCGCCAGCCGGCAATGGCGATCTCGAACTGGTCGCAGGGGAGCTGCCGCCCGGCGCGGCGATCGCCTATCCCGCCAGCTCCTACGCCTTCATCCGCCAGCAGATCTGGATGCAGTCGGGAGAGCTCGATTTCGACGAGGGCGGCATCATCACCCGGCTTCAGGTAGGCGACTGCATGGAGCTAGGCCCGCCCAGCGATTGCCGCTTTAGCAATCCCGGCACCGAGCCGGCGCGCTATCTCGTGGTGGTGAGCCGGCGCTGAGCGCCGTCAGACGCTCCCCACCGTCCTGAGCTTCGCCCGCGGGTGGATCTCGCTTTGCGAGAGCACCGGCGTCTCGCGGCGGAAGCGCTCGATGATCTGGCGCACGAAGGGCCGCGCCATGCCGGAGGTGACCAGAGCCGGCATCTCGCCGAGCCGGGCCGCATCCTCGAACTTCTCGCGCACCTGATGGACGAAGTCCTGCAGCCGCGAGGGCTGCATGGCCAGGTGCCGGTCCTCGCCCTGGCCGACGATCGATTCGGCGAAGACGCTCTCCCAGGCCGGCGACATCGTGATGATCGGCAATTGGCCGTGCTGATTGGAGAACTGCGCGCAGATCTGGCGGGCGAGGCGGACGCGGACATGCTCGGCGATATCGCGCGGATTGCGGATGCTGCCGGCGACCTCAGCGATGCCCTCCACGATCGTGCCGAGATCGCGGATCGAGATGCGCTCGGACAGCAGCAATTGCAGCACGCGCTGGATGCCGGTGGTCGAGATCTGCTGCGGCACGATCTCCTTGACGAGGTCGGCATGGTCCTTGGGCAGCTCGCGCAGGAGCTTTTGCACCTCGCCATGCGAGAGCAGCTCCGGCATATGCGACTTCAGCACCTCGGTAAGATGGGTCGAGATCACCGTCGCCGCGTCGACCACGGTGTAGCCGCGCAATTGCGCCTCGTCCTGCAGCGCCCCGTCGATCCAGGTCGCCGGCAGGCCGAAGGTCGGCTCAAGCACATTGTGGCCGGGCAGCGTCACGCTGCCGCCCATCGGGTCCATCGCCATGTACTGGCCGGGATAGACCATGCCGTGGCCGGCATCGATTTCCTTGATCTTGATGAAGTAGTGGTTCGCCTCGAGCTGGACGTTGTCGACGATGCGCACCGCCGGCATGACGAAGCCGAGCTCGGCGGCGAGCTGGCGCCGCAGCGCCCTGACCTGGTCGGTGAGGCGGTCGGCGCCGCCCGGCGCGTTGACCAGCGGCAGCAGGCCGTAGCCGATCTCGATCTTGAGCTCGTCGAGCTTGAGCAGGTCGTTCAGCGTCTCTTCCTTCGCCGTGCCGTCGGCCGCGAGCGGCGTGGCGCCCGGTACGCCCTGCACCGCCGCCTCCGCCTCGCGCGCCTTGGCGAGCTTGCCGAAATGCCGCGCCAGCCAGCCCGCGCCAGCGGCGAGCACGAGGAAGGGCAGCATCGGGATGCCCGGCAGGATGGCGATCAGCAGCATCACCGCCGCCGACATGCCGAGCGCCTTGGGATAGCCCGAGAGCTGCCGGCCGAGCGCCTTGTCGGCGGCGCCGCGCACGCCCGATTTCGAGACGAGCAGGCCGGCCGCGGTCGAGACGATCAGCGCCGGGATCTGGCTGACGAGACCGTCGCCGACGGTGAGCAGGGTGTAGCTGTGCGCCGCGGCGCCGAAGCTCATGCCTTGCTGCGCGACGCCGATGATGATGCCGCCGATCACGTTGATGAAGGTGATCAGGAGGCCGGCGATCGCGTCGCCGCGCACGAACTTGGAGGCACCGTCCATCGAGCCGAAGAAGTTGGCTTCGTCCTCCAGCGCCTTGCGCCTGACCTTGGCCACGTCCTGGTCGATCAGCCCGGCCGAGAGGTCGGCGTCGATCGCCATCTGCTTGCCCGGCAGGGCGTCGAGGGCAAAGCGCGCCGCCACCTCGGCGATGCGGCCCGAACCCTTGGTGATGACGACGAAGTTGACGATGATCAGGATGGTGAAGACGATCACCCCGATCACGAAATTGCCGCTCATCACGAAATTGCCGAAGGCCTCGATGACATGGCCGGCGGCAGCCGTGCCTTCATGGCCATGGGCGAGGATGAGGCGCGTCGAGGCGAGATTCAGCGCCAGCCGCAGCATCGTCACGATCAGCAGCACGGTCGGGAAGGCCGAGAACTCCAGCGGCTCCTCGATGAACAGCGCCGTCATCAGGACGAGCACCGACAGGATGATCGAGAGCGCCAGCAGCATGTCCAGCAGCATCGCCGGCAGCGGAAAGATCAGCACCACGAGGATGCCCATCACGCCGATGGCGAGGAACAGGTCCGGCCGGTTGAGCAGCGCGCCCATCTGGCCGCGCGTCGGCATCTGCATGCCCCCGCCGCTGCCCGCTGTCACATCGCTCATCGAAGAACCGCTCCCACGCGTCACCCGTCGCCGGACGGCTGCCGTACCCGGCAATTCTTGCCGAGCACATGGTTAACGAGTGGTTAGGAACCCTCAAAAAATCCCTTTCGGAACCTTTCCCTGAACGGGCTGTTATCGAATGGCCGCCTTCTGGCCGCATTCGGCCGTCCAATTTCAGGTGGGCCGACGACATTGGCCGCCTGGCCGAAGCATTCTGGAGGATATGTTGGATAGACGTTCATTCATGCTGAGCCTTTTCGGCGGTCTCGCCGCCGCCAGCGTCGGTGGCATGGGCATCGCGCAGGCCGCGACGGCCGCTCCTGCGGCCGCCCCGCTGCCGAGCGCGGAAGACCTCGCTCCGGAGCTGAAGGCCGGTCTCGACAAGGCCGATGCCGATTTCAGCCAGGTCGTCGTCCGCGACCGTGTCGTCGTCCGCCGGCCCCGTCCCTATCGCCGCCCGGTCGTCGTTCGCCGCACCGTCGTGGTACGCCGGCCCAGGCCTTACCGCCGGCCCGTCGTCGTGCGCCGTCGCGTGATCTACCGCTGAGAACAAGCACAATCGACAGGCGGCCTGCGTGCCGCCTGTTGCCTTTGAAGCGGCGCCAAGACCGTCTGTCGAAGGGAAAGCCTTTTGAACGAAGGACGCGAACGCCCAGGCGAGATCGTCACCGACATTCCGGCCCGGCTGGACCGGTTGCCCTGGTCGCGATTCCACACGCTCGTGGTCGTCGCGCTCGGCGTCACCTGGATTCTCGACGGGCTCGAAGTGACGCTCGCCGGAGCCGTCTCCGGCGCGCTCAAGGAAAGCCCGGTCCTGCGGTTCACCAATACCGAGGTCGGCATGGCCGGCGCCGCCTATCTCGCCGGCGCGGTCATCGGCGCCGTCTTCTTCGGCTGGCTCACCGACCGGCTCGGCCGCAAGAAGCTCTTCACCATCACCGTGCTGGTCTATCTCTCAGCCACCGCCGCCACCGCCTTTTCCTGGAACCTGTGGAGCTTCCTGCTCTTCCGTTTCCTGACCGGCATGGGCATCGGCGGCGAATACACAGCGATCAACTCGGCCATCCAGGAGCTCGTGCCGGCGCGCGTGCGCGGCTGGACCGATCTCGTCATCAACGGCTCTTTCTGGGTCGGTGCCGCGATTGGTGGCGTCGCCGCGATCATCGTGCTCGATCCGGCCTTTGTATCGCCGGACATGGGTTGGCGCCTCGCCTTCTTCATCGGCGCCGTGCTCGGGCTGATCATCATGTTCCTCAGGCAATGGATTCCGGAGAGCCCGCGCTGGCTGATGAGCCATGGCCGCATCGCCGACGCCGAACGCATCGTCGCCCACATCGAATCCTTCTCGCCGCCGCAGCCTGCCGCCAAGCTGCCGACCCTGACCTTGCGTCCGCGATCCCGCACGCCGATGCGCGAGGTCGCCCATACGCTCTTCGTCACCCATCGGCCACGCACGCTGGTGGCACTGGCGCTGATGTCCTCGCAGGCCTTCTTCTACAACGCGATCTTCTTCACCTACGCCCTGGTCCTGACCGACTTCTACGCCGTCCCGTCCAATCTGATCGGCTGGTTCATCCTGCCCTTCGCCGCCGGCAACTTCCTCGGCCCGGTCCTGATTGGCCGGCTCTTCGACACGCTCGGCCGTCGCCCGATGATCGCCGCGACCTATATCCTCTCCGGTCTGCTTCTCGCCGGCACGGGCTATCTCTTCGCGCACGAACTGGTCAGCGCCAGTCAACTGACCATCTGCTGGAGCGTCGTCTTCTTCTTCGCATCCGCGGCGGCGAGTTCGGCGTATCTGACCGTGAGCGAAACCTATCCGCTCGAGATCCGGGCGCTGGCGATCGCGGTGTTCTATTCGCTCGGCACCGGGCTCGGCGGCGTCGCCGGCCCCTGGCTGTTCGGCATCCTGATCGACAGCGGCTCGCGCATGAGCGTGTTCGGCGGCTATCTGTTCGGCGCCGTGCTGATGATCGCAGCCGGCCTGATCGCCTGGTTCTTCGCGGTGAAGGCGGAACGCCGCTCGCTCGAGGACATCAGCAAGCCGCTGGGAGCGGTTTGAGAATGAGGCGGACCTTGATGGAGCGATTGCGCCTCAAACCGTCACAACAAGCTAGCGGCCGGACTCCCGCGCCGTCGGCCCTTTGTGAACCATCGTCGCAATGCGAACGTGACGAAAGGTCAGCAAAGGGAATAGAGTGAGGCTCGTGGGAACGCGGCGCCTGGATCGAACCAACTGGAGGCATGAACATGGATCGACGTTCATTCGTGATGGCGCTCTTCGGCGGTCTCGCCGCGGCCAGCGTCGGCGGCATCGCCGCTTCGGAAGCCGCGCAGCCCAAGCTCGCCCCGCTGCCGGCCAGGAAGCCGGAAGAGCTGCCTGAGGAGATGAAGGAAGGCCTCGACAAGACCGACGCCGACTTCAGCCAGTACTATTATTATCGCCGCCCGCGCTATGTCCGGCGCTATTATTACCGCCCGCGCTACTATTACCGCCCGCGGCGCTACTACTATCGTCGCCGCTACTACTGAGCGGTTTGCGACGGGCCGGAGCTCTGCTCCGGCCCGCTTCTCTTTCGGCGCTTGTCGTCGCGTGTCAGAGCGAGTTCGTCCGTGCCTGCCCCGGCTCGGCGACGGGCACGCCGGCGGCGACATACTCGCTGAGCTTGTTGCGCAGCGTTCGGATCGAGATGCCCAAGATCTTGGCGGCATGGGTCCGGTTGCCCAGGCAATGATCGAGCGTATCGAGGATCAGGTCGCGCTCGACATCGGCGACGGTCCGTCCGACCAGGCCGCGCGTCACCGCCTCCGCCGTCTGCGCCGCCCGCGAGGCGACATCGCGCCCGCTGGCCGGGCCGAGCGTCTCGCCCTCCGGCGTCAGCATCGCCTCGGTGCCGATCTCGACGCCTTGTGCCAGCAGCACGGCGCGATGCACGGTGTTCTCCAGCTCGCGGACATTGCCGCGCCAGCTGTTGCCGAGCAGGAGCTTGCGCGCCTCGGCTGCGATCGGCCGCAGCGGCATGCCGTTGAGCTCGGCATATTTCTTGGCGAAGTGGTCGGCCAGCGCCAGGATGTCGCCCGGCCGCTCGCGCAGCGCCGGCAGGCGCAGGTGCACGACGTTAAGCCGATAGAACAGGTCCTCGCGGAAGGAGCCCTCGCGCACCGCGTCGCCGAGATTGCGGTTCGAGGTCGCGATGATGCGCAGGTCGACCTTGACCGGCTGGGTCCCACCGACCCGATCGATCATCCGCTCCTGCAGCGCGCGCAGCAGCTTGGCCTGCAGACGCACATCCATCTCCGAGATCTCGTCAAGCAGGAGCGTGCCGCCATTGGCCTCCTCGAACTTGCCGATCCGCCGGGCGATCGCGCCGGTGAAGGCGCCCTTCTCATGGCCGAACAGTTCGGATTCGAGCAGGTTGTCGGGGATCGCCGCGCAGTTCACCGCGACGAAGGGCTTGTCCTTGCGCAGCGACTTCTGGTGCAGGTGCTGCGCGATCATCTCCTTGCCGGTGCCGCTCTCGCCGGTGACCAGCACAGGGGCATCCGAGCGTGCGATCTGGTTGGCGAGCTGGACGACGCGCTCCATCGCCGGGTCGCGCCAGATCAGGCTCGCCTTGTCACCGGCGACGGCGGCGAGCACGGCGGCGATCAGCTCGGGATCGGGCGGCAGGGGCACATATTCGCGCGCGCCGGCCTGGATCGCCGCGACGGCGGCACGGGCATCGGTCGAGGTGCCGCAGGCGACCAGCGGCGTGCGGATGCGCTCGACCTCGAGCGCCGCGACCAGCTTGGCGATCGGCTGCTCGACATCGACCATCAAGAGGTCGCCGCCCTTGGCGCGCAGCACCGCCAGCGCCTGCTCGATGCTCTCGGCATGGGTGACGGCGGCGCCCTGCGACACCGCGATCTTGGCGGCGGTGATGAGCTGGCCCTTGAGGCTGCCGACGATGATGAGGCGCATGGCTCAGGCCTTCCTTGAAAAATGCAGTCGCTCCGGCCGGTTCGTCACCGGTCGGTCTTGATGATTTCCGTCATGGTCACGCCGAGACGCTCCTCGACCACCACGACCTCGCCGCGCGCCACCAGGCGCTCATTGACGAAGATGTCGATCGCCTCGCCGACACGCCGGTCGAGCTCCAGCACCGTGCCGGGCGTGACGCGCAGGAGATCGCCGACCGCGATCCGCGACGAGCCGAGCACGGCGGAGACCGTGACCGGCACGTCGAAAACCTGTTCGAGATCCTCCGCCGTCTTGACCGGAACCGGCCCCGAGCGCGCCACCGAGTCCGCGGCATTATGGTCGAAGGAGAGATCGGCCGGGTTGAGCGGCGGCAGGTTGAGGTCGTTTTCGTTTGGCATCTGTCTTACCCCGCTATGGCATCGGACCGAAGAGTGGACTCCACTTTCCGGAATAATCCGAGGCGATAACAATGTGATAGATCATCATGACCGCGTCCGTTCGGACGCGTGATGGTCCAGCTGGCCGAAAACGGCCCTGACGGCCTTGTCGACCGCTTCGTCAAGCGCCGCGCTTTCGATCGCGATGCCGCCATCGGCCCATTCGAGCTTGCCGTCACCGAGCGCGATGTCGGGTTCGCCGAGCACGACGATCCGGCCCGCGAAGCCGGTCTCGCGCGCGAGACCGGCGAGCTTGCCTTCGACGGTCTCGACCAGGCTTTCATGCACCCGGATCGCCAGATGCGGCGCGTGCCGGGCATGGGCCAGGCATTCGCGCGCCGCAGCGAGCAATTGCGCCAGCGGCTTGTCGGCGAGGGCTGCACCCGCGAGACTGCGCGCGGTCGCGACCGCGAGCTGCGCGGCCTGTGCCTCGATCTGCGCCAGTCGCTCGTCCTGCTGCGCCAGCAGCCGCTCGCTCTGGCGCACCAATTGCGACAGCAGCGCGCCCAGCTGCTGCTCGGCCTCGCGCCGGGCCTGGTCGAGGCCGCTGCGGAAGGCCTCGGCCTTGGCCGCCTCCAGCGCCGCCTCGTCGACCGCCTTGCGGCTGTTACCGCTGAAGTCGGTGGCGAACATGAACTTTTTCGCTGCTGCCATCTCAGTACACCAGCTCGTCTTCGGAATTGCCCTTGGAGATGACGATCTCGCCCTTCTCGGCTAGGTCCTTGGCCAGCGTCACCATCTTCATCTGAGCCTCGTCGACCTCCTTGAGACGCAAGGGGCCGAGACCCTGCATGTCGTCCTGCAGGTTCTTGGCAGCACGCTGCGACATCGCCCCGAGGAAGAAGGTGCGCATCTCTTCGTTCGCGCCCTTGAGGGCGCGCGCCAGCATGTCCTTGTCGACCTGGCGCATCAGCGTCTGCAGGCCGGCGGAGTCGAGCTTGCCGAGATCTTCGAAGGTGAACATCAGGGCGCGGATGCGCTCGGCCGATTCCTGGTTCGTCGCGTCGAGCGCGGCGAGGAAGCGCATCTCGGTCTGGCGGTCGAAGCCATTGAAGATCTCGGCCATCATCTCGTGCGGGTCGCGCCGGCGCGTCTGCGTCAGCGTCGAGACGAACTCGGTGCGCAGCGTGTTCTCGATATGGTCAAGCGCCTCCTTCTGCACCGATTCCATGCGCAGCATCCGGCTGACCACCTCGATCGAGAGCTCGTTCGGCAGGTTGCGCAGCACATTGGCCGAGTGATCCGGCCGGATGCGCGACAGGATCACGGCGATGGTCTGCGGGTATTCGTTCTTGAGGAAGTTGGCGAGCACGACGGCGTCGATATTGCCGAGCTTCTGCCACATGTTGCGGCCAGCGGGACCACGGATCTCCTCCATGATCAGCGCGACCTGATCGCTCGGCAGGATCTTCTCAAGCAGCGAGATCGTCCGGTCGAAGGAGCCGGTGATCGCGCCGGCGCTGGAGAGCCGGCCGACGAAATCGAGCATCAGCTTCTCGACCTGGTCGGAATCGACCGTGCCGAGTTCCGCCATCGCCCGGGTGATGATGCGGATCTCCTCGTCGTCGAACTCCTGCCAGATCACCCGTCCATGCTCTTCGCCGAGGATGAGCAGGATGACGGCGGCGCGCTGCGGCCCGGTCATGGCATCGAGCGTCGTCGGGCCACCCGAATAGCTGGACTCCTCGTCCGAATCGGCGCTGCGGGTTGCGATGGAGCGTGTCGCCATGGTTCAGGCTCCCGTCACGCCGGTGCTTTCTCGTGGATCCAGCCGCGTAGCACGGCGACGGAATCCGCGGGATTCTGCGCAACCATGGCGCCGATCTTCTCGACCGACTGGGCCTTGAGCTGGCCCTTGATCTGCGCGATCGCGAGCATGCGCTCGGACGGCGCATCGACATCGATCTGGCCGGGCTCGCCGCCGGCGCTCGCGCCAGCGCCAGACGAGAACGTCGAGGGATCGCCGGTGCCCTGGTCGACGATGACCGCGCCATTGCGCATGAAGCTCGGGATGCCGCGGATCTCGCGATCGGGCGCCAGGACCTGTTTGAGCAGCGGACGTACCACAACCATCAGCACGATCAGGACGAGCAGCGCGATCACGCCCATCTCGGCGAAGCGGACGATGTCCTCCTTGGTGAAGGAGGTGAGTTGCTGCATCAGCGTCTGCTCGGTCAGGTCCGTCGGGGCCTGCGGGGCTTCGGCAAAACGCAGATTCACGACCTCGACCTGATCGCCGCGCTGACGGTCGAAGCCGATTGCGGTCCGCACCAATTGCCCGATGCGCTCCAATTCCTCTTGCGAGCGCGGCTGATAGGTCGTCTCGGTGCCCTGCCGGCTGTAGACGCCGTCGACGAGCACCGCGACCGAGAGCTTGCGCACGCGCCCGCCCTCCTGCACCTCGGTGCGGGTGGTGCGCGAGATCTCGTAGTTGACGAGTTCGTCGTTCTTCGAGCTGGTGTCGCGCTGCTGGCCCTGCTGCTGGCCCTGGTTCTGCTGCGCACCCGGTAATTCGTTGCCGACGGTGACGCCTTCGCGCTGTTCGCTGCTGGCGGAGGTTTCGGTCCGGTTCTGGCTGGAGCGGATGACCTTGCTCTCGGGATCGAAGGTCTCGGAGCGGCTCTCGATCCGGTTCGAATCGAGCAGGGCCGAGACCTGCACGCGGGCGCGCCCGGGACCGACGATGCTGGCGACGATGTCGTCGACCTGCGCCTTGATCCGCCGCTCTATCGCGCCCTGGCGCTCGTCCAGCGCCACGCCGATCATGCCCTGCTCACCCTGGGCGCCGTCGGCGAGGAGCCGGCCGCGCTCATCGACGATCGAGACGCGCTCCGGCTTCAGCCCGTCGACGGCCGAGGAGACGAGATGGCGGATCGCCCGGACCTGGGCGTTGTCGAGATCGCCGGCGAGCTTGAGAGCGATCGAGGCGCGCGGCGGCTCGCGATCGCGCTCGAACAGGCGCCGCTCGGGAATGACCAGATGGACGCGCGCCGCCTGGACGCGGCCGATCGAGCGGATGGTGCGCGACAGCTCGCCTTCGAGCGCGCGCAGATGGTTGATGTTCTGGACGAAGCTGGTCGAGGAGAAGGCGTCGCCCTTGTCGAAGATCTCGTAGCCGACGCCGCCGCCGGATGGGATGCCCTTTCCGGCGAGCTCGAGCCTGAGCTTCGGCACGTCGGCCCGCGACGCCAGGATGGTCTGACCGTCGCCGCGCAATTCGTACTTGATCCCGCGCGTGTCGAGATCCTTGGTGATAGCGCTGACGTCCTGGCTCGACAGATCGGCGAAGAGCACGCCCATCGCCGGCTGCGACATGCGCAGCATGACGAAGGCGAAGAAGCCGATCAGCGCCAGCGTCACCGCCAGCATCGCCGCCAGCCGCGCCGCGCCGAATCTCCGGAACTGATCGAGTAGCCCGTTCACGCCGTTCTTCCGTCGCCCGGTGCCTGCGAGACCAACGCGCAGACGCACCACTAGGCAAGTTTTTCCCGGTGCATGGTTAGCGCCCGGTTAACGACGGTTAGGAAACGGCACAGTTCGTTCGGGCCCGGCCCCGTCGCCAGAACGCGAAGGGCGCCGGCCGATTGGCCGACGCCCCGTGAATTCTCTTAGATACCAGAAGGACTTACTGGCGATAATGCTGGATGCGGGTGGTGCGCAGGCCGGCAAGGCCATGCTGGTCGATCGAGGACTGCCAGCTCAGAAATTCGTCGACCGTCAGCGTATAGCGCTGGCAGGCCTCCTCCAGGCTGAGCAGGCCACCGCGCACGGCGGCGACGACCTCGGCCTTGCGCCGGATCACCCAGCGACGCGTGTTCATCGGCGGCAGATCGGCGATCGTCAACGGGCTGCCATCGGGCCCGATGACATATTTGACGCGCGGTCGCAGCGGCTCGGTCATGGTACTCTCACACAACTCAACAGACCTACTGCCAGAGAGCCTAGCCCCGGCGGGCTTAAATTTTGCCTAAAGCAATCACACAGGCTTTCGGCATGGCTCATGGCGCGCCCCGTCAGGGGGTGCTCTTCACCGATTTGACCTTGTCCAGCGAGACCCTGATCGCACCGATCAGCAGTGTCGGCACGGCGCTCGAGAAATCGATGCCGTCGACCTTGCCGGTGATCTCGGTCTTGACCGTGATCGCCGCGCCGGAAAGGTCCTTACCGTCGACCGTGATGGTATATTCTCCCTCCGCAGCCGTGGCGCCAGTCGAGGTCTTGCCGTCCCAGCTATAGGTCTGGTCACCGGCGGTCAGCGTCTTCGTACCGCTGAAGACCACGTTCCCTTTCGCATCTTTGATCGTGATCGTGCCGGTGCCGCCCTTGGAAGCGTTGAGCTTCCACTCGGCCTTGCCGTCCTTGAACTGCGTCGCCGCGCCGTCGGCGGTGACGGTCTGCCCGACGAAGCCGATCGCGCTCGCGCCCGTCGTCGCCTTGCTGACGGCGAGCAGCGCGGTCAGCGTCTCGTTCTGCTTGAGCTGCTGCTCGACGCCGGCGAACTGCACGAGCTGTTGAGTGAACTGGTTGGTGTCGAGCGGGTCGAGCGGGTTCTGGTTGCGGAGCTGCGTCGTCAGGAGGGTCAGGAACTGATCGAAGTTGTTGGCGATCGAGGTGCCGCCGGTCGCGGTGTTGTTCTGAGCGGCGGCGATCTGCTGGGGGCTCCAGGTGCCAGTGTTGGAAACGGCCATATCCCGTCCCTCCTTCAGATGCTGAGATCGACGCCGCCGAGGCGGCTGGCGTTGCGCGGCAGGTTCGCCACCTCGGTGACAAGCGCGCTGTCGTCGGAAATCTGGACCCAGGCACGGCGACCGTGCTGCGACTCGTTTTCATGCCGCTGCTGCTGGCGCGCACCCGACTGGTCGGATTGGTCGCGCAGGCTCATATCGATGCCGCCCTCGGACGGCTTCAGCCCGGCCTGCTCGAAGGCACGCTCGAGCGTGCGCGCATCGCGCTGGAGCATATGCAGCGTCTCGACCCGATCCACGGTCAACTTGGCGCTGACCTCGCCCTTGTCGGAGATTTCCAGGCGAACATCGATCCGGCCGAGCTCGGCCGGATCCAGCCTGATGTCGAAGCGCTTGTTGCCGGCGAGCGCCTGGGCGCCGATCTCGACCGGCACGACATGCAGCGGCGTCGCCCGGCCGCTGTCGCCCGACGGCATCTTGTGGGCGGCCTCCGCCTGCGCATGGGCCGTCGCCTGGGCGGCCGCGTCGAGCTCGGTCAAGGGCACCTGCGGCTGGATCAGGCTCTGTGGTCCCGCGGCAAGAATGGCCTGCGGGCTCAACGGAGCGCTGGTCGGCTGGGCGTTGGCAGCCGACGCAGCGGCGTCCGGGGCGCCCGCCGGGGCCGGCTGGCTTGCGGTCGCCGCCTCACTGACCTTCACCTCGCCAGCCAAGGCGATCGGAGCACCCTTCCCGGCTTCGCCCCCGTCCTGCGGCATGGTCTGAGCATCGGCCGTCTTGGCGTCGCTTGGCGGCGCCTCTCCGGACGCCAGGCCGGCCTTGGTCTTGATCCCCGCCGCTAGGAGTTGCGGCGTTAGTCCGGCTTTGCCTCCGGCCACGGCGACCTCGCCACCCGTGCTGGCCTGACCATCGGCCTTCACTGGCGCGGCCGGCATCGGCACTGCGAGACCGCCCGGCACGGCTTGTGCGGGGGCAACCGCGACAACGCTTGCCGCAACCGTCTGTCCCTCAGGCTTACCCTCGGGCGTGGCGGCGCCCTCCGGCTTGGCCGGCTGTGCGCCCTGAAGCGTCAGCGCCGCCAGCACCAGGAACTCCGCAGCGACATTGAGGACCGGCACGGGCACGGGCTGTGTCACCGCTCCCGCCACCAACTGCTCGTCGGGCCCGACCTTGTCGATCACGGGCGTGCTTTCGAGCGGAGCCGCGAGTGCAGGCTGGTTCTCGTCGCCGATCTTGCCTTCCGCAGGCTTGCTGCTCGCGGCGGCCTTCGCTTGCTCGGTCTCGACGGGAGCAGCCTTCGGCGTAGCCAGTTCTGCGCCGGCACCGTCCTTTGGCTTGCCGGGCTGCTCTTTCGCGTCTGCCGTCCTGCTCTCCTTGCCGGGCTCGCTGGCGCGGGCTGGCGAATTGCCTTCGGCCGCGGTCTTGCGGGCGCCGTCTTCCGGTTTCGAAGGCCCGCCCGTCTCCGCGCTCTCGCGCGCAGCGCGATCATCGTCGCGGCGCGCACGCGGCTGCTCAACCGGCTCCTCCGGTAGGGAAAAAGCCTGCTCCGGCTCGCTCCGCTCCGGCGCGCGGCGGTTGGGAAGCGGGATCTCGGGCAGCGCGGACGAACGCGAGACCGGCGCGGCGGACATGGGGTACTCTCCGGAACAGAACCGTGACGAAGTGGCCGCAGCCATGCCAGCAAGCGGCAGGCCAACCGGAAAGTGCTTTTAATTCAACAGATTGAGTGAATCGTCATGGTTTCCGGCCCGGCAGGAATCGCTTCATGGACGGGCCGACCCGGCAGGAATTGCCGGCCTTGCGCTGGCCCGCACCTGTCAAAACCGCTATAGAACGCCCAAATCCTCGGGCTCTCCAGCCCGAACCCGACCGGAACCCTGATGACCGCCTCCCTCAACTCGCTCGACATCGCCAAGCCGCCATCGGCGACGCGCGTCGTCGCGGCCATGTCGGGCGGGGTTGATTCCTCGGTCGTGGCGGCGCTGCTGAAGCGCCAGGGCTACGACGTCGTCGGCGTCACGCTGCAGCTCTACGACCATGGCGCCGCCGTGCACCGCGCTGGGGCCTGCTGCGCCGGCCAGGACATCCACGACGCCCGCCGCGTCGCCGAGGCGATCGGCATCCCGCATTACGTGCTCGACTATGAGAGCCGCTTCCGCGACGCGGTGATCGAGCGCTTCGCCGAGAGCTATCTCGCCGGCGAGACGCCGATCCCCTGCGTCGAGTGCAACCGCACCGTGAAGTTCCGCGACCTGCTCGGCCTCGCCCGCGAGCTCGGCGCCGATGCGCTCGCCACCGGCCACTACGTCGCCAGCCGCGATCTCGGCACCGGCCATCGCGGCCTGTTCCGTGCCGCCGATGAGAGCCGCGACCAGAGCTATTTCCTCTATGCGACGACGCAGGAGCAGCTCGATCTGCT
This sequence comes from Allobosea sp. CRIB-10, assembly GCF_900112185.1. Lineage (GTDB taxonomy): Bacteria > Pseudomonadota > Alphaproteobacteria > Rhizobiales > Beijerinckiaceae > Allobosea. The sequence continues at coordinate 90,173 of NZ_FOKP01000006.1, read as the reverse complement.
GCGCTTTCCGTTGGGGGGCCTCGACAAGGCCCAGACCCGGGCGCTCGCCGCGGAGTTCGGCCTCGCCATCGCCGACAAGCCCGACAGCCAGGACATCTGCTTCGTGCCGAACGGTCGCTATGCCGAGGTGATCGAGCGCCTGAAGCCGGGCGCTGCCCGCCCCGGCGCCATCGTCCATCTCGACGGCCGCGTCCTCGGCGAGCACGAGGGCGTGCTGCGCTACACTGTCGGCCAGCGCAAGGGCCTCGGCATCAGCAGCGCCGAGCCGCTCTATGTCGTCGCCCTCGATGCGCAGAACGCCCGCGTCATCGTCGGCCCGCGCGAGGCCTTGAGCGTTGCCCGCGTCGACCTGCGCGATCTCAACTGGATCGGCGATATCGCCCTCACCGATCTGCCGCCCGAGGGCATCGAGGTCGCCGTCCGCGTCCGCTCGACCCGCGCGCCGCGCGAGGCCCGCCTGCTCGCCGACGACAAGGGCGTGCATGTCCTGTTGGCGCAGGGCGAGGAGGGCGTCTCGCCCGGCCAGGCCTGTGTAATCTACGACCATGCCGGCAGCGGAGCCCGCGTGCTCGGCGGCGGCGTCATCATGGCCAACCGGGCGCCCCGCCCAGCGCCGCAGCCCGAGCCCGCCTACGCCATCTCATGACGACGACGAACGGTCTCGACGCGCAGAGGCGCGTCTATGCGGTCTGGGCGAAATTCTACGACCGGATCTATCAGGGCCTGCTCGCCCGCGCCCAGCGCGAGGCGGTGGCGGCGGCCTGCGCCAGCGGCCGCGACATCCTTGAGATCGGCGTCGGCACCGGCCTGACCCTGCCCTATTTCGAGCGCGACAAGCAGGTCGTCGGCGCCGACCTCTCGCTCGACATGCTGCGCGTCGCCCGAGGCAAGGTGCTGAGCCAGGGCCTGACCCATGTCCGCGGACTGATGGTGATGGACGCCTGCCGGCTCGGCTTCGCCGATCGCTCCTTCGACGCGGTCACCGCCCAGTTCGTCATCACGCTCGTGCCCGATCCCGAGCAGGCGCTCGCCGAAATGGACCGGGTGCTGCGCCCGGGCGGCGAGATCGTGATCTCCAGCCGCCTCATCGACGATGGCGGCTTCGCCGCGCCGTTCTGGAAGGCGGTCGCACCGCTGGCGAAGGCGATCGGCTGGAGCAGCGATTTCAAGGTCTCGCGCCTGACCGACTGGGCCGCTAGCACCGGCCGTTACGAGACCGTCCATGTCGGCCAGGGCTATTTCAAGGTGGTCAGGCTGAGGAAGCTGAGCTGATCGGCACCATCAAGGCTTGACGCCGATGCCTGCCGCCCCCTATATCCGCGCCGTCGCGATTGACCGCCGTTCACGGCGCGTCGCCATCGGGGCGGGGTAGCTCAGCTGGTTAGAGCAGCGGAATCATAATCCGCGTGTCGGGGGTTCGAGTCCCTCTCCCGCTACCATCTCTTGTCTTGAACCTCCGATCATGTTCGAGGCTTTGACATCAAGCGATTTTTGGAAAGCGTCGCACGCCTGCGGATTGTGAGACATCTCACAGGGATGTCTCACACCGATTTCTCTCGTTTCCGAGGCTTCGCGTAGCCCGCTCCTCCCATCTCTCCCGCCGTGAAGGCGGCCGCTATTATCTTCAAATACGACTGAGACCGCTTACGCCTTGTTCATCCAGCCGCTTAGAGCATTTCCGCAATTCTTCCAATCGCGGAATGGCTCTAGGTCCTTGTTTTATCGCATTTTCTTCACGCGAACCGGTGTCCACTTCGCTCGAAAATGCTCTAGAGTATCGGACGCTTAATCGGACGCATATTCTGCGTGGATGAAGAGTTATCTGCATTCGACTGCTGTGAAGATGGCGCAGATGTCTCCGACGGCTTTCCAGAGGGTGTCGAATGTTCGGGCGGCTTTGGTCCGCAGATGGGCCTTGAGTTTTGCGAAGGCCATCTCGATCGGATTGAGACCGGGACTATAGGGCGGCAGGAAGAGGAACCAAGCGCCCCTTTCGGCGAGGCATTTGGCCGCGCGGGCGCTCTTGTGGACGGCGAGATTGTCGAGGATGACGATATCGCCCTTCGACAGCGTGGGTGCGAGCTGGATTTCGACATAGAGGTCGAAGGGGATGCGATCCATCGCCTTGTCGACGATCCACGGCGCGGTCAGGCCGTGGCAGCGCAGGCCTGCGATGAAGCTCTGTGTGCGCCAGTGTCCGAAGGGGGCCGACGCCGGCAACCTCTCGCCGCGGAGGCTGCGGCCGCGCAGCCGGACCATCTTGGTGGTAACCGCGGTCTTGTCGATGAAGACGAGCCGATGAGGTTCGAGCCGCATCAGCGGCTGGCGGCGTGTGATCCAGAGATGGCGCTGCTCAGCAATGTCCGCGCGTGCGCGTTCCGATGCCATCAGCGCTTTTTTTATATGTGAAGCCCAGCCGGCACAGGAAGCGCCGACAGAACCGCCGGCGCCGCGCCGACACCCGTCGCCGCGACCAGCCGGGCCGCCAGCTCGGGCATCGTGATGTCGGGCGTCGCCTCGGCCTGCGCCACCAGGAAGGCACCATGCGTATCCAATCGGCTGCCGGTCGGGCGGCCCTGGCGTGCGGGATGCAGCGTCTTCAGCTTGCTCGCCCGCTGAAGCAGCTTGACCGCAAAACTCTCGCTCACGCCGAAATGGCGCGCCGCCGCACGACGCGAATGACCCGCCTCGACGAAGCCCGCAACCCGTTCACGAAGATCGTTCGAATAGCTGCGACCCATGATCCACCTCCGAAAACGGTGAATCACAAAGCAGCACCAAACGGAATCCCAACGAGTCCGATTTCAGGTCCGATGGTCTAGGTCTGGCATCGGCTCCGGCAAATGGACTTTTTTTGCTCCCCGACACCCGCCGCTGGGACGATTGATCTAGCGAAACTACCGAGCTCGCCGACGTGTCAGCGTGACCCGCATCATGGTGCTTCATGGCTGAAGCTTGCGACAGGCCAGATGTCCGCGGTGACCAAAAGCGCTCGCGGATACCGCCTGGAAACCTTGATTGTGCACTGCCAGGCAACAGCCTCAGGCAACATTACGGAACTCACTGACCTCTCCACAGTTCTCCCGGCAGTCCCGCCAGTCGCGCCACCCGGAGAACAGCTATGGACGACATCATCTATCTGGTCGGCCTCGTGGTCGTGGTCATGGCGATCCTCTCCTTCTTCGGCCTGCGATAGGAGCGTGCCATGGCAACCGAAACTGACGTCGTCGTCGTTGCTCCGACCCAATCTGCCTCGCGCTCCGGCTCCTATCTTGAATGGAGCGCGATCTTCGGTGGTGCAGCCCTTGCTGCGGCCATCACCACCCTTTTCACGACATTCGGCTCGGCGATCGGCCTCTCGCTCGTATCGTTCGAACCTTCGCGATCGGCTGGAGTCACCGCGCTGGCCATTGCCGGAGCCCTATGGGCGCTTTGGGTGAGCGTCACAGCCTCGGCGGCCGGTGGCTATCTCGCCGGCCGGATGCGGCGTCCAGCCGCCGATGCCAGCCTGCACGAGCGGCATGTGCGTGACGGTTCGCACGGCCTCGTCGTCTGGGCCGTGGGAGCGCTGCTCATCGCTGGCCTTGCGGCGTCGTCCGTCGCCGGTCTCGCGAGAACGGCTGCTACGGGAGTTGCCGCCGCTACGACGGCCGCCGGCGCGGCGCTCAGCCAACAGCCGGATCCCCTCGCAACCGCGGCCGACACGTTGACCCGTTCGACGGGCGCCGAACCCGTATCACAGGCAGAGCGCGACGAAGCCTCGCGCATTCTGGTGCGCAGTCTCGCGAATGGCCAGCTCGATCAAGCAGATCGCTCCTATATTGCGAGCCGGATGGCGACCCGGATGAACATCGCCCAGCCCGAGGCTGAGAAGCGCATCGACGACGCCTTTGCTCGCCTCAATCAGGCGAAGGAGACCGCCAAGCAGGCTGCCGAACGCGCCCGCAAGATCGGCGTTCTCTCCGCGTTCCTGACGGCGGCGGCCTTGTTGGTGGGGGCGGCGGCAGCCTGGATGGCGGCCCAGCTCGGCGGCAAGCACCGTGACGAAGAACTCGATCTCACGGCCCTCTGGGGGCCGCGCTGAAGCAGAACAAAAGGAGCTCATCATGCGTGATGGACACGGCAATCCACTCAGCCCCGAACAGGAAGCGACGGTGAAATCCCGCCAACCGGCACAGCAGGATGCGAAGGGTCAGTTTGCGCCCTCCCAGGCGAAACCCAATCCAGATGGGCTGGTCAGCGCCAACCCAGTCGTCCTCTCCGGGGATGGCGACGCGACGCCCGGAAACGGTCATGGCCGTGATCGGGACCAGAGCAAACCGCGCTCAGGTTGATCGGCGAGCGATCGATGGCGGTGCCGACGATACTCGTCCTACCCTTCGAGGAGCGCGGGTTGATCCCGAACAATCCGCGCTTCCCGGCTCTCGTCTACCAGCAGGCTTTCCGGCCTGATCAGGCCGATCTCGCCGCCACGATGGAACAGCGCTTTGAGGCAAATGGCTGGCCTCCGGCCTGGCGCAACGGCATCTTCGACTTCCATCACTATCACTCGAAAGGCCATGAGGTCCTCGGCATTGCGAGAGGCTCAGCCGAGCTGGCCTTAGGCGGCGAAGGCGGCCGGGAGCTTAACGTCCGCGCCGGAGATGTGCTTCTGCTGCCCTCCGGCACGGGTCATCGCCGGCTCAGCGCTAGCAGCGACTTCCTCGTCGTCGGCGCCTATCCTCCAGGGCAAAGCGGGGACATTCTCCGCGATCCGCCGACGGTGGAGGCCCGGACTGCGATCAGCCGATTGGCAAGGCCTCCGACTGATCCTGTGTCCGGTCGCGACGGGCCAATGGTCCAGCACTGGAGCGACGGGCTCTAAGAACAGCGTCAAAGCTGCTCACGTCCGACCCGGACCAAAAAGCTGATCAGGCGCGATCGAGATGACACCCGGTTCACGACGGCGCTCCGCCTGGTTTTGTCGGTCCAGCTGGATCGCGGCCCGGAGCAAGCCGCCAGGCACGATCATATCCTGCAGGAGCAGCCAGGCTACGCAATCGACGCTCCGGCCCGACAAGCTTGCGAGCGCATTCAGCATGTCGCCTTCACTCATCTGTAGAAGGAAACGTTCCTTCAACGCTTTGCCGCTCGGAGGAGCACGGGTGTTCAGCAAAGCGACGTGATTGACCAGTTCCGTAGAATGATGGCTCATCGCGCCCTCCTAAAGCAGGCGGATAACGCAGCAGAGGCCGACTGGTTCTCTATTTGCCGCCGCTTCTCACCGTTCGGCGAAAAAATTCCGCAGTGCTCGCGCAACAGCCTCTGGCGCCTCTTCTGCCATGTGGTGGCCGCTGGCGATGGCATGCCCTCGGCGATCGGGCGCCCAGGGGCGCCAGACATCGAGCACATCCCCATAGAGTTCGGGCAGATCATCGCGCTCGGACCAGAGACAGAGCAGCGGGCATCGCAAAGTTCGACCCTGCTTGCGGTCAGCTTCGTCGTGAAAGCGATCGATCGCGGGTCCCGCGCGATAGTCTTCGAGCATGCCGTGGACTGTATCTGGATCCTTAATGGCTGCTAGGAAATCTGCGTAGTTCTCTGACCCCATGGACGCGGGATCACCGCCATACCATGCTACTGCGTCGGCGAGGATCGCTCGCTCGGGCTTGTCTGGCTGGCAGAAGAAGAACCAGTGCCACCAGAGCCGGGCGAACTTTTCAGTGCAGCGTTCCAGGGCCTCGAGGATCCGGTACGCCGTCCATCACGGCCAGTCGCTGCACCGCGTCGGGGTGATCCATCGCCAGTCGAAAAGCCGTGTACGAGCCCCGATCATGGCCAGCGATATGGAAACGCCCGAAACCTAACCGCGCCATTAACTCCAGGCAGTCCCGCGCCTTCGCGCGCTTCGACGAGCCGGCATGGCGCGGCATTTCAGGGGGATGTGAGGATTTCCCGAAGCCTCGCAGGTCGGGACAAACGACGTGGAAATCAGTGGCCAGCAAAGGAGCGACCCGATGCCAGGTCGCATGTGTACGCGGATGCCCGTGCAGGAGCAGCAAGGGCTCGCCCTTGCCGCGGTGCCGCACACGCAATGTGGCCTCGCTCAGCTCTATGACCTCAATGGCGAAGCCTTCAAACATTCACATCCGTTCGTTCAAATCGATTCCGAAATTCTGCGCCAGCTCGGCGCCAGTTAGCGGTCCTGCTGGTGACCCTGATGGGTCGCGTTGATTTTGGTGTTTCCTTGCTGGCCTTGCGAAGTGGCGTTTGACGGCCGATCGCTCGGCTCGGCCCTGTGGGGATCCTTGCTTTGATGCCCCGGCTCGCCAGGTCCTTTATCACTTCGGTTCGCCGGTGGGATCGGGGCTGTTTGCTCATGATGACCTCATATCTTCAAGGGCAACGAGCAGCCGCGACGAGGGTTCCGCCGATTTGCCGCTTTATCCGGCTCAATTGGGCGGGTTCGGCTTGACCGGCGCGACCTGGAGGTCGGTCGGGCTCTTGGGCGCGTCTCTGGGATCGACCTGTCCCGACTGGCGCTCTCGCAGCGTCTCAGCATGATGAAGATTGAAGCCGATGAACAGCGCCACCACCATTGTCGCCAATATCGACACAGCAATCGCCGCGGCATTCCCGGCCCGCCGAGGCGGACGAGGATTGTCAGCCATCACCTTCATCCCCAAAAAATTGACTTTCGACAAGAACTTGCGCGAGGCCTCGTCGTTCCAAATTCTCGCTTACAGACGCGAATAGGAGCTTTAGCGAATAGCGATCGCGGCTGCGGAACTTCGCGCGCGGCTCAAGTGTTGTCCGCGAAACGCCATCGCGGGAGCCGTCATGCCGACACCAAACGACCTCGAAGCCAAACTCTGGAAGGCTCTTCGTTCCGACATGACCGTCATGCTTGGGCTCGAAAGAGCAACAGACAATCTGATGCGACCGATGACGGTGCAGATCGATGGCGATGCCGATCACGGGCCGCTTTGGATCTTCTCTGCTAACGATACCGAATTGGTGAAGGCGCTGGCGGGAGGCGAGAACGCCTTCATATCATTTGCCGACAAAGGGCATAACCTCTTCGCCAAGATCAACGGCACCCTGGCGCTCGACAATGATCGCGCAGTCATTGATCGGCTGTGGAATCGCTTCGTTGCGGCCTGGTATGAGCACGGTAAGGAAGATCCCAAGCTCGCGCTACTGCGATTCGATCCGCACCAGGCGGAGATCTGGGAGAACGAATGGAGCTTAATCGCGGGCATCAAGCTCTTGTTCGGCTCCGATCCCAAGAAGGACTACGCCGACAAGACCGCCAATGTGCGGCTCGACTGACCAGCCATGTGCACTCACCGTCGCAATGCTGAGCGCGAGACATGATCAAGACCATACTCAATAGCGTCGCGACTGCATGGATGGCGCGCGATGCGGAGCGCGGCGATCTCCCTGAGGGGATGTCGGTTCCATTGACGCTGCTCGCGGCGAGGCTGCCAGCGCCGATCCTCGTTGTTGGAGCGATCGGCTACGGTCTCTATCAGCTGAACATGGAGACGCGGGCGCGCCGGGCCAAGGATGTCACGCCGAAACGTCGGCCTACAGCCCCGCGGAAACCTTCAGGCCGAGATCGGCGAGGCAGCCGCGACAAACCTCGCAGCTGACGAGCCGCCACAGCCACTGGCACCTCAGCTCTTTTGGGTGCGCGTCCGATCAGGCAAAGCGTCGATTGCTTCGTCCGCTCCCTGATCCTTGTGGAACACACCTTCGCGTAAGACCTTCCGCGCGGCCTCGTCCTTCCTTTTGGGGTCGGTCCGGATGGGCGTTGTCTGCGGCGTCGCCTCAAGGCCGATGTCCTTGGGCTTTTTGCCAGCATTCTTGGCGCTGGCGGCAAAGGTGGCGAGGGCTTCCGGTTGCTTGGCCATGGCATTTCCTCCGATTGTGATTGCAACCGGAGGGCAAGCTGGTTGTTCCTCGTCTTGGGACGGCCACCAACCGTCGGCTGGGGATACAAGCGGTAGAGGCGGCCTACTCGGCCTTGAGATTCTCTGCAGATGACTTGCCGGACCGCTTGTCCGCTACGACCTCATAAGAAATCTTCTGGCCTTCGAGCAGCTCGCGAAGGCCAGCCCGCTGCACCGCGCTGATATGCACGAACACGTCCTGCCCACCATCATCGGGCTGAATGAAGCCGAAACCCTTCGTCGTGTTGAACCATTTTACCGTGCCGGTCGCCATTCCTGCCTCCTCATCGGGAGCGCCAGCATGACCGCCATGGTCGCGGAGGGCAATCGCCCGGCCACCGTTTTTTATGTTCTTAAAACTCTGTCATTTGCTATTGCGCGCTTCACGCATCCCGGCCATGGAGGCCGGCCCGCAGAGACGTGTTGATGCCTATTTCCCAAGCGCAGTTTCTCAGATCTAACCTCATTCTGCTCGCCGGTGCGGGGATTGCGCTGCTGGTCATCGTCATCGCAGCCTTCTGGCTGACCCGGGCTTCGGAACGCCAGTTTGACGAGGTGGTCGCCTTCCGCGAGACGCGCAGCGCAACGGCTGACCTTCTCTCGCTTGCGCAGGACGCCGAGACCGGCCAGCGCGGCTATCTGCTGTCGCGCGACGCTGCTTATCTTCGCCCCTACACCGATGCGATTGCCCGGTTCGAGCCGACACTGCAGCGCCTCAAGGCATCGGCTGGAGCGGCCGAGCTGGCGCAGGCCGAGGTCTCCCGGCTGGAGGGCGCGCTGCGTGGCAAGCTGACGGAACTGGCACAAACAATTGCCGTAGCGGAGCGTGGCGCCTGGGACGATGCGCTCGCCACGGTCAGGCAGGGCTCGGGCCGCAACCTGATGGATGACGTTCGTGTCGGACTTGGCAGCATTATCGCGCAATCCGAGCAACGGCTTCAACGGGCGATCGCCGGCCAAGAAACGGCATCGACGCGGCTGCGCTGGACCATCACGCTCGGCGCGCTCGTCATCATTTTGTTCGCGGCCGCTGCATTCTGGACTATCGTGCGCTATACGCGCGAGATCATCGCCGCTCGATCCGAGGTCACGGCCCTCAACATCGGGCTCGAACAGCGCGTGCAGCAGCGTACCGAAGCGCTCACCCGGGCCAATGAAGAAATCCAGCGCTTCGCCTATATCGTGACGCACGATCTGCGGGCGCCGCTCGTCAACATCATGGGTTTCACGAGCGAGCTCGAAGCGACTGCGGCGCCGATCAAAGCCTATTTTGATGCCGGCGAAGCGGCGACCCCGGCAGCGCTTGAGGAAGCCCGCATCGCTGTCGATGCGGACCTGCCGGAAGCGATCAGCTTCATCCGCTCCTCGACGCGAAAGATGGATGGGCTGATCAACGCCATCTTGAAGATCTCGCGCGAAGGCAAGCGCGTTCTGCGCGCCGAAGCGATCGACCTTCCTGCCGCGCTGCAGGCCGCTGCGGCAGCCGTGCACCATCAGGCGAGCGAGAATGGCGACGGCATCACCGTCGAATCTCCGCCGCTGAAGATTCGCAGCGATCGGCTGTCGATCGAACAGATCTTCGGTAACCTCCTAGACAATGCGATAAAGTACCGGTCACCGAAGCGCGAGCTCAAAGTGGTCATGCGCGCGAAGCGGGAGAAATCGGGCTGGGTCGTCATCGAGGTCGAAGACAATGGCCGCGGCATCGCACCGACCGATCACGAACGGATCTTTGAGCTCTTTCGTCGATCGGGTGCGCAGGACAAGCCGGGCGAAGGCATCGGCCTGGCGCATGTCCGGACTATCGTTCGCAATCTCGGCGGCGACATCACCGTCAGCTCCGAACTGGACGCTGGCACGACCTTTTCGATCTTGTTGCCGCCTGATCTCAGCGCGGTTCAGCGGAGTACCGCCACATGAGCAATGCAAAGCCGGTTTCGATCGTCATGATCGAGGATGACGAGGGTCATGCTCGCCTTATCGAGAAAAACATCCGCCGTGCGGGTGTGAACAATGAGATCATCCCATTCCAGAACGGCACGGACGCCCTGGCGTTCCTGTTCGGAGCGGATGGGGCCGGCGAAGCCAGCTCGCGCCGGCAGTTGCTCATCCTGCTCGATCTGAACCTGCCGGACATGGCCGGCGTCGACATCCTGGAGAAGGTCAAGGCGAACCAGCATACGCGCCGCTCGCCGGTCATCGTTTTGACCACGACCGATGACAGCCGTGAGATCCAGCGCTGCTACGATCTGGGTGCGAACGTCTACATCACCAAGCCCGTCGACTACGAAGGCTTCGCCAACGCCATCAAGCAGTTGGGGTTGTTCTTCTCGGTGATGCAGGTTCCGGAAACCGAATGATCCAGTCAGTGGCGACGCGGTAATGCCCAACCGCATCATCAAGGCTCTCTATATCGACGACGACGCTGCCCTGGGGCGGCTCGTGCAACGCATTCTTGGCCGCCGCGGCTATCAGGTCGATCACGTCACAACCGCGGAAGCTGGGCTTGTGCGTCTGGCAGACGGCGACATCGACGTTGTCATTCTCGACCATGATCTCGGCACGACCTCGGGCCTCACCGTCCTCGAGGGTCTGAGAGCACGCGAGCAGGCGCCTCCGGTGGTCTACGTCACGGCCTCGACCGAGCTTTCCATCGCGGTCCAGGCGCTCAAGGCTGGCGCCGTCGACTATGTCGTGAAGGCGATCGGCGACGACTTTGAAGTGCTGCTGGTGGCTGCGCTGGAACAGGCTGTCGAACGCGCCCGGCTGATGCGGGCAAAGGAAGAGGCCGAGCTGGAGGTTCGCCAGGCCAAGGACCGGGCCGAGATGCTGCTGGCTGAGGTCAATCATCGCGTAGCCAACAGCTTGGCGCTGGTCGGCTCGCTAGTCCGGATGCAGGCCGGCGCCGTGAAGGAGCCTGGAGCCAAGGCAGCGCTGGCGGAAACGCAGGCGCGCATCACCGCCATCGCGAACCTGCATCGCAGTCTTTACACCTCGACAGACGTCCAGCAGGTCGACCTAGCGGCCTACCTAGACACACTCGTCGGCGAATTGGGCAACTCGATCACGGCCTCAGGCAGGACGCCCATCGTCAAGCTCGACGCCGAGCCCGTGTCGATCAAGACGGACCGGGCCGTCTCGGTCGGCATGATCGCGACGGAACTGGTCACCAACGCCCTGAAATATGCCTACCCGGTTGGAGAGGGCGAGGTTCGCGTCAGCGTTTCGCGAACGCCGTCCAATCAGATCATGCTCAGCGTCGCGGACGATGGCGTCGGCTGGACCGGTGACGGGACGGCAAAGGGGAGCGGGCTCGGTGCCAAGATCATCGCCGCGATGTCGAAAAGCCTCGGCTCGACCCTCGAATATCGCAGCCAGCCGATCGGCACGCTGGCATCCATCACGTTCGACGAAAAGCTGGGATAGGGATGGGACAATGCACGGCGAACGAATGACCGTCAGCATCGTTCTAGAGATTGATCGCGAGCGCCAGCGCCAAGTTGAGCGCCAAGGCCAGGTAGATCCAGAACTCCAACGAAACGCCAAACCGCATCGGATCGTCCCTCACTGGTCGCGAAGAAATTCCGCATCAATCCGATCGTTCCGCGTCCCCCGGTATTTGATGCAAATGCCGGGAATGTTGGTGAACGTTTTGTTGCCATTGCCCGCGATGGGACCTGCCAGAATGCTTGAGCTCGTGTCGCCGTGCACGCGACAGGCGGGCGTAACATGAACTGGATAACGATCGCGGGTTCGGTTGCCGCGCTTTGCTCGATGATCAGCTTCGTGCCGCAAGCTTGGCGTATCGTCAAAAGCCGCGACACCGGCTCGATCTCTCCGGTGATGTACAGCTTCACAGTGTCTGGTTTCGCGCTTTGGACGCTCTACGGGATCGGGCTGGGCGAGTGGCCTTTGATCGTGACCAATAGTGTCTGCCTTCTGCTGGCATCCTTCATCCTGCTGATGACTCTCCTGCCGCAGGCGAAAAAGGACGCGATGGCTGATACGGTGGATCCTGACGCGTGAGATCGAGGGCCCATGGACAAGGACCACTATCTGGAGAGGCTCGTTCGGAAGCTCGAAACGAACTCGCCCTTGCAGTCCGAGGAGCGAGACCAACTGCTTCGACTGCCGCTGGTCCTCAAGCAGTTCGAAGCTGGCCATGACATCGTCAGCGAAGGGGAGCGGACCAAGAACTGCTGCCTCGTCGCCGAAGGCTTGGTTTGCCGGTACAAGATCGTGGGCGACGGGCAGCGCCAGATCCTCTCCCTGCATCTCCCAGGCGATATTCCCGATATCCACTCGCTCCTCATTGAGCAGATGGACCACAATCTGGGAACCCTCACCGCCGCGACCGTTGGCTTCATTCCTCATGAGGCAGTCCGCATCCTAACCCGATCTTACTACCGGATTGCTGAAGCGTTCTGGCGCGAGACACTTGTGGAAGCCGCCATCTACCGGGAATGGATGGTCGGTATCGGCCGGCGCTCGGCACCGAGCCGGATCGCCCATTTGTTCTGTGAGTTCATCACCAAGATGACTGCGATCGGCCTGTCAGATGGAAAAACCTGCGAGCTGCCGTTGACGCAGCCGGAAATCGCCGACGCGCTTGGTCTGTCCACCGTCCACATGAACAAGAAGCTGCGCGAGATTCGGCAGGCGGGGCTTGTGCGCGTACGCTCAAATAAGCTGACCATCCTGGACTGGAAAGGCCTGTGCCAACTGGCTGAATTCGACCCGGATTATCTGCATCTACGGGAAGCCAGTTCCAAAAAGTGAGGCGCGGCTGGAACACCGGACGGCGAGCCGCATTTGACAGGCATGCCCCGGTACTTCTTTCACACGCGCGATGGCGACCATATCGAATTGGACGACGAGGGCACAGAGCTGCCCAATGATCAAGCCGCCAAGAACGCTGCGAAGGAGCTGCTTTCCGGCCTGAACCGCGAAAAGCTTCCCAATGGCGATCACATGGAGCTTGCGGTCGTCGTAAAAGACTCGGCCGGCGCAAAAATTTATACGGTGACCTTGAATCTTGATGGGCACTGATCGCTTGCACTGTCCTTTCATTTGGCCGCGATCGTCGACGGTCGTCCTCAATCACCTCTAGCGACCAGTTTCCCGGGCGCAGATGGAACTTCTGCTGCCTGCTGCCGTTATTCAGGGCAATTAGCTAACTATCTGCCATATAAGGAGATTTCGATGCGCAACGTGGTTCTCGCGTCGCTTTTGTGCGCCTGCATGTCGGCAGCCGCCACCGCCCAAACGTCGACGACAGCGCCGACACCATCACCCAACGCCCCGGCCGACGCCAACGCCCCGCTTCCCGGCGCCAACAGTTTCACCGAAGGCCAGGCCAAGAGCCGTCTCGAGGCGAATGGCTACACGAGCGTCAGTGAACTGAAGAGGGACGACAACGGCGTTTGGAAGGGGACTGCGACGCATTCCGGCGCCCAAGTGACCGTCTCGGTCGACTACCGCGGCAACATCACCCGCAACTGACTTTAGCCTTTCGAGTTAAGAGGAGGAGAATTCTCATGCGTACAGTCACCCGTTCCTATGAGAGTTACGACATCGCCCGACGGGTCGTCGAAGAATTGCAATCGGCCGGGGTTCCAGCGGCCGACATCAGTCTGATCGGCCGGCATGAGAGCGCAGACAACAGCAACGCCGGTGAGGGTGCAGGTATCGGCGCTGCGCTTGGCGGTGCGGCAGGCCTCCTGGCGGGGCTCGGCTTGCTCGCGATACCTGGCATTGGTCCAGTCGTCGCGGCGGGTTGGCTGGCGTCAACGGCCGCCGTTGCCGCAGCAGGTGGCGTCACCGGAGGCCTCATCGGTGCGTTCACCACCGCCGGCGAGGACGAGGACAGCGCCAACTATTACGCCGAAACAGTGCGGCGTGGCGGAACCGTGGTGTCCGTCAAGGCGCATGAGGACCAGGCACCGGCTGCCGAAGCGATTATGGACGGTGCCACGCCGATCGATCGCGATGCGCGGCTCACTGATTATCGGAATGAGGGCTGGACGCGCTTCGACGAGCGCGGAGAACCCTATCGGCCTCTGATCTGAGCGACCTTCGGAGCAAATTGACAGCCCCGTCGGCTCGCGCCGGCGGGGTTTCTATCTGTCTAGACCGCGGCCGCCGCTACCTTGGCGCATGGAGGCGATCAGGATCTTCCGCTGCGGCGACGCGAACGCGTTCCTTATCATCGGCGTGCTGCTCGGCGGCTGGGTCGGGGAAGTGATCTACCTATCCGGTGCCCGCACTCGCATAAGGCGGCTCTGGTTTCTGACTGGCACGGTTGTGGGTGTTTTCGCAGGAAGCGCCAGCTACTGGTCCTTGAATGGCAGCTGTCCATAGTACTCTCTCGGCCCACGCCCCGAGGGCTCATTTGCGGCACGGAACAGCGCGGTGTCCCAGTCGTTCCTTCGTTTCCAGAGTCGAGGAGGAAACCACGGACCATTCCAAGCACGTGCGCCTATCCGCCAGCGAGCTCACCGCCGACACTCTTGACGGCGCGACGATCTATGGCCCAGGCGACGAAGATCGGATCGGTCTCGCATATCCACGGTGCACGGATGAGCGCCCAGGTCGTGATCGATGTCGGCGGCATCGGCGCGAGGCCCGTGGCCGTTTCGGTGAGCGAGCTCGACTTCATGCGTGACGAGGACGGCGAGGTTCACGCGCTCACCAGCTGGACCAAGGACCAGCTGAAGGCGATGCCTGAGCAGATCGATCCGTAGCGGAATCCAAAGTTCGTAGTGATCCGCCCGGTCTCGCTTCGCAGGGCCGGGCCGTTCTGTCTTTGGACGTTGACGTCGTGGGGTTCGGCTGCGCCGAATGAGTGAGCCGCGATGACCTGAGATCCTGATCTTCCTCCAGATTTGAGTAGAGTCCGTCCCTCACGGAGACGGACGATGCGCCCCTCACGATTCACGGAAGAGCAGATTATCGGGATGCTGAAGGAGCAGGAGGCTGGAGCTGCGACAGCGGATGTCTGCCGCAAGCACGGCCTCTCTTCGGCAACCTTCTACAAGTTCAAGGCGAAGTATGGCGGGATGGACGTGTCGGATGCGCGTCGACTGAAGACCCTCGAGGACGAGAACGCCCGCCTCAAGAAGCTGCTGGCCGAACAGATGCTCGACAACGCGATCCTGAAGGATGTCGCCGCAAAAAAATGGTGACGCCCGATGCGAAGCGGAAGGCGGTGTCTCATGCCTGCACGGTGCATGCGGTGAGCCAGCGTCGGGCGTGCCTGGCCTTGACGATCGACCGCTCGACGGTGCGCTACACGAGCTCCCGGCCGGACGATGCCCTGCTGCGCGAGGCGATGAAGGCCGTGGCAGGAGAGCGCCGGCGGTTCGGCTACCGCAGGATCCACATCATGCTGGACCGCCAGGGCATCGTGATGAACCAGAAGAAGCTGCGACGGCTCTATCGCGAGGAGAAGTTGCAGGTGCGCCGGCGTGGCGGCCGCAAACGGGCATTGGGCTCGCGCAGGCCCATGCTCGTGCCTGATCGGGCCAATGCGCGATGGAGCCTCGATTTTCTGTCCGACACGATCTCGGACGGTCGCCGCTTCAGAGTGCTCGCCATCGTCGACGACTACACGCGCGAGTGCCTGGCACTCGTCGCCGACACCTCACTCTCGGGCCTGCGCGTGGCCCGGGAACTGGATGGCGTCATTCGGCTGCGCGGCCGGCCGGGGACGATCGTGTCCGACAACGGCACCGAGTTCACCTCGATGGCGATCCTGCGCTGGTGCCAGGAGACCGGCGTCGCGTGGCACTACATCGCCCCCGGCAAGCCGACGCAGAATGCCTTCGTCGAGAGCTTCAACGGACGCTTCCGGGACGAGTGCCGCAACGACACGCTGTTCTCGACGCTCGTCGAGGCCCGCAGCGCCATCGCCGCATGGAAAGAGGACTACAACCGCCACAGACCACACTCGGCCCTCGGCAACATAACGCCCGCCGAGTTCGCCCTCAAATCCGCGCTGGAAGAACAGGCCGCCTGAGGCCAGAAATGAAACCCAGGACTCTCCCTCAGACCGGAGGAGAAAAGGGTCTCAGGTCACACTTCACGTCGGTGACGTGAAGTAGCAGGGCCGGCTTCCGTGGCATGGCCTCCTCCGATGGCCGTCATCAAAAATAGCACTGTACCCGGCGCCCAGAGGACGCCGGGCAGTTCTTCAGGCGCGGCCTTGCGAGCCTTCCCGGTAGGCCGCGGTAAAGGCCGCTACGTCCGGCGCCAGAATGCCGTATTTCTCCGCCAGCGTCGCGAAGATGCCGCGAACGGTCTCCGCTTCCACTTCGCCGCGCATAGCGGCAAGACAAGATTTTATCGCGAAGTTGTGGGCTGGATCGCGCTTGCTCGGCGGCCAGTCGACCAGGAACATGTAGGCCTCCATGACTGACGAAATCGCCGCTGGATGACCTAGCCCGACGAGTATTACAACCGGGCGTTCAAAGTGTTCGGCATTCATCGTTCTTGGCCCCGGGGGATCAGATCTCGAACGCTCATAGCAGTCCTCCTTGCGTTCAAAAGTACGAAGCGCCTGGCGCCGGGCTTCTCGCCCAGCGCCCGACGTCAGCCTTCAAGCGGCCTCTGCTCAGGCTGCGCGCTTGCCGGTTTCGATCTGCGGCCGATCGGCCTTCGGCAGTGCGGTGCCGGTGGCGATCTCGATCCGGCGCGGCTTCATCTCCTCGGGCAGCTCGCGCTTCAGATCGACCGTCAGCAAACCGTTCTCGAGGTTGGCGACCACGACCTTGACGTGGTCCGCAAGCTCGAAGCGGCGCTGGAAGGCGCGCTCGGCGATGCCGTGATGCAGATATTGGCCATTGTCCTGGCCGGCCTTCTGCCCGAACACCATCAGCATGTTCGGCTCATGCGTGATCGTGAGCTCGTCCTGCGAGAAGCCGGCCACGGCCATCGTGATGCGATAGTCGTCGTCACCGGTCTTGACGATGTCGTAGGGCGGCCAGTTACCGGCCGGGTCCAGCCGGCTCGCAGCTTCGAGCGCGCCGAATATGCGGTCGAAGCCAATACTTGACCGATACAGGGGAGAAAAATCGAAGACGGTTCTCATAGCCACATCCTCCATTGAGCAACATGGGTACAAGTCGGCCATTCCGAGGTCTCACCGACGCCGGCTTGACCGGCCGATCCCATAAGAGGCGATCGGCAATTATCGATTTGGATCAGATCAACCGGTGTTCAAGAGGGTCGGCGACATTTTTGACGCATCGTTCGATGGCTCGGACAACGACGTCGCACGAGGGCCCCCCGAGCGCTGGCACCCTTGAAGCCGGAACTGCCCCGCCGAAAGCTCGGCGGGGTCTGGATCATGTCAGGATGATCGCGAGGATGAATCCGCTCGCAACGACGAGCATCGCAAGTGCAACGAACCGAGCCAGGCTGGCCTTGTCCAAAGGTCGCCTGCTCCGGATGAGTTCGACAGCGGACATCTGCACCTCCATGCTCACATGGAGAGGAGGTCGCCGGGCGCCGTCTGCCTGCTCGTCCTCCCGGCGCCGAGCTGCCTGCCACTCTCGCCGTGATCGAGCGATGTGAGTGCGTCCATCACTTCGTCGAAGCCGATCGGCTGGGCTGCGAAGGGTGGGTGTCGCAGCGCGGGACATGAGTCCACGGCGCAGGCATCGGATGCCCAGGACGACAGGATCGCCCGCTTTTCCGAGTTCGGAAGCGTATCGTCGAGCAGGACATCATGCGGGCGCTCATAGAACCGACTTGGGTGCAAAAGCCGGTCAAGCGCTGCGTCGTCCGTGTCCGGACGAGCCGGCGGCACGATCGCGGTCAATGGCTGGCTCATCGATTGTCCTCCAAAAAGCTCCTTTCAGTTGCTGCGCGAGGCACGCGAGATGAATTTGGGTCCCGTAGGGAAAGCTTCAAGAGGTTCGAGCGGCGCCTCCTTACTGCAGCCGGAACTCGCCGCTCACCGCGCTGAGGTCGGCGGGGCCGATCAGGTCCTTATGGGCCACTGTGATGCGGAACAGCTTGCCGTCGAGCTTGGCCTGCCAGAAGGCGAGGAACTTGTTGAGCTCGGGAAAGCGCGGGGCGAGGTCGTAGTCCTGCCAGATATATTCCTGCAGGATCGATGGGTGGTCGGGCAGGCGATAGAGGATGCCGGCGGTGGTCAGGCCATAGCCCGCGATCTGACGGGCAAAATCAGTGGAAGCCATTCCTTTTCAGCTCCGTGGTTGCGCTGCTCATGGCAGCGCAAATCCAATGCGCCCGCAAGTCGAAAAGTTCCGGTTAGGTCTACAAATTCAAGATGTTAGCACTCGCTCGAAAAAAGTGCTGCCAGCCTCTTGAAGGCGAAAATGGGGCAACCTAGATCATCGCGCGGGCACGGCGCCTCAGGGGCGCGCGGAACCTCGCCGCGAGACCCGCATAGGGCCGGCCCGCTTTGACATGTGACCGACATGGAAACTGGAGGAACTCATGAAGTTTCGGCCACTGCATGACCGCGTCGTCGTGAAGCGCATCGACGCCGAGGAGAAGACCAAGGGTGGGATCATCATCCCCGACACCGCCAAGGAAAAACCGCAGGAGGGCGAGGTCGTCGCCATCGGGCCCGGCGCCCGCGACGAGACCGGCAAGCTCGTGCCGCTCGACGTCAAGGTCGGCGACCGCGTGCTCTTCGGCAAATGGAGCGGCACCGAGGTCAAGATCGATGGCCAGGATCTTCTGATCATGAAGGAGTCCGACATCATGGGCGTCGTCGAGGCGACGGCGACCCTCAAGAAGGCTGCCTGACGGGGCCTTTCATCCCATCTCATCAACCTGAAACCTCAAGTCTGAAGGAGTGAGGAATCATGGCTGCGAAGGACGTGAAGTTTTCGCAGGACGCGCGCGAGCGGATGCTGCGCGGCGTCGACACGCTGGCGAATGCCGTGAAGGTCACGCTGGGCCCGAAGGGCCGCAACGTCGTGATCGAGAAGAGTTTCGGCGCGCCGCGCATCACCAAGGACGGCGTCACCGTCGCCAAGGAGATCGAGCTCGCCGACAAGTTCGAGAACATGGGCGCACAGATGGTGCGCGAGGTGGCCTCGAAGCAGAACGACGCCGCCGGTGACGGCACGACGACCGCGACCGTGCTCGCCCAGGCGATCGTCCGTGAAGGTGCCAAAGCGGTCGCCGCCGGCATCAATCCGATGGACCTCAAGCGCGGCATCGACCTGGCCGTCGAAGCGGTAACGAAGTCGCTCGGCGAGCATTCCAAGGCGATCACCGGCTCGGAGGAGGTCGCACAGGTCGGCACCATCTCCGCCAATGGCGACCGCACGATCGGCGCGATGATCGCCGAGGCGATGAAGAAGGTCGGCAACGAGGGGGTCATCACGGTCGAGGAAGCCAAGACCGCCGAGACCGAGCTCGACGTCGTCGAGGGCATGCAGTTCGACCGCGGCTATCTCTCGCCCTATTTCGTGACCAACACCGAGAAGATGGTCGCCGAGCTCGAAGACCCCTACATCCTGATCCACGAGAAGAAGCTCTCGGGGCTCCAGACGATGCTTCCGCTCCTGGAAGCGGTGGTTCAGACTGGAAAGCCGCTGCTGATCGTCGCCGAGGATGTCGAGGGCGAGGCACTCGCCACGCTCGTCGTCAACAAGCTCCGTGGCGGCCTCAAGATCGCTGCCGTCAAGGCGCCAGGCTTCGGCGATCGCCGCAAGGCCATGCTGGAGGATATCGCCATCCTGACCGGCGGCACCGCGATCAGCGAGGATCTCGGCGTCAAGCTGGAGAACGTTACACTCGACATGCTCGGCCGGGCCAAGAAGGTCCGGATCGAGAAAGAGAACACCACCATCGTCGACGGAGCGGGCAAGAAGGCTGAGATCGACGCCCGCGTTGCGCAGATCAAGGCGCAGATCGAGGAGACCACCTCGGATTACGACCGCGAGAAGCTCCAGGAGCGTCTGGCCAAGCTCGCCGGCGGCGTCGCGGTCATCCGCGTCGGCGGCGCGACCGAGGTCGAGGTCAAGGAGAAGAAGGACCGCGTCGACGATGCCCTGAACGCCACCCGCGCCGCGGTGGAAGAAGGCATTCTGCCGGGCGGTGGCGTCGCCCTGCTGCGCGCGGTCAAGGCTCTCGAAGGGCTCGTGCCGGGCAATGACGACCAGAAGACCGGCGTCGAGATCGTCCGCAAGGCGATCACCGCGCCGGCCAAGCAGATCGTCGAGAATGCCGGCGGTGACGGCGCGGTCGTGGTCGGCAAGCTGCTGGAGTCTTCCGATTATGCCTGGGGCTACGATGCCCAGACCGGCGAGTACGGCGATCTGGTCAAGGCCGGCATCATCGACCCGACCAAGGTCGTGCGCACGGCGCTCCAGGATGCGGCGTCGGTCGCGGGGCTGCTGATTACCACGGAGGCGATGGTCGCCGAGCTGCCGAAGAAGGAAGCGGCTCCGGCGATGCCGGCCGGCGGTATGGATTATTGAGCATGGAGGGCGCCGCGGCTTCCGTGGCGCCCTCTCCAATGCCGCGATCTCCTGGGCATCCCGAGGGAAGCCATGCCCTTTTCATCGCTGACCGATCCCATCGACCTGGCCCGTGCCGAGGCCGCTCTTGAAAAGGCATGGGCGGAACTCAAGCCGTCGCGTCCGGAGGGCTCCGACGAACAGGAGAGAAACAACCTCGCCTATATCGTGGCTTCGCTGGTTCCACTGGCGCTGGACGAGGATGACCTCGCGCAGCGCGCGATCGATCGCTTTCGCGAGAAGGCCTAGGCGAGAGGTCTCGTGAAAGCCCCACCATTCGCCACAATCATCTCAGTCAGCCGACATGGACCGATGCTCTTCAGGAATCGAAGGACATCTCAACCTCCGGCTGTTTCAAGCCCCTCATCACGAACGTCGAGAGCGCAACACATGGGCTTAAAGATAATCTCTTGGCCGTCATGACCCGGGATGGATCGGCAACCTGGCAGACGGTCGCCGCTCACATCGAAGCCCGATTGTCCGGCGCGGGAGAGTTCGCAACCGCGCGGTTGAACGCCATACTCGCCTTGATCAGGACCTTATCTGGAAAATCCGAACGATGACGACCGCCACAGCCGAACATCGCAGCTTCGAAGCCGACGTCTCCCGCCTGCTGCACATGATGGTGCACTCGGTCTATTCCGACCGGGACGTTTTTCTGCGCGAGCTGATCTCGAACGCCGCCGACGCCTGCGAGAAGCTGCGCTACGAAGCGATCGCCCATCCCGCGCTGCTCGGCAAAGAGCCCAAGCTCGCCATCACCATCGAGGTGGACGCCGAGGCGGGCCGGCTCGTCATCGCCGATAACGGCATCGGCATGAGCCGCGACGAGATGATCGAGGCGCTCGGCACCATCGCCCGTTCCGGCACACGCAGCTTCATGGAACGTGTCGCTACCGCTGAGGGCAAGGAAGGCGCCCAGCTCATCGGCCAGTTCGGCGTCGGCTTTTACTCTGCCTTCATGGTCGCCGGCGAGGTCGAGGTCGTCAGCCGCCGCGCCGGTAGCGACGAGGCCTGGGCCTGGTCCTCGGACGGCAAGGGCGAGTTCACCGTGGCGCCTGTTGCATTGGAGGAGGCGCCGGCGCGCGGCACGCGGGTGACGCTCCATCTGATGGACGACGCCAAGACCTATGCCGAGCGTTGGACGCTGGAGCGCATCGTCAGGGAGCAATCCGGCCATGTCCCGGTGCCGATCGCTCTGGTCGAGAAGCCCGGAGCAGAGCCAGCCACGCTTGCCGACGGCGCCGCGCTGTGGACCAGGCCGAAGAGCGATATCTCCAAGGATGAGTATGTCGATTTCTATCGCAGCGTCGCCGGGCAATATGACGAGCCGGCGGCGACCATCCATTTCCATGCCGAGGGCCGGCACGAGTATAGCGCGCTCGCCTTCGTGCCGGGCGCACGCCCGTTCGATCTCTTCGACGCCGAGCGCAAGGGGCGGATCAAGCTCTATGTGAAGCGCGTCTTCATCACCGACGAAGCCGAATTGATGCCGCGTTATTTGCGCTTCGTCCGCGGCATCGTCGACACGGCCGACCTGCCCCTCAACGTCTCCCGCGAGATGATCCAGGACAGCCCGCTGCTCGGCGCGATCAAGAAAGGCGTCACCAACCGGGTGCTCTCCGATCTTGCGAAGCTGTCTGAGCAGGATGCCGCGACTTTTTCCCTGGTCTGGGAGAATTTCGGCGCGGTGATCAAGGAAGGGCTCTACGAGGACTTCGAGCGTCGCGCCCAGCTTCTCGATCTCTCCCGCTTCCGGACCACGGCTTCCGGCGAAGGCTGGCGGAGCCTGAAGGAGTATGTCGCCGCGCTGAAAGAGAACCAGACGGCGATCTACTACATCGCCGGCGACGATGCGGGCCGGATCGCGAACTCGCCACAGCTCGAAGGCTTCCGGGCGCGTGGCATCGAGGTCCTGCTGCTGTCCGATCCGGTCGACAGCTTCTGGGTCTCGGGCATGCCGGAATTCGAGGGCAAGCCGTTCAAGTCGGTGACGCAAGGCGCGGCCGATCTCGGTCTCATTCCCTTGCTCGATGGTGCGGCGTCGCCGTCAACCGAGACGAGCCAGGAGGTCCAGACCCTGCTCCTATCGATGAAGGACGCCTTGGCTGATCAGGTCGCGGATGTTCGGGCCTCGGATCGGCTGACTGATAGTGCGGTCTGCCTCGTCGCGTCGGACAAGGGGCCGGATCGCCAGTTTGAGCGCCTGCTCAACGCTGCCGGCCGCCTCGACAGTGCCGCCAAGCCGATCCTGGAGGTCAACCCGCGTCATGCGGTGGTCACGGCTCTCGCCGGTGTCGAGGACGGCGCGCTACGCAGTGACATCGCACACCTCCTCCTGGATACCGCCCGCGTCCTGGACGGCGAGCGCCCGACAGACGCCAATGCATTCGCCGAAAGGCTGAACCGGCTGGTGACGCGGAGCTTCGGCGATGGCTAAACGGCGATGCTGGAGTTGCCGCGGTTTTGTGGACACGCTTGAAGTCATTTTCTGGAGTGTCCGATGCCGCGTTTTCGAGCTGCATATCCGCCGGAGTTCCGACGGCAGATGGTCGAGTTGGTCCGATCCGGGCGAACGCCTGAAGAGCTGTCGCGAGAGTTCGAGCCAACGGCGCAGTCGATCGCCAACTGGGTTCGTCAGGCTGATCGCGACGCCGGCAAGCGTAGTGACGGTGCGACGACGGCCGAGCGCGAAGAGCTGATCCGTCTTCGCCGTGAGAACCATCGGTTGCGCCAGGAGCGCGATATCCTGTCAAAGGCGGCGGCCTGGTTCGCGCGGGAGAGCAAGGCGAACCCGAACGGGTTTTCCGGTTCATGAGCGCGCATCAGGCCGTGTTCCCGATCAAGACCATGGCCCGTGTCTTCAAGGTCTCCGCGTCAGGCTATTATGCCTGGCGCGGCAGGCCCGCGTCGCTGCGGGCGGCCCGGGACATTGATCTCACCCGGAAGATGCGCACGATCCATGGCGCCTCGCACAAGACCTATGGCGCCCCGCGCATCCATGCCGGGGCGGCTCACCGTCGCAGAGTGAAGGGCGGCGATGTTCGGCGGCTCCTCTGCCGCCGCGAGCTCGACCCGCAGCCGCCAGCCCTCGGCCGCGAGGCGCGCGCCAATCCGGCGGCGCACTAGCTCCGATCTGCCGCAGAGGAACACTCGTCGCTGCGGACATAACGCCACAATACCTCCGCGATCTCCCTTCGCCGGCGGGCCTTCGCTTCCGGCGAGCTCATGTCCCAGCGGAACTGCGCCTCGAAAGTGTGCCGGTTCGCCACCGAGAAGATCGACAGGGCGTTCAGCGTCACGTGCAACTCGTGCGCATCGATCTCCGGCCTAATCGCGCCGAGGCTCTTGCCCTTGGCCAGCACGCGTTCGATCTGGCCGATGATCGGCCGAGTCATCTGCGTCAGCTTCTCGCTGCGCTGGATGTGCCGGCCGCGATGGATGTTCTCGATCGCGACGAGCCGGACGAACTCCGGATTGGCCTGGTGGAAGTCGAAGGTGAATTCGGCGAGCCGGCGGATCGCCGCTTCCGGCTCGAGTGTCGCGAGATGCAGGTCCTCCTCGGCCAGGCGCATCTTGCCATAGGCCATCTCCAGCACCGCGATGAAGAGCTCTTCCTTTGAGTTGAAGTAGTAGAAGATCAACCGCTTGGTGATCCCAGCCTTGGCCGCGATCGCGTCGGCATTGGCGCCGAGCAGCCCACTCTCGGCGAACTCCTCGAAAGCGATCTGCAGAATCTCGGCCTTCGTCTTTTCGCGGTCCCGCCGGCGGACCTTGGCTGGCTTATTCTCCACCGGCCTGCGCGCGCTCACAGTTTTCATCTCGCGGTCTCGACTGCCCGTCCTGGCGATTGCGCCTCCTCCTTAACCGATTTGACGGCGCTTGACAGCAATTATCCGCAAGGATAATTAGGCTGTAATTATCCAATGGGTTAATTACGGGGAGACGCATGACGACCGCGGCATCCAGTCGATCCGCTCGGATTCTCCCATCCGTTTCGGCTGCGGCACGGCATCCCGGCCGGCAGGGCGACCCGTCGCTCGCCCATGGGGAGGCTGCCGGCCGATGAGCGCACTCGGACTCGCCCATTTGACGGCCTTGGAACTCTCCCCGCCGGAGCTGGCGCGGGAGGCGGCGAGCGCCGGCTTCGGCGCCATTGGCTTGCGCGTCCATCCGGCGATGGCCGGCGGCGTCGCCTATCCGATCCGGACCGGTTCATGGGCGCAACGGGAGTTGCGGACGATCCTGGCGTCGGAAGGCGTGCGCCTGAACGAGATCGAGTTCATCCAGCTGACGCCCGGGCTCGACATCGCCGCCTTCGCTCCGCTGCTCGAAGCCGGCGCCGAACTGGGTGCAAGCGCGGTGACCGTATCGGGGGATGACAGCGATCATGTCCGCCTGACTGCCACGTTCGCCGCATTGTGCGATCTTGCCGGCGAGTTCGACCTGCGGGTCGATCTGGAGTTCATGCGCTGGCGCGTGGTCGGGACCCTGGCGCAGGCCGAGGCGATCGTGCGCCAGGCCGGCAGGCCGAACGGCGCCATGCTGGTGGACGCCCTGCATCTCAGCCGCTCGGGCGGAGCTCCCGGCGATCTTGCCGCCGTGCCAGGCGAGCTTCTGCGCGCGGCCCAGCTCTGCGATGCAGCCGCGACCCAGCCGCAGACCGACACCGATGCGATCACCGAAGCGCGTGAGGGACGTCTGCCGTCGGGAGAAGGCGCGCTGCCGCTCGCCGCGCTGCTGCGGGCGCTGCCGTCCGATGCGGCGCTCAGCGTCGAGCTGCCGATGCGCGGGCTCGATGCCCGCGCGCGCATCGCGACCGCCTACAGCGCGACGCGCCGACTGCTCGACAGCCTGCCGCCGCGCGAAGCGCCCGCAACCAGCCGCTCAATGAGCCGCCCGACGACACAGGGACCTGTGAGAGCATGACCAACATCGCAATCGGCGTGATCGGCGCAGGGCTGATCGGACGCAAGCACCTGGCGAAGATCGCCGAGCATCCCGACTTCGATCTCGCGGGGATCGCCGACGTCAATGCCGAGCAGGTCGCAGCCCAGAACCCCGCTGCGCGCGTCTTCGCCGATTATCGCGCCATGCTCGACGAGACCCGCCCGGATGCCGTCATCATCGCCTCGCCCAACCAGCTCCATGCCGAGAACGGCATCGAATGCGCCCGCCGCGGTATCCATATCCTGATCGAGAAGCCGGTCACCGACACACTGGCGTCGGCGAACGCGCTGATCTCGGCGGTCAAGGCTGCCGGCATCCAGTCGCTGGTCGGCCATCACCGCCGCCATCATCGCCAGGTCGCGACCCTGCGCTCGCTGCTGAACGAGCGCCAGATCGGCGATCTCGTCGGCGTCTCCGCCATCTGGTCGGTGTACAAGCCCGATCCCTATTTCAAGATCGCGCCCTGGCGGACCCAGGCCGGCGGCGGTCCCGTCCTGATCAACCTGATCCATGAGATCGACTTCCTGCGCTTCTCGGTTGGCGAGATCGCTACGGTCGGCGCCGTCGTCTCGAACCGCCAGCGCGGCTTTGCCGTCGAAGACACGGCCGGCGTGCTGATCGAGTTCGAGAACGGGGCAATCGGAACCTTCTTCGCCAGCGACAGCGCCGTCTCGCCCTGGACCACCGAGCAGGGCGTCGGCGAGGCGCCGGAATTCCCGTTCAGCGGCGAGAGCAGCTACCGCTTCATGGGCAGCCGCGGCGCGCTCGAATTCCCCAATCTGGTGCAGTGGACGCAGGCCGGCGACGCTCCCAGCTGGAACGAGCCGATCCAGGCGCGGCGGATCCATGCGCCGACGCTCGACCCCTACATCGCCCAGCTCGACCATTTCCGCGACCTGATCCTCGGCAAGGCCGCCTCGCTGCAGCCGGTCGAGGACGGGGCGCGCACGCTGATCGCGACGCTCGCCGTGGCCGAGGCCGCCGCGACCGGCCAGCGGATCGACCTGCGCGAGCGCTGCGCGACCCTGCTTCCGCCCCAGCCGGAGCGAAAGGCCTCGTAAGCCGGGCAGCGCCGGGCACCGGCCAAGGCAAGACCAGGAAAAACGGCGCCGGCCTGCACGGCGCCGAGGGAGAGACGAAACGCAGCCAAGATCCCGGACCCGCAAGAAGGTCCGGCAAGGAGGGGAGAAACGTCTTGAACTACAAGTTCGATTTCGCTCCCGTCATCGACGGGCTTCCGGACCTGTTGTGGGGCTGCCTCGGCACGCTCGGCCTGGCGCTGGCGGGCATGGTGCTCGCGCTCGTCATCGGCATCGGCGGCGTCGTGCTGCGCGACTCGCCCTATCGCGGTTTGCGCTGGCTGGTGATCAGCTTCGTCGAGCTGATCCGCAACACGCCGTTCCTGGTCCAGATCTACTTCATCTTCTTCGCGCTGCCGCTCGCCGGCATCAGGCTCGATCCGACGCCGACGGCGATCATCGCACTCGGCGTCAATGGCGGCGCCTATGCGATCGAGATCATCCGCGGCGGCGTGCAGTCGATCAGCAAGGGCCAGATCGAGGCCGGGCTGGCGCTCGGCCTGCACAAGGGCCAGGTCTTCCGTCTCGTCGTGCTGAAGCCGGCGCTGCGCGCGATCTTCCCGTCGCTGACCAGCCAGTTCATCCTGCTGACGCTGACGACCAGCATCGCCTCGGCGATCTCGGCCTATGAGCTGACCTCGGTCGCGCAGAACATCGAGAACAACACCTTCCGCAGCTTCGAGGTCTACGGCGTCGTCACGCTGCTCTACCTCGCCATGTCCTGGCTGATGATGCGGATGTTCGCGCAGATCACGGCGCGCCATTTCAGCTACCCGGTGAAGTGAGGCGCGCCATGAACCGGAGCGAATTCCTCTTCCTGCTGGTCGGATTGAAGTGGACGATCTTCCTGTCCGCGATCGGCTTCGTCTGCGGCTCCATCAGCGGCCTCGGCATCGCGCTGGCCCGCACCTCCGGCATCCGCCCGCTCGAACGCGGCACGGCCGGCTACATCGCGCTGTTCCAGGGCACGCCGCTCCTGATGCAGCTCTTCGTGGTCTATTACGGCCTTGCCTTGGTCGGCCTGAAGCTCGACGCCTGGCTCTCCGTCGCCATCGGCTTCACGCTGCATGCCAGCGCCTTCCTCGGCGAGATCTGGCGCGGCTCGATCGAGGCCGTGCCGAAGGGACAGACCGAGGCGGCCAAAGCGCTCAGCCTCGGCTATGTCTCGCGCATGCGCGACGTGATCCTGCCGCAGGCGATTAAGATCTCGCTGCCGGCGACGATCGGCTTCCTCGTCCAATTGATCAAGGGCACGTCGCTCGCCGCCATCGTCGGCTTCACCGAGCTCGCCCGGGCCGGGACCATCGTCTCCAACCAGATCTTCAAGCCCCTGCTCGTCTTCGGCGCGGTGGGCGCTCTCTACTTCCTGATCTGCTGGCCGCTCTCGCTCTACGGGGCACGGCTGGAGCGCAGGCTTGCCGCAGCCTCGCACTGATATCGGCGGCATCACCAAGACCAACAAGGAGGGAACGATGACCCATACCACCCGGACCGGCCTCAGCCGCCGCCAGCTCATCGCCACCGGCGCCGCGACGCTGGCCATGCCGATGCTGATCACCAGACCGGCGCTCGCGGTGACGCCGGCCGAGATCAAGAGCCGCGGCAAGGTCATCATCGGCATTCAGGGCGACAACCCGCCCTGGGGCTTCGTCAATTCCGCCGGCAAGCAGGAGGGGCTCGACGCCGATATCTCGGAGCTGTTTTCCAAGGAGCTCGGCGTTCCGGCCGAGTTCGTGCAGCTCGCCGTCGCCAACCGCATTCCGGCGCTGACCTCAGGCCGCGTCGACGTGCTGTTCGCGACCATGGCGATGCTGCCCGAGCGCGCCAAGGCGGTGCAGTTCAGCAAGCCCTACGCCGCCAACATCATCACCTTCATCGCGCCGAAGGACGTGGCGGTGAAGACGCATGCCGACATGGGCAAGTACACGATCGGCGTCGCCCGCGGCAGCGTGCAGGACGCCGACATCACCAAGACCGCGCCCGCCGGCACGACGATCCGGCGCTTCGACGGCGATGCGCCGACGATCCAGGCGCTGCTCTCCGGCCAGGTCCAGGCCGTCGGCGGCAACATCTTCTACATCCCGCGCCTCGAGGAGGCGAAGCCCGGCGTCTTCGAGAACAAGCTCGAATTCACCAAGCTCTACAACGGCGCCTGCACGCGCCTCGGCGAGAAGGAGATCAACGCCTTCATCAACGGCTTCATCGACAAGATCAAAGCCAATGGCGAGCTGGCGAAAATCTATCCGAAGTGGATGAAGAACCCGCTGCCGCCCTTCCCGGACAGCGTGCCGGACATTCCGTTCATCGCGAGCTGAGCAGGCGCGACCTTGGATTTGGCCTGACTTCGTTCCGTTCAGCCGCAAGCGGCTGAACGGGCTATGCGAGCGACCGTTTGAAAGGCGTTGCCATGACCGACCAGAACTCCGCGTCGATGATCGCGATGCAGGGCGTGAACAAATGGTTCGGCGACTTCCAGGTCCTGACCGACATCAACCTGACGGTGCGCACCGGCGAGAAGATCGTCCTGTGCGGCCCGTCGGGCTCCGGCAAGTCGACGCTGATCCGCTGCATCAACCATCTCGAACCCTATCAGAAGGGCGAGATCGTCGTCGACGGCACAAGGCTGATCGAGAATGCCGGCGTCATCGACGCCATCCGCCGCGAGGTCGGCATGGTGTTCCAGCAGTTCAACCTGTTTCCGCACCTGACCGTCCTGGAGAACTGCGTGCTCGCGCCGATGCGCTCGCGCTGCGTCTCCCGCGCCCAGGCGGAGGCGACCGCGCGCCGCCTGCTCGACCGGGTCAAGATCCTCAACCAGGCCGGCAAGTTCCCGGCCCAGCTTTCGGGCGGGCAGCAGCAGCGCGTCGCGATCGCCCGGGCGCTGTGCATGGAGCCGAAGGTGATGCTGTTCGACGAGCCGACCTCGGCGCTCGACCCCGAAATGGTCAAGGAGGTGCTCGACACGATGGTGGGACTCGCCGAGGACGGCATGACGATGATCTGCGTCACCCATGAGATGGGCTTCGCGCGCCAGGTCGCCGACCGGGTGATCTTCATGGCCAGCGGCGCCATCGTCGAGGAAGCAGCGCCGCAGGAGTTTTTCAGCAATCCCAGGCACGAGCGGACGCGCAAATTCCTCGGAGAGATCCTGCCGCGGCATTGAGATCGGCGTCGAGGGCGCCGACACGCCGCTCAAGGCGGGCGATGTGCTGTTCAGGATCGATCCGCTGCCGTTCCAGTCGCAAGTCGATGCGATTGCCGCGCAGCTCAAATCCCGGGAGACGCGGCTCGCCGAGATGACCCAGCTCCAGTCGCGCGGCACCGGCAGGGCTTTCGATGTCGAGCAGCGCGAGGCCGAGATCGATCGGCCCAAGGTGCAGCTCGTCGGCGCGCGCTGGAATCTCGACAAGACCACGGTGCGCGCACCGGCCGACGGCTACGTCACCAATCTCGCGCTGCGCAAAGGCGCCCGCGTCGGCAATTTGCCACCCTCGCCGGTGATGGCCTTCATCGACACCTCCGACACGATCGTGGGGGTCGAGATCAACCAAATCGACGCGCGCTACGTCGCGGCCGCCCAGCCGGTCGAGCTCGCCTTCAAACGGGTGCCGGGAGCCGTACAGGCGGGGAAGGTGGAGAGGTGCTGCAAGCCGTCGCGACAGGTCGGGTTCAGACTTCCGGCGCCGCAGTCATGCCGAAATCAGTGCAGGCAGCGCCTTTCGTGGTCCGCGTGAAACTCGATGACCAAACCTTCGCCAGCGCGTTGCCAGCCGGCAGCGCCGGAGATGCCGCGATCTTCACCGATCGGGTCAGGACAGCGCACGTCGTGCGCAAGGTGCTGCTGCGCCAGATCGCGATCACCAACCACGTCCACCCGTTTGATGTGCCTGCCCGCTGCCGCCCCCAACGACACCGCGGCGGTATCTCTCGAACAACGATGGAATGTCTGCGTTCGGCCAGTGTGCCGTGGCAGATCATGAGCTTGCCGCGAAACGCGTCACAGCGCGGCATGCGGATCAGCGCAGGAATGGCGAAGCGCAGCTTCCCATCGCCTGCCGGCATGCTCTAACTGTGACATGCCGCATGAGCCCGCCACGCAGACCACTGCCGAGACCGCCGAAGCCGACCTCGCCGCCGAAGGCCTGAAACCTCAAGACGGGCGCTATTCGGCTTTCGCGCCGTTGCGCCATCCGATCTTCCGTGCGGTCTGGATCGCAAGCCTCGCCTCGAACTTCGGCGGCCTCGTCCAGATGGTCGGTGCCGCCTGGCTGATGACCTCGCTCTCCAATTCGCCGGACATGGTCGCCCTCGTCCAGGCCTCGACCACGCTGCCGGTGATGCTGTTCTCGCTGGCCGCCGGCGCGATCGCCGACAATTACGACCGCCGCCGCATCCTGCTGACGGCGCAAGGCTTCATGCTCGCCGTTTCGATCACGCTGGCGGTCTTCGCCTGGCATGGGCTGCTCTCGCCCTGGCTGCTCCTGACCTTCACCTTCCTGCTCGGTTGCGGCAACGCGCTCAACAATCCGGCCTGGCAGTCCTCGGTCGGCGACATGGTGCCGCGGCCCGAGCTGCCGGCGGCGGTGACGTTGAACAGCGTCGCCTTCAACATCGCACGCAGCGTCGGCCCGGCAATCGGCGGCGCCATCGTCGCCGCCTCCGGCGCGGTCGCAGCCTTCATCGTCAATGCCTTCAGCTATATCGGCCTGCTGGTCGTGCTGGCCCGGTGGCAGCCGCCGCAGGTCGAGCGCGTGCTGCCGCGCGAGACGTTCCTGATCGCGATGAGCGCCGGTCTGCGCTATGTCGCGATGTCGCCCAATATCCGCGCCGTCATCCTGCGCGCCTTCCTCTTCGGCTTCGGCGGCGTCGTCGGTCTCGCTTTGATGCCGCTGGTCGCGCGCGATCTCGTGCGCGGCGGCCCGCTGACATACGGCATCCTGCTTGGAGCCTTCGGCGCCGGCGCGGTCGCCGGAGCCTTCGTCAGCGCCCGGCTGCGCCGTCGTTTCAGCACCGAGACCCTCGTGCGCCTGACCTTCCTGGCCTATGCGGCCGCGGCCCTGGTGGTGGGGCTGAGCCCGACCCTGTGGCTCACCATGCCGGCGCTTGCGGTCGGCGGCGCCTGCTGGGTGCTGGCGCTCTCGACCTTCAATTCGACGGTGCAGCTGTCGGCGCCGCGCTGGGTGGTGGGGCGCGCGCTCGCCCTCTACCAGATGGCGGCCTTCGGCGGCATGGCCGCGGGCAGCTGGGCCTGGGGCTGGGTCACCCTCCAATATGGCCCGACAGGCGGCCTGTGCGCGGCAGCGGTCGCACTCGTTTGCGGTGCGGCCGCCGGGCTGCGCTATCGGCTGCCGCCGCTCGAGGCGCTCAATCTCGATCCGCTCAGCCGCTGGCGAGAGCCCACGGTCGCGGTCGACATCGAGCCGCGCAGCGGCCCGGTCTTCGTCACCATCGAATGGCGGATCAAGCAGGAGGACGTGGTCGAGTTCCTGAAGGCGATGGAGGAGCGCCGGCGCATCCGCCGCCGCGACGGGGCCCGCCACTGGTCGTTGCTGCGCGACCTGACCGATGCCGAGCTCTGGATCGAGCGCTACGACAGCCCGACCTGGGTCGAATATGTTCGCCAGGCCCAGCGCGCCACCCAGGCCGACGCCGAAATCGGCGACCGGGTCAGGGAGCTGCATATCGGGCCCGAGCCGCCGGTCGTGCACCGCATGGTCGAGCGTCAGACCGGCGCGCTGCCGCGCGAGGTGCTGCGCGCCACCCGGCAGGCGCAGGCGTCGCCCTGAGTGGCGGCGCCAGCGCTCGGCCGACGGGTTTCGCCGGCGTTGCTCAAACGCTCCCGGTGGCGGCCGGCGCCTTTGCCGATGTCCGGATCTGGTGCGCATGCGCATCAACGCGCACCGACCGCCAAGACAATCGTTCAGGCAAGATCGTTCAGGCTTCGGCGCCCTGACGTCGCGCCCGGGCATGCATCGGCGCGGACACCCCCTCGAAAGCGAGCGAAGCCACGCCGAGCAGCCCCGCCGTGTTGCCCAACTCCGCGATACGGATATCGACCTTCGCCGCCAGTGACGGCCAGGCATAAAGGGGGAGAAGAACGCGAACCCGGCTCGCCAGAGCTTCGCCTGCCCCCGATACGCCGCCGCCGAGCACGATCGCCTCGAGCATGAGCGCATTGGTGAGGGCACCCGCCGCCTGCGCGATTCCGTGACAGGCCGCATCGATCGCTGCATCCGCCGCCGCGTCGCCGGCCTCGGCCCGCTCGAACAGGTCGCGCACCGATACGGCCGCTCCTCCCGTCCGACGTTCGTAGGCTTGCAACATGGCAGGCGCCGAGGACAGGGCCTCGAGCGAGAGTGGCGCGCCCGCATCGTCTACACCCACGACGATGGCGCCGAGCTCGGGAGGGTGGCCATTCGGGCCGATGATCGGCTTGCCGTCGAGCACGACGGCGCCGCCGACCCCCGTCCCGATGGTGATCAGGACGAAGCGGCCGAGCGCCCGGCCGGCACCATATCTGACCTCGCCTAGCGCGGCGGCGACACCGTCATTGCCGAACCAGACCGGCAGGCCGAGGCGCTGTTCGAGGGCCTGCGTGATCGAGCCGTCGCGCAGCGCCGGAACATTACCGCCGCCATCGACGACGACGCCACTCTCCGACGAAGCGAAGCCCGGCATCGCGACCGCCAGCGCATCGGCTCGGCTGCCTGCCATCGTGTCTTCATAAAGCCTTGCCAGCTGTTCGCAGAGCGCCGCGAAGGACAGGTCGCGCTCGAAGGGCACCTCGCCCTGCTTGAGCAGGCGGCCATCCTCGGCCACCAGCCCGAATTTGACGGCGGTGCCGCCGATATCGAAGGCGAAGACGGTCTTCATGGCAGGCGGTCGATCTTGATGCCGAGCGTCTTCGACAGGCCGGGGAAACGCATCAGATGCGGCGGGATTCCGCGCCGCGCCGCCATCGCCTGCGCCAGCCGCTGTACCGGTACGATCGCGGCGAGTGCATCGTAGGGTGTCGCCAGCCCGTCGAGCCGCAGCCAGTCGAACGGCGTCGGCTCGTCGGTCAGGTTGAGGATGAGGATGCGGACGTCGAGCGCAGCCATCACGCCGGCGGCATGAGCCGCGAGCCTGCGCTCGGCCGCATCCGCCGCGATCATGACGCAGAGACTCCTGCCCGTCAGTCCGTGCAGGCGGCCATGCATCGCTTCCTCGGTCGGGAAGGCGGCAGCCGGCACGCCGGTCATCTCCGCGAGCTTCAGCGAGGCTTCGAGCGCCGTGCCGAAATGGCGCCCTTCCCCGGTGAATAGCAGGCCATCGACCGCGTCGAGCTCGGCCGCCAGCGCGAAGGCCGGCGGTGTCGCTTCGTCGATCAAATCAGCGATCGTCGCCTCGGCGACATCATGCCCAGCGCAGCCGGAGAGCGCCGCTGCAAGCTCGGCGAGCGCCGCGAGCGAACCGCCATAGCCCTTGGTCTTGGGCCCGACCGGCTCGGGGCCAACAGGCATCACGATCCTGGTCGTCGCCACCTGCCCGATCGGGCTCTCGGCCTCGGCGGTGATGGTGAGGCAGGTCCGCCCGCTCTCCTGCGCGCGCCGGACCGCCGCGACGGTGGTCTCGCTGGTCCCGGTCTGCGACAGCGCGACGACCAGGGCCTCGCGGCCGAGCACGGGCTCGCGCAGCAGGAAGGCACCAGGGTTCAGCACCTCGACGAGGGCGCCGCCGGCTTCCAGCGCCGGTTTCGCCACCATCAACGCGTTGAGCGAGGTGCCGGAGCCGACGAGGACGATGTGCCCGGCCCGGGGAAGTGCAAGCTCGCGCAAGCGCCGGCGCACGGCTGCGATCGTCGCCGGCACGATTTGCGCCTGCGCCCTTATGAAGCCGTCGATGATGCTCTGGTCGACCATGGTTATCCCTTCACCGCGCCGATCGTCAGGCCGCGCACGAGATGGCGCTGAAAGAACAGCATGAACAGCAGGATCGGCAGCATGATCCCGATCGCGCCGGCGGCCGATAGCGACCAGTAGTTCAGGTCCTCGCCGCCATATTCGGCGATGGCGACGGGCAGCGTCTTGGTGTTGCTGCCGGTCAGGATCAGCGCGAACAGGAATTCGTTGTAGGCGAGCAGCAGGCTGAACAGCGAGGTGACGACGATGCCGGGCTTGGCAAGCGGCAGGATCACCTTGGTGAAGGTCGTCCAGGCATTGCAGCCGTCGATGGTCGCGGCTTCGTCGAGCTCGCGCGGGATCTCCAAGAAGAACGAGCGCATCAGCCATACGGTGAAGGGCTGGTTGATCGCCACCATCGCCGCGATCATCGCCGGATAGCTGTCGATCATCGATAGCGAGCGCGCCACGATGAAGAACGGGATCAAGAGCAGGATGTGCGGGAACATCCGGATCACCAGCAGGCCCATCAGATAGGAGCGCGCCATCCTGCTTTCCAGCCGCGACAGGCCATACGCGGCGAGCGTGCCGAGCGGCACCGAGATGAAGACCGTGCCGAGGGCGATGATCGAACTGTTCAGGAAGAACTCGACGAAGCGGCGCTCGACCCAGATCTCGTAATGGAAGCGGAAGGTCGGCTCGAAGAACAGCTTTGGCGGGATCGCAAAGGCATCGGCCGGCTGCTTGATCGAGATCAGCACCGCCCAGATGATCGGCGTCAGGCTGAACAGCGCAAACAGCGACAGAAGGAAGACGACCAGCGGCTGGCCGAGCAGGCGACGCATCAGAACGCTCCCCGCTCGCGCCGATACATCAGCGAGATGATCATCAGCGTCAGCCCGGTGACGATCAGCATGGTCAGCACGCCCAGCGTCGAGGCGCGGCCGAGGTCGAGCTGCTTGAAGGCCATGGCGTAGGTGTACATCGTCAGCGTTTCGGTCGCGGTGCCGGGGCCGCCGCCGGTCAGCACATAGATGCTGTCGAAGGTGCGGAAGGAATCCATCAGCCGGATCGCCAGCACGAACAGAATCTGCGGCCGTAGGCACGGCAGGATGATGTGCCAGACCAGGCGCGGGCCCGAGGCGCCGTCGATCTTGCCGGCTTCGAGCAGCGCCTCGTCCATGCCCTGCAGCCCGGCATAGAGGATCAGCATGACGAAGGGCGTGAACTGCCAGACATCGGCGACGATGATCGTGACGAAGGCCCAGACCGGCGAGCCCAGCCAGTCCGGCGGGAAGATGTCGAAGGAGGCGATGACGGCGTCGGCCAACCCCCAGCGCGCCGCGAATATCCAGCGCAGGAACAGCGCGGCGACCACCGGCGTGATCAGGTAAGGCACGAAGATCAGGGTCGAGAAGAGGCGCGCGCCGCGTGTCAGCTTGTAGAGCCCGAGCGCGAGCAGGAGGCCGAGCACGAACTCGACCGCGAGCGATGAGGCGACAAGGATCAGTGTCGTCCTGAGCGAAGCCCAGACACGGTCCTGGCCGAGCAAGGCGAGATAGTTCTCGGCGCCGACGAAACGGGGCTGAGACTGGCCGATATGGTAGTCGAAAAAGCTGAGATAGACGGCGTAGAGCACCGGGTAGAGCTGTATGCCGAGCACGACGAGCGCGCTCGGCACGACGAACAGCCAAAGCGATATTTCGCGGGGATAGGCCCGCGCCGAGGACGACGCCATAAATCTCTGCCTTGTTGGAGCGGCCCGGTTCAGGCCTGGACCGTTCCGGGAGCGAGTTCGCTCACTTGTAGACGCCGCGGCGCGTCAGGAAGTCCTCGGCCTCCTTGGCACCGGTGTGGAGCGCCTCCTTGACCGGCATCTCGCCGGTGACCGCCTGCAGGATGCGCCGCGTCACCGTCTCGCTGACTTCCTTGAACTCGGCGAATTTCGGGAAGATCGCGCCCTTGTCGAGCGCCGGCACCAGCACGTTGTAGTAGCGGAAGCGCTGGCGCAGCTCCGGATCCTCCAGCACCGAGACACGCGTCGGGCAGGCGAGGCTCGCGCCCTCGCGCTGGTTCGCTGGCGACAGCGTCGCAGCGAGCAGGCGAAACAGCGTGTCCTTGTTGCGCGACGAGAACTTGGAGATGGCGAAGCTGTCGGCGACGACGACCTGGCCGCCGCGCGGCGGCGGCGCCCAATTGATCTTGCCGATCACCTTGGACTGGTCCTGGCGATCCATGGCGGCGGTGCGCGTCAGCCACTGCATGCCCATGGCCGCGGCGCCCTGCTGAAACAGGATGGTCGACTCGTCATTGCCGTTGGCGGTGTAGCCGCGCGGTGCGAAATGCGTCAGCGACTTCATCGTCTCGATCGCGGCGATGCCCTTTGCGCTGTTGAAGACCGGCTTCTTGCTGGCGTCGAACCAGCCGTCGCCGAGCGCATTCAGGTACCAGTGGCCCTCATTCAGGACGCCGTCGCCCTTGAGCGTCATCACCGTGCCGGCGACGGAAGGCGAGTTCAACGCGCCGGCAGCAGCGATGTATTCCTCGAACGAGGTTGGCGGCTTCAGGCCCTTGGCCTCGAACAGATCCTGCCGATAGGCCATGAGCTGGGTGTTGGTCAGCACCGGGAGGCCATAGACCTTGCCGCCGAACGAGGCCGAGCTCATCGCCATCTTGGCGAAGTCGTCGAGCTTGTACTCGTCCTTGTGCTTGGCGATGTACTCGTCGAGCGGCTCGAGCCAGCCGTTCTGGGCGAAGTTGGCGATCGTCAGGTCGTTGCCGAGCATGATGTCGATCGAGTCGGCGCCGGACGACAGCGTGATCGTCTGCAGCTCCTTCAGCGGCGCATTGGGCATCAGGTCGGCGGTGACCTTCACGTTCGGCAGCGCGCCCTGGAGCTTCTTCACGTAGAATTCCAGCGCCGGATAGCGCTCGCCGACGAAGCGGACATTCATCTCCTGCGCCTGCGCGCCGAAGCCATAGGCGCTCGCCGCCATCGTGCCGGCCGCGCCCAGAACCGTCCGGCGGGACAAGCCTGTCTTGGATCCGCCCTGCTGCGTCATGGTCTGCTCCCGCTGTGTCCGGGTGGTCTTTCGTTGCCGCCCGATTTATTCCAATGAAGTGATTTAATCAGAGAGCACTTCGGCTGGCAAGCGCCCGGGTGTAGGCAGGAGCGATGACTCAGAGGCGGAAATGAAGCTGTTCGGCGCCAACATGGATCATGCCCGCCGGTTCAACCGGCGGGTCGTGCTGGAGACGGTGCGGTTGCAGGCGCCGCTCTCGCGCGCCGAGATCACCCGTGCCACCGGCCTGGCGCCACAGACGATCTCCAACATCATCGGCGAGCTCACCGAGGCGGGCCTGGTGCGCAGCGTCAGCCGGCGCAGCGGCGCCCGAGGCCAGCCGGCCGTCGATCTCGACATCAACCCCGATGGCGGCTTCACCTTCGGCGTGTCCTTCGGCCACGGCGTCCTGCTGGTCATCCTCACCGATGTCGCCGGAACGGTGCGCGATCGCGTCGAGCTCGATCTTGCGTCCGATGCGCCCCACGCGGTGCTCGACCAGATCGCGGCGACGATCGCGACGATGCTCGAGCGCCAGCAGGTGGCGCGCCAGCGCGTCTGGGGCGTCGGCCTCGTCATCCCCGCTTTGTTCCAGGACGACCGGCTCGTGGTGCTCGGCGAGGTCGCGCTGCCCGGCTGGAGGGATTTCCCGCTGCGCCAGTCGCTGCAGGACAAGCTTGGCCTGCCGGTGCTGCTCGAGAACGACGCCACGGCGGCGGCGATCGGCGAGCGGCTCTACGGCGCCGGCCGTACGCTCACCGACTTCGCCTATGTCTATATCGGCGCCGGCATCGGCGGCGGGCTCTTCCTGCGCGGCCAGCCCTATCGCGGCGGCTACGGCAAGTCGGGCGAGATCGGCCATCTCGTCGTCGACACCAACGGGCGGCCTTGCCCATGCGGCAATCGCGGCTGCCTCGAACGCTACGCCTCGGTCTCGCTCGCGCTGAAGGCGCTCGGCGACGTGAAGCCGGCGACCGTTCGGCACGGCGATCTCGACCGCATCGCCGCGGCGCTCGAAGACGGCGACCCGCGCCTGCTCGCCTGGCTGGACGAAGCCGCTTCCAGCCTGCGCCAGGCCGTGGTGATGATCGAGAACATGCTCGATCCGCAGACGGTGATCCTTGGCGGCGTGCTGCCCCGGCCGGTCCTGGAAGCGCTCGTCGCCCGGATCGAGCCGCTGCCACGCAGCGTCAGCCTCGACAAGGCGGCCGACACGCCGCGCCTGATCGTCGCCGAGATGGGGCCGGATACACCAGCTCTCGGCGCTGCGACATTGCCGGTTTTCGACGGCATGACGCCGGAGCTGTCGCTTCTGTTCAAGCAAGATGTCGTGGAACGGATCTGACGAACCGCCGCCATGGCGCCTTCCGTGACCTCCTCGGTCCTTTTGGACTCTGCCCTATCCGCCCCCCGGCTCTGCCGACCCTCCCTGCCTTCGCTCTTTGCCCCCTACTTTCGCTCGTTCTGGCGGCATTCCAGGGCAGGTTGCCGGCAAACCGGTTGTTGCCCGACAGTCGCCTGACCAACCTCGCGGCACTTGCTCGTCCGATGCCCAGGAGCGCCGCGCACAGCTGGCTGGTGCTGATCGTTTCAGGCGCCTGTCTCGGCGCCCTCTTCGCCATCGCCTGGTGGGAGAGCGGCGGGCCGGCGCGCGCGACGGGCGGCCGCCGGCCTAGTGGTGGGGAGCGTTCGCCTATGCCCTGACGCTCACGATCCACAACACCTCGTGGAGCTTCTACGGCTCGGTCGGCCGAGCCGCCACGAGAAGGGGGGATTTCCTGCCGATGTATATCGGTCCCACGCTTCTGCTCGTCTTCGGCCACCCGTTCTCGCCAGGTGATCGCCATCGCCAAGGCGCAGAACGTCTCGTCGATCTCGGAGTTCATCGCCGCGGGCTATGGCAAGAGCCAGGCCGTCGCCACGCTCTTGGCACTCGCCGCCCTGGTCGGTGTCCTGCCCGATATCGCGCTGCAGCTGACGGCCGTCGGCGCCAGCTTCGACATCCTGACCACCACCCATCCGGATCATCCCGGGACGGCAGATGCCATCTGGCGGGACAGCGCATTTGCGGTGGCAGCGGCCATGGCGGTCTTCAGCATCGTCTTCGGCGTTCGCCACATCAATGCCGGCGAGCACCATCGCGGCCTGATGCTCGCCATCGCCTGCGAGAGCCTGGTCAAGCTCGCGGCCTTCGTCGGCGGCCTGTCGGCGGCGACGGGCATGATCATCGTCGCGGCGGTGTCGCTGAGCACGATGCTCTGCAACGACGTCGCCATGCCGCTCCTGCTCCGCATGGGCTCACTGGCGCCCTGGACTTCCAGCGGCGACGTCTCGCGGGTCCTGTTGCGCATCCGGCGCGGCGCCGTGATCGGCGTCCTTCTGCTCGCCTACCTGATGCATCGCGTCGTCGACCGCGACTATTCGCTCACCCGGATCGGCCTTGGCTCCTTCGTCGAAACACCCTCATCCCAGGCATTGCGCCGAGACCGGGGGACGGAGTGGAGCATCGGCTCTGCGGCTCGGCCAAAAGCCCGTCCCGGCGAGGAAGCCGCTGCGGCAGCGCGAAGCGGCGCATGCAGGACGGCTGCGGCTCATGGCCGGCGTCGCCTTGGGAAAGATGTCGGGACGCGATCACCTGCCTCGCAGCGCCGTGCCCGCGCGCGGCGCTGGTAATCAGTACGTACAACTGAAGGGATCGCCTATCCAAAGGTGTGAGGACGGCGTCTTCCTCGCGGCGATGGGCTCTCCCGATCCTTATGTCCGCCAGCTCGACGGCATGGGCGGCGGCGTCTCGTCCCTGTCGAAGGTCTGCGTCGTCGGCCCGGCCAGCGTGCCCGGCGCCGATATCGACTACACCTTCGCCCAGGTCTCGGTGGTGGACCGGACGGTCGACTACGCCGGCAATTGCGGGAAGATATCGCCGGCGATGGGCCGTTCGCGATCGACGAGGGACTGGTTCCGAAGCCTCCCGATGGCGAGACGATCGTCCGCATCCACAACACCAATACCGGCAAGATCATCGCGGCGCATGTCCAGATGCGCGATGGCGAGGCGGAGGTCGACGGCGATCTCGAGCTCGATGGCGTCGCGGGGCGCGGAGCACCGATCCGCCTCGACTTCCTGGAGCCGGGCGGCGCCAAGACCGGCCGCCTCCTGCCGACCGCAAAGGCGATCGACCTGATCCAAGTGCCCGGCCTCGGTGTCGTCGAGGCCAGCATCGTCGATGCCGCCAACCCGTTTGCCTTCGTGCTGGCGGACGCGCTGGGTGCAAGCGGAATCGCGCTGCCCAGGGCAATCGCCGTCGCCGCTCGCACGCCCGGCACCGTCGCCAACCGCATCGTGGGGGATGGCGGCGGAGCCGCGATCCGGATCGGCCATCCCTCCGGCACGATCACGGTCGATGCCGATGTCGTGGTCGAGGCCGGCCAGGCTCACGCACGCAGCGCCTGCGTCTATGGTTCGGCACGCCGCCTGTTCGCCGGCGAGGTCTACGTCAGTCAGTCGACATAGCGAAGGGTCAGATCGCCATCGACGCGGACGGGCTGAAAACAACGTCCGCGACCATCGCCCCGTGGCGCTGGTGTCGCTCGTTCAGCGCTCGGAAAAGCGCCTTGCTGACTCCTCTTGACCCGCGCCGGACAAAGGCGTGTCGCGCGTTCCGCGCAACGTCCCGGCCGATTGCCGCACCATTTCCGCGATCTCCAGCAGTTGCTTTGCCAACGGGCTGGTCTTGCGCCAGACCATGCCGATCGTACGGGAAGGCTCCGGCGTCCTGAAATGCGAGATCGCGACCGAGGCCGAGCGCGTCTCGACCGCCACGGCCATTTCAGGGATCAAGGTGACCCCGAGGCCCGCATCGACCATCTGCACCAGCGTCGACAACGAGCTGGCATCGAGCAGGTCTCGCGATTGCACCGTGCGCGGCTGCGTGTTGCAGAACGACAGCGCCTGCTCGCGGAAGCAATGTCCTTCCTCCAGCAGCAGCAGCCGCATCTCGCGCAGGGCGTCGCGATCGGGAGCCGGCTTGCCCTCGTCCACACGCGGCCGCACGAGGACGAAACGCTCGGTGAACAACGCGATTTCCGTCAGCGACGGCTCGGACACCGGCAGGGCGACGATCGCCATGTCGAGCCGTCCCTCGTGCAGCTCTTGGACCAGCTTCGGCGTCAGCGTCTCCCGCACATTGAGGTCGAGCCCGCCATGCTGGCGCGTAAGGTCGCCGATCAGTCCGGGCAGTAGGTAAGGTGCCACCGTCGGTATCACGCCGATGCGCAGCCGCGTGACCAGTCCGTCGCGCGAGGCATAGGCATAGCCTTCCAGCTCGTCGAGCGAGCGCAGCACATCTCTGGCGCGCGCCGCGATCTCCTCGCCGAAGCGCGTCAGCCGGACCTGGCGCCGGTCGCGCTCGAACAGCCTGCCGCCGAGCTCCTCCTCCAGCGCCTTGATCTGTTGCGACAAAGCCGGTTGCGAGATCGCGCAGGTTTCGGCCGCGCGGCCGAAATGGCCGTGCCGTGCCAGCGCCTCGAAATAGCGAAGCTGCTTGAAAGTCAGGTTTGTCATAATTGCAGCTTATCGTCACGATCGGAAAATCGGAATTAAAATAATGAAACGGCCCTGCTAAGACCCTCGCAGCAGCCAGCCCAGCTCGGAGACAGACATGAACGCGAAGACTGAGGACAGCACGGGCAAATGCCCCGTTGCCCATGGCGGCGGCGGCCGGCAGAATCACGACTGGTGGCCGAATCGGCTACCCGTCGAGCTGCTGAGCCAGCATTCGGCCAAGTCCAATCCGCTGGATCAGGCCTTCGACTATCGCGAAGCCTTCGCCAAGCTCGACTACGCCGCGCTGAAGAACGACCTGCGCAAGCTGATGACCGACTCGCAGGATTGGTGGCCCGCGGACTTCGGCCATTACGGCCCGCTGTTCATCCGCATGGCCTGGCATAGCGCCGGCACCTATCGCCTCGCCGACGGGCGTGGCGGCGGCGGCCGCGGCCAGCAGCGCTTCGCGCCGCTCAACAGCTGGCCGGACAATGTCAGCCTCGACAAGGCGCGCCGCCTGCTCTGGCCGATCAAGCAGAAATACGGCCAGGCGATCTCCTGGGCCGACCTGATGATCCTGACCGGCAATGTCGCGCTGGAGACGATGGGCTTCCGCACCTTCGGCTTCGCCGCCGGCCGCGCCGACACCTGGGAGCCGGACCAGGACGTGTACTGGGGCCGCGAGACCACCTGGCTGGGCGGCGACCTGCGCTACGCCGATGGTTCGGAAGGCGTCGAGAAGCCTGCCGGCGAGGCCGTCCTCGTCGCCGATGACGACGCCGACGGCAAAGTGCATTCGCGCAATCTGGAAAGCCCGCTCGCCGCGACGCAGATGGGCCTGATCTACGTCAATCCCGAAGGGCCCGACGGCAATCCCGACCCGCTGCTCGCCGCCAGGGACATCCGCGACACCTTCGCCCGCATGGCGATGGACGACGAGGAGACCGTCGCGCTGATCGCCGGCGGCCATACCTTCGGCAAGACCCACGGCGCCGGCCCGACCGACAATGTCGGCGTTGATCCCGAGGCCGACGGCCTCGAAGCGCAGGGCCTCGGCTGGCACAACGGCTTCGGCTCCGGCAGGGGCAGCGACACCATCACCAGCGGCCTCGAGGTCACCTGGACCCAGACGCCGGCGCAGTGGAGCAACTTCTTCTTCGAGAACCTCTTCGGTTTCGAATGGGAGCTGGAGAAGTCTCCGGCCGGTGCCCATCAATGGGTCGCCAAGAATGCCGAGGCGATCATACCGGACGCGCACGACCGCTCGAAGAAGCGCAAGCCGACCATGCTGACGACCGACATCTCGCTGCGGGTCGACCCGGCCTATGAGAAGATCTCGCGCCGCTTCCTCGAGAATCCGCAGGCCTTCGCCGAGGCCTTCGCCCGCGCCTGGTTCAAGCTGACCCATCGCGATCTCGGCCCCCGCTCGCGCTATCTCGGTCCGGAAGTGCCGAAGGAAGAGCTGATCTGGCAGGACGTCGTGCCGGCGGCCGACCATCCGCTGGTCAACGCCGCCGACGTCGCGGCGCTCAAGGAGAAGATCAGGGCCTCAGACCTCTCCGTCTCCGAGCTGGTCGGCACCGCCTGGGCCTCGGCCGCGACCTTCCGTGGCGGCGATAAGCGCGGCGGCGCCAATGGCGCCCGCGTTCGCCTTAGCCCCCAGAAGGACTGGGAGGTCAACCGGCCGGCCCAGCTCGCCAGGGTGATCGAGGTGCTCGACGGCATCCGCCGCCAGTTCAACAAGGAGGCCGATGGCGACCAGAAGGTCTCGCTGGCCGACCTGATCGTGCTGGCCGGCAATGTCGGCGTCGAGCAGGCGGCGAAGGCCGCCGGTCACGACGTCGAGGTGCCTTTCACCGCGGGCCGTACCGACGCGAAGCAGGAGCAGACCGACGTCCATTCCTTCGCGGTGATGGAGCCGGCGCTGGACGGTTTCCGCAACTACCAAAAGCCGGGCGCCAAAGTGCCCGCCGAGGTGGCGCTGATCGACCGCGCCCAGCTGCTGACGCTGACCGCGCCGGAGCTGACCGTGCTGATCGGTGGCTTGCGCGCCATCGACATCAATGCTGACGGCTCCAAGCACGGCATCCTGACCAACCGGCCGGGCGCGCTGACGAACGACTTCTTCGTCAACCTGCTCGACATGGGCACGCAGTGGAAGGCGATCTCGGAGGCCAAGGACGTGTTCGAGGGCACCGACCGCAAGACCGGC
Organism: Allobosea sp. CRIB-10; assembly: GCF_900112185.1. Classification (GTDB taxonomy): domain Bacteria; phylum Pseudomonadota; class Alphaproteobacteria; order Rhizobiales; family Beijerinckiaceae; genus Allobosea. Next base: position 46,011 of record NZ_FOKP01000006.1, on the reverse strand, counting down.
GCCGCCAAGTGGACCGGCACCCGCGTCGACCTCGTCTTCGGCTCGAACTCGATCCTGCGCGCCCTCGCCGAGGTCTATGCCAGCACCGACGCCAAGGAAAAGTTCGTCAAGGACTTCGTCGCGGCCTGGACCAAGGTGATGAACCTCGACCGCTTCGACGTCGCCTGACGCGGAGGAAACGGGCAGCCCGGCGTGATCGCCACGCCGGGCGCAAAAGGGTGGCCGCGCCCGCAAAGGGCGCGGCACATTCCTCAATGTAAGTGGAGAAGAGATTCAAGAGCAGAATTCATAAGATCTCTCGAAACGGCAGATCGACCGAGATGCCTGTCAGTATCGCTAAGCTCGATCTTCATCGCCGAATACAGCGCAGTCGCCTGCTATAGCGAGCAAGCCATAGCTTCAAAATTCGTTCATGTTTCCTGTGGTCAGCTCTACGAAGGGCGACACCAAGGAGAGAAACCATGAACCGACGTTCATTCATCGTCGCACTGTGTGGTGGACTCGCCGCGAGCGCCGCGGGTGTGAGTCTGGCGAGCGCGCCGGTCGCCGCCGCCTCGCTTGCACCGGAGAACGCGGCCCGGCTCGACGCGGCTCCCGCCGAGTTCAGCCAGTACTGGCGCCGTCCGCGCCGTCGCCGGACGGTCTGCTCGGTCCGACGCAACCGCTACGGCCGTCGCGTGCGCGTTTGCCGGACCGTCTATTACTGACGACATCGCCCCGGCCATAAGGGCCGGGGCGCTCCCCCGTCTGACCCAACCGCACCAGGGTAGGATCTATGTCGCGGCGGCGACATCCGCCCTATCATGACCATGGGTCATGATAGGAGCCGCGAGCATGAACCATATTGCAGGGATTGCCGCCTTCGCCGGATTTGCGATCATCGCACTGCCGGCGCAGGCGACCGAATGGATCGGGCGCTGGGGCGCGCCGGGCTGCAGCGCCGACGACACGGTGATCGGCCTCGGCTCCAAGGAGCTTGACTTCTCGACATTCGAGGCGAGTTGCCGAACGCTGCGCGCTGAGCGCCGGCGGGATGTCTACGAAATCGCCGGGGAATGTCATGGCGAAGGCCGGCCGATGCGGGTCGTCTTCACCGTCCGTGTCGATGGCGACACGCTCTCCTTCATCCGCCAGCGCGGCTTCGATTTCAGCCCAAAGCGTTTCCGTCGCTGCCGCTGACACCACCTCGCGGCCCGGCCTGCGCATCGTCATCCTGCAGCACACGCCAGGCTGCGCCGTCGAGATCGGCGTATTGGCCGCTGCGCATGCACCAGAAGAAGGCACCGAGCCCGGCAAGGCCGAGGCCGAGCGCCAGCGGGAAGAGGATCACGATGATGTTCATGATTGCGCCTCCCCCGCTGCACGGGCGCGCAGGGCGTTGAGCGTCACCACCAGCGAGGAGCCGGACATGGCGACGGCGGCGACCAAGGGCGTCGCCAGCCCGGCGATGGCGATCGGCACCGCGACCGCATTGTAGAGCACGGCGAACCAGAGGTTCTGCAGCATCAGCCGACGCGCCCTGCGGGCGATCGTCAGCGCCGCAGCCACCGGCGCCAGGCTCTCGCCGAGGAAGACGATGTCGGCTGCCGCCTGCGCCAGATGCGTGGCGCTGACCGGCGAGAGCGAGACATGCGCGCCCGCCAGCGCCGGCGCGTCGTTGAGCCCGTCGCCGACCATCAGCACCTTATGGCCATCAGCCGCCATCTTTTCGAGCAAAGCGAGCTTGTCGCCCGGCAGCAGGCCGGCATGCAGCTCGGTCACGCCGAGCTCGGCAGCGATCGGCGCCACCGCCTCGAAGCGGTCGCCGGAGAGGATCGCGACCGGAAGCCCGGCCTTGCGCAGAGCCGCGATCGTCTCGCGCGCCTGCGGGCGCAGCGCCTGCCCGAGCGCCAGCACGGTGCGGAAGGAGCCATGGCGATAGGCGATCAGCGAGGCGCCGGGATGCAGCGCCGCGACCATGGCCGCCTCGGACTGCGCGCCGCAGAAGGCGACGCTGCCGAGACGGCATTCATTCTCGCCCTTTCCCACGCAAAGACCTTGCCCTTTCTCCTCGTGCACATTCTCCGCCGCACGCGAAACGCCGAGCGCGCGTGCGAGTGCCTGCGCCAACGGATGCCCGCTCGCCGCCGCGAGCGCGCCGATCTCGGCTCGCCGCTCGGCCGGCAGGGCCTCGGGATTGAGGATCTCCGGCTCCGGCAGGGTCAACGTCCCGGTCTTGTCGAAGACGGCGATATCGGCCTCGGCCAGGCGCTCCAGCGCATCGCCCTGCTTCAGCATGATCTTGCGCCTGAACAGGGCGGAGGCCGCGACGACCTGCACGGCGGGGATGGCAAGGCCGAGCGCACAGGGGCAGGTGATGATCAGCACGGTGACGGCGATCATCAGCGCTTCCGGCCAGGACAGGCCGAAGGCCAGCCAGCCGAGGAAGGTCGAGGCCGCCAGCGTGTGCACCACCGGGGCATAGAGCCGCGCGGCGCGGTCGGAGAGGCGGACATAGCGCGAGCGGTTGCCGACCGCCTGGTCCATCAGCCGGTCGATCTCGTCGAGCAGAGTGCCCTGCCCGGCCGCCTTGACCCGCACGGTCAGAGTGCCGGTGAGGTTCAGCGTGCCGGCATGGACGCGCTCGCCCTGCCCGATGGCGACCGGTGCGGTCTCGCCGGTGACGAGGCTCTGGTCGAGCTCGGAGCGACCGGTCTCGACAATGCCGTCGACGCAGACGCGCTCGCCCGGCCGCACCAGCACGACATCGCCGGGCGCGATCGCGGCGATCGGCATCACCGTGGTGCTGCCGTCGGCGGCGAGCCTCGTCGCAGTCTCGGCTTTCAGCGCAGCGAGATTGCCGGCGAGATCGCGGGTGCGCCGGCGCATCAGCTGGTCGAGATAGCGCCCGATCAGCAGGAAGAAGAGCAGCATGACCACGCCGTCGAAATAGGCGTGGCGGCCATGGTTCCAGGTCTCGGCGACCGACATGACCAGCGCGAGGACGACGCCGATGGTGATCGGCACGTCCATGTTGACGGCTCCGGCCTTGAGCGCCCGAAGCGCGCTCTCGAAGAAGGGCCGGCCGGCATAGGCCGCGGTCGGCAGCGCGATCAGGGCGGAGAGCCAGTGGAAGAAGTCGCGCGTCGTCGGGTCGATATCACCCGCATTGCCGGACCAGACCGCGACCGAGAGCAGCATGATGTTCATCGAGGCGAAGCCGGCGACGCCGAGCGCGCGTAGGAGATAGCGCTCCTCGCTCGCGGCTCCCTCCTCCTCCCGCTCCGGCGCGAAGGGATAGGCCTTGAAGCCGAGCGCGGCGAGCTTCTCGAGCACCGCTTCGGGCCGCAGCATTGCCTCGCGCCATTCGACCGAGACGCGCTTCAGCGCCAGGTTGACGCGGGCGCCGAGAATAGCCGGCTCGCGGGCGAGCCCGCCCTCGATCGCCTGCATGCAGCCGGCGCAGCGTATTCCGTCGACCGCCAGCTCCATGCTCGCAATGCCATCGTCGCGATGGCGCACGAAGACCGAGAGATCCTGCGCCGCCATCTCAGCGCTCCAAGGTGACGCGGCTGCGCGAGACGAAGACGACCTCCTCGCCGCGCCTGGCCTGCAGTTCGAGGATCCAGGAGCCGGCTTCGATCGTCTTGAAACCGGCTTCGTAGCGCCCCGGCCGGCTTTCGCTCAGCGCAAGATCATGGTCGCGCGCGGAGGTCGCAGGGTGGCGCAGGCGTGCGCTGGCGGCGAGGCCAACGAGCGGCCCGCCGCTGCGATCGGCCAGGGTGACGGTGAGCGTTGCGCCCTCGCTTTGCCGGGCCAGCGTCGTGGAGGCGGACCAGCCGCGCGCATCGCGCTCGTGCTGGCGGGCGATCTCTTCGTTGAAGCGCTGGCTCGCCTCATAGGCGCTGCGGGTCTCGACGCCCGGCATGGTCCGCAGCGCCATCGTCAGGATAGTCGCATTGACCGAGACGATAACGCCGAAGAACAGGATCAGCATGGCGGCGACCATGCCGCCGGTCAGCTGGAAAGGTTGGCGCGGAGCAGCCGGAGCCGGATTCTCATAGGGCATGATGATGACTCCGCAGCAGCTCATCGATGGGTCTCCGGCGCCATGAAATGGTCGTCGGCTCGCACCGTCTCGCCGGCAAAGAGATCGGAAGCGGTGATGGTGATCACCTGCGAGGCCACGAGCGGCACGCCGACCGGGACGGTGACGAGCACGCGCACCTCGCGCGAGGAATCGGGATCGACGGTGACGACTGGCCGAAGATCGGCACTCGGCGGGGCTCCGATCGCCTCGATCCTGATGCCGGGCAGGCCGGAGACGGTCAGGGCGAAGGGCCGATGCTCCGGACGCTTGTTGAGCAGGCGCACCGCATAGGCGTTGCGGATCGACCCGTCGCTCAGGGTGACGAACAGCGGGGAGCGCTCGTGCAGTACGGAGATGCCGGCGGTGCTGCGGGTCGCGAGCTGCCAGAGCATGGCGCCGCCGACGACGGCGATCAGCGCCGCATAGACGAGTGTGCGCAGGCGCACCGGCCGGTAGATCGTAGAATGCCCGGCGAGCCGGCGCTGGACATTGCCGTCCGTGTCATAGGCGATCAGCCGCGTCGGTCGGCCGATCTTGGTCATCACCGTATCGCAGGCGTCGATGCACAGGCCGCACTGGATGCAATCGACCTGGGCGCCGTCGCGAATGTCGATCCCGGTCGGGCAGACCGCGACGCATTGGAAGCAGTCGATACAGTCGCCCGCCGGCGCGCCCTGCGCCTTGAGCTTCGCTGCCTGTTTCACCGAGACCCGCGGCTCGCCGCGATCATAGCGATAGGTGACGTTGAGCGCTTCGTCGTCGGTCAGGGCCGCCTGGATGCGCGGCCACGGGCACATATACTTGCAGACCTGCTCGCGCATGATCCCGGCGAGCGTGTAAGTGGTGAAGGTCAGGATCGCGATCCAGACATAGGCCGAGAGCGGGGCGGTGAAGGTCGCAAGCTCGCGCACCAGGGTCGGCGCATCGGCGAAGTAGAGCACCCAGGCGCCGCCGGTCCACCAGGCGATGATCAGCCAGACCGCATGCTTGGCGGTCTTGCGCCAGAGCGTGTCGAAGCTCCAGGGCTCGGCGTCGCGGCGCATGCGCTCGCGCCGGTCGCCCTCGAAGAAGCGCTCGACCGCAAGGAAGAGATCGGTCCACACCGTCTGCGGGCAGAGGTAGCCGCACCAGACCCGGCCGGCGACCGCATTCATCAGGAAGAGGACGAAGGCAGCCAGGATCAATAGGCCGGTGAAGTAGTAGACCTCCTGCGGCCAGATCTCGATGAAGAAGAAGTAGAAGCGGTTGTTGGCGATGTCGGCCAGCACCGCCTGATCGGGCAGATAGGGGCCGCGATCCCAGCGCAGGAAGGGCAGGAGGTAGTAGATGCCCAGGCACAGGAGGAGGATCAGCCACTTCGCGCGCCGGAACGGCCCCGACACGCTTTGCGGATAGACCTTCCGCGACGCCGCGAAGAGCGGGATGTCGTCCTGGTCGGTCTCGGCGGTGCTCACGCTACTGCCCTCCCCCGAGGGAGTGGACGTAGACGGTCAGCGCCTTGATCGTGGTCTCGTCGAGACGTCCGGCCCAGGCCGGCATCACCCCGTTTCGGCTGTTGGCGATGGTCTCGGTCAGCGAGGCCATGTCCATGCCATAGAGGCTGATCGCGTCGGTGAGGTTGGGCGCACCCAGCTCCTGATTGCCCTTGCCCGCAGCGCCATGGCAGGCGGCGCAGTTGTCGGCGAAGACCTTGCGCCCGAGCGGCAGATCCGCCTTCGGCTCGGTCGGCAAGCCAGCGAGCTCGCGGACATGGCTGGCGACGGCTGCGATCTCCTCGCGCTTCAGCACGCCATCGCGCCCGAAGGCCGGCATCTGGCTGACGCGGGTGTCGTTGTCGCCGGCAACGCGAATGCCATGGCGGATCGTCTGCTGGATCGCTGCGGGCGAGCCGCCCCAGAGCCAGTCGTCGTCGTTGAGATTGGGATAGCCCTTGGCTCCGGCGCCGCCGACGCCATGGCACGCCGCGCAATTGTCGCCGAAGGCGGCCTTGCCCTGCGCCATCGCGATCTGGAACAGGGTCGGATCGGCCTTGATCTGCGCAGGCGTGGCGTCGGCCATGCCGGCGGCCTGCGCCGCACGCTGCGCCTTGAGCCTGGCCATGTCCGCGCTGATGTCGGTGCGACTGGCGTAGCCGATCACGCCTTTGGTCGCGTCGGTCAGCAGCGGCCAGGCCGGATAGACGATCCAGTAGCCGATGGACCAGACGATGGTGGCGTAGAAGATGCCGAGCCACCAGCGCGGCAGCGGCGTGTTCAGCTCGCGGATGCCATCCCATTCATGCCCGGTCGTGCTGTAGCCGGTGGCGGCATCGACATTGGGATCGTCGTGCTTCTGGTCCATCGGTCAGTCCTCGCGCAGCGGGTTGAGCGCGGCTTCTTCGAAACGGGCGCGGTTCTTCGGCCAGAAGGCGTAGACACAGACCCCGAGGAAGACGGCGACGAAGTAGAGGAGCCCGGCGGATTGGGCGAAGCCGGCGAGCCAGTGATAGGTGGTTTGCATAGGTTGGCTCAGCGGATGTTGGCTTTGTCGTCGTAGAGCTTGAAGTCGACCATCGTGCCGAGCGCCTGCAGATAGGCGATCAGGGCGTCGGCTTCGGTGATGCGCTGCGGATTGCCGTCGAAATCGCGCGACTGCGCCTTGGCATAGCGCTTCTCAAGATCGGCCTGGCCGGGGTGATCCGGCGTCGCCTGCGCCTTCAGATCGGCCTGCGCCTGCGCGATCATCTCGTCGCTATAGGGCACGCCGCCGGCGCGGTTGGCGCGCAATTCGTCGGCGATGTCGCCGAACGCCAGCTCGGTCTTCTCCAGGAAGGGATAGCCCGGCATGATCGACTGCGGCACGATCGCGCGCGGCTCGGCCAGATGCGCCCGCTGCCATTCGTCGGAGTACTTGCCGCCGACGCGGGCGAGATCCGGCCCGGTCCGCTTCGAGCCCCATTGGAACGGCTTGTCGTACATGCTCTCGGCCGCGAGCGAATAATGCCCGTAGCGCTCGACCTCGTCGCGCAGCGGCCGGATCATCTGGCTGTGGCAGTTGTAGCAGCCCTCGCGCACATAGATGCCGCGGCCGGCGAGCTCGAGCGGCGTATAGGGCCGCATGCCCTGCACCGTCTCGATCGTGTTCCGGAGGTAGAAGAGCGGCGCGATCTCGACCAGGCCGCCGATGGAGATCACCAGCAGGACGCCGATGACCAGGATGATCGAATTGGTCTCGAAGATCTTGTGCTTGGCCCAGAGCGAACGCCGCGGAGCCTTGTGTTCGATGCTCGTCATGACGGTCCTCAGGCGGTAGCGAACTGGCCGGACGGCAGCGCCGGGGCTTCCGGCATCTCGGAGGCGGCCTCCGAGCGCACGGTCATCCAAAGATTGAAGGCCATGATCAGCGCGCCGAGCAGGAAGAGCGCGCCGCCAAGCGCCCGGATCACGTAGAACGGGTGCATCGCCGCGACGGTCTCGATGAACGAGTATTCGAGGAAGCCGAGCGAGGTGTAGGCCCGCCACATCAGGCCCTGCAGGATGCCCGAGACCCACATCGCCGTGATGTAGAAGACGATGCCGAGCGTCGAGACCCAGAAATGCCAGCTCACCAGCGTGAGCGAGTAGAGCCCCTTGCGGTTCCACAGCCAGGGCACGAGGCAGTAGATCGCACCGAAGGAGATGTAGGCGACCCAGCCGAGCGCACCGGAATGGACGTGGCCGATGGTCCAGTCGGTATAGTGCGAGAGCCCGTTCACCGCCTTGATCGACATCAGCGGCCCCTCGAAGGTCGACATGCCGTAGAAGGCGAGCGAGACGACCATCATCCGCAGCACGGGATCGGTGCGCAGGCGGTCCCAGGCCCCCGACAGCGTCATGATGCCGTTGATCATGCCGCCCCAGGAGGGCATCCACAGCATGATCGAGAAGGTCATGCCGAGCGTCTGCGCCCAGTCGGGCAGCGCGGTGTAGTGGAGATGGTGCGGGCCGGCCCAGATGTAGATGAAGATCAGGGCCCAGAAGTGGATGATCGAGAGCCGGTAGCTGTAGATCGGCCGCTCGGCCCGCTTGGGCACGAAATAGTACATGATCGCGAGGAAGCCGGCGGTCAGGAAGAAGCCGACCGCGTTGTGGCCGTACCACCACTGGAACATCGCATCCTGCACGCCCGACCACAGGCCGTATGACTTAGGCGACAGGATCGATACCGGCACGGCGACATTGTTGCCGATGTGCAGGACCGCGATGGTCACGATGAAGCCGAGATAGAACCAGTTCGCCACATAGATGTGCGGCTCCTTGCGCTTCCTGAGCGTGGCCAGGAAGACCAGGAGATAAGCGACCCAGACGAAGGTCAGCCAGAGATCGGCGTACCATTCCGGCTCGGCGTATTCCTTGCTCTGGGTGATGCCGAGCAGGTAGCCGGTGCCGGCGATGACGATGAACAGGTTGTAGCCGAGCACCACGAACCAGGGCGAGAGATCGCCGGCGAGCCGCGCCCGGCAGGTGCGCTGCACGACATAGAACGAGGTGCCGATCAGGACGTTGCCGCCGAAGGCGAAGATCACCGCCGAGGTGTGCAGCGGACGCAGCCGGCCGAAATTGGTCCAGGGCAGGTCGAAATTCAGCCCGGGGAAGGCGAGCTGCAGCGCGATGATCAGCCCGACGGCGAAGCCGGCGATGCCCCAGACCATCGCCGCGACGGTCGCGAACTTGACCGGCCCCATATTGTAGTTGGGCTTGCCATCGATCTCCTGCGGCGGAGCCGCCGGAGAGCCGTCGAAGCAGCGATTGCCGATCACGATGATGCTGGCCACAGCCGCAGCCGCGCCGAGCAGGGCGTGGAAGGCGTAGCCGGAGTTCTCGGTCAGCGCGCCGATCAGGATCAGCGGCAGCACGCAGGCTCCCGCGATCAGCATCCCGATCATCTCGCCGACCGTCATTGCCCGGACAGGGCTCGTCGTCGCCGTCACCGCTGACTCCTGCTTCGTAGCAGGCGCTGGGATGCGCCCTCAGCAGGAGGCTTAGCGGCCGGTCCGACGGGAGGCTTTGATCCAGGTCAAGGGCAGGAACGGGACGGACTGCGGCCGGGCGGCGCAGCTCAAGCCGCGACCGCGTGCATCCGTTCGGGGTTCATCACGCGTACGCCGCCGGGCACGATCAGGATCGTCTTGTCCTTGGCGAGGCGGGTGAAGGTGCGGCTGACCGTCTCGATCGTCAGGCCGAGGAAATCGGCGATGTCCTGCCGCGTCATCGGCAGCTGTACCGTCACCGAGGGCTTGCCGAGCCTGGCCCAGCGCTGCTGCATGCCGAGCAGGAAGCAGATCAGCTTCTCCTCGGCGGTGCGGCGGCCAAGCAGCATCATCTGTTCATGGGCGAGCGTCAGCTCATGCGTCGCGAACTCGTGCAGGCGCTTGAGCAGATGCGGCTTGGCGTCCACCAGCGCCGTATAGGCCGCGCGCGAGAAGGCGCAGACCGCGACGTCGCCGATCGCATCGGCCGAGAAACCATAGGCGTCGCGCATGGCGAGCCCGAGGAAATCGCCCGGCAGCGCGAAGCCGACGACCTGGCGGCGCCCGTCGGACAGGAGCTTGTAGAGACGCACGACACCGGCAGTGACGTTGTAGACGCAATGCGCCTCGGAGCCTTGCGTGAACAGCGTGTCACCGGAGGCAAAATGCGTCGGCATCGCCAGTTGCTCCAGCAAGGCGAGCTCGTCGTCGGTCAGGGAGGCGCAGACGCTGACGAGACGGACCATGCAGGTGCGGCATCCGCTCTCGCCATGGGCGGCGGCGCTGCACGCCGAGGGCTGACAGTTCACGATCGCACCTTCCTGCTCATGCGCGGAGCTTACCGCATGCGCGAAAGCCGACAAAGCGCGCGCGCCGCCGCAGGGCTTCGGATTTGATCCAGATCAATGCGGCAACAGGCCCTGCGCAACGAGGTTGCTGCCTGGAAACTCGGGAGAGCCGCACGTGATGGGCGATGACATCTTCGAAGTCGCGCGCATCCTGCCTGATAGCGCCGACACGGTCTACGGGCTCGTCACCCTGCTGCATCCAGAGCTCACGCCGGATGGCTGGGCCGCCTTTGTGCGTGACCATTCGCAGGACGGGGCGCAGCCATCCGGCGTCTTCGCCCTGCGTGACGCGCGCGGCATGCCGCATGCCCTGTTCGGCTTTCGCATCGCGCGCAGGATCACAGGCGGCACGACACTGGAGATCTCCGAGATCGCGATGATGCGGCTGCCGGGAACCTGCCTCGTCGAGGCATTGCTGCGCTTCGCCAATCAACTCGCCGCGCAGCTCGACCTGCCGCGCATCGCGATCTCGCTGGAGCGCTCGGCCGCCTGGCCGCAGGATCACGACGCCCTGCAGCGCTGCGGCTTCCAGATCGATCGCGTGATGGTCCTCGGCCGCGCCCGGCTCGAGCCGGCGGCATGATCTGCGGGCGGCCGCGTCAGAGCCGCCATCGATTGGTCGCCCACCATGCAGCCGCCGCGAGGGCGACCATGCCGAGCGCGACAAGAAGCGCCTCGCCTATCGGGCCGGCTCCTTCCGTGCGTCCATGAAAGTCGCGAACCATGCGCCGTCGACGGCCTCCGTGGAGCTCTCGCGCTGTTCCGCCGTGATCCGGCACAGCAGCTCGATCTCTTCAAAGGAGAGATCGAAGAACGGCAGCAGCATCGGGTTGCCGACGATCGAACGATCGCTCTCGGCCGCAGCTTCGCCGCCCATGAACATCTCCCCCTTATGGCCACGCTCGACTCAAGTCCTCCGCGAGGCCGGCCGAGGCAACAGCAATCATGTCCCCTCCGCCACACCCAAATGGGGGCATGGCAGATATTATTGTTCCTCATGGTACTGATTTCGGCGAATTCGCATAGACCTTTCGGCACCGGCGCATCTTGAACCGCGCCGATCCCAGCGCCAGATGGCGCGGACGCCGGCCGTGCGGCGTGCCGTACCAGCCTGGAACTCGCATGCCTGCTTCTCTCGAACTCGGCCTCGACACCTTCGGCGACGTCACCGCCGGCCCGGACGGGGCCCTGCTCTCACATGCGCAGGTGATCCGCGACCTCGTCGAACAGGCGGTGCTTGCCGACGAGATCGGCATCGACTTCTTCGGCATCGGCGAGCATCACCGCGGCGACTTCGCGGTCTCCTCGCCCGAGACCGTGCTTGCCGGCATCGCCACCCGCACCAGCCGCATCCGCCTCGGCTCTGCCGTCACCGTGCTGAGCTCGGACGATCCGATCCGCGTCTTCCAGCGCTTCTCGACGGTCGATGCGCTCTCGAATGGCCGTGCCGAAGTCATCCTCGGCCGCGGCTCCTTCACCGAATCCTTCCCGCTCTTCGGTTTCGACCTCAGACAATACGAGGTGCTGTTCGAGGAGAAGCTCGACCTCTTCGTCGAGCTGATCCGCAAGAAGAGCGTGACCTGGGAAGGCAGCCTTCGCCCGCCGCTTCGCGACCAGCAAGTCTTCCCGCCGATCGAGAAGGGGGAGCTGACGACCTGGATCGGTGTCGGCGGCAGCCCGGAATCGGTGGTGCGAGCCGCGCGCTACGACCTGCCATTGATGCTCGCCATCATCGGCGGCCCGGCCCAGCGCTTTGCGCCCTATGTCCAGCTTTACCGCGACGCTATGGGACGGCTCGGCCATGCCGAGCGGCCGATCGGCGTGCATTCGCCGGGCTATGTCGCGGCGAGCGATGCGCAGGCAGCCGAGGAATTCTTCCCGGCTTACAAGGAGATGCGCGACCGAATCGGCGCCGAGCGCGGCTGGGGTCCGCTATCACGCGAGGAGTTCGAGCGGGAGGTTTCGGGCGGCGCGCTCTATCTCGGCTCGCCGCAAACCGTCGCGCGCAAGATCGTCGCGACGGTCAAGGCGCTCGGCCTCCAACGCTTCCAGCTCAAGATCAGCGCCGGCCCGTTGACGCAGGACAAGCTGCTGCGCTGCATCGAGCTCTATGGCCGCGAGGTCATCCCGATGGTACGCGAGCTGTTGGCGACCTGAAGCAGCCAGCAGCTCCTGTCACTTCCAGTCCGGTCGCCATTTGGCGAAGTCGGCCTTGGTCTCGGCATTGGCCGGGTAGAGGCCGAAGATGCCGCGCCCTTCCCGCACCCTCATCTCCACGAAATCCTCATAGGCGGTCTGCTCATAGGCTTCGGCCGCGACCTCGTTGGCGAGATGGGCCGGAATCACGCAGACGCCCTCGCCATCGCCAACGACGATGTCGCCGGGATAGACCGGCACGTCGCCGCAGCCGATCGGCGCGTTGATGTCGAGCGCGTGGTGGCGGATCAGATTGGTCGGCGCGCTCGGCCGGCTGTGATAGGCGGCAAAACCCAGCGCCGCTATCTCGGGACTGTCGCGGAAGCCGCCATCCGTGACGATGCCGGCGGCGCCGCGCTGCATCAGGCGCGTCACCAGGATGCCGCCGGCGGACGCCGCGCGCGCATCCTTGCGGCTGTCAATCACCATGACATGGCCGGGCGGACAGGTCTCGACCGCGACGCGCTGCGGATGCTGGGTGCCCTCGAACACGCTGAGATGGTCGAGATCCTCGCGCGCCGGGATATAGCGCAAGGTGAAGGCCTCGCCGACCATACGCGGCGCGTTGGCCGAGAGCGGGCGCACATCCTGGATGAACTGGTTGCGCAGGCCGCGCTTGAACAGCGCCGTGGTCAGGGTCGCGGTCGAGACGCGCTTCAGCTTCTCGCGATTCTCGGGGGTGAGCGCAGTAGCGGTCATGTCAAAGTCATCCTCTCGCGGCCGATAGTTGGCGCGCCATTCCAGAACCCGTCATCCCGGGCTTGACCCGGGATGACGGCGTACTTGTCACACAGCTCGGCATATCATTCGATCTTCACATTGGCCTTCTGCGCCACCTCGGCCCAGCGCTTGGTCTCGCTGGCGATATGGGCGGTGAATTCGGCCTGGCTCGAGCCGACCGGATCGACGCCGAGCTTCTTGAGCTGCTCGACCACCGCCGGCTCGCGCATGATCGCCTGCGTCTCGGTCGAGAGCCTGGCGACGATCTCCGGGGGCACCTTCGCCGGCGCGAAGAAGCCGTGCCAGGAGCTGGCGTCGTAGCCGGGAATGAACTCGGACAGCGCCGGCAGATCCGGCGCGACCGCGAGCCGTTTCGGCGTCGCCGTCGCCAGCGCCCGGATCTTGCCGGCTTCGACATGCGGCCAGGCGATCGTGATGTTGTCGAAGGTCAGCTGGATCTGGCCGGAGAGCAGGTCCTGCGTCACCTGCCCGCTTGAGCGGTAGGGCACATGGACCATGTCGGTGCCGGTCGAGACCTTGAACAGCTCGGCCGCCATATGGGTCGAGGTGCCGGCGCCCGAGGAACCAAAGGAGTATTTGCCGGGGTTCTTCTTCAAGAGCTCGATCAGCTCCGGCACGGTCTTGGCCGGCAGGTCGAGATTGACCATCAGCAGGTTCGGCACGCTCGCTACCTGCGATATCGGCGCGAAGTCCTTGATGTGGTCATAAGGCATCTTGGTGTAGACGCCGGGATTGATGGCATGGCTGGAGACCGTGCCCATGGTCAGCATGTAACCGTCGGGATCGGCCTTCGCGACCGCAGCGGCGCCGGTGTTGCCACCAGCTCCCACCCGGTTCTCGACGATGAACTTGCCGCCGAGGCGCGCGCTCAGCCGGTCGGCCAAGATGCGGCCGAGCAGGTCGGTGGTGCCACCGGCGGCAAAGGGCACCACGATGGTCGCCACCCTGCTTCCCGGATAGCCGCTCTGCGCCCAGGCAGGCGTCAAAGCAGGTGCCGCTAGCATGGCGCCGGCTCCGCCGAGCAGGCTGCGGCGCGTGATCGATGTCATCCAATCCTCCCTCATCACGACCATCCGGCCGTTGCCGTTCCGGCGTCTTGCGGCCATCTTGTCCTCTTCATAACATGCAATTTCAGATTTGAAATCTGAAATTTCAGACTTGATGTCGCTTGCGCTTTATGATGTCTGGTGAGGCAATGGCAACGGGCCAGCTCGGACATCGAATCGTCCCGCGGCCCGCCAGGGGAATGGAATGTCACACGCGCTCGCCATCGAACCGGTCTCGCCGCATTTGCTGCGCTCCCTGCGCGAGCATGTGCACGAGCGCCTGCGCCGGGCGATCGTCGCGGGCAGTTTCCGCGAGGGCGAGCGGCTGAACGAGCGCCAGCTCGCCGACATGCTGGGAGTCTCGACTACGCCGGTGAAGGACGCGATCCGCATGCTGGAGAGCGAGGGGCTGGTCCGGACCGAGGCGCGCCGCGGCGTCTTCGTCGAGTTCTCGGCGCGTCAGGCGCTGGAAATGGCGCTCGGCCGTGCCGCGCTCGAAAGCGTCATGACGCACATCGCCGCCAACCGGATCAGCACCGGCGAAATCGCCGACATGGCCCGCCTGATCGACGAGATGGCGCAGGCGACCGAGCACGGTGACCTCGAAGACCTCGTCAATCTGAACGAGGCCTATCACGGCATGATCCACCGCATTTCCGGCTGCGGCTATCTGGAACGCCGGCTCGACGGCCAGCGCATGTACGACCACGCCCAGCGCATCGCCCTGCTGGGCGAGCCCAGCGAGCGCGCCCGCGGCTTCGAGGAGCATCGCGGCATCTTCGAGGCGTTGCGCGCGCATGAGCCGGCCAGGGCCGAGCAGCGCATGCGCAGCCATATCGTGCGCTCCGCCAAGAGCCATGTGCGCCAGGTCTTCGGCGCCGACGCGGAAGGATTGGATTACGATGAGTGACAGGGTTCGCAGCGCGCTGCGTGGCATTTCCGGCGTTCACGTCACCGCCTGGAAGGGCGATGGCGAGGCCGACTGGGCACTGACCGGCACGATCGTCGCGCGTATCGCGCAGGCAGGCATCCACAACATCGTCTCGGCCGGCAATACCGGCGAGTTCTACCCGATGACCACGGACGAGGTGGTGCGCAGCCATGCCGTCGCCGCCGAAGCCGCTGCCGGCAAGGCGCTGGTCACCGCCGGCATCGGCCGGTCGCTGCGGGAAGCCGTCGCCACCGGCAAGCTCGCCGCCAGGGCCGGCTGCGATGCGGTGATGGTGCATCACCCGCTCGATCCCTTCGCCGCCCCGCAAAGCCAGGCCGACTACATCCTCGCCATCGCCGAGGCGCTGGATATCCCGCTTGTCGCCTATATCCGTTCGGACGCGATCGGCGTGAAGGACCTCGCCCGCGTCGCGACGCATCCCAATGTCGCAGGCGTCAAGTTCGCCTCGTCGAACATGATGCTGCTCGCCGAATGCGTCCGCGCCACGCAAGGTTCGAGCGCCAACTGGATTTGCGGCCTCGCCGAAGGCTGGGCCGCGCCCTTCCATGCGCTCGGCGCCCGCGGCTTCACCTCGGGCCTGGTCAATGTCGCGCCCGAGCGCTCGCTGGCGATCTGGCAGGCGCTGGAAGCCACCGACTACGACCGCGCCCGCAGCCTGGTCGACGAGATCGCCGGCTTCGAGACGCTGCGGACCAAATACGGCAACGGCGCGAATGTGACGGTGGTCAAGGAGGCGCTTGGCCTGCTCGGCACCAATGTCGGCCCGGTCCGCCTGCCCGGCCTGCCCGAGTTGAGCGAGGCCGAGCGCGCCGAACTGCGCAGGATCGTCGGAAGCTGGGGCAGCCAGCGCGCAGCGGCGGAGTAACCTCTGTCATTCCGGGGCATCGCGCAGCGATGAACCCGGAACCCACGACCGGGTGAGCCCCTCATTGAGCGGAAGTCGTTTCACCCAGTCGTGGGTTCCGGGTTCGACCCTGCGGGCCGCCCTGGAATGACAAGCCGTTGAATTGACAAAGAACACACCGAGGAAACGCCGATGTCCCATCCCCGCAAGACGCCCGACACGCTGCGCTCGAAGCGCTGGTTCGGCGCCAGCGACCTGCGCTCCTTCGGGCATCGCTCGCGGGCGCTGCAGATGGGCCTCAACCATGACGAGTTCATGGGCAAGCCGGTGATCGGCATCCTCAACACCTGGTCCGAGATCAACCCCTGCCACACCCATCTGCGCGACCGCGCCGAGGCGGTGAAGCGCGCGGTCTGGGCCGCCGGCGGCTTCCCGGTCGAGATCCCCGTGATGTCGGCCTCCGAGCAGTACCAGAAGCCGACGACCATGCTCTACCGCAACTTCCTGGCGATGGAGGCGGAGGAATCGATCCGCTCGCACCCGCTCGACGGCGCCGTGCTGCTGGGCGGCTGCGACAAGTCCACCCCGGCGCTGATCATGGGCGCCTGCAGCGCCGGCCTGCCCTTCATCTTCGTGCCGGCCGGGCCGATGCTCCGCGGCAACTGGGCCGGCAAGACGCTCGGCTCCGGCGCCGATGTCTGGAAGTACTGGGCCGAGAAGGAGGCCGGCAACATCTCCGACGCCGACTGGCGCGACATGGAGAGCGGCATCGCCCGCTCGCACGGCACCTGCATGGTGATGGGCACCGCCGCCACGATGATGAGCCATGCCGAGGTATTGGGGCTCACCTTGCCGGGTGCCTCCGCCATTCCTGCCGCCGACGCCGCCCATCCGCGCATGGCAGCCGCCGCCGGCAAGCGCATCGTCGAGATGGTCTGGGAAGACCTGACGCCCGACCGCATCCTCACCCGCGAGAGCTTCGAGAACGCGCTGACCGTCCATATGGCGGTCGCCGGCTCGACCAACGCCATCATCCATCTCGTCGCCATGGCCGGCCGTGCCGGAGTGCCGCTGACGCCCGATGATTTCGACGCCTTCTCGCGCAAGGTCCCGGTGATCGCCAACCTGCGTCCTTCCGGCGATTTCCTGATGGAGGATTTCTTCTATGCCGGTGGCCTCCCTGCTCTGCTGAAGCAGCTCGAAAGCAAGCTCCACACCGGCGCGATGACCGTGACCGGCAAGCCGATCTCCGAGACGATCGCGCTCGCCAAGGTCTATGACGACAACGTCATCCGCCCGCTCGACCGACCGGTCTCGACCGCCAACGGCCTTGCCGTGCTGAAGGGCAACCTCGCGCCGGGCGGCTGCGTCATCAAGCCTTCCGCCGCCGAGGAGCGCCTGCTCAAGCATTCCGGCCCGGCACTGGTGTTTGAGGACTATGATGCGATGATGAGGGCCGTGAACGACGAGAATCTCGACGTCACCGCCGACCACGTCATGGTGCTGAAGAACTGCGGGCCCGTGGGCGGCCCCGGCATGCCGGAATGGGGCATGCTGCCGATCCCGAAGAAGCTCTTGAAGCAGGGCGTGCGCGACATGCTGCGCCTCTCCGACGCCCGCATGTCCGGCACCAGCTACGGCGCCTGCGTCCTCCACATCGCGCCCGAGGCTTACATCAAAGGCCCGCTCGCCGCGGTGAAGACCGGCGACATCATCAGCGTCGACGTCGAGGCACGCAGCATCTCGGTGAACCTGTCGGACGCCGAGATCGCCGAGCGCCTGAAGAGCTGGACGCCGCCGGACCGCGACTACCCGCGCGGCTGGGGCAAGATGTCGGCGGCCCATATCCAGCAGGCCGACAAGGGCTGCGATTTCGATTACCTCGCCGGCGCGGCCAAGGTTGCGGAACCGGAGATCCATTGATCGGCCCGCCCTGGCTTCACCTTGCCGCCTCGGGCCTCTAGGCTCGTTCGGCGGCAATGATGGGGCGAGCGATGGCAGGTTCAGGACCGGAACGCTTCGATCCGGCGATCGCCTATGACATGCCGACCAATTCGCAGATCGAGCAGGAACGCTGGGTGTTCGCCATGTGTAATGGCCGGCGCGACGGCCGTTTCGCCGAGATCGGCGCCTTCGACGGCGTGCTGCACAGCAACAGCTATTTCCTCGAAAGCGAGCATGGCTGGAAGGGTGTCTGCGTCGAGCCGAACCCCTCCCTGTTCGCACGCTTGACCGAAAGCCGCAGCGCGATCTGCCTGGAGCGGGCGGTCTATCGCGAGACTGGCCAGATCCTGTCCTTCATCCCCTCCCAGGAAATCGGGACACTGGCGGAATTCGCGGGCAATGACCGCTATGCCGACGACCGTGCTCGCGCCGTCGCGACGCATGGACTGATCCAGGTCGAAACGATCAGCTTCGCCGCGATCGCAGCGATGGGAGACTTCGCCGAAACCGGCTTCGACTATGTCTCGCTCGACACCGAAGGATCGGAACTGGAGATTCTGCGCACGATCGACTTCGCTCGGCATCGGATCGCGCTCTTCACCATCGAGCACAATTTCGTCGAACCCCGGCGCGAAGAGATGCGGATTCTGCTGGCCGGGGCCGGCTATGACCGCATCAATGTCGGCTTCGACGACTGGTATTGGCACCCCACCTTCCTGATCGAGCGGAACCGCGGCATCGCCGTCGACGATGGCGCGATCAACCGACATTTCAAGAGCATTTTCAAAGACTAAAGCCGAACACAGCGGAAGATCCGCCGCCGCTTGTCCGCTCATGGCGAGACTGCGTCACGAAGGCCTCGGCGGATGTTGACGCAGTTTGGCAACTCTGGAAGAAGCTCGGTCGAGACTTGGGCCGCTGGCCGATGCTGCCCCGATTTCAGGATGCACTGTGACGTCGCCAGCAGCCCAGCAATTCATTGAACGCGTCAACGACCGCTCGCTCGTCGTCGGCATTATCGGCCTCGGCTATGTCGGCATTCCGCTCGCGCTCGCGACCCTCCGGCAGGGTTTTCGCGTCGTCGGCTTCGACATCGACGCCAGCCGGGTCGACGACATCAATGCTGGTCGCAGTGCGATCAAGCACATTCCGATGGAGCCGATCGCGCAGGCCGTCGCCGCCGACCGTTTTGTGGCGACCGCGGATTTCGATCGTCTGGGCGAGCCGGACGCATTGCTGATCGCCGTGCCGACGCCGCTGACCAGGCATCGCGAGCCGGATCTGTCCTATGTCGTCAGGACGACGGAGGCGATCGGCCGGCGCCTGCGCCGCGGCCAGCTCGTCGTGCTGGAATCGACGACCTATCCCGGGACAACCGACGAGGTCATGCGGCCGATCCTGGAGCAGGCGAGCGGGCTGAAATGCGGCGAGGACTTCTTCCTCGCCTTCTCGCCCGAGCGCGAGGACCCGGGCAATCCGGACTTCGGCACCTCCACCATTCCGAAAGTCGTCGGCGGAGACGGCTCCGATGCGCTGGCAATGGCGATGGCGCTCTATGGCGCGCTCGTCGTCAAGACCGTGCCGGTCTCCTCGACCGCGACGGCGGAAGCCGTCAAGCTGACGGAGAACATCTTCCGTTCCGTCAACATTGCCCTCGTCAACGAGCTCAAGACGGTCTACTCGGCCATGGGCATCGATATCTGGGAGGTAATCGAGGCGGCGAAGACCAAGCCTTTCGGCTTCATGCCCTTCTACCCCGGCCCCGGGCTCGGCGGCCACTGCGTCCCGATCGATCCGTTCTACCTGACCTGGAAGGCGCGCGAATACGACGTCGCCACGCGCTTCATCGAGCTTGCCGGCGAGATAAACACTCGCATGCCCTATCTGGTCGTCGACCGCCTCGCGACCCTGCTCGACCTCCACGGCCGCAAGAATTTGAGCGACGCCTCGATCCTGATCCTCGGCCTAGCCTACAAGAAGAATGTCGAGGACACCCGCGAGAGCCCTTCGCTCAAGCTGATCGAGCTGATCGAGAAGCGCGGCGCCCGCACCGCCTTCCACGACCCGCATGTCCCGGTGCTTCCGCCGACCCGCGAGCACGCGATGCTCGCAGGCCGCAGAAGCGTGCCGGTCGATCCCGCCTCGCTCGCGGCCTTCGACGCCGTCCTGATCGCGACCGACCACGACGACGTCGATTATGCGGCGATCGTCGCCGGCTCGAAGCTGGTCGTCGACACCCGCAATGTCTGCGCGCGCGCCGGAATCAAGGCGGAGAACGTCTTCAAGGCCTGATGGGACCTGGCCCGCGAGGGCCGCTCAAAGCTCAGCGTTGAAGGCGATGTCGCTGAAAACGGCATAGGCGCGGCCGAGCGCCGAGGCCCGGATCGATGCCACCGCGCAGATGTTGGAGCTCGACGAGACCGAGCGCTCGCCGCCGAAGATGTTGACCTCGCCCGTGACCGAATAGCTCGCCGTCGGTACGGCCCGCATCGCGGTCGGGAAAGCGAGGATCTGCTGCGAGTACGCGCCGCTCGCCTGATAGCAGTCGATGATCCATGGAAGACCGGGCCGCCAATAGTAGCGCTCGCAGAGCTGCCGCTCCTGCGTCTGGCTGCGCGCCAGCCAGGCGCTGGGCACCGCGCCGGTTTCGAGCTTGATCGCGCGGAAGGTCACCGCCCCCGTCGCCGGTGCGAGTTGCACCGTCAGGTTGCCGGTGTCGCCGGCGGCCGGCGTCAAGACGACGAAGCGGCGGCCGCTTCCCGCGGTGATCGTTCCGGAGACGCTGCCGACCGTCACAGCGAGGCTGCCGCCGCTGAGATTCTCGACCGACACGCAGAGCGGCGTCGAGGCGAACGACGTCACGCCCCAGAGCGCCGGCTCGACGGTCTGCCTGACCGCGCCGGAGGTCAGCGTCAGGTCGAAGCCGTTGCGACTGAGATTGGCGCCACTGGTATGCGCCTGCCAGCGGTCATAGCCGAACACTCCGGCGGCCAAGGCGCCGCCGGCAAAGCCGCGCTGGTTGATCTGCCAGTCGCCATTGACGAGCAGGTTCGGCCGCGGCGTCTCCTGCGCCCAGCTGCTGGCCGGGAGCGAAACGAGGCCGCTCGTCCGGTCGATGACCAGCGCTTCCGCCCAGTTCGAGCCGTCAGGGCTGACCTTGATCCGCAACTGGTCGTCGCCGGCAAGCCCGATCTCGGCCCGACCGGACCAGTTGTCCTGGAAGAGCAGGCTCGCCGTGTGCGCAGCGCTCGCCTTGTTGAGCTTGAGCCGGTGGTCGGTGCCGGCGTGATTGAACAGGGTCGCATCGGCGGAGATTGCAAGCCGATTCGTGGTATCGGCCGTCGCATTCACTCCCCAGAGTGGCGCGCCCGCGCCTTCCGGCTGAGACCGCCGCCATTGCGTGCCGGTCCAGACATGGTGCTCGGCCTCGTCGCTCACCCACGCCTGCCAGCCGGCGCGCGGTGCGAGAAAACTCCAGGCGCCATCCTCGAAGATGGCGAGAGCGTCCTGATGGCCGGCAAAGACACCGGAACCGCCGGCCGGCACGATATAGGCGGCAGTCTCGCCAGGCGAAGCCGGCGGGACGGTCTGCGTGCGGCTCGAGACGACGAGATGCACCAGCGCATCGAGCCGCATCAGCGCATCGTTGTGGGTGACGTGTTTCTGCGCCTGCCCGGCGGCGAGCAGGGGCAGGCCAAGACGCGGCGTATCGCTCATGGAACCTCGCTGGATCGGCGCGGCACGCGGGAGGCGCGCCATGCCGGCCGATTATGCGGGCTTCGCAAGCAGCGGGGATTGATTGTGGCTCTATCCCCGCACCGGGGCGACCGGCCTCAGCTCAGCATCCGCGTATCGCCGCAGACCGAGATCTCCTGCCCGGAGATCGTCTTGGCGAAGGGCGAAGCCAGGAAGACGATCTGTTTGGCGATGTCCTTGGGATCGACGAACTGCTTGATCGAGACGCCGGCGAAGAGCCGGTTGGTCATCTCGTCATGCGAAACGTTGAGCGAGCGCGCCTTGTTGGCGATCACGCTCTGGATGCGCGGCCCGTCGACGAGGCCGGGGCAGATCGCATTCGCCCGGATGCCGAACTCGCCGAGCTCGGCCGAGAGCGCCTTGGTGAAGCCGATCACACCCCATTTCGCCGCGGCATAGGGCGAGCGCAGCGGAAAGCCGTGCTTGCCGGCCTGGCTGGAAAGATTGACGATCGAGGCGTTTTTCGACTGCTTGAGGTGCTCGACGGCGAGCCGGGTGCAGTTGAACTGGCCGGTGAGGTCGATGGCGACGCAGGAATCCCAGGCCTCCGGCGCGATCTCATCGACGCGGCCTGTCGGCCCGGCTATGCCGGCATTGTTGACCAGGCAGTCGAGGCCGCCGAGCGCCGCCAGGGCTTCTTCGAACAGCCGCGCAACCGCCTTGCGGTCGGAGACGTCGCAGACCGAGCGCGTGATCGTAGGATCGCTCTCAGCCATCTCGGCGAGCGCCTTCTCATCGACATCGCAGATATGGACCTTGGCGCCCTCCGCCGCAAAGGCGCGCGCAGTCGCCCGGCCGATGCCATTGGCGCCCGCCGTCACCAGCACGCGCAGTCCCTTGATCGTCAGATCCATCGTTTCCGTCCCTTTTCCTTCGCTCTGAAGCCGACCGGCTATTCCGCCAGCCGCGCCGTCCGTTCGATGTGCTCGGCCGCGGCGCTGATGTCCTCGACCAGCGCCTGCCGCGCCGCGGCCGGATCGCGTCGCCGCAGCGCGGCCAGCAATTGCGCATGCGCCACGACCGCACTGCCGCCATCGAGCCGCTTCGGCTCGTGCCGCATGTCGAGATTGAGGATCGGCCCGGCCTTGAGCCAGAGTCGGGAGATCATCTCGATCAGCGAGGGCATGCCCGCAGCTTCGTATAGCGCGAAATGCAGGTCGCGATTGGCGCCGACCGCAGCGGCGGGGTCCGGCGGGTCCTTGGCCGCGGCCAGGAACGCCGCCTCATGCCGGGCGACCACTGCGATCTGCGCCTCGGTGATCACCTTCGTCGCCTCCTCGGCCGCGAAGCCCTCGACCACCAGCCTGATCCGGGTGAGTTCGCGGAACTGCGCCAAAGTCAGCACCGGCACCCGCACCGCCCGCCCCGGCAGCACTTCCAGCGCCTTGTCGGCGGCAAGCCGGCTCACCGCCTCGCGCACCGGCATCATCGAGACGCCGAGCGCCTCGGCGACGCGGCGCAGCGAGAGCTTCTCGCCAGGCGCCAGCCGCCCGGCTATCAGCAGCGCCCGAAGCTCGCCGGTGACCCGTTCGCCCAGCGTCTCGTGCTGGAGCGAGCCGACCTCGTCGAGCGCCGAGACCTCTCCCACCTTCCCCGCTCCGGGGGCGGCAAGCCGCGATTGCGGCGCAACAGAGGGCTGGACTCGGGCAACCATGTCTGCCAACCTAACTGTGATCACAGATCACGACAAGCGGTTCAGCACCGCAGAGTGAAGAAGACGATCCACGCAATCCGACGCCGAAGCGCGCGGGAGAGTTCTGGGAGGAACGCAAATGTCAGAGCAGTCAAGGATCAAGGGCCTCTCGCGTCGTCAGACGCTCGTCGGGCTCGGCGCGACGGCCACCGGCCTCGTCGCCAGCCCGGCGGTCATTCTCGCACAGACGTCGGAGGCGATCCGCTTCGGGCACCTGACGCCGCGCACCGGCTTTCTCGGCCCGCTCGGCGAATACGGCGTCATGGCCGCCGACCTCGCGGCCGAGGAGATCAACGCCGCCGGCGGCATCAACGGCCGCAAGCTCGAATTGCTGAAGGAAGATTCGGTCAACCCGCAGACCGCTTCGACCAAGGCCGAGCGCATGATCGAGCGCGATAAGGTCGCCTGTATCATCGGTGAGATCTCGTCGGCTTCCTGCCTGACGATCTCGCAGGTCGCGGCCCGCAACAAGACGCTCTTCCTCAACACCGGCGGCAATTCCGACGCGCTGCGCGGCGAGAGCTGCAACCGCTATATGTTCCATGTCGAGCATCAGAACTCGATGTATGTGAAGAGCGCCGGCCGCTCGCTGCTGGCGCAGGGGCTGGTCAAGGGCAAGAAGTGGTTCTCGCTCACCGCCGACTACGCCTTCGGACATGACCTCAGCAAGGTCGCCAAGCGCTTCATGGAAGCCAATGGCGGCCAGTTCGCCGCCGACAAGCTGGTGCCGACCGACGCGACCGACTTCTCGGCGCTGCTGCTGGAGATCCGGGCGGCCAAGCCCGACCTCGTCATCTCGAACCTCGCCGGCAACCAGATCACCAATTTCCTCAAGCAGTATTCCGAATTCGGCCTGACCTTCCCGGTCGCCGGCTTCGGCTTCGACACCGCCCTCGCCTGGGCCGCCGGCAAGGATAATTTCGGCGGCATCTGGCCCTGCGTCTGGCATCACCTGATCGATACGCCCTCGACCAAGGCCTTCGTCGCCGCCTTCACCAAGAAATACGGCAAGCCGCCGGAGAACCAGGCCTGGGGCGACTATGTCGGCGTCAAGGTCATGGCCCAGTCGATGAACGAGCTGAAGTCGACCGACACCGCCAAGATCCTCGAACATCTGGAGAAGGGCGCGAAATTCGACGTGATGAAGCCGCGCCAGGGCTATTTCCGCGCATCCGACCACCAATTGATCAGCGAGATGTACACGATCACCGCCTTGCCGGCGGCGCAGGTCAAGAACCAGTGGGACCTCTTCACCTCCTCGGCCCCGGTGCCCGGCCCGAACGAGGACATGGAGGTGATCGCCACCCAGGGCGACGAAGCTGTCTGCAAGATGAGCTGAGGGGTCGGAGCCAGAACCGCGACAGGCCCTCTCTCCCGGAACGGGGGAGAGATGGAGAGGGGGCCGGCGCTACGATCGACCAGCGTCGGCTCTGCCCCCTCCCAACCCTCCCCCGTTCCGGGAGAGGGCTCCCGCGCCCTTCAATCCATGCCCTTCAGGCTCCTGACAAAGGCCATTCCTTGCTCACCCTCTTCATCCAGCAGGTGCTGAACGGGCTGCTCGACGGGGTCTATTACCTCCTGATCGCGCTCGGCCTGTCGCTGATCTTCTCGCTCGGCGGCATCGTCAACCTGGCGCATGGCGCCTTCTATGCGATCGGCGCCTATCTCACGATCGTGCTCGCGCCCCATATCGGCTTCGGCGGCGCCATCATCGCATCGCCGGTGCTCGTCGCGCTGATCGGCATCGTCATCGAGCGCGGGCTCTTCCAGCGTTTCTACAGATCCGACCCGATTCTCTCGCTGCTGCTGACCTTCGGCCTCGCCATGGTCGCCGAGCAGAGCCTGCGCATGATCTTCGGCGCGCCGCCGCTCTCCTTCTCGATCCCGCCGGCGCTGCGCGGCCAGCTCTTCATCGGCGACTTCATCTATTCGCGCTACCGGGCCCTGCTGATCCTGATCGCCGCCGCCTGCGTGCTCGGCCTCTGGTTCCTCCTGCAGCGCACCGCCTTCGGTCGCGTCGTGCGCGCCGGCGTGCAGAACCCCGACATGGTCGGCGCGCTCGGCATCTCCCTGCAGCCATACATGATGACTGTCGCCGGCATCGGCATCGGCCTTGCCGGCCTTGCCGGCGTGCTGCTCGCGCCGATCTATTCGATCCATCCGGCCATGGGCCAGGAGATCATCACCCCGGCCTTCGTCGTCGTCGTCATCGGTGGGCTCGGCTCCTTCTGGGGCGTCGTCGTCGCCGCGCTGATGGTCGGCCTGGTCAAGGGCATCACCATCGGCCTCGGCCTGACGCAATGGTCGACCGCGGTGATCTACCTGATGATGCTGCTGGTCCTGCTCTTCCGTCCGCGCGGCCTGTTCGGCGAGCGCATCCAGCGCTTCGAGTGAGGCCGACATGACCAGCTCCCAGCGCGATTACCTCCCGCTCGCCATCGCCGCCATCGGCCTCAGCCTGCTGCCTTCGCTGATGCATGCGGTCGGGCTCGGCACCACCTCGGCCACCGAGGTCGTGGTCTTCGCCATCGCCTGCATGGCGCTCAACGTCCTCGTCGGCACGACGGGCCTCGTCTCCTTCGGCCATGGCGCCTGGTTCGGAATCGCCGCCTATGCCGCCGGCCTGATCCAGCGCAACTGGCTGCCCGGCCAGTTCGCCTTGCCGATCCTGCTGGCGGTCGCGCTCGTCGCGTTGATCGCGTTTGCCTTCGGCGCGCTGATCCTGCGCCGCCGCGGCGTCTATTTCTCGCTGCTGACGCTGGCGCTCGCTGCCATGGTCTATTCGATCGCCTTCCGCTGGACCTCCGTCACCGGTGGCGAGGACGGTCTCGGCGGCATCAGGCGCCCGCTCTTCGCCGGCATCGATTTCGAGACCGCCTTGCCCTTCTACATGCTGGTCGCGACGATCGGCTTCGCCGTGGTCTACGGCCTCTGGCGTTTCCATCGCTCTCCGGTCGGCACCGTGCTCGTCGCGATCCGCGAGAACGAGCAGCGCGCCCGCTTCCTCGGCTATGCGACGAACCGCTACAAGCTCGTCGCCTTCACCGTTTCGGCCGCGCTGACCGGCCTTGCCGGCACGCTCCTCCTCTTCAACAACCGCATGACCTCGGCCGAGCCGATCTCGGTCGCCTTCTCCGGCGAGTTGCTGGCGATGGTAGTGATCGGCGGCATGCGCTCCTTCCTGGGACCGGCGCTGGGCGCGCTCTTTTTCGTGGTCTTCCGCGACCTGCTCTCCAGCGTCACCGAGAACTGGCTGTTCTGGTTCGGCCTGCTCTTCGTCGCTTTCATCGTCTTCTCTCCCGACGGTCTCGTCGGCGTCGGCCAGCGCCTGCTGAAGCCCTTCCGCAAGCAGGCGGCCGAGGACGCCGCTATGTCGGCCCGCAAGGCCGGCGCGGTCGAGCTTCCCGCCTTCATGAAGCCGGCCGATGCCGGCGACGGCACCATCCTGACCGCGACCGGCCTCGCCAAGAGCTTCGGCGGCATCAAGGCGGTCGAGAACGTCGATATCGCCATGCGCGACCGCAAGCTGCATGCGCTGATCGGCCCGAACGGCGCCGGCAAGACCACTGCCTTCAACCTGATCTCCGGCATGTTCGAGCCCGATCGCGGGCAGGTCCGCCTGCGCGATCGTGACATCGCCGGCCTTTCGCCCGAGGCGATCACGCGGGCCGGCATCGGCCGCGCCTTCCAGATCACCAACCTGTTTCCGACCCTTTCGGTCGCCGAGAACGTCCGCCTTGCCGTGCAGGCAAGGGCACCGCAACGCTTCGGCTTCTGGCGTTCGGCCGGCGCACTTGGGCAGGTCAATAACGAGACTCGCCAGGTCGTCTCGACCATGGGCCTCTCCGGCATCGAGCAGGCCGAGGCCGGCTCGCTCAGCTATGGCGGCCAGCGCCTGCTCGACATGTCGCTCGCCCTCGCCACCAGCCCGCGCGTGCTCCTGCTCGACGAGCCGCTCGCCGGCCTCGCCGCGGCCGAGCGCGAGCGCGTCGGCAACCTGATCAAGTCGATCTCGACCGATCTGCCGGTTCTGCTGGTCGAGCACGACATCGACCGCGTTTTCGCCATCGCCGACCACGTCACCGTCATGAACGAGGGCTCGGTGCTGGTCGACGGCACGGTCGAGGACGCCCGCTCCTCGCCGAAGGTGCAGGAGGTCTATATCGGTTCAGGCGCTCATGCGCTGGCCGAGAAGCCGCGCGAAAGCGCCGCCGGCTCCAAGGTCCTGCTCGGCCTCAATGAGGTCGATACCTTCTACGGTAAGAGCCACATCCTGCGGCAGGTCAGCTTCGGCGTGCACGAGAACGAGATCGTCGCCTTGCTCGGCCGAAACGGCGCCGGCAAATCGACCCTGCTCAAGACCGTCACCGGCATCGCCCCGCCTGCCTCCGGCACGATCAGCCTGGCCGGCAGCGACATCGCCCGCCTGCCGCCTGCGCAGATCGCCCGTGCCGGCATCGCATATGTGCCGCAGGGGCGCGGCCTCTTCGCCGGCATGAGCGTCAAGGACAATATGGAGCTCGGCCGCCTGCGCCGCCGCACCGGCAACGGCACCCATTGGGAGGACGAGAAGATCTTCGCCTTCTTCCCGCGCATCAAGGAGCGCTGGCAGTCGCCGGCCGACTATCTCTCCGGCGGCGAGCAGCAGATGGTTGCGGTGGCGCGCGCCCTCTCCGGCGACACCAGGGTGCTGCTGCTCGACGAGCCTTTCGAGGGCCTGGCGCCGGCCGTGGTCGAGGAATTGTTCGAGGCCTTCGACAAGCTGCGCAAGGAGATCGCCATCGTCATCGTAGACCATCATCTCGACCTGGCGCTGGCCCTCTCCGACCGCACCGTCGTGCTCGAGCGCGGCCAGGTCACCCATATCGGCCCATCCCGCGCCCTCAGCCAGGATCTTGCGCTGCGGCGGCAGGTGCTGTGGCTGTGATGGGTGATCCAAGAGACAACAGAGGCGCGGGGAACCCTCTCCTGGAAGGAGAGGGCAGGGTGAGGTGTTGGCGGTTCGACCAGTTCCGCGAGCGCTCACCGCGCGGCCATGTTCAAGCTAACGATTCCTCTCCTGCACACCTCACCCCTGCCCCTCTCCTTCCACGAGAGGGGTTCCCCGCGCCCCGCCACACCAGCCGAGACACTGCCTTATGACCAAGATCGCCATCGTCGGCTCGGGCCTGATCGGCCGAGCCTGGGCCACCGTCTTCGCCAGCCATGGCTTCGAGGTCGCGCTGCACGATGTATTGCCGGAAGCGGCCAAGGCCGCCCGCGTCCATATCGGCAAGAACCTCAAGGAGCTCGCCGGCCACGGCCTCGTCGATGATCCCGCGGGCTCGCTCGCCCGCATCCGCGTCGCCAAGGACCTCGCCGACGCCTTGAAGGGCGTCGCGCTGGTGCAGGAGAACGGGCCGGAGACGGTCGAGGCCAAGCGCGAGCTCTTCGCGCAGATGGATGCGCTCGCGCCGGCCTCGGCGATCCTGGCCTCCTCGACCTCCTTCATCATGGCCTCGACCTTCTCGGAAGAGCTGAAGGGTCGCGCCCGTTGCCTCGTCGCCCATCCGGTCAATCCGCCGCATCTGGTGCCGATCGTCGAGCTGGCGCCGGCGCCCTGGACCGATCCCAAGATCGTCGCCAAGGCCAAGCGCCTCTACGAGCAGGCCGGGCAAGTCGCGATCATGCTGCGCAAGGAAAAGCCCGGCTTCGTGCTCAACCGGCTGCAGGCGGTGCTGCTGGCCGAGGCCTTCCGCCTCGTCGGCGAGGGCGTCGCCAGCGCCGAGGATGTCGACAAGACCATCCGCGATGGGCTCGGCCTGCGTTGGTCGTTCATGGGTCCGTTCGAGACGATCGAGCTCAATGCGCCAGGCGGGATACCCGATTACTGCGCACGCTATTCCGAGTCGCTCGACCGCATGGTCAAATCCTCGGAAGGCCTCGGCAATCCGTTCAAGCCGGAGACGGTCGCCGAAGTGATGCGCGAATGGCGTGGCGCCCAGGAAGCCAGCCGTGTCAAGCGCCTCAGCGACTGGCGCGACAGCCGCCTCGCCGCCCTGCAGGCGCACAAGCGCGCAGCGAAGCGCAAGCCGGCGTGAGTTTCAGGACTAGGGATCAGCGAAGGACTTAACCGCATGGCCAAGAACCGCAAAGTCATCATCACCTGCGCCGTCACCGGCGCGATCCACACACCCTCGATGTCGCCCTATCTACCGGTGACGCCCGACGAGATCATCGACGCTGCGGTCGGCGCGGCTGAGGCCGGCGCGGCGCTGGTCCATGTCCATGCCCGCAATCCCAAGACCGGCCAGCCCGACCAGTCGCCGGAGGCCTTCGAGCCCTTCCTCAAGGTGATCAAGCAGCGCTCGAACTGCGTCATCAACATCACCACCGGCGGCGCCCCGACCATGCTGGTCGAGGAGCGCCTCAAGCCCTGCGCCCATTTCAAGCCCGAGGTCGCCTCGCTCAACATGGGCTCCATGAATTTCGGGCTCTACCCGATGCTGAACCGCTTCAAGGAGTTCAAGCACGACTGGGAACGCCCGTATCTCGAGGGCTCGAATGACCGCGTCTTCAAGAACACCTTCAAGGACATCGAGAACATCCTGACGACCTGCGCGGAGAACGGCACCCGCTTCGAGATCGAGTGCTACGACATCGGCCATCTCTACACGCTGGCCCATTTCGTCGATCGCGGGCTGGTGAAGCCGCCCTTCTTCGTCCAGTCGGTCTTCGGCCTGCTCGGTGGCATCGGCCCGCATCCCGAGGACGTCGCCCATATGAAGCGCACGGCCGACCGGCTCTTCGGCGACGACTATCACTGGTCGGTGCTCGGCGCCGGCCGCCACCAGCTGCCGATCGCAGCGATGGCGGTCGCGATGGGCGGAAACCTGCGCGTCGGCCTGGAAGACTCGCTCTGGCTCGGCCCCGGCCAGCTCGCCAAGTCGAACGCCGACCAGGTCCGCGCCGCGCGCAAGATCATCGAGGGCCTCGGCCTGAAGATCGCGACGCCCGACGATGCCCGCGAGCAGCTGCAGCTCAAGGGCGCCGACAAGGTCGCGTTCTAGAGCCCTTCCCAGCCCTATTGAACGACGGGCCGCTCCCTTCCGAAGGCTGGAGGGGAAGCGCCCGGCCTTCGCCAAGAACGATCAGCGGACTCGGTTCGGCGTCGTGACCAACCAGCTCAGCTCTGGACGCGCCAGCTGCCGAAGTGATAGCCCATCGCGTGATGACCGATGACCACCGTATCACAGCGCATGATCACGAGCTGCAACAGCAGCGCCTTCATCCCGGCCTGAGGCGTGCAGCCTCGGCAGGTCCGGACTGTGATCGCGCGTGATCGATCAGGCCTTCGATATCGCCATCATCGGTGGCGGCGCCAGCGGCACCTTGCTGGCGCTCCACCTGATGCGCCAGGGTTCGGATCGGCTGCGTATCGCCCTGATTGAGCGTGGCTCCGCTTTCGGCCAGGGCGTCGCCTATGCCGACGGTTTTGCAGGCCATCTGCTCAACACCCGCATCGGTGACATGAGCGCCTGGCCGGACGACCCCGGGCACTTCGTTCGCTGGCTGCCGGACGGCACCCACGACTTTATCGAGCGACGACATTATGGCCGCTACCTTGCTGCAGAACTGCAGCAGGCCGTCATGGCCAGCGAGGGCAGGCTCGTGCTCCTCCGTGGCGAGGTGACGACGCTGGCGTCGAATGGAAAAGCGATGACGCTGCAGCTGGCCGATTCGACCAGCCTGACTGCCCATCGCGTGGTTCTTGCAACCGGTCACCGTCCGCCGTCCTCGACTCGAGGCGCCTATCAAGGCGATCCGTGGCGCGACGCCGCCATTGCCGGGTTGCCGCCATCGGCCGACTTGCTCCTGATCGGGACCGGGCTGACGATGATCGATGTCGTCGTCGCGCTGGCCAATCGCGGCCATCGCGGCCGAATCCTCGCCATGTCCCGACGCGGCCTGCTGCCGCGCGCGCATCCGCCTCATCATCCGAGGACGGAGCCGTTCGCACTGCCAGCCGCTTTGTTGGAAGGCGAGCTTTCGAGCCGACTCTCAGCCTTCCGTCGGCTCGTCCGCGACGGCACGCACTGGAATACGGTGATGTTGGCGCTGCGGCCGCACAATGCGGAGATGTGGCACGGGCTGAGCGAGGCCCAGCAACGGCGCTTTCTGCGCCACCTGCGTCCGTGGTGGGACACCCATCGCCACCGGACCGCGCCGGAAACCGGCACCGTCATCGAAAAATGTCTCGCAGCAGGCGGTCTCACCGTCATCAAGGGCCGCCTTGCAGCGCTTGCGCCGACCGCTGACCATGTCGAGGCCACGATCGTGACCAAGGCCGCGCCGTCCGGCTCGCTCATGCGCTTCGACCGAGCAATCGATTGTCGGGGACCGCGCAACGACATCGCCCCTGATGCAGGCCTGTTAGCGGCACTGGCGGGAAGCGGATTGGCGCGCCCGGACCGGTTTGGCCTCGCGCTCGACGTTGACGAGGATGGGCGCGTGCTCGACAAACAAGGCGGCCCTTCGCAGCAGCTTTTTGCGCTCGGTCCGCTCACACGAGGGCTGCACTGGGAAGTGACGGCAATCCCCGATATCCGCAAGCGAGCCGAGAGGCTGGCCCGACTGCTGGCTTGCGAACTTCGCTCAGCTTAGCGCATTTTCGAGCGAAGTGGATACCGGTTCGCGTGAAGAAAATGCGATAAAACAAGGGTCTAGAGCATTTCCGTGATTCGGAGAAACACGGAATTGCTTTAGATCCTGCCGGAAGCCGCAGACATTGGCTCTCCGAAAGCCGGCGCGCTAACTTTGCAGCCAATCTCATTCAGCCGGGCCGGCCGCGCAGTCCATGCAGACTTTCACCTTCATCCTGATCCTGGTCATAGCCGTGGTGGCTTCGCAGCCGCTGACCCGGCTGTTCAGGATCGTCCCGCTGCCGATCATCCAGATCGGCCTCGGCGCAGCGCTTGCCTGGCCGACAGCCGGCTTCCATCCCAGGATCGATCCGGAGCTCTTCCTCCTGCTCTTCATCGCGCCGCTGCTCTTCGCCGATGCCTGGGAGGCGCCGAAGCGCGAATATCGCAAGCTGCTGCGGCCGATCCTGTCGCTCGCCGTCGGGCTGGTGTTCTTCACCACATTGTTCGGTGGCCTTGCCCTGCACTGGCTGGTGCCGTCCATGCCGTTGCCAGTCGCCTTCGCGCTCGCTGCCGTGCTCTCGCCGACCGATGCGGTCGCCGTATCCGCCATCGTCGACAAGGAGACCGTGCCGAAGAACCTGATGCACATTCTCGAAGGGGAATCGCTGCTCAACGACGCGTCGGGCCTTGTGATCTTCCGCTTCGCCACCGCGGCTGCCCTGACCGGCAGCTTCTCGCTCTGGCAGGCCTCGCTGGCTTTCCTACTCGCCGTCGCCGGCGGCATCGCCGCAGGCCTGCTCGCGGTCGTCGTCGTCTCCTGGGTGCTGAAGCTGCTGGCGAAATTCGACCGGATCGCGCCGGAAGCGCAGGTGCTGGTCATCATGTTCCTGCCCTTCGCAGCCTTCCTCGCGGCGGAGGCCGTCCATGCCTCAGGCGTGCTCGCCGCCGTCGTCGCCGGACTCAGCGTCGGGCGCACGCGCACGGCCAACCAGCTCAGCGTTTCCGCCTATATGCTCGCCCATTCCTTCTGGACGATGCTGGCCTTCCTCCTGAACGGCACGCTCTTCGTCCTGCTCGGTCTGCAACTGCCGGCGATCATCCGCACCGTTCCGCCGGCGCTCATCGACACTCATTGGCTTTGGCAGCCGCTCGGCATCATCGTCGCGCTGACACTCTGCCTGATCCTGCTGCGCTTTGTCTGGATAACCGTCGCCATCGCGCTGAGCCGCGTCGTCAGCCGGCTCCTTCGCCTGGAGCAGTTTCACACCACGCTGCGCACCCGGCTGGCCGGTTCGGTCGCCGGCGTGCGCGGCGCGGTGACGCTCGCCGGCGTGCTGTCGTTCCCGGTGCTGGGGCTCGACGGCTCGCCCTTTCCCGGCCGCGATGCCGCAATTTTCCTGGCCGCTGGCGTGATCCTGCTCTGGCTGGCGATCGCCAGCCTCGGCCTGCCGCCGATCGTGAACGGACTGGCCGTGAGCCATGGCGCTATCCACGCCACGGAGATGAGGCGCGCCCGGATCGCTGCCACCGAGGCGGCGATCGCCCGACTGGAAGGCGTCGCCCATCGGGGCGGCACCGACGGCGCCGCGACCGTCGACCAGGCGGTGGCGGAAGGCCTGATCGCGACCTACCGGCGGCGCCTTGCTCTGCTCGACGACGGCCAGACGCCGCGCGAAGAGGCAGTCGCGTTACAGCGGTCCGAAAGCACCTTGCGGCAAACCGCGCTGGCGGCGGAGCGCGAGGCGCTGCGCGGCCTGCTCAGGAGCGGCGAGATCGACGATACGACCTTCAACGCGCTGGCGCACGAACTCGTCCTGCACGACGTGCTCGCCGAGACGAAGGCCGGATCGCACTGACAGCCGGGTTATGCCCGGGTCGCGAGGATGAACAAACGCGGGAAGCGCAGCAGCACCTTGCCGTCCGGCTCGACCGGATAGGCCGCGGCGATCTTCTCGCGATAGAGGGCGAGGAACGCCTCGCGCTCCCCGGCCGGCAGCGGGTCGATATAGGGTTTCAGGCCCGTGCTCTTGAACCATTCGACGATCGCGTCATGGCCGGCGAGCGCATGGACATAGGTCGTCTGCCAGATGTCGACCTGGCAGCCGGCTTCCATCAGCCAGCGCCGGTAATCCGAGAACGAGCCGATCACAGCTTTCGAGCCCCGCGCATTGGCGAGGCGCCCGGCCCACGGCCCCTCGGCCGCCGCCTCGTCCATCGAGACATGCGAGGGCTCGCTGAGGTTGTTCGGCATCTGCACGGCGAGCACCCCGCCCGGCGCCAATGACCGCGCCAGGCGCGCGAACAAAGCGGGATGATCGGGAATCCATTGCAGCGCCGCATTGGCGAAGATCAGGTCGTAGCGGCCATCCGCCGACCAGCTTCCCAGGTCGGCCAAAGTGAAGGAGAGCTGCGGCAGGCGCTTGCGGGCCTTCTCCAGCATATCCGGCGACGAATCGAGCCCTTCCACGGCCGCGCCCGGAAAGCGGGCGGCGACCAGCTCGGTGCTGTTGCCCGGCCCGCAGCCGAGATCGATGCAGCGTTGCGGGTCGTTGAGGCGCACGCGCTGGATCAGGTCGAGCGGCGGCCGCGTCCGCTCGTCCTCGAAGCGCAGATACTGGTTCGCATCCCAGTCGACCTTACCCGTCATCGCGCCTGCTCCGCTTCTGCAATCGGAGCGACGGCGTACGCCTCTACAGCGAGCGCATCAAGCCGCCATCGACGCGCAGGTTCTGGCCGGTGATGTAGCCGGCGCCGTCCGAGGCGAGGAAGGCGATCGTCGCGGCGATCTCCTCGCTGGTACCGTAGCGCTGCATCGGCACCCCGGCGCGGCGTTCATCGGTCTGCGGCAGCGAGTCGATCCAGCCGGGCAGGACATTGTTCATCCGCACGTTCTGCGCCGCATACTGGTCGGCGAAAAGCTTGGTGTAGGCGGCGAGCCCGGCGCGGAACACCGCCGAGGTCGGGAAATTGGCGGCAGGCTCGAAGGCCCAGGCGGTCGAGATGTTGATGATCGCACCCGACTTCTGCGCCGCCATCACCGGCGCGACCAGCCGCGTCGGCCGGATCACGTTCATCAGATAGACGTCGAGCCCGGCATGCCATTGCTCGTCGGTGATCTCGGTGATCGGCGCGCGCGGGCCGTGCCCGGCGCTGTTGACCAGCACGTCGATGCGGCCGAAGCGCTCCAGGGTCGTATCGACCAGGCGCTTCAGGTCGTCGTTCGACTGGTTCGAGCCGGTGACGCCGAAGCCGCCGAGCTCCTTGGCCAGGGCCTCGCCCTTGCCGGAGGAGGACAGGATCGCGAGCTTGAAGCCATCCTGCGCCAGCCGCTTCGCCGCGGCCGCGCCCATGCCGCTGCCGCCAGCGGTAACAACCGCGACTTTTTCTCCTGCCATGGGACGCTCCATCTTCTTGCCAAGGTACGCATGCACTGCAAGCAGCGACGCTCATTCTCGCCTTTCTCGCATTCTCAGCATAGACTCGCCAGCGAGTTGGCCAGCGTCATATCGATAGAAAAACTACTGCATGACAGAACAGCAGCAGCGCCTGCCTTCGCTCAATGCGCTACGCGCCTTCGAAGCGGCGGCGCGGCATCTCAATTTCCGTGCTGCCGCCGATGAGCTCGGCGTCACCCAAGGCGCCGTCGCCCAGCATGTCCGCGGCCTCGAAAGCGAGCTGCGGCTGAAATTGTTCGAGCGCCAGCCGCGCCTGCTCGCGCTGACCAGTGCCGGGCGCAGCTATGCGACCCATGTCGCCCGCGCCTTCGCCCTGCTGGCCGAGGCGACCGATAATCTACGCCCTCAACCGCTGCGACTGACGATCAGTGCGACGCCGAGTATCGCGGCGAAATGGCTTGTGCCGCGCCTGCCCGAGTTTACCGGCGCACATCCGCAGCTCGAACTCAGCATCCTCGCCAGCGACGCGCTGGCAAACTTCCAGTCCGATGGCGTCGACATCGCGATCCGCCAGGGTCGCCCGCCCTTCGGCCCCGGCCTGACTGCGGACCTCCTGTTCGAGCACGACATCGTCGCAATCTGCCAGCCGGCCAGGTGCCCTGACGAGGACTCACTGGCGAGCCTGCCGCTGCTGCGCGATGGGCACGATCTCTGGCCGGAATTCTTTGAGCGTGCGCTCGGGCGATCCATGCCGCTGGCGATCCGCAGCACGCGCTTCAACCAAACTGCGCTGGCGATCGACGCGGCGATCGCCGGCCAAGGCGTCGCACTCGCCAGCCGCTTCCTGGCCGAGCCCGACCTCGCCGCCGGACGCCTCGCCCTGGCGACGACGGCGAGCATGCGCGGCGGCCTCGATTTCTACGTGGTCAGCGCCCGCAGGCCGCGACATGCCGAGCAGACCGCGCTGGTCCGGGCCTGGCTGCTCGCCCAGCGCGGCTAGACGGGCGATCAGCCGGCGGCAAAATTCTCCTTGAGCCAGTCCTGCCATCTCGGCTCGCTCTCGGCCGCGCGCCTGTCGGCATCCTCGCCATAGAAGAACAGGCAGACGCTGAGATTGACCTTGTCGCCTATCCCGTAGCTGCCGATCAGCGCGACGCCGTCATCTGAGCGCAGCAGGACATGGCGCTGCTTGCGGTTCTGCTCGGTCTGCTCGACCGTTCCGGCGAAGGCTTGCGGCTCCAAAGGCAATTCGCGCCGCTCGCCGACATTGGCGCCGGACAAGCCGAGCGTCTCGGTCAACCGCTTCCAGACGGAAAGATGCTCGCCTTCTGTCGCTTGCATCGCCTGGAAGCAGGCCCCCTTCTTCCCGGCGAAATGGGTGAGATAGAGCCGCAGCACCGCGAAGAAGCCGTGCCAGCCGCGCTCGAACCCCTCCATCTGATCGTCCCAGTCGTCGCTGGAGGCGAATAGGGAATGCACCATTCTGACCAGGCACTGGTCGCCGGAGCGGCTGGTGATCGTGATCTCGGTCGCGATCGGCGGGGCCTTCTCGCCCCATTCGTACTCGGTGTAGCCGAAGCGGTGCGGCGGCTCCCAGAGGTTGATCTCGCCGGTCGAGTTCACCTCCGGCCCGAAGCTGAAGCTGAGCTTGCCGCCGACTCGCCCCTCGATGGTCGTGCGCGTGAACCAAGTGGAATAGCCCGGCCCGGTCGCCATCGCCTGCCAGACCTGCTCGGGCGTGCCGGGAACCAGCACTTCCATCTCGACCCAACGCTTGCCGGTTCCATCCTTCTTGATCGGCATGTTTCTGATCCTTTCAGGAATGGGTCGCCTCGGGCGCCGGGTAGGCGCAGACCACGAGGCGATGCGAGCGTCCGCCAGGGACGCTCTCGTCGTGATAGCGGGCGGCGAGCCCGGCTACGGCCTCGCTCAGCTCGCGGGTGAAGGCGGCGCGCTCGGCCGCCGAGCGGAAGCGGATGACGCTGTCGAGCGACAATGTCGCCAGCCGCTTCTCCTGCCGGCGCGCCTCATTCCAGAGCGTACCGACCTCGCGCACGACCCTGGCCGCGAGCGCGATCAGATAGCTCGCCGAGAGCCGGTCGCGGTTGCGCTCGGGATCGGCGCCGAGCGAGCCCAGCGCTGCCGGCGAGACGACGAAGGAGGCGGCGCTCGCCACCAGCAAGCGCTCGGTCAGCCCGCCCCAGTGCCGCTCGCCCGCCGGCGCAACCAGCTGGTGCTCCTCGAGCGCCCGCAAATGGTAGTTGACCTTCTGCCGGGTCAGCCCGACGCGACTTGCAAGAGCCGCCGCCGAGGCAGGCTCGGAGAGTTCGGCCAGAATCCGCCGCTTCACCGGGTCGAGCGCCACAGCGGCGCGGGCGGGATCGTCGATGACGTCGAGGTCGAGCATGCCTCAGGCTCGCATTGACAAAATTTTTTGTCAATGCGCTCGAACCATCGCTTCGCCGTCAGCAAGAAACCGGTTGCAACATACCAACTGAATGGTATGTATGGATCATGCCAAGGCCGACCAAGCAGTCTCCCGAACGCGGCAATGCCCGCACCCGCCTGCTTGAAGCAGCGCGGGACGTCATCCGCACCAAGGGCTTCGCCGGCACCAGCGTCGACGATCTCTGCCGCGCCGCCGATGTCACCAAGGGCGCCTTCTTCCACCATTTCGCGAGCAAGGAGGCGCTCGGCGTCGCCGCGGCCGAATTCTGGACGCAGGAAGTCACGCCCTTCTTTGCCGCCGCGCCCTATCACCAGCCTGCTGATGCCCTCGATCGCGTGCTCGCCTATGTCGCCTTCCGCAAGGCGATGATCGCCGGCGACCTCTACGAGTTCACCTGCCTGGTCGGGACGCTGGCGCAGGAGGTCCATGCCAGCGCGCCCGAGATCCGCGACGCCTGCGGCCGCAGCATCTTCGGCCATGCCGTGACGCTGGAAGCGGACATCGCGCAGGCCCGTCGCGACCACGGCATCACCACGACCGGCTGGACCGCGCAGAGCCTGGCCCGGCACACCCAGGCCGTGCTGCAGGGCGGTTTCGTTCTCGCCAAGGCCGGCAACGATCCGGACCTGGCGCGCGAAAGCCTCGACCATCTCGACCGCTACATCCGCCATCTCTTCCACGTCGCAGAGGAGTGCGCCGCATGAGCCAGTCCATGATGATCGGTTGCGCTTGCGGGCATACCCGGCTGAGAGTGCAGGGCGCCCCGATCCTCGTCTCCGAATGCCTATGTGACAGCTGCCGGGCCGCCGCCGCGCGGCTCGCCAGGCTGCCTGATGGCAGCGACATCCTCACCGCCTATGGTGCGACGCCTTCAGCCGAATACCGCAAGGACCGCGTCGAGATCGTCGCGGGCGGCGAGAGCCTGCGCGAGTTCCGGCTGAAGCCCGATGCCGGCTCGCGCCGGATCGTCGCGACCTGCTGCAACACGCCGGTCTTCCTGGAGATGAAGGGCGCGCACTGGCTCAGCCTCTATCTCCATCTCTGGCCCGAGGGAGCCCGGCCGAAGCCGGAATTGCGGACCATGACCGGCGACCTGCCCGGCGCCTCGGCCCTGCCGGCCGACATCCCGAACCTGAAGACCCACACGGTCTCGTTCTACCTGAAGCTGCTCGGCGCCTGGATCGCCATGGGCTTTCGCAACCCGAAGATCACCACAGCGGGGACGATCGATGCCTGAGGACAAGATCGAGATCGAGAACGTCAACAAGCCCGGCAAGTCCGAGCGGGTCGACCGCGCCAAATATCAGGCGATGCGCAAGGCTTTGCTCGCGGCATTGCCGGAGGAAGCGCCCGGACTAACCGTCCCGGACGCCAAGGAAGCGCTGCTGCCGCTCCTGCCGGACAACCTCTTCCCGCAAGGCGCCACGGCCGGCTGGTGGCTGAAGGCCGT
Organism: Allobosea sp. CRIB-10; assembly: GCF_900112185.1. Taxonomy (GTDB): domain Bacteria; phylum Pseudomonadota; class Alphaproteobacteria; order Rhizobiales; family Beijerinckiaceae; genus Allobosea. The sequence continues at coordinate 7,017 of NZ_FOKP01000006.1, read as the reverse complement.
CCAGCTCGACCTCGAAGCAAAGGGCGTGATCAGGCGCGCCCCGCGCAAGCCGGTGCATCTCTACCGGCTCGCGGCGAGCTGACCTCAAGCTGTCTCGGCGAACGCCGTCGCCAGCGCCGCAACAGCTTCGTCGAGCTCGGCCGTCTCATGCGCGGCACTGACCTGCAAGCGTAGGCGCGCCTCGCCCTGCGCCACGATCGGAAAGGCGACCGCCGGGGCGAAGACGCCGGCCCGGGTCAGCCGCGTGGTCATCGCCCACGCCCGCTCCTCGCCGCCGACCTTCACGGCCGTGATGGCACTGTCGCTGTCATGGCAGGCGAGCGCATAGAAGCGCAGCGCCTCGCGGAGATGCGCGACATTGCGCCAGAGCCGCTCGCGCGGGCCAGGATCGTCGCGACAGATCTTCAGCGCCGTCAGCGCCGTCGCGGCATTCGCCGTGGTCATCCCCATGGTGAAGATCCAGCTGCGCGACTTGCCCTTCAGCGTCTCGATCAGCGCGCGCGGCCCCGCGACGAAGCCGCCGCTGGCGCCGCCCAGCGCCTTCGACAGCGAGCCGGTCAGCAGCATGTCCGGAGCGCCATTGGAAAGCCCGCAGAGCGGCGCGGTGCCGCTGCCGCCCGGCCCGACCACACCGGTCGCATGCGCCTCGTCGATCATCAGCAGCGCTTCGAACTCACGCGCCAGCGCCTGGATCTCCGGCAGCGGCGCCGCGCCGCCCTCCATGCTGAAGATGCCGTCGGTGACGATCAGCCGACGCTTCGCCCGCCTTGTCCCCTCTAGCGCCTGGCGCAGGCCGGCGACGTTGCGGTTCTCATAGGTCTCGACCTCGGCACGGCTGAGCCGGCAGCCATCGATGATGCTGGCGTGGTTCAGCCGGTCGGAGATGATGACGTCGCCGGCGCCGACCAGGGTCGTCAGCACCCCGCCATTGGCGCTGCCGCCGGAGGAGAACAGCGCCACCGCCTCGACGCCGAGATAGGAGGCGAGGTTCTCCGCCAGCGCCTCGTGCAAAGGCGTGGTCGCGAAGACCGGGTAGATCCCGGTGCCGCTGCCATAGAGCCGAAGCGCCTCGTTGGTCGCCGCCAGCACGCGCTCATCGGTCGAGAGGCCGAGATAATCGTTGGCGCCGAGCATGATCGTATCGACGCCGTCGAGCAGGATGCGCCCGCCGCAGCGGCGCTCGATCACCCGGCGAGAGGGAGCATGCGCGTTCATGGCACGGCCTTCGGCAACGCGCCGGCAACGAGGTTCTGCCAGTAGCGCAGGACATGCGGAACGATCGCATCATTGAACACGTAACGGTCGCCATGCAGCCCCTCGCCCGGGCCGACCTCGCCGGCACCGATCCAGGCATAGCAACCGCCTGCGGCGCGGATCATGAAGGCGAAGTCCTCGCAGCCCAGACTCGGCTTGAACTCGGCCATGACGTTCTCCGGCCCGACCGCCGCAGAAGCTGCGCGCGCAGCCAAGGCCGCCGCCTCGGCAGTGTTGATCACCGGCGGATAGCCGCGCTTGTAGTCGAGCGCCGCAGTGACGCCATGCGAGGCGGCGACACCATCAGCGATCTCGCCGATCAGCCGCTCGCAAAGATCGGACAATGCCGGATCGAAGAAGCGGCAGGTGCCCTGCAGCCAGACCTCTTTCGGCACGATATTGCCGACATTGCCGCCATGGACCTGCGTCAGGCTGACGACGATCGGCGTCTGCGGGTCGACGGCGCGCGAGACGATGCGCTGCACGCTCTGGATGAAGGCGCCGGCGGCCAGGATCGGGTCGTCGCCGAGATGCGGCATGGCGACATGGGCGCCGAGGCCGGAGAAGCGCAGCTCGAAATTGTCGACCGCGGCCATCTGCGCCCCGGCGCGGGCCGCGATCGTGCCGAAGGGTACGCCCGGCCAGTTGTGCACGGCATAGACCGCCTCGACCGGGAAGCGCTCGAACAGCCTGGCCTCGATCATCTTCATGCTGCCGCCCTCGTTCTCCTCGGCCGGCTGGAAAATGAAATGCACGGTGCCGTCGAAATCCGGGGTCTCGCTGAGGAGCTTGGCCGCCCCGAGCAGCATGGCGCTGTGGCCGTCATGGCCGCAGGCATGCATCACGCCCTCGGTCTTCGAGGCATAGGGCAGGCCGGTGCGCTCGATCACCGGCAGCGCGTCGAGCTCGGCGCGCAGGCCGATGGCGCGCTTGCCGGAGCCCGAGCGCAAAGTCCCGATGACGCCGGTGCCGCCGATGCCTTCCTGCACTTCCAGGCCGAAGGAGCGCAGCTTGTCGGCGACGAACCGGGCGGTCTCGATTTCCTGGAAGCCGAGCTCGGGATTGGCGTGGATGTGATGGCGCCAGGCGACGACCTCTGGCGTCAGCCTGGCGATCGGGTCATTGTGCAGCATGGTTCTCTCCTGTCCGTGTTCCAGGATTAGGAGAGCGAGCCGGGCAGCGTCTTGAACCAGATTGACCGATGAACGAGCCGCAGCAGGAGAGTCAGGCGTTCTGGCGCCACGCCGCCTTCCGCGAGCTCGGCCTGCTCGCGGCGCGCTTCCGCGAGCATCGCTATGACCGCCACACCCATGACGGCTACGTCATCGCATTGATCACCGAGGGCTGCGAGCGCGTGCGCGTCGGCAAGCAGGAGGTGCTGGCGCCGGCCGGCTCGGTGCTCGTCGTCAATCCCGAGGAATGGCATGACGGTGAGGCCGGCGCCGAGCAGGGCTGGGCCTACCGCACCTTCTACCCCTCTGTGACGCTGCTCTCAGAAGTCGCGGCCGAGCTCGGACAGGCGCAGCCACCACTGTTCCCGCTAGCCCTGCTCGACGATCCCGAGCTCTCCCGGCTGCTCGCCGCGGCCCATGCGGAATCGACCTCTTCGGATGCGACCCGCGCCGAAGCTTCGCTGCTCACCGCGCTGCGCCGCCTGATCCTCCGGCATGGCGATGCCGACCGGCCGGCCGAACCGCTCGATCGCTCAGGCGCGCAGCGCCGCTTCTTGCTCTATGAAGAGGTGATCGAGGACAACCTCGCCGAGCAGCTCGACTTGCCGGCTCTCGCCGCAGCCGCCGGCGTCACGCGCTTCCAGGTCATCCGCGACTTCAAGAAGCTGACCGGCTCGACCCCGGCCATCTTCATCCGCGACCGCCGCCTGCGCCGCGCCAACCGGCTGATCCAGGAGGGCGTCAGTCTGGCGGACGCCGCCTTCGCCGCCGGCTTTTCCGACCAGAGCCATCTCTCGCGCAGCTTCCGCGCCGTGCACGGCATCACGCCCGGCATGTTCCGCCGGGCGGGCTGAGGCGTCTGATCTCTCAGAACTTGTAGGCGAGGCTGGCGCGCACCGCATGGGCCGAGGGTTCGTGCTCGACGGTCCGGCCGAGATAGGCGCCGGCGCCGGCATGGTCGAAGCGGCCATAATCGGTGTAGCGATAGTCGACACCGAGGATGAGATTGTCGGTCAGGGCGTAATCGACGCCGCCGCCGACCGTCCAGCCGGTCCTTGAGGAATTGATCGTCTCGGTCAGGCCCGCCAGCGGGCTGACATAGGCATATTCGAGCTTGGTGAAGGCCACGCCGCCGGTGGCATAGATCATGATCCGGTCGAGGCTGTAGCCGAGGCGGGCCCGCACCGAACCCTGCCAGTCGTGCCGCACGCGAACCGTGCCGCCGAGATCGCCCTTTCCTTCGGCGGCATTCATGCCCTCGATGTCGCCCTCGACGCCGACCACGATCGCGCCGAGCTGATAGTTGAAGCCGAGGCGGGCGCCGCCGATGAAGGAGGACGGGCTGTAGTCGAAGGAGCGGCCGAGCGGCGCGCGGCCGGCGCTTGCGAATTCGCTGGCCCGGTCGGAGCTCCAGGAATAGCCGACCTGGCCACCGACATAGAGGCCGCTCCAGTTGTAGAAGGTCGGCAGTTCCGGCGCCGGCGGCAGGACGCCCCTGCCGCGCAGATCGGCTGCCAGCGAGGCTGCGGCACTCAGCAGGGCGGTCGCGGCGACGGCGGCTTTCAGCAGGGTCTTCATCAAGATCTCGGCTCGGACGACGGCTGCGACCAGAGAGAATCCGGCCGACGCCGCGATGGCGATGGGAGCTCGATTATGAAATTGTTAAGGTTAACGAACTTCTAAGCGACCTCGCCGCCAGCATCCTGCCGGAACGAAAACCGCCGCCGCGACGTTGGCAGCGCGACGGAGCCGTTTAAGATCGGCGACCTTCGACCGGAGCGTTCATGGCCTATTTCAAGCGACTGACAGGCGCAGCCGGACTCGCAGCCGTCGTCGCCGGCTATGTCCACGGCCTGGTCTCGCGGCGGGTCGGCGAGCCCATCCGCCAGGCACGGCGCGGTCGCGGTGCCAGGAGCCCCATCACCCTGCCCTGGCGCGGCTGGAAGGATGTCCTGCTGCGCTTCGGCGCCCGTGTGCAGGAGGCGCGGGTGCTTTCGCTCGCCGGCGCCGTCGCCTTCTTCACCCTGCTCTCGCTGGTCCCGGCGCTGTCGCTGCTCGTGACGCTCTACGGCATGCTGACCGACCCGGCGACGATCGTCGGACAGCTTGACGACGTCACCACCGTCTTTCCGCTGGCGGCGCGCGAACTGATCCGCGAGCAGGCGGTCAGGTTGGCGAGCCAGGGCACCGCCAGTCTCTCCCTGACCTTTCTGGTCAGCGTCCTCGTCGCGGTCTGGAGCGCCAATGCCGCGATGAAGGCCATCTTCGACGCCCTCAACATCATCTACGGCGTGCGCGAGCGCCGCGGCTTCATCCGCCTGAACCTTGTCTCGCTCGGTACGACGCTGAGCGCCCTTATCGTGCTCATCCTGGCGCTCGTCTTGATCGCGAGCCTGCCGGTGGTCACCGCGCTCTTCCCCTTCGGTCATGAGCTGGAGGTGCTGATCCGCTGGCTGCGCTGGCCCGCCTTCTTCCTCGTCGGCATCACCGCGATCGGCTGCCTCTACTGGATCGGCCCGAGCCGCAAGCCGCCGCGGTTCGCCTGGGTGCTGCCGGGCGCCGTCGCCGCGGCGCTGTTCTGGGTCGCTACCTCCGTCGGTTTCTCCTGGTATGTCAGCACGCTCGGCCGCTACACCGCCACCTATGGCTCGCTCGCAACCATCGTTGTGTTCATGACCTGGCTCTGGCTCTCGGCGACGATCGTGCTGTCCGGGGCCGAGCTCAATGCCGAGCTCGAGCATCAGAGCCGCCATGGCTCGGCGCCCGCGCCGGTGACGCCGCTCAGCCGCAGCACGCCAGGCGGACGCTGAATCTCCGCTGGAGCATGATGCCACAGCCGCACCCGCTTGACCTTCGCTACAGCCGCGGCATCTCCTCCTCGGCACGCTAGGGCCCCTGCCCGGCCAGCCGCACGGATAGGCCCATGATCACCGCGACCCGCATCCACCTTACCATCGCCATGCTGATGGGGCTGTCAGGCGTGACCCTTCTTGCCGCCGGCACGCATTCCGGCGCGTCCGACAACGTCCAGATCGCCGGGCAGATGCTGCTTTTCCATGCCCCTGCCGTGATCGCAGCCTGCGCGGCGAGGCGCGCCGAATTGCTGGCGGACTGGCCGGCGCGACTGGCCATCTCGCTCCTGATCCTCGGCGTCGCGCTGTTTTCGGCCGACCTCGCGATGCGCGGCTTCCATGGTGAGCGGCTCTTCCTCGGCGCTGCTCCCGCCGGCGGCTTCATGATGCTCGGCGGCTGGCTCGGCCTCGTCCTCGCCGCCTTGTTCGCCAAGCGGGCCTGATTGGCGTGGAAACGCTTCCGCCGCATCCACACTTCCGCTAGAACGCGGCGCGGCGCGGCTGCCTCCCTGCGCCTTCGCGGAGCCTGCCGATGAACGCCCCCCATAACCTCACGCCCTCGCAAGCCGCCGAGCTGCTCGTCCAGGCGCTGCCGCACATGCAGCGCTACGACCAGGAGGTGATCGTCATCAAGTATGGCGGCAACGCCATGGGCGACGCCGCCACGGCCGAGGATTTCGCCGAAGACGTGGTGCTGCTCGAGCAATCCGGCCTGAAGCCGGTGGTCTGTCATGGCGGCGGCCCGCAGATCGCCCGCATGCTTGAGAAGCTCGGCATCAAGTCCGAGTTCAAGCAGGGCCTGCGCGTCACCGACGCCGCCACCGTCGACGTCGTCGAGATGGTCCTGGCCGGCTCGGTCAACAAGGAGATCGTCGGCTACATCTCGCGCGAGGGCGGCAAGGCGATCGGCCTCTGCGGCAAGGACGGCAACATGGTGACCGCCCGGAAGGCGACGCGCACCATCGTCGATCCCGATTCGAAGATCGAGCAGGTGCTCGACCTCGGCTTCGTCGGCGAGCCCGAGACGGTCGACACCACCGTGCTCAAGGCGATCCTCAAGGAAGAACTGATCCCGGTGCTGGCGCCGGTCTGCGCCGCCGCCGACGGCCAGACCTACAATGTCAACGCCGACACCTTCGCCGGCGCGATCGCGGGTGCGCTGGGCGCCAAGCGCTTATTGCTTCTCACCGACGTGCCGGGCGTGCTCGACAAGGACAAGAAGCTGATACCCGAGCTGACCATCGAGCAGTGCCGGCGCCTGATTGCCGACGGCACCATCTCCGGCGGCATGATCCCGAAGATCGAGACCTGCATCTACGCGCTGGAAAAGGGCGTCGAGGCCGTGGTCATTCTCGACGGCAAGGTCCCACACGCCGCGCTGATCGAGCTCTTCACCGATACGGGTTCGGGCACGATCATCCGGAAGTAAGGCGACGCGTTTGAAAGTCGGGCGCGGGGAACCCTTCTCCCGCATCGAAGTCGGGTCTACCCGACTTCGACACTCTGAGTACCGATCTCGGACAGGCCCGAGATCGGTGGAGAAGGGCAGGGATGAGGGCCCGCCCTCACCGATAAAAAGTCGCAGCGGTATCGTCTCGCCCTAACAATCAGCGGCGGTCCCTAACCCCTGCCCCTCTCCCATCCGGATTTCTCTGCGAAAGGGTTCTGGCTTTGAGGTTTGATTGCTGATTCAGTTGGCCTGATCGGAGCGGGATGATCGGCATGTCGGATCAGATGTC
>NZ_FOKP01000001.1 GCF_900112185.1 Allobosea sp. CRIB-10 | reverse complement strand
CGCCGTCACAGCCATCTCGGCGGCATCAGTCCCGAAGCGTTCGAACGCGCGTCGGCGTGAGGCTCGGCTTTGTCCACGAAACCGGGGACCGTCCAACTCCAACTCCACTCGCTGCGGATCGGTTCCTTGGGATGCGGGCTGTAACCGATGATCTCGCTCGTCATCTTCTGGTAGGTCCCGTCCGCGAGCATGTCCGACAGCGCCTTGTTCAGCGCCTTGGCAAGATTCGGCTTGTCCTTGCGGATGGCGAAACCTTTCTGCACATGGCTGAGATAGCCCTCGGTCGCCTTGATCGGCAGCGCCGACTTCTGGATGCCCCAGGCACCGACGATCGCGTCGGTGATCATGCCGTCGATGTTGCCGTTGACCAGATCGCGCAGGGCGTCGACCTCGACCTTGTAGTACTTGGTTTCCCTCGCTTTAAGCTTCTCCGCCAGCTTGGCCCATGTCGAGCTCGCCAGCACGCCGATGACGCCGTTGAACTCCTCGGGCTTGGAGATCTTCGCATCCTTCGAGACGAGCAGGCGCCCGCCGGATTCGAGCCAACCATCCAGGAACCTGACCTGCTTTTGGCGCTCCGCCGTGATGTCGAGAACGTTGCAGAGCACATCGTACTGATTGCTCATCAGGCCGACGAGGGCGGAGTCGAACTTGACGACGACCGGCGCGTATTCGAGGCCGACGCGGCGAGCCATCTCCTTCATCACGCGGACTTCAAGCCCGTCGAACTCCCCCTTTTCGTTGGTGAAGGAGAAGGGCGGGTAACCGCCATCGGCGCCGCAGCTCAGCTTGCCGGGCTGCAGAAGCTCAAGCTGGCCCTGTGCCTGAGACGCCGCGGGAAGGAGCATCGCCATCAGAGCAATGGCGCAGCCGAATACCTGTTTCCTGATCATGCGTAACTCCCCTTCTTTTGTTGCCTATATCAGTAACGAAGCGAATACCTGTTCTCGACCTGGCGAAGAGCCGTAAGGCAAACCGTCGTCATCAGCAGGTAAATTATTGCTGCCGCGATATAGAACTCGAACGGCTTGAAGGTTGTCGCGACGATCACTTCTGTTTGAAGGGTGAGTTCCATCAACGTGATCGTCGAGAGCAGGGATGTATTCTTGATAGACGAAGCGACTTCGTTCGAGATCGGCGGAATGATCACTCGCACGACCTGCGGCAGGATGATGCGACGCATGGCGTCGCTATGAGTCAGGCCTAGCGCAAGCGCCGACTCGCCCTGTCCGCGAGGGATGCTGAGAAGCCCGCCCCGGATGGTTTCGGCCACATAGGCCGCACTGTTGAGTCCCAGGGCGATCGTGCCGGCGACGAAAGGCGACAACCTCAGCCCGAACTGGGGCAGGCCGAAATAGACGATGAAGATCTGCACCAGCGCCGGCGTGCCCCGGATGAACCAGATGTAGAAGCGGGCCGGCCACTGCAGAAAGCGCGACTTCGACGACCGCATCAGGGCGATCGCCAGCCCGAGCACCCAGGACAGCAGGATGACGACCGCCGTGACCTGGACGACGAGCCAGCTCGCCTTGGCGAGAAGCGGGAGGTAGCCGTCGATGACGCCCCACCAGTTGGTGATGACAGCAAGGCCCGTCACGACGTCTTCCTCGATTTGAGATCGGGATGCAGAACACGCTTGAGGAAGCGCTGGGCCTGCTCGCTGCGCGGCGCACCGAGCACCTGCGCCGAGGGTCCTTCCTCCTCGCTCACCCCTTGATGCAGGAAAATGGTGCGGTGGCTGACATCGCGCGCGAAGGCGATCTCGTGAGTGACCACCAGCATCGTCACGCCTTCGTCGGCGAGCTGGCCCCGTATATCGGCGGCTCCACTGGAGAGGCCCTTGAACGGACCGCCCGCCATGTCTCCGAGGACATCGTCCGGGTTCTGCGCGGAGAGCAGCCTCGCAATCCAGTCGTGGAGCGAAGGCCGTGAGCAGGCCGCCAGATCGCCATCCCCGCGCCTTCTTGCCTGCGGCGATGCGGCGCTGTCGGTCGAGTTCGGCAACGAGATCGACGAAGGCCTGAACGACCGTGTGCTCGCGCTCGACGCGGCACTCGGCAAAGCTGCCATCCCCGGACTGGTCGAGACGGTTCCGACCTATCGCTCGCTGCTGGCCTGCTACGACCCGGTAACGGACGTAGACGGGCTGAAACAACGGATTCTCGCGCTCAGCGGAGACGCGGCGGATGAACCTCGACGCATACGGCGGTGGCGTGTGCCGGTGGTCTATGGCGGTGCCTTCGGCCCCGATCTGGACGCGGTTGCCGAGCGTCACGGCATGACGCCTGACGAGGTGATCGCGCTGCATGCGGGCGCGACCTACCGTGTCTACATGATCGGCTTCATGCCCGGCTTCGCCTATCTCGGCGGCCTCGATGCGCGCCTCGAAACGCCACGGCGACTGCAGCCACGCCTCAAGACACCGGCGCAATCCGTTTCGATCGGCGGCGCCCAGGCGGCGATCAGTTCCGTCGAAGCGCCGAGCGGATGGCATCTCCTCGGACGCACACCGGCGAGATCCTTCATGCCCGGCCGGGATCCCGGCTTCCTGTTCGCGGCAGGCGACGAAATCCGGTTCGAGCCGACGCCTCCGAAACACTGGGACGAATTGGACGCTGCAGCGGCACGCGGGGAGCCGGTCATCGGCTGCGAGATCGCATGAGCGAACTTCTCGTCGAGTCCTGTGGTGCACTGACGACGGTGCAGGACGCCGGACGCTTCGGCTTGCGTCGCTTCGGCGTCTCCCCGGCAGGGGCCATGGACGCGACCGCCCTCGCGCGGGCCAACGCGCTCGTCGGCAATGCGCTCGATACGGCAGCGATCGAGTTCTGCCTGATGGGAGGCCGGTTTTGTCTCGAGGGCGGCCCGGCTTTGATCGCTTTCTCGGGAACGAGCGCCAACGCAACGGCCGGGGGCCGCGCCCTCGATGCAGATAGCTCAATGTTGGTCCACGCCGGGGAGCACCTCGTCATCGGACCTGTGCGCGAGGGCGTCTACGCCTATCTCGCCATCGCCGGGGGTATCCGGCTTGCGCCCGATATGGGGAGCAGATCAGTGCACCGACGGTCAGGCATCGGCGGACGCCCACTCCAGCGAGGTGATCGGCTGCCGCTTGCCGATGACGCGGGCGAGGCCCAGCCGCGAAGCCTCCCGCCGGCCGAGGCGCTCGGAAACGCCCCAATTCGGCTGATCCTCGGTCCGCAGGACGACCTGTTCACGGAGCGAGCGCTCAAGACGCTGTTTCGTGAGGAGTTCGCGATCAGCGCCCAGGTCGACCCTATGGGTTGCCGCCTTGAGGGCCCAAAGATCGAACACAGCAGCGGCTTCAACATCATCTCGGATGGCATCGTGCAAGGAAGTGTTCAAGTCCCCGGCGATGGGCAGCCGATCGTGCTGCTGCGCGATGGCCAGACCACCGGTGGATACCCCAAGATTGCTACGGTGATCAGCGCCGATCTCGATCGGTTCGCGCAATTGCCACCCGGATCTGCGGTGCGCTTTCATCTGGTAACGCGTGAGGAGGCACTAACGCTGGCGAAGGCTCGCGCGCAGAAAATCGCATCGTTCCATGAATGCGCAAAGCCCTTAGCGATCGAGTCGCCGGCGGATGCACTTTTCTCAAGCAACCTGATAAGTGGTGTCACCAACGCTTTCGCCTTCGATCATATGTAATTTACTCTGCCTCGACATGGTGAGGGACATTACAATAATGATGTCGGTTCTTGGTGGTGCAGGGTGCCACTTCGTGCCAGTGAACGGACGTTGGCACTTGCCTGAAAGCGGACATTCATAACGCAATGGTTTTTACAGCCAGGCGCTCCATCGATGATGGCAATTTTCCAGTTGTGCATCTGACAAAACCGTCGAAACGACAGCACGAGCATTGGCAGAGGTTCGCTACCGGTCGGCACTTTGCCATTCTGCTCTAGTGAGCCATAAGCAGCGTGACGGGAGAGCTGGCCAGAAGATCCGCGGTGACGCCGCCCAGGGCCCATTCTCTGAAGCGCGAATGGCCGTAAGCTCCTGCGACGATCAGGTCTGCAGAAGTCCGTCTTGCCTCATTGAGAAGAGCGTCGCCTGGGGCGGTCTCGGTTTGCAGGGCATTCGCAGTCACCTTGGCGCCGCAGCGGGTGAGGTGGGTCGTGATGTCGGCCAGGGCTTCGGCCCCGCCCATCCGTCCATGGGCCTCTTCGCTGACCGTCACGACCTGCACCTGCGACGCCCGGGCGATCAGCGGCATGGCTTCCGCAACCGCGCGGGCGCTCTGCCGCGAATCGACCCATGCGATGAGAACCGTTCGGATCGCGGAGCGCAGCTCCACCTTCGGCGGCAGCAGGAAGAGGCCTCGTCCGCCGTCGAACATCACGCTCTCGATCATCGCACGCCAGCGCGCCTGTTCGCCGTCGCGCGGGCTGCTCGCCACGAAGAGATCGTTCCAGCGCGCCTCGGTCGCTACCGCCTGCTCGAGCAGGCCGGGGAAGGCGTCGAGGCGACGCAGCTCATTGGCCGGGCCGAGCCTGCCGAAGCGCCGCTTCAGGCGCGTCTCGATAACGTTTCCTTCTTCAATGACGGTATCCGTCAATTGCCCGATCGCCGAGATGCCGCAGTCGCCGGCGAACAGCGCGGGATCGGGCAGCATGTTGGTGAAGATGCCGGTGAGCCGTGCCGCATGGCTTGCCGCCAATGCTTCGGCCCAAGCCAGACGGCACTCATCCTCCGGTGAGCCATCGAGATGGACGGCGATGTCGCGATAGGTAGCGCAGCCACCAGCCGGCATCGACCGCGCGATCTCGGACGATGATGAGACGTCGTTCATGGCAACCTCCGCTTTCACTCTGTATGGCGTGCGATCATCGAGCGACGGGCGGAGCGGCTGCGCATTGATCTTCGTCAAAGCGCTTTGAATTGGCGAAGTCGCCGCGGTTTGCGTTGCATCAATGCGGTTGCCTGAATCTGCCGCAGTCTCCGGTCGCGGCAGTTCGACGAGATTTCAGAGAGCGACCCGCGACGCTCGGTTAAAGCGCCCGGTATCGACCGGTGGCTGCGGCGCGGGTCCGCGGCAAATTTCGATCGTTTCCAACCCACTGAACACGTGCTGTATTGATCCGGCGGCATGACCCAGGCCGGGTGTGATTCCGGTCGAGCTCGTGCCTTCGCGTCAAGTCTCGGTCTCTTTTTGGCGCCCGGATGCAGAGATCAACGGAAGCAGACGAGATCCTGGCCGAGACGGTTCCGGCTGACATCCCGTTCTCGGACACGGTCGAGCGGTTCGTTCTTCTGGTGCTCGACGCCAGCGGCCGGATTTGCAGCGTCAGCGCCGGCTGCGAGCAGGTGGTCGGATGGAGCGCCGACGAGCTCTGCGGGCAGTCGCATCATCTGTTGTATGGCGAACAGGATCAGGAGACGGGGCGCCCAGCGTCCGACCTCAGCGCTGCGCGGCTGAAGGAGCTCCGGCTCGAGGCGCCGCGCCGGACCAAGAGTGGCGCCGACTTCCAGGCTCGGATCACCATCTCGGCCCTGTACGGGGATCGGAAGCAGGTCCTCGGCTTCGGTATCGTGCTGCGCGATGCCGGTGGGCAGCGTAGCGCCGAAGGAGCCTTGCGCGCCAGCGAAGCGCATCTGCGTTCGATCCTGGAGACAGTGCCGGATGCAATGATCGTCATCGACGAACGGGGCCACGTCCAGTCGTTCAGCGCTGCGGCGGTCAGGCAGTTCGGCTACGAGCCCGGCGAGGTCATCGGCCAAAATCTCAAGATGCTGATGCCCGACCCCTATCGTTCGCAGCATGATGGCTATATCGCGCGGTATCTCACGACTGGCGAGAAGCGGATCATCGGCATCGGCCGCGTCGTGGTCGGCCAGCGCAAGGATGGCTCGACCTTCCCGATGGAGCTCTCCGTCGGCGAGATGCGCTCCGGAGGGCAGCGCTACTTCACTGGCTTCATTCGCGACCTCACGGAACGTCGGCAGACCGAAACCCGGCTGCAGGAGCTTCAGTCCGAGCTCGTTCACATGTCGCGCTTCACGGTCCTCGGCGAAATGGCCTCGACGCTGGCTCACGAGCTCAACCAGCCGCTGACGGCGATCACGAACTATCTCAAGGGCTGCCACCGCATCCTGCAAAGGTTCGAGGGCGACGAGTTCCAGCTGCTGCGCGACGGGGTCAACCAGGCGGCCGAGCAGGCCTTGCGAGCCGGCCAGGTGATCCGGCACCTGCGCGAGTTCGTCGCGCGCGGCGAGAGCGAGAGGCATGTCGAAGCATTGCCGAAGCTCATCGAGGAGGCGAGCGCGCTCGCCCTCGTCGGCGCCAAGGAAAAGGGCGTGCGCATAACCTTCGCGCTCGATCCTGCGGCCGCTTACGTGTTGGCGGATCGGATCCAGGTTCAGCAGGTCCTGCTGAACCTGATCCGCAACGCCCTCGAAGCCATGTCCGGCTCGCAACGACGCGAACTTTCGATCTCGACGAGGGCGGTTGCCGACGAACTGATCGAGATCAGCATCGCCGACACGGGCCCCGGCATCAGCCCAGCCGTCGCCGAGCAGTTGTTCCAACCGTTCATGACGACCAAGAAGCAGGGCATGGGCGTCGGCTTGTCCATCTGCCGAACGATCGTCGAGGCGCATGGCGGGAAGATCTGGGCCGATAGTCGTTCTGGCGAAGGGACCACCTTCAGCTTTACGTTGCGCGCGTTCGATCCCGGAGAGTTCCAGAATGGCTGAAGAGCCGGTCGTTCATATCGTCGATGACGATGCGGCGGTGCGCCAGTCACTGTCGTTCCTCCTCGCCTCGGACGGCCTGCCGGTCAGGCTGCACGAGTCCGCCGTCGCCTTCCTCGACAAGGTCGGCGTCGGTGGCAGGGGCTGCGTGGTGACCGACGTCCGGATGCCGGAGATCGATGGCATCGAATTCCTGCGCCGTCTCAGGCAGGGCGGCTATGCCATGCCGGTGATCGTGATGACCGGCCATGCCGACGTGCCCCTGGCAGTCGAGGCGATGAAGGAGGGAGCGCTCGATTTCGTCGAGAAGCCCTTCGACGACGAGACGATCCTCGGAGCGGTCCGCTCGGCGTTGAACCGCCACCGTGAGCGTTTCCGCATCGACAGCGAGACCCAGGAGATCAGCCAGCGACTTCAATCTCTGTCCGAACGCGAGCGTCAGGTGCTGGACGGGCTGGTTGCAGGCAAGGCAAACAAGGTCATCGCCTTCGACCTCGACATCAGTCCTCGGACAGTCGAGATCTACCGCGCCAATGCCATGACGAAGATGCAGGCGCGCAGCCTGTCCGAGCTCGTCCGCTTCGTGCTTCTAGCCGGGGCCAAGGACGACAAGCCCTAAGGGGTTTCCCGGAATTTCCGAAGAGCTTGGCGAGCGCGATAACGGCTCGCATGTCTGTCGAGAGCCCTCCGACATTGGAATCCACCGGGCCGGTGATCATCGTCGACGATGATCCCGCCGTCCTGCGTTCGCTGAAGTTCGCCCTCGAGATCGAGGGGCTCGACGTCCGCATCTATGGCGATGCGCAGAGCCTTCTTCTCGACGACGATCTTCCTGCCCGTGGCTGCCTCGTCATCGACTATGCGATGGCCGGGATGGATGGCTTTGAGCTGATCGACCGGCTGAGGCGCCGCAATGTCCGGCTTCCGGCAATCCTCATGACCGGTCTTCCCAGCCGGGAGGTGCGGGAGCGCGCGAGACGGGCAGGCTTCTGCAAAGTGCTCGAGAAACCCCTGCATGACAGCGCACTGCTCGACGGAATCCGGAGCGCCCTGACGCGATCGCAGGAACGGCCTCAGTAAAATCCCTTAGGAGTGTATCGGATTTTGGCAGGGTTCCGCGGGAGGTAGAACGTCATCACAGATCGCAAGCGGAGACATGCCGATGCAGACCGCTCTTCAGTACCCCCACGCCGGGCATGCGGTACCAGGTGCCATCGTCCAGAAGCGCGCCATTGCGTTCATCGATGTTCCGACACGCTTCAAAAAGGGGCAGACCGTCTTTTCCGAAGGCTCAGCTGCGCTGCACTTCTACGAGGTGGTCTCCGGAACGGTTCGGACGTCGCAACTCCTCAAGGACGGGCGGCGCCAGATCGACGCCTTTCACCTGAAGGGTGATCTTTTCGGATTTGAGGCGTCCGCCCTGCACCGGGTCGGCGCCGAGGTCGTCGAAGACGCGACACTGCGGATCTATCAGCGCTCGCAGCTCGAGCGGATGCTGGCGGAAGATGCCGAATTCGCCCAGCGCGTGGTCGCGGCGATGATGCATGCGATCGAGCGCGCGCAGAGCCACATGCTCCTGCTCGGCCGCAAGAGCGCCCTGGAACGCATCGCGACCTTCCTGCTGGACATGTCGGGACGTCTCTCCGAGATGAGCCATCTGGATCTGCCCATGTCGCGCAGCGACATCGCCGATCATCTCGGTCTCACGATCGAGACCGTCTCCCGCACGTTGACTCAGCTCGAGCGTAAAGGCGTCATCGAGCTGCCGTCCCATCGCCGCTCGATCGTCCTGCGCGACCGGATCGCCTTACGCCGTCTCGACGCCTGAGGCCTGCGCCGCGGCGATCAAGGGACACTCGGCCTGCTTGTGGAGCAAATGTCTCAAAGCAGCGGCACTCTGTCGCCGTAAGCAAGCATGGAGCCGAGAATGAGCACATACCGCTTCGATGCGCTGATGCAGCCGCGCTCGGTCGCGGTTGTCGGAGCCAGCGAACGCGCCGGCTCGGTCGGGCAAGCCGTTCTCGCCAATCTTCGCGAGGGTGGCTTCGCCGGGTCCCTGCGCCTGGTCAATCCCCGCCATCGCGTGATCTGCGGCGAAGCCTGCTATCCCGATCTCGCGACGCTCCCGGAGCCGCCCGACCTCGCCATCATCTGTACGCCACCGGGGGCGGTTCGGGGCGTCGTCGAAGCTGCCGCCAAACAAGGGGTCAGGGCCTGCCTGATCCTGACGGCAGGGCTGGGACGCGGGCCGGGTTCCGCGGCCTGGGCGATCCGGGAGCTCGGCCGCGCGGTCGGAATGCGCATCGTCGGGCCCAATTGCCTGGGGCTGATGTCGCCCTATGCGCGCCTCAATGCGAGCTTCGCTTCCGGACAGCTCCAGCAGGGCGATCTCGCCCTGATCTCCCAATCCGGCGCTGTCGCTGCCGGCCTGATCGACTGGGCGGCGGCGCATCGCCTCGGCTTTTCCGGAGTCCTCACGCTGGGCGACCAGATCGACGTCGATTTCGGCGACTGCCTCGATCATTTCGCACTCGACCCCGGGACGCGGGCGATCCTGCTCTATGTCGAGGCCATCGCCGATCCACGCAAGTTCATGTCGGCGGCGCGCGCGGCCGCGCGAGTCAAGCCGGTCGTCGTCATCAAGGCCGGCCGCCATGCGCCCGCAGCCGCGGCGGCCGCGACCCATACCGGCGCGCTTGCCGGCTCCGATGCGGTCTACGATGCGGCCTTCAGGCGAGCCGGGCTGGTCAGGGCCTATGATGTCGCCGATCTGTTCGCCGCCGCCGAGACGCTCGGACGCCAGTCGCCGTTCGATGGCGATCGGGTCGCGATCCTGACCAATGGCGGCGGTATCGGCGTGCTTGCGGTCGACCGTCTGCTCGATCTCGGCATCAGCCTGGCGACCCTGACTGAGGCGACGAGAGCCCGGCTCGATGCCGTCCTGCCGCCATCATGGTCCCAGGCCAACCCGGTGGACATCATCGGCGACGCCGATGCCGATCGTTTCGCCAAGGCGCTCGATATCCTGCTCGAGGACGAGAACAGTGATGCCCTTCTGGTTCTCGACGTCGCGACCCGCCTGACCAGCCAGCGCGAGGCCGCAGAAGCGATCGCGCATGTCGTCGAGCAGCGCCGGGCGCGCCGAGAGCTCCGCAAGCCTGTGTTCACGGCCTGGATCGGAGCCGACAAGGAGGAGGGGCCCGATCGTTTCGTGGCTGCCGGGATCCCAAGCTTTCCGACCGAAGCGGATGCCGTGAGCGGCATGGCTCATCTGATTGCCTATCGCCGGGCTCAAACCGAGCTGATGCGCATGCCGGACGGCATGCCGCAGGATTTTGTCCCAGACACGCCGACTGCAAAAGCGGCCATCGGCGAGGCGCTTCGGAAGGGTGGAAACTGGCTCGATCCGATCGAGACGGCGCGGGTGCTCGAAGCCTATGCGATCCCGGTCGCGGCGCCGCGCCTGGCATCCGATCCGCAGGAGGCGGCCAGGTTTGGCGCCGAGGTGCTCGCGGCCGGCAACACGGTGGTGCTCAAGCTGCATTCGGCCGACATCATCCACAAGTCCGATGTGGATGGTGTCGCACTCGACCTGACCACGGCCGAAGCTGTCCGCGTCGCCGCTGAAAACATGCTGGCGCGCATTCGAAAGATCAGGCCGGAGGCACGGATATCGGGCTTTCTGGTTCAACCGATGATCCGGCGGCGCAATGCCCGCGAGCTGATCGCCGGCATTGCCGACGACCCGACGTTCGGTCCGGTCATCGTCTTCGGCCGAGGCGGGACGGCGGTCGAGGCGATCGCCGACAAGGCACTGGCGCTGCCGCCTCTCGATCTCGATCGGGCTCGCGACCTCATTGCCCGCACCAGGGTGTCCCGTGTCCTGGCGGCTTACCGGAACGTTCCTGCCGCCAATCTCGACGCTGTGGCGACAACGCTCGTCAAGCTTGCCCAACTGGCGGCGGATTGTCCCGAAATCCGCGAGCTCGACCTCAACCCTCTGCTCGCCGACCCGGACGGCGTCATCGTGGTCGATGCCCGGATCAGGGTGATGCCGGTTGGCGCCTGCCGCGAGAATGATCATCCGCGCATGGTGATCCGGCCCTATCCCCGCCATCTGGAGCGGCGGACGGTGCTGAAGGACGGCCGCAAGATCCTGATCAGGCCGTTGCGGCCCGAGGACGAAAAGCTCTATCCGGATTTCCTGGCGGGCATCACCGAGGACGATCTCCGCCTGCGCTTCTTCGCCCTTCCGCGCAAGCCCAGCCACGATTTCATCGCGCGGCTGACCCAGCTGGACTATGCGCGCGCGATCGCCTTCGCCGCCATCTCCGAGGAGGATGGGCGTCTCCTCGGCGTCTCACGCCTGCATGCCGACGCCAATCACGAACGCGCCGAATACGCCGTGCTCGTCCGCTCCGATCTGAAGGGCCAGGGCCTGGGCTGGACGCTGATGGAGATGGTGATCGCCTGGGCTCGGCAGGAGGGACTGTCGGTCATTCACGGTCAGGTGATGCGCGGCAACTCCACCATGCTGAGGATGTGCCGCGAGCTCGGCTTCGGCACGCGGCCCGAGCCGAACGACACTGAGCTGGTCAATGCCGAGCTGATTCTTCGGCCTGCTCCCGGCGTTTGAGGAACATCAAGGCGCTCAAGGGCGCCGCGTGCTCCTGCTTGTCGATCACAAGGCGCACTCGGGGTCTCGATCGCGGGAATGGGCTGACCATAAGGAGGAGGTTACAATGACAGGCTTGAGCAAGATTTCGCTGCAGCTCGCGCGTTGTCCCGAGTTTCCCGAAGGCAATCCGCGCGACGGCTACGAGATCGTCGCACCGCTCGACGAAGCGGGGCGGCTCGACACGGAGGCCTGGCACGCCCAGCGCGATCACTGCCGCGTGAGGCGGTTGGCACCCGACGGAGCAACGCGCCACGGCAGGCTGCTCCACCGCGCGGGCGGAGCAGGTGGAGCGACCTGGGTCTTCGACTATGATGACCGGTCTGACGCGGACGATGAAGGCGGCTTTCGCCTCGACAGCCACCGGATGGCGCCTGGCGAATATGTGTCGATCAAGGACGCCGGCGGGCGTTTGCGGACCTATGCCGTCATGGCGGTCCGGAAGGCCTGATCTACCGGCTGCCGGAGCACCTGCACCTCACGCCGCGGCGGCCGGTCAGCCCTTGGGATGCATCTGCTTGGTGTGTTCGAAGAACGTGGCGTTAGGGCAGAAGTCGGGGCCGCGCTCGGCATTTTGATGCTGCTCGATCCATCTGCCGCACTCTTCATGAGCGGCGCACCAGAGACAGCGGCGATTGGCGGCGTCATAGAGCCGCCCGCGACTTGCCGCCAGTTCGGGCTCAATGCCAATTCGCTCCATCATGGCGCCCATCAACCGGGCCTGCCGTTCGAAACGGCGCCTGAGCCAGATGCGCATGGTGGTGCTCCATCGGTTGCAAGTCGAGCACGCATTATCGGGATCGAGCGACATGCGCGCCTTGATCTCGGACAAGTCCGCGCATGGCGACCCGGTTGAGGGGGCTTTGACGCGCATCAAGGCGGAGCCCAATGCGCGATCTAGGATCGTCTCCGATAGTCATCAGTGGGAGGCTCCGATGTCCTACGCCGAGATATTGGTTGCCCTGGGCGAAGACGATGCCGCCTATCAGCGAGCCAGCTATGCGGGAATGCTCGCTGGCCAGCTCGGCGCGAGCCTTCTGGGTGTTCTGTCGCGATGGCCGCACCCGCCGGAGGTCGAGCCAAACGCCACAATCGGGATGGTGGGCGAGCTGCTCGCGGAAGCGCGCGCCAGCTGCCATGTCGATCTCGCCACAGTGGAGGCAGGGTTCCGCGCCACGGTCGAAGCGAGCGTCGACCAGGTCTTCTTTGCTGGCGGAATCGGATCGATGACCGAAGCGGTGCTGCGCGAAGCTCGGCGCGCCGACCTCATCGTGATCGGACAGTCGACATCATCGGGCAATGATGATGGTCCCTGTGATGCGCAGGTGTTGCTCGTCCGCGGCGGGCGGCCCGTCCTGGTCGTGCCGCCTGCCTACGAGGCTCGCGCGTTGCCGCGACATATTGCGATAGCCTGGCGCGACTGTCGGGCCTCGCGACGCGTTGTACGTGAGGCTCTGCCGCTGCTGCGCCGGGCGCAGCAGGTCAGCGTGGTCACCTTGAACGAGGTACTGTCGGCCACACCGGCAAGCAGCGCCGCCGATGTCGCCGATTTCCTGCAGAGCCACGGCGTCCCCGCGAGGGCCCGCGGTCGAAGCGGGGCAGCACCGCTGCGAGAGCTCCTGCATATCCTCGACGAAGACGATGCCGATCTGCTCGTCGCGCCCGCCTATTGCAGCAATCAGCTCGTGTGTTCCGAGCTGGTGCGGCAGACGACGCGGATGTTGTCGCGCTGCCGCATTCCCTGCCTTCTCTCGACCTGACTGCGAGCAGCGCCGCTCCGAAATGGGCTGTTGGCACACTCATGATTGACCGGATCAGGCAAACAAGGCGCGATCGGGCCGGTTTTCTTAGTGAGACATCAGACAGCAAACCGGCGTCGATTCCAGTAGATCTGCAGTCATCCCGCCGAGCAGCCACTCGCGCATTCGGCTGTGGCCATATGCGCCGGATACAATCAGGTCCGAGTTCTGGCGGCGCGCACAGTCGATCAACTCTTGCGCTGCGAAATTGGTGATCTTGGGCCGCACATCGAGGTCAGCCGCAACACCGTGCAGAGCGAGATAGTCGCGTACGTCATGGGTGCCCTGCTCGGGAGCCCCCTCTCCAACGGAGACGATGGTCACAGTCTTGGCACGCTTGAGGAAGGGCAGAGCATCCCAGACGGCGCGTCGCGCCTCCCGCGTATCGCGCCAGGCGATCACGATGTTCTCGGCCGAAAGCTCGGCGACGTCCGGCGGCGCGACGAGAAGCGGACGCCCGAGATCCATGACAAGATCAGCAGGGGCGAGTGCCATCCTGCCTTGCGGCGCGTCGAGTGAGGACTGCCGGCCCACCACCACGATATCGGCAGCGCGAGCGTTGCGCGTGATGTAGGGAAGCGGCGTGTCGATGGCGCTGCGCCAGACGATGTCATTGTAGTGCCCAGCGACGCGCCGAAAGATGGCCTCGGCCTTTGCGAGGTCCTCCTGCGCGGCCTTCGTGGCCTCCTCGACAAGCATCGCATCGACGCTGACTGTACCGTCTCCGAGATAAAGGACAGCACGTTCCAGAGCGGCAATCCCGATCAGACGACTGCCGAAGCGCTCTGCGAGCGACAATGCGAGCCTGACACGATCGGCCGCGCCAGCGCCGAGATTGATCGGGACCATGACGCTCGCGAGGCCAGAATCCTGTGATGAGGCCGTGTTCAGTTCCATGACGATCTCCCTGGTTGGAGTGACAAGGAAGCTTCGACCTGAGTGGAGAGAACGGCATTGATTTGCCGCAAGCAGTGGCACGCTTGTCATGCGTGCGCATCGGTGGCGCCAGCTTGGCCGAGCAAGACGCGCTTCACTGCCGCGGCTACGGTCGCCGCTTCGACGTCAGCACGGATCGTGGTCCAGTCGGTCGGCGCCTCATGCCTGGCGATCTGCTGCACCACCACATCCGGCGTGGCGTCGGACGGATCGTCCCGGCGATGCGCGACGCGATCGACCAGGATCCTTTCTGGGGCCTCCAGCCAGACGCCACGAAGCGTCGCACCGACGCAGGCCGCTATCCAGGCGAAACGATCGCGATCTGCCTGCCGGTCGAACACCGCGTCGGCGATAACGGATCGGCCACCTTGTAGGACGCGCTCTGCGGTTTCGGCGAGCTCGGCATAGACGCGGAGGGAGATCTTCGTCCGATACGCATCTGCCGGCAGGCGGGCGCGCGCCGCGACGCCGAAGAGGCGTTTCCGGAAGCGATCACTGGAGAGGACGCGCGCTCCGGGCGCGGTTCCCAGGCACGGCGCGACTGCGGCAGCGACAGTCGATTTCCCAGAGCCGGAATAACCGCCGATCGCCGTCAGGGTCGGCGGGCTTTCGCGCAGGAGTTCGCAGCAGAGGTCGAGATAGCCCTGAGCTTCGAGGGCATTCTGGCCGATCGTCGCGGTTCGCGCCGTAACATGGGCCCGGACCGCGGCGCGCACCGCCATGAACAGCGGAAGCAGGGCGATGCCGGCATCGTCTCCGGTTGCGTCGAGATAGCGGTTGAACAGGATGTTGGCCAAGTCCTTCGCGCCGCCATGCCACAGATCCATCAGCGTGAAGGCGACATCGTAGAGCACGTCGGTGGTGGCGAGGTCTTCGTCGAATTCGAGGCAGTCGAACAAGGTCGGCCTGCCGTCGATCAGGCAGATGTTGCGAAGGTGCAGATCGCCATGCACGCGCCTCACGAAGCCGTCTCGTGCGCGCTGATCGAGCAGGGCGGCGTGACGCGTCAAGGCCGCGCGGCAGGCGGAATCCGCGGCGGCGACGGCATCCGGCTGCAGATGCGGCGCGCTTGCGAAGGCGCGCGCATTAACGTCGAGCACGCGGCGGAGGCGCTCCGCGCCGCCGGTATCGTCGCAGACAGCGGCCGATCGATGGAAGCCCGCGATGACATCGGCCAGATCCTCCATCTGTGCCCCGGTCAATGTCCCTGCGCCGGCCAGCTTGTCGAACAGCATGGCACCGTCGAAGCGCCGCATCTCAAGGACGGCGTCGACGAGTCGGCCGCTGCCGTTTAATGCGAGGCGGCCGTCGGGCTCGCAGGTAATGCGGTGTACATGGCGATAGAGATCGGGCGCCGTCCGACGATTCAACTCGAGTTCGCGCTGGCAAAGCTGGAGCCGGCGCTCCGGGCGGGATAGGTCGACATAGGGAAGGCGCACCGGCCGCTTCAGCTTGAAGGCGCGTTCGCCCAGCAGCAGCACCGTCGAGATATGCGTCGAGACCGTCTCGTCCGGCGGCTCGCCCGAGCCGAACGCCCGCTGCGAGCACAAGAAGGCGACGATGTCGTTCTGGCTGTCGGCATCATGCTGCGGTCTCCGGCTGCACGACGCGAGAGTAGCCGGCACGGACGCTGGCGGCCTTGACGTCTCTCAAGGCCGAGCCTTTGCCGCCGCAATGTGGACTGAACCCAAAAGCAGGCGCAGTGGTTCCCGCGTGTAGCGCTGGCTGGTCGCGAGGGCGAACGCGCAAACCTGCGCGTCAGTCGCTCAGAGCACGCAGCGCGTTGAGCACCACCGCGACATCGATTCCCTCTTGCAACAGAGCTCCCTGCACGGGGGTCAGCCATCCCATGGCCGCCGCCGCCATGCCCAGGAGCGACAGCCCGATTCCGGCGAAGACGCTCTGGAGCGCGACCTCGCGGGCGCGGCGTGCAATCTGCAATGCGAGCGGAAGACGATCCAGGCTGTCGACCAGCAGGACCATGCCGGCCGTCTCGGCGGAAGCGGTCGAGCCGTGCGTGCCGAGCGCGGTCCCAATCGTCGCGGCGGCGAGCGCCGGGGCATCGTTGACGCCGTCGCCAACCATCATGACCGGCCCGTATCGCTGCTCCGCCTTGACGATAGCGACCTTGTCGGCTGCGGATTGGTCGGCGTGGACGGCATCGAACGGCAATCCCGCGGTCATTGCCGCCGCGATCTTCGGCTGGTCTCCGGTGGCCAGGAGCACCCGTTTCACACCGAGGGAACGCAGTTGGCCGAGGACGTCGCCGGCGCCATCGCGCAAGCGGTCGGACAACAGGATCTTGCCTGCGAACCTGCCATCAATCGCAACGGCGACGATCGGCACGCCATCCTGGCCCTGAGCTCGGCCTGCCGCGTCAGGCAGCGCGATCAGGCCCGTCACGAAATTCCAGCCGCCCAGGGCGAGATGCAGTCCCTCGACATAGCCGGAGATGCCTTCGCCGGCCGTTTCGCTCACCGCCTCGGGAACGGCGAGAGAAAGGCCACGGTCCCGGGCTTCATCGACGAGGGCACGGGCCGCGACATGTGGTGACGCCTGGTCAAGGGACGCTGCGAGCCGCAGCAGCGTGGTCTCGTCGCAGACAGGCGGCTCGGCCAGTTCGATACCGGCAAGGCGAAGACGCCCTTCCGTCAGCGTGCCGGTCTTGTCGAGCACGATCGTGCGAATGCCGGCGAGACCTTCGATGACCTGGGCGCCCTTGACGAGAATGCCGTGCCGGGCTGCGCGCGACATGCCGGCCACGAGCGCGACAGGGACCGCAAGCAGAAGAGGGCACGGGGTGGCGATCACCAGGACAGCGACGGCCCGGACGGCATCGCCGCTCGCGGACCAGGCCAGGCCCGCCAGTGCAACGGTGATCGCGAGAAAACCCAGCGCATAATGGTCGGCTAGCCGCGACATCGGCGCCTTGGAACGCTGCGCGGCTTCGACCATGCGGACGATGCCGGCGTAGGCGCTGTCCTTCGCCGCGCGGGAAGCGACGAGCTCGAAAGCCTCGCCGATATTGCTTGCCCCGCTGGGGATCTCGGCGCCGATCTCGCGATGAACCGGCAGCGATTCACCGGTCAGTGCCGACAGGTCCAGCCGGGCAATCCCCTTCCTGATCAGCCCGTCGACCGGCGTGACGTCGCCCTGCCGGATCAGCAGTCGATCGCCGGGTGCGATGCTTTCCGCTGATACCTCACGCAG
The DNA here is from genome assembly GCF_900112185.1 of Allobosea sp. CRIB-10. GTDB lineage: Bacteria > Pseudomonadota > Alphaproteobacteria > Rhizobiales > Beijerinckiaceae > Allobosea. The sequence continues at coordinate 594,177 of NZ_FOKP01000001.1, read as the reverse complement.
CCCGTTGCCGTCGAAGCGCATCGCTCGCACTGGCCGGCGCGAGAGCAGCGCGGTCATGTCACGTTGTGCGCGTCCCTCGGCGAAGGCTTCCAGATACTGTCCGCCGGCATACATCAGTGCGACGATCGCAGCGGCCAGGCTCTCGCCGACGAGGAGCGCGGCGCTCATCGACAAGGCCGCCGCGATGTCGAGCCCGAACTCGCTGCGACGCAGGCTGACGAGGATGTCGAACGCGAGCTTGGCGAGGACCGGTAGCGTCGCGACCATCCAGGCCAAGTTCGCCGCAGCTTCGGTGCCGTACAGCTTCAAGGCAAGGCCGAGCGGCAGCCCGACCAGAGGCGATGCCACGATCCCGCGCTTCATCCAGCCGTGGAACGGGGCTGTCACCCCCCGCCTGTCCCTGCTTTCCGAATGAGCGGGGAGTATTTGAGGCGGCGAACCGATCATGTCCGCAACTGGTCCTTGCCGGCTGCATCTGCCGCCGGCAAGATCTCGACAGTCAAAAGTGAGACAATGCTGCGGCGGACGAGCATGACGGGCTTGGAGGCTTTGCTCGGCATTGCGATCCTCCTGTTTGCATATTCAAGGTTGGCCGTTTCGACGGCAGACCGGTCAAACCAGCTGGTCGATGAACTCCACCCCCAGCTCCTTCTGTCTCCGCCAGCGTACCTTCACCTGCCGCCTCTGGGCCTGATGCGGCAGCATCAGCTCGAACTCCTCCGGTGCGACCAGGCTGCTGTTGATCCGCAGGCGTGCACCGGTCGATGAAACATCGAGGACCGCGCAATCGATTGTCGCGTTGAGGTGCGGGAGGACAATCTTGCCACGCTTATTGACGCGGGATCGTTCGCCGAGGCGACGGTTCACTTTGCGACCGCGCCCGCGGGCAAATGAATGCTGCAGGGGGACGCCGTAGGTATCCGCATCGGCGATATGGTAGCGGACCCCTCGGGCCATCGCGTTTTCCAGGGATCTGTCGGCGCATTCGATTGCCAGCAGCGCTTCCGGTGCGATGCCGGAATCGCAGGCGCCGATGACGCTTTCGATGCGGAAATCCAGATCACTCAGCCGCACTGCGAAGCTCAGCTGGTTCGAGATCTGGCCAATCGCCATCTCCAAGGCAGCGGCTCCCGACATCGGGATTAGCAACGCTACAAAGCTCGCATCTGGCCGTCGGCAAAAATAGCCAGTCCCCTGGAGCGCCAAATTCAGGCGCTTCGCGAATTCGCGTGAGATCTCTTCGGCTGTCTGGCGCCCGAATTTGGCGGCGAAGTAGCCTAGCTCCGGGATTTGAATTGCCAGGATACCAATCCCATCGCCGGCATTTGCCCGCACCTCGTCGAGCTTGCGCACCAGCTTTTCGGGAGACAGCAAGTTCATGGGGAGCTGCCCGGCCGCGGCGGGATCGTCATATGCGTGCGAGCTGGAAAGCGAACCGCGATCAAACGCGGTTCTCAGTCTCTGGATCGCCTCGACGAGGTCGTCGGCGCAGGCTTCCGTCATCGTCACGCAGTCGCGTGCTCCAAGGCGGAAGGCCTGGATGACCGCATCCTGGCGTTTTTCCGGCGCCACGAATATGACCGGAGCGCGCCCCGATACGCGGTCGACGACGCTGCCAAGCAGGGGCAGGCCTTCATCGAGACCGGCGTCCGAGCAGAGCACGCACTCGACTCGATTGCGACTGACCAAGTGGTCAAGTTCGTCGAGGTTGCCGGCGGCGGACACCATGCAGGCGCTTCGCGCGCTCAGACGGGCGGCGAGTTCCTCGCCTTGCGCGTCATCGCCCCAAAGTGCGGCGATCACGCCACTTTCCGCTGTCGCCTGCCCCTCCATCCCAACCCCACGAGATAGGTGTCGTTGGTTCAGCCAGCGTGAAATCGCCGAGCGTGTCGTTGATGTAGATCAAATCGTCCGCAATGGCCGACGCGATTTCCTTTCGAATGCCCGCGTCGGCAGCCCTGCCAGAGGCGCAGCCATGATCCCGCGCTTCACGAGCCGCGGAACCCGGCAACCACCCCTGCCTATCCCTACTCCCCGGATGAGCGGACAAGACCCTAAGTGGCGCGCCGATCACGCCGCAAGCTTGCCCTTGTCGCCGGTGTCCGCGACCAGTTCGGCTCCGACCGCCGACAGCGAGGCGATGTTGCGGCGCATGACCTCGGAGAGCTGGTTCACCTCGTCCGAGTAATCCTTGGTGACGCGTTCGGTGAACTGGCGCTGGAGGTCGACAGCCTCGCCGAGCTCCTGGCAGCGGCCGAGGCTGCGGCAGAGATCCGCCTGGGCCTGCAGGCGCCGGCTTGCGAAGCTCAGGAACTCGGACGCGATCGCCCAGTTCGCCTCGACGATCGCTTGCGGGATCGCGGCCGCCGCCTTGAGCTGCGACTGAGCGGTCCGGGCAATTCCATCCAGCCCGGCGATCGCGTCCTTGGCCGCCTGCTGGTTCGACTTCACATTGGTCATATCCGCCTCCGTTTCTGGGATCGTGCGGTATCCAGGCTGCACGCCAGACAATTGCCGCGTCCGGCATCTCGGTGCCTTGACACAAGTCAAAGCACCGGCCGCCAGCATGGTCATGCTTTCACGAGTTGCCCGGATCCGCAGGGACCGCCATGACCGCCGCTACTTCACAGCGTTCCGCCCTTGCCTCCGCAACACCGATCGCGGTGACCGCGCCAGCGGCAGCTCCGGCTGGCGGCGAGCCGCGCGTGGACCGGCTGCTCCATGCGGCCATCGGACGATCATTCGCTGGGTTTTCGCCGATGGGACTGGCGGAAGCCTGGTTCGACTGGTCGCTTCATCTTGCCGCCTCGCCGGGACGGCTTGCCGAGCTGGCACGCCAGGGATTGGCGGAGACGATGCGCCTCACCGAACTGGCATTGAGCGCGAACACCAGCAATGTCTGCACGCCTTGTGAGCGCTCGCTGCCGCATGACAAGCGCTTTCGCCACCCATCCTGGCAACGTTGGCCCTATGCGCTCTGTGCGGAATGTCTGCTCGCGAGCGAGCGCCTGTGGGATTTGGCGACCCGCGACGTCCATGGCGCAACGCCGCATCACCTTGCCCAGCTCAACTTCGTCGGCCGGCAGACGCTCGATCTGCTCGCGCCATCGAACTGGCCCTGGAGCAATCCCGAGGTGGTCGACACCACCGTTCGGGAACGCGGATCGAACCTGCTTCGCGGCACCATGTTCGCGCTCGAGGACGTGGCCCGGCTGGCCAGGCGCGAAGGTCCGCGCGAAGCGTTGCAGTTTCAGCCCGGCAGAGACGTCGCGTTGACCGAAGGCAAGGTCGTTCACCGCATCCCGCTGGCGGAGATCATTCAATACGCACCTTCCACCGGCGAGGTTCGGGTCGAGCCGATCGTGATCGTGCCCGCCTGGATCATGAAGTACTATATTCTCGACCTGCGCCCGGAGAACTCGCTGATCCGGCATCTGGTCGAGCAGGGCTTCACGGTCTTCGTCATCTCCTGGAAGAATCCCGAGCTGTCCGATCGTGACGTCGGCCTGGACGACTATCGCGTGTCCGGGGTGCAACCGGCCTTTGCGGCGGCGCTCGCCGCGACCGGCGCCAGCCGGCTTCACGCCGTCGGCTATTGCATCGGCGGCACCTTGCTCGCGCTCACGGCTGCCGCCATGGCACGCGATCTCGACGACCGCCTGGCGAGCCTGACTTTTCTCGCCGCGCAGGTCGATTTTCGCGAGGCGGGCGAGCTCAGCCTCTTCGTTGACGAAAGCCAGCTCGCGATCCTCGACGACGTGATGGCGGAGGACGGCGTGCTCGAGGCTGCGCGCATGGCGGGAACCTTCCACCTGCTACGCTCGAACGACCTCATCTGGTCGCGCATCGTCCGGACCTATCTCCTCGGACAACGGGAAAAGGCGACCGACATCACGACCTGGTCGACCGATGCGACCCGCATGCCGGCGCGCATGCATTCCGAATATCTGCGCGCCTTCTACCTGAACAACGACCTGGCCGAGGGCCGCTTTCAGGTCGAGGAGCAGGCGGTATCGCTGCGCGACATCCATAGCCCGATCTTCGCTGTCGGCACCGAGCACGACCACGTGGCGCCGTGGCGGTCCGTCTACAAAATCCATCAGTTGGCCGATGCCGATGTGACCTTCGTGCTGGCCGATGCCGGCCACAATCGCGGCATCGTCGCCCCGCCATCGCAGGCCGGCCGCCATTTCCGTATCGGCACGATGCCGGCCCACGACCATCATGCGACGCCGGAACAGTGGCTGGCCCGGGCCTCGCCTCAACAGGGATCCTGGTGGCCTGTCTGGGTCGACTGGCTCAGCGAGCATTCGAGCGGGTGCGTTCCCGCCCGGACCGTCGACGATCAGGGCCTTGGCTCGGCGCCCGGCAGCTACGTCCACGGGTAAACGAAGGCCGGTTCTTGATCTGACGCAATGAACGCCCGCCGTTATCGCTCATCATGTTGGCAGCAACAGGAGGATGACATGCTGACCGGCATCAAGAGCGTTTTCGTCGCGATCACCGAGGAAGGTCGAGAAGAGCCGAGCGCGGCGCTGAGCTATGCGCTGTCACTCGCGAAAGCGGCCAATGCGCATCTCGTCGTCGAAGCCGCGGCGATGCGCTACACGATTCCTTATTCGATGATCGACGATTTCGGCCAGGCGCTGATCTCGTCGGAGAACCGCCGGATCGCCGCGTTGGCCGAAGCAGTGGCCGGGACGGCGAAGTCGGAAGCCGACTTCGCCGGCGTGGTCGCCACGATCGAATCGGAGCCGGTCCACTACAGAGACATGCGGGACCGTCTGATCCTCCGCGCTCGCGTCGCCGACATCACGGTGCTCGACGCTGAACCCTCGCCCGCGGAGATCGATCGCGGCCTGATCGAGGCTGTTTTGTTCGAGAGCGGCCGGCCGGTGATCATCGTGCCGCCTGATCGTCCAAAGTTCGACGCCAAGCAGGTCCTTGTCGCCTGGGATGGCGGGGCAAGGGCAGCTCGGGCCGTGGCCGACGCCATGCCTATTCTGCGGGCAGCAGAGGCCGTCGAGATCCTTTCAGTCACCGGGGAGAAAGAGCTCGAGGGAATGCTCCCCGGAACCGATCTGGCTCCTCATCTGGCACGGCACGGGATCAAGGTTACCGTCAATCTCGCCGATACACGCTCCGGCGACGTCGCTGACGTCATCCGGTCGCATGCGGTCGGCAGCGGGGCGGGGCTGGTCGTGGCTGGCGCCTATCGCCATTCAAGGCTGCGCGAATTCCTACTCGGCGGAGTGACGCAGTCATTGCTCAAGGAATGCACAGTGCCGCTCCATCTCTCCCATTGAGAGCCATCGACGCGGAGCAGGGAGGCCAAGCTTGCGGGCGATGGTCTTGCATGAGATCGGGTCGTCTCGGTGGCAAACCTGGCCCGGGAAGACGCTGGGGACTTCATCGCCATCGCGCCTCGCGCCGGTGTCAGGACGACGACGCATGTCTATCGGCTGGATCAGGCGACGAAGCCCTGGCCGATCTGCGAGCCGGGCGCTTCCAGGGCGCGGCGGTGTTGGTACCCTAGCTTCGCAAGGCTGATCTACGCGAAGGGCACGACTGAATGCCACCAGCGGAGAACATCATCGGCACGCTCGGCGCCGGCATTCTGATGTAGCGGCCGGGACGGGAAGGGTGGCCTCTTACCGAGGCGCATAACCGATACTGCCCCGGGCAATCTCCGCTGCTCGACAGGCTCCAGGCGCTCTGCGAAGGCACGAGCTGAGCCAGGGCGCCTGTTTTCATCGCCGCGGCGGCCGGTGGGACCGGTCGATTGTCCTACCGCCGAATATGATCTGCCTGAGCAGGCTCAGGAACCCCCTGACATGCATCCAGATCGAGATGCGCGGCTCGCTGTCGAGCTCCCCAGCTAGATCCCCGGAGCGGCTTGCGTCGGCCGTGCGGCGATGCTGGCGGAACCTTGCTTTGCAACGATCGAAAGACGAGCGGGACATGGGAGCAACCGACGCTGACAATCGACATCGACAGATTGGAGCAACGCCGGCTCGCGTCTTTGATATCGATCAATCCGGATGGGGTTCTCGCCGAGAAGCAGACAAGCTGGTGGGGCCGGGTGCGCGCCGGGATCAGTCGACCCTTTCGTCCGCGAAGATGGTCCGCCCGCGCTCGCCTGCGAAATAGGCCTGGAGCCAGGCATCTTCATGGGCAAGCAAGTCGCTGAGCGTTCCGGTCGCGATGACCTTGCCATGCGCGATCGCAGCGATCCTGTCGCAGGTCGCGTGGAGGCTGCTGAGATCGTGGGTGATCATCATCACCGTCAGGTCCAGGCTGGCTTTGAGCGTCAGCAATAGCTCGTCGAAGGCGTCGGCGGCGATCGGGTCGAGACCGGATGTCGGCTCGTCGAGAAAAAGAATCTCCGGATCGAGGGCAAGCGCGCGCGCCAGAGCGGCCCGCTTGGTCATGCCGCCCGAGAGTTCCCACGGATATTTGCCTGCGGCATCGTGAGGAAGGCCGACCAGCTCGATCTTCAACATCGCCATTTCCGCCATCAGGCGCGGCGACATATGGAGGCCTTCCCGCATGGGAAACTGGATATTGTCGGCAACGGTGAGGGAGGAGAACAGGGCGCCGTGCTGGAACATGACGCCGAAGCGCTGCTCCATCGTCCGGCGTTCTCTGGCTGACAGCGTATCGACATCCTGGCCGAAGATTTCGATCACGCCGCCGCGCTTTGGCACGAGTCCGAGAATCGTCCGAGCCAGGACCGACTTGCCCGAGCCTGATGCACCGATCACGCCGAGGATCTCGCCGCGCGCGATCTCGATATCGAGGCGATCCAGGATGGTCTTATCGCCAAAACCGACCTCGAGTCCGCGCACGCTGACGACGATCTCGCGCTGCCGCTGTTCACCCTGGATGGTCAACGTCATATGCCCGTCAGCAGCTGCTCGATCTCCTGGATCGGGTGCTTGGTCAGATCCTTGTCGATCTCGGCGATGACGGTAGCCTGCACACCATTGCGCAAGTTCTCGCGGAGCGCAGCGAGCATCCGCGGTGGGGCCACCAGCACGACCCCGTGTGGACGGCTGCGATAGAGTGCTGCGAACGCGTCGACCGTCTCGCGTGCGAAGTCCAGCTCGGCCATCTCGTGCCAATCGGTCGGTTCGGCTGCACTGATGGGACCGAAGGCGTTCTGGATGCGCCCGGGACGGTCCGTTCCCTGCTTCGCGGTCGATGGGTTTGCGGGCGCTTGGGTCGCTCGTTCGAGCCGCAGGTTCGGAAAGGCCGCATCGCCTTCATTGCACAGGAACAGCGCCTTGCCGGCATCGCAGACGAGAACCCAGGCCTTGGGTGGAATGCGCAGTTCCATGGCGTCGATCTCCACAGCATGCGGCGGCGCCGCCCGTTGGGATGATTTCCGATCGATCGACGGCGTTCATTGATCGAGCGCAAAGCCCGGCCGAATGGTCGATGACCTCATGCAGCAGCGGGCGTTGCCATGGCTCGCGGGCATGGGGAGGGCTGCGACGCTTTAACTGAGAAGAAGCGCCGCACCCCGGCATACGCCTATCGTTTCATGGCGCGGCCAGGCCGTGACCGGATCGTGCTACGCGCTTGAGACCAGCGAGGCGCGCATCCTCGTCGATTGTGGCCTGTTCCAAGGCTCGAAGGCGGAAAAGGAGCTGAACTACAGGCCGTTCCCGTTCAACCCCGCATCGCTCGATGCAGTGCTGTTGATGCACGCCCATATCGATCACAGTGGGCTGCTGCCCAAGCTCGCAAAGGACGGTTTCGGCGGGCCGATCTTCGCGACATCGGCGACCATCGACCTCCGCTCGGTCATGCTGGCGAAACTCCTAGCTGACCCGTTCAGTTTATTGTTTTGTGATGGGGTGATCGCATCCGCGAAAATGCGCGCTGCCCCAAAGGTCAATAGGAATCGCTGCCGGCCGAGCGCCTAGTGGCAGTTCCGGCGGACGGGCCGGAGCGCCATCGCTTTGCGCGAGGATGCGTCAGCGTGCGGAGGTCATGTGATCCGGAATTGTCTCCTTCTGTCGCTTTTCGCGATTCTGACCACGGCATGCGTTCCGCGCGATGCTGCGGTGCAGAGTTCCAGCGGTCCAGGCTATATGCAGGAAAGCGTTCGGCGCCCGCCTCAACAAACCGACTTTTTCGGAAACAGCTTGCGGCATCAGGGCCCGTGACCCGCCTGGCGAAATGAAGCTGCGGCAGAAGATTCCCGGCCGACGCCTGAAGCTCAATATACTTGGTCGAAGGAGGCACGCATGAAGCTTTCGGTCATTCTGTTGGCGATATCGATCGGCTTGATCATGGGGACCGCCGGCGAGGTTCGCGCCGTGGTCTACTGCCAGTACGTCAACTACCCGGTCGGCTGCATTGCCGCTCCCGGCGTTGTCCTGCGCCCCCGACCGGTCGCCCGCGCCGCAGCCACTCCCGGCGTTGGCGCGCCGGGGGTCGGCGTTCGGCCGGGAACCCCGATGAACCGCGGTGGGCCGGTCAATCGCGCCGGGCGACGCTGAGATCACCGTCGCTCAGGGGCGCGATGTCGCCTCCTCGCCATTCCGCCGAGCCCCGGCCATCCAATTCGTCGGTGTGCCGGCTCAGTTGCCTTTCCCCACGGGGAATCCTGCGCGCCGTGCCCCGTCGACTAGTTTCTCGCGATCGCTGGCGGTAAAATTCCGCATTGCCAGCTCGGCCTCGAAATTGTCGAAGAAGCGCGGCCGCATCGTCAGAAACTGATCGACGCTTTCAGCGCGCTCCGTCTCCAGGCCGGCACGAGCGAAGATGAGCGCGGCGACAAAATGATAGATTGAAAACCTCGGCAGATCCGTCCTCTTGATCCATTCGACGGCCAGCTCGTCATTTCCCATCATATGATGCGCTTGGGCTATAAGCCCCGTATAGTAGCTCGCTTGACTGGGATTTCTGGCCAAGGCCTCTTCCATCATCGCCGCGCCACGCTTCCAATCGCCGGCCTGAGCAATCCGGCTGCCGAACTCGGCCAATATCTCGGTATCATTGGGATTGAGCGCCAGCGCTCTTGCGCCGATCTCGAGGGCAGCGTCCGGCAGCCGGCTGAAGAACAGCACTGTCATGAGCGCCTGGAGCGCCCGAGCGTTGGTGCGATCGAGCTCGACCGCGCGCTCCGCGGCCTGGCGCGCGCGATCTGTTCCAGACGGGGCGGGCCCGCGTCTATTGAGGTCGAAACGATCCTCGTCCAAGTACAAATACGCCAGCATGGCCCAGCCAGTCGAATAGGCGGGGTAATCGGTGACTGTCTTCTCCAGGCAATCACGTGTTGCGGAGTGCTCCTGGTGGTCGAGCACCTTGCGATAATGGTAGAAACGCAGAACGCACAGATAGGCCGCCCCATTCGCGACCGTATGCGCCAGAGAGTTCTGCGAGGCGGGCGCGAAGATCGCGCCATATGGCTGCGCGACCGCTGCCGCCACCTTCGCTGCAATGTCAGCCTCGATCTCGAAGCTTCCTGCCCCCTTCAGGCTTCGGTCATAGATCTGGCTCCAGACGACCCTCCAGCTTTGCCGGTCCATCAGCCTCGCCGACACGCGTAGCTGATCGCTTGCGACACGAACCCCACCTGTCAGCAGATACCGGGGGCCTGCCAGCAGATCGGTGACATTCGCTGTCTGGCCCGGGGCGCTCGGAAAGCTTGCGACGACCTTCAAATCCCTGAACCGGGCCAACTGGGTGAGCAACTCGTCGGAGATGCCGGAGGCGTAGAGCGATCCTGGAGGCCCGGACAGGTTCGCGAACGGAAGGACCTCGACCGTGATCTCCGGATCGAAAGGCCTTGTCGGCAAACCGATCCGCCCTCCAATCACCGCCAGGACGAGCAGCGCAATCGACAGGGCGACCGCCCATCGGCCGAGGCGCGGGCGTCGCGCCCAGGGCGCCTGGCTCAGCGGAACAGACATATCCAGAGGGGCGAGATCGGCCTCCAACGAAGGCTCGCGGCCGGTCCACTGCAAGGTGGGAATGTAGGTTCCCTTGGGGATATCGATCCGGATCGGATCGTTGCGGCCGGACAGCAGATAATATCGCTCTAATGCGCGGCGAAGACGCCCGGCTTCGATACGGACCACCGGATCGTTCATCGTGTCGAAGTTATCGCCGCGCCCGAAAACCTCCTTGGCGATCACATAGGCCTTAAGGCGATTGCCTCGCCCCGCCAGCGCTTCTTCGACGACAAAGCTCAGGAAACTCCGCAGCCGCCCCGTCGCCGCGAAATCTACGCTCCTCAGGATTCGTTCTACCTGTTCTCGAACCGCGTCGGCGTCTACGCCGTCATGGTCGTCGCGGTGCGCCCTGGAGCTCCTCATGATGTCGCACCCCCATGCGAGGCGAACAGTATTTCCGGCCCCAAATTTGGACAACCCGAATATCCCAATCAAAAAGCCAAGTATTTTAGCTAATTGGGATTAATATTAGGATTAGTCCGTCCCGGACGGGCGTATTCGGCAGGCGCCAGCGGACGACTATGAATAGCCGTCAACCTTCGGGCATTGATCGATGTCAAAGAGTCGAGCGAGGTCGCTGCGCCCGCGGATCCGTGATCACTTCGGTCAGATCGACATCAGGGCGACGAGCACGGGGCCCCAGGCCGTCAGCAGAATGTTGCCGATCGCGTAGGGCACCGTATAGCCGAGTGCCGGAATGCTGCTCTGCGCCTCGTCCTGAACTGCCCGCAATGCGGCGGTGATCGTGCCTGCCCCGGCGCAGGCGCCCAGGACGATGAGCGGATCCATCTTCAGCACGTAACGGCCGAACAGGATACCGATCGTGTGCGGCAGCAGCGCGGAGACCAGGCCTACCGCGACAAGACTGGGCCCGGTCGTGCTCAGCCCCGAGACGAAGCTCGGCCCGGCGCTCAAGCCGACGATGCCGATGAACATGCACAGGCCCAGCGTATCGAAGACCCAGATCGCCGGCTCGGGGATGCGACCAAACAATGGGTAGGCAGAACGCAACCAGCCGAAAATCAGTCCCATGAGCAGGGCGCCGCCGCTGGCCGTCAACGTCAGGGGCACGCCCCAGACAACGACCGACAACAGGCCAAACAGGCCGCCAAGGAAGATTCCGAGTCCGACAAAGACCATGTCCGTCGCCGTCGTGCGCCTATCGGGATAGCCGATCTCGGCCGCTGCGCGTTCCACCTCGGTCAAGGGACCGACGAGCGACATGACGTCGCCGCGGTTGACCTGCGTCGTTGCGGCGACCGGCATGGCGAGACCCGATCGTGTCAGCTTGGCCAGAAAGACGCCGCGTGCGAACTTGGCTTCGGCCAGCTCGGCTAGGGACTTTCCGTCGAAGTCGCGATTCGTCACAACGACGTCGAGCGTTTCGAGCGGTATGTCGAGCAGCTCGGGATCGCTAACCTCCGGTCCGATGACGTCCCCTCGCGCGGCGTGGACCTCGTATCGGGCGATAACCGCGATGACATCTCCTGCCTGGAGCTTGTGGGCGGACGCCGAGTCGAAGACCATGTTGCCGCTGCGTCCGCGCAAAGCGAAGACCCGCGACGCCTTCGGCAGAGCTTCCAGCTCCGCGAAGGTTTTGCCGACCAGCGCCGGGCTCGTCACCCGATAGGCCCGGACGTCGAACAGGCGCGCCGCCGAGATCACGCCCTCGACGTCGGCGACCGCTGCGACCGACTGGGACCGCGCCTCGGCTGCAACCGCCTTCAGGTCGACGCGCATCAGCTTCGGCCCGATTTTGGGTAGGAACCAGACGAGCGAGGCCGTTCCGACGAGATAAGTCACGGCATAGGCGATCGGAATATTGTTGACTAGCGTCGTCCGCTCGGATTGCGGAAGGTCGAGGCGCTGGATCGCCTCGCCGGCCGTACCGATCACGGTCGATTCCGAGAAGGCTCCGGCGAGCAGGCCGGCAGCGGTGCCGATGTCATAGTCGAGCAGCTTCGCGAAGCCGAGCGCCGTGAGCAGGCAGGTCACGCAAAGAACGACCGTCAGGGCCATTTGCGGGAAGGCGTCCCGCTTCAGGGCCCGGAAGAATTGCGGCCCCACCTTATAGCCCGTGGTGAAAAGGAACAGGTCGAAGAAGACCGTCTTGACCAGCGGCGGGACCTTGATGTCGAGCTGCCCGATCAAGACGCCGGCCAAGAGGCAACCGACGACGATGCCGAGGCTGAAGCTGCCGAACTTCAGCCTGCCGATCATGAACCCGACGGCGATGGTGAGGAAGATCGCAAGTTCCGGATTCTCACGCAGCGCGTTCGCGATATAGCTCATGGCCGCCTCGTCGAGACACGGGTGCCGTGGACCGGTGGAGGCCCGACCCACCAGATCTAGCGGCGGCTCTGCCGCCGTCACGCGTCGATGCTCCGACTATTCGCCGGGCGCCGGTGCTGGCGTCCGCCTTGCAGCCTCGGCCAGCGCGAGCTTGTAAGCTTCGAACGCCTGACGATATCCGCGCGCGACCGCGCGTGTCGCCCGGCCGATCTGGCCGTAGACCTCGTCGTCGAGGTTGGCGAAGGAGACGCGGACCGACCAGTCCGGCGCGTGGAAGCCGCCACCGTTGAGCAGGACGATGCCGTGGTCCTCCGCCAGGCGGAAGACGATGTCGAGCGGATGGATATTCTTCTTCATATAGGCGACGACTTCCGGGCCGACATATTTGTTGGCCCAGAATTCGAAATCGACGAGCCCGTAATAGCGGTCGTGCAGGACGTTCTCCGGTACCTCGATGCCGAGCCCTTCGATCATCTTCTGCGCCCGGTTGTTGACGATCTCCATGCAGGTCTTCTGGTAGAGCTTGGCCTCGTCCATCAGTTCTGACAGCGAGAACAGCGTCATCATCACCTGCTGCGGCAAGGAGAGGCCGGCGGTGTGGTTGAGCGCGATGTCGCGGCTGTCGGCCACGATGCGATCGATCAGCTTCATCTCGCGCGGCTTGAGCGTCAGCGGCCCATAGCGCTTGTCGAGTATTGCCAGCGTTTTCTCCGGGTGGTTGGCGATGACTTTGTCGAAGATGTTTTCGCGATGGACAGCGATGACGCCGAGCCGCCAGCCGGTGCAGCCGAAATACTTCGAGTATGAATAGACGCCGATGGTGTTGCGCGGCAGGGCACCGAGCAGGCTGCGGAAGCCCGGGACGAATGTGCCGTAGACGTCGTCGGTCAGGATCAGGAGATCGGGACGCTTGGTCTCGACCAGCTTGACGATCTTGGCGATGGTCTGTTCGCTGAGCGCGACCGCATAGGGATTGCCCGGATTCACCACGAAGAACGCCTTCACCTTCGGGTCCTCGAGCTTCTTCAGCTCCTCGTCGGTGAATTGGAAGCGGTTCTCCTGCGGTGCCGCGACCGAGATCACATCGAGGCCGTAATCCTCAAGATGGGGCATTTCGAGATAGGGGGTGAAGATCGGCGTCGCCAGCGCGATGGTGTCGCCGGCGTTGAGCAGGCGATTGGCCTTCAGCGACTTGAAAAGATAGCACATCGCCGCTGTGCCACCCTCGACGGCGTAGAGATCGAACTGGCCGGAGGGGCGCGGCTCGCCGCACATCGCCCACATCAGGTATTCGTGCACGACGCGCTCGTTGTGGACGAGCATCCGGTCCGGCACCGGATAGTTGTCGCCGATGATCGAGTCGACCAGCTCATGCACGAAGGCGTCGGGCTTGAAGTCGAACTTCTTGACCGCGAAGGCGACCATGTCCTTGAGGAAGCCGGCGCCCGGCGTGCCGCTGTGGTCCGCGAGCCAATCGTCGAGCCGCGCGGCGATGCCGTCGGCCTTCGGCATGCCGCCAATCCCGGCCGGCTTGCTCATTACCCGCCGGCTCTCGGTGATCGCGAACTGGCCAAGCAGAAAGAAGCCTTCGCGCGGCGTCGTCGCGACCCAGTTCGGGTTCCCGCGCCCGGCATTGAGCATCGCGATCGACGAGTTCTGAGCAGTCAATTTGGCGAGTCGGATCAACTCGTCCTTGATCTCGAAAGGGCTGAGCTTCTCGAAGCTGCGCAGAGTGACAGGATCCATGACATTTCTCCGAAATTTGCGTTGTTTCAAGGAGTTATGACGTGGTCGGCTAGGTCATGAGCATGATGATAACCATGCCCCAGATCGTGAGCAGCGTGTTTCCGACGGCATAGGTCACAGTGTAGCCGAGGGCCGGAACCTGGCTCTTGGCGGTCTCGCAGACCATGCCGAGCGCAGCCGTCGTGGTGCGGGCGCCGGCGCAGGCGCCGAGCAGGATCGCCGGGTCGAAGCGGAAGATGTACTTGCCGGCGAACATGGCCAGGATCAGCGGGATCGTCGTGGCGAGCGCACCCCAGAGGAAGAGGCCGACGCCCTGGGTCTGGAGGCCCTTGACGAAGCCTGGACCGGCCGAGATGCCGACGACCGCGATGAACATGTTGAGGCCGACCGAATTCATGAACCAGACGGTCGAGCTCGGAATGCGGCCGAAGAACGGGCGCACCGAACGCAGCCAGCCGAAGACCAGGCCGGAGATCAGCGCACCCCCGGCCGTCGACAGCGTCAGCGGAACGCCTGCCACGTTGAAGACGATCGCACCGATCAGGGCGCCGAGCACGATGGCGCCGCCGATGAAAGCAACGTCCGCCACATCGCTCGGACGATCTGCATGCCCCAGGGCCTTGGAGACCGCAGCGATGTCCTGCGTGCGACCGACGACGGTGAGGATGTCGCCGCGGTGGATCACCGTTTCCGGCAGGATCGGGATGCTGACCGCGGTTGCGCCACGAACGATCTTGCGGAGAAAGACGCCGCGCGCCGTCGGCAAATGCGACAGCTCGGTCAGGGTCTTACCGTCGACATCCTTGCTAGTGACGTAGATGTCGATGCCCTCTGCCTTCAGATCGAGCAGCTCGGGATCCTCGACCTCGTCGGCGTTCTGGCCTATCAGGTTGACGAGGGTCTCGCGCGGCCCGGCCAGTGCGATGACGTCCCCTTCCTGCAGGATCGTGTCGGCGGTGGCATCTTCGACGACCCCGTTGCGGCGGATGCGCTCGACGAAGACGCGGGCGTCCGGCACCAGGGCCTCGGCTTCCGCAGCGCGCATGCCGGCGACCTTGGCGCCCTCCCGCAAGCGGAAGGCGCGCAGCTCGAAGCGACGCCAGGCGGAGCCCGGCCCACCGATCTCCTTGCCGCCGCCCAGCCTCGCTTCATAGTCCTTGCAGGCCTGGACGAGATCGATGCCAAGGAGCTTCGGCCCAAGTAGCGCCAGCACCATGGCAGAGCCGACCGTGCCGAAGATATAGGTCACCGCATAGGCGACCGGCATGGCGTCGAGATATTCCTTGGTCTGTTCGGGAGAGAGCCCCAGGCGGTTAATCGCATCGGTCGCCAGACCCATCGAGGCCGAGATCGTCTGCGTGCCGGCATAGAGGCCAGCGGCATAGCCTGGATGATAGCCCGCGAATTTTGCGATGATGACGGGGACCGCAAGGCAGAACACCGTCACGAGGACCGCGAACACAGCCTGAGGGGCACCATCCTTGGCGATGCCCCGGACGAATTGCGGCCCGACGCCGTAGCCGACCGCGAACAGGAACATCAGGAAGAAGGTCGACTTGACGTTCCCTGAGATCGTGATGCCGAGCTGACCGATGATCACCGCGGCGATGAGCGTCGATGTGACCGCGCCGAGGCTGAAGCCTTTATAGGCGAAGCCGCCGACGTAATAGCCGATGGCGAGTGACAGAAAGAGTGCAATCTCAGGGTAGCTGCGCAATGTGCTGACGAACCAGTCGAACATGACGATCCCTCACTTCAGTGTTCAGGGCCTACGCGCTGACTATGCCGCCTGCGATTTCTTTCGGCCGTTGCCGGTAACGCGGGTTTTCTTGCTAAGAAGCGCGTCCGACTTCAGCAGCTTGAGACCTTTTGCCTTCTCGTAGCCGTGGATCTCCTTCACATCGAGCTTGCGCATGAAGGTGATCGTTTCGTGTGTCACCACCTGTCCCGGCACCAGGATGGGGAAGCCGGGCGGATACGGGATCACGAAGTTCGCCGAGATCAGCGCCGGCCCCTTCTCGATCCGGCGGTTGCAGTCCGGGCTGTCGATGCGGAGATATTCGCACTGCTCCTCGGCATAAGCGGCGAAGAAGGCGCTTCGGATATCGCCTTCCGGGGTCGTCTCGCCGGCATCGGCGCGGAAGGCGTCGTGGAAATGACTGAAGTTCGGCAGATCGGGCACGTCGTTCATCAGGGCGTGAACGCGGGCGGCGAACGCGCTTTGCTCCGCTTCCCCGCCGCGCTGCAGCCGCGCCTCGATCTCGTTGCTGATCTTGAGCAGGACGCTGATCAGCAACGCGACATCGCTGCGCGTGTTGTTGATGTTCGACTGCAGCAGGACCGAGTTTCGCGAGGTCTTATTGACCTGGATGTTGTATTGGGCGGCGAGCAGCCCCTTGAAGCTCGTGCCGTCGAAGCCGGCCGTGCCGCAGACCAGGGTCATGCGGGTTGGATCGAGGCAGAACTCGTCCTCCCGCATGCTGCGCAGCTGATTGTCCCAGCGGGTGTCAGGCGCGAGGAAATCGATGAAGCCGCTGCTACGGTATTCCTTCGGCACCATCCCGTCGGCGCCGACGATTCGGAAATATTTCGAGATCAGCGGGTGGATCGCGACCTCGCGCCGGATGTCGAGCGCCACCTCGATCGCGTTCATGACCAGGCCGTAGCCCTCGAGCTCCATCTGGCGGCGGGCGACATCGAGGCTGGCGATGAGCTGCTGGTTCGGGCTGGTCGAGGCATGGGTGAACACCGCCTCGTGGAACTGCGCCTCGACCTTGTGGAAGTCGACATCCTTGACCAGGACCATCGAGCCCTGCCGGATCGCCGACATCGACTTATGGGTGGAGTTGGTCTGGTAGACACGCAGCCGCACCGCGCGCGGATCGGGCACCAGGCGGGTGTCCAGCAGCTTGTCGATCGACGGCTTGCTGCCGAGTTCCTTGCGCTGCCGTTCGTACTGGACGATCGAAGCGGGATCGCGGATCCAGGCCTCGATATCGGCGGCCGCTCCCATCGCGGTGCGTGGGCGCAGGAAGGGCGACCAGCGGGCGAAGCCAAACCAGGCCTCGTCCCAGAGGAAGATCAAATCCGGCTTGATGGCGAGGCATTCCTCCATCACGCGCCGGGTGTTGTAGATGTGGCCGTCGAAGGTGCAGTTGGTCAGGTCGACCATCTTGACCCGGTCAAGCCGGCCTTCCGCCTCGAGGTCGAGCAGAGCCTGCTTGATCGTGCGCAGCGGCACGGCGCCGTACATCGAGAATTCCACCATCGGGAACGCCTCGACGTAGAAGGGCTGGGCCCCGCTCAGCACCAGCCCGTAATGGTGCGATTTGTGACAGTTGCGGTCGAGGATGACGATGTCGCCGGGCGCGATCAGCGCCTGCAGCACCATCTTGTTCGAGGTGCTGGTACCGTTGGTGACGAAGAACACCTGCTCGGCGCCGAAGGCACGCGCCGCCATGTCCTGCGCCCGCTTGATGTTGCCAGTCGGCTCCAGAAGGCTGTCGAGGCCGCCGGTGGTGGCGCTGCTCTCGGCCAGGAAGAGGTTGATGCCGTAAAACTGCCCCATGTCGCGGATCCACGGCGAACGGAACACCGATTTGCCGCGCGCGATCGGAAGCGCGTGGAAAGTGCCGATCGGCCTTTGCGCATAGAGCTTGAGATTGTCGAAGAAGGGCGTCTCGAAGCGGGCCTTGATCCCTTCCTGCACCGAGAGGTGCAGCTCGAGCGGCTCCTCGATCTGATACATCACACGACGAATCATCGCCGCTCGCGGATCACCGGCGAGCTTCTCGACGCGCCGGTCCGAGAGCAGATAGATGTCTAGCTCCGGCCGGATCGCCTTCAGGCCCGCCGCCAGCCGCAGGGCCAGATCGGCTTCGTCGACCTTGTCGAGCAAGGGCTGCTGCGCCGCGAGCACGCTGCGCAGCACGGGCGCATCATGGGCCGAGCGCAGGGCAAAGCCTTCGTAGATCGCGACAGCCGCAATGTCGGGGTTCAACACGGCCGCGCAGATCGCGTCCTCGAGGCTGCCGACCAGAACCGCTTCGTAGATGAATGCGTCCTCGGACCGCCGCAGCCGACGGAACTCGGCAGCCATATGGGCCCAGCGTCCGGCAGGCGCCGGCGTCACTACAAGCATCTCGAAATAGGGGCGATGCGAAGGCGCGTCACCGAGCGCGGAGGGCAGCACGTCGATCGTCTCGGACAGCGAGAGATCCATTGCCTGCCATTCGTTGACGTCGTGCTTGTAGTTTCTAGTAACGATCGCGAGTGAAATCCGCTTGGCCAAGGCGAGGAAGCCGTTTGCGTCCTCGTTCTTCAGCCGCTCGCGCAATGCGCCGATCAGCTCGCCGCCGGGAAAGGCGTAGAACTCCTCGATCGCACCGAGTTCGTCCAGCGCGGCTGTCACGGCCTGCTTCGGTTGCGCGCCCTTCGCCCATGACCGCGCGATTGCATGCAGGTCGCGCCAGCGGTCGATGCGGCCCGACGGGGCGGAGAAGAAGTGATCGATGGCGCGCGCGTCCTGGAGGGTGGAGGCCATCTCGAGCCCTTTCCTTGACCGGCAGAATGTCGTGCCGCAGCCGCATTGCGTCGGAAGAGGTGTCTCAGAACCCGGCGGCCGCGCGCAGTTAAGTGTCCAGGAAACTCAACATAAGAACCGCCGGTGGCGTATTGTCCTTAGGTACAGGTTCTCGTCGCGCAGGATCGGCTAGTATTGGCTTCCAATCTCGATAAGCACGAAGCCGGCAGTAGAGCCCCGCGGGTCCACCGGATGTGATCGCCGCCGACGTCGTCGAGATAGCCGTGTTCCCGGGAGGTCAAGTCATGGTCAAAAGCATCTTTCTGGGATCAGCTTTTTTCCTTGGCCTGCATGTTTTCCACGTCGTAGTCGGATCAGATATAGCCTTCTCGTGCAATAGAACTGCCGGTTGCGCGATGGATAATATGCTAGAAAACTACGATATGATGCATAGCAATAAGATGAAAGATGCGATGACTGCGGGGAAAGAAAACATTGAAGCGTTCCGCCGACTGCAGGAAGCTGAGCGAAAACGCAGCGGGAGCTTGGGCACGGGCGCGGGCAAGCCGAAGCTTTGAGAAGAACAGACTTCACCCCGGACACTGCCATATCTAGGAAATTTCTTGGGATCTCAAACCCATTCTTGGCGCCTTGCCTGCCCAGGGAGAGAGGCGATGTATTTCCGCATAGCTCTGGCTTGTCTCGTCGCGACCGGATTGAGCCCTCGCGCGTTCGCCCAGGCACAAGCGCCTCAGCCCCCTCCCGCAGCTGCAGCCACGGCAACCGCCATGCCCAGCGAGCAGCTGCTGAGCCAGGCGCAGCTCGACGCGCTCGTCGCCCCGATAGCGCTTTATCCCGACGTGCTGGTGGCCCAGATCCTGATGGCCTCGACCTATCCGCTCGAAGTGATTCAAGCCGAGCGATGGGTCGCCGCCAACAAGCAGCTCAAGGGGGATAAGCTCACCGCAGCGGCCGAGCAGCAACCCTGGGACAGCAGCGTCAAGGCGCTCGTCGCGACGCCCGAGGTACTCGAAAGGCTGAGCAAGAATCTCGACTGGACCCAAAAGCTCGGCGACGCTGTCCTGGCTCAGCAGGCTGATCTGATGGATGGCATCCAGCGCCTGCGCGCCCGCGCGCATGAAGGCAAGAAGCTGTCCTCCGGCTCGCAGCAGACGGTGGTGGTCCGTCAGGAGAACGACAAACAGATCATCGCGATCGAGCCGACGGCCCCCGAGACGATCTACGTGCCGCAATACGATCCGGCTGTCGTTTACGGCACATGGCCCTATACGGACACGCAACCCTATTACTTTCCGGCTCCCGGCTACATTGCCACCGGTGTGATCGCGACGGGACTTGCCTTCGGCGCCGCGTACGCCCTGGGCCGCTGGGCCTGGAACGGCAATTACTGGGGCGGGAACATCAACTGGAACAACAACAACATCAATATCGACCGCAACCGGGTGACCCATTGGCAGCACAATCCGCAGCATCGCCATGGCGTCCAGTATCGCAACAACGCCGTCCAGCAGCGCTTCGGCAACAACAATATCCGCGCGGGCAGCGAGGGGCGGATGGACTTCCGTGGCCGTGGCGGCGACCAGGTCCTGCGGCCCGGCGGTGGTGACCGCGGCCCTGGCGACATCGGGTCCCGCCCGCGTCCCGAGCAGCGCCCGGGCGCCGGCGCCAATGTCGGCGACCGGCGAGCCGGCGACCGTGCCGGTCCCGGCCAGTCGCGTCCTGGCGGCGGCGCAGCCGGCCGACCGGCGCAGCGCCCGTCCGCCGCGCGCGCCGCCCAACCCGCCCGTGACGGCGCCTTCGGCAATGTTCAGTCCGGCCGCGCCGCGAACCTGCAATCGCAGCGTGGACGGGCGAGCTATGCCAATTCCGGTGCTGCGCGCGGCATGGCCGGCCCCAGGCCATCGGCCCCACGCGGCGGCTTCAGCGGCGGCGGAGCCCGCATGGGCGGCGGACATATGGGCGGAGGAGCGCGCATGGGCGGCGGCGCAAGGGCAGGCGGCGGAGCGCGGGGAGGGGGACGCCGGTCCGACCTCGCGCTGAAAACCGATATCGAGCTGCTGGGCCGGTTTGCGAACGGGATCGGCCTGTACCGCTTCGCCTATCATGGTTCCGACAAGGCCTATGTCGGCGTCATCGCCCAGGAGGTCCAAAGCGTGGCGCCGCAAGCGGTGTGGCGCGGGGCGGACGGCTATCTGCGCGTCGACTATCGCCGGATCGGGGTCCGGTTTCAGACATTCGAGACATGGCGGGCGTCAGGCGCTCCTCTGCCAGCCGCGACGACATCGCACTGATCGCAGGCTGTCGGGACGGACTCATGAACGAAGGACGGAGGCGATCACATGCCGAGGTTTGCAGCCCGCTCCGCCAGGCGCCTCATATGCTCGACGCTGGCAAGCCTTCTCGCCTCGATCGCAACCGTCGAGGCGCAGGAGCTCTTCAAGACGCCCGAAGACGCAGCCTCCGCGCTGGTCGCCGCCGCGCGCGACAGCAATCTGCGGCGCCTGTACTCGATTCTCGGAGCCAATGGCCCGAAGATCGTGTCTTCCGGGGACCTTGTGGCGGACGCCGCCGACCGCCAGCGCTTCGCCTCGGCCTATGACAACCGTCACTCGATCAAGGAGCAGGGCAATTCCGCGACGCTCCTCATCGGCCAGGACGAGTTCCCGTTCGCGATCCCGCTGGTGCGCGCCTTCGGCCATTGGAAGTTCGACACGCAAGCGGGATACCGCGAGATCAGGTTGCGGCGGATCGGCCGAAACGAGCTCAATGCGATCCAGACCTGCCTCGCCCTCGTCGACGCGCAGCAGGACTATGCCGCGAAGGACCGCGGCCAGGGCGTCGGCGCCTATGCGCAACGGATCGTCAGTAGCGAAACGGCGAAGGACGGCCTGTACTGGGAAACGGCTCCCGGCGAGGAGGAAAGCCCGCTCGGCAGGCTCGCGGCAGAGGCCGCCAGCGAAGGCTACCGGGCCAGCCAGCGGCCCCAGCCCTTCCATGGCTATTTCTACAAGATTCTCAAGCGCCAGGGGAATGCGGCTCCTGGCGGCGCGATCGACTACGTCGTTGGCGGCAAGATGATCGGCGGCTTCGCGCTGCTTGCCTATCCGGCCGAATACGGCCGGTCCGGAGTGATGAGCTTCATCACCAGCCACGCCGGCACGATCTACCAAAGGGATCTCGGCATGAGCACCGGATACACGGCAGCGCGCATGACCCGCTTCGACCCTGGCAAAGGCTGGAAAGAGATCCCGCCCGCTGACCTCAAGCCGAGCAGCGCCGGCACAGTGGGCAATCGACCCTAACGCTCGATGGCGGCGCGTGCGTATCGCGCTCCTTCATTGGAGGCTCCGGTGATTGGTGGCATTCCGATCTTGGCCGGGCTGGCGGGCTATCAGCGGCGGTGGCTGCGGTTCGACGTCACCGCCGGCCTTGCCGTCGCCGCGGTGGCCATCCCCAGTGCGGTCGCCTATCCGGCTATTGCCGGGCTACCGCCTGAAACCGGTCTCTATGCGAGCATCCTGCCGCTCGTCGGCTACGCTTTGCTCGGCCCCTCGCGCAAACTGATCGTCGGCCCGGATGCCGCGACCATGACCGTCCTTGCCGCGGCGCTGGCGAGCCTGCCGCTGCACGATTCGGCCGAGCGCGTCGGAGCGGCGGCGGCACTGGCATTGCTCGTCGGCCTGTTCTGCCTTGTCGCCAGCAAGCTCAGCCTCGGCGTCGTTGCCGCGTTCCTGTCGCGTCCCATCCTGATCGGCTTCATCAGCGGCATTTCGATCTCGATCCTGGTCGGGCAGATCGGGCGCTTCACCGGCGTGCGGATCGAATCCGACGGTCTGCTGCCACCGATATTGGAGATTGCCCGCAAGGCAGCGCAGATTCACTGGCTCTCGGTCGGTTTCGCTACGGCCATGATCGCGCTTCTCGCACTGCTTGCGCATCTGCGCTCGCCGATCCCCGGTCCCCTGGTGGTGGTCGCAGTCGCAGGGCTGGCATCGGCCCTTTTCGATCTCGAGGGGAAGGGGATGAAGGTCATCGGCAGCCTGCCGGAAACACTCCCGACCTTGAGCTTTCCGAACG
This sequence comes from Allobosea sp. CRIB-10, assembly GCF_900112185.1. Taxonomy (GTDB): domain Bacteria; phylum Pseudomonadota; class Alphaproteobacteria; order Rhizobiales; family Beijerinckiaceae; genus Allobosea. Next base: position 571,551 of record NZ_FOKP01000001.1, on the reverse strand, counting down.
TCTCGCACCTGCCGTTCAAGGAGCTTCTCCTCGGCGCCGGAGCGATCTGGTTGGTGGGCGTGAGCTCAGGCCTCGTTGCGGCGCGCAGCTTTGGCGCGCGCGACCGGTTCGACGTCAACGCGAACCGGGAACTCGACGGCATCGGGGCGGCGAATGTCCTCTCCGGCCTGTTCAGCGGCTTTCCGGTGACGGTCAGCGATTCCCGCACCGCGATCAACCTTTCCGCAGGGGGGCGCTCGCAACTCTCGGCGCTGGTGTCCGCCGCAACGCTGACCATACTCCTGCTCTATCTCGGAAATGCGCTGCGCCTGTTGCCGAGCCCGGCCCTTGGGGCGATCCTGGCCTTTGCCGCGCTCAGCCTGATCGACCTGCAGGGGCTTCGCGAAACCTGGCGCATCAGCCGCATGGAATTCGTCTTCGCGATCATCAGCATGTGGGGGGCGATCAGCCTCGGCGTGCTCAGCGGCATCGTTATCGCGATCGCCGGAACCCTGCTCTATGTCCTGCTGCACGAGATGCGTCCTCGCGAAGCCATGCTGGGGCGAATTCCCGGGCGGAGCGGCTTCTACAAGCTGCATCGTTCGAAGGATGCCCGCCCGATACCGGGCATGGTTCTCTACATGGTCCAGGGGAGCGTGCTCTTCTTCAACGCCGACTATGTCAGGTCGCGAATCCAGAGCATCGCGGATCAAGCTCCTCCGGGCACGAAATGGCTGGTCCTCGATGCGAGCGCGATCGCGCGGATCGACTCGACCGGTGCCGTCATGTTCCGGGAATTGTACGGTGTCCTGGCGGAAAAGGGCCTGTTGCTCAGCTTCGCCGAGCTCCATGCCGATCCCCGCGATATTCTCGAACGTGCCGGCGCGCTCGATCCGCGGCGGGCGAATATGATCTTCGAGGATCTCGATGACGCCTGCCGCGCTTTCGACGTCAGGGCGCCGTGACGGATTCAGCAGATTTCAGTCCATCTGCAGGTCGCGCTCGCTGAAGAGCATGTCGGCGCTGACGATCAGCGCCCACAGCGGAAAAATCAGAAAACTCCAGTCCACGACATGGCTGCCGAACAGGATGAAGCCCGCCGCAGCATATCCGGCCAACGCCGTCCAGCGGGCCGTGATCCCGGTGCGCAACAGGATCGTCGAAGCCGTGAGCAGGAAAACGCCAGCCATCTTCACTGCATAAATGCTTGCGAGATTATAGGCGAAAGACCTCGCCCAGATGAAGCTGACCGAGCCGGAGAGCTCGCGCGGCAATGCCGCATGAGCGGTCAGGATCGCTCCAATGGCCGAGGCTGCAGTGAAGAGCAGCGCGACGAAGAGCAATCCGCTGCCAAGAAAGACCGTGGCGAACAGCTTGTGTTCCTGGGCCCCGAGCTTGTCGCGCAACACCCCCATGAACCACAGAAAGGCGATACCGGCGAAAGGAATCAGATTCAGCGCCAGCGTGACTTTCCATGCCGGCGCTCTGAGCCAGTCACCAGGATCGCGCGGGTCCACCCGCAAGGTCTGCAGGATGAGAAAGATCGACGTCAGCAGCAGGAACGAAAACAGAATTCCAGCCACTGCGGCAGCCCGCGGCGTCTTCAGTCCCGCAGGTGCACTCTGTAACGACACGGTGCGCTCCTGTCAGTTCCACGGTCTGCCGGCTCCCGCGCTATGCGACCGCGGTTCGCAACAAGCCGAGCCGTTCGGCACAAGAGACCAGCTCGGCCACGGAGCGGACCTCCATCTTCTCCATCACCTTGTGGCGGTGGGCTTTCACGGTTCGCTCGGTTGTGCCGAGCTCGAAGGCGATTTGCTTGTTCATCTTGCCGCGGACCACGAGATCGAAGACCTCGCGCTCGCGCGGCGTCAGCTGGTTCAGCCGCGCCAGACGCTGCCTTGCCCAGCATTCCTGCTCGCTGACCAGGCGGTGACGTGTGATCACCCGGTCGATGGCCTCGATGAATTCGTCGCGTTCCACCGGCTTCGGCAGGAAATCTTCGGCACCGGCCCTGATTGCGCGGACGGTGGTGCGGATATCGCTGTCTCCCGCCAGAAAGATCACGGGCAGGCTCGTGCCGGCGGCGATCAGGCGATCGCGAAGACCGGGGCCACCGACGCCTGGAATCTGGACGTCGATGACGATGCAGCTGTCGACGCTGCTGTCGGGCAGCCGGCTCAGAATTTCATCCGCGCTGCGATAGGCCTGGATCCGATATCCTGACGCCTCGAGAACCGGGCCGATCGACGCCTGGAACGCCGCATCATTGTCGACGAGATGTACAAGGGCCATCGTATCCCCCTTATTCCTCGCGCTGGTTGGCGGACCCGGAACCGACGCCGCCATCATGGCGCTCGCTTGAGCGAAATCTGCTAATCCGTGCCTGTGCTGCGATCCGCCGTGGTCAGGTCCTGCGGACCACAGCGCTTGTACTTGGCGGCGACGCCGCCATCGGACGCGAAGTATCGATAAAGCATCCCGTCCGCGGCCGGCGCGAGAATAGCCCGGGCCGTGTCGCTGGCGATCGACGTCGTGCAGTGGAGGGTCAGAGTCTGCCGGTCGCCAGTAGCCAGGACCTTGACGATCCGGCACGTCGCAAGCGACGTCGACAGACGCCGGCCGGTGATGATGAAGGCCGGGATGAAGGCATTTGCAGGTCGCTTGAAGCCGATACCATTGCGCGTCGAAGCGAAAACGCTGGCGCAAGCGATATCGCCGTCGAGCCAGGCGCCCTGAAGATCTCGGGTCTGCGACAGGGCATCAGGCACCGGCGCAAACATTGCGATGGGAAGCAGATACAGCGCCGCTCGGCGAAGTCTTGCGATCATGGCCCCCTCCGCGCCGGCTGCGGCATCACCCGCTTGCGATGCGCCTGCGTCGGCGATCCATCTTCTCAATGCGCGTCGGGCCTTTCGCGAAACATCATCGCGCCGCCAAGCCGATCACACATGACCGGCTGTTCCCCCGACTGGTGCGTTACGCAGCAATCAAGGCCGCATCGCCTCTTGCAGGTAGTATCTTACGGTACGCTACGCGGCCGGAGGCGCGCGAGCGATGACAGGCTCGAGCTCGCTGCGACGGGCTATTCTTTCACATCGGCGATGTGCGGCTTCACCGGGAAGCCGGCGAGCGCGGCGGCTCGGAACAGGATGACGCGGTCCCTTGTGTTGAAGTTGCGCTTGTCGAGCTCACCCTCGAAATCGTCGAAGAATGTCGGGCGCAAATTGAGAAACCGCACGCGGCTGTTCTCTGCCTCATCGTGCAGCCCCGCACGCGCAAAAATCAGGGCTGCCACCAGATGGTAGATCGGAAAGCGCCGCAGATCGGCCCCGCGGATCAGCTCGACCGCCCGCTTGTCGTCATTTTGCATATAGGCTGCGAAGGCGAGGATTCCGACATAGTAGTCGGCATGGCCGGGATTGCGCGCCATGGCCTCCTCAAGCAGTGCGGCGCCGCGTTTCCACTCTCCTGCCTGGGCGATCCGGCTGCCGAATTCTCCGAGTAGCTCGGTATCGTTCGGATTGATCGCAAGCGCCTGGTCGCCGACACGAAGCGCCGCGGCGGGGTCCTTGAGCACAAACAGAACCGTCATCAGCGCCTGCAGGGCGCGGACGTTCTGAGGCTCCAAGCGCACAGCAGTCTGCGCCGCCTTACGAGCTCGCTCGACCGGCCCCGGCGAGCCAGGGCGCCGGTTCCGATCGAAGCGGTCCTCATCGAGATAGAGATAGGCCAGCATCGCCCAGCCCGTGGCGTAATCGGGATAGAGCGTCGTCATCCGCTCGAGGCATTCGCGCGTCGGCAGATGCTCGCGTGCATCCAGCGTGGTCCGATAGCGGTAGAAGCGGAACGAGCACTGGTAGGCTTCGGAACCGGGCAGGCGGGTTTCGCGGGAAGAAGCCATCTGTTTGAAGAGGATGCCATAGGGCTGCGCGACAGCTGTCGCGACCTTGGACGCCACGCTCATCTCGATGTCGACGATGCTGCTGGTGCGCAGATCGGCATCATAGGCGTCGGACCAGATGACCGTCGCGGTCGCGCCGTCGAGGACGCGGCTCGTGATTCTGAGCCTGCCGTCGAACATGCGGACGCTGCCTTCCAGCGTAAAGCGGTTGCCGAACTTGCGCCGGATTTCCGGCGCCGACACACCAGCGGGCACCGCGCCGGACGTCTCGCGTCCGAAAACAGTCAACTCCTTGAAATGAACCAGCTGCGCGAGAATCTCTTCGGACAGGCCGGCCGCATAAACGTCCCCTTCGGGATCGCCTGAGAGGTTGATGAACGGCCTGACGATGATGGACGGACCGGCCACGGCTATCCGTTCCTTTTGTATCGTCGATACAATCGGCAGGTCGGATATCCCGACGAAGAGCAAGCCCAGGCCAATCATCAGCGCGATTGAAACACCGGCGAACCAGCGGCACCTCAGCCAGTTGGCAGTGAAGGCGAGGAGCTCTTCACCCCGCGATGAGCCGAGCAAAGGCCGCAGTGGGACCGGCTCCGGCTGGTTCGACGTCAGCTGCAACTTCGCTTGACCTGGATGATCCACTCGCCGGCAGAACCGGGGCGCATAGCCGCCCTTGGGGATCTCGATCAGGATCGGGTCTCGGCCTCCCACCACCAGATAGTAGCGTTCGAGGGCGCGTCTCAATCGGCCGGCTTCGATGCGCACCACAGGGTCATTCTGGATGTCGAAGTTCACACCCCTTCCAAAAACCTCGACAGCTATCGAATAGGCCTTGATGCGGTCCGCATGGCCTGCAAGCGCTTGTTCGACCACATATGACAGGAAGTGCCGCAAGCGTTCAGGGACGCTAAACTCAACATTACCTAAAATACGAGCCAGTTGAGCGCGAACATCTGCTTCACTGGGCCTAAGCACCGGCAAGGTACTTGGCACTCCATTTACGATAAGCTCTGTTCCAAACCGCCCCATGGAACCGACCCCCGGCCGAAAATCCACGGCATTTGCCTTCAATTCGAAGGGTAATGGCGCGTAACATCCCGTTATTTACTCCCCTCCGACGCGCCGCGCCACATAATTGTGGCTCTCACAAGGGGGTGCCTTCCCATGGATCGAGGCATTCTGGCCGCCATCCGGCTTCTGCCGAACCATAAGAAGTCGATCCAGGAATTGATTCTCAGAAACGGGGATTTCCGTACTTTGTGTACGGATCTCGTTGAAGCAGAGGCGGCGCTCGAGCGGTGGGAAAACTCGAAATCACCGAACAAGGAAGCGCATTGCGCTGAATACAGGCTCATCATCATCGGGCTCGAAGCAGAAATACGACAAACGTTTCATGATAAATAGCCTCTGAATCTAGGCTTCAGATGTCGATCTGGAATGTTTTCTGCGTGAGATTCGCGAACGGGAGATTCTCGCCATGTCGAAACGCATCAACTGGATCTTCGCCCTGGCCGTGGTGACGGCAGCATCCGGCTGCGCTCCGTACCCGCTTGTCAGCAGCGAGACCGTGATCGTCGCCGGTATCGGCCCGGTGGAAATCGAGCGCCTTAATGCAAGGGTGGTGTCGGTCAACCGAGCCGATCGCTCTGTCGTCGTCGAGCAAGGCCGCCGCAGATGGCTGGTCAACGTTCCCCCAGTGTTCGGCGATCTGCGCCGGGTTCGTGCGGGGGACATGGTGGAAATCAGCCGGATCGAAGGCGCCGCCGTCGACGTCCGGCGCAGCCGACGCGGTGATCGGCCCGCCATCACCTACACGGAAGCGGTCAGCGGCCCGGTATTCCAAAACTTGCCGGATAAATACGTCGTGCGCACCGTGACCCTGACCGCCCGGTTCGAGAGCTTCGATCCCGCCAGCAGCATCGTGAATTATGACGGCCCTCTCGGCCCACGCTCGCGCACCGTCGTCGATCCCGTGGTAAAGTCGGAACTGCAGACCTTCAGGCGCGGCGACATGGTCGATCTCACCTTCGCTGAGGCATTCTACATCACGCTGAACTGAAACGCGCCGGTGCCGCTGGCGATGACAGGGGCCGCGTCGGAATTGCGATCATCAACAATGAAGGAGACGAGGGCCATGTCGACAGTCAGCGATCCGGCCAAGGCGGGCACCCTCGCCGACGAAAGCTTCATGTCGGCGGATGATCTGCGCTCTTACATGACCGAGTTGGAAATGGCCAAGGCCTCCAAGATGGCGGCGGGCATGGACAAGGCGGAACAGGCACGAAAGAAGCTCGTCGCCTCCCTGCAAGAGGAGATCGCGGTCACGCCGGCCAAGATCGCCGAGATCAAGCAGAGTCTCGCGACGAAAACGCGTGCGGCCGCCGAACGGGGCGAACAGGAGGTCCTGGTCATGCGCTTTCCAAGCGCACTCTGCACGGACAAGGGCAGAGCGATCAACAATATGGAGCCGGATTGGCCAACAACCCTCACAGGCAGGCCTCGGCAGGCCTACGAATTCTGGAAGGAACATTTGCAGCCGGCAAAGTACAAGCTGCGCGCGATGATCATCGACTGGCCGGGGGGGCTACCGGGGGATGTCGCGTTCTTCCTGAGCTGGTCCTGAGAACGGGAGGATTTTGCCATGGAAGTGCCCATCCGCGAACCGTTGAAGCGTAAGCGTTATGAACGGAAACTCCGGGACCTGCACGCCGAGCTGGTGAAGCTCCAGGAATGGGCAAAGCACACGGGTGCCAAGGTCTGCATCGTCTTCGAGGGACGCGACGGTGCTGGAAAGGGCGGCTGCATCAAGGCGCTGACCGAACGCGTCAGCCCCAGAGTCTTCCGCGTGGTCGCGCTACCTCCGCCGACCGAACGCGAAAAATCGCAGATGTATATCCAGCGCTATCTGCCGCATCTGCCGGCGGCCGGCGAGATCGTGATCTTCGATCGCAGCTGGTACAATCGCGCCGGTGTCGAACGGGTGATGGGCTTCTGCTCCGAAGACCAGGTGAGGAATTTTCTCGAGATCGTTCCGAGCGTCGAGAAGGCGATCGTCGGATCCGGTACGATCCTGTTGAAGTACTGGCTTGAGGTCGGGCAGAAGGAGCAGACCAAGCGCATGGAGGAGCGTATCACCGATCCGCGCAAGATCTGGAAGCTCTCGCCGATGGATCTGGAATCCTATTCGCGATGGTACGATTACTCGCGCGCCCGCGACGAGATGTTTCAGAAGACCGATACCGCTTGGGCGCGCTGGTATGCCGTCCACTCCGACGACAAGCGCGCCGCGCGCCTCGACGTGATCTCTCACATCCTGGCGTCGATCCCCTACGAAGCACCGGAGCGGGAGAAGATCAAATTGCCGAAGCGGCAGAAGCCCGGCGGCTATGAGGAGGCGGATTTCGCCCGCAACTGGATACCGCAGGTGGCGTGAGGCCTCGAGTGCCCATCACTGTGGCCGATATCGGCCAGCGCACGCTCGCCGAGGAATACGCGCCGCGTGGAGGAACCTTGCCGGAAATGTCAGCGGAGCTCCCTACACGCAACTCAAACAAGCAATCAGGCTTGAACAATGCCGGCGGGCGCGGGCGTGTCGCAGGAACTGAACGTCGCGCCGCTCCATTGTCCTAGAGGGCTATTGCATTGCCGTCCCAATCGGGCAGCATTTCGATAAACCTGATGTCGGTGATCGGGCGATGCGTATCGAAATCGAGCGGAAGTTCATGGTGACCGGACAGGAATGGCGCGCAGTGGCCAGCCCCGGGCGCTTGCTCCGCCAAGGCTATTTCGTGCCGGCTGGCCGCGCCGCAACCATACGCGTCCGATGCTCGGCCGACGGTGCGTGGTTGGCGATCAAAGGCCCTCGTGAAGGACCTGTGAGACCAGAGTTCGAGTATGAGGTGCCCCTGGCGGATGCAGAAGAGATGCTGCGGACGCTATGCGTCGATCGTACGATTGAGAAGCTGCGCTACAGTATTGAAGCCGACGGCCTGGTTTGGAATGTCGACGAGTTTCGGGGCGCAAACTCCGGGCTGGTTTTCACGGAAGTCGAATTGGAGAGCTCCGATCAACCGGTGAAGCTCCCGTCCTGGGTCGGGGAGGAAATCACTGGGCGCGAGGAGTACAGAAACGCCGTTCTGGCCGAACGGCGCTTCCGGGATTCTCCAGCACTGCCGTAAACCTGCGCCTATCTGCCATAGGAGGGCGTCGCTGTGGGTTCCGATGTCCGTCTTTTCCTATTCCGTCAGTCCGATCGCGACGAGCGATCGCGCCGAATGGCGGTTTCAGCCGACAGTCATCTTTCAGGAATTTTCCAACGAGGATCGCTGCCGGGCTGCAAAATCGAAGTTGGAGGGCAGTTTGAAGGAGGCTGGCGAGAAGCTGAAGAGCGCGCTGAACGACCACCAGTTCGTGGGCCATATCAGTCCGAAGGATATCATCTTCGCCTACAATGTAGAGTGTATTCTGAAGTAGTATGTTAATTTCGGGTTCCGGGCTTCTGATCTCTCGTTGCAGAAATAGGCGCTTAGGCTCGTCGAGATAAAGTGTTTCTTCAATTTTTCGAATCGCGAATTGCCCGATCTTCTTGTTTTATTGCATTTTCTCACGCGAACCGGTGTCCATTTTGCTCGAAAATGCTCTAGGATACAGCCAGCGCTGATATAATCGTGCCGATAACGTCTATTCTTTACGGGAGCATTATTGCGGCGCCTGAGGCGCATGGCCGGACAGGCACTTTCCTGCGCCGATCCTGGTTGCTCTGGCTTTCGTCTACTCGTGGTCGGCTTGAAATAACATTCTCCGAATAATTCTCAAAAAGTGGATACCAGGATGCTCGACTGGATCGTCCGAGTTGTATCACAGCTTTCCGGTACGATGGCGGGGTGGATTATTGCACCCGACGCGCACCGATTCGGGCTCGCCCAGATTGCGTTTGCGATTCTATTGGTGACTTCAGTTGTCGTGCTGGCCGCGGTTTTGCCTCTCACCTGGTCTCGCAAGCGCCCCCAAAAGCACGACCCTTGAGGGTATGCATGCCTAACTCGCAAGAGGGTTTCGGCTGCGGCATGAGCATGTGGCGCAGATGTCCGCTGTTCGGACAAGGTCACTCAAGCCGCTCGAAGCGGGACGTTACAAAACATGTCTTTGCGGCCACGGTGTAAGCGTTGATGGCGACTGCGGAGGCTGCTGACTCCCTATTTGCCCGCGCTCATGATGGACACGGTTCTCGATGAGGTTCGTCTGGACCGGGTTGCGAACTCGTTCGGGTTTAGAGCCTTTCCGCAATTCTTCGAATCGCGAAATTGCTCTAGATCCTTGTTTTATCGCATTTTCTTCACGCGAACCGGTGTCCACTTCGCTCGAAAATGCTCTAGTCCGCCTAAGCTCGTATATCGCCGGTAGGCGTTATAGTCCGTCCTGCATCCACGATCGACCGGCGAGCCCACCACCACGCACGGCGGACAATGAGCACTGTCCATTGCATTGAGCAAGAATTGCTCGCGCTGATCCATGTTGCAGAACTGGCTTTGCCAGGCTCGGCAGGAGCTTCTGCTTTCACGCGACGTGCCAATGGGGGCGGCGCACCGCGGCCGGTTCATCGCACGGAACGGGCAGGGGATCGATATGCCCCCAATCGCCGTGCAGTGATTGCTGAAGCGCGGCCAGCGCGCTTCAGCATGTATGGATTAGAAGGTCTGGCTCACAGCCCGTACTGCCGTCGCATGATGTCAGCCGCTCGCTCGCCGACGATCGCACAGGGTGCCATCGTGTTGCCGGTCGTGACGCGCGGCAGTACCGAACCGTCGGCGATCCGCAGGCCGGTGATCTGATGGACCGAGAGCCGGGCATCCACCACCGACATGTCGTCCGAACCCATCTTCGCCGTGCCGCATTGATGCCAGTAGGTGACCGCCGCATCGCGAATGAACGCGTCGTCCGCCGGCTGATCGACACCGGGGATGCGCTCACCGATGACGAAGGGATGGAAGGCCTCGCTGCTACCGATCTCACGGCAAAGCCTCACACAAGCCCGAGCCGCTTCCAGATCGCGCGGATCAGACAGCATGTTGGCGTCGACGACAGGCGTCTTGCTCGGATCGGCAGAGTTCAGGCGTATCCGACCACGACTATGGGGCTGGGCCAGCCCTGCGAACATCGTCCAGCCATGGGCCGGCACGCCCAGTAGTGCCGTCCGCTCGCTCGGAACCGGGAACTCCACCTGGCAGAACAGCAAATCCGGCTCGGTGAGGTCGGGACGGCTTTTCCAATAGAGTTTCGCCTCGCTGCCACTGTTGCGGGGCGCAAGCGGCTCACGATACTCCCACGTACAGCCGAACGAGACGTGATCTTGCAGATTGCGGCCCACGCCTGGGAGGTGCTGGACGACGGGAATGCCGAGCCAAGCCAGTTCGTCACGATCACCGACGCCGGACAGCATGAGCAGCTTTGTCGTATTGATCGCACCGGTCGAGATCACGATCTCGGTGCTTGCCTTGATCGCTGAGATTGATCCGGCTCGTTCGATCTCCACACCGATAGCGCGGCGCCCCTCGAACAGTATGCGTCGAACGACGGTCTCGGTCAGGATCGTCAGGTTCGGATGATCGGCGATCGGCTGGACATAGGCCCGATACAGGGAATGTCGTCGACCCTCGCGGACCAGCATGTCGGTGTAGGCAACCCCTCCTACGCCTTCCATCAACTCACCATTGGGATGATCGAAACGAGGGATGCCGAGGCCTTCCGCTGCATCCAGCAGAGCGCTGGCGATGGGGCTCGGGTCCTTGGCGGGCTGGACCCAGACCGGCCCGGTCGTGCCGCGATATTTGGGATCCGGCTTGCCCTGCCAGTTCTCGATACGGCGATAAATATCCAGCACTGAGCCGTAGCTCCAGCCGGCGTCGCCCGTCTCGGCCGCGAAGTGGTCCCAGTCGCTGCGGTGGCCGCGGGCCCAGACCATGACGTTCACGCTGGAGCCGCCGCCGAGGCCCTTGCCCATCGACATGGAAAGCGCTCGGCCGTCGAGATGCGGATTGGGCTCGGCCCGGAACCCCCAGTCGCGGTCCGAGCCAAGATTGGTAGGCCACAGGGCGGGGTTGAGGACGGATTCTGCTTCATCATCCGGTCCGGCCTCGATCAGAAGGACGTTACAGGCCGGGTTCTCGGCCAACCGGCGCGCAACCACCGATCCCGACGAACCGGCGCCACAGACGATGAAGTCGTAAATGGTCTTGAGGTTGGCTCTGCGCTCCGCCTGGTTTTCGCGCGCGCGTCGTTCGAAGCCCCCGGCATCGCCGGGGGCGGGCATGTCAGTCATGGTTTGATCTTTCCAGTTCGGCGCTAGGCGCAGGATGCTTCTGGCCGGCTACTTCGCAGCTGCACTGTTCTGGCGAGCGGCTTGGTCGACCACATCGGCGATGACCTTGGGCTGGGTCATGAAGAGCGCATGACTGGCCGAGACCTTCGTGACCTTGGCGCCGATGCGCTTGGCCATGTGATCGAGCATGGCCTGATCGAAGGCCTTGTCCTCGCTGGCGATCACGGCCCAGCTCGGCTTGGTGCGCCAGGCGGCGTTCTTCAGCTTGGTGCCGAAGGCCGACAGGTTGATCGGCACCTGCGAGTCCCGCATGAAAGCGACGTCAGCATCGGAGACATCGTGCGCGAAGCCGGCCTTGAACTTGGCGCGGTCGACGAAGGCGAAGCCGTCCTGGGCCTTGTCGAGGACGAACTCGGTCGCCGGGGCGAATCCTTCGTACTGCTGGGCCGTCGTCTCGCCGGCATCAGGGGAGAGGGCCGAGACATAGACAAGCCCAGTGACCTTGGCATCGACGCCCGCTTCGGTGATGACGGTGCCGCCCCAGGAATGGCCGACGAGGATCGTGGGGCCGTCCTGCCGGTCGAGGGCCCGCTTGGTCGCCGCAACATCGTCTTCGAGCGAGGTCAGCGGGTTCTGCACGATCGTGACGCGGTAGCCGCGAGCCGTCAGCAGGTCATAGACGCCCCGCCATCCCGATCCATCCGCGAACGCGCCGTGAACCAGAACGACATTCTTGGCAGGCTGCGCCGTGCTCGCAGGCTGGGCGAGGGCGGCCTGCGACATGCTGCCGATGGCGGCTGCGGCGAGGAGGGTGTTGCGGATGAACTTGTTCATGACAGTGCTCCTCGGGTTGGGTTATTGCAATAACTGTTATTGCGATAATAGATGTGCCGATTATCGCCATCCTTGTCAACCAGACATTTGTCGCGATATATGTTTTCGAGATCACGGTTCCGTGAGCCGCAACGAAAGGCCTGTCGATGACCGATGCGACCACCGCTCCGCCAGTGCCGCTGGAGGACCAGCTTTGCTTCTCGATCTACTCCGCCGAGATCGCGATCCAGCGGGCCTATAAGCCCTTGCTGGATGGTCTGGGGCTGACCTATCCGCAGTATCTCGTGCTCAACGTCCTCTGGCGCGAAGACGCCCAAACGGTCGGCGGCATCGCTCAACAGCTTGCCTTGGAGTCCAGCACGCTGACGCCGCTACTGAAGAGAATGGAAGCGGCCGGGCTGGTGCGCCGCACTCGCAATCCCGAGAATGAGCGCCAGGTCATCATCGCGCTCACCTCGGAAGGTGACAGCCTTCGCTTTCGCGCGCGCTGCCTGAACGACAATCTGCTCCTGGCCTCGGGACAGACGCCCGGCCAGCTTGCCGAGCTCAATCGCCTCGTCCGGCAGCTCCGAGATGCGATCTACAGCCATACCGGCGTCCCGGAGTTGGCAGCGCCAGAGCCGGTCGCTGCCCCCGCGAACTGACGGCGAGGGCGCCCGGCGCGACAACGTCTTCGTCTAGCGCCTCTGGAAATCGGTCAAATACGAGGAGGTATACCTGCGCGCCTATGCCAGCGTGTCGGAGGCACGCGCCTCGATCGGTCGGTATCTGGCCTTCTACAACGGCAGGAGGCCTCACCAGAGCCTGGCCCGTCAGACACCCGACCAGGCTTACTTCAACGCGCTGCAGCCAATCCCGGTTGCGGCATAACCAGGGCCGAAGCCCACCTAGCGACAGCCCCGAAACTGTTCAGCTCAACCGAGCCAGCTCTTTTTGGGCATGTCTATCCAGATCGCTTAGTCGAAGCACTATGACGGTACTTTTTCTTTTGAGGGCCGCCTTGGCAAACCGCTCGAACCGGCGGAAAATATCGATTGATATCGGCAGACGCCGAATACCCACATCTTTATTTTTCGGCCAATTTCTCAATGAAATCAAAATCGTAGCTTATTGATGACCTCAAGGCCGGGCTGCGCTCGCCATACTAAAAAATCAACTCGTGAAATCAGTACGTTATAGCAATATCTTACAATCGACTGGGGAGTGAGAAGAGCTCTCAGACCCCGAACACCATCGTGCCGCGGCGTTTCATCATCAGATAGAACACCGTCGCGATGCTGCTCATCAGCAGCGACCAGAGCAGGCCGAGCGCCGCGACTTCGCTGAGCTCGCCATTGACGGCACGGTCGAAGATCGCGACCGCGATCGTCTTGGTGTCGGGGCCGGCAAGGATGATCGCGGTCGAGAGATCGCGTGCTGCCCTATCTCTCGGCCCATCGCATCCGCGAAATCTATCTGCGCAGCCCCGCGGAGATCGCCTCGGCCGGGCTCGGCGACAGCTGGGACCAGTTTCGCCGGGCCATGGCGACGATAAGGCGCGCCGGCTACGCCACCAGCCATGGCCGGATCACGCCCTATCTCAGCGGCGTCGCCGTGCCGATCCTGCCGCCCGACGGCTCGCGAGTCGTCGGCAGTCTCGCTCGCACGATACCGACTGCGGCGCTCTCCGCAGAGGCGGAGACGCAAGCGGCTGCCGAACTCACCAAACTCGGGCAGCGCATCGCGGAGCGCTATCTCGCTTTGCTGCGCGCCTGAGGCCGTTCTCGCCACGTGACGCCGGGGCAGGGCAGCGATGGCCCGCGCCGGCGCGTCGCGGATGCCCCTTTGATGTCGAGGCTCGACAGATCATGCCTACCTCACCACCCCGCCTGCTCGAAATCGGCCCGCTGCCGCCGGGGCTGACCAAGGCCGCGCGCGAGCGATTCTCACTCCATCCGCTCTGGCAGGAGGCCGATCCGGCCGGCTTCCTCGCCAGCCATCATGGCGCTTTCGCCGGTGCGGTCACCATGGCGCGCCATGCCTGCACGGCCGAGCTGTTCGCGGCAATTCCCGGCGGAGTGGTCGCTTCGTTTGGCGTCGGCACCGAGAAACTCGATCTGGCGGCGGCGGCCCGCTTCGGCGTCCAGGTCGCGATCACGCCGGATGTCCTCAACGACTGCGTCGCGGATACAGCCTTCGGGCTGATCCTGGCGACGACGCGGCAGCTCGTGAACGCCGACCGCTTCGTGCGCGAAGGCCGCTGGAAGGCCGGCGCCTTTCCGCTGGCGACGCAGGCGACGGGCAAGCGCCTCGGCATCGTCGGCCTCGGCAAGACCGGTCGCGAGATCACGCGCCGCGCCGCCGGTTTCCGTATGGAGATCCGCCATTTCGGGCGGCGCCGGCAGGCTGATGTGCCTTATGGCTTCGTCCGCGACCTGATCGACCTGGCGCGCTGGGCCGATATCCTCGTCCTGTCCTGCAGCGGCGGGCCGGCGACGCACCACCTCGTCTCGGCGGCTGTGCTCGAAGCGCTCGGCCGTGACGGCTTCCTCGTCAACGTCTCGCGTGGCAGCGTCGTTGACCAGGCGGCGCTGGTCGAGGCGCTGAGCGACGGCCGCATCGCCGGCGCGGGCCTCGACGTCTATGCCAACGAGCCGAACGTGCCGGTGGAGCTCATCGAGAATGACAGGGTCGTCCTGCTGCCGCACATCGCCGCGAGCACGCATGAGACGCGGCGCGCCATGGAAGCGCTGGTCATCGCCAATCTGGACGCGTTCTTCACCTCTGGCGCCGTCCTGACCCCACCCGAACCATCAGCCTGAGCAGGTCGCCATGATCATCGAGCACCGGACCTATGTCGTCGAACACGGGCGGACCGAAGAATACCTCGAGCGTTACCGGCAGCTAGGACTGCCGCTGCAGCAGAAATATCTTGGGCGGCTGCTCGGCGTCTTCGTCAGCGAGATCGGGCGGCTGAACGAGGTCCTCTATATCTGGGTCTATGACAGCCTCGCCGATCGCGAGGAGCGGCGGGCGAAGCTCGACGCCGACCCGGCCTGGCACGAGTTCCGCCGTGGCAATCGCGGCACCTTCGTCCAGCAGGACGTCAAGATCATGCGCTACGCCTCGTTCAGCCCGCAGTGATCGTTCCGATCAGCTCGGCCGTGCGCCCCAGAACAGCGGAATGCCGCGCGGCAGATCGGTGATGCTGGTGCGCCGCGCGCTCTGCGTCTTCCACTGGCCGAGCGGGATGAAGGGCACGTCCTGCCAGGCCTTTTCCTGGAGTGCCCGGCAGATCCGCTGGCGCTCGGCGAGGTCCGGCGCATCGAACCAGGCGTCGCGTAGCCGCTCGATCTCCGGCGAGGTCAGCCAGCCCCCCGCCGCCTTGCCGTCGCCGCGCAGGCTGATGCTCACCGCCGGGTTCACCAGATCGTTGCCGGACCAAGTGCCGACGAAGGCGCTCCAGCCACCGCTGTCGACCGGCTGCTGGCTCGTCCGCCGCTGCATCACCGTGCCCCAGTCGGTCGAGACATAGTCGACATTCATGCCGATGCGGGTCAGCAGGTCCTGCGCCACCTGGGCGAGGGCGTGGATCGCATCGATGTTCGAGGCGGCGAGCAGGACGACCCGTTCGCCGCGATAGCCGGCGGCGGCAAGCTCGCGCTTGGCCTTGGCTAGATCGCGCGGGCCGAACAGCCCGGCCATCCCCGCATCGCTCGCCATCGGCGTTCCCGGCGTGAAATAGCCGACCCGGTCGTTCCACATCGCCGGATCATCGCCCGCAATCGCCTGCATGAACGGTGCCTGGTCGACCGCGCCGAGCACGGCGCGCCGGATCGCCGGGTTGTTGAAGGGCGGATGGAGATGGTTGAAGCGGAAGACGCCGACCGAGCCGGCAGGGTCGAGCGTCTCGACGGCGATCTTGCCGTTGCTCTTCAGCAGCGGAATGAGATCGGGAGGCGGCGCTTCCCACCAGTCGATCTCACCCGACTGGAGCGCGCCTGCGGCTGTGCCGGCGTCAGGGATAGTGATCCACTCCACGCGGTCGAAATGCGCGACCTTGGCGCCGGCGACGAAGCTCGGCTTGGCGGGAGCCGGGACATAGCGGTCGAATTTCGCATAGGCCGCGGAGGCGCCGGGCACCCGCTCCGAGGCGAGGAAGCGGAACGGGCCGCTGCCGATCACCTCGCCGATCTGCGTCGTCTGCGGGGTGAGGGCGATCCGCTCCGGCATCATCGCGCACATATAGGGGCTGGCCTTGCCGAGCGCGGCGGGCAGGAGCGGGAAGGGGCGCTTGAGCCGAAATCGGATCTCGCGATCGGTGGCAGCCGAGAGCTCGTCCGTCGCGGCCATGAGCTTCTGGCCGAACGCGTCGGCGCTCGCCCAGCGCCGGATGCTGGCGACGCAATCCTGCGCACGCACCGGCGTCCCGTCATGGAAGAGCAGCCCATCCCGCAGCGTCAGTCGCCACAGCAGGCCGTCATGCTCGACGACATGCCCCGCGACCATCTGCGGCTGCGGCTCGAAGCCGGAGTCCAGCCCGTAGAGGGTGTCGAACACCATGAAGCCGTGGTTCCGGGCGACATAGGCCAGCGTCCAGCCGGGATCGACGAAGCTCAGATCGGCATGGGGAGCAAAGCGCAAGGTGCGAGCGCGGCTGGATTGCGCATGGCCGAGGCGTGGCATGGCGAGGCCCGTGGCGGCGGCGCTCGCCCCGGCGATGAACTGGCGGCGGTGCATGCTCCTGATCTCCCTTCAGTCGATGGTCCCGTGACGTCATGCAAGCGGTGCGGCGGCGCTGCTCTCAGGCGCTGCCATGGACGAGCCTGCCCTCGAACCAGGTGGCCAGGACCTCCGTCTGCGCGATCGCCAGTGGATCGATCGTCATCAGGTCGCGGTCCAGCATGATCATGTCTGCCGACAATCCCGGCGCGAGCCGGCCGGTGCGATCGCCAAGGCGCATCGCTGCTGCCGGGTTGGTCGTGTAGAGCGGCAGGACTTCGGCGACGCTCAGGGCCTGGTCGGGCGCGTGCGCGCCGTCGTGGCGCCCGGTCGGGTCGCGGCGAGTGACGAGGCCGCACATGGCTTCCCAGGGATCGAGGTCCGGCGCGATCGTGCGCCAGTCGGAGGCGGCGACGACGGCAGCGCCGGCGGCGAGGATGTCGCGCACCGGCCAGACCGTCGCATAGCGCTCGGGGCCGACCATCCGCTCATGCGTCAGGCTCGCGGAATTGGGATGCCAGAGCGGCGGACACATGTCGTGGAGGACGTTGAGCTGCGCCAGACGCGGAATGTCGTCTGCGGTGATGAACTGGCCATGGGCGATCTGGTGCTGTGGTCCGCCCGGGCCGTTGCGGCGACGCACCTGCTCGACGGCATCCAGCACCATGCGGATGGCGCGATCGCCGACGGCATGCACCTTCACGCCGATGCCGTCGCGATCGAAATCCGCGATCGCCTCGGTCAGCTCGTCCAGCGTCAACGAGGTCGCGACCGGCGGCTCATCGGGCGCGCTGGCATAGGGGGCGAGCATCGCGGCGGTGCGCAGCGACGGTACGCCATCGAGGAAAATCTTGGCGAAATCGGCGTTCATATGCGGGCCGCAGAGTTCACGCCGCTGCTCGCGCATGAGCCTGGCCTCGTCGGCCGAATAGCCGGAGCAGGTCGGGCTGAGGGCAAGATGGAAGGCAGCCCAGCAGGTCAGGGCGCCGGCATCGTCGAGAGCCCGGTAGAACTCCAGCGCCTCCAGGCTCGCCGAGGCATCGGCGAAGCCGGTGATGCCGAGGCTGTTGAGGTAGCCGATCGAGGCACGCGCCGCTTCGGCCTTTCCGGCTGCCGACAGCTCCGGAATGGCGGCGGTGACGGCCCAGGCTCCGGATTCGACTAATAGCCCGGTCGGTTGGCCTGCAGCGTCCCTGACGATCTCGCCATCGGGCGGATTCGGGGTCGCGGCGTCGATGCCGGCGAGCCGCAAGGCGGCGGAGTTGGCGAAATGGCCATGGCCGCTGAGATGCTGCATGACGACCGGCCGGTTGCCGCTGACCGCATCCAGGGCCGCAAGCGCGCCCGGCTCGCGCATCCGCTGCAAGGCGAGCGCGCCATAGGAGTTGGCGACGACCCAGTCGCGCCCATCGCCGCGCGTGCAGGCGTCGGCGACCTTGCCCAGGATCGTGTCGAAGTCGTCGGCGGTGTCGATCGCCGTCGTGTGGAGACGCGCGATCATGCTCGGGAGCAGGTGGACGTGGAAGTCGATCAGCCCCGGCATCAGCATGCGGCCGCCGAGATCGATGACAGCCGTTCGCTCCCCTCTGAGAGGCTCGATCTCCGCCCGGCTGCCGACTCCGATGATCTTGCCGCCGGCGATGGCGAGGGCCTGGGCGACCGGATTGGCCGCGTCCATGGTGCGGATCACGCCGTTGTGCAGGATCGTTTCGGCTGAAGGGTTGGACATCGGTCTTCCTGGCTCCTGACGACGTTCAACAGGTCGGCTTGCGTAGCGCGGGCTCTCACAAGGTCCGCGCCAGGCGTGGGTCGAGCATGTCGCGCAGGCCATCGCCGATCAGGTTGATGAACAGCACGGTCGCCCCGAGGAACAGGCTCGGATAGAGCACGACCCAGAAGGCGAGCTGCACGACATTGCGCCCCTCCGAGATCACGCTGCCCCAGGTCGGCGTCGTCGGCGGGATGCCGAGGCCGAGGAAGCTGAGATAGGCTTCCGACAGGATGGCGGAGGCGCAGACGAAGCTCGCCTGCACGATCAGCGGCGCGATGGTGTTGGGCAGGACGTGCCTGATCAGCAGGCCGGGAAAACGCACGCCGCTCAGGCGCGCTGCCTCGATATAGGGCTGCTCGCGGATGCTCAGCACGACCGAGCGGACGAGGCGCACGACGCGTGGCACTTCCGGGATCGCGATCGCCACGACGACCGTGGTGATGCTCGGCTTGACGATGGCGACGAGCGCGACGGCGAGCAGGATGCCGGGGATCGCCATCATGCCGTCCATGATCCGCATCAGGACCGCATCCGCGACCCGGTTGAAGCCGGCGACCATGCCGATCGCAAGGCCGAGGCAGACCGACAAGGCGGCGACGCCGATGCCGACCGTGAGCGAGACCCGCCCGCCCCAGATGACGCGGCTGAAGACGTCGCGGCCGAACGGATCGGAGCCGAACAGCCAGGCATCGCTCGGCGGGCGCAGTCGGGCGGCCGGGTTGATCGCAACCGGATTATGCGTCGCGATCAGCGGCGCGAACAGGGCGATCAGGATGATCGCGGCGAGGCCGATGCAGCCGAGGATGAAGAGGGGATAGCGCCGGAGCCAATAGCTCAATGTCTTGGAGCCGGCGCTCTTGCGAGGGGCCTCGATGGCGATGCTCATGGGCTCGTCCTCAATAGCGGATGCGCGGATCGAACAGCGAATAGGACAGGTCGATCAGGAGGTTGATCAGCACGTAGAGCGCCGACAGCACGAGGATGACCCCCTGCAGGATCGGGAAGTCGCGCCTGATGATCGCGTCGATCATCAGGCGCCCCATGCCGGGGATGGCGAAGACGGTCTCGGTGACGACGATGCCGCCGAGCAGCGAGGAGAGCCCGATGCCGACCATGGTGACGATCGGTACGGCGGCGTTCTTCAGCGCATGCACGGCGAGGATGCGCGGCGTCGCCATGCCCTTGGCGCGGGCGGTGCGCATATAGTCCTGGTTCAGCACGTCGAGCACCGTCGCGCGGGTCATCCGCGTCAGCAGGGCGATGTAGATGAAGCTGACGGTCAGGCTCGGCAGCACGATATGCGGGAAGAACTTGGCCGGTCCCGCCGACATCGGCTGGTAGCCCCGGACCGGGAACCATTTCAGCTCGACCGAGAACTTGAAGATCAGCAGATAGCCGATCAGGAAGATCGGCATCGAGAAGGCGATGACCGCGAGCGTCATGATCAGCTGGTCGATCCAGCTGCCGGCTTTCCACGCGGCGACGACGCCGAGCGGGATCGCGACGATCACCGCGAAGGTCATGATCGTCAGGCCGATGATCAGGGTCGGCTCGATCCGCTGCGCGATCAGTTGCGACACCGGCATCTGGTTGAACAGCGATGTTCCGAGATCGCCCTGCAGCACCTGCCAGAGCCAGCCGAGGAACTGCTCGACGATCGGCCGCTCTAGCCCGAGCTGCTCGCGGATGCGGCGCAAATCCTCGGGGGTGGCGAGGTCGCCGCCGATCAGCGCGGCCGGGTCGCCCGGCGTCAGATGCAGCAGCATGAAGACGATGACCGCGACGGTCGCCATCACCGGGATGGTCGCGAGCAGGCGCTTGAGGATATAGGCCAGCATCGATGGCTCCGTTCCAGTGTTTTTGGGGCGGGCCATGCGCTTCGCCGACGTGATGCCGGCGTTGCGGAATGGCGTTGCCGCGGCAGAGAAAGGCGGCGCGCGCCAGGCACGCGCCGCCGGCCGCTCACTTCTTGCTGACGTTCCAGAACAGCGGGATCGGCGAGTCGATCAGGCCTTCGACCGATTTGCGATAGGCGGTGAGCTGCTTGTACTGGCCGGTCAGCCCATAGATCGAGGCGGCGTAGGCCTCCTGCTGGATCTTGTCGGCGATGGCGCCCTGCTCGGCCTCCGGCGCCTTGAGGAAGGCGGCCCGCAATGTCTCGATCGCCTCGTTCTTCGGCCAGCCGATGGAGGCCTTGCCGACGCCTCCGGCACGCAGGGCGTTGTTGAGGAAGGGCACGGAGTAGTTGGTGCTGTCGGCGTATTGCGGGCCGATGTTCCAGCCGCCCTGCGTGATCGGCTCCTGCTTCAGCATCAGTGCGAAGATGGTGGCGCCATCCGTCGCCCGGAGCTCGACATTCATGCCGATCGCCTTGAGGTTGTCGAAGAGCACGACGGTGATCGGGTGCAGGATCGTATCGTCGACGGCGTCGAGCAGCACGACCTTCTCGCCCTTGTAGCCGGAGGCGGCGAGCGTCTTCTTCGCCTCCTCAAGGTTCTTCTTGAACAGCAGCTGCTCGGACGCGAGGTCCCGTCCGAAGCGGGTGCCGCAGAAATAGAAGCTGCGGCAGGGCTCCCAGCTGCGCTTGTCGTCGCTGAGGACGCGCAGATATTCGCCCTGCTCGATCGTCTGCAGCACGGCGCGCCGGACCTTCTCATTGTCGAAGGGCGGATGGATATGGTTGAAGCGGATCATCGTCTGCATGCCGAAGGGATCGACGGCGCGGACGGTGATGTCCTTCTCCTTTTGCAGCGTGGGTAGAAGATCGGACGGCGGATGCTCGAGCCAGTCGACCTCGCCGGCCATCAACGCGGCGGCCGCGGTGGCGCCGCTGGGGATGAACACCCACTCCATGCGCTCGACATTGACGACCTTGCCGCCGGCCATGAAGTCCGACGGCTCGGAGCGGGGCTGGTAACCCTTGAATCTCTTGTAGACCGCCTTGTCGCCCGGCATCCATTCGTCACGCGCGAACATGAAGGGGCCGGAGCCGATCACCTCCTTGATCTGCTCGAAGCCGCTGGTCTTGGCGATGCGCTCGGGCATCATGAACGGCACCGGCGAGCCGGTCTTGGCCAGCGCTGAGAGCACATGGCCGAACGGCTCCTTCAGCACGATCTCGAGGCTGTCTGCTCCGGTCGCCTTGATCTCGCCGGCGGCGGCGATCAGCGCCTGGCCGATGGAGTCGCGCTGGCCCCAGCGCTTGATCGAAGCGACGCAGTCGGCAGCGGTGACCGGCGTGCCGTCATGCCAGCTCAGGCCCGGCCGCAGCTTGAAGGCATAGCGCAGCTTGTCGTCCGAAACTGTCCAGGTATCAACCATTTGTGGCTTGACCTGGAATTTCGAGTCGAAGGCGAACAGCGTATCGTACACGAGATAGCCGTGGTTGCGGCTGTTGTATTCCAGCGACCAGATCGGGTCGATGACGCGCAGATCGGTCGCCGCCGCGAAACGGAAGGTGTCCTTCTCCTGCGCGGCGACGAGCGTCGCCATGCTGGCCGCGACCACGACGCCAGCGGCGCCCATGGCACGCGCAAAACTTGTCCGGATGTTCATTGTCTGAGCTCCTCACCTGAACGAGATCACGGGTCGCGCGCTCTGCGGCGTTTGATCGACCGGTGTCGGTGAGGAAGGCTCGATATAACGAGGATTGAGACCCTCGCTATCGCCAACCGCCTGATCTTTGAAGCCTGAGGCCATGCCTCGGGAATGTCAAGCATTCTCCGATAGTTGCGACAATCCGGAGCCGACACCTTGCGGTAGAAAAAGCTGGCCCTCCACAGCCTCCAGTCCGGTGAAGGGATCATCGAGCAGATGATCGAACTCGGCGAACTCGACGGGGTAGTGGAAGGAGGGCAGCGCTGCGGCCAGATGCAGGCATTGCGCCGCGATCAGACGCGGCCCATAGGCGGTGCCGACCCGGTACGCGCGCCCGGCCGCCTCGCAGATCTGCGCGGCGATGAAGACCTTGCCGAGCCCGCCGAGGACCGAGCTCTTCAGGTTGAAGCTGTCGCAGGCGCCCTCCGCGATCAGTGTGACGATATCGCGCAACGAGCGGATGGCTTCATCGGCCTCGATGGCGATCGGGCTGCGCTGCGAGACGAAGGCGAGGCCGGCAATGTCTGCGGCAGGGACCGGTTGCTCGACGAGGTCGACGCCATGGCGGGCGATGCGCTCGATCATGCGCAGCCCGGCTTTCGGCGTGTAGCTCTGGTTGGCGTCGGCTGAGATCCTGACTGCAGGTCCGACGCTTTCGCGCACGGCCTTGACGCGCGCCTCGGCGAGATCGGCATCGCCATCGACCTTCACCTTGAGACAGCGATAGCCGAGCCCGGCGAGCCTGATGGCATCGGCGGCCATGCCCTGCGGGTCCTTCAGCGGCAGGATGCGCTGGAGCTCGACGCTGGTTCGCCGCGCGCCGCCGAACAACACATGAAGCGGCACGCGCAGGGTCCGCGCCGCCAATTCATGGAGCGCGCTGTCGAGGCCGGCCTTGACCGCTTCGTGTCCGGACAGGACCTTGTCGAGGCGGTCCCGCGTCTGGGCATAGTGCAGCGGATCGGCGCCGAGCAGGACAGGGCGCAGCACCTCGATCGCAGCCTCCGAGCCGGCGAGATCGTCGGCATAGAAGGCCATCGCCTCGACATGCCCTTCACCGACGGCGCCTGAAGCGGCGCGCAGCGTCACGATCAGCCCGTCGAGGCGCGGAATGCCGCCGAGCGCAAAGCGCCAGGCCGGGTCCTGCTGCGGCTGGACGCAGCGCCTGACTTCGACGGCGACGATCCGGTCGGCCTCGGCGGAAGGGGTAGCCATGATCGAGGTGCTCCTAGCGGCTCAGCGAGCCGAGAAAGTTCAGGATTTCGCGGTTGTAGAGCTCCGGCACCTCCCACCAGGGCGAATGGCCGGAATCGGGCAATATCGTCAGGCGCGCGCCGGGAATCCGGCTGGCGATCAGGCGGGCATTGGCCGGCGGTGCATAGAGATCGGCATCGCCCGTCAGGACAAGGACCGGGAAATCGAAGCGCTCAAGATCGGGCCAGCGGACGTAGGTGGCGAAGCGCAACGGAACGCGCTCGACGCCCGAGCGCGCCAGCATCGCCTTCCAGCGTATGAGGCCTTCAGGGCACTGCGCCCGGTAGGACGGGCCGAGCTCGCGGAAGTCGTGGGGAAGCCGCTCGAACTCGGGCGGCAACAGCCGCTGCAACATCGCCTGATAGTCGTCGTCGACCAGCCCGACGATGCTGCTGGAGATGACGAAGCTGAGCAGGCGCTGCGGATACGAGACGGCGAAATCGGTCGCGACCATGCCGCCGGCAGCGGTGCCGATCAGGTGGAAGCGCTCGAGCCCGAGCGCATCGACCAGCCGTAGCAGATCGGTCGAGGCCGGTGTCGTCGTGGCCGCCACGTCGCCGTCGTCGGAGCCGAAATGCCCGCGCCGGGAATAGCCGATGACGCGATAGCCGGCTTCGGCGAAGACCGGCCATTGCCGGTCCCAACATTCGCCGCTGCCGGCCGAGGCATGCAGCAGGACGATGGCCGGGCCGTCGCCGCCCGTATCCCAGGCCCAAAGCCGGACGCCGTCGCCGACATCGATTTGGGTTTCGAGCCGTGAACGGCTCGGGGGCAGGGCGGTGTTCACCGGCTCAGTCCGCCTTGAAGGCGATGGCGTCGGCCTCGATCAGCCAGGCCGGGTTCGCCAGCCCGCCGACCACAAAGGCTGTCGTCGCCGGCGGCTTGTCGGAGAAATAGCCGTTGCGGATGCCGGCATAGCCGATGATCTCCTCGGCGCTGCGGCAATAGGCGGTGATCTTGACGATGTCGTCGAAGCCCATGCCGGCCGAGGCGAGGACGGCGCCGATATTCTCCATCATCTGCCGGACCTGATCGTCGAAGGCTTCGGGGATGGAGCCGTCGGGCCGGACGCCGACCTGCCCGGCGATGAAGAGCTGGCGGCCGGGGCCGCGAGTCTCGACCCCATGCGAATAGAGATTGCGCGCGGGCGGCGCGATCGAAGCCGGGTTGTGCTGGAGCGTGGTCATCGGTCGTCTCTTGGTGGAAGGGGATGCGCTCAGGCGCCGACCTGGCTGACGAACTTGGTCGAGAGATAGGCTTCGAGCCCCTCCGTGCCGCCTTCGCTGCCGTAGCCGGAATCCTTGACGCCGCCGAACGGGGTCTCGGCCGCGGCGAGGCCGAAATGGTTGATCGAGACCATGCCGCTCTCGAGCCCGTCGGCGAATTGCGCGGCACGTTTGGTCGAGCGGGTGAAGGCGAAGGCGGCGAGGCCGAAGGGCAGGGCGTTCGAGCGCTCGATCGCCTCCTCGACCGAGCCGACCCGCACCAGCGCCGCCACTGGACCAAACGGCTCGTCGCGCATGATGCGGGCGCTGTCCGGCACGTCGGAGAGGACGGTCGGCTCGAAGAAGAAACCCTCATTGCCGATGCGGCGGCCGCCGGTTTCGAGCCTGGCGCCGTGCTGGACGGCGTCGGCGACGAAATCCTGCAGCGCATCGAGCCGGCGAGCATTGGCGAGCGGGCCCATCTGCGTGCCCGCGGCCGCGCCTGGGCCGACCTTGACCGCCTTGGCGGCCTCGGTGAAGGCGGCGCGGAAGCCGTCATAGACGGCGTCCTGCACATAGAAGCGCGTCGGCGAGGCGCAGACCTGGCCGGCATTGCGGAATTTCAGACCGACGCCGAGCTTCACGACTGCGTCGAGATCGACGTCGTCGCAGACGATGAACGGCGCATGGCCGCCGAGCTCCATGGTGGCGCGCTTCGCCTGCGCGCCCGCCAGCGCGCCGAGATGCTTGCCGACCGGCACCGAGCCGGTGAACGAGACCTTGCGGATGATCGGCGAGGCGATCAGCCGCTCCGAGATTTCGGCCGGCACGCCGAAGAGGATGTTGAGCGCGCCCTCCGGCAGGCCGGCCTCCTGGAAGCACTTGGCAAGCTCGATGCAGGCCGAGGGAGCCTCTTCCGGCGGCTTGGCGATGATCGAGCAGCCGGCGGCCAGGGCGCCGGCGATCTTGCGGACGAGCTGGGCCAGCGGGAAGTTCCAGGGGCTGAAGGCTGCGACCGGGCCGACCGGCTCCTTGATGACGATCTGGCGTGCGCCGGGGATGCGCGAGGGGATCACCCGGCCATAGGCGCGCCGGCCTTCTTCTGCATACCACTCGATATGCTCGGGCGCCGTGCCGGCTTCGCCACGCGCCTCGGCCAGCGGCTTGCCCTGCTCGCGGGTCATATGCTCAGCCATCAGCTCGGCGCGCTCGCGGACGAGCGCCGCGGCGCGATGCAGGATGCGCGAGCGTTCGAGCGCGGTCATGGCGCGCCAAGTGATGAAGCCTTTCCGTGCCGCCTCCAGGGCGGCATCGACATCGGCCGCCTCGGCGAAGCCGAGCCTGCCGATCACCGCGCCGGTGGCGGGGTCGACGACGTCGCCGGTGCGGGAGCCGGATGGCGCGCGCCAGTTGCCGGCGATGAGGAGGGGCTTGTCGAGCATGATCGATGTCCTGCGTTTGGAAGCTTGAAGGCCGCAGCTGCGCGGCCCGGTCGTTGGTCGGGGAGGGTGCGGGCGCTATTCGAGTTTGACCCCGATCGACGCGATCAGCGGACCCCATTTCGCCCGCTCGGCCTTGATGAAAGCGACGAACTCCTCCGGCGAGGTCGGCGAGGAGATCGCCTCCTGGCTTTCGAATTGCCCGACCAGCTCGTCCGAGCGGAGCGTCGCCAGGGCGGCGGCGTGGATCCTGCCGGACACCTCGGCAGGCATTCCGGCCGGGCCGACCAGCCCGTACCAATTGTCGGAGACGACCTTGGGAAAGCCGGCCTCGGCCGTGGTCGGCACATCCGGCAGGGCCTTGATGCGCTTATCCGTGGTGACCGCGAGGGCATTGACGCTCCCGGCCTGGATCTGTGGCAGCAGCACCGGGATATCGGCCGTGACCATGTCGATATGGCCGGCGATCAGGTCGTTCACGGCCGGCGCGGCGCCGCGATAGGGCACATGGGTGATGTCGACAGCCGCTTCCGCCTTGAAGAGCTCGCTGGCGAGATGGGTGATGCTGCCGAGCCCGGCCGAGCCGAAATTGACTTTGCCGGGGTTCTTCTTCGCGTAGGCGACGAGGTCGGCGAGGGTCTTGAGGCCGAGCCTGGCATTGGTGGTGATGACCTCCGGAACGCGCGACACCAGAGTGAGCGGCGTCAGGCTCGTCTCCCAATCGAACGGCATTTTCGGGATCATGAACGGCACGGTCGAGAGCGCCGCCGCGCCGGCCAGCGCGATCTGGTAGCCATCCGGTCCGGCCTTGGCGATCGCGTCGATGGCGGGCAGACCCGCTGCGCCGCCGGGGCGGTTGTCGATGACCACCTGCTGGCCGAGCCGGGCACTCATCCCGCTGGCGAGCGTGCGGGCGAAGAGATCGGCCGGGCCGCCGGCTGCGAAGGTCACGATCAGGCGGATCGGCCTGACCGGATAGCCCTGTGCGCCGGCATTGCGCGGCGCCAGCATCGCTGCCCCGGCCGTCGCCATGAATCTGCGCCTGTCCATCTCGATCCTCCTCCCGTTTATGGTTTTTCCGGCTCTGGCGGCGCGGATGTTTACGAAGGCTGCAAGGCGGGCTCGCGGATGAGGTGGGCTGCGGGCAGTCGCGCCAGCGTCGCCCGATATTCCCCGGCAATCCGTGCCACGAGCTCGCCGGCTGGCACGATGTCGTCGATCAGCCCGGCGCTCTGCCCGGCCTCGACCTTGCCGTCCTCGATGTCGCCGTCGAAGGCGGCGAGCTTCAGCGAGGCGCGCTGGAAGAGTTCGCGCCGTTCCTCGTCCGGGCATCCGGCGCGCTCGGCCGCCGCCATCGTCTCGGCGAAGCGGTTGCGCAGGACGCGGATCATCCCGAAGCCGCGGCCGACCACCATGGTGTCTGAGACGGAGGCTGCGACGACGCGGCGGCGATAATCGTCGTGCAGGCGCGCTTCCGGCGTCGCCATGAAGCGGGTGCCGAGCTGCGCGGCGTCGGCGCCGAGGGCGAGTGCGGCCGCAAGGCCCTGGCCGTCAGCGATGCCGCCGCCCAGCACGATCGGCAGCTCGGGCACGGCCTTCGCCACGGCGCGGCCGATCACCAAAGTCGAGACCAGCTCGGGCGGCGGATGGCCGCCGGCCTCGCCGCCGACCACGACGAGGCCGTCGACGCCCTTGGCAGCGGCCTTGGCGGCATGGAGCTCGGAGGCGACCACATGCAGGCAAATCGCCCCAATTGCCTTGAAGCGATCGAGATAGCGGTCCGGCCCGCCCTGCGAAGCGATGATGACGGGGACGCGCTCGTCGACCAGCAGAGCGAGGATGTCATCGACCTCTTTGCGATAGAGCGGGACGTTGACGGCGAAGGGCCGGTCCGTCTGCGCGCGGACGCCGGCGATCGCGGCCTTGAGGTCGTCGCGCCGCATCGGCCCGGCGGCGATGACGCCGAGCCCGCCCGCGCCCGAGACCGCTGCCGGCAGCGCCGCGCAGGAGGAGGCCCAGCTCATCCCTGCCTGTACGATCGGCAGATCGATGCCGACCAGCCGGGTGAAGCGCGTCTCGATGCGCAGGCTCTCGACACGCGTGTTCATGCCACCGCCTCGAGGCCGAAGAGCTGGCGCGCATGGGCGGCGAGCTTGTTCTTCTGGACCTTGGAGCTCGCGGTCATGCCGATCTGGTCGAAGCTCTCGACGATCTCGACATAGCGCGGCACCTTGAAACCGGCGAGGTGCTCCTTGCTCCAGGCGATGATCTCATCGGGCGCCAGCGAGGTGCCGCTCGCCAGGATTACGAAGGCGGCGGGCACCTCGATCAGGCGCTTGTCGGGCACGCCGACGACCTGCGCCTGCTGGATGCCGGGATGGCGGTGCAGCACGTTCTCGATATCGGCCGAGGCGACGTTCTCGCCACCGACGCGGATGATGTCCTTGGCGCGTCCCACGAAGGCGAGCCGGCCATCGGGCGAGAGGCGGCCGAGATCGCCGGTGCGCAGCCAGCCATCTTCGCTGAGGACCGCGCGGGTTTCCTCCGGCTTGGCATAATAGCCCTGCATCACGTTCCAGCCGCGCGCATAGATCTCGCCGATCTCGCCGGGGCCGGGCTCGGGGCCATCCTCGGTCGCCCGGATCTCGACCTCGACGCCGGGATGGATGCGCATCCAGCCGGCGATCCGGTCGGCGAGCGGGTCCCACCAGGCGGCAGTGCAGATATTCGGCGAGGCTTCCGACTGGCCGTAGCAGACCGCCATCTCGGTCGCGCCGAGCTGGCGCGCGATGCGCTCCATCACCGAGGGCGTCGCCGCGGCCCAGCCGCCGCGCAAGGAGAGCTTGCGCTGGGGCAGGTCGGGATGGTCGAGCAGCATCAGGAAGATCGTGTCGTTGCCCGACATCAGCGTGCAGCGCTCCTCCTCCATCAAACGGAGTGCATCGCCCGGCTCGTAGCGCTCACAGCTGACGAGGCAGGCGAGATGCTGGAGGGAGGCGATAACGGCGAGCGTGCTGCCGGCGACATGGAAGAAGGGGCGGGGGCTGAAATAACGCTCGCCCGAGCGCAGGCCGAAGAAACGGCCGGCGGAATAGGCGTCCCAGGTCATGTTGCGATGGGTCAGCACCGCCCCTTTCGGGAAGGAGGTAGTGCCGGAGGTGTACTGGATCAGCAGCGGATCATCGGCCGCCGGCACGGGGGCCGGGACGGGCTGACCGGCGCCTGCCTTCAGGAAATCAGCGAAGCTGGTCGCGCCCGCCGGAACGGTCTCGCCGAGCACGACGACGCGGGTCAGCTTGGGCAGGGCCGGGTCCGGCAGCGTCTTGTCGACCGCAGGGCAGATCTGCCTGAGGATCTCGACGAAATCGATCTTGAGCAGCCGGTCGGTCATGAACAGCAGCGAGACATCCGACTGCCGCAGCGTGTAGGCGATCTCCTCCGCCTTCAGCCTGGTGTTGACCGGCACGGTGACGGCGCCGAGCCGGGCGACGGCGTGGAACAGCACGATCCATGGGATGCTGTTGCCGAGGCAGATGCCGACATGGTCGCCCTTGCGAACGCCATGCGCGGCGAGCGCGGTCGCGACCTCATCGACCCGCGCGGCGAGGGCGGCATAGCTGATGCGCTCGCCATTGCAGACGACGGCTTCTTCCTGACCGGCCAGGCGCACGGCCCGCGCCAGCGCCTCCGGCAAGGTGTCGGCGCAGCCGAATAGTTCGGATGGCAGCTCGCTGGCGCTCATGAGCTCTTTCCCTGTGCGTCGCGTTCGGCGAAGGCTTCGAGGCCCTTGCGCCATTCGGTGTCGGCGAGTGCGCGCTCGATCGCGGCGAGCTCGATGCGGATGCCTGTGGCGAGGTCGGTCTTCTCGCCGAGCTCGATCGACTGCTTGGCGAGGGTCAGCGCCAAAGCCGGCGCCTTGGCGATTTGCGCGAGCAAGTCCGCGACGGTCGCTTCCAGTTCGTCCGGCGCGACGATGCGGTTGACGAGGCCGGCGGCCAGGGCGTCCTCGACCGGCCAGCGCCGCGCCGTGAACAGCAGCTCCTTCGCCAGCCTCTTGCCGACGACGCGCTGCAGGCGCTGCGTCGCACCGACCGTACCCCAATGCGCTTCGGGGAAGGTGAAGCTGGTGCGCTCGGAGGCGATGATGAAGTCGCAGGCCATGGCGATCTCGCCGCCGGAGCCGACCACGGGCCCATCGACGACGCAGATCACGGCCTTGCTCGAACGCTCGATCGCGTCATAGGCGGCGAAGGAGGCGAGCCGGCGCTGCCGGACCCAGATCTCGTCCTTGTCCTTGCGCTCCTTGAGGTCCGCCCCGGCGCAGAACACCGGGCCAGCGCCATCGAGCCGGACGATGCGAACAGCCGGGTCGGCCTCGATCGCCTCGAACACGGCGCGCAATTCGCGGCACATCGTCAGGTCGAGGGCGTTGCGCGCCTCGGGGCGGTTCAGCGTCACCCGCAGGATCGGGCCATCGGCGGAGATCGCGAGGCGCTCGAAGGTCATCCCGGACGGAAGAGTCTCGCTCATGCGCCGATCTCCTTCAGGCCGAATTCGGCGACGAGGGCAGCGCTGTCGGCGCCGTGCAGCGGCGGGGTGCCGAGCGACGGGGTGTCATAACCCGTGAAGCGCAGCGGGTTGCGCAGGGCCGGGAAGGTGCCGGCCGTCGGATGCTGGAACTCCGCCACCATGCCGCGCGCCTGGACATGCGGATCGGCCAGCGCCTGCGCGACCGTATTGACCTCGCCGGCCGGGACGCCGGCTGCGCGCAAGGCTTCGGCGACGTCGGCACGCTTGCGCCCAGCCAGGGCCTCGCGCATTGCCGCCATCACGCGCTCGCGCTGCTTCACCCGTTCGGCGTTGCGGGCAAGGGCTGCGTCGGCTGCGAGTTCGCCCAGGCCGAGGACCGAGCAGATCGCCTGCCAATGCTGGTCGCCGCCGCTGATATGGAGCCATTCGGCGCCGGCGCAGGCGAAGGCGGCGGAGGGGACGCGGCCGGGATGCTCGGTGCCGGTGCGCTGCGGGTCCTCGCCCAGGGCGAAGAGGCGCGCTGCGGCGATGGTCAGCAGGCTGATCTGGGTGTCGAGCATCGAGAGGTCGACATGGCAGCCCCTGCCGCTGCTGGCGCGGCCGACCAGCCCGGTCAGGATGGCGACGGCGTTCCAGAGCCCGGCGGTGAGGTCCGCCATCGGCACGCCGACCTTGGCGGGCGGGCCGTCCGGATGGCCGGTCAACGCCATCACGCCGCTCAGCGCCTGGAAGATGGTGTCGTAGCCGACGCGGTCGCGATAGGGGCCATTTTGGCCGAAGCCCGTATTGGAGACGTAGACGAGCTCCGGCTTCTCCTTGGAGAGCTGCGCATAGCCCAGCCCCATCTTGTCCATCTGGCCTGGCAGGAAGTTCTCGAGGACGACGTCGGCCTGGAGCGCAAGCGTCTTTGCCGCGGTGCGGCCGGCCGGTGTCTTCAGGTCGAGGACGATCGATTCCTTGCCGCGGTTGAAGGCGAAGAAATAGGCGCTCTCCTCGCCGACACGCGGCTCCCATTGCCGGGATTCATCGCCCGTGCCGGGCCGCTCGACCTTGATGACCCGTGCCCCCATCTCGGCCAGGATCATCGTCGCCATCGGCCCGGCGAGGACGCGCGAGAAGTCGACGATGGTGATGCCGTCGAGCGGTCTCATGCGCCGTCCCCGTCGCGGAAGCTGCGCATCAGCGCGTTGATGTCGCGCCCGGCCGCCATCGCCGCCTCGAAGGGCAATTCGGCGACGCGGTAGAACAGGCGCTTGGTCGCCTCCATCGCGACCGGCTTCACCTTGGCCCAGCCCTCGGCGATGGCGAGCGCTTCGGTGAGCACGTTTTCGGGCGCCACGACCTTGTTGACGAAGCCGAGCCGCAGCGCCTCCTCGGCGCCGACCATCCGCCCGGTGCTGACCAGCTCGAAGGCGAGCTTGCGGCCGACTGCGCGCTGCAGGCTCGTCATCACGATGGCGGGGACGATGCTGTGGCGCAGCTCGGGATAGCCGAATTTCAGGTCGCTGCCGGCGACGACCATGTCGCAGCCGATCGCGGTGCCGGCGCCGCCGCCGACCGCGACGCCCTGCACGGCGGCGACGATCGGCTTGGAGAGGCCTGGCAGCAGCATGTGCAGCCGCGTGGTCAGGTCGGCGCGGGCGACCACGGCCTTCTGGTTGGCCGGGGTGAGGTCGGCGAATTCCTTGAGGTCGGCGCCGGCGCAGAAGCCGCGCCCGGCGCCGGCCAGGACGACAGCCCGGATCGCTTCATCCGCTTGGGCCGCCAGCAGCGCGTCGAACAGCCCCTGCGTCAGGGCCGTGTCGAGCGCGTTGAGCTTGTCGGGCCGGTTCATCGTCAGGATGCGGACGGCGCCGCGGGTCTCGATGAGCAGCGGGGCAGGGGGCTGGGACATGATACCTCTTCAGGATCAGGCGACGAGGCCGAGCCCGGAACGGGCGACCATCGAATGGAGCTGGCGACCGAGAACCTCCTCGCAGCGATGCGCGGTCTCGATCAGGGCGGTGAGGTCTAGGCCGGTCGGCACGCCCATCGCCTCGAACATGTTGACGAGGTCTTCGGTCGCGACATTGCCGGTGAAGCCGCCGCCATAGACGAGCTGGGCCGGGTGGCCGCCGATGCCGCCGAAGGCGCTGTCGAAATTGCGCACGCCGGCCTCATGGGCGGCGACGCAATTGGCGAGGCCGGTACCCCGGGTGTTGTGGAAATGGGCGATCAGCGTCAGCTCGGGCACGGCCGCAGCGACGGCCTGGAACAGCGCCTTGGTGGTGCGCGGCGTGGCGAGGCCGGTGGTGTCGCCGAGCGTGACATGGCGCACGCCGAGGGCTGCGAACCGCTTAGCGTCGGCGATGACGGTCGCGGCGTCGACCTGGCCCTCGAAGGGACAGCCGAAGGCGACCGAGATCGTGCCGATCAGGCGGAAACGGCCTTGCGCGGCGGCGACCATCGCCTCGACATTGGTCCATTGCCCGGCCCGCGAGCTCTTCAGGTTGCGCTCGCTATGCGCTTCCGTCGCCGAGACCAGCAGGCTGATCTCGTTTGGTCCGTAGCCGGCTTCCGAATCGGCGACGGCGCGGGCGACGGCGCGCGGATTGGGGCAGGTCGCCTTGTAGAAGACCCCGTCATTGCGCCGGATGCCGGCGAGGACCTCGCTGGCGTCGGCGAAGGCCGGCACCACCTTGGGATTGGAATAGGAGGTCGCCTCGATCCGCTCGAAACCGACGGCGGTGAAGGCGTCGATCAGCGCGATCTTCTGCTCGCTCGGCAGGAAGACGGGCTCATGCTGCAGCCCGTCGCGGGCAAAGCATTCGCAGATGACAACCGCATCGGTCATGGCGTCAGTCCAAAAAAAAACCGGCACACGGACGAGCGGGGTTTCCGCTCCTGCGTGTGCCGGTCCGATTTGCTGTGGTCCCGCTGCCTTTGAGGGGCGTCGGGGCACAAATCTCCTAGCTGCTTTCAGGTCTATGCCCGTGTCCGGCGCGCCGTCAAGTGGCGAAATTCGGGGTGCTCATCGACGCACAAGTGGCCGGTTCCTCCTCATCGGGGCATGGCGGATGCGCGCTGCCCGGTTTGACAACCACCGTGCCCGCAGGCATTTTCGACGCTGTCAGGCGATTGGCGATGGGCGGCTTCGACGGCTGCCCAGACAAGCGATCGAACCGGCTCTTCCCGAAAATTTGCGCGGATGCGAGGCGGTTTTCGGCTGCCTTGAGCCGGCATGCGAGGTGCGCCATGACCGCCAATTCCAATCACGCCAGAGACATCGCCTATCAGCTACATCCGCAGACGAATTTCTCGCTGCATGAGAAGATCGGCCCGACGATCATCTCCCGTGGCGAGGGCTTCCACGTCTATGACGACGCCGGCAACCGCTATCTCGAAGCCATGGCCGGGCTGTGGTGCGCGGCGCTCGGCTTCAGCGAGAACAGGCTGGCCGAGGCTGCGGCGAAGCAGTTCGCGGCGCTGCCCTATTACCAGAACTTCGCGCACCGGACCTCGGAGCCGGCGATCGCGCTGTCCGAGCGCCTGATCGAGATCGCGCCGGTGCCGATGTCGAAGGTGCTGTTCCAGAGCTCGGGCTCGGAAGCCAACGACACCGCCGTCAAGCTGGCCTGGTATTATTTCCACGCGATCGGCAAGCCGCAGAAGCGCAAGATCATCGCCCGCAAGCGCGCCTATCACGGCACCTCGATCGCCAGCGCCAGCCTGACCGGGCTGCCGCATATCCACCGTGACTTCAACCTGCCGCTCGATGGCTTCCTGCATGTCACCTGCCCGCATTTCTACCGGGAAGGCTTGCCGGGTGAGAGCGAGGAAGCCTTTGCGACGCGCCTCGCCAAGGAGATCGAGGACCTGATCCTGGCCGAAGGGCCGGAGACGATCGCGGCCTTCTTCGCCGAGCCGGTGATGGGCACCGGCGGCTGCGTCGTGCCGCCGAAGGGCTATTACGAGAAGGTCCAGGCGATCCTGAGGAAATACGAGGTCCTCTTCGTCGTCGACGAGGTCATCACCGGCTTCGGGCGCACCGGCAACTGGTGGGGCTCGCAGACCTATGACCTGAAGCCAGACATGATCAGCAGCGCCAAGGCACTGACCGCCGCCTACCAGCCGCTCTCGGCCTTGCTTTTGTCGGAGCCGATCTATCAGGCGATGAAGGAGCAGAGCGACAAGATCGGCGTCTTCGGCCATGGCTACACCTATGGCGGCCATCCGATCGCCTGCGCGGTCGGCCTGGAGGCGCTGACGCTCTATGAGGAGCGCGGGCTGATCGCCGGCGCGCCGGCGCTGGGCACCCGTCTGGAAGGGCGTCTCAAGGCGCTGCTCGACCATCCGCTCGTCGGCGAGGTCCGCGGTGTCGGCCTGATGTGGGGGATCGAGCTCGTCCGCTCCAAGGCGACGCGGCAGGCTTTCGAGCCCGCGCTGAAGTTCGGCCTGGAGATCCAGCGTCTCGCCTTCGAGAACGGCCTGATCGTGCGGGCGCTCGGCGACACGCTGATCATGACGCCGCCGCTGATCATCACGCCTGAGGGCATCGACGACGCCGTCGACCGCTTCACCAAAGCGCTCGACCTCGGGCTCGACTTGCTGACGACCAAGGGCATCGCGCTGGACAAGGCCGCCTGAGGGCGGCCAGGCCGGTCTTTGTTTCACGCAATTCCGGACGCAGAACCGCTGCACACTTCTGCTGGAATTGCTTGAGCTCAGCCGCGGTTGTCGCGGATCTGGAAATAGCGCTGCACGGCGGCGCGCGTGGCGACGATCAGCGCCTCGCGCGACGGCGTGTGCACGGCCGTGGAGATCAGCCGCTCCAGCGGCGCCATGCCGTTGCTGACGTCGTAGCCGACGATGAGGCGCGAATAGAACGAGCGTGCGAGCTGGGTGACGAAGGTAGCGTCGACCGCGACGATGACGTTCGTCGCCGGGTCGATCTCGAGCACGACGCCGGCATGCTTGAACTCCTCGAACATGCTGGTGCCCTTGGGAGCGGCGGAATAGCCGCTCACCAGCACAGTCCTGACATCCGACATGACGTTCCCCTGTTTCGTGCTTGCTTGGCCAGACGGCTCTCACACTCGCCTGCCAGCTGGCAAGGGCTGAAAAGACAGGAGCAGGACGACGGTTGACAGGGGTGAAATTCCGGCGCGTACTAAATGGGCTAGGTGATTTGTGCTGGGCCTGCCCCTCTCGCGACGGGCTCCCAGAGGAACAATTCAGACCGGCGCTTTTTCTCCAGGCCGATCCGGCCGGGGTCAAAGCGCCGGTCTTTTTTTGTTTTCGGTCACCTCGGCGAAAGAACAATTCCGAGGGGTTGGCAATGACCGATAGGACAGACAGCGCAAGGCGCCGGCAGATCGCCGCGATCGTCGGGGCGGCGATTTCCGCGATGCTTCCGGCTGTCGCGAGCGCGCAGGAGAGCGTTACCGTCGCCGGCTATGGGGGCGCGATGCGCAGGGGTTTCGATGCGGCGCTGGTCAATCCCGCTGCGCAGAAGGTCGGCGTCAAGATCCGCAGCGAGACGCATGGCGATCTGCCCTCGATCCGGGTGCAGGTCCAGTCGGGCGCCCCGGCCTGGGACCTCGTCCATCTCGGCGGCGATGAATGCGCCCGCGGCGAGAGCGAGGGGCTGTTCGAGCCGCTCGATCTCTCGAAGCTCGACGATGCCGCGATCCCGGCCACGGCGCGTGGCAAGAGCTGGGTCGCGACCAACTATTATTCCGTGGTCATGGCCTGGCGCACCGACAAGGTGAAGCAGCCGCCGAAGTCCTGGGCCGATTTCTGGGATGCCAAGGCGTTCCCGGGGCGCCGCGCCGTCTCCGGCCTCGCCCAGGAGACGCTGGAGATCGCGCTGCTCGCCGACGGCGTGCCCAAGGACAAGCTCTATCCGCTCGATGTCGAGCGCGCCCTTGCTGCGATCAAGCGGCTCAAGCCGCAGATCGGCGTGTTCTGGACGACGGGCGCGCAGTCGACCCAGCTGATCAAGGATGGCGAGGTCGACCTGATCGCGATCTATGGCAGCCGGGTCTCGCCGGTGATCGAGGATGGCAGCGCGGTTCAATTCACTTACGACCAGGGCATCCTCGGCTATGGCTGCATCGCCATCCCCAAGGGCGCCGGGAACGTCGCGAAGGCGAAGGCGCTCGCGCTGGCGATGATCTCGCCCGAGATCCAGGCCAACATCATCGAGAAGATGGACAATTACGGCCCGGTCAATGCCAAGGCCTACGAGGTCCGCAAGTTCACGCCGGAACAGCTCGCCAAGACCAATTCCTCGCCGCAGAATGCCGCAAAGCAGGTGCTGATCGACGCGGCCTGGTGGGCCAGGAACGGCGACAAGGCGGAAGAGGCCTTCAAGTCGGCGATCCTGCAATGAAGGTTCCGGTTTCGATCCGGGGGCTCTCGAAGACGTTCGGTTCGTTCGAGGCCCTCAAGGACATCAATCTCGACATCGCGCCCGGCGAGTTCGTCACGCTGCTCGGCCCGTCCGGCTCGGGCAAGACGACGCTGCTGCAAGTGCTCGCCGGCTTCGTCACGCCGACGAGCGGCAGCATCCTGGTCGCGGGCGAGGAATTGCTGACGAGGCCGCCGCACCAGCGCGGGATCGGCCTCGTCTTCCAGAACTACGCGCTGTTCCCGCATATGAACGTGTTCGAGAACGTCGCCTATCCGCTCAAGCTCCGGCGCCTCTCACGCAGCGAGATCGAGACCAAAGTGCGCGGCGCGCTCGATATGGTCAGGCTGAGCCAGTTCGTCGATCGTCCCGTCGACAAGCTCTCGGGCGGGCAGAAGCAGCGTGTCGCCCTGGCGCGGGCGATCGTCTTCGAGCCGCGCATCCTCCTGATGGACGAATCGCTCTCGGCGCTCGACAAGAAATTGCGCGAGCAGATGCAGATCGAATTGCGCCATCTGCATGAGCGCCTGCACACGACGACGGTGTTCGTGACGCATGACCAGCGCGAGGCGCTGACCATGTCGGACCGGATAGCAGTGATCAACAATGGCGCCCTGATCCAGTTCGATACGCCGCGGGCGATCTACGACCGGCCGCGGACGCGCTTCGTCGCCGATTTCGTGGGGGAGACGACCTTCCTGCCGGTGGAGCTCGGGGCAGGCGGCGGCGCCAGCGTCTTCGGTACCCCCTTGCGCCTGCCCGATCATGCGGGAGCGTCGAGCGCTCCCCCCCGTGAAAGCTGGCTGGCGTTGCGGCCGGAAAAACTGGCGATCGGCCCGGTCGCCGGTCCGGAGGCCGAGGTCAATTCGTTCTCTGCCGTGGCGCGCGAGACGATCTTCCAGGGCGACAGCCTGCTGGTGATCGCCGGCTTCCCCGATGGCCAGAACATAGCCGTGCGAGTGGTGCCGCAGGAGGCCAATCGCGGGCTGGTGCCGACACCCGGCCAGCCGATCCACATCAACGTCCACCGCAACGACAGCATCCTGGTCAGCGGCGATGTCTGAGGCGCGATCCATGACCGGCGTCATTGCAGCCGCGGCGCCGGGCTTCACCGACGCGGCCTATTTCGCCCGCGCCGAGCGGCGCGAGGCATGGTCCTTCGCGCTCCTCGCCGTGCCCGGGCTCGTCGTCATCGGGCTGCTGCTGATCGTCCCGGTCGGCTGGCTCTTCGTCCTCTCCTTCATCGGCAAGGATGGCGGCGTCTCGCTCGAGAACTATGCAAGGCTGGCGCAGCCGGTTTACGTGATCACCTTCGTGACGACCTTCCAGATCGCCGGGATCGTGACGCTCGGTTCGATCCTGCTCGGCTATCCCGTCGCCTATCTGCTCTCGCAGCTCAGCCCGCGGGCGGCGGCGATCTGCATGATCTTCGTGATTCTGCCGTTCTGGACCTCGGTGCTGGTGCGCACCTATGCCTGGCTCGTGCTGCTGCAGCGACGCGGCCTGATCAATAGCTGGCTGGTTAGCCTCGGCATCATCAACGAGCCGATCCCGCTGGTGAACAACTTCATCGGCACCACGATCGGCATGCTGCATGTGCTGCTGCCCTTCATGATCCTGCCGCTCTATTCGAGCATGAAGACCATCGACACCGATTATCTGAAGGCGGCGTCGAGCTGCGGCGCCTCGCCGATGCGGGCCTTCTGGGACGTGTTCTTCCCGCTCAGCCGCCCCGGCCTCTTCGCCGGCACGGTGCTCGTCTTCATCCTGAGCCTCGGCTTCTACCTGACCCCGGCGCTGCTCGGCGGCGGGCGGGTCAGCATGTGGTCGATGCAGATCGCCACCAATGTCTCGACCTACAGCAACTGGGGCGCCGCAAGCGCGCTCGGGGTGCTGCTGCTCGTGGTGACGATCGCCATCCTCGCCGCGCTGAACAAGGTGTTCCGCGTCGACAAGCTCTATGGGGGCCGCTGATGCTGACCGCCGCCGCCAGCGCCACGCAGATCAGGCATTATCAGAGGCTCTGGCTCTACGGACTCTGCGCGCTGATCTTCACCTTCCTGATCGTGCCTTGCGTGCTGATCGTGCCGATGTCGTTCTCGGCCTCGAACTATCTCGAGTTCCCGCCGCGGGCCTGGAGCCTGCGCTGGTATCGCGAATTCTTCGACTCCGCCGAGTGGATGGATGCGCTCTGGCTTTCGCTCAGGGTCGCCGGTCTGACGACGCTGATCGCGACGCCGATCGGCACCGCGGCGGCTTACGGCCTCTCGCAGATGCCGGAGCGATTGACCAAGCCGCTGCGTATGTCCTTCCTGCTGCCGATGATCGTGCCGAACATCCTGGTCGCGATCGGTGTGTTCTTCGTCTTCGCCAAGCTCGGCCTCAACAACACGGTGACCGGCCTCGTGCTCGTCGGCATCATGCTGGCGCTGCCCTTCGTGCTGGTGACGGTGTCGAGCGGGCTGCAATCCTTTGACGGCAATCTGGAGCGGGCGGCCCGCAGCCTGGGTGCGACCCGGCTGAAGGCGTTCCTCACCGTGACGGTGCCGCAGATCAAGAGCTCGATCGCGGCCGGGGCGCTGTTCGCCTTCGTCGCCGCCTTCGACGAGGTGGTGATCGCCCTCTACATCTCCAGCGGCGAGAACTCGACCTTGCCGCGCCGGATGTTCGCCAACATCCGCGACCAGGTCGACCCGCTGGTCGCGGCAGTGTCCTCGGTGCTGGTCGTCGCTTCGATCGTACTGCTGCTCATCGTCCAGATCGCGAAGCGGCCAGAGAAGGGAGCAGCGCGATGACCGCCAGATCCGTTTCGAAGCGCGGCGACGAGGAGGCGGCCGAACTGGACTCGCTCTGCCAATACGCGATCCAGGGCGTGCACGAGGCCTCCTATCTGGAGTTCCTGCGCTTCGCGCCGCTGGAGAAGCCGGACGCCGAGATCAGGGCGACGCTGCATCCCGGCTGCGACCGGATGCGCCTGCCCGCGCATATCGAGGCGCGCGCCGGCTTCTATCTCGCGGACGCGCTGACGGCGGTCTCGCCTTCGACCTGGCCGGACGCTTTTGCCGGGGCACGAAACGTTATAGCCGGTGCTTTGCAGATTGCGGCGGGCGAACGGCAGGCCGTTATCCGCGGGGTCGGTGGCGGGCGCCACGCCTATGCCGGGCGCGCGGCGCATGGCTCCTACCTCAACCATGCGGCGATCGCGGCATCCTTCCTGCGCGAGAGCCTGCCGCGTATCGCGGTGCTCAGCCTTGGTCAGCATCACGCCAATGGAACCCAGTCGATCTTCCTGGCGCGCGCCGACGTGCTGACCGTGTCGGTTCATGGCGATCCCGCCCAGCGCTACCCCTTCTACACCGGCTATGCCGACGAGCATGGCGGCGAGGGTGCCGCCGGCGCCAATCTCAATCTCGTCCTTGGCGCAGAGGCCGATGAAACGACCGCCGATGCCGCGCTCGCCGAGGCCTGCGAGGCGATCAGGCGGTTCTCGCCCGGTGCCGTCGTGGTCGATATCGAGGCCGGGCTGACGGCGCCGTTCGACCGCCTCGCTTTGTCGGGCCCCGCCGCCGCGGCGCGCAAGCTCTCGGGCGCCCTGAATTGTCCGGTCATGGTGATCGCATGTGAGACCAGCTAGACGGCCGCGCGCCCTTGCATAGGGCGCCTGGCCGAACCCGCCTTTTTCATCAACGTCGCAAGGCATTTCGCGGTGTCCTTCCCGCAAGGACGGACACGGGCAAGCGGATGAACCGGCGCCGGCATGCGGACAGCCCGTCCGCGTGCGCGGCGCCGTTTTCATATCGGGAGGAGAAACATGACGCAGTTTTCATCGGGCATGACGATGTCGCGCTTTGCGTTTGCCGCCGCCGTGCTGATCGGCTCGGCGCCGGTCGCCATGGCGCAGGATTCGGTCACCTTCGCCGGCTTCGGCGGGCAGTATCAGGGTAGCGTCCGCAAGGCGCTGTTCGATCCGGCGGGCAAGAAGCTCGGCGTGCGCGTGCGCGAGGAGAGCCATAGCGGCCTCGCCAGCGTCAGGGTGCAGGTCCAGTCCGGCAAGCCCGGCTGGGACATCGTCCAGCTCGGCGAGGCCGATTGCGCCCGCGGCCAGAGCGAAGGGCTGTTCGAGCCACTCGACTATTCCAAGATCGATACGACCGGGATCGCGCCGCAGGCGCGGGGGACGGCCTATATCGGCAGCAACTATGTCTCGACCGTGCTGGCCTGGCAGAAGGACAAATACAAGGACAAGCCGCCGCGCAACTGGAAGGATTTTTGGGATCCGAAGGCGTTTCCGGGCCGGCGAGCCATGCACATCTATCCGCAGGAGAGCATGGAGGTCGCGCTCCTCGCCGACGGCGTCGACAAGGACAAGCTCTATCCGCTCGACGCCGACCGTGCCCTGGCCTCGCTGGCGAAGCTGAAGCCCTCGATCGACGTGTTCTGGCAATCGGGTGCCCAAGCCGCGCAGCTGCTCAAGGATGGCGAGGTCGACATGATGGTGATCTGGGGCAGCCGGGTCGCCAGCGTGCTGGCCGATGGCGCGCCGGTCGAGTTCACCTATGACCAGGCCCTGCTCGGCTTCGGCTGCTTCGGCATCCCCAAGGGCGCGGCGAACGCTGCTGCCGCCCAGCGCATGATCGCGCAGATGGTGACGCCCGAGATCCAGGCCAACATCCCCGACCTGCTGCCCTATTACGGGCCGATCAACGAGCGCGCCTTCGCGGTGAAGCAGTTCTCGGCCGAAGCGCTGGCGAAGGCCAATTCCTCGCCGCAGAACAAGGATCGCCAGGCTCCGCTCCAGCCCGCCTGGTGGGCTGACAACATCGCCCGCGTGCAGGAGCGCTACCAGGCGTTGATCGCGAAGTGAGCCTTTGAGGACTGCCCGAGATGAAGACGATCTTCCATCCCGACCAGTATGGTCACCACGTGCGCACCCGGCTTTCGGGGGGCACGCTCACCACGGCGCTGGAGGTGCCGGACCGGGCGCGCGTCCTGCTCGCGGCGGCCGAAGGCTGCACCGAGGCGGTGGTCGCGCCCGGACCGGCCGACATGGCGCTGATCCGGCGGGTTCATGACGCCGGTTATCTCGCCTTTCTCGAAACCGGCTTCGCCGCCTGGAAGCAGCGCTTCCCGGCGAGCGAGGAATTACGGCCGAGCCTGCATCCCAACGCCTATATGCGCCAGCTGCCGCAGGACCTTTTGGGGCGGGCCGGCTACTACATCGCCGATGCGGCGAGCGTGCTGCTCGCCGACAGCTGGGCGGCGATCCTCGCCAGCGGTGCGACCGCAATCGAGGCGACGGCGCGGGTGCTGAATGGCGAGCGGGCGGCCTATGCCCTGTGCCGGCCGCCGGGGCATCACGCCTATCGCGACCAGGCTTGCGGCTATTGCTTCCTCAACAATACCGCGCTGGCGGCGACCTTGGCGCGCGATCACGCCTCGCGCGTCACCATCCTCGATGTCGATGTCCATCATGGCAACGGCACGCAGCAGCTGTTCTATGATCGCGCCGACGTGCAGACCATCTCGGTCCATGCCGACCCGGCGACGGTCTACCCGTTCTATGCCGGCTATGCCGACGAGATCGGTGCGGGGGAGGGGGAGGGCTTCAACCTCAACCTGCCGGTTCCGGAGCGGGCGGACGACGAGGTCTATCTCGCCGCCGTCCGGCATGCGGTCGAGCGGGCCAAGGCCT
Organism: Allobosea sp. CRIB-10; assembly: GCF_900112185.1. GTDB lineage: Bacteria > Pseudomonadota > Alphaproteobacteria > Rhizobiales > Beijerinckiaceae > Allobosea. The sequence continues at coordinate 528,933 of NZ_FOKP01000001.1, read as the reverse complement.
TCTCGCCCGATATCCTGGTGATCGCGCTCGGCCTCGATCCCTCGGTGGCCGATCCCTTCGCCTGCACTGCCGTGACGACGGAAGGCTTCCGGCGCATGGGCGAGAGCCTCGCCGGCTTACGACGCCCGACCGTGATCATTCAGGAAGGCGGCTATCCCTCGCCGGTGCTGGGCGACAATCTCGCGGCGTTCCTGACCGGCTTCCAGGAGGCGATGGCGTGAGCGGTCTTGCTGCGCCCGCTCTGGACGATGCGCTGATGGCGCCGCTGCCCCAGTTCGCTGGCGATGAACTGGCGCAAATGCTGCGCGAACATTTCGGGATCAGCGGTTCCCTCGCGCGGATCAGCGGTGAGCGCGACCTCAACCTTCATGTCGCCTGCGCGGATGGCCGCGACGTCGTCTTCAAGATCTGCGGCGACTCCGACAGCGCCGAGGAGCTCGCCTTCCAGAACGCGGCGCTCACCCATCTGGCGCGGACCGATCCGGCCCTGCCGGTGCCGCGCGTGGTTGCCGCACGCGATGGCAGCACCATCGTCGTGCATGAAAGCGGCGGCCGGCGCAATCTGCTGCGCGTCCTGACCTATCTGCCGGGTGAGCCTGCCCTCGGCAGCGCCTTGTCGCGGGCCCAGCGGGTCGAGATCGGCATGCTGGCGGCCCGGCTCGATCGGGCGCTGGCTGATTTCGATCATCCGGGCGCGCACCGGGCTTTCATCTGGGACCTCGTCCACTTTGCCAGCCTGCGCGAGAAGGTCGCCTTCCTCGATACCGGCCAGCGCAAGGCTCTGGCGGAGCGCGTGCTCGATCGCTTCGCCGAGGCCGTCGCGCCGCTTCTGCCGGCGCTGCCCCGGCAGGTCATCCATAACGACCTCAACCAGAACAACCTGCTGCTGCAGCCGCAGGACGGCTCGGTCTCCGGCATCATCGATTTCGGCGACATGATCAGGACGATCCGCGTCGCCGAGGTCGCGATTGCGGCGGCGCATCTGCTCTATCGCGAGGCCGACCCGCCGAGCGCGATGGCACAGGTGGTGAAGGGCTATGCCCGGGTCCTGCCGCTCGAGACGGACGAGATCGCGGTTCTGCCGGTTCTCATCCAGGCGCGGCTCGTGACCCGCGAGCTCATCGTCTCCTGGCGCCGCCAGGCCAACCCCGCCGCGACCACCTCCTATCGCGACGATGTCAGCCGCTTCGGCTGGGAAGCGCTCGCCCGCTGCGACGCGCTATCCCCTACCGAACTCCACGCTCGCCTCGCCGAGGCCGCCGGCCTCGGCAACCGTTGACAGTCTCCCTCGGAAAGACGCTCGCCATGTACGACACGCTGATGGAACGCCGCGCCCGCCTGCTCGGGCCGATGTACAAGCAATTCTACCAGGCCCCGTTCGCGCCGGTGCGCGGCGAGGGCGTCTGGGTGACCGACGCGAACGGCAAGCGCTATCTCGACGCCTACAACAACGTCCCGCATGTCGGTCACTGCCATCCGCGCGTGGTCGAGGCGGCGAGCCGCCAGCTCGCAACCTTCAATTCCAACACCCGCTATCCCAGCGAATTGATCGTCGACTACGCCGAGCGACTCGCCGAGACCATGCCGGACCCGCTCAAGGTCTGCATGTTCGTCTGCTCGGGCACCGAGGCGAACGAGCTCGCCTGGCGGATCGCCATGGCCAATTCCGGCGGCAGCGGCGCGCTGATCACCCGCTCGGCCTTCCACGGCAATTCGACGATCATCGGCGCGCTCGATTCCTCGACGCTTCCCCCCGAGCGCCAGCAGGGCTGGGTCGCGACCGTGCCCGCTCCGGAGCATCGCGGCGTCGGCGACAAGACGCCGAAGCTGACGGCCTCCGAATACGCTGAGCAGTATCGCCGGGCCATCGCCGGCCTCGCCGAGCGCGGGCACCGGCCGGCGGCGTTCTTCGCCTGCCCGGTCTTCGCCAGTGACGGCCTCTACAGCCCACCGGCCGGCTATCTCGACGAGGCGATCGCCGAGGTCCGCAAGTCCGGCGCGCTGATCGTCGCCGACGAAGTGCAGTCCGCGCTCGGTCGCACCGGCACACATTTCTGGGGCTTCCAGCACGCCGGGATCACGCCTGACATCGTCACCATGGCCAAACCGATGGGCAACGGGCTGCCGCTCGCCGTCGTCATCACGCGCCGCGAGCTGGTCGAAGGCTTCTTGAAGACCGAGCGCTACTTCAACACCTTCGGTGGCAATCAGGTCGTCGCCGCAGCCGGCATCGCAGTGCTCGACGTGCTGCGGGACGAGGGTTTGCAGGAGAATGCGCTTGATGTCGGCGCTTATCTGCGCGATCGGCTCGCCAGGCTGATGGAAAAGGACGAGCGCATCGGCGATGTCCGCGGCACCGGTCTGTTCGTCGGCGTCGAGATCGTCAGGGATCGCGCGAACCAGGCGCCTGCGCCTGAAATCGCGCGCGCGCTCATCGAAGAGCTTCTGCAGCAGGGCGTCCTCGTCGGCATCACCGGCGCCGGTCGCAATCTGCTCAAGATCCGGCCGCCGATGATCTTTTCGAAGGAGAATGCTGACCAGTTGGTCGAAGCATTGGAGCGGGCACTTCGGCTGACCTACCCGGCGGTAGCTCCTGTGCCGCGTTGAGCTCGGTTTGAGATCGGACGTCGCCAATCCGTCGCGGCCGATCGTCGGATCGGTCCCACGATTGCGGTCAGGCGGACGGCATTGGCGGGTGGAGCCCGTCACTGCTCGATCATCCGCCGTGCAGAGATCGGTCAGTACAGCTTCAGCTCTCATGGGGATGCGGTTTCCGCTCCCGGAAAAGCATCTGTACCGAAGTCGGTTTATATGGCGAAGTCGATCTCTGGCTTGTACGCCGCCGCGCGACTCACGAGATCGGCGATAGTGGTGTTGTCGACCACCGCTGCGATCGCGTCGCGCGCCTCGCGCATGACCGAGCGGACGACGCAGGCTTCGATGTCGTCGCAGTCCCGGCAAGGCCGAAAGGCCGACTGGCTGGCGCATTCGATCGGTGCGATCGGCCCTTCCAGGGCCCGGATCACCGCCCCGACCTTGATGGCGCGGGCCGGCTTTGCCAGTGCGTAGCCGCCGCCCGGTCCCTTCTTGCTACGCAACATGCCGGCATTGCGCAGATCGAGCAGGATGGCGTCGAGAAACTTCTTGGAGATGTTGTTGCGCTGGGCGATTTCGGAGATCTGGGCGGTCTCGCCGGCATCGAGGCCGGCGAGATGGATCATCGCCTTGATGCCGTATTTGCCCTTGTTGGTCAGCACTGCCCGCCCTCGCAAAGAAGTATACTAGATCGATCTATTTTGCGGGAACTGCAAGTGAATCGGCGTCAGCGGACGTCCGGGGGAGAAAGTCCAGGGGGCCGGACCGCCGTGAGGCTGGCGGGCCGCGTCGATCCACGCCTCGATCGCCGCCGTGATCTTCGGCTCCAGCACCGGCGTGGAGTGGTTCCGGACGGGTCGCGCCGATGATTGCCGAGGTCACGAACAGGCGGCGTGGTCACTGCCGCCTTCGGCGAGGCCGGGATCAGAAATGCGCCTTTGGCTGCAGCCTCAGCGTCGTGCGCGTCGAATCCGCCATTTTCGACAGCAGCCAATCGGGGTTGCCGAGATTGAAATAGGCCTTCAGCAGGAGACGCCAGAACTGGCGCTCAGCCTGCGACGAGGGGCCGTGCTGCGCGTAGACCTTCGCGCATTCGGCGGCCGTACGGCTCCCATGAATCGCGCTGTTGTTGACGCCGGTCCGGCGGAAGCAGGCGATCGGCCGGTCGATCCGGCCATAGGGCTCCTTCGCCAGGGCCCGGCAGAACATGTCGTAGTCCCCGGCGTCCTTGTAGGCGATGTCGAAGCCGCCGAGCTCTTCGAAGAAGGTCCGGGAGAAATAGGTCGCCATGTGCATGATCGGGTTCCAGCCCAGGCAGACCAGCATGGCGGGCGTCATCCAGTTCGGAGGCGCTGCGAGGCCGCCGAGACTGTGCCCGTTCGAATCGATCCACCGGATGGCGCCGACCACCCAGCGTCGACGGCTCTCGCAATAAGCGTCGACGACGGCCGCAGCCGCGCCCGGCAGCATGACGTCGTCGGCGCCGAGAAAGCCCAGCAGTTCGCCGGAGGAGTTGAACGAGCCCTTGTTGATGGCATCGAAGATGCCGCTGTCCTTGCCCTGCATCACCCGAAGCCCATAGCTGCGAGCGAGCTCGACGGTACCGTCGGTACTGCCGCCGTCGACGATCACATGCTCGATCTCGACGCCGCGCGTCGCGTTGCGGCGCGCGGACTCGATGCATTCCTTCAGATAATCGACGGCGTTCAGCGTCGGGGTCACGATTGTCACGATCATGGGCTGGCTCCGGCGCTGAGGGGATCCGATCACACGAGACGAGGCGAGCTCATCATGTCCGGTCGCGTGGCGATGATCGGCAGCGGTGTGTCCTCCACCGTGTCGGCCTCTTCGACCACCGGGATGCGGGTCACCGAGTTCTGCATCGCCCACATGGCGGCCTGGGTGCGGTTCCTGACGCGGACCTTGCGCAGGATCGCCTTGACGTGAACCTTCACGGTGGCTTCGGCGATATCGAGCTTGCGAGCGATCACCTTGTTGGATTCGCCCAGCATGAGGCCTTCCAGAATGCTCACTTCCCGGGCGGAAAGACCCTGGAACGGCGAGCCGTCCGCTCTGCGCTGCACGTCCTGGAGGAGCCGCTGCGGCTCGACCGCGACTTCGGAGAACTGCGAGAGCAGATCGGGAGGGAAGACGGCGCCGTTGGCGATCACGACCTCCAGCGAGGTGATGAGGTCTTGCGCCGAAACGGACTCGACGAGGTAGCCCACCGCCCCGAGCTGCATGGCGCGGCGCATCAGCTCGCGGCTGTCGCGCAAGGCGAGCGCTACGATCTTGGCGCTCTTGAACTGTCGCCGGATGTCGCCGACGATCGAGCAGGACATGTCGTCGATCACGACGATGAAAAGATCGGGCGCCGCCTGGCTGTCCTCATGCCTTTGAAAGTCGAGGCTCGTGCTTCTCTGGCTCACCCGGAAGCGTGCCCCATTCAACAACTGGGTTATCCCCTCCCGAAGCAAGGCGTTGTCGCTCAGCACGGCCGTCTCGATAATGTCAGCCATTGTTACTCCCCTTTACTCAAAACAAGACTGTTGTCGCGGATGCAACAGAAGGCAAAAACTCTCGCTTTCGGTGATTTTTGTTTTGCGTAAGCCTTGGCGCAAAATACGCGCTGGCTACTCATTTGTGGGCATCAGGTGACAATGAGGGATGCCGCACCCTCGGCTCGATGGTTAATAATTAGTTCATTCGGATGTATTCGTCTTGTCAGGAAAATTACGATCCTGTCAGGAGAAACCTTACAAGAAAGAACGTGCGATGATTGCAAAAACCTCGGGTTAGGCCGGACGTATTACTTCAGGTTGTAGGGTCGACCTTGAGGATGCGGATGAGGTCCTTGGCCAGCACTGCGGCCTCTGTCCGGTTGCGTACATTGAGCGTCCGCATCAACGCCGAGACATGAATTTTCGCCGTCGGTTCGGCGATGTGCAGGGCCTGGGCGATCTCCCGGTTCGAAAGCCCGTCGGCCAGCAAGGCCAGGACCTCCTTCTGCCGGCGGGTCAGGCCGAACGGGTCCTGCTGCGAGCCGGCGCGTCGCTGCGGCGCCTCGCGAAAGCGATGCCCCTCTGAGGCGGACCCGAACGGCGTGAGGCCACGTGGGACCGCAAGGCGCCCGGCCAGAACCTCCTGGATCGCCTCGACGATCTCGTCATCCCGCTGCAGCTTCGAGATGAAGCCGTGGAACCCTTCTGCGATGTAATGGAGGACTTGATCGAAAGAGCCATTGCTCGAGATGACGACATAGCGCGTCGTCGGCGAGGCCCGTTTGAAATCCCAGATCACTTGCGGATCGGTCGAACCTGTCAGGCCCATGCTGACCAGCACGAGATGAACCGGCTGTTCCTCCATCAGACTATGCATCAGGCCGCTGAAATCCTCGGCCTCGAGAATATCGGCTTCGGGCAGCGCGGCATGCAGGATCGTGCGTAGACCGGTGCGGTAGAGCGCATGTTCGTCGGCAACGAGAATCCTTGCCATGGTCGTGCCGCCGGTCTGGTCGCCTCGCAGTTGGGAGACACAGTGCCTTGGTCAGCGCCGCACGATCGTACGCGACAACCAAATGCAGGCCTCTATCCCCAGGGACCTGTCGTACCGGGAACGGCCCTCCAAGTCGCGACGCTCTTCCGGAGGTGTCGTTGCCCGGCGCGTGGCCATTATCGTTTCGACGAGGCCAAGTTGAGTACTCCGCACAGCTGAAAAGCAGAGTTCAGAGCACCGACGGCTTAGAGCCTCCAGCAAAACCTCGACCTATCTGGATGGGTCCAGGTTTTGCTGGAGGCTCTTAGTCAGGCGCGTCAGATGTCGAGAATCCAACCATGGCTGGCGCCATATCTGATGATATCGAGGCGCGAGTGCAGCATCAGCTTCTTGCAGGCCCTGTAGCGGTAGGTTTCGACCGATTTGATGCCGAGACCGATCCGTCGGGCGATCTCCTTGTTGGAGTGGCCGACGGCGGCAAGGCGCAAGACCTGCATTTCGCGGTAGGTCAGCGTATCGGCGGCTGCGGCAGGAACCGCGCCGGCAGTCGGGCAGAGCTTGAGGATCCATTCGGCGCGGAAATCCTCCAGATCCGAATCGATATAGACGCCGCCGCTCAGGACCGTTCTGATCGCCTGCGCGACCTTTTCGTCCGCGGAGGCCTTGAGGACATAGCCGCGAATTCCGATCCGCAGCGCCTTCTGGACATAGCTCGGCTCTTCGTAATGGGTCAGCATGACGATGCGCATGTCGGGCGCCTCCTCGAGGACGCGCTCGGCCAGAGTCAAGCCACTCATGCCCGGCAGGCCCATGTCGAGGATCGCGACATCGGGGCGTTGGCTGCGGACAAGCGCGAACGCTTCGGATGCGCAGCTCGCTTGCCCGACCAGTTCGAGCTCCGGCAAATCGAGCACAAGAGCCCGCAAGCCGGCCAGGATGACCGGATGGTCGTCGACGAGGATGAGGCGCGCCGTCATGACGGAGCGTCACCATGCATTTTGCAGGCCAACGCCACTGTCGCCGTGACGATCGTGCCGGCGCCGGGGCGAGGACCAATGTCGAAGGTGCCGCCAATGTCGTCCATGCGCTGGCGCATTCCGCGAAGTCCGATGCCGGCATTCTCGCTCCCCACGCCTTGTGCGGCCTTCGCCGGGCAACCCGCGCCGTCGTCGGCGATCACCAACGACAGCGAGTGGCCGGTGAATTCCAGAAGGAGCTCGACCTTCCGGGCGCCATGTGCGTGCTTGAGCACGTTCGTCAGCGCCTCCTGAGCCACACGATACAATGCGCTTTCGACGGCGATCGGCAGAGCCTCGGGAACGGCTCCCTTCTTCCTGAAGCAGAGATCGAGCTTGCCATCGGCCGCGAACGAGGCCGCCATCGTTTCGATGGCTCGGGCAAAGCCGAGTTCCTCGACGATGCGCAGCCGCCCGCCAACGACGGCATGATGGATCTTGCGTCCGACCCCGGTGACATGCTCGACGATCTCGTCGAGGCGCCGCTTCGCCGGCCCCTTCACGCTCTCCTGCAATGCTCTCAGCTCGGCCAGGACCCGGGTCATTTCCTGCCCGGCATGGTCGTGCAGGTCCTGCGCGATGCGCTCCCGCTCATCGGCGCGGATATGGCTCATCTCGGTCTGAAGTTCGCGTGTCCGCGCCTCCACAACACGCAGCGCTTCGGCGACGAAGCAATATTGCTCGACGAGCCTCAGACGGTCGCTGCGTAGCTCGTCGAACTGCTGCTGGGCAAGGCGGCGTTGCTGCTCCGCCGTCAGGCGCCTCATCCGTTCGGCAGCCGCAGAGAAGCGCGCGTCGAGCACCGGAAACAGCCGCAACAAGAGTATGGCCGGGCGGTTTCGGGTCCGCGGGACCAGGACGTTGCCGAAGCAGCGATAGTCAACCGAGCCGTCGGCGCCGTCGAGGCTGACCTTGTCGATCAGCGGTTGGCGGGAGCCCGAGCAGGCGAGGAGATAGCTCCGCAGGGCTTCCACCCGTTTCGTGCACAGATCGAGCAACGACGGGGTTGCGCTTGCGGAATTGAGGGTCTGGCTCGCGGCACGGTTGAGCGCGCGAACGCTTCCGTCGCTGAGGGCGAGGATCGACGGCTCGAGATAGGTTTCGAGATCTAGTTCATGGCGAAGCTGCAGATGCATCATCGCGGAAGTATTCCCTCGTATCCGGGCTCAGTTCCGTTCGCTTCAGATGGAGAACCACGCGGCATCCGGCCGCGCCTTTCGCGATCGTCTCCTCCAGATCGACAGCGGCATACCCGACCGCGTTCGCGGTCAGGCGGCCGAAGATGTTCGAGGTCAGCATGCAAAGAGAAGGGTGGTTCGCAGCGGCATCCCCGAGCGGACAGGCGCAATTGCCAAAGACGATCCGCTCGTCGCTTTGCTCGATGACGGAGAATTTCCCGCCGGCGCGATTCTTCAGATCGATCAGTACCTCGATCAACTGATCGCGATTGAAATGTTGAATGCCGAGCGCGGTCTTGTAACGCTGCTCGATGTCCGCCCCCAAGCGTGCTGCGATGCCACTGACATAAGCGCATGCGTCATCGATGCCCGCGATGCTCTCCAGCAGCTCGGCCATGTCGGAGACCAAGGTGCTGAAAAGACCATGGTGATCGATGCCGATGTCGAGCGAGCCGATATTCGGCAGAGCTGCGTTGGCGACGGGTGCAGTCACGCTGGCAGACCTCCTGGATTGATAACTAATTAAGCGAGGAGTGCTGTGTGTTTTGGTTCTCCGAATTCTGTTGGTTTTCTAAATTAAAGGATTCTATTTATTATGAATGAATTTATATATTACTTATATAAACTAGAATATTTCCTATATAGGTTCAATGATTTCTATTTTTCTTAGAAAAATATTTATAGAATTTGCTATGGCGCGTATCGCGGCAGTGAATTTTAGGAACGCAAAATTTTAGACCCGATACTTACCTAGCGGAATGTGAAGCAAAAACCCGCATCTACATCCGATATAGGGTCAATATTTTTTCAGCTTGCATTCGATTTCCTATAAAAACCTTCACTAAAAAATGCCACTATGACAATAAGCCAATTCGCTGTCGGCGTAGATCGAACACGACCTCCCAACCCTGAATACGTATTTTCCTGCTGATGATAACATACTATCGGGATTTGTCTGCCAGAAATTAAATAGGACAGTCTCAAATGGTTTTTGCGAGTCTCGATTTCTAACATAAGTTGTATCTTGAGGGTTTTTTGAGGCTTGCAAAGTTCGAGTGTATTAAGTTATGAATCAATGTTGATGTAATTACGCCAATAAAATCTCATAGAATTTCTGAATTTAAATTTTAGAATGAGATTCAAGATATTAATTTATGTTCATAGTTTCCAGAATAAATGAATTATACGCTGACAGTTCGATGTCCTGATTCTTGTCAGGTTTTTGTTGTTCTTGAAGTGCATTCTGCTCTCAAAAGCTAGGCAGTGGGTAGCGCCAAAGCCCTCGTGGTAAGAAATTCGTGATCGCAGCTTCGACCCTGCGAACCTTCCACGAAATCTCGTGTGAAATGCCGAATCCTTAGGCATTGACCAAGATCGTTGTTGACGGCTGTTCACATTCGCGCGCTTTGGATTGCAGCCTCCGTTGCATCGATCATCTGGCGAGCAGGCCCGGCCGGCGAAGTCGCCGTTGCGTCGATAGCGCGACGAGCTTCCGGAGCCGCCGCCAGGCGAAGGGCAGCAAGCTTTGCTCGGCGTGATCGGCGGGTGTGCGCAGCACCAGGCCAGGGTCGATCAGCATGGTCCCGCCGGTCAGAGCAGCGAGGTGGCGATTGAAGACGAGGTGCTCGCAGATGGCGGGAGCGGCATCGACGTAGGTTCCCAGTCGGTAGATCTCGGCGCGGTAGAGACAAAGGCCGTTGAAGGTCGAGGCGCAGGTGATCTCGCGATCGCTCGTGAGCGCTTGCTGGTGCGGATAGATCCGTGAACGGAAGAAGCGATGATACTGGAAGATGTCGGATCGGCTGCGCGCTAGATCATCGAGAAGCGTCGTGAAGGACCGATGTTCATCCTCGAAGGCGAGGAGGTCGTAATAGTGCGGGCGCGAGCTCGCCGACACGCCGAAAACGCCCGGACGATCGAGTTTCGCCGCGGCTGCGAGCAAGGCGGCGGGCGAAGGCGGCTGGACGATGACGTTGTCGATGTCGAGGACGCAGACGAAGCGGGTCTGGATCCCCGATGCGTCCAGTTCGTGCTTCAGCCGCTCGCGTCCCAGAGCCATCCGCCGGAGCCGTTGCGGCTCGTCCGCCATGAACGGGGTCGGAACGAGGGTGATCCCGCCCAGCATCTGCGCACGCTGAAGCAAGGCCTGCGTTCCGTCGCTGGAGCCGTTCTCGCCGACGAAGGCCGTGACGCTGATGCCGTTGCGACGCAGGGTCGCGAGCAGTTCCAGGAAGCGCGGGATCGTGCCGGCGCAGTCCTTGGCCAGAGCCAGAATGACGAAGTCCCGGTGCATTGCTTCCTCCTGCGTTGACCCCGGCGACTTTCGAGGGCGGGCGCGGTGTCGACCCGCAGGACAGGGCTGATCGAACTGGAACAATTCCGCAATTCTTCCAATCGCGGAAATGTTCTAGGCCCTTGTCTTATCGCATTTTCTTCACGCGAACCGCTGTCCACTTCGCTCAAAAATGCTCTAGTCTGGTCTGACGACCCGGCCGTTCGCCTCCTGGCCGAGGCTGCGGAACGTTTCATAGGCGACCGGTTCGTGCCCCCAGATGAAAAACCGGGCATCGCTCGATCGACGCAGCACATAGGTGTTGCGATCGAACTGGTTCGCGCCCGTCTCGATGATCCCGAAGTTGGGGTTCGACGCGGGGACGTCGCTCGCCCCGCCGGACAAGCCAGAGCTGCCCTCATAGACGATCTCGTTGTCATGCACGGCGTTGCGCATCGTCCGGTAGAGCAGCTTGCCAGCGCCGTGTCGGCGCTTGGGCTGGTCAGTCAGCTCCCGTCCCTGATCGACGATGACGATCCCGGTGCCGCCGTCCGCCACGGTGACGGTGTTGCCGTAGACCTGCACGCCTTCCGATGCGGCGATCTGGATGCCGGCGCCCCAGACCCAGACGCTGCCCTGCTGGCCGCCGCGGCCGGTCCCATTGAGGCGAACGATATTGTTGCGGATGATCGCCTCGAAACTGATTTCGTAGAAGATGCCGGCATCCGCGTTGCGCTCGACGAGGTTGTTCTCGAACAGGACGTTGCGGCAGTCGACATCGCACCAGAGGCCCGAGCCGTAATTGTCGTGCACATGGTTGCCGCGCAGGGTCAGGCGCTCGACCTTGCCCGCCTTGACGCCGCCGGCCTCCCAGCCGGCATCGAAGCCGTAGATGTTGTTCTCGTAGATCTCGTTGCCTTCGATCAGGACGTCGGCGCCGTTCGGCGAGATCCCGAGCTGCCCATTGTGGTGCACCTTGTTGCGGCGCACGACGCTCCTCGCGCCCGTCGCGATGCCCGACCCGCTGTTGAAGCGAGCCTCGTTGTCCTCGATCAGCCAATCCGCGGCGCGGGGGGTCTCGTCGCCGAAGATCGCGCCCTGCTGGGCGGGCGTCGCATATTTCTCGACGATCAGGCCTTTGACGGTCACGCCGCGTGCGCCGCCGTTGTCGAACGCATAGAGCTGTCGCGTCCGTTCCAGGACACGGCCGCTCGGATCGTCGGCGAGATAGCTCAGCCCGGTCGCGGCATCGGAGTAGACGCGACCGGGCTGGAGATCGGCCCGGTCGACGACCGGCTCCAGTGGCTGGTCGTCGAGGAAAAAGCGTCGCGGATCGTTGCACCGGGCCCGATGCGGAAGGCAGCTGCCGAACGGTCTGACCTCGAGTTGGCCCGTGGCGGTGATCCAGAACGCTCCCTTCCGGCGGATGTCGCTGACCCGCTCGGCGCCGTTCAGCACGGCGCCGGGCTGGCCGATGAAGACCTGTCTGTCCTTCGGTGTGATCGATTGGGCGCGGTGGACGCCGGCGGCGATGCAGAAGACCGCTCCCGGAGGAGCCTTCTCGACGAGCGCCTGGATGGATGCGCCGACCGGAACAAGGATCGCACCGGGCGGGCAAGCCGCGGTCTCGGCAGCTTCGGGGCGGGAGCTGCCCAACGGCGTCGCGACCACAAGGAAGGCCAAGGCTGCGATGCGTGCGCCGTTGCGGGCCGTGCTCCTGAAGCCAGCTGGCGCGTCGACGACATGCCAGGCGCGGTAGACCATCAGCGAGCCGACGCCGATGCCGAACACGATCCAGAAGGGGATGCCGAGCATCGGCCCTTCGAGCGCGACGTCGAAGGAGGCATCGATGACGATCGAGGCGAAATAGCAGGCCAGGAAGACGAAGTAGCGCCCCCAGTCGAGGTCGCCGCGCCGCCAGGCGAGATGAGCGGCCCGCAGCAGCGCGATCGTCCAGCTGCCGATGGTCAGGAGCCACAGCGCGAGCCCGGGCACGCCGGCCCTGGCGAGGTAGGTCATGTGCACGCTGTGGGGGCTGCGCACGACCGGCCCGCCACGTTCGAGCCCGACGACGAAGCCGTCGGCCTCCGCCAGGCTCATGCCGAAGCCTTTGCCGGTCCAGAAATAGGGGCCGTGGAGCGTGTAGTCGCGGATCGCCTGCCACCAGCTCAGCCGCCAGAGCTTGGTGCCGTCGAGATTGTTGGCGGCGCTCGCGGAGGCGACGCTGGTGAGATTCTCGACCACGGCGACGGCACTGATCGGCCGTTCGCCGCGGGGCAGGTCGATCTCGAAATCGATGGCATAGCCGACGAGCATCACGAGTGTGAGGACGGCGGCGATGGCGGCGAGGCGACCGACCTGGCCGGTCAGGATCATGGCCCCAAGCAGTGGGATCAGCAGGGCCAGCATGCCGCCGCGGCTCTGGCTCGCGATGAGCAAAGCCGCGCCGAGAGAGGCGACGACCCAGGTTCGGCTGACCTTGCAGAGACCGACCACGACCAGCACGAGCGCACCGCACAGATGCGCGGCGAGCTCTCCCGAGCGCACCGAGATGATATCGATGTTCTGCCCGGGCACCTTCGGGATATGGGCGCCGAAGAAGCGCGCGATGAGATAGAGCACGATCGCGATCGGGATGAGCACGCGCGCGTGCACCCTGAAATAGCCGACGATCTCGGCGATGCGGATCGGGCGCTCGATCAACAAAGCGGCGACGATGAAGCCGAAACCGGCATAGAGGGCCACCGCGCCGTCGCGAAGCGCGTCGACCCCGTAGCTACCGAGGCCTTGCAGCGTCCGCAGCAACACCCAGGCCATGAGCAGTGCCGCGCTGATCGCCGGCACGGTGCTGAGCAGCGCCGTCGCGCTGCCGGAGACCAGGAAGGCGAGGAGCCCGAGCGCGAACAGGACCTCGCCGACGAAGAGCGGCGGCAGGCCGAGATAGGCGAAGCTCTTTCCGAACACGACATAGCCGGCAAAGCCCAGCGCCAGGATCGGCAGATAGCGATCGGTCGCCCGCCGCTCGGACGCGGCGTCGGTCGGTACTCGTAGTCGTTCTCTCACTGTCAACCCTCGATCGGCGCGGCGACCGCCGTCGCGTGACGAAGGTAATCCTCCGCCAAGCCGAAGCAGGTTGGGCATCCGAGGTAGCCATGCCGGCGAGGCTGTCCGTCCCCCTTCCTTTTGGGCAGCTCCTATGCCCAGCGCTGCCGAGAGCAGGACGACGCTAGAGTTCGGCTGACCATGCGGCCGGGCGACCAGCGATTGGGGCACTAAAGAATGCAGCGCGCGCGCGAGATCGGCCAGGGGCGCGGTCTTCCGGGACCGGGCAGGTCCGGCGACAAGGCACGGGCCAGCATGGCGGCGCGGCTTCGGGCGCTACGCGATCCGGCGCTGTCCTTTAGCGATCAGCTCTTGTCCAGCGCCTGCAATTTCCTGACGACCATCCTGCTGGCGCGGGCACTGGGTCTCGAAGCCTTCGGCCTCTACACCATGGTCTGGCTCGCGCTCTTTTTCGCGATGAGCCTGCAGCTCGGGCTGATCGTCAGCCCGATGATGAGCATCGGCACCAAGGAGGACGGGGCGGAGGCGGAAGCCTATTACACCGTCGTCTTCCTGCATCAGGCAGGCTTCGTGGTCGTTGCGACCATCGCGATCTTTGCCGTCCTGATGCTCGCTGCGGGCACAGCTTCGTCGCTCGCGGAGGCCGCGCTACCGGGGGCGATGGCGGCCGCTTCCTATCTCACGCAGGATTTCCTGCGGCGGTACCTTTTCGCCCGCAGCCGGCCCGCAGGCATCCTGCTGATCGACACGATCAACCAGACTCTCAAGCTGGGTGCGCTCATCATCCTCTGGCAGGCCGGGATGATCAGCGTCGCGAATGCGCTCTGGGTCGTGGCCGGCGCGGCCGCGATCTCGACGCTCTGCGGCCTGCGCATGTCGGGGCCGCTGCTGTGGCGGCGGGAGACCCTGACCAGCGTCACCGGGCGGCAATGGCGCTCGGCACGCTGGCTCGTCCTCACCGGTTCGGTGCAATGGGCGCTCGGGTATAGCGGGCTCCTGGTGACTGCCGGCCTGTTCGGGCCGAAGGTGCTCGGTGCCTTGCGGGCGGCGCAGAGCCTGCTCGCCGTCCTCAACGTGGTGCGTGAGGCGCTGGAGAACATCGTCCCGCCCTTGGCCGGAAAGGCCCTCGCGGAAGGCGGCATGCCGGGCCTCCATCGGATTCTCGGTCACACCATGCTCTTTGCGGGCCTGACCGGCGCCGTCGCCGTCGCCGGCCTCGGATTATTCGGTCCGTGGCTGCTGCACCAGCTCTATGGCGGCGAGATCCTCGAATTCGACTGGGTGCTCTTCTGGTACTCCTTCGCTCTCCCGATGGCGCTGATGAGCCTGGTTCTCGGCTGCGCGTTCCGGGCGCTCGAGCGCACCCGCCCCGTCTTCATGGCGACGCTCGTCGGAGGCTGCTTTAACCTGCTGGCGGTCTATCCGGCGGCACTGACCTTCGGCGTCGCCGGGCTGATCGCGGTGACCCTTCTGTCGGAGCTGGCGGCGCTCACCGTGCTGGTAGTGCTCGCGATCCGGATTCCTGGCCTGCTGGCGAGCCGGCCGGCCGGGCCGACCGGCAGTCGCGTGGTGCCGGTGCCGTCGCCATGATGCCGCTACCGCCCTCCGAAGTGCACCTCTGGTGCTGCCGGGTCGATCTCCGGGCGGCCGAGGCTGCCGAGCGGCGCGGAATCCTGTCGGATGAGGAGCGCTCCCGCGCCGATCGCTTTCATGACGCGAAGGCGCGGATCGCCTTCATCGCGGCGCGGAATTGGCTGCGGCGCGTCCTGGCGCTCTATATTCCGGTCGCGCCGCCGCAGCTGCGCTTCGGCGAGACGGCGTTCGGCAAGCCGTTTCTGGCGAACGAATATCGCGGGCGGCCAATCGCCTTCAATCTCAGCCATTCAGGCGAGCTCGCGATCGTCGCGGTCGCGGAAGGCATGTCCGTCGGCGTCGATATCGAGCGCATCAGGCCGGTCTCGGCCGATCTTCTGGCTGGTTGCCTTGCGCCGCGCGAAATCGCCATGCTCGCGGCTCTGACTCCGGAACTGCGCGAGGAATCCTTCATCCGCTGCTGGACGCGCAAGGAGGCCTGCCTGAAGGCGATCGGTGTCGGCCTCAACGGCAGCCCGTCGAGCTTCGAAGTCTCGCTCGATCCCTTCAGGGCGCGGCTGCTGGCGGTCGAATCCGACCAGGCCGAAGCCGATCTCTGGCAGCTCGCCGATCTGGAGCCGGCGCCGGGCTATTGCGGCACGCTGGCTGCGCGCCAGCGCGGCTGGTCCCCGGTCTGGATGGCCCGGCCGTAGCCTCGCAGGTGACGGGGGGAAGCCGGGTCAGCCCCGGTCTTGGCTCGTGGCTGCGAGAATCCGCTCCGCCATGGTCCGCGAGCCCGCCTCTGAGAACGCGCCCTCGTGACCTTCACCGTCCACCCAGAAGCAGGGTGTGTCCGGCGCCAGATGCGTCCCCCAGCCCAGCGTGGCGTCCGGCGGCCAGCCGGGCGGGATCGCGCCGCTCCGGAAGACCAGGACGCGCCCGTCATAGTTCGGCAGCGTGTAGCGTTGCACGAGAGCTTCGAGCTCGTCGGTCGTCCGCCAGAAGTCGGCCTCGTCCGCCGCCTCCTCGGCCGGGCGCCAGAAGAACAGGCTCTTCGCCTTCCGGATGGCGGCGGTGGACTGCAGCCAGAACGACATCCGCGTCACGAAGCTGCGCGGGCCGGCCTGCCAGAACCGCCGGGCGAAGCGGCCCGCGCGCTTCAGCCTGAACCGCAGGCGCGCAACATAGGGTTGCCGCAGGAAATAGCCCGGGGCCCAGCAATCGATCAGCGCCACCAGATCGACTTGCCTGCCGCTCGCTTCCAGTTGCCTTGCGACCTCCAGCGTGATCACGCCGGAACGACAGAAGCCCGCGAGCCGATAGCGGCCGTTCGGCTCGGTCGCGACGATCGCCTCGCAATAGGCTGCCGCGAGCTGCTCGAGCGAGGCCGGTGCGGCGCCGTTCACCAGCGGGTCGAGCAATTGCAGTGCGACGAACGGCTGATCGGGCCCAAGCTCCTGCGCCAGCGGCCGATACAGGCGTAAGTTATGGGCAGTGTGGTTTAGCGCGAAGAGCGTCGGCTGCGTGCCGGATTTCTCCAGCCAGGTGCGGCGCAGCGCCGTCGCGTCGATCACCGGCGCCAGCGCCGGAGCGGCCGGCAGCCAGAGCGGGGAGGCGACCGGCAAAGAGGTCGGCGCCGGCCGCGGCAGGCGGGCGGCCGGCTCGGAGACGAGCGTCTCGGCCAGGCGCTCGAACTGCTCCGCCAGCTCGTGCGCCGTCGCTTCGTCATAGAGGTCGCGATGGTACTCGCAGGTCAGCCGCCAGCCTTCCTCGCGCTCGACCAGGATGAAGTTGAGGTCGTAGAGCGCGCCGGGCAAAGGCGAGGGAATCCCCGACAGCTGGAAGCTGTCATTGGCGAGCTCGCCGATGAAGGCGCGCTGCACGATGAAGTTGATCGAGACCGGCGGCCGGCTGGCGTCGTCCTTGCTCGGCAGCAGCGGCAACAGCCTGTCGAACGGCCATTGGTGGTGATCGACGGCTTCCTCGAAGGTGTCGCGCGCGGCCCGGCAGAGATCGAGGAAGCTCTGTTCGTCCGAGATCGCCGTGCGCAGCACCAGCGTGTTGACGAAGGGGCCGACGATCCCTTCCAGATCGACATCGTCGCGGTTCGCCATCTGCGTGCTGAGCACGATGTCGCTGACGCCGCTGCGTTGCCGAAGCAAGGTCAGGAGAACCGCATAAGCGACTGAAAAGAAAGTCGTACCTTCCTTGCGCGCCAGATCCGCGAGGCCGGCAGTCAAGGGGCGGGGAAGCAGCCGCGACAATGAGGCGCCGTTCGTGCTCCGCGTCGCCGGTCGCGGACGGTCGCCCGGAATCTCGATGATCGGCAGATCGGTGAGCCTGTCTTTCCAATAGGCTTCCTCGCGTGCCAGCACGCCGCCGATCATGCTGTCCTCGCTGCCCTCGGCGAAGTCGGAATATTGCAGCGGAAGCTCGGGCAGCACGGGCTCGCGGCCACGGCCGAGCGCCTGATAGGCAGCGACGAAATCCTTGGCGATGAGGCCCATCGACCAGCCGTCGCTGACGATATGATGGGCGACGACGAGGATCACCGCCTCGGCGCGGCTCTTGCGCAGCAGCGTCGCCCGCAGCAGCGGCGCTTCGGCGAGGTCGAAGTGCGTGCGGGCTTCGCTCTGCGCGATGCGGTCGGCTTCTCTGCTACGGTCGGCCTCCGGCAGTCCGGAGAGATCGATCTCCGGCAGCTTGAAAGGGACGTGTTCGGTGATCGCCTGGACGGGCCGGCCGTCCTCGAGCCGGATCGCCGTCCTGAGGGATTCATGACGGTTCAGGATCGCCTGGAACGCCTCCTGCGCCAGAGAAGCGTCAAGGTGCCCACGGATCCGCCATTTGACGGCGATGTTGAGCGCCGGCGTGCCGGGGTCCCGGCTGTCGATTTCCCAATAACGCTGCTGGGCAGACGAGCACCTGGCCGTCATCACGATGCGCTCGGCTTGGCGCAACTGCGGCTCGGGCTCGCGCGTGAACTGATTGGCCATGACGCTCAACTTCTCTGGCGCTGCGAGACGGCGCTCGGCCCGCTCGGCTGCTGCGCGCCGTCGCGCGGCTGTCGCCAGGGCCGCTTCCAGAAGGCTGCGGCAGAGGCCCTGTTCTCCGTCACGACCTCGTCGGGCAAGGCTGCCGCGACGGCGGCGATCGTGCGGTTCCGGAAGAAATCCCTGGCTGCGACCTTGAGGCCCTCGCGGCGGGCGCGGCTGGTGATCTGGAAGATGCTGAGGGAGTCGGCACCGAGATCGAACAGGTCGTCGTGGACGTCGATGTCGTCGCGCCGCAGTACCTCGCTCCAGATGCGGATCAGCGCGTCTTCGATCGGTGTCCGCGGCGTTGCCGGGTCGGCTGCCTTGTCGACCTTCGGTGCCGGGCTCTGGCCATCCGGCGCCGGCAGCGCTGCGCGGTCGAGCTTGCCGCTCTGGTTCAGCGGCAGGGCCGGCAGGCCGACCCAGGCGGTCGGAACCATGTAGTCCGGCAGCTCCTGCGCCAGCGCGGCGCGCAATTCGGCCGGCGGCGGAGTGTCTGCGCCAGTGACATAGTAGCAGACCAGCCGGGGCTCGCCGGGCACGTCCTCGCGCAGGATCACCGCCGAGACGATGCCGGCTTTGCGGGCGAGCACGGCCTCGATCTCGCCCGGCTCGATCCGGAAACCGCGCAGCTTGACCTGATGGTCGAGCCGCCCGAGATGCACGATGCGTCCGTCGGGCAGGTATTTGGCGCGGTCGCCGGTGCGGTAAGCCTTCGGGCTCGTGCCGGGATCGACCGGATTGGCGATGAAGCTCTTCGCCGTGAGCTTGGGATTGTTGGCGTAGCCACGCGCCAGGCCCGTGCCGGCGATCAGCAGTTCGCCGGGGATGCCGACGCCGACGGGCTGGTTATTGTCATCGACGACATAGAATTGCGTGTTGGCGATCGGCAGGCCGATGGTGACGACCTCGTCCTCGGGCTGGATGCGGGCGACCGAGGACCAGATCGTCGTCTCGGTCGGCCCATACATGTTCCAGAGCTCGCCGCCGCCTTCGAGCAGCTTGCGCGCGAGATCGAGCGGCAGCGCTTCGCCGCCGCAAAGCATGCGCAACCCCGGGCGCGAGCGGAAGCCGGCTTCGAGCAGCAGGCGCCAGGTCATCGGCGTCGCCTGCAGCACGTTGGCGCCGCTCTGCTGCAACCGCGCCAGCAATTCGGCGCCGTCCTTGGCTTCGTCCGCGGTCGCGATCGCCACCCGGCCGCCCTGGATCAGCGGCAGCAGCAGTTCGAGCGCGGCGATGTCGAAGGTCACCGTGGTGATGGCGAGCATCGTGTCGGAGCTGGCGAAGCCGGGCTCGCGCGCCATGGCGAACAGCAGGTTCGATAGTCCGCCATGGGTGACCTCGACACCCTTCGGCGCGCCGGTCGAGCCGGAGGTGTAAATAACATAGGCCAGCTGATCGGGAGTGATCGCCGCCGTCCTGATCCCGGCAAGGTTCGCCGTCGTCTGGTCGACATTGATCAGCATGACGCTCTCATCCGGCTCGACGATGGCCGGGTCGAGCGGACCTGCGATCAGCAGCGCTACGGCCTCGGAGTCCCGCAGGATCCGCTGGATGCGCGCCTTCGGCATCACCGGATCGAGCGGCACATACGGGAACCCGGCCTTGAGCGCGCCGAGCATGCCGGCGACCAGCGCCGGCGAGCGCTCGATCAGGAGGCCGACGCGACTTTCGGGAGCGTCGACGCGCGCCGTCAGCTCTGCCGCGATCCGGTCCGCCCAGGCGTTCAGGGCGGCATAGGAAAGCTGCTGGTCGCCGCATGACACGGCGATCGCCTCGGGCTGCTGCTGGACCTGGCGTTCGAAGGCCTGGATCGTACCATCGTCGCTCTGGAGTGCGACCTGGGTGTCGTTGATCTCGGAGACGAGACGTTGGCGCTCGTCGCCCTCGATCAGCGGCATTGCGGCGATGGCCATATCGGGATTGGCGACGAAGGCGGCGAGTAGGGTCCGGTAATGGCCGAGCCAGCGGTCGATCGTCGCCGCGTCGAAGATATCGGCGCCATAGCAGCAATCGATCCGTAGTCCGTCATCGGATTCGCCGATGTTGAAATAGAGATCGAAGGTCGAGAACGCCTTCGGGTTCGGCTCGGCGCTGGCCTTGACCGCGGGGCCAAAGTCGAGATTGCCGGCCAGCCGCTCGAGGTTGAACTGCACCTCGACGAGCGGCAGCCGCCCGGACACGGGCGGGACGCGCAGCCGCTTCAGCAGGGCACCGAGGGTGAAGCTCTGATGGTCGTAGGCGTCGAGAACGATGCGCCCGACCTTGTCGAGATGGGCGCAGAACGGCTCGGCCGGATCGATGCCGCCGCGGATCGGCAGGAAGTTGACGCAATGGCCGACGGGCGAGGGGCCTTCGAGCAGCGATTGCCCGGCGGCCGGGACGCCGATCACGAGGTCGCGTTGACCGGAAAGGCGCAGCAACAGCACCTGGAAGGCGGCGAAGAGCGTGGCGAACAATGTCCGCCGCTGCTTTGCTCCCGCCGCCTTCACCTGGCGATAGAGTTCGGCCTCGATGAAGCTGGTGCGCGTGCCGCCATTGAAGCTGCGCGGCGCCTGCCGTGGCCGGTCGGTCGGCAGCTCGAGCGGGGTTGGCAGCTCCTTGAACATCTTGGTCCAGTAGGCCGCGGCCTCTTTCGCGCGCGGATCCTGCCGGGTTTCCGAGGCGTAGTCCGCGAAGGGCATTGCTGCCGGCAAGGCGTCGACGCCGGAGCGGTAGGCCTTTGCGATCTCGTCGAGCAGGATGTTGGTCGACCAGCCGTCGCAGACGATGTGATGGGCCGACAGGATCAGCACATGCTTGTGCTCGCCGAGCCGGACGATCTCGGCTTCCGCGACAGGCCCCTGCACGAGATCATAGGGCCGGGTCGCATAGCCCTCGATCAGCGCCTCGAGCGCGGCCTGCGGATCGGGCTCGCCGCGCAGATCGCTGATCGTGACGGGGAACGTTCCCGAGGACGGGAGCTGCATCGTCTCGCCATCGGCGGAGAACCGCGCCAGCAAGATCGCGTGCCGCGCCGCGACCTGCCTGATCGTCTCGGCGAGGCGCAGCGCATCGACATCACCGTCGAGCGTCAGGCTGACGGATTCGTTGAAGGCAGCGCTGGCCTCGGGCCCGGTCTGGTCCGACAGCCAGATCTCGGTCTGGGCTTCGGTCAGCGGCAGCTCGATCTCCGACGAAACGGCAAGAGCGTCCGGCGGCAGGCTCTCGGCTGCCATTCCAGGCAGCACGCCATCCCGGCGCATGAGGTCGAGACTGTCTTCGAAGGCGGCGATGATCGCCGCGATCTCGGCATCGCCGTGCTGGGTGGTCAGGAAGCAGGGATAATGCTCCTGGATGAAGATGCCGCGGGCGCGTAAGTGGTAGTGCAGCAGGCTGCCGAGGCGATGGTCGCGGCCGGGCTCGAAATAGGCGACGCTGCCATAGCTCTCGATCGGCACGTCCCAGCCGACCTTCGCGAAGGCGCGCCGCAGCGCCTCGACGAGGCCTTGCATGCGCTGCGTCAGGGCGTCGGTCAGCGCCGGCCCCTTCTCCTTGACGTGCCTGAGCACGGCGACTGTTGCCGCGAGCGCCAGCGGGTGTCGGACGAAGGTGCCCGCGAAGAAGGTGACGCCGACCTCGGGCACGCTGTCGTCGCCGAAACGCCAGGCGCCGCCGTCGAGCGCGTCCATGAAACGCGCCGTGCCTGCCAGCAGGCCGACCGGCAGGCCACCGCCGACGACCTTGCCATAGGTGGCGAGGTCCGGCTTGATGCCGAGCAGGGCCTGCACCCCGGCGGGATGGACCCGGAAGCCGGTGACGACCTCGTCGAGCACCAATGCGGTACCAGCCTTCTCAGTAATGGCGCGCAATTCCTTGAGGAAGGCGACGGGCAGATAGCCCGGCCGGCGGCTCTGCACCGGCTCGACTAGGACGGCGGCGAGCTCGTGCGCATGCTCGCGCAGCCAGGCAAGGCTTTCATCCGTGCCGTAGTCCAGGACGGTCATGCGCCCGACGGCCTCCGCCGGAATGCCGGGAGCCGCGGGCACAGAGCGATGCTGCTCGCCGACGCCGCGGACCAGGACTTCGTCGAACTGGCCGTGATAAGCGCCTGAGAACGCGACGATCCGGTCGCGGCCGGTGACGGTGCGGGCGACGCGCATCGCCGCCATCACCGCTTCGGAGCCGGTATTACAGAAGGCGACGCGGGCATGGCCGGTCAATTCGCAGAACAGCTGCGAGGCCTCATGCGCCAGCGGCGATTGCGGCCCGATGGCAAAGCCGTCCGACAACTGGGCCTGAACGGCCTCGACGACGAAATCAGGCGCATGGCCGAAGGCGGTCTGGCCATAGCCGTTGACGAGGTCGATATAGGCGTTGCCGTCGACATCCCAGATCCGGGCGCCCTTCGCCCGCGCGGAGACGATCGGATAGACCATCTCCTTCCAGTCGGCCGCGAAGCCGGAGACGGTACGCGGATCGGCCAGGACCGGGCGGTGCTGGTCGGCGAGCCGCTTCGAGGTCGCGGTCCTGCCGACATAGAGCTTGGTCAGCCGGGCGATATGGGCGCGCTGGGCCTCGGTGAGCGTGTCGTTGCCCGTGCGGATCAGCGGCTTGAACCGTGCCGTCGCGCCTGCGGCGGCGCTGCTCGCCGCGTTTTGGGAGGCCGGGGCTGGCTGAGGCTGCGCGGCCGCCACCGGCTGCGGAGCAGGCAAAGGCTGGACGATCGGCGCTGCGGTTGCGGCGATCGATGCTACCGGCTGGCCACTCAAGGCCTGAAGCTGGCGCTCCATCAGACGCGACATCACGTCGAGCTGCTCCCGCATCAGCGCGTCCAGGCCCGAGCCTGCCGGCGGTGCGAGCGGGGCTGTGGCAATCGTTGTGACGGGAGCCGGGGCGGCAGGGGCAGGTGCGATTGCTGCTGTCTGAACGATCGCAGCGGGCTTCGCTGCCTCCTGCGGGCAAAGTTCGGCGATATGGCGCGTGACGTCGTCGACGCTAGGCAGATCGTCGAGCAATTGGCGGAAGCGGATCTGGACGCCGAAGGCCGTCTGCAGGCCCTGCGCGGCTTGGGTCAGCAGCAGCGAGTCGAAGCCGAGCTCGAGAAAGCTCGCGCCGGTCTCGTCCGCGCCGAACGGCCGCCCCGACAGGTTCTCGAAGATCGCTGCGACCCGGCCGCCGAGCTCCGAACGGCCCGGGGGGATGTCGGTGTCAGCGTGGGAAGCCATGGCCGTTTCCTGCTCGGGTTGGGTAGGCAGAGGTTGAATGGGGGCAGCTGCGGGCGCTGCCGTTGCGATGGGCGTCGAGACGGCCGGCGCCTCAACCCAGTGCCGGCTGCGTTCGAACGGATAGGTCGGGAGCGAGACGCGGCGCGGCCTGCCGCCGGCCTGATAGGCCGACCAGTCGGGCGCGATCCCGGCTGTCCAGAGGCGACCGAGCGCGGCCGCAAGCATGTTCTCGGCATCGCCCTGCGCATCGGGCAGGCATGAGATGGCGGCCCGGCCCGCGCCAGCGCCTTGCAACGCGAAACTGGCCAGCGCGGCGCCGGGTCCCACTTCGAGCAATATGGGCAAGAGGCTGCGTACCAGCGTGGCGATACCGTCGGCAAAGCGCACGGGCTCGCGGGCATGCCGCGCCCAATAGGAAGGATCGGTGGTCTGGTCGGCGCTGACCCAATCGCCGGTCACGCCCGAGATGTAAGGCAGCTCCGGGGCATTGAGGCGGACGGCGGCGACCGCCTCGGTGAACGGCTCGACCAGCGGGTCGATCATCGCCGAGTGGAAGGCATGCGAGGTCTGCAGGCGGCGATGCGTCACCTTGCGCTGTGCAAGCTCGGCCTCAAGCGCCTCGACCGCCTCGAACGGACCGGCGAGCACGCTCATGCCGGGCGCGTTGACTGCCGCCACGCTGATGCCGCCCTGCGCCAGCGCCGCGATCTCGGCGTCGGGCAGGCGCACGGCCAGCATGGCGCCGCCCGGCAGCGCCTGCATCATCCGGCCCCGTTTGGCGACCAGCGAGAGCGCGTCCTCCAGCGAGAACACGCCGGCGATGCAGGCGGCGGCGAACTCGCCGACGCTGTGGCCGATCATGGCGGCGGGCTGCAGGCCCCAGCTCATCAGGAGCTGCGCCAGCGCGTACTCGACCGTGAAGATCGCCGGCTGGGCGAGCAGCGTCGCCGAGAGCCGCTCCGGGTCGCCGCCATTGCTCGGATAGAGCAGCTTGCGCAGGTCGAGCCCGAGCTCAGGCTTCAGCACCTCGCAGCACAGGTCGACCGTCCGGCGAAAGACCGGCTCACCTGCATAGAGCTCCCGCGCCATTTGCGGATATTGCGAGCCCTGGCCGGGGAACATGAAGACGAGATCGCCGGCGCCGGTCACGGCCGTGGCGCGCTCGGTGTTCTGCTTGCGCAGGGCCGCCGCAGCCTCGGCATGACCGCCGGCGACCACGGCGAGGCGGTGCGGGAACGAGCATCGTCCGGCCTGCAAGGTGAAGGCGATGTCGGCGAGATCTTGCTCGGGATGCGTTTCGACATGCTCCGCGAGCCTGTCCCGTGCCGCGCCGAGCGCTGCAGCGCTGCGGGCCGAGAGCGTCAGCAGCTGGTTGCGACGAGCCGGCGCCATGGCCTCGCTCGCGGGAGCCTGCTCCAGCACGAGATGGACATTGGTTCCGCCGAAGCCGAAGGCGCTGACGCCGGCGCGGCGCGGCCCGCTTTGGCCGGGCCAGTCCTGCTTGCGGTCGGCGATGAAGAACGGGCTTTCCGGCAACTCCAGCGCCGGGTTCGGCTGCGTGACGTGCAGGCTCGCCGGCAGTATCCCGCTCTTCACCGCGAGCGACGCCTTGATCAGACCGGTGACACCGGCCGCGGCATCGAGATGGCCGATATTGGATTTGACGGAGCCGAGCGCGCAGAAGCCGCGATCCTCGGTGGTCAGGCGGAAGGCGGCGGTGAGCCCGGCGACCTCGATCGGGTCGCCCATCGGCGTGCCGGTGCCGTGGCATTCGACATAGCCGATCGAGCGCGCATCGACATCGGCGGTAGCGTGCGCCATGGCGATCGCAGCCGCCTGGCCATCGACGCTCGGCGCAGTGTAGCCCACCTTGCCGGCGCCGTCATTGTTGACACCGACGCCGCGAATGACGGCGTAGATCTGGTCGCGATCGGCGACCGCATCCTCCAACCGCTTCAGCACGACGAGCCCGGCGCCGCTGCCGAAAATCGTGCCGCTGGCGCTGGCGTCGAAGGCACGGCAATGGCCATCGGTCGAGACGATGCCGCCCTCCTGGGCGAGATAGCCGCGTCGTTGCGGGAAGGTGATCGAGACGCCGCCGGCGAGCGCCATGTCGCAGCCATGGCAGAGCAGGTTCTGCACGGCTTGCGCGACTGCCAGCAGCGAGGTCGAGCAGGCAGACTGGACGGCGACGCAGGGGCCGGTGAGGCCGAGCTTGTAGCCGATCCGCGTCGCGGTGAAATCCGCGGCGGAGCCGACCAGCAGCGGCAGGTTGCCGATCTGGAAGCCGGAGGTGTAATCGGCCATCGCCGAGCGGTCATGCAGCAGGTTTTGCAGCAGATAGGTGCTGGAGGTCGCGCCGGCGAAGACGCCGATGCACTGGCCGGGCGCGGCGGGGTCGTAGCCGGCGTCCTCGAGCGCTTCCCAGGCGCATTCCAGCAGGAGGCGCTGCTGCGGATCGGTGAGGGCGGCCTCGCGCGGCAGAATGCCGAAGAAGGGCGCGTCGAACTGGTCGACGCCGTCGAGAATAGGCTTGGCCGCAACGAAGTTCGGGAGCGCGCGCGTCGCCGCGTCGAAGCTGTCTTCCAGCTCGGCGGGATTGAACCTCGTAATCGACTCCACGCCATCCAGCAGGTTGCGCCAGAACGAGCCGATGGTCGCCGCACCGGGGAAGCGCCCGGCCAGGCCGATGATCGCGACGGCGCGTTCGGGGAGGGGTTCAGTCATGCGAGCCGCCTATCGCGCTTTCGGGCAAGGAGGCGGGTAGCCCGCGCGAGCGCTGGCCGCGCTCGCGCGCCGCGGCCAGGCTGCCGAGCACGCTGGGTTTCTGCGGTGTCAGATGGCCGGCCAGCGCGCGCACATTCGGGTAGCGGTAGAGGTCGACCAGGGCGAACCAGGGCAAATCCCGGACGAGGCGCCGGTGCAACTCGGCGACCAGCAGGGAATTGCCGCCGAGATCGAAGAAATTGTCGTCGATGCCGACGATGTCGATCTGGAAGATTTCGGCGACGGCGTCGGCGAACCGCCGCTCCAGCGGGCTCCGGGGAGCGACATAGGGCGCGGCGCTCTCCGGCCGCGCCCGGCCCGGCGCCGGCAGCGCGGCGCGGTCGAGCTTGCCGTTCACGGTCAGCGGGAGGTCGGGCACGAAGACGAAGGCCGCCGGCACCATGTGCGCCGGCAGGGTCTCGCCGAGATGGGCCTTCAGCGCCGCGGGCGAGGGACGCTCCGCGCCATCAGACACCAGATAGCCGACGAGCCGTTCGTTCCCCTCGTCGGAGCGCAGCAGCACCGCGGCCTGCCTGATCCCGGAATGGGCCATCAGCGCGGTCTCGATCTCGCCGAGCTCGACGCGGAAGCCGCGGATCTTCACCTGCTGGTCGGCCCGGCCGAGATATTCGTAATCGTCGTCGTCGACTTGGCGGGCGAGATCGCCGGAGCGATAGAGCCGTGCGCCGGGCTCGTCTGGATGCGGAACGAAACGCGCGGCGTTGAGCTCGGGCCGGTTGAGATAGCCGCGGGCGAGCCCGGCTCCCGCGACGAAGATCTCGCCGATCTCGCCCCGCGCCACCGGGCGCATGGTCTCGCCGTCCAGCAGCAAAAGCGCGAGGTCGGGGATCGGCCGCCCGATCAGACTCGAGCGCTGTTCCGCATCCACCGGGGCCAGCGGACGATAGGTGACGTGCACTGTCGTCTCCGTGATCCCGTACATGTTGACGAGATGCGCATGCTCGCCGCGGCGCCGGTACCAGCCGGCGAGGCGGCGCGGATCCAGCGCCTCGCCGCCGAAGATCACGAGCCGCAGGGAGAGCCGGTCACGCCCCCCGCGATCCTGATCGGCGCGGTCGAGGGCGGCGAAGGCGGAGGGCGTCTGGTTGAGCACCGTCACGCCTTCCTCGGCGAGGAGACGCAAAAAAGCGGCGGGGTCCCGTGTCGTGCTCTCCGGCACGATCACGAGACGTCCGCCGTGGAGCAGTGCACCCCAGATTTCCCAGACCGAAAAGTCGAACGAGACGGAATGGAACAAGGTCCAGACATCGCTGGAACGAAAGCCGAACCAGGCCTGCGTCGCGCTGAAAAGCCGTGTCACCGCGGTGTGCTCGATGGCGACGCCCTTCGGCTTGCCGGTCGAGCCGGAGGTGTAGATCACATAGGCGAGGTCGTCGGCCGCCGCTGCGCGTCGCTCCGGCGGCTCTTGGAGCGCATCCGCCTCGTAGGGCTGGTGTGGATCGAGCCGCTGCCGGCCGGGCGGCAGCCAGTCGACGTGGTCGGTGGCGATGATGATCGCGGCATCGGCATCTTCGACCATGAAGGCCAGACGCTCGCCCGGATAGGCCGGGTCGAGCGGCAGATAGGCGGCGCCGCTCTTCAGGATCGCGACCAGAGCGACGATCAGGTCGAGCGAGCGCGGCAGGCAGAGACCGACGATCGCGCCCGGGCCAGCGCCCATCGCGACCAACCGCTGCGCCAGGCGTTCGGCGCGCTCGTCGAGCTCGGCATAGGAGAGGTGGGCCGGCCCGAGGGAGAGCGCGACGGCGCGCGGCTGGGCGACGACCTGGGCGGCGAAGAGATCGACCAACGTCGGCGGCGCGGCTCGCGCTGACTCCTGCCGGGCGGCGTGTTGACGGGGGGCTCCGGCGAGGGCGGGAGCAGTGGGGGACCGGGGCCGGCTGCGACGCGAAGCCTGACGGGCGGTTTTGCTGTCGACGGTCTGTGTCATGCAGGAAAGGCTATGCGCCAAGCCCGCGCGACAACATTGGAGCAGTTGGAGTAACGCCATCTTACCCAGCGACGCGGGGATGCG
Organism: Allobosea sp. CRIB-10; assembly: GCF_900112185.1. GTDB lineage: Bacteria > Pseudomonadota > Alphaproteobacteria > Rhizobiales > Beijerinckiaceae > Allobosea. The sequence continues at coordinate 500,699 of NZ_FOKP01000001.1, read as the reverse complement.
GCGCAAATGGTTAGCGCGCGACCTCATTCTACTGCCAGGTCGGTGTGCTGATCTTCACTTTGGGTGTGACGTTGCTGCCGCGATTGACGACATGAATGCAGTCGAGAGCAAAAGGCCCGGTCCGGATCAGTTTTCGAAACGCAGCCGATTGCGAGGAACCTGCTCGGCCTGTCTTCGGCCGGAGGCTCTATCGACGCAACCAGGCCTCGCCGACGACCTTGACCGCCCTGGCGCCGCTGCGACCAGGAACAACGAAATTCCGATCCGGGATATCCCAGCGCGCCAGCAAGGCGTAGCCGAGGGCGTTTCGGAATTCGACGAGCTCGCCTTCGCCGAAAACGCGATAGGGCATTCGTCCTCGACCGAATGATTCCAGAGTGAAGAAGCCACTGGACGGCGCGAGCGCGACCTTGTTGAGAATGATGTGACGTGGTCGCTGCGGGAGATGCGAGACGATCTGTGACAGAGACTGATCGGCATATTGCAGGGAGCCCGAGCAGAACAGCAGGTCACATGGCATCGTCTCGCCGAGCGTCTCGTGAAAGCTGAGAGCCGAAGCCCAGCCGGGCCGCTGAGCGATCCCTTCGCGACACACCGCCGGGACATCGACGACTTGCCAGCGGAGGCCTTCGGGATAGGTGAGATAAGTTCCGTAGGCGTAGTATTTGACACCTACATGCCCGCCGAAATCTGTCACAGCCGAGAGCTCGCCCGCTCTGATCAGCCGGTCGATGAAGAACATCACGGGCCAGTCGAAAGCCTGGACTTCCTTGAATTTTTCGAGATTGACCTGAACGATCTCGTCGTCGTCGTAGTCCGCGCGCGGGCGTCCAGCCAGAAAAGCGATTGCGGCTGCCTTCGTCTCGAAGCACCCCCAATGCCGGCCGTATCCGATGCGAAACAGATCGTTCAGAAGGCCCGATCGCCGGGCCTGTCTCAGAACGGGCATGGACCAAATGCTCGCCACCGGCGCCTCCACTTCTTCTCTACAGGCGCCCGATGAGACTGGTCGCCGGCACGGCGAAAAGGATGGCCAGGGCGAGCAGCAGCAGGAGAACCGTCGCGTGAAAGCGGGTCGGGACGCCTTCACCGTGCGAGCGAGAAGCCGACGGGGGTGACATCTTCGCGCCGCTCAGGCCAGGCCGCGGCGGCGTCCGTCGGGCGGGCGCACCGAAAACCGCCTTGGTCAGCTCCGCACCGCCGTCGTCGACGGCGAGCCAGTGTTTCGCGAAGGCGGAATGCCGGATCGCCGGAAGCGACGTAGACGAGCGCTCCCTGCCGCCATCCTCCCGGCTGTGCTTCTCCGAGCTGGTCAAGGACCCCTCCGTTCTGGCCAGTGGAGACCCTTCTCTCCTGGTTCGGCCGGCTCTGGGCATCGCTTTCAGAGCTGTTGCCGAACCTCGTCGATGCGGATGACGGCGTCTTCGCCGAGATAACTGCCGTTCTGGATCTCGATGAGTTCGAGCGGCTCGCTGCCGGCGTTCTCCAGCTGGTGCACTGCCCCAGGTGGGATGAAGATATGCTCGTTCCGGCGGAAATGGCCGATGCTCTCGTCGACCGTCACGGTGGCGGTCCCGCGCACGACCACCCAATGTTCCGAGCGGAAACGGTGCTTCTGCAGCAGCAGGCGCCCCTTTGGCGCGACGATCATGCGCTTGACCTGGAAGCCGTCGCCGGCATCGACGATCTGGTAGGAGCCCCAGGAGCAGTGAACGCTCGCATGGGTCTCGGCCTGGCTGCAGCCCTTGCTGCGCAGGAGCTCGACGACCTGCTTGACCTCGGCGGCCCGGTTGCGGTCCGCGACGAGCACCGCGTCGCGGTTCGCGACCACGATCAGGTCCTCGACGCCGAGGACGGAGGTCATCGGCCCGTCGGTCGCGACCAGGCAGTTATGCGCGTCGACCAGCTCGACATTGCCGTGGCGGGCGTTGCCGCTGCCGTCATGGGCGCTCAGGGCCCAGAGCGCATCCCAGCTGCCGATGTCGGACCAGCCGCACGACATCGCAACGACTGCGCCTCGATCCGTGCGTTCCATGACGGCGAAATCGATGGAACGCTGCTGCGCCCTGACGAACCCGTCCAGCGCCAGGGCGAAGGCGCCGCTCTCCTCGCGTCCGCTCGCAACCGCTGCTTCGACCGCGCCCACCGTCGCCGGCTCCAGGACGCGGTACTCCTCGATCAGGTTTCGTGCGCCGAACAGGAAATTGCCGGAATTCCATAGCCAGCCCCGGCGCAGATAGTCGGCGGCGCGGCGAGCGTCCGGTTTCTCGGTGAAGCGATCGACGCGGCGTGCCTCGCCTTCCAGGACCATGCCAGGCTCGATCCAGCCATAGTCCGTGCAGGCATGTCGCGCCGTCACGCCGAACGTGACCAGCCGTCCAGCCTGGGCGGCGGGCAGACCGCCGGCGACGGCGTGCCGGAACGCCGCGCGATTGCCGACGACATGGTCGGAGGCGACGACGAGGACGAGGCTGTCCGCCTGCCGCGCTTCAGCGATCAGGCAGCCGGCCAGGATGGCAGGGCCGGAGTCGCGCCGGTCGGGCTCGAGCACGATCTCGGCTTCGGCGCCGATCTCCGCCAGCTGCCGCTCCGCCAGAACGCGATGATTGCGGTTGGTCAGGACGAGCGGCGGCTCGAACAGCTTGTGTCGCAGCCGCAGCACCGTGTCCTGGAAGGTCGAGCGCTCGCCGAGCAGCATGGCGAACTGCTTGGGAAGCGAGTTGCGCGAGGTCGGCCACAGCCGCGTCCCGGCGCCACCGCACATGATGATCGGACGTATCTTCGCAGGCATGTGGGGAGCCTTTCCGCAGGGCTGCGCCGAGATCATTGCTGGCTGGCAAGACCCGTCAGCGAGCGCATCGGTGTCTTTGCGGCTTCGCCGGGGAGCCCGCCTTCGATCGTTCGCGCCTTGGGAGCAAGCTGGACGATGTCGCCCGGCTGGAGGGTGGTTTCGAAGCTCGCCCGGATCGTAACCGGCGTGAGGCCGGCCTGCCGCGTGATCCGGATGTCCCAATCCGCCGCCGCATCGGAGCCCTGGCTCGCGACCAGCCTGCGGCGCCGGCTTTCGGCGATCTCGCGCGCGGCCGGGAGGCTGCGCTCGACTTCGAGGATCTTCTGGCGCGTATCCTGCAACTCCAGCACGACGCGACGCATATAGGTGGTGTCGAGTTCGCGCAGTCGCAGCGTCAGCTCGCCGAGCGCCGTCTCGCTCTTGGCCAGTTCGGCCCGCAGGCGCGCGGCCTCGCCCTGCGTGCGGGCGTAGTCGCGCTCGCGCTCGACCTGGACGGTGCGCAAGCCATGGCCAGTCGTCGCCAGCTTGTTGTATTCGCTCGACTGCTCGCGGGTCAGCTCGACCTGCCGCTCGACCAGTCGGGCTTGATCGGTCAGGGCGGCCTTTTCGGATTGCAGCCGCGCGACCTGCTGGCTCAGCAATTCGCGCTCGCCCTCGCGCGCCCGGCGCTGGAACTCGAGGATCTCCTGCTCGCCGGCGAGGAGCTGGGCGATGCCCGAGATGCGCGCATCCGGCACGAGCTGCTTGATGCCGTCGCGCTCGGCCTCCAGCCGCAGGCGTCGCGCCATAAGCGTCTGGAGCGAGGCGCTGAGCAACTGCTCGCGCTCATCGGCGAGCAGGAGCTCGGATTTGAGCACGGCGACAGACTCGTCGCCGACGCGGTAGCCGCCGGCGAGCGCGATAGCGCCCAGCACATTGAGGCCGTGCCGGAAGGGATAGGTCCCCGGCGAGCGCACCTCGCCCATGATGTAGATGGGCTTCAGCTCGGCGATCCGCAGGCTGACCACGGCATCGCGGAGATAGCCGTCCATCAGCGCGCTGCGGATGCGCGCCTCCGCTTCCGGCGCCGAGAGCCCGGCGATCCTGATCCGTCCTGCGAGGGGCATGTTGACGGCGCCCGACCCGTCCAGGACGAAGTCGCCGGAAAGGTCCGTCTGGCCGAAGACCGAGATCGTGACCTTGTCGCCGATCGAGAGCGTATCGGCGGCGTCGCGCTCTGCAGCAGAGGCGGTCGCGATCAGGACGAGCAGCGCGGCGAGCAGCGCCAGGACGAGCGGCCAGAGCCGTTGTCGTTCCGATCGAACGGCAAGAGCTACCGGGCCAGAGATGCGGCGAGAGTTCCGGAAGTGAGGTGACGCGTCCAAGGCTGGCTCCGACCGTCTGCCGAAAGCGTGGCGATGCGATGCGAGCAGGATGTCAGGACCGGCAGCGTTTCCCGCATTGGCATTCGGGCCAAGGCGCGTCGCGACCGGATTAATCCCATTGTCGTCGATGGAGGCCGCGGCAGGGGGCGCGCGTCATGTCGCTTCGCAGCAGAAGTAGCCCTTCCTCGTTGTCACGAGGACGCTGACCTCCCAAAGCGTCCTTTGAGAACGCAGCGCTTGCAGCAAAGCTTTCGGCTCCCTCCCGTGGACGATCCGGCGGAGCTCAGACATGCAGAAGCGTATCCTCGTCACAGGCGGCGCCGGCTTCCTCGGCTGCCATCTCTGCGAGCGCCTGGTCGCCCAGGGGCATCAGGTCATCGCGGTCGACAACTACTATACCGGCCGGCGCGAGAATCTGAGCGCGCTGCTTAGCCAGCCCAATTTCGAGGCGCTGCGGCACGACGTGACCTTCCCGCTCTATCTCGAGGTCGACGAGATCTACAATCTCGCCTGTCCGGCCTCGCCGGTGCACTATCAACGCGATCCCGTGCAGACCACGAAGACCAGCGTGCTCGGCGCGATCAACATGCTCGGCATGGCCAAGCGTCTCGGCATCCCGATCCTGCAGGCCTCGACCAGCGAGATCTACGGCGACCCGGACGTCCATCCGCAGGTCGAGGACTATCGCGGGCTCGTCAGCATCAGCGGGCCGAGGGCCTGCTATGACGAGGGCAAGCGCTGCGCCGAGACGCTCTTCTACGACTACAAGCGGCGCCACGGCGTCGAGATCCGCATCGCCCGCATCTTCAACACCTACGGGCCGCGGATGAATCTGGAGGATGGTCGCGTCGTCTCCAACTTCATCGTCCAGGCGCTGCGCAACGAGCCGATCACGCTCTATGGCGACGGCCGCCAGACCCGCGCCTTCTGCTTTGTCGACGATCTGGTCGAAGGGCTGATGCGCCTGATGAACGTGACCCAGAAGCTCGATGGCGCGGTCAATCTCGGCAACCCGGTCGAGACGTCCATGGCCGAGATCGCGCAGCTGATCGTCGAGCTGACGGGCTCGCGCTCGCAGATCGTCTACAGACCGCTGCCGCAGGACGATCCGCGCCAGCGCTGCCCGGACATCAGCAAGGCGCAGGAGCTGCTGCACTGGGCGCCGAAAGTGCCGTTGCAGGAGGGACTCCAGCGGACGATCGCCTATTTCGACGGCGTGCTGTCGGCGATGCACGATCCCGTGCGGCATGTCGAGGTTGCGAGGGCGAGCTGATGCCGGCCGCGGACCCGCTTCCCCGCGCGCGCATCATGGGCGTCAACGTCAGCGCCATCACCATGGCAGACGCCCTGCGGACGGTCGAGGACTGGATCGGCCGCAGAGCGTGCAACTATGTCTGCATCACCGGCGTCCATGGCGTGATCGAGAGCCAGTCTGATCCCAGACTGATGGCGATCCATGAGCGCGCGGGAATGGCCACGCCCGACGGCATGCCGCTGGTCTGGATGGCCCGCAAGCTCGGCCACGGCCAGACCGAGCGGGTTTATGGTCCGGATCTGATGTTGCGGCTCACGGAACTGTCGGTCGAGAAGGGCTATCGCCAGTACTATTTCGGGGGGGCGCCCGGTCTCGCCGAGCGTCTCCGTGAACGTCTCATCGCGCGCTTTCCGGGGCTCGCAGTCGCGGGCACGTTCTCGCCGCCGTTTCGGCCGGCCACGGTCGAGGAGGATGAAGACGTCGTCCGCATGATCAACGATGCCAAGCCGGACATCGTCTGGGTCGGCCTCAGCACGCCGAAGCAGGAATACTGGATGGCTGAGCATCTCGGCCGGATCGAGGCGCCGGTGATGATCGGCGTGGGCGCCGCCTTCGATTTCCTCGCCGGCACCAAACGCCAGGCCCCGGCCTGGATGCAGAAGCGCGGTCTCGAATGGCTGTTCCGGCTGCTATCCGAGCCTCGGCGGCTCTGGCGGCGCTACGGCAAGATCGTGCCGCAGTTCATGGTCGGCGCCAGCCTTCAGTTGCTCAGCCAGAAAAATGAACTTGCGACTACCCCGAAGAGGTAGATCTAGTTCCAAAAGACAGGTTGTTCCAAAAGAGGTATAGTTCGGTTTAACCACCTGATTTAAAAAGATAAAAATGCTATCACTGGATGCCATTTCTCAGTGGAGCGAAGTAATGTCAAAGAAATCTGTGTTGGTTACAGGAGCGGGCGGCTTTATCGGCTTCCATCTTGTCAATTATCTCAAGGACCGAGGCTATTGGGTCCGGGGCGTCGATATCAAGGACCCGGAGTATCAAGCCAGCTCAGCGGATGAATTCCGCCTTCTCGACCTGCGCGAGATGGATGATTGCCGCGAGGCCGTCCACGGCATGGACGAGGTCTATAATCTCGCCGCGGATATGGGCGGCATCGGCTATATTTCCGGCGCGCACGCCTCGATCACCTTCAACAACACGATGATCAGCGCGCAGATGCTGAAGGCGGCGTTCGACGCCAAGGTCCAGCGCTTCCTGTTCTCGTCCTCGGCCTGCGTCTACCCGCAGCATCTCCAGGACGTGCCCTCGGTCGTGCCGCTGAAGGAGGAGGACGCGTTTCCCGCCGACCCCGAGCCGGGCTACGGGCTGGAGAAGCTCTACACCGAGAAGCTGTGCGAATACTTCTGCGAGGATTACGGGTTCCAGACCCGCCTGGTCCGCTTCCACAACGTCTACGGGCCGCTCGGCACCTGGGACGGCGGGAAGGAGAAGGCGCCGGCCGCCATCTGCCGCAAGGTCGCCATGGCGAAATCGGGCGATGCGATCGAGGTCTGGGGCGACGGCAAGCAGACGCGCTCCTTCATGTACATCGACGATTGCGTCGAGGGCATCTACCGCATCATGCGCTCGGACTATTCCGGGCCGCTCAATCTCGGGACTGACGAGCTGGTCGACGTCAACGGGCTGGTCGACATCGTCGCCGAGGTCTCCGGAAAGACGATCCACAAGCGCCACGACACCAGCCGCCCACAGGGCGTCCGCGGCCGCAACAGCGACAACAACCGCCTGCGCGAAGTGCTCGGCTGGGAGCCCTCGATCCACCTCAGGCAGGGATTGGTCCCGACCTATGCCTGGATCTCGGGCGAGGTGAAGGCGAGGGCCGAACGCGAGGCCGGCATCGCCCATATCCCCACGATCGCGGCTCAGTAGCGCGTCCGCCTTCCTCCAGCTGAGCATCGTCTCGGGAGCTTGTCATGCCGGACATCGTCACGACCCTCGTGCCCGCCTCGATCGGCATGGCAAAGCCGGGCCGGCAGCTCGGTGCCAGCGTCACGCCGGCGCAGCGGCGGCGACTCGTCGCCGCTGCGCTGCTGATCGGAGATCTCGTCACACTGACGATCGTCGCCGGAATCCTGCAGCTTGGCGCGGCGGTCGCCGCGTCCGATACCGACGCCAACATGGCGAGCCTGATCCTGGTCTGGGCTCTGGCGTTGTGCGGCGCCCTAGCTGGTTTCAGCCTGTACGGCTCGGAGCGGGCCGAACCCGTCGATCGCCTCCGCCGTCGCACGCTCGGTAACCTCGTCGCGGCTGCGGTGGTATTCGCCTGGCTCGCAGTCGAGCAGCCGACGAGCCATCTCTGGGGTTTCGTCGTCGCCGGTGCGGGGCTGATCGTCGTCCTCGGCTATTACATCGAGGCGCTGATCCGGGGTGCGCTGCTGCGGCGCCAGCTTTGGACCGCGCCGACCGTCCTCTATGGAACGATGCCGGCCTGCCTGGCCCTGGCGCGCGATCTCGTGTCGCGCCCGGAGCTCGGCCTGAGGCCGATCGCGATCCTTGCGGATGAAGAAGGCGTTGTACCGCCCGACGCCGCGGACGCCGCGGAGTTTCCGGTGATAACGCCCGTCCAGGCCAACATCATGTCGCCGCGCATCGAAGTCGCCCTGTGCGCATCGGGCGATTTGCATGTCGAGCAGGCGGATTGGCTGGCGCGCCTGCCTTTGCGCCAGATCTTCGTCGTCCACGATGCCTCGACGCTCCAGGTCCTCAATCCGCAATTGCGAGCAATGGGCGGATTGCTCGGGCTCGAATTGCGCAGCGCCATTCACATGCCGCGCAATCTGCGCCTGAAACGGATGCTCGACCTCGTCGTCGCGATCCCGCTCGCCGTGCTGGCCCTGCCTGTGGTCGCGGTGCTCGCTCTTGCCGTGAAGATGGTCGACAACGGGCCGGCCTTCTATGCCCAGCCGCGCGTCGGCCGAAACGGCCACGTCTTCAAGGTCTACAAGCTGCGCAGCATGTATGCCGACGCCGAGGCGCGACTCGCGGCGCATCTGGCGGCCGACAGTGCGGCGCGGCAGGAATGGGAGCGCTTCTTCAAGCTGTCGAACGATCCCCGGATCCTGCCGAGGATCGGGCAATTCATACGGCGCTCCAGCCTCGACGAGCTGCCGCAGCTCTGGAACGTCCTGCGCGGCGATATGAGCATCGTCGGGCCGCGGCCGTTCCCGGCCTATCACAACCAGTGCTTCGACACCGCCTTCCAGGCGCTGCGGACTAGCGTGCCGCCCGGTCTGACCGGCCTCTGGCAGGTCACGGACCGCAGCGACGGTGATCTTGCCGTCCAGAAGCGCCAGGACAGCTTCTACATCCACAACTGGTCGTTCTGGCTGGACTTCTACGTGTTGCTGCAGACCCTTCCCGCCGTTCTCCACGGACGAGGGGCGAAATAGCGCGCAGGCGGCGTCCGCTCGACCTGGCCGCATGCGAGGCATCGGCCAGTCTCGATCGCATCTCGGCCCAATCAGCAGGCGAGGCAGGGGACCATGGATCTCTTCAGCGACATGCGCAGCCACCGTCAGCCCGCGACGCTCGCGAAGCACTACGACGCGGTGACGTTCGATTTCCTGTCGATGCTCTGGCGCCGCCGGTTGCTGATCCTCGTCGTCACCTGCGCAACCGCGCTCGCAGCCATACTCTATTTGATCGTGACACCCCCGCGCTACACGGCCGACCTGGTGCTGCAGTTCGACTTCACACGGGAAGACAATGGCGGAGGCAGCAAGACCAGCAGCGTGGCGCTCGATGCCTCGACGCTGGTCGAAAGCGAGGCGCGGATCATCCGCTCCCTCGCCACGGCACGCGCCGTCGCATCGCGGCTCGGCCTCGACAAGAATACACCGACACCGCCTTCATCGCTTTCCAGGCTGTTTGCCGGCGCGACGGAGCTGATCTTCCCGTCATCGGTCCGCAACACGCTGCACAATCTCACCGGTGTCGGCGGCGGATCAGCCGAGCCGACCCAGCGCGACATCGCCGCCCAGAAACTGCTCGGGTCACTCGCCGTTAGCAACGACACCAAGGCCTATCTCGTCACGCTGACCTATCGCGACACCGACCCCGACCGCGCCGCGCTGATCGCCAATGCCTTCGGCAACGAATATCTGCGCCGCAAGATGGAGGCGACCACCAGCGCCTCGCAGCGCTCCAGCCAGTGGTATGGCGCGCAGGCTCAGGAGGCGCGCGCCAATCTGGCGAGGATCGAGAAGGAGATCGAAGCGTTCCGGGTCAGGACAGGCTTCGTCGAGCTCGGGCAGGACGGTGCCGACATCCAGCAGCAGCAGCTTCGCGACATGCTGACCCAGCTCAACACGGTCTCCGCCACGCGGCTGGCGGAGGAGACCCGCCTCCAGCGCGCGCAGGTTTCCCTTGCCGCCGGCAATATCCCGCAGACCAGCGATCTCGGCAGTTCGCCGGTCGTTCAGCAATTGCTGGACGAGGAGGGCAAGGCACGCCGGGCCCTCGACGAGATGGTCGCGGTCTCGGGCGAGCGCCACCCCGCGGTCCAGCGGCTGCGCCTGTCGCTGAGCGCCGTGCAGGAGCGGCTGCAGAAGCAACTGGCGCAATCGGTCGCCAATATCGAGACCGATGTCCAGGCGGTCCGTGCCGCCGAGGCCGCGCTGCGCGAGCGGGTCGCCGCCTTGCAGACCAAGTCGATCGAGGCGAGGGGCCTCGAAGGCCAGCTGCGCACCTTGCAGGCCGAGGCGACGGCTGCGCGCGATCGCCTCAAGCAGCTCTCCGACGCCCATCAGCAGGCGAGCGCCGTCAGCGAATTGCGCCCGATCATCGCCCAGATCGTGTCGCCGGCCGATGTTCCTTCATTGCCGAGTTCGGCCAAGCCGTCGCTGGTGTTGGGGCTTGCCATGGTCGGCGGGCTGATGGCTGGAGCAGGGCTCTCCTATCTCCTGGAGAAGCGGGACCGCGGTTATCGCAGCGAGAACGAATTCGCGGCCGAAACCCGGACCAATTGCGTCGGCCTCCTCCCCAATCTCGATCATTATCCGGGTGGGCTGGAGAGTCTGGTCTTCGCCGAGGCAGTGCGCTCGATGGTCGCCGAGCTGTTCCCGCCGAGTAATCCGCCCAAATTCGTGCTGATCACCTCCTCCGCGCCCGGAGAGGGCAAATCCTTCGTCGCCTCCGCCATGGCGCGTGTGCTGGCGATGATGGGCCAACGGGTCCTGGTCGTCGACGGCTCGCCCCGGCGGCTGCTCCTTGGCCAGAACTTCCCGCATGAGGCGCTGCTCGACCAGTGCCTGCCGCAGGTTGGCGATTCCGGCGGTCCCGGCACGAGCCCGGTCGCCACGGTTCGGCGCGCCTCAGGCCTGCGCGACAGCCAGAACGTCTATTCGAACCCGGCCTTCGAGGCGATGCTGCGCGAGGCACGGGCGCGCTACGACGTCATCCTGTTCGAAGTCGCGCCCGTGCTGCTCTCGGCCGACAGCGCCCTGCTGCGCGAGCATGCCGATACCGTGCTGCATGTCGTCAAATGGAATGACACGCTGAAGAGCACCGTCTCCGCGACGCTCGATCATCTCGCCAGGCTGGGACTGGACGTGGCCGGCGTCGTGCTCAACGGCGTCGATCTCGAGGAGCAGGGGCGCTACGACGTCTCCGATCGCGGCAAGGTCTATCGCAACTACAAATCCTTCTATCAGGCCTCGGCATGAGCCGGCGCCTGCATCGCTACGCCGCGCTGCTTGCGTCGCCGGACATCGGCGCGCCTTCGCCGTCGCGCGGCGGCGGGTTCAGCTGCGAGGCCTGCGGATCGCCCGCGGTCCATCTGCCGAGCGATCTGTCGGGTGAGGCGCTGGTCATCTGCGACGGCTGCCAGCGCCCGGTCGCGACCCTGGCCGCCTTCCGGGCCTATGTCGATCGCCTGGCTGCAAGCGCCCAGTTCTGCGACCACCATCTGACGGTCTGTCACGCGGATGCCGGAGCCGAATCTGACCAGGCCGTGTCGAGCTGACTGCAAACCCACCTCAGGTTTCAGGATTGAGGCGATTCGGGGGCTCGATTCGCGGCGCAAATGGATGAGTTCGGCTGATATCGCCGTTCCATCAACAGAGCCGGCAGTGCCGCCCGCCAGAAACAATCCATTGATATATTGTGTCAAAAAAAGACGACTAGTCCGTTTGGACTAATCCTTCCGAGTACACGTTCTTCGTGCCGGGTAGAAACGAATCAAGGCTGAAGGGTATCTAGGGCTCGATCACTTAGAGTGTTCCAGCCAAAAAAGGAGCCCCTTTATGGCCACATTTTACATCTCCCCAACTGGAAGCGACAACAATACAGGACTTGATGCATCGTCATCTTTCCAAACGTTAGAGCGAGCCGTTGAAGCCATGCGCCAGACCGGCGGTGGCGATACCGTCTACCTCGCTGGCGGTACCTACCATGCCAACGCCCCTCTCAATCTGACGGCCGCCGATTCCGGATCCTCCTTCCTGGCGATGTCCGGGGAGAAGGTCACGATCAGCGGCGGCACGCCCGTCTCCGGCTGGACCCAGGGAGCGGACGGCATCTGGTCGGCGCAGGTGTCCGCCGCCGATGTTCAGCAGCTCACCGTCAACGGCGTGAAGCAGGTCGAGAGTCGCTTCCCCGATATCGATCCGAACGACCCGATCACGGGCGGTTGGCTCTGGGGACAGGACGTGCCAGCGGGCCGGGACCCGACCAACTCATTGGCCTTCAATCCCTCCGATTTCCCGCCCGGGCATGAGCCGAAGGTCGGCCAGACGGTGACGGTGTTCGCCGAGAACGGTTACGCCAATGACAAGCTGACGATCGAGTCGGTCAGCGGCAACGTCATGACCTTCTCGTCCGAGGCGAACTACGACCTGGGGCCGGCGAGCCGCTTCTTCATCTCGGAGCCGGTGCCGGATGCGGTCGGGGAATGGTCCTTCGACAGCGCGACGCAGACCGTCCGCTACAAGGCTCCGGAAGGCTTCACGGGTGAAGGGGCGGTGGCCTCCGACGCTCATAGCCTGTTCGTCGTCGACGGCGCCCAGAACATCACCTTCAAGGGCCTGACCTTCGCCGATACGGCTGCGAGCTCGGGCGATCCGGAAACGGCGGCGATCGAGGCGCATGATGCGACCGGCATGGTCGTCGAAGGCAATCACTTCCTCAATGTCGGCGTCGGCGTCGCCCTGCACGGGGACAGCAGCGGCAATCTGCTGTCGGGCAACAGCTTCGAGCACATCTGGTCGAGCGCCATCGCGATGACCGCCGGGACCAGCGGCAACCGGGTGACGAACAACGTCATCGATCGTTCGGGCGAGGTCTTCGTCCAGTTCGGCGCCATCGACATGCAGGAATCGGCGCAGAACCAGATCGACCACAACACGATCACCAATGTGCCGCGCTTCGGCATTGCCGAGATCAACTACGATCCCGGCAATCCGTCGGGCGGGAACATCATCGAGTACAATGACGTCCGTCATTCCGGCCAGCAGACACCCGATGTCGGCGCCATCTACCTGTACTCGGGCGACGATTCCGGGGCGGCAGGGGATACGATCCGCTACAACAACATCGTCGATGCCGGCGGCCTCAACACCCAGGCCGGTGGCTTCGCCGAGAACTGGAGTTCCGGCATCTATCTCGACAACATGGCCAGCAACGCCCAGATCTACGGCAATTTCGTCCAAGGCACGACGTTCGCCGGCATCTATATTCATGGTGGTTCTGGCAACCAGATCCATGACAACACGCTGCTGGACAACGGCGCTTACGGTATCTCGACCGTCATCGCCGATGATTTTGCGATGGATGGCAACGAGGTCTATCGGAACTTCATCCAGGTCTCGGCCGATGGAAGCAACACAATCGACACCGACCAGACCGATCCGGGCCTGATTCATGACAATGTCTACTACAACCCCGATGGCGGCGAGCTGACGATCGCGGATCTCGCGCTGGCAGCTTTCCAGCAGCGCGGCGGTGATGTCGGCAGCGTCGTGACCGATCAGGCCGGGTTCGCCAATGCCGGGGCGGGCGACTACAGCTTCCTCGCCGGATCGATCGCCCAACAGCACGGCATCGAAACGGCGCCGTTTGGGTCGATCGGATCGTCCCTCTCCGGCGCATTGCCTGAAGTCGGCAGCCCCGTGACGCCTCCGGTCACGCCGGAGCCGCCGGTCACGGTCGAGCCGGAGCCGCCGGTGACGCCGCCGATCACGATCGAGCCGGAAACGCCGGTGACGCCGCCAGTCACGGCCGAGCCGGAGCAGCCCACCACGGTCATCCCGCCGGTCACGGCGGAGCCGGGGACGCCGCCGACCGAAATCCCGGTGACGAATCCGGGGAACCCGCCGGACGTGATCACGATCCCCGAGGTCACGCTGCCGGAGACCGAGCCGGACACTCCGTCGAATCCCGGCGGCTGGTCGGGCTGGGGCGGCCACCATGGCTGGGGTGGTCGCGGCGGTGGCCGCAACTGGTTCCAGGAGATCTGGTCGCGGCGCGACGAAGACGACGACGATCGTGGCGGCGGCCGCAACTGGCTCCAGGAGATCCGGTCGCGTCACGACGACACCGACAACGACCAGCATCCCCAGCAGTCACACTGGCACTGGTAAGGCTCTCTCCCTCTGCACCCGGCTCCATTGCGGAGCCGGGTCGCCATCTCACCAGACGATGCCGGCCTGCAGCGATCCCTTCTCGTCGAGAAGCGGAGTCAGGCCGGCTTCACTCTTTTCTATCGCGACTGCGCTGGGGAACTCGACGAATGCTCTCGCAAACGGTCCGCAAGCTGACGCCCGCATTTGCCTCGCTCTTCGGGCTTTCCTTCGTGCTCAATCTCTTCGTCTTCGTGTCGCCGCTCTACACGATGCAGATCTACGACCGGGTGCTGACCAGCCGGAACAGCACGACACTGGTCATGCTTTCGCTGATCGTGCTCGCCCTGTTCGCGGCCTATGCCGCGCTCGAGCATTTCCGCAGCCGCGCGCTCGTCCAGCTCGGCCTGTGCGTCGACAAGGCGCTGTCCGAGCCCGCCTTCGAGGCCGCCTTCCATGGCGCGCTCGACGCGAAGGGCTCGGCGACCCTACCGGTTCGCGATGTCGAAACCCTGCGGGCGACGCTCTCCGGCAATCTCGTGCCGACGCTGATGGATGCACCCTGGATTCCGATCTATCTCGCCCTCTGCTTCGTGCTGCACCCGGCGATCGGCGCGGTCGCCACGCTCGGCGCCGCTGCGATCCTCGGCGTTGCCCTGCTGAACGAGCGCATCACCAAGGGCGCGCTGATCCGCGCCTCGGAGATCGGCCATGGCGCGAGCGAGCGGCTGACGGCCTCGCTCCGCAATGCCGAGGTCATCAAGGCGCTCGGGATGGGCAAGGCGGTCCGCGGCGAGTGGCAGCGCCGGCATGATCGGGCGCTCGCCTATCACACTGTCGCGGCCGATTGGGGCGGAACGCTGCTGGCCGCGACGAAGCTGCTGCGGCTGGCGCTGCAATGCGCGGTCCTCGGCGTCGGCGCCTATCTCGCGATCCATCAGAACATCGCCGCGGGAGTGATCTTCGCGGCCTCCCTGATCATGGGCCGGGCGCTCGCGCCGATCGAGGGCGCCGTCGGGCAATGGAAGAGCTTCGTTTCGGCCCGCAGCGCCTTCCAGAGGCTCGGCACGGCCTTGAAGGCGCCGTCGGAGGACGGCGAACCGATGTCCTTGCCGCATCCGGCAGGCTCGCTGCGGGTCGAGGGCCTGAGCGTGCGCAGCCCGAGCGGAAACGCCCTGCTGCTACACAACGTCTCGTTCGAGGTGGAACCCGGCGAGATCGCCGCGGTCGTTGGCTTGACCGGTTCCGGCAAGTCCTCGCTGGCGCGGGCGCTGGTCGGCGTCTGGCAACCCGTCCAGGGCGTCGTGCGGCTCGACGGCAACGACATCAGGCATTTTCCCGACGAGCAGCGCGGCCGCATCCTCGGCTACCTGCCGCAGGATGTCGAATTGTTCGCAGGCAGCGTGAGAGACAACGTCACCCGCTTTGATCCCGACGCGACAGACGAGGCAGCGGTCGCCGCCGCCACGGCCGCCTCGGCGCATGAGCTGATCCAGGGCTTCCCGGACGGCTATGCGACGCAGATCGGCGAGGGCGGAGCAACCCTCTCCGGCGGGCAGCGCCAGCGCATCGGGCTGGCGCGCGCGCTTTACGGGCAGCCGGCACTGGTCGTCCTCGATGAGCCGAACGCCAATCTCGACATGGATGGCGATGCCGCGCTGGCGCGCGCTCTGGCGGGCCTGCGCGATGCTGGTGCGATCGTCGTGGTGGTCACCCATCGCCCGCAACTGCTGTCGCAGGTCGACAAGATCATCCTGATGCAGAAGGGCCAGGCGGTCAGGGTCGGCGGGCGCGACGAGATCCTGCCGGTGCTGCTGCAGCCGGGCGGCGGCGCTGCCCGCATCCAGCCGCCGCAACGTGGCCAGACAGGGCAGGTCGAGCCGCTTTCAGCGGCAAGGTGGGCCCGCCGATGAACGCCTTCGCCAACAAGATGAAACCCGTGCTGAACACGATCAAGCTCGCCCTGAACAGGCCGAAACTGCGCCGGCGTCTCGCTCCCATGCTCGTTGTCGCAAGGGACTGGATCCGGCGGGCTGGCGCACCGGTCGAGGGCAGCGGCGATTGGCGTGCTCCGGTCCGCAAGGGCTATGTCGTCGTCGGCCTGGCGCTCGGCGCCGGCGGGCTCTGGTCATTGACCGCACGGCTCGACAGCGCCGTCGTGGCGCATGGCAGCGTCGTCGTCGAGAGCGATCGCAAGGCGGTCCAGCATCTCGAAGGCGGCCTCGTCGAGCAGATCGCCGTGCGGGACGGCGCCGACGTCAAGGCCGGCGAGACCCTGCTGCGTCTCGATACGACGCATGCGGCGGCGCAGCGCAGCGTGGCGCGGCTCGGCGTGTTGCAGGCTTTGGGCGAGGAGGCGCGCTTCACCGCCGAGATAGACCGGCTCGAGCGCATCACCTTCCCGAGCGAGCTGATGGACGCCGCCGAGAACAAGGAGGCGCGCCGGATCATGCTCGACCAGGAGCGTCTGTTCAAGGAACGCCAATCCGCCCAGAAGCTCGAAGTCTCGATCCTGAAGGAGCGGCTGACGCAGTCCGAGAAACAGTATCAGTCGAGCGAGGCGCAGCGCGAGGCGGCGATCAGTCAGGCCGCCAGCATCAATGACGAGCTCGCCAACCTGCGGCCGCTCGCCGACAAGGGCTATGTCGCAGCGACGCGGATCAATCCGCTCAAGCGCTCGCTGACCGACCTCCAGGGCCGTATGGGCTCGCTGGAAGCTGATCTGGCACGGCTTTCGGTCGCCAATGACGAGATCAGGCTGCAGATGAACCAGATCGGACTGCGCGCCACGGAAGAGGCCTCGACCAAACTCGCCGAATGCCGGGTCAAGCTCGCCGATGCGCGCGAGAAGCTGCGCATCGCCGAGGATGTCCTGGCACGCGCCGAAGTCCGCGCGCCACGCGCCGGGCGGGTCGTGGCCTCGAAGATCCATACCGTCGGCGCCGTGGTGAAGCCGGGCGAGACCCTGATGGAGATCGTGCCACAGGATGACGATCTCATCGTCACCGCCAAGATCTCTCCGATGGACGTGAACAACCTTCATCCGGGCATGGCCGCCGAGGTGCGCCTGCCATCCTTCAAGGGGCGGTCGACGCCCTTCACCGTCGGCGAGGTGAAGTCGGTCGCGGCCGATGCGCTGCGCGACGAGGTCTCGCAGCAGATGGTCTACGAGTTGCGGGTCAGCGTCGCCGCGTCGGGGTTCCCCCCCAAGGTCAGGGCCAAGCTCAGGCCGGGCATGCCGGCGGAGGTCTATGTCTCCACCGGCGAGCGCACGGCCATCGCCTATCTGATGCAGCCGCTGACCGATTCGATGCG
Organism: Allobosea sp. CRIB-10; assembly: GCF_900112185.1. Lineage (GTDB taxonomy): Bacteria > Pseudomonadota > Alphaproteobacteria > Rhizobiales > Beijerinckiaceae > Allobosea. The sequence goes on along the minus strand of NZ_FOKP01000001.1, from coordinate 483,356 downwards.
CTCCAGCTTCCGGGAGGAGTGAGCGCAGAAGGGGTAGGGCGATCGGAGGAGCCGATCGCCCGAAGGCGCGGCATCTTCGCCTGCGGGATCAGCCGAGATGGCCGCTTGAGCCCGCCGGTTTCTCTTCCAGTATTGCGGCGCGATCAGCAGCCGCTTTCGGGGAGCAGAACCCATGCCCAAGATCATCCCGGTCGTGATATGCACGGGCCATGGCGCCGGCCTGTGGCCGATCGCGCGCGAGACGATGCCCAAGCAGTTCATTCCGCTCTTCGGGAAGGACTCCACTTTCCAGCGTACGCTTCGGCTCCTGTCCGATCCCGACGTCTTCGACGCGCCGATCGTGGTGACGAACGCGGAACAGCGCTTCACCGTCGCCGACCAGTTGCAGGCGATCGGCCTGCGCGCCGAAATCGTGCTGGAGCCGGCCGGGCGCGGCGCGCATTCCGCCGCCGCGATCGCCGCCGAGCTCGGCCTTGCGCGCCGCGAGGCTGCGCTCGTCGGGATCTTCCCGGCCGACCATGTCGTGCAGGACGGCAAGCTCTTCGTCGAAACCTGCGCCAGGGCTGCGGCGGTCGCCGCGCAGGGACGCATCGTCGCGATCGGCATACCGCCATGCTATCCGGCGACCGCTTATGGCTACATCCGCCCCGGGGCGGAGATCGTCGAGGGCGCGCGCGATGTCGAGGATGTCGCGGCCAAGCCCGACGCTGCGCTGGCGGCGCGCTATCTCGCCGATGGCTATCTCTGGAACTCGGGCAATGTCGTCTTCGACGCGACGACGATGCAGGCTAGGCTCCAGGCGGCTGCCCTAGGGGCGATCGGCAACGCCGCGGCGACGGGAAGCAATCTCGGAATCCGCATGCTCGAAGCCGATGGTCTCACCGGCCTTCCGGCCCTTGCGGGAGAACCGTCCGCCCAGCAGCAGGCCGATACCGCAGCGGTGATCGCCGGTCATTTCGGCTGGTCCGATGTCGGCGACTGGAGCGCGGTCTGGCAGCTCTCCGAGAAGGGCACGGGCGGCAATGTCGTCCAGGGCCGCGGCTATGTGGTGGATGGCACGAACAACCTCGTCCGCTCCGAGGACGCGGTCGTCGCGGTCGTCGGGCTGGACGACGTCGCAGTCATCGCCACCCGCGACGCCATCCTGGTGACGCCGAAGGCGAAGGCCGACAAGGTCAGGGACGCCGTCGCGCTGATCGCCGCGAAACACGAGCCGGAAGCCGTCAGCCACCGCGAGATCCATCGGCCCTGGGGCAAATATCTCTCCGTCGACCTCGACGAGCGCCATCAGGTCAAGCGCATCACGGTGAAGCCGAACGGCGTCCTGTCCCTGCAGAAGCACCATCACCGCGCCGAGCACTGGGTCGTGGTCCGCGGTACCGCGCAGGTGACGCGCGACGACGAGACCATCCTCGTGCACGAGAACGAGGCGATCTACCTGCCGATCGGCTGCGTCCACCGCATGGCCAATCCCGGCAAGATCCCGCTCGAGATCATCGAGGTGCAGGTCGGCTCCTATCTCGGCGAAGACGACATCATCCGCATCGAGGACATCTACCAGCGCTGCTGAGCGGGCAGGGCCGAAGCCGCGGCCCGGCCACGCAAGGCTGGGTCAAAAGAATTAGCGTTGACTAATGAATTAGTAATTGCTAATTGATCTCCCATGCTTGAGATCGCTTCCGTCTCCACCGTCATGCGTGCGCTCGCCGATCCGACCCGTCGCGCCGTGTTCGAACGCATTTCGGCCTGCGACGAGATCACTGTCGCCGAGCTGACCCGCGGCAGCGGCGTGACGCAGGGCGCCATCTCCCAGCATCTCAAATCGCTGAAGCAGGCGGGCCTCGTCGCCGAGCGGCCCGAGGGCCGCAACGTCTTCTACCGCGCCGAGCCGGAAGGCCTGGCGCCGCTCGTCGACTGGATCGGCCATTACGGCCTGTTCTGGCGCGAGCGGTTCAGCAAGCTCCGCACCCTTCTCAAGGAGATCGACCCATGACCGCCCTCGATCTGCAACCCATGACGCAGGACATCGTCGTCGACGAAATCCTCCCGCACGCCCCGGAGACGATCTGGAAGGCGCTGACCTCCAGCAGGCTGATTGCCCGCTGGATCATGGAGCCCGCCGGCTTCGCTCCGGTCGAGGGCACCCGCTTCACCTTCAAGACCACGCCGGCCGGCGCCTGGGACGGCACGATCCGCTGCCAGGTGCTGGAGGTCATCCCGAACGAATGCCTGGCCTATTCCTGGAAAGGTGGCGACGACGGCAATGCCGACTACGGCTCCCGCCTCGACACGGTCGTCACCTGGACGCTGAGCAAGGCGGCGAACGGCACGCGCGTGCGCCTGGTCCATTCCGGCTTCGAACTGCCGCGCAACGAGGTCGCGTTCACGAATATGAGCCGCGGCTGGAAGACGATTCTGCCGCGCCTCGGCGACGTCGCCGGCGAGCCGGCCTGACGACGGTCGCCGCCTGCTCCTGACCTGTGAGGACATCACGATGAGCCATGCCTATACCGGCGGCTGCGCTTGCCGGGCGATCCGCTATGAGATCGCCGCCGAGCCGATCGAGAGCAATGACTGCCAATGCCGCCAGTGCCAGCATCAGAGCGGCACAGGCCACAGCTCCTATCTGAGCTTCGTCGGCGCGCCCGTCACCATCGAGGGCAAGGCCAGCACCTGGGACGTCGTCGGCGAGGGCGGCACGGTCAAGCGCTGCGCCTTCTGCCCGACCTGCGGCTCACCGGTCTACCTGACCTTTCCCGATATTCCCGACCTGTTCATCATCCGCGCCGGCAGCCTCGATGATCCCAGCCGCTACAAGCCGGAGATGGTGTTCTGGCACTCGGTCGCGCAGCCTTGGGACCATGTGCCTCCGGAGACCAGGAAATACGAGAAGCTGCCGCCGCGATGACAGGCTGTTGTCTGGGCCTGCCCGCTCTCAATAGGGCAGGCCGACATAGTTCTCCGCGACGCTGGTGAGCGCGGCCTGCGACTGCGTCAGATAGTCGAACTCGGCCCGCCTGACGCGCTGGTCGAAGGCGCTCGCCTCCGGGAAGAGGTGGAGCAGGTTGGTCATCGACCACGAGAAGCGCACTGCCTTCCACACCCGCGCCAGCGCTTTCGCCGAATAGGCGTCGAGCCCGGCATCGGAGCGCTCGGCATAGTGCTCGCGCAGCGCCTCGAACAGGTAGTGCACGTCGCTGGCCGCGAGGTTCAGCCCCTTGGCGCCGGTCGGCGGCACGATGTGGCCGGCATCGCCGGCGAGGAACAGCCGGCCAAAGCGCAAGGGTTCAGCGACGAAGCTGCGCAGCGGCGCGATGCTCTTTTCCAGCGACGGCCCCGCCGTCACGGCCGCTGCGACCTCGTCCGGCACGCGTCGGCGCAGTTCGTCGAAGAAGCGCTCGTCCGACCAGGCCTCGACGGTGTCGTCGAGCGCGACCTGGACGTAATAGCGGCTGCGGGTCTGCGAACGCATCGAGCAGAGCGCGAAGCCGAAGGGCGAGCTGGCATAGACCAGTTCATGCGCCGCCGGCGGCTGGTCGGTGAGCAGGCCGAGCCAGCCGAAGGGATAGACCCGTTCGAAGGTCTCGATCGCTCCTGCCGGCACCGAGGCGCGGCAGATGCCGTGGAAGCCGTCGCAGCCGGCGATGAAGTCGCAGGCGATCTCGCGCCGCTTGCCCTCGACGGCGAAGCTGACGCGCGGCGAGGCACCGTCGAAATCGTGCAGCTCGACGTCCTCGGCCTCGTAGAACGTCGTCGTGCCGGCTGCCTGCCGGGCTTCCATCAGGTCCTGCGTCACTTCGGTCTGGCCATAGACCGTCACCTGCTTGCCGGTCAGGCTCTTCAAGTCGATGCGCTGCAGGTGCCCCTCGAAGGCGAGCGAGAAGCCGTCATGGGGCAAGCCTTCGCTCGCGAGGCGCGCGCCGACGCCGGCTTCATGCAACAGGTCGACCGTGCCCTGTTCGAGCACGCCGGCCCGGATGCGCGACAGCACATAGTCGGCGCTCTTGCGCTCGAGAATGACGTTGTCGATGCCCTGGCGGGTCAAGAGCTGGCCGAGCAGAAGGCCGGAGGGGCCGGCGCCGACGATCACGACCTGGGTGCGCATGGCGTCCTCCCATAAACCAAAGGGCGCAGCGCCCGGTACTTTCACGCGAAAGTGCCATCGTTCTTGCTTGATCGGAATGGAGCTTTCATCCAACCTATTGGACAAAACGAACATTGGATTGATTAGATGACGCTCGCCTCGGTGCCGGCCTACTGGCTCTATGACGAGCCGCGTGAGCAGCGGTTCCCGGACGCGCTGCATATCGAGCGGATCAGCGCCCGCAGCGCCCCGCGCGACTGGCGGATCGAGCCGCATCGCCATCAGGACATGGCCCAGTTCTTCCTGATCGCCTCGGGCGGCGGGCTGGTGCGGGTCGACGGCGTCGAGCACCGGCTTGTCGCCGGTACCGTCCTCCTGTTGCCGCCGCTGGTGATCCACGAGTTTCGCTTCGAGCCGGACACCGAAGGCTTCGTCGCGAGCGTCGCAAGTCCGACCCTGGCGCCGCTGATCGAGGCCGAACCCGCGCTCGGCGCCGTGCTTGGCGAGGCCTTCGTCGGCAGGCGCGGGCCGGGCGACGCCAGCATCGTCGAGCTCGCGGCGGCGATGGAGGCGGCACTTGCCGAGTTCGGCCGCAATCATGGCAGTCGCGAGCTCGCTCTCGCCGCCCATGCGCGGCTGATCGCGATCTGGTTCGCCCGCGCCGCCCGCTCGCATGCAGTCGCGGTCAGCGCCGCGGGTGACGCACGCTCTGTCCTGGTCAGGCGCTTCATCGAGCGCGTCGAGAGCCATTTCCACACGCATGAACCGCTGGATGCTTACGCGCGCGACCTCGGCGTCACAGGCCCGCATCTCACCCGCGTCTGCCGCGAGCTGCTCGGCCATTCTGCCATGCGGGTGATCCAGGGGCGGCTGATGATCGAGGCGCGGCGGGACCTCGTCTACACCCGCTCGCCGGTCTCCCAGATCGCGTTCCGGCTCGGCTTCTCCGACCCGGCCTATTTCTCCCGATTCTTCGCGGCGCGGGCGGGCATGTCGCCCTCGGAGTATCGGGCGGCGGGGTGAGGGCGTTCAGGGACCGTGCTCAGCGGTTGTTGATGTTCTTATTTTGTTCTATCATCCGAAGATGAGGAGATTATCTCCCGATCAGTTCGACCTATTCGGCGGAGGTGGAAACACTGGACCCGCGAAGCCCTCGCTACAGGCCGAGGGCCAATCTGACGCGGCTTGGAACAGCTACTTTTTTGCTGTCGTGCTGCCATCCGACATCGCTCGGTTGGTCGACGCGCTCGGGCGTCAGCTTCGGCGATCAATGAAGCTGCGCGGCAAACTGGTCGGGCCCGATCGCTACCATGTCAGCCTGTGCGGTATCGGCGCATTCGGCGAAGCCCCGCCTGGAATCGTCGATCTTCTGAAGCAGATTGGTGCGTCAATTCACAAGCCACGCTTCGATATCTTTTTTGACCAAGCGGAAGCGTTTGGTAGCTCGTACGGAAAGCGGTCGCTGGTCCTGACTGCGAGTGACACGCTGCCCGCCTTGCTCGCACTCCAAAGACGCCTTCATGATGCCATGCAGGCGGCGAGCATACCTGTCGACGAGCGGTTCAATCCGCACATCACTCTGCTCTACGACAGGCTGCCCGTTCCCCGGATCGACATCCCTCGGCTAAGCTTCACCGTTCCCGAGTTCGTCCTGATCCGCAGCGTCCATGGCGCGCGCCGCCACGACCATCTCGCACGCTGGTCACTGGGCAGCTGATGACCGCGCAGCGTCCGCTTAGGCGCCTTCTCCTTCCGGTGCTATCCGCGGGACAGTGCGCAACACCTCTGCCGTGATGCCGCCGCCCGCAAGCCGCTCACGCCCGCCCATGCCCTCGATGTCGAAGACGAAAAGCGCCGTGTCGCAATGGCCGCCGAGCCGGCGGATCAGGCGCGCCGCCGCCAGCGCCGTTCCGCCCGAGATCAGGCAATCGTCGATGATCGCGACATGGCGCCCCGCCAGCCGCGCGCCCTTCGAGATCACGACGCCCTCGCCGAGCTCGTAATTCGCCATGATGCTGCGCATCACGCCGTTGCGCAGCGAATCGACCTTGCGGATGTCGAAGAAGCCGAGGCCTCTGCGACAGGCGAGCGCGCCGGCGAGGCCGAGCCCGCCAATGTCGATGCCGGCAAGGATCTCGACCTTCGCCGGAACTCGTTGTGCCAACTCGTCCACCATGCGTCGCGTCAGGGGCGCGTCGACTGTTGTGATCGAGATATCGGGAAAATCGACGCCGGCGGCGGGATGATTTTTCCAGGGGCGGAACGGAATGTCGAAATCGTCGTCGCCCGTCGCGAGTGGATCAAGTCGATCGATCATGACACGTCCATTCGATTCTCTGCTCGCCCGATACGCGCCATCGTTACCGATAGCATGACGGAGCGCGAGGGGAACCGAATGGCTTTGGGCCTCATGCGCCGAGGCTCCGCGGAGGCGTCGCTTGATCTCCAACGGCCATCATGCCAACCCGCGCTGACGGCAAATCAGGGACGGCCCGGACGATGGTCACGCTCTACGGCATCAAGAACTGCGACACGATGAAGAAGGCCTGGAGCTGGCTCGACGCGCACAAGGTCCCCTACGCCTTCCACGATTACCGCGTCTCCGGCATCGACAAGGCCCATCTCGAGGCCTGGTGCCGCGAGCTCGGCTGGGAGAAGGTGCTGAACAAGGCGAGCACGACCTTCCGCGAGCTGCCCGACGCCGACCGGCAGGGCCTCGACGAGAACAAGGCGATCGCGCTGATGCTGGCGCAGCCGACCATGATCAAGCGCCCGGTGCTCGATCTCGGCGAGCGCCGCATCCTCGCCTTCAAGCCGGATGTCTACGAGGCGGCCTTCGCCGGTCGCTGACAGTCTTCGTCTGAATCGTCATTCCGGACAAGCGGCGTAGCCGCGCAGCTCCGGAATCCATCGAAGGGCTCAAGATCTCTATGGCAAGAGCTCTACGATGGATTCCGGCGCTCCGCTTCGCTGCGGCCGGAATGACGGTGGAGGTTGAGCGCAACACTGCGAGGCGCCCGGCTGTCGGCACAGCCCCGCCCGGCGCACAGGGCTCTTTCGCGAAAAGCGGCGCTGGGCTAGGCCGGCGCCCATGATGACGGATTTCAGCTTCCATCTTCTCGGCCGGGACGGCGCTGCCCGCACCGGCGAGGTCCGCATGCCGCGCGGTGTGATCCGCACCCCGGCCTTCATGCCGGTCGGCACCGCCGCGACCGTCAAGGGCATGTATCCCGAGCAGGTCAAGGCGCTCGGCGCCGATGTCGTGCTCGGCAACACCTATCATCTGATGCTGCGGCCGGGGGCCGAGCGGGTCGCCAGGCTCGGCGGCCTGCACAAGTTCATGAACTGGCCGCACCCGATCCTGACCGATTCCGGCGGCTTCCAGGTGATGTCGCTCGCCAATCTGCGCAAGCTGACCGAGGAAGGCGTCACCTTCCAGTCGCATATCGACGGCTCCAAGCATGTGCTGACGCCGGAGCGCTCGGTCGAGATCCAGAACCTGCTCGGCTCCGACATCGTCATGCAGCTCGACGAATGCGTCTCGCTGCCCTGCGAGGACAAGGTCGCCGAGAAGGCGATGCATCTGTCGCTGCGCTGGGCCGAGCGCTGCAAGAAGGCCTTCGGCGATCCGGCGGGGAGGGCGCTGTTCGGGATTGTGCAAGGTGGCGCGGTGCCTGCCCTCCGGGTCGAGAGCGCGCGCGAGCTCGCGGCCATGGATCTCAAAGGCTATGCCATTGGCGGGCTCGCGGTCGGCGAGCCGCAGGATGTGATGCTGGCGATGATCGAGACGGTCGAGCCGCATCTGCCCAGTGAGAAGCCGCGCTATCTGATGGGCGTCGGCACGCCGGACGACATCGTCGAGGCGGTCAGGCGCGGCGTCGACATGTTCGACTGCGTGATGCCGACGCGGGCCGGCCGCCATGGCCAGATCTTCACTCGCTTCGGCCGGATGAACCTGAAGAATGCCAAGCATGCCGAGGATATCAGGCCGGTCGATCCACAATCTTCCTGCCCGGCCGCCAACACCTATTCGCGCGCCTATCTGCACCATCTCGTCAAGGCCGAGGAGATGCTCGGCAAGATGCTGCTGACCTGGGTGAACCTGGCCTATTATCAGGAGCTGATGGCGGGCCTGCGTGGCGCCATCGCGGCCGGCCGCCTGGAAGACTTCATCGCTGAGACGAAAGAGGGCTGGGCCAGAGGCGAGACGGCGTGATCGATCCCGGGCTCGGCCTGTTGCTCATGAAGATGGCGGTCGCGGCCGCCATTGTTGTCGGCTGCTCTCTGCTCGCCGAACGCTCGGGGCCGCTGCTGGCGGCGATGATCGCGACGCTGCCGATCTCGGCCGGCCCGGTCTACGTGTTCCTGGCGCTCGACCATGACGCGGCTTTCATCTCGGCTGGAGCGCTCGGCAGCATGGGCTCCAATCTCGCCAATGCCGGGCTCTCGCTGGTCTATGTCCTGCTGGCACAGCGCTTCGGCACGCTCGTCAGCCTGGGAACCGGGCTTGCGACCTGGTTTGCGATCATTCTCGCGCTGCGGCTGCTGGAGCCGTCCGTTGGCGTCGCGATCGCCCTGACGGTCGTGATCTATCTCGGCCTGCATCGTCTGTTCCGGCCTTATCTCGGGGCGCGGCCCAAGGCGCCGCCGGGCCGGCCCTGGTTCGTGATTCCGCTGCGCGCCGGTGCGGTTGCGACGCTGGCCGGCGTCGTCAGCACGATCAGCAGCCATGTCGGCGCAGGCTGGTCCGGAGTGCTCGCCGCGTTCCCGATCGTGCTCTCCAGCCTGATCGCGATCCTGCAGCCGCGTATCGGCGGTCCGGCGACCGCCGCCGTGATCGCCAATGGCGCACTGGGGCTGCTGGGGTTCGGATTGGGGCTGGCGCTCGTGCATCTGACGGCCGTGCCGCTCGGCTCCTGGCCGGCGCTCGGCCTCGGCCTGCTCGTCTGTATCGTCTGGAATCTCGGCCTGATGAGGTTAGCGCGCCGCCGCCGCGCGGCGCCATGAGGCGGCGAACAGCCCGGCGATGATCAGCGCGATGCCGCCGATCTGCAGCCCGCTGGGGATCTCGCCGAGCACGGGGATGGCGAGCAGGGTGCCGACGACCGGGATCATCGGTGGGAAGCGCCCGGCGACGGATGGCCCGAGCACCGGCGTCGACCAGCTCCAGATCCACAGGCCGACGATGACGTTGAGCACGCCCTGATTGATCGCGTGCGCCAGCAGCACCCACCAGGGCGCGACGTCGAATCCGCGGAAATAGAAGGCGAAGTAGATCGGCAGATAGGCCATCGACAGCACAGAGACGACGGCCGTCGCCTTGAGCGCATCGACGCGCCAGAGCTGGATCAGCAAGGGATAGCCGCCCCAGACCAGCCCGACGCCGAGGAAGCAGAGATCGCCGAAGACGATGCCGGGATTGGCATGGGTGGTGCCGGCGATGCCGAGGCAGGCGAGGCCGATGAGCACGGCCGCCACGCCGAGCACGAGCTGCCGCGTCAGGATCGCGCCGAACAGGACGACGCTGCCGACGATGCCGATCACCGTGACGGTCCCGGGCCCGATCACGGCGCCATGCGCCGCCGGAGCGTAGGTCAGCCCGGTCATGAGCAGGAAGCTCATCGGGAAGCCGCTCATCACCGCCAGGATCAGGCCGCGTTTCCAGCCGAGGCCGGCGCAATCGCGCAGGCCGCCGGCCATCATGAAGCTCGGCAGGAGCAGGAAGCCGGCGGTGACGAAACGCAGCGCCAGCATGTCGTGCGAGGACAGGCCGTTCAGCACGGCGTGGCGGCTGACGACGAAATTGGCCCCGAAGATCAGCATGGCGACGGCCATGCCGGCGAAGGCGAGCTGCCGGCGCCGGCGCAGCTTCTCGTCGGAAAGCGGAACGGCTTGATGCATGCTCCGGCTTAGCGCGATGCCGGAGCTGTCGTTAGGGGCCAAACCGCATGGCGCCGCCTATTGCGGCGCAGCATGGCGTCAGCCGAGGGCCTTCAGCGCCGAGCGGCCGGCATAGACCGCCTGCGCGCCGAGCTCCTCCTCGATGCGCAGGAGCTGGTTGTACTTCGCCGTCCGATCCGAGCGGGCGAGCGAGCCGGTCTTGATCTGCCCGCAATTGGTCGCAACGGCGAGGTCGGCGATGGTCGCGTCCTCGGTCTCGCCGGAGCGATGCGACATCACGGCGGTGTAGCCGGCGCGCTGCGCCATCTCGACGGCGGCGAGCGTCTCGGTGAGCGTGCCGATCTGGTTGACCTTGACCAGGATCGAGTTCGCCGTCTTCGCCTTGATGCCCTGCGACAGGCGCGTGACGTTGGTGACGAAGAGGTCGTCGCCGACCAGCTGGCACTTGGTTCCGACGGCGTCGGTCAGCGCCTTCCAGCCGTCCCAATCGTCCTCGGCCATGCCGTCCTCGATCGAGACGATCGGATAGCCGGCGACCAGCTTGGCGAGGTATTTGGCCTGCGCCTTGGGATCGCGGGTTTTGCGTTCGCCTTCATAGACATAGGCACCGTCCTTGAAGAACTCTGTCGCGGCGCAGTCGAGCGCCAGCGCGATGTCCTCGCCCGGCCGGTAGCCGGCCTTCTCGATCGCCGCCATGACGAAGTCGAGCGCAGCCTCGGCCGACTTCAGGTTCGGCGCGAAGCCGCCCTCGTCACCGACATTGGTGTTGTGGCCGGCGTCGTGCAGCGCCTTTTTCAGCGTGTGGAAGACCTCGGCGCCCATGCGCAGCCCCTCGGCGAAGGAGGGCGCGCCGACCGGCATGATCATGAATTCCTGGAAGTCGATCGGGTTGTCGGCATGAGCGCCGCCATTGACGATGTTCATCATCGGCACCGGCAGGACGCGGGCCGAGGTGCCGCCGACATAGCGATAGAGCGGCAGGCCCGAGGCGTCCGCCGCGGCCTTCGCGACGGCGAGCGAGACGCCCAAAATGGCGTTGGCGCCGAGCTTGCTCTTGTTCTGCGTGCCGTCGAGCTCGATCATCGCCTGGTCGATCGCGGTCTGGTCCTCGGCGTCCATCGCGACCAGCGCCTCGGCGATCGCGACATTGACGGCCTCGACCGCCTTCAGCACGCCCTTGCCGAGATAGCGGCTCTTGTCGCCGTCGCGCAGCTCGACGGCTTCATGCGCGCCGGTCGAAGCGCCCGACGGCACGGCGGCGCGACCCATCGAGCCGTCTTCGAGCACGACATCGACCTCGACCGTCGGGTTGCCGCGGGAATCGAGGATCTGGCGGCCGATGATGTCGATGATCGCGGTCATGTCAGGCTCCGGAGCTGAGGTGGGCTAGCGATGCCGCGCTTCTAGACAAGACCGGCGGCGACGGGAAGGGGCGGTGGCGTTTATCCGGGCCCGGCATTAAAAGCCGCGGCAACTCAGCGCCCGTCATCGATGGGCGCCCACTTGCTTAGGATTACGCCATGACCATCGACGCCTCGACCCTTCAGCTCGGCAAGGCGAGCGAATTGCCGCGCTCGCCGGAGGAAGCCCGCCTCGACCGCGTGCCGAACCCGCATGCCGGCACCGACTATCTCGCCCGCTTCACCTGCCCCGAGTTCACCTCGATCTGCCCGGTCACCGGCCAGCCCGATTTCGGCATCCTGGTGATCGACTATCTGCCGGGCGACTGGCTGGTCGAATCGAAGTCGCTCAAGCTCTATCTCGGCGCCTTCCGCAACCACGGCGCCTTCCACGAGGACTGCACCGTCGGCATCGGCAAGACGCTGGTCGAGCTGCTCGAGCCGAAATGGTTCCGCATCGGCGGCTACTGGTATCCGCGCGGCGGCATCCCGATCGATGTCTTCTTCCAGACCGGCGAGCCGCCCAAAGGCCTGTGGCTGCCCGACCAGGGCGTCGCGCCCTATCGCGGGCGCTGACCTTTCAGGTCCTGCTCCCCGCTAGCGGCAGGATGCGTGGAGCCAGCACGCCGAGCACTGCGATGCCGACGGCAAAGACGAGGATCGCGCCGCTGGTCCCCAACAGGTGCAGGGCGGCGCCCATCAGCACCGGCCCGAGCGCATGGCCGCAGAACAGCGCGCAGGCGAACAGCGCGACGGCCGAGCCGCGGGCCGTCGGCGCGAGTTCCGTCGCCAGCGCCTGGAAGGTGCCGTGCATCAGGAAGAAGCCGAAGCCGCTCAGCGTGAAGATCGCGATCGCGCTCCACCAGGGCAGAAAGGCGAGCGAGAACAGCACATAGGCCAGGCCCATCACGATGCCACCCAGCGTGGTCATCCGGGTCGGGCCGAGCCGCTCGACCAGGATGCGGGTCAGGACGCCGTAGATGATGCCGCCGAGCCCGGTTCCGGCAATGACGAGCCCGGCCTGGGACGGGCCGACACCAGCGCGCTCGTGCAGGATCGCGGCGATATAGGGTGGCATGCCGAAGATCAGGCTGCCCTCGACGACGACGAGCCCGTAGAGCAGCTTCGAGCGAGGGTTGGCGAAGACGGCCGCGTAATTGGCGAGCGCGCCGGAAAAACTGAGCGGCGCGCGCTGGGCATTCGGCCTCGGCTTCAGTACCAGGACCACCAGTGCGCCGGCGATTGCGGCGACGCTGGCGGCCATCGCAAAGACGTAGCGCCAGCCTAGATGCTCGGCGATCAATCCGGAGCAGGCGGCGCCGACCATTTGCCCGATGATCATCAGGACCAGGAAGCGGCCAAGCATGATCTGCCGCTCGGCCATCGGCGCACGGTCACCGATCGCTGCCATCGCCACCGGAATGATACCGCCGGCCGCGATCCCCGCGACCATGCGCACGCCGGTCAGGATATCAAAGGAGCCCGCGAAGGCCGCGGCGAGCGACAGGAGCGCGAGCGCACCGAGGCAGGTCGAGATCGTCCTGAGCTTGCCGAGCGAATCCGCGATCGGCCCGAGGAAAGGCTGGCCGATGGCATAGGCGAAGGAGAAGGCGGTCGCGACCGCGGCGACCTGGGCGATGCTGCGCCCGAACTGCGCTGCCAGTGTCGGCACCAGCGGGTCGAGCAGCCGCATGGTGAAGGTCGAGGCGAAGCCACACGCCCCGAGAACGAGGATGAGCGACTTCAGCGAACCTTGTGGGGGCGTGACGGGAGGAGCCGGATTGGCTGACGTCTCAGACATACGCCAGCGTAGAATGCGCCGTGCGCTTGGCAAGCCGATCGAACTCCTGCAGCTCTGCGATCAGCGCATGGAAGTCGCGCAGCGGCACCATGTTCGGCCCGTCCGACGGGGCGTTGTCGGGGTCGGGATGGGTCTCGATGAAGACGCCGGCGACGCCGACCGCGACCGCGGCACGCGCCAGCACCGGCACGAATTCGCGCTGGCCACCGCTGGAGGCGCCCTTGCCGCCGGGCTGCTGCACCGAGTGGGTGGCGTCGAAGATCACCGGGGCGCCGATCTCCGCCATGATCGGCAAAGCGCGCATGTCAGTGACCAGCGTGTTGTAGCCGAAGGAAGCGCCGCGCTCGGTCAGCATCACATTCGGATTGCCGCTCTCGGTCACCTTGGCGGCGACGTTGACCATGTCCCAAGGCGCCAGGAACTGGCCCTTCTTGACGTTGATGACGCGGCCGGTCTTCGCCGCGGCGACGAGCAGGTCGGTCTGCCGGCAGAGGAAGGCCGGGATCTGCAGCACATCGACCACCTCGGCCACCGGCGCGCACTGGCTGGCATCGTGCACGTCGGTGAGCACTGGTAAGCCGGTGCGCTCGCGAATCTCGGCGAAGACGGGCAGGGCGGCTTCCAAGCCCACACCGCGCTGGCCCTTCACGCTGGTGCGGTTGGCCTTGTCGAAGGAGGTCTTGAAGACGAGGCCGATGCCGAGCTTGTCGGAGATTTCCTTCAAGGCCAGTGCTACCTCGAGGGCGTGATCGCGGCTCTCCATCTGGCAGGGGCCGGCGATCAGGGCGAGCGGCAGGCCGTTGCCGAAGCGGACGGGCCTGGCGAGGTCGGCGCCCACGGTGACGATGGCGTTGGCGGTCATGGCGCGCTCCTTGCTCAAGGTCGGGGGTATTAGAAGCCGCCCGCCGCCGTGACAAGCCGACGCTGCGTCACGTCACCTCGAACCAGCTCCACAGCCCGCGGTCGAAGCGCTCCAGCACCGTCGAGGAGATCAGCCAGCGCCCGGGATTGTCGGCGATGAAGGCGATGTGCAGGCGCTTGCCCTCGGGAATCTGCACCGTGTCGAGGAAATAGGGCTCCCAGCCATCGTCGAGCGGGTGCAGCAGGCGGAAGCTGTGGCCGTGGACATGCAGCGGCTGCAGGAAGGCGGTCTTGTTGGTGATGCCGATCACCACGGGCGCGCCGCGCTTGACGCTGAATAGCGGCTTGCCTTTCGGATCGCCCTGGCCGCCATTGACGGTCCACGGCTTCGCAAGGTCGAGCCCGGCGAGGTCGAGCTTGTTCTCCGGCGTGATCCTGGCGCCGCCCTCGATGATCATCTCGGAGCGCCTGGCGTCCTGCAGTCGTACCGCAGCCGGCAGCGCCGGGTTGAGCGGCATGCCGGCGATCGCCGGACGCGCCGACTTCGCTGAGCCCTCGCTGACGAAACGCACCAGCGGCACGCCCGGGCCGATGAGTGCGGTGACGCTGGCCGCCGCTCCAACCGTCTCGGGCATGTCGAAGATCATGTCATAGCGTGTGCCCGGCGCGAAGGGCAGTTGGCCCCGGACCGGTTCGAAGGTCTCGGTGGGCTGGCCATCGACCGCCGCGACGAAGGCTTTCATCTCGTCGAAGCGCAGCCGCATGATCCGGGCATTGCAGGCATTGGCGAGACGAAGGCGGACGCGGGCTCCCGGCGGCAGCTTGATCGGCAGCGGCGGAGGCTTGCCGTTGACGGTCAGCCAGCTGCCGAGCCGGCCGGCCGCGGCGCCGTCCTGCCCGTCGGGGGCGAAGGGCAGCAGCTTCTGGTCATCGCTGAGCAGCCAGTCGCCGATCAGGGCCGGCAAATCGAGATCGACCGCCGGGGGCTCCTTCTCCTCGACGATCAGCATGCCGGACAATCCGCGGCCGGCCGGCTCGGACGAGCCGCCGAGCAGCATCGGGCGGTAAAGGAAGGTGCCGGGATCGGGCGGCGCCAGCTGATATTCGAATTGCCCGCCCGGCGGCACAGGTTCCTGGCTGAAGCCGCCGACGCCGTCCATGGCGTGGTCGGCGCGCAGGCCGTGCCAGTGCAGAGCGAGCGGCTTGTCGGTGCGGTTCTGTAGGCTGAGACGCAAGCTCTCGCCCTGCTTCACCTTGAGGACCGGGCCGGGCGTTGCGCCGTCGAAGGCCCAGATCTCCGTCTCGGGCGCCGGCGCAGGGCGCAGCCGCACCTTGGCGGGAGACGCGACGAGGTTACGCGGGGCGGCAGTCGAAGCCGCCTGCGGAGCGGCGGGTACGTGTTGAGCGAGCGTCGACAGCGGCGCGAGCAATGTCGCCAGTCCGGCGCCCTGTGCGACGAGTTGGCGGCGGCTGGGATGGAGGCGCGAGGCCCGCAGTGATGCGTCTTTGCTCATGCCCCGGGACATAGCCCGGTCGGGGCCGTTCTGGCGAGCGCAAAGCCTTGCGCGAGCGGCCTTCGCAGAAATGTCGCATTTTTTTGCTGCATGACGCGCTCGAAATGCTATAGCGGCGCGGCCTACGGTGCCGCTGTCGCGACGACTGCGTGTGGCGCACCCGGTCGGCGGGCGTGGCGGAACTGGTAGACGCAGCGGATTTAGGTTCCGCCGACGTGAGTCGTGGGGGTTCGAGTCCCTTCGCCCGCACCAGGATGCAAGTTTCGCGAGCGCGGCGGCGGTCACCCGGCGTCGCGCTTTGGACATTGAAGTAACGAGCTGTTGGCGGATCGAACAATGAACGTGACGGAAACCCTGTCCCAGGGCCTCAAGCGCGAATTCCAGGTGGTGCTGAACGCCACGGACCTCAAGTCGAGGCTCGATGGCGAGCTGCAGAACCTGCAGGGCAAGGCCAAGATCAACGGCTTCCGCCCCGGCAAGGTCCCGGTCGGCCATCTGCGCCGGCTCTATGGCCGCTCGGTCATGGCCGACGTGGTCCAGAACGCCGTCAACGAGGCGAACCAGAAGATCGTCGCCGACAACGAACTCAAGCTCGCCTTCGAGCCGCAGATCAAGTTCCCCGAAGACAAGGACGAGATCGAGGCCGCGATGGAAGCCAAGGGCGATCTCGCCTTCACCGTCGCGCTCGAAGTGCTGCCGAAGATCGAGGTCGTCGATGTCTCCGACGTCGCGCTCGAGAAGCCCGTCGCCGAGGTTCCGGAAGCCGATGTCGACGCCGCTCTGGAGCGCATGGCCTCGCAGAACCGCGCCTTCGAATCGAAGAAGGACGGCGCCAAGGCCGCCAAGGGCGACCGCCTGCTGATCTCCTTTGTCGGCACGCTCGAGGGCAAGCCCTTCGACGGCGGCACCGGTTCGGAAATCCCGCTCGAGCTCGGCGCCGGCCAGTTCATCCCCGGCTTCGAGGAGCAGCTCGAGGGGGTCAAGAAGGGCGAGCAGCGCACCGTCTCGGTGACCTTCCCCGAGAACTACACCGCGACCCATCTCGCCGGTAAGCCTGCCGAGTTCGCCGTCACCGTCGACGACGTCCAGGCTCCGGGCGAGCTGAAGATCGACGACGAGCTCGCCAAGGGCTTCGGCATGGAATCGCTCGACGCGCTCAAGACCGCGATTCGCGAGCAGATCGGCCGCGAGTTCGGCGAGCAGTCGCGCCGCAAGGTCAAGAAGGCCCTGCTCGACGCGCTCGACGGCAAGTACAGCTTCGAATTGCCGCCGACCCTGGTCGAGCAGGAGTTCTCCGCGGTCTGGAGCCAGGTCGAGGCGGACATGAAGAACGCCAACAAGACCTTCGCCGACGAGGACACCACCGAGGACGAGGCCCGCGCCGAGTACCGCAAGATCGCCGAGCGCCGCGTGCGCCTCGGCCTGGTGCTGGCCGAGATCGGCGAGCAGGCCAAGGTCCAGATCTCGGATGACGAGGTGACACAGGCCCTGATCCAGCGCGCCCGCCAGTTCCCGGGCCAGGAGAAGGAAGTCTGGGAGTTCTACCGCAAGAACCCGCAGGCGCTGGCCGAGATCCGCGCCCCGATCTTCGAGGAGAAGGTCGTCGACCATCTGCTCGGCCAGGTGAAGGTCTCCGACAAGTCGGTCTCGCGCGAGGCGCTCTTCGCCGACGACGAGGACGAGGCCGCCACCGAGGCCAAGCCGAAGGCCGCCAAGGCGAAGAAGACCAAGAAGGCTGCGGCCGAGACGACGGACGAGTTTTCGGCCTGATCCTCGCCGTCTGATTGAGATGCTCGCGCCGCCCGGCTTCGAAGTCGGGCGGCGTTTCCCTTTTCAGCCGCGATTGGCATGCTTATGTGGGGTCTTCGCCGCTATCGGCTGATTCCCGCCCGCTTTGACCCCAAGGACCGACGATGATGCGTGACCCGATCGAGACCTACAACAATCTCGTCCCGATGGTGGTCGAGCAGTCGAGCCGCGGCGAGCGCGCCTTCGACATTTATTCGCGCCTGCTGCGTGAGCGCATCATCTTCCTGACCGGCCCGGTCGAGGACTACTCGGCGTCGCTGATCGTGGCGCAGCTGCTGTTCCTCGAGGCCGAGAACCCGAAGAAGGAAATCTCCTTCTACATCAACTCGCCCGGCGGCGTGGTGACCTCGGGCCTGTCGATCTACGACACCATGCAGTTCATCCGCTGCCCGGTGACGACGCTCTGCGTCGGCCAGGCCGCTTCGATGGGCTCGCTGTTGCTGACCGCCGGCGCCAAGGACATGCGCTTTGCGCTCCCGAACGCCCGCATCATGGTCCACCAGCCCTCCGGCGGCTTCCAGGGCCAGGTCACCGACATCCTCATTCATGCGCGCGAGGTCGAGAGCCTGAAGCGGCGCCTGAACGAGATCTATGTCAGGCACACCGGCCGCTCCTACGAGGACATCGAGGCGGCGCTGGAGCGCGACAATTTCATGACCGCCGACCAGGCCAAGGAATTCGGCTTGATCGACAAGGTGATCGACAAGCGCGCGGACGAGGCGGCGGCCTGACGGCTGTCACCGAGACGACACGCGCCTGTGGGTTGGCGAGCGGCTCTCGAAGGGCCATATTGCCTGAAGACTAGGCCCCATGTTTGCATGGGGCATCTGAAGGGCGCGGCAAGGCGCTCGAGCGGTCCGGTTTTGGGTCAGTTTCGTCGCCGCCTGCGCCAGAGCGACGCGTTAACCTAATAATCGTGATCTGAGCGCCTATTATGACGGGGAGACGACATCAGCCCGCCGTTTTTCGGTGGCGGATTTCGTCCTCCGAGATGGAGAAGCATCATGAGTAAGGCCAGCGGCGGCGATTCGAAGAGCACGCTCTACTGCTCCTTCTGCGGCAAGAGCCAGCACGAGGTCCGCAAGCTGATCGCGGGCCCGACCGTGTTCATCTGCGATGAATGCGTCGAGCTCTGCATGGACATCATCCGCGAGGAATCGAAATCCGCGCTGGTGAAGTCGAAGGACGGCGTGCCGACCCCGAAGGAGATCCGCAAGGTTCTCGACGACTACGTCATCGGCCAGGACCACGCCAAGAAGGTCCTCTCGGTCGCTGTCCACAACCATTACAAGCGGCTCAGCCACGCGACGAAGCACAACGACGTCGAGCTGGCGAAGTCGAACATTCTGCTGATCGGGCCGACCGGCTCGGGCAAGACGCTGCTCGCGCAGACGCTCGCCCGCATCCTCGACGTGCCGTTCACCATGGCCGATGCGACGACGCTGACCGAGGCCGGCTATGTCGGCGAGGACGTCGAGAACATCATCCTGAAGCTGCTCCAGGCCTCCGACTACAATGTCGAGCGGGCGCAGCGCGGCATCGTTTACATCGACGAGATCGACAAGATCAGCCGCAAGTCGGACAACCCCTCGATCACCCGCGACGTCTCGGGCGAGGGCGTCCAGCAGGCGCTGCTGAAGATCATGGAAGGCACTGTCGCCTCCGTGCCGCCGCAGGGCGGGCGCAAGCATCCGCAGCAGGAGTTCCTGCAGGTTGACACCACCAACATCCTGTTCATCTGCGGCGGCGCCTTCGCCGGGCTGGACAAGATCATCTCCGGCCGCGGCAAGGGCACCTCGATCGGCTTCGGCGCGACCGTGAAGTCCCCGGACGACCGGCGCACCGGCGCGATCTTCCGCGAGGTGGAGCCGGAGGACCTGCTCAAGTTCGGCCTTATTCCGGAGTTCGTCGGCCGCCTGCCGGTGCTGGCGACGCTGGAGGACCTCGACGAGGCCGCGCTCAAGACCATCCTCACCGAGCCGAAGAACGCGCTGGTCAAGCAGTATCAGCGCCTGTTCGAGATGGAGGACACCGAGCTCACCTTCACCGACGAGGCGGTCAGCCTGATCGCGCGCAAGGCGATCGAGCGCAAGACCGGCGCCCGTGGCCTGCGCTCGATCATGGAAGGCATCCTGCTCGAGACCATGTACGAATTGCCGGGGCTGGAAGGCGTCGAGCAGGTCGTCATCGGGCCGGAAGCGGTCGAATCCAAGTCGCGTCCGCTCTTCATCTATGCGGACCGTGAGGAAGAGACCAAGTCGGCCTCGGCCTGAGCGAAACCGGATTCTGGTTCAGTTCGGAACGCGCGCCTTTCGGCGCGCGTTTTGCTTTATGGGCTAGGGTGGTCGCAGCTGCCCCGAAACTGTCCCAGCCTTGCCTTGGCCATCACGGTCTCGTGCAGCGATTGCGGCGGAAGCGGCGGTGGACTGCGTCAGGCGTCGCTTGAAAGCCGGCGCCGAAGCATCCACCTTATGATCACCTGTTAGAGTCGCGTGCCTGTCGAGGGCGCGGCCGGCAGGGGCGCCTGGCGCGAATGGTCGCGCCGCGCGGTACGTCCGCTCGATTGCCTTTCAAGGGGTCGGCCGGGCGAAAACGTGAAGGACTAGACATGACTGGCTCGACGCCCCGCGCTCCGCTCGTCCCCGGCACGACCGACACCTATCCGGTCCTGCCCCTGCGCGACATCGTCGTCTTCCCGCACATGATCGTGCCGCTCTTCGTCGGCCGCGAGAAGTCCATTCGTGCGCTCGAGGAGGTGGTCAAGAATGATGGCCTGATCCTGCTCGCCACGCAGAAGAATGCCGGCGACGATGATCCGGAAACCGGAGACATCTACGAAATCGGCACGCTCGCCCGCGTGCTGCAGCTCCTGAAGCTGCCCGACTCGACCGTGAAGGTGCTCGTCGAGGGCATCGGCCGGGCCAAGGCGACGACCTATACCGCGACCGACAACTTCTACGAGGCACAGGCCGAGGCCCTTGCCGAGGAAGAAGGCAAGAAGGTCGAGGTCGAGGCGCTTGCCCGCTCGGTGGTCAGCGAGTTCGAGAACTATGTGAAGCTCAACAAGAAGATCTCGCCCGAGATCGTCGCGGCGGTCTCCCAGATCGACGAGCCGGCCAAGCTCGCCGATACGGTCGCCTCGCATCTCGCAGTCAAGATCGCCGACCGGCAGGCCGTGCTGGAGGTGATGAACGTCGCCCACCGGCTCGAGAAGGTGCTCTCTTTGATGGAGAGCGAGATGTCGGTGCTGCAGGTCGAGAAGCGGATCCGCTCGCGCGTCAAGCGCCAGATGGAGAAGACCCAGCGCGAGTACTATCTCAACGAGCAGATGAAGGCGATCCAGAAGGAGCTCGGCGACGGCGAGGAAGGCCGTGACGAGCTGGCCGAGCTGGAAGAGCGCATCGCCAAGACCAAGCTGACCAAGGAAGCGCGCGACAAGGCGCTCGCCGAGGTCAAGAAGCTCAGGCAGATGTCGCCGATGTCGGCGGAAGCCACGGTCGTGCGCAACTATCTCGACTGGCTGCTCGGCATACCCTGGGGCAAGAAGTCGAAGATCAAGAAGGACCTCGCCGCAGCCCAGCAGGTGCTCGACGACGATCACTTCGGCCTCGACAAGGTCAAGGACCGCATCGTCGAGTATCTCGCCGTGCAGCAGCGCGCCAACCGGCTCGCTGGCCCGA
Organism: Allobosea sp. CRIB-10; assembly: GCF_900112185.1. Classification (GTDB taxonomy): domain Bacteria; phylum Pseudomonadota; class Alphaproteobacteria; order Rhizobiales; family Beijerinckiaceae; genus Allobosea. The sequence continues at coordinate 462,306 of NZ_FOKP01000001.1, read as the reverse complement.
TCCTGTGCCTCGTCGGCCCTCCGGGCGTCGGCAAGACCTCGCTCGGCAAGTCGATCGCCAAGGCGACCGGCCGCGAGTTCGTGCGCATGTCGCTCGGCGGTGTGCGTGACGAGGCCGAGATCCGCGGCCACCGCCGCACCTATATCGGCTCGATGCCCGGCAAGATCATCCAGTCGATGAAGAAGGCCAAGACCTCGAACCCGCTCATCCTGCTCGACGAGATCGACAAGATGGGCCAGGACTTCCGTGGCGATCCGTCGGCGGCCCTGCTCGAGGTGCTCGATCCCGAGCAGAACTCGACCTTCAACGACCATTACCTCGAGGTCGACTACGACCTGTCGAATGTGATGTTCGTGACCACGGCGAACACGCTGAACATCCCGCCGGCCCTTCTGGACCGCATGGAGGTGATCCGCATCGCCGGCTACACCGAGGACGAGAAGGCCGAGATCGCGCGCCGCCACCTGATCCCGGGGGCGATCGCCAAGCACGGCCTGCAGTCCAAGGAATGGTCGATCGACGACGAGGCCCTGACGACGCTGGTCCGGCGCTACACCCGCGAGGCCGGCGTCCGCAACCTTGAGCGCGAGATCGCCAACACCGTCCGCAAGGCGGTGAAGGAGATCGTGCTGTCGAAGAAGAAGAAGGTCGCGGTCACGCCCGCGGTGCTGGAGGATTATCTCGGTCCGCCGCGCTATCGCTATGGCATGGCGGAGACCGAGGATCAGGTCGGCGTCGTCACCGGCCTGGCCTGGACCGAGGTCGGCGGCGAGATGCTGACGATCGAAGGCGTGATGATGCCCGGCAAGGGCAAGATGACCGTCACCGGCAATCTGCGCGACGTGATGAAGGAATCGATCTCGGCGGCGGCGTCCTATGTCCGCTCCCGCGCCATCGATTTCGGCATCGAGCCGCCGCTGTTCGACCGGCGCGACATCCACGTCCATCTTCCCGAGGGGGCGACCCCGAAGGATGGTCCGTCGGCGGGCATCGGCATGGCCACCGCGATCGTCTCGGTCATGACCGGCATCCCGGTCCGCCGCGACGTCGCCATGACCGGCGAGGTCACGCTGCGGGGCAGGGCGCTGCCGATCGGCGGCCTCAAGGAGAAGCTGCTCGCCGCTCTGCGCGGTGGCATCAAGAAGGTGCTGATCCCGGAGGACAACGCCAAGGATCTGGTCGATCTGCCGAAGTCCGTGAAGAACGGGCTGGAGATCGTCCCGGTCTCGCGGATGGACCAGGTGCTCCAGCACGCGCTGGTGCGCCAGCCGACGCCGATCGTCTGGGAAGAGGACCTGAAGGCGCCCGTGCCCAAGGGCAGTGAAGACGACACGGCTGCGGCCAGCGTCGCTCACTGAACCCCGCGCTCGCGAATGAAGAGGCCGCCGGCACCCGCCGGCGGCCTTTTTTCTTGGCAGGCCCTTGAGCCGCACCCTGCGTCATAGCCTAGCGCTGCTTCAGGAGGTGCCGATGAGCATGCGAAGCAAGGGTGAGATCTGGCTGGAAGCCAATGAGTGCGCGGCCCGGATCGGGCTGTCGAAGCGGGCCCTGCGGCTCTATGAGGAGCACGGCCTGATCCGCCCGCGGCGAACGCAGAAGGGCTGGCGTCTCTATGGCGCCGACGAGATCGCCCGCCTGCACGAGATCCTGGCACTGAAGCGGCTGGGCCTGAGCCTGCAGCGGATCACCGCGCTGCTGCAGGGCAAAGCCATCGATCTCGCGGGGATCCTCGGCATCCAGCACGATCTGCTCGCCGAGCAGCGCGAGCGGGCCGAGCAGGGTCTTGCGCTCGTCCGCGCTGCGCAGGCCAAGCTCGCCACCGGCACCTCCCTCACCGCCGACGAACTGATTCGGCTCGCGAAGGAGACCAACATGACTGAGAACAACACCGATACCGTCGCCTGGCGGCGCTACGAGCAGGCGCGGCCGCGTACCGAGATCAAGCTCGATCCGCGCCGCTTCGAGCGCTGCATCGGCTTCTACCGACACCCAGCTGGCCAGATCATGGCCGTGACCCTGGAAGGCGACCGCTTCTTCCTGCAGCTGACAGGCCAGCCCAAAGTCGAGCTCTTTGCCGAAAGCGATAGCAATTTCTTCCTGAAGGTCGTACCGGCCCAGCTCGCCTTCGCGCCCGCCGGGGACGGCCGGGCCGAATCCTTGACCCTGCATCAGGGTGGGTACGAAGCTCTCGCCACGCGCATCGACGAGGCGGAAGCAAAGCGCCAGCGGGACGAGCTCGGCGCGCGGGTGCGCGATCGGGTTCCGCATCCGCGCAGCGAGGAGACCTTGCGCGAGTTCCTCGAACAGCAGCAACGCGGCACCATGCCGTTCGAGCTTCTGAGCGAGGAGCTGGCGGACATCGTGCGCGAGCAACAGCCGATCGTCAGCGCCGAGCTCGAATCGAAGGGCGGTCTCCAGGAGCTGGCACTGCGCCGCATCGGCGAGGACGGGGTCGATGTCTACGAGGCGCAGTTCGCCAAGGGGGCCCTGCAATGCGGTATCGGCTTCGGCCAGGACGGAAAGGTCCACACGCTCTGGATGCTGCCGGCGTAAGCAGCCCTCAGGAAAGGCTGGTGGGCGGTGACGGGCTCGAACCGCCGACATCTTCGGTGTAAACGAAGCGCTCTACCGACTGAGCTAACCGCCCTTGCCCGCCGTTTAAGACCACGGGGCCGGCTTCGCAAGCCGCAGAAGCGATCTTGCGAAGCTTTGGCCTGTCTTGAACCACAAGGCGCGGGCGACGCGGCTCGAACCCGCGCCCCCCGGCGTGACAGGCCGGCACTCCAACCAACCGAGCTGTACCCCGCGCAGGAACGGCGCTGCTGGGCTCATAGTGGCAGGGATTCGCCTTACTGGTGTAGCTTCGCCGTGGATCGCGCCGTGCAGTGCCCGTGGGAGGTGTGAAAAATCGTCGGTTTCGGCCTCTTTCCCCGGACTTTGGAGATGATCAACATTTTGACGGCTTCGGTGCTTGACAGTCAGGGCCGGGGGCCATAATCCCAACGCCGCCGGGGACGAGTTCCTCAGCCGCCCGCGCGGGCGTAGCTCAGTTGGTTAGAGTGCCGGCCTGTCACGCCGGAGGTCGCGGGTTCGAGCCCCGTCGCCCGCGCCATTTAAATCAAAGACTTAGCTAGAATAGGCGGTCTTCGATTACTTTGCCCCGTTACATTGTCGGCCACGGTTTCTTCGGTCCGAGTGTCGCTCGGCCATCGCGGCGGCATGCATCGACGTCAGGAACAGTGGCGATATTGCCCGCCGCGAGAGTGGCCTGGCCTTCAGGCGCCGCCGCGGTAGCCGGGCTTCATGGCGCCGAGGACGGGGATCGTCGTCAGCCAGGGTGGCCGATCACGCGCCCGGCCCAATCCGAAACCGTCTCGGCCATGGTCTTCAGATGGTCGGCCGTCGAGAAGCCGGAGAGGCTCTTGCGCGGCTTCAGATCATGATCGCCATCCTCGAGCCATAGAAGCTCGATCTGCGGAGACAGCGTGTAGGCCGAGACCTCGTCTCGGGTGCCGAATTCATCCCGCGTCCCCTGTGTGACGAGCGTTGGCGTCCTCAGATCGGCGAGATGAGCGGTCCGCAGCTGCTCCGGCTTGCCGGGCGGGTCAAAAGGGTAGCCCAGGCACAGAAGCCCATGGATCCGGCCAGCCGCGAAGAGCTCGTCGGCGACCATGCTGGCGACGCGCCCGCCCATCGACTTGCCGCCGATGATGAGGCGGCCCTTCGCGGCGAGCGCGTCGACGGCGGCGATGTATTGCGGATTCAGCTTTTCGGCGCGAGGCGGTGGCAGGCGGCGCCCGTCGGCCCGCCTCGCCGCCATGTAGTCGAACTCGAAGCGTGCGACACGGAAGCCCGCGCTGCCCAATGCCCTGGCCGCGGCCACCATCGACGGCGAATCCATCGGGGCCCCGGCGCCATGGGCGAGCATGATGGTGATTCCCGCTTCGTCGGGACCGTCGAAAAGGAACATCGTACCGTCCTGTGCTGACAGACTACTTGCTGATTGCCGGAAATCTTACTGCGCCTGCCTGTCGGCGCCAGCACGCCACGGACATGCCGGCGATTGCGGCCGGGCACTATGGCCGATCGCGCACTTCGATGGCGATCCGCCGGGGCGAGCGTCGTGACCACCTCCCGAGCGACCCGCATGCTTCGCAGGCGAGCCACCGGATCACCGCAGCAATCGAACGAGGATTCCGGCGACGTACTGTAAAGCGGCATCTTTTGCGCGCCGTCGATGCCACGCCAGATGCAGCGTGAAACCGGGTATCGGAAGTGGCGGGGGGAAGGCGGCCAATCCGTCGAACTCGGCCAAGACCCGCGACGGCAGCAGGGCGATCATGTCCGAGCCCCGCAGCAGCGCCGGGACCATCTGGAAGCTCGGCACGACCAGGCCGGCGCGCCGCGACAATCCCCGGTTCGCCAGTTCGGCATCGATCGGCGTGCGCGTGTCGCCGCGCCCCGAGACCAGGATATGCGGGTAGGCGAGCCAGGCCTCGAGATCGAAGCCATCTGCGGCGGGATGGCCGATCCGCATGGCGGCGAGATAATGCTCCGTCAGCAGCTCCTCGCGATGGAGGTCGTCCTCGGCCGGCGGGAGCACGGAAATGGCCAGATCGCTGGTGCCATCCATCAAGGCGGCACGGGCGGCATCCGCGCCATGCCAGGGCTGGATCACCAGGTCGATGCCGGGCGCCGCACGCTGCAATTCCTGCTGGAGCGGCGCAATGACGATCAGCGCCGGATAGTCTGCCGTGGTGATCCGTAGCGTCTGCCGCATCTCTGCAAGTGGCATCTGCGGCGGGTCGACCAGCTCGGTCACCCCAGAGAGGAGCGATTTCAGGGGAGCGCGCAAGGCTTCGGCCTTGGCGGTCAGATACATGGTGCCGCGGCCGCGTTCCAGAAGCTCGTCGCGGAACAGATGCCGGCAACGTTGCAGCGCCGCGGAGGCCGCCGGTTGCGACAGGCCGAGCCGGTCGGCCGCGCGGCTGACATGCGCCTCGTCGAGAAGGGCGTCGAGGATGACGAGGAGATTGAGGTCGAGTGCTCTTAAATTCATGAGGTGGATGATAGAATAGATCGATAATCGATTGGAGTAATTTATCGCATGCCGGCATCGTCCCCTGGTCAGACCAGGAGGCGACGATGACCAAGACACTCATTCTGTTGTTTCACCGCGATCTCTCGCAATCCAGGGCCAATGCCGCCTTGGCCGCGGCCGCCGCCGGCATCCCGGGCGTCGAGGTCGTCGACATGCAGGCGCTCTATCCGGAGGGTATCGACATGGTCCGCGACGGCGAGCGCGAGGCCGCCCGGCTGCTCGCGACCGACCGCATCGTGCTGCAGTTCCCGATCCAGTGGTATTCCACGCCGGCCCTGCTGAAGGCCTGGCAGGACGCGGTGCTCACCCGCATGTTCTATCTCGCCTACGAGGCCGAGGGCAGGGCGCTGGAAGGCACGCCGCTGATGCTGGCGGCGACTGCCGGCAACGTCCCCGACGCCTATCGCCCCGGCGGCCGCAACATGTTCGCCATGATCGATCTTCTGGCGCCATTGCGCGCCACCGCCCATCGCTGCGGTCTGTCCTGGAGCGATCCCTTCATCGTCTATGAGGCGGACAAGCTTCTCCCCGATGCGCTCGAAGCCGCTGCCGCCGACTACGCCGCCACGCTCGCGGGCTGGATCGCCGCCACCGCGACCACAGGCCGGGAGGCGGCGTGAGCCATGGAGACCGAGCATGATACATTTGCCGAGCTCGATCGCGGCACGCCGCGCTGGTTCGCCGTGGCCGCGCGGACTCTGCCCCTCGGCATTCTCCTCCAGTTTCTCAGCGCCGGCGCGTCCCTGTCCGGGAATAGCGGCTTGTGGGGGCTGCATGCGAGCTTCGGCGGAGTCTTGGTCCTCCCGGCGGCGGCGCTGCTCGTCGGAGCTCTCGTCATCGCGCGGCTGCGGGGCTTTGGCTGGTGGGCGGGGCTGGTCGTCCTGCTCTACCTGATCCAGGTGGCGCTGGCGGCTGTGGCGACGCCTGCACTGCTCTCGCTTCATCCCTTCAACGGCGCGCTGCTGCTCGTCGCGAGCCTCGTGCTCGCCGCCAAGGTCGAGCGCCGCGCCGCGATGTGCCGGCGCCGGCAATCTGCGTGAAGCGCGGACAGGCGGCTATGCCGACCAGATCTGGCTGTTCGAGGTGGACCGCACGTGATTGACGAGGAACTCGTTGAACACCCGGATCTTGGCCGGCAGATGATCGCGGTTCTGATAGGCGATGTTCATGGTCAGCGTCGGCAGCTGCCAGTCGAGCAGCACCGGGACCAGACGCCCGGCATCGAGGTCGGCCTGCACGATGTAGAGCGGCTGGATCAGGATGCCGAGCCCTGCGATCGCGGCCTGGCGGATCACCTGCCCGTCATTGCAGTCGAGCGCCGCCCCGATCCGCACGATCCGCTCGCTGTCGCCTTTGGTCAGGCGCAGCGAGAACGGGTCGGCGGCAAGGTTGTAGACCAGCATGTCGTGCTGGGCGAGGTCGGCCGGGGCGATCGGACGCCCGCGCTCTTCCAGATAGGCCGGCGAAGCGGCGAGGACGCGGCGCATGCGCCCGAGCCGCCGCACCACGATGTTGCTGTCGGGCTCGTGCAGGCGCGTGCGGATGGCGACGTCGATGCCGGCCTCGATGAAGTCGAGATAGCGGTTGGCGACGGCGATGTGAACGCTGAGCTTGGGATAGAGACGGCGGAAGGCCGGCAGCATCGGCGCCAGATAGATCGTCGCGAAAGAGAGCGAGCTGGTGACGCGCAGCACCCCTTGCGGCGCCAACGTGTGGGCGTTCACCGCACTCTCCGCCTCGCCGAGTTCGGTCAGCAGCGCGCCGCTGCGCTGGTAGAACTGTTCCCCCGCCTCGGTCAGCCAGAGACGGCGCGTATTGCGCTCCACCAGCCGGGCGGAGAGGCGCTCCTCCAGGGCAGCGAGGTGCCGGCTGGCGGCGGCGTTCGACATGCCGAGCGCCTCCGCTGCGCGCGACAGGCTGCGCAGCTCCGCCGTCTTCACGAACACCTCGATCTGCGTGAAGCGGTCCATATTTCCGATTTGCGTAAAAGAGAGTTCCTGAAGCTCGGCTTTATTTCCGACTTTCGCAAGTCTTAACTCTCGGGACAACGACGGCCCGAGAATGACGGCCGAAGGTCGAGGAAACGCCTATGCCAGGTCCGGTCCGCCACATCGTGATGTGGCGCTTGCGCGGCGACACGCCGATGGAGCGCGCCGATGCCCGCGCCAAGGTCAAGGCTGCCTTCGAGGGGCTGCGGGGCCGCATCGAAGGGCTCACCCATATCGAGATCGGCGCCGACGTCAGCGGCGTCGACTATGCCTGTGACGTCGTGCTGGTCAGCGAGTTCGCCGATCGGGCTGCGCTCGAAGCCTATGGCAGCCATCCCGAGCATCTGAGAGTCCGGCACGAACTCGCCGATCTCCGGATCGCGCGCTTCCAGGTCGATTATCTCGCCGACGGCGACGCTCCCGTCTTCGCCGCAAGCGATCTGCATCACCGCCAGGAAATCGTCGCCGGCGAGTGAGCCGGCGCCGCCCGATCAACGCCTGATCCGCCAGGAGCCTTCGATGATCGAGACCTTCGCCTATGAGGCTCTGCCGTCGCGGGTGCGCTTCGGGCGCGGCACGATCAAGGAGGTCGCAGCGGAGGTCGAACGTCTCGGCGCCCGGCGGGCGCTGGTGCTGACGACGCCGCAGCAGGCGACCGCGGGCGAGCGCCTCGGTGCGCTGCTCGGCTCCGCCCTGGCGGGATATTTCAACGACGCGACGATGCACACGCCGGTCGAGGTGACGGAGCGGGCGCTCGATACCTTGCGCGAGACCGGAGCCGATTGCGTCGTGGCACTGGGCGGCGGTTCCACCACGGGGCTCGGCAAGGCGCTCGCCCTGCGCTCCGGCGTGTCGCAGGTCGTGATCCCAACCACCTATGCCGGCTCGGAGATGACGCCGATCCTCGGCCAGACGGAGGGCGGCCGCAAGACGACGATCCGCTCGCTCGACGTGCTGCCCGAGACGGTCATCTACGACGTCGACCTGACACTCAGCCTGCCGCCGATGCTGTCGGCGACCTCGGGCGTCAACGCCATGGCTCATGCCGTCGAGGCGCTCTATGCCAGGGACCGCAATCCGATCATCTCGTTGATGGCGCAGGACGGCATCCGCACGCTGTCTTCAGCCTTGCCGATCCTGGTGCATGAGCCGGCCAATATCGAGGCACGCTCGCATGCGCTCTACGGCGCCTGGCTCTGCGGCTGCTGCCTCGGCGCGGTCGGAATGGCGTTGCATCACAAACTCTGCCACACGCTCGGCGGCAGCTTCGACCTGCCCCATGCCGAGACGCACACCGTCGTGCTGCCGCATGCGGTCGCCTACAACGCGCCGGCCGCGCCGGAGGCGATGGCGGCGATCTGCCGGGCGCTCGGGGCTCCCGATGCGGCGCAGGGCCTCTATGATCTGGTGCGGGCGCTCGGCGTGCCGCTGTCGCTGGCCGAGCTCGGCATGCCCCAGAGCGGTATCGACAAAGCGGCGGACATCGCGGTCGAAAATCCCTACTGGAATCCGCGCCCCGTGACGCGAGACGGCATCCGCGACCTGCTCGCCAGGGCCTTCGCCGGCGAGCGGCCTCGCGCTGCCGCCACCGAAGACGAGGCGGCCTGAGCTATGGCCCGCCGCATCCTCATCTCCGGCGCTGCCATCCTCTCGATGGACGCAGCCATCGGCGACCTGAAGCGGGGCGACATCCTCGTCGTTGATGGCAGGATCGCCGCGATCGCACCCCGTATCGAGGCCGAGGATGCCGAGCGCGTCGACGCGGCCGGGCGCATCGCCGTGCCGGGTTTCGTCAACGCCCATATGCATAGCTGGCAGACCGGCCTGCGCGGGCTCGCGGCCAATTGGACGCTGCTCGAATATTTCCGCTGGATCCATGCCGGGCTCGCGACGCTGTTCGAGCCTGACGATATCGGCATCGCGACGCTGATGGGCGCGCTCGGCCAGATCGATGCCGGCACCACGACATTGGTCGACTGGTGCCACAATAATCCGACGCCTGCGCATACCGATGCCGCGGTCGAGGCGCTGGCCGAGAGCGGTATCCGCGCCGCGTTCTTCCACGGCTCGCCGAAGCCCGATCCCAAGCCCGGCGAGCCGCATTTCTCGGAGGTGCCGCATCCGCGCGCCGAGATCGAGCGTCTGCGGCGCGGCCGCTTCGCCGGCGATGACGGCCTGCTGACGCTCGGCCTCGCCATTCTCGGCCCGCACTATGCGACGATGGAGGTCGCGCGCACCGACTTCCGCCTGGCGCGCGAATTCGGCCTCGTCGCGTCGATGCACCAGGGCGGCGGCGCGGCCAGGACGCCAGGCGGCTGGGAGCAGTTGATCGCCGAGGGGCTGGTCGGGCCCGGCATCAACATCGTGCACGGCAACGACCTGCCGGACGAGCTGTTGGGGCAACTGGTCGATCTCGGCGCCTCCTTCTCGGTGACGCCGGAGAACGAGATGACACAGGGCCACGGCTTCCCGATCACCGGGCGGCTGTTGGCGCGCGGCATGGCGCCTTCGCTCGGCGTCGATCTCGAATCCGTGCTGGCCGGAGACATGATGGGCGTTGCTCGCATCGCCCTCGGCATGCAGCGCGCGCTCGACAATGCCGAGAGCCGCCGACGGACTGGCGCCATCCCGCCGACCTCGACGATTCCCGTCCGGCAGGCGCTGTCCTGGATCACCATCGAGGGCGCGCGCATGCTCGGGCTCGATCACCGCATCGGCTCGCTCGCGCCCGGCAAGCAGGCCGACATCACGCTCATCGACGCCCGCGCGCTGCATCTGCAGCCGCTGCACGATCCCGCCGCCGCCGTGGTCATGCAGGCCGGGCGCGGCGACGTCGAGGCGGTGATGATCGCCGGCCGCTTCGTCAAGCGGGATGGAAAGCTGCTGGCCGAAGGGCTGGAGGGCAAGCTCGCCCGGCTCGCCGCCTCGGGCGCGCGGATCGTCGAAGGGCTTCGCCGCGGGCAACGGGCAGCTTGAGGACAACGCAATGAGCGACACCCACACCATCGGCTGGATTGGGCTCGGCAAGATGGGGCTGCCCATCGCGTCCCGCCTGGCGGCGGCCGGACATGACATCGCCGGCTTCGACCGCGACCAGGAGCGTATCGCCGCAGCGTCCGCAGGCGGTGTCAGGCCTGCCGCCACGCTTGCGGATGCGGCCGGGCGCGACATCGTCGTCACCTCGCTGCCGGACGACAAGGTGCTCGCCGCCGTCGCGATTTCGGGCGGGCTTTTCGAGGCGATGCGCGAGGGCGCCGTCCTGGTCGAGACCTCGACCGTCAGCCCGACGATCTCGGCCGAAGTGGCGCGGGCGGCGGCGCAGCGCGGCGTGCTCTACCTGCGCGCTCCGGTCTCGGGCAACGCTGCCATCGCCCATACCGGCAACCTGACCTGCTTCGTCTCCGGGCCGCGCGCCGCCTTCGACGCCTTCCTCCCGATCGCGCAGGATTTCACCCGCGTCCAGAAATATCTCGGCGAGGCCGAGGAGGCCCGCTTCGCCAAGCTCGCCGTCAACCTGATGATCGCGGTCTCGGCGGCGATGATGGGCGAGAGCATCGTCCTCGCCCGCAAGGGCAATCTCGCCTGGCAGGACATTTTGGACGTTCTGACCAACAGCGCAGTCGGCTCGCCCATGGTCCATTACAAGGCCAAGAGCCTGGAGACGCGCGACTTCGGCTCGACCTTCTCCTGCCGGCAGATGGCCAAGGATCTCGACCTGATCATCGGCGCCGGCCAGGCCGCCGAGATGGCTTTGCCCCTGGCGAGCCTGACGCGCGAGACCTACGGCGCCCTGATCGGGCGCGGCGAGGGCGAGGCGGATTTCATCTCGACCGTGCGTCTCGCCGAATGGCTCGCCGGCCTCGGCGAGCCCGATCTCGACACCAATGAAGGGAGGCTTGCATGAGGAACTTCGACCAGGACAGCATCACCCAGGCGGTGCTCGAACGCGTCGCCGCCGCCCCGGATGCACGCACCAAGCAGATCAGCGAGGCACTGGTCCGCCATCTCCACGATTTCATCCGCGAAATCCGCCCGACGCAGGAGGAATGGGCCAAGGGCATCGCCTTCCTGACCGATACCGGCCAGATGTGCACCGGGGCGCGCCAGGAGTTCATCCTGCTCTCCGACACACTCGGCGTCTCCATGCTGGTCGACGCGATCAACCACGATCATCGGGGCGCCGTCACCGAGAGCACCGTGCTCGGCCCCTTCTATGTCGAGGGGCCGCCGGAAGCGGCGCTGGGCAGCGACATCTCCGGCGAGCTGCCGGGCGAGCCGATGCATGTCTCCGGCTCCGTCACCGCTGCCGATGGCAGCCCGCTCGCCGGGGCGATCGTCGATGTCTGGCATTCCGACGAGGACGGCTATTACGACGTCCAGCATTCGGAGGATGCGACCGATCTCGTAGCCCGGGCCCGCTTCCGTACCGACGCGCAGGGTCGCTTCCATTTCTGGTCGATCAAGCCGGCGGCCTATCCGATCCCGCATGACGGACCGGTCGGCAAGATGCTGGAGGCGCAAGGGCGCCATCCCTGGCGGCCGGCGCATGTCCATTTCATGATCGCGGCGCCGGGGCACGAAAAGCTCGTCACCCATGTCTTCGTCTCCGGCGACCAGTACCTCGATTCCGACGCCGTCTTCGGCGTGAAGGACTCGCTGATCAGCGACTTCACAGAGCAGCCGGCCGGCACCGCCCCGGACGGCCGGACGCTCGACCGGCAGTGGTGCTGCCTGAGCTACGATTTTCAGCTCAACCCCGCTTCAGAGGCAGCACATCGCGCCGCCTGAGGCCTCGACCATCGACCGCAAATCGAGAGAGCCCGGCCAGCGGGCCCATCGCGGAGGGAGAAACCATGTTGACCAGACCATCCCCGGATGGCAGCGCCACGGAAACGGCGCTGGCGCGGCTGGCACAGATGCTCGGCCCGCGCGTCAGCCGCGCCGCCGGTGTCCTTGCCGACCATGGCCGCAGCGAGGCCTATCATGCGGCCTCGCCGCCCGATCTCGTCGTCTTCCCGGAAACGACCGAGGAGATGCGCGGCATCGTCACGATCTGCCGCGATCTCCAGCTGCCGATCATTCCGTTCGGAGCCGGCACCTCGCTCGAAGGCAATGCCGCAGCGCCTCTGGGCGGCGTCTGCCTCGACATGTCGCGCATGAACAAGGTGCTGGCGGCGAGTCCGGAAGACATGGATGTCCGCGTCCAGCCCGGCATCACCCGCAAGCAGCTCAATGCGCAATTGCGCGATACCGGCCTGTTCTTCCCGATCGATCCCGGCGCCGACGCCTCGATCGGCGGCATGGCCTCGACCCGCGCCTCCGGCACCATGGCGGTGCGCTATGGCACGATGAAGGACAATGTGCTGGCGCTGGAGGCTGTGCTCGCCGATGGCCGCGTGATCCGCACGGCCCGGCGCGCCCGCAAATCCGCCGCGGGCTACGACATGACCCGCCTGCTCGTCGGCGCGGAGGGGACGCTCGGCGTCATCACCGAGGTGACGCTGAAGCTCCATCCGCAGCCGGAGGCCATCTCCTCGGCCGTCTGCGCCTTTCCCGATCTGAAATCGGCGGTCGGCACGGCGATCGCGGTGATCCAGTCCGGCGTCCCGGTGGCGCGCATCGAATTGCTCGACGCGGTGATGATGCGCGGCATGAACCTGCACGCGAAGCTAGGACTGCCGGAAGCGCCGCATCTCTTCTTCGAGTTCCACGGCTCGAAGGGCTCTGTCGCCGAGCAGGCGGAGACCGCGCAGGCGCTGGCCGAAGAGTTCGGCGGGCAGGGCTTTTCCTGGGCGACCGCGCCTGAGGAGCGCAGCCGCCTCTGGCAGGCCCGCGACAACACACTCTATGCCGGGCTCGCCTTGCGGCCGGGCGCGCGCGCCCTGGTCACCGATGTCTGCGTGCCGATCTCGCGCCTGGCCGAATGCCTTGTCGCTACCGCTGCCGACATCGCGGAGAGCGGCCTCGTTGCCCCGGTCGTCGGGCATGTCGGCGACGGCAATTTCCATTTGCTCGTCCTGCATGATCCCGACAGCGCCGAGGAGGTCGCCCGGGTGAAGGCGTTCAACGAACGCCTGGTCAGGCGGGCGATCGCGCTCGACGGCACCTGCACCGGCGAGCACGGCATCGGCCTCGGCAAGATCGACTTCCTCGAACTGGAGCTCGGCGAGACCGTCGACGCCATGCGCCTGGTGAAGCAGGCGCTCGACCCGCTGGGAATCATGAACCCCGGCAAGATCTTCCGCTCGTCCGCGCAGATGGGAGGCGCCCGATGAGCGCGCTGATGGCGATCAAGCCCGACTTCGACACGACCTCGCCACCGCCCGCGGCGGCCGAAGGCGCACCGCTCTTCGAGCTGAGGGGCATTTCCAAGACCTTCCCCGGCGTGAAGGCGCTCGACGACGTCTCGTTCGCGCTCTGGCCGGGCGAGGTGCACATGCTGCTCGGCGAGAACGGCGCCGGCAAATCCTCGCTGATGAAGGTGCTGTGCGGCGCCTATCAGGCCGATGCCGGCGCGTATTTCCACAAGGGCGAGAAGGTCGAGATCCGCTCGCCGGCCGATGCGCGCAAGCTCGGCATCGCCGTGATCTTCCAAGAATTCTCGCTCGTCCCCTATCTCGACGTGGCGCAGAACATCTTCCTCGGCCGCGAATTTCCGTCGCGTATTCCGGGGCTCGTCGACCGCCGGCGGCTCTATCGCGAGGCGCAGGCGGTGCTCGATCTGATCGGCCTCGACATCGATCCCAGGACCAAGGTCCATACGCTCGGCGTCGCCCAGCAGCAGATGGTCGAGATCGGCAAGGCCCTCTCCCAGAACGCGCGCATCCTCGTCATGGACGAGCCGACCGCCGCGCTCTCCGACCGGGAGACCGAGCGCCTCTTCGAGGTGATGCGCCAGCTCCAGGCCAAGGGCGTCGCCATCGTCTACATCTCGCACCGCATGGCGGAGGTGTTCGCGCTCGGCGACCGCATCACCGTGCTGCGCGACGGCAAGCTCGTCGGCCGGGCGCGGCCGGGCCAGACCACGCCGGACGAGCTCGTGCGCATGATGGTCGGCCGCACCGTCGACATGAGCTATCCGCGCAACTTCGCTGAGAAACCCGGTGAGATCGCGCTGGAGGTCAAGGGGCTGGCGGCGAAGAACGGTATCCGCGACATCGATCTCACCGTACGGGCAGGCGAGATCGTCGGCCTCTGCGGCCTGGTCGGTTCCGGCCGGAGCGAGGTCGCGCGCGCCATCTTCGGCGCCGACGAGGTCACGGCCGGTGAGATCAGCATCTTCGGAAAAGCCAGACGGGGAGGGCCCGACGCCGCGACCATGGCCGGTGTCGGCCTCATCCCGGAAAGCCGCAAGACGGAAGGGCTCGCGCTGATCCGCACCGTCGCCGACAATCTCGCCGTCGCCGGGCTGCCCAAGCTCTTTCCGAACAAGCTGTTCTCGCCCGCTCAGGCAAGGCGCTCGGCCGAGGAGCTGATCAAGCGGCTGCGGATCGCGACGCCCTCGCCGAACCAGAGCGTCGCGCTGCTCTCCGGCGGCAACCAGCAGAAGGTGGTGATCGGCAAATGGCTCGCCGCCGGCACGCGGCTGTTCATCTTCGACGAGCCGACGCGGGGCATCGATGTCGGCGCCAAGTCCGAGATCTTCGCGCTGATCGACCAGCTCGTCGCCGATGGCGCAGCGGTGCTGATGATCTCCTCCGAACAGGCCGAGATCGTTCATGTCTGCGACCGCGCCTACGTCATGCGCGGCAAGCGCCTCGTCGGCGAACTCTCCCGCGCCGAACTCTCCGAAGAGAACATCGTCCGAATGGGGATGCACCATGGCTGATCAGGCGATCTCCTCTCCCTTGCCGCGCCTCCCGGCCGTGCCGGGCGTCGCCGTCGCGTTGGCCGGGCTCTCGCTACTCTTTGCGCTGGCGAGCCCCGGCTTCCTCACCGCCGGCAACCTTTCCAATGTGCTGGTGCAGTCGGTCATCCTGCTGCTGCTCGCTTTGCCGATGACGCTGATCATCATGACCGAGGGGCTCGACCTCTCCATGGGCGCGGTGCTGACGCTGGCCTCGCTGGTGCTGGCGCTCATCGTGGTGGCGACGCAGTCGCTGGTGCTCGGCCTCATCGGCGCACTCGCCGTCGGCCTCGCCTTTGGCCTCGTCAATGGCTGGCTGATCGCTGGGCTCTCGATCCCGCCCTTCGTCGCGACGCTGGGCACGCTCGGTGCGGCGCAGGGGCTCGCGCTCGTGGTCAGCGACGGCCAGAGCGTCGTCGGCATCCCGCGCTTCGTCCGGCTGGTCTATTCCGGCGAGACCTTCGGCATCCCGACGCCGATCCTGATCGGCGCCGGCTTCTACGCGCTCTTCCACATCCTGCTCTACCACACCCGCTTCGGCACCTATGTCTGCGCGCTCGGCGGCAACCGCGATGCGCTGACGCTGGCCGGCGTCGCGTGGAAGCGGCTGCTCGTCGCGGTCTACATGCTCGGCGGCGCGATGGCCGGTGTCGCTGCCCTGCTGATGACCGCGCGCATCAATGCCGGCCACCCGACCGCCGCGATCGGCCTGGAGTTCGACGCCATCGCCGCGGTCGCGCTGGGCGGAACCTCCTTCGACAAGGGCAATGGCTGGCTCTTCGGCACGCTGCTCGGCGTGCTCACCGTCGGCGTGCTGCGCAACGGCCTCAACCTGATGGCCGTGCCATCCTCGGTCCAGGTCGCCTGCATCGGCGCCCTCGTCATCGCCGCCCTTCTCGTCGACAGCCTGCGGAGCACGAGGTCATGAGCATCGCAAGCGACACCGCCGCGCGCCCCGCCGGCTTCCATCTCTCGCGCGAGACGCAGCAGCTTGCCTATCGACTGCTCGCGGTGGCGCTGCTCTGCCTCGTCCTGAGCATCGCGACCGAGGCCTTCTTCACCGCCAACAACATCCTCAACGTGCTTCGGCAGGCGAGCCTGCTGTTCTTCCTGGCCTCGGGGCTGACGCTGGTGATCCTGACCGGCGGCCTCGATCTCTCGGTCGGCGCCAATATCGGCCTCTCCGCCTGCTTCGCGGCGACGGTGATCAAGGCGACCGGTTCGCCGGTGCTCGGCACGCTGACGGGGCTCGCCACCGGGCTCGTCATCGGCATCTGCAACGGGCTGATGGTGGCCAAGCTCAGGATCCCGTCCTTCATAGCCACCTACGGCATGCTCTGGGTGCTGCACGGCATCACCTATTACTACATGGCCGGCGAGACCATCCACGGCTTCCCGCCCAGCTTCCGCCAGATCGGCTCGGGCTATTTCCTGGGGGTGCCGATCCCGGTCTATCTGATGCTGGCCTTCCTGCTGGCGGGCACGATCTTCGCCCAGCGCACCATTTGGGGGCAGCAGATCTACGCCATCGGCGCCAATCCGGTCGCGGCCCGCCTCACCGGCATTCCGGTCGATCGCCGCCTGATCCTGGTCTACGCCTTCTCCGGCGCCATGGCGGGCGTCGCCTCGATCGTCTTCCTTGCCCGGCTGAACTCGGCCGAGGGCGATATCGGCGAGGCGATGACGCTGCCGGCGATCGCCGCGGCGCTGATCGGCGGCGCCTCGCTGTTCGGCGGCGTCGGCAGCGTCTTCGGCACCTTCATCGGCGCCCTCATCCTGACGCTGGTGCTGAACGGCATGAACCTGCTGGCCGTCAATGCCAACTGGCAGCCGCTGGTCACCGGCCTAATCGTCATCCTCGCCGTCTGGTTCGACATGGTCGGCCGCCGGCGCACCTGAACCAAGCAACGAAACCAAGGTAGGAAAACCATGTCCAAAGTGAAATTGAACGCGAAGCTTCTCGCCGCAGTGCTGCCCGCGATCCTGATCTCCAGCGCGGCGCTCGCCGCAGGCGAGACGATCGCGGTCTTCACCAAGAACCAGACCAATCCCTATTTCCAGACGGTGCGGGTCGGTGCGGAGGTCGCGGCGAAATCGCTCGGCGCCAAGGCGGTGCACTATATCCCGACCAAGCCGGACTCGATCCCCGAGCAGCTCAGCCAGGTCGAGGACGTGATCGTCAAGAAGCCGAGCGCCATCGTCTTCGTCCCCGTCGACTATAAGGCGATGGTGCCGGGCGTCGAGCAGATCAACGATGCCAAGATCCCGATCGTCAACGTCACCGACCGCAGCGCCGGCGGCAAGTTCCTCGCCTTCGTCGGGGCCGACGATTACAGCCTCGGCCTGGAGACGGCGCGCTTCCTGCTGAAGGAGATCGGCGGCAAGGGCAATGTCGTCATCCTCGAGGGCGTCAAGGGCTCGCTGACCAATATCGACCGTGTCCGCGGCTTCAACGACGCGATCAAGGAGTTCAAGGACGTCAAGCTGCTCGCCAGCCAGCCGGCGAACTACCAGCGCCTGCAGGGCTTGCAGGTGATGGAGAACCTGATGCAGTCGCATCCGCAGATCGACGGCGTGCTCGCCGCCAACGATGCGATGGCGATCGGCGTGATCGAGGCGCTCGACGGCGCCAACCGCAAGGCCAAGGTCGTCGGCATCAACGGCACCAAGGAGGCGGTCGACGCCATCAAGACCGGCAAGCTGCTCGCCTCTGGCGACTATAACGGCTTCCTGCAGGGCTGCATCGGCACGCTGGTCGCGATCCGGGCCCTGCGCAAGGAGCCGATCGTCACCGAGGTGGTGCTGAAGCCGACCGTGGTGAACGCCTCGAACTTCCAGCCCTATGACAGCCCGCTGGAATCGCGCAGCTGCCCGAGCTGGAGCGAGGCGGCGGCGTTGGCCAGCAAGTAACCTGAACCTCGTCCAAGGCGGCCGGCGCATGGCCCGGCCGCCGATAGGAGCCTCACCACATGCTGTTCGTGATCCACGCGCTCGACAAGCTTGGCGCACTCCCGGCCCGTCTCGCCAACTACGATGCCCACAAGGCCTTCCTGTCGGACACTGAAGCGCGAGGTGTCCGGATCGTGATGTCGGGCCCCCTGGTCGCCGAGGACGGCGTGACCATGATCGGCAGCCTCTTCGTCGTGGAGGCGGTGGACCTTGCGACCGTGGAGCGCT
The DNA here is from genome assembly GCF_900112185.1 of Allobosea sp. CRIB-10. Lineage (GTDB taxonomy): Bacteria > Pseudomonadota > Alphaproteobacteria > Rhizobiales > Beijerinckiaceae > Allobosea. The sequence continues at coordinate 444,194 of NZ_FOKP01000001.1, read as the reverse complement.
TCAATGCCGCCGATCCGTTCCACGTCGCCGGCATCTGGGATCGCGTCACGATCACCGGCTTCATCAAGCGCCAGGGCTGAGCCCGACAATCGACCAAGCGTTCCAGGAGACAAGACATGGCTAAGGATGGAGGCCCGATCCGGGTCGTCGGGATTTCGGGCAGCTTGCGGGCCGGCTCCTACAACACCGCTGCGCTGAAGGCGGCCATAGCGCTGGCGCCGGAGGGGATGACGATCGAGATCGCCGAGATCGGCGACCTGCCGCTCTATAACGACGATGTCCGCGTCGCCGGTTATCCGCCTCAGGTCCAGCGCTTCCGCGACCAGCTCGCGGCGGCCGATGCGATCCTGTTCGTGACGCCGGAGTACAACTATTCGATCCCGGGCGTGCTCAAGAACGCGATCGACTGGGCCTCGCGCCCGCCGAGCCAGCCTTTCGACAACAAGCCGGTGGCGATCATGGGCGCGAGCGGCGGCGTCCTCGGCACGGCGCGGGCGCAGTATCATCTGCGGCAGATGCTGATCTTCCTCAACGCCTTCCCGCTCAACAAGCCGGAGGTGATGATCGGCGCCGCCCAGACCAAGTTCGACGAGGCCGGCAAGCTGACCGACGAGGCGACCGCCGGCTTCATCCGCCAGCTGCTGGAAGCGCTGCGCGACTGGCGTAATCGGCTGGCCTAGATCACCAAGCGTCCGAACGAACGCGATTTTCGAGCCCGAACGTGTTGAAACCGACGCGTGCTGCCGCAGCCGATCACCAGGGCCGGCGCGGTCCCGTATCGATATGGATCAATCCGTTCCAGTAGACCTTGTTGCCGCCGACCTCGGGCAGGGTGCGGGCCCATTCCAGGACGGTGCGCGGCCTGACGCCGGGCACGCGGAAGTCCATCGCTTCGCAGCGCTTGTGATAGGAGCCGCGCCGCGCCCGCCAGGGCGGGCGCCAGGTCGAGGTCACCTTCACCGCCCCGTATTTGTCCGAGATCTTGCCGAGGATGCTCTTCAGCACCGGTGGCAGACAGACGATCGAGGTGCCGGGATCGGTCGAGATGCCCGGCCTGTCGGGTTTCTCATTGGGGTCGAAGGCGGGTTCCTCGGCGGTCTGACCCGGTGTGCGCTGCGGCCATTCCGGTCCCTCGTCGTCGTCGGGCTCGGGTTGGGCGAGGGTGGGCGCCGGCCCTGGCGTCGTCGTGGCGCTGGCTTCGGCCGGAGCCTGTGGAAGGACGACGATCGGTGGCGCGCCCGGCTTGATCTGCAGGTCGAGGTCGAACGGGCGCTCGGGCGGCAGGGGCGCGAGCATCATCTGCTGTGCTACGGCCGCGCTGCCGAACGCCATCACCGCCGCACAGGCACTGGAAAGGGCGACTCCCCGCATGAAACTCACGAGGCGCGGGACGCCGATGGCGGGGCAGTGGCCGGGATATCGCGATCACGATGCGTTGTTGGCCTCGGCATTCCCGCACCGGTTCTCCTGACGCATCGGCAATGCCTGCCGACGAATCGTGCCGGCGCCGAAGACTGACGTTACGTCCCGGTTTGCCATGCTTCGGCGCGCCGCGACAACCGCCTTGCGCCCAGCGTCGCCGATCGCGAAAATCGGAGCCGAAACGGCCGGGAATCGTGACAGTTTCGCTGGTCGGCTCGACATATGCGGCAAAGACATGGCGACAGCCGCGTTGTGCGGCGCGGCGAACCCTTGCGTGATTCTAAAGCAGGGTCTAATCGACTGGCGAGATTGAGGGCGCCAGTCGCGGCGCCGGGTTGAAGCGGGGTGACAGATGCAAGCTCTTCCTGTGCAGTCCCTGCTGTCGGACTATCTGCCCCTGGTGATCTTCATCGGCCTGTCGCTGGTGATCGGCCTGGCGCTGCTGATCGCGCCCTTCGCCGTGGCCTATTCCAAGCCGGATGCCGAAAAGCTCTCCGCCTATGAATGCGGCTTCAACGCCTTCGACGATGCGCGCATGAAGTTCGACGTGCGCTTCTATCTCGTCGCCATCCTCTTCATCATCTTCGATCTCGAAGTCGCGTTCCTCTTCCCCTGGGCGGTCGCCTTCGGCGGGCTCGGCTGGCTCGGCTTCTGGTCGATGATGGTCTTCCTCGGCGTGCTGACGGTCGGCTTCGTCTACGAGTGGCGCAAGGGCGCGCTCGAGTGGGACTGATCGCTTTGTCGCAGAGACCTGATAGGCTCCTGTCCGTATTCTTACATTCGACGAAACCCAAAGGTTCGAACTGATGGCCATGACAGCGATCGATCGCGGTGATCCGCTCGTCGCGCAGGCTCCCAGGGGCCTGCTCGGCCCCGACGGCAAGCCGCTCGGCACCCGCGATCCCTATTTCGTCGAGATCAACAACGAGCTGGCCGACAAGGGCTTCCTCGTCACGGCGAGCGACGACCTGATCAACTGGGCCCGCACCGGCTCTTTGATGTGGATGACCTTCGGCCTCGCCTGCTGCGCGGTCGAGATGATGCAGCTGTCGATGCCGCGCTATGATGTCGAGCGCTTCGGTTTCGCGCCGCGCGCCAGCCCGCGCCAGTCGGACGTGATGATCGTCGCCGGCACGTTGACCAACAAGATGGCTCCGGCCTTGCGCAAGGTCTACGACCAGATGCCGGAGCCGCGCTACGTCATCTCGATGGGCTCCTGCGCCAATGGCGGCGGCTATTACCACTACAGCTATTCGGTGGTGCGCGGCTGCGACCGCATCGTGCCGATCGACGTCTATGTGCCCGGCTGCCCGCCGACCGCGGAAGCGCTGCTCTATGGCGTGCTGCTGCTGCAGAAGAAGATCCGGCGGACCGGGACGATCGAGCGCTGAGGCGCTTGGCGACCGGCGGCTTGCGAAGGTGATGCGATGAGCGAAGCGCTCGTGACATTGGGCGAAGAGATCAAGGCGGCGCTGCCCGGCGCGGTGACCGATATCATCGTCGCCTTCGACGAGATCACGGTGCTGGCCGAGGCGGCAGAGATCGTGCGGGTCCTCAAGACCCTCTATGACGATCCGCGCTTCCGCTTCGTCAATTTCACCGATATCGCCGGCGCCGACTATCCGCAGCGCGAGAAGCGCTTCGAGGTCGTCTATCATCTGCTATCGCCGCGCCATAACCGGCGCATCCGGGTCAAGGTCCAGACCGACGAGGCGACTCCGGTCCCCTCCGTGATCGAGGTCTTCCCGGCCGCTAACTGGTATGAGCGCGAGGCCTACGATTTCTACGGCATCCTGTTCTCGAACCACCCGGACCTGCGCCGCATCCTCACCGATTACGGTTTCGAGGGCTATCCGCTGCGCAAGGACTTCCCGCTGACCGGCTTCGTCGAGGTCCGCTATGACGACGAGCAGAAGCGCGTCGTCTACGAGCCGGTGAAGCTGAACCAGGAGTTCCGCAACTTCGACTTCCTCTCGCCCTGGGAAGGGACGGAATACGTCCTGCCGGGCGACGAGAAGGCCAAGGCGGGCTGAGCTTATGGGCGAAGGCCACACACTCTCCGGCGGCTGTCTCTGCGGCTCGGTGCGCTTCACGGCGACCATGGCCAAGCCGGAGATGGATGTCTGCCATTGCGACATGTGTCGCAAATGGAGCGGCGGCGTGCTGATGACCGTGCCCTGCACGGACGTCTCTATCGCCGACGAGACGCACCTTGGCGTCTACACCTCCTCCGAATGGGGCGAGCGCGTCTTCTGCCGCAACTGCGGCACCAGCCTGTTCTGGCGCCAGCGCTCGGGCGAGGGCCATGTCGCCGTGGCGTTCCCGAGCCTCGACAATCCTTCCGATCTCGTCTTCGCCGAAGAGATCTTCATCGACGAGAAGCCTGACCTCTACGCCTTCGCGGGCGAGCGCCGGCGCAAGACCGGCGAGCAGGTGATCGCCGAATTCCATGCCGCCCAGGAAGGCCGGACATGACCGAGCACAACATCCGCAACTTCTCGATCAATTTCGGGCCGCAGCACCCGGCGGCGCACGGCGTGCTGCGCCTGGTGCTGGAGCTCGACGGCGAGATCGTCGAGCGTGTCGACCCGCATATCGGCCTGCTGCACCGCGGCACCGAGAAGCTGATCGAGCACAAGACCTATCTCCAGGCCGTGCCCTATTTCGACCGGCTCGACTATGTCGCGCCGATGAACCAGGAGCACGCCTTCGCGCTCGGCGTCGAGAAGCTGATGGGCGTGACCGTGCCGCGCCGCGGCCAGCTCATCCGCGTGCTCTATTCCGAGATCGGCCGCATCCTCTCGCATATCCTCAACGTCACCACGCAGGCGATGGACGTCGGCGCGCTCACCCCGCCGCTCTGGGGCTTCGAGGAGCGCGAGAAGCTGATGATCTTCTACGAGCGGGCCTGCGGCGCGCGCATGCACGCGGCCTATGTCCGGCCGGGCGGCGTCCACCAGGACCTGCCGACCTCGCTGATCCATGACATCGCCGAATGGTGCGATCCGTTCCTCAAGGTCTGCGACGATCTCGAAGGCCTGCTCACCGACAATCGCATCTTCAAGCAGCGCAATGTCGACATCGGCGTCGTCGATCTCGAAACCTGCTGGAAATGGGGCTTTTCGGGCGTGATGGTGCGCGGCTCCGGCGCGCCCTGGGACCTGCGCAAGGCGCAGCCCTATGAGTGCTACGAGGAGATGGAATTCGACATCCCCGTCGGCAAGAACGGCGACTGCTACGACCGCTACTGCATCCGTATGGAAGAGATGCGCCAGTCGGTCCGCATCATGAAGCAGTGCTGCGAAAAGCTGCTTTCGGCCGATGGCGGCGGCCCGGTCTCCTCGCTCGACGGCAAGATGGTGCCGCCCAAGCGCGGCGAGATGAAGCGCTCGATGGAAGCGCTGATCCACCACTTCAAGCTCTACACCGAGGGCTACAAGGTGCCCGAGGGCGAGGTCTACGCCGCCGTCGAGGCGCCCAAGGGCGAATTCGGCGTCTATCTCGTCTCCGACGGCACCAACAAGCCCTATCGCTGCAAGATCAAGGCGCCGGGCTTCGCCCATCTCCAGGCCATGGATTTCATGTGCCGCAAGCACATGCTCGCCGACGTCTCCGCGATCCTCGGCTCCCTCGATATCGTCTTTGGTGAGGTGGACCGCTGATGTCCGTCCGTCGTCTCGCGCCTGATCACGTTCAGCCTGCCTCCTTCGCCTTCACCGCGGCGAACGAGAACTGGGCCGACCAGCAGATCGCAAAGTACCCTGAAGGTCGGCAGGCCTCGGCCGTGATCCCGCTGCTGTGGAAGGCGCAGGAGCAGCATGATGGCTGGCTGCCGCGCGCCGCGATCGAGGAAGTCGCGCGCAAGCTCGGCATGGCGCCGATGCGGGTGCTGGAGGTCGCGACCTTCTACACCATGTTCAGCCTGCAGCCGGTCGGCCAGCACTTCGTCCAGCTCTGCGGCACGACGCCCTGCGCGCTGCGCGGCGCCGAGGCGCTGAAGAAGGTCTGCGAGGAGGTGATCGGCCCGCAGTCGACCGTCACCGCCGACGGCAAGTTGTCCTGGCTCGAGGTCGAATGCCTCGGCGCCTGCTGCAACGCCCCGATGGCGCAGATCAATTTCGACTATTACGAAGACCTGACGCCCGAGAATTTCCGCAAGCTGCTCGGCGACCTGCGCGAAGGTCGTCCGACCAAGCCCGGCCCGCAGGTCGACCGCTCCTGCTCGGAGCCGCTCGGCGGCGGCGATACGCTGAGGGACCCGGCCCTCTTCGACGGCTCGATGATCGGCGCCGGCGACTGGCAGAAGCGCATCACCAGGCAGCGCGAAGAGGCCATCAAGATCGCCAGCGAGAAGGCTGCGGCCGAGGCCAAGGCCAAGGCGGAAGCCGAGACGGCCGCCGCGACGGCCAAGGCCGGTCCGACCGACGTCAAGACCGCGCCGGCTCCCGAGGCCGCGGCGCCGGCCCGTCCCAAGCCGTCCGATCCGAACCAGCCGGCGAGCGCCGCGCAGGATACACCCTCCGCGACGGGCAAGGCGATCAAGGACACCACCAAGAGCGAGGCTCCGAAGGCGCCGGCCGCCGAGGCCGCTCCGGCTGCCGAGCCGGCTCCCGCCGTGGCCGAGTCCAAGCCCGCGCTGCTGACCGCGGCCCGTGACGGCAAGGGCGACGATCTCGAGCTGATCTGGGGCGTCGGTCCCAAGCTGGCGAAGATTCTCAACGAGATGGGCATCTGGCACTTCGACCAGGTCGCGGCCTGGACCCCGGCCGAGCTCGCCTGGGTCGATGCAAGGCTGATCGGCTTCAAGGGCAGGGCGGTCCGTGACGACTGGATCTCGCAGGCATCGAGGCTCGCTACCGGCTGGCGGCCGGAGAGCAAGCTCGGCGACAAGCCGACGAACTGAGGCGAACAACGATGCTTGCTGATCGGGACCGCATCTTCACCAACCTCTACGGCCTTCACGACCTGTCGCTGAAGGGCGCCATGCAACGTGGCGCCTGGGACGGCACCAAGTTCCTGCTCGAGCAGGGGCGCGACTGGATCATCGACGAGATGAAGAAGTCGGGCCTGCGCGGGCGCGGCGGCGCCGGCTTCCCGACCGGGCTGAAATGGTCGTTCATGCCCAAGCAGAGCGACGGGCGCCCGCACTATCTCGTCGTCAACGCCGACGAGTCGGAGCCGGGCACCTGCAAGGACCGCGAGATCATGCGCAACGACCCGCATACGCTGGTCGAGGGCTGCCTGATCGCCTCCTTCGCCATGGGCGCGCATGCCGCCTACATCTACATCCGCGGCGAATATGTCCGCGAGCGCGAGGCGCTGCAGCGCGCCGTCGACGAGGCCTATGAGGCGAACCTCATCGGCAAGAACAACAAGCACGGCTATCCCTTTGATCTCTATGTGCATCACGGCGCCGGCGCCTATATCTGCGGCGAGGAGACGGCGCTGCTGGAGAGCCTCGAGGGCAAGAAGGGCATGCCGCGGCTGAAGCCGCCTTTCCCGGCCAATGTCGGCCTCTATGGCTGCCCGACCACCGTCAACAACGTCGAGTCGATCGCGGTCGCGCCGACTATCCTGCGCCGCGGTGCCAGCTGGTTCTCCTCGATCGGCACGCCCAACAATGTCGGCACCAAGCTGTTCTGCGTCTCCGGCCATGTGAACAAGCCCTGCAATGTCGAAGAGGCGATGGGCCTGACCTTCCGCGAGCTGATCGACCGCCATTGCGGCGGCATCCGCGGCGGCTGGGACAATCTCAAGGCGGTCATCCCCGGCGGCTCCTCGGTGCGCATGGTGCCGGCCGAGCAGATCATCGACACGCCGATGGATTTCGACTCGCTCTCGAAGCTGAAGTCGGGCCTCGGCACGGCGGCGGTGATCGTGATGGACAAGTCGACGGACATCATCCGCGCCATCGCCCGCATCAGCTATTTCTACAAGCATGAGAGCTGCGGCCAGTGCACACCCTGCCGCGAGGGCACCGGCTGGATGTGGCGCGTCGTCAACCGCATGGCCGAAGGCCGCGCCCAGAAGCGCGAGATCGACATGCTGCTCGACGTTTCCAAGCAGATCGAGGGTCACACCATCTGCGCGCTGGGCGATGCTGCCGCCTGGCCGATCCAAGGCCTGATCAACCATTTCCGTCACGAGATCGAGCAGCGCATCGACGACTATGCCGCCAATCCGCATGGCGAGCCGGTCAGGCTCATGGCGGCGGAGTGAGACCATGACCAAGCTTCTGATCGACGGCATCGAGGTCGACGTTCCGCCGGAGTATACCGTGCTCCAGGCCTGCGAGGCGGCGGGCGCCGAGGTGCCGCGCTTCTGCTTCCATGAGCGGCTCTCGATCGCCGGCAACTGCCGCATGTGTCTGGTCGAAGTGAAGGGCGGCCCGCCGAAGCCGCAGGCCTCCTGCGCCATCGGCGTGCGCGACCTGCGTCCCGGCCCGAATGGCGAGCCGCCGGTCGTCTCGACCAAGTCGCCCATGGTCAAGAAGGCCCGCGAAGGGGTGATGGAGTTCCTGCTCATCAACCACCCGCTCGACTGCCCGATCTGCGACCAGGGCGGCGAGTGCGACCTGCAGGACCAGGCGATGGCCTACGGCGTCGACACCTCGCGCTATGCCGAGAACAAGCGCGCCGTCGAGGACAAGTATATCGGCCCGCTGGTCAAGACCTCGATGACGCGCTGCATCCAGTGCACGCGCTGCGTCCGCTTCACCACCGAGGTCGCCGGAGCCTCCGACCTCGGCGCGATCGGCCGCGGCGAAGACATGGAGATCACCACCTATCTCGAGCACGCGATGAGCTCGGAGCTGCAGGGCAACGTCGTCGATCTCTGCCCGGTCGGCGCCCTGACCTCCAAGCCCTACCAGAACAAGGCGCGGCCCTGGGAGCTGACCAAGACCGAATCCATCGATGTGATGGACGCGGTCGGCTCGGCGATCCGCGTCGACTCCCGCGGCCGTGAGGTGATGCGCGTGCTGCCGCGCATCAACGAGGCGGTGAACGAGGAGTGGATCTCCGACAAGACCCGCCACATCGCCGACGGCCTCCGCACCCAACGTCTCGACCGGCCCTATATCCGCGAGAACGGCGCTTTGCGCGCCGCGAGCTGGACCGAGGCGCTCGCGCTGGTCGCGTCCAAGCTCAAGGCCGCCAAGCCGGAGCGCATCGGCGCGATCGCCGGCGATCTCGCCGCGGTCGAGGAGATGTATGCGCTGAAGGGGCTGATCGCCGGCCTCGGCTCGAGCAATCTCGACTGCCGCCAGGACGGCGCGAAGCTCGACCCGGAATTCGGCCGCGCCAGCTACATCCTCAACACCGGCATTGTCGGCATCGAGGATGCGACCTCGCTGCTGATCATCGGCTCGAACCCGCGTCGCGAGGCGCCGATCGTCAACGCCCGCATCCGCAAGCGCTGGCTGCGCGGCGACTTCAAGGTCTCGCTGATCGGCGAGCAGGTCGACCTGACCTACGCCTATGACTATCTCGGCGCCGGGCCGGAGACGCTGGCCGATCTGGTCAAGCGTGCCGCGGCTGCCGGCGAGCGGCCGATGGTGCTGGTCGGGCAGGGCGCTTTGTCCCGCAAGGACGGCGCCGCCGTGCTCTCGCTCGCGGCCAAGGCGGCCGAGGTGCTCGGCGCGGTCAAGGACGGCTGGAACGGTTTTGGCGTGCTGCACACCGCGGCGGCCCGCGTCGGCGCGCTCGATCTTGGCTTCGTGCCGGGCGAGGGCGGTCTCGACGTCGCCGGCATGACGGCGGCTGGCGCGCTCGACGTGCTCTTCCTGCTCGGCGCCGACGAGATCGAGGTGCCGGCCGGCGCCTTCGTGATCTACCAAGGCAGCCATGGCGACAAGGGCGCGCATCGCGCCGACGTGATCCTGCCGGGCGCGGCCTATACCGAGAAGTCAGGCACCTACGTCAACACGGAAGGGCGGGTGCAGATGGCGGCCCGCGCCACCTTCCCGCCCGGCGATGCCAAGGAGGACTGGGCGATCCTGCGGGCGCTCTCCGCCTCGCTCGGCAAGCCGCTGCCCTTCGACTCGCTCAGCGCGCTGCGCCGCGAGCTCTACGCCGCCCATCCGCATTTCGCCGCGGTCGACACCGTCGGCGAAGGCGATCGCGCCGGGCTGGCGAAGCTGGCGGGGCAGGGTGGCGCGACCGACAAGGCCGGTTTCGTTCCGGCGGTCGCCGATTTCTACACCACGAATCCCATCGCCCGCGCTTCGGCGGTGATGGCGGAATGCTCGGCGCTGGCCTCCGGCCGCATGCGCCAGGCGGCGGAGTAAGCCTCGATGAACTGGGACCTCGTCCTCGATCTCGCGATCATCGCCGGCAAGAGCCTGCTGCTCCTGGTCGCGCTGCTGATCTTCATCGCCTTCATGCTGCTGGCCGACCGCAAGGTCTGGGCGGCGGTGCAGCTGCGTCGCGGCCCCAACGTGGTCGGGCCCTTCGGCTTGTTCCAAAGCTTCGCCGACCTGCTGAAATTCGTCTTCAAGGAGCCGATCATCCCGTCGGGCTCCAACAAGGGCGTCTTCCTGCTGGCGCCGTTGGTCACCTGCTTGCTCGCGCTGGCGGCCTGGGCGGTGATCCCGATCGCAGAAGGCTGGGCGATCGCCGACATTAATGTCGGCGTGCTCTACATCTTCGCGATCTCCTCGCTCGGCGTCTACGGCATCATCATGGGCGGCTGGGCTTCGAACTCGAAGTACCCGTTCCTCAGCGCGCTGCGCTCGGCGGCGCAGATGGTCTCCTACGAGGTCTCGATCGGCTTCGTGATCGTCACCGTGCTGCTCTGCGTCGGCTCGCTCAACCTCTCGGCGATCGTCGAGGCGCAGAACACCAGGGCGGGCATGTTCGGCTGGTACTGGCTGCCGCTCTTCCCGATGTTCATCGTCTTCTTCATCTCGGCGCTGGCCGAGACGAACCGGCCGCCCTTCGATCTGGCCGAGGCCGAATCGGAGCTCGTCGCGGGCTTCATGGTCGAGTACTCCTCGACCCCGTATCTGCTGTTCATGCTCGGCGAATACGTGGCGATCATGACCATGTGCTCGCTGACCACGATCCTGTTCCTCGGGGGCTGGCTGCCGCCGTTCCCGATCGCGCCCTTCACCTGGCTGCCGGGCGTGGTCTGGTTCGTGCTGAAGGTCATGCTGGTCTTCTTCATGTTCGCCATGGTGAAGGCCTTCGTGCCGCGCTACCGCTATGACCAGCTGATGCGGCTGGGCTGGAAGGTCTTCCTGCCGCTGTCGCTCGCTTGCGTCGTGATCGTGGCGGCGGTGCTGCAGATCACCGGTTGGGGCCCCGCTCCCTGATGGCGGGGCAGGCCGGCCTGATCGGAGCCCTGATCGGCTTCGTCGTCGGCCTGATCGAGTATCGGCTCGTCACGGGTGTTGTGGTTGCGAGCTTACGTCGCACCGACAGCTCGAAGACGCCGGCCGAGAAGGATGATTACGAACGGCGCATCCGCCTGTTGAAGGCGGCGGTGCTGGTGGTGTCGGTGGGCGGTCTGCCCATCGTCGGTTACTTTATCGGCCGGGCCTTGTTCGGCTAGAGCCCGTTCCGATCAGCTTGCACAGCAAGCTGATCGGTAAAACGGTCTCTGATAAAAAGCGGGAGACGGATTCACCGATCAGGTTGTTCCAACCTGATCGGATCCGGCTCCGAGACGAGAGAAGGACGAGACGGATGTCACTCGCGCAGGCCGCCAAGGGACTACTCCTCAAGGAGTTCGTCGGCGCGTTCGCCTTGTCGATGCGCTATTTCTTCAAGCCGAAGGCGACGCTGAACTATCCCTTCGAGAAGGGCGTGCTCTCGCCGCGCTTCCGGGGCGAGCACGCGCTGCGCCGCTATCCCAATGGCGAAGAGCGCTGCATCGCCTGCAAGCTCTGCGAGGCGATCTGCCCGGCGCAGGCGATCACGATCGAGGCCGGCCCGCGCCGCAATGACGGCACCCGCCGCACGACCCGCTACGACATCGACATGACCAAGTGCATCTATTGCGGCTTCTGCCAGGAGGCCTGCCCGGTCGACGCCATCGTCGAGGGCCCGAATTTCGAGTTCGCCACCGAGACCCGCGAGGAGCTGTTCTACGACAAGGACAAGCTGCTCGATAACGGCGCCCGCTGGGAACGCGAGATCGCGCGCAATATCGCGATGGATGCGCCGTATCGCTGAGGATTGCGGCCTGTCGCGCGGTTGTCGCGTCCGGCGGGCCTGACTATAGACGCTCCAAACTGCGGCGGGACTCGGCCCGCCGTGTGACGAAACGAGGGCCGCCCGCAAGGGCGGAAAGGCTGGCGAAGATGAATGCCGCAGCGGCTTTCTTCTATCTCTTCTCAGGCGTCACCATCGCCTCGGCGCTGATGGTGATTTCGGCGCGCAACCCGGTGCATTCGGTGTTGTTCCTGATCCTCGCCTTCGTCAACGCGGCGGGCCTGTTCCTGCTGCTCGGGGCCGAGTTCCTGGCGATGCTGCTGGTCGTCGTCTATGTCGGCGCCGTCGCGGTGCTCTTCCTCTTCGTGGTGATGATGCTCGACGTCGACTTCGCCGAGCTGCGCCAGGGCTTCCTGCAATATCTGCCGATCGGCGGGCTGATCGGCCTGATCTTCGCGGTCGAATTGCTGCTGGTCGTCGGCGCCTGGGTGATCGACCCGCAGATCGTGCGTGCGCCCGTCGCCGCGATTCCCGCGGGCGTCACCAACACGGCTGCGCTCGGGCAGGTGCTCTATACGAAGTACATCTACTACTTCCAGGCGGCCGGCCTCGTGCTGCTGGTCGCGATGATCGGCGCGATCGTGCTGACACTGCGCGACCGCAAGGGCATCAAGCGCCAGGATATCCCGACGCAGAACGCCCGCACCAAGGCTGCGGCGATGGATGTGAAGAAGGTGCCTTCGCGCGCCGGCGTTCCCGAGGAGATGGCGTGATGGTCGGGCTTGGCTCTTATCTGGCGGTCGCCGCGATCCTGTTCACGCTCGGCGTGCTCGGCATCTTCATCAACCGCAAGAACGTCATCGTGATCCTGATGTCGATCGAGCTGATCCTGCTCTCGGTCAACATCAACTTTGTCGCCTTCTCGAGCTTCCTGAACGACATCGTCGGGCAGGTCTTCGCGATGCTGGTTTTGACCGTCGCCGCCGCCGAGGCCGCGATCGGGCTCGCCATTCTCGTCGTCTACTTCCGCAACCGCGGCACGATCGCGGTGGAAGACATCAACATGATGAAAGGCTGAGCGCGGCGACGCGCCCGTAACCTGCCATGTATCAAGCGATCGTCTTCCTTCCCCTGATCGGCTTCTTCATCGCCGGCCTCTTTGGCCGGCTGATCGGCGCACGCGCCTCGGAGATCGTCACCACCACGCTGCTGCTGATCTCGGCGGCGCTGTCCTGGGTGGCCTTCGTCCAGGTCGGCTTCGGCTCCGGCACCACCCGCGTCCAGGTCGCGACCTGGCTGGCTTCGGCCGATTTGCGCGTCGACTGGGCCTTCCGCATCGACACGCTGACCGCGGTCATGCTGGTCGTGGTCAACACCGTCTCCTCGCTCGTGCACCTCTATTCGATCGGGTACATGCACGAGGATCCGCATCGGCCGCGCTTCTTCGCTTACCTGTCGCTGTTCACCTTCGCCATGCTGATGCTGGTGACAGCCGACAACCTCGTGCAGATGTTCTTCGGCTGGGAAGGCGTCGGTCTCGCCTCCTATCTGCTGATCGGCTTCTGGTATCAGAAGCCCTCGGCCAACGCCGCGGCGATCAAGGCGTTCGTCGTCAACCGCGTCGGCGATTTCGGCTTCCTGCTCGGCATCTTCCTGGTCTTCGTCCTGACGGGCTCGGTCGCCTTCGACAGCATCTTCCCGCAGATCGCCGGACTCACGGAGCGCAGCTTCCGCTTCCTCGGCTATGATTGGAACGCGCTGACGCTGACCTGCCTGCTGCTCTTCATGGGCGCCATGGGCAAGTCGGCGCAGTTCCTGCTGCACACCTGGCTGCCGGACGCGATGGAAGGCCCGACCCCGGTGTCGGCGCTGATCCATGCCGCGACCATGGTTACCGCCGGCGTCTTCATGGTGGCGCGCCTGTCGCCGATCTTCGAATACGCGCCGGTCGCGCTGACCGTCGTCGTCGTCATCGGCGCAACCACCGCCTTCTTCGCTGCGACCGTCGGTCTGGTGCAGAACGACATCAAGCGCGTCATCGCCTATTCGACCTGCTCGCAGCTCGGCTACATGTTCGTGGCGATGGGTGTCGGCGCCTACTCGGCCGGCATCTTCCATTTGTTCACCCACGCCTTCTTCAAGGCGCTGTTGTTCCTGGGCGCCGGCTCGGTCATCCATGCGATGCACCATGAGCAGGACATGCGGAACATGGGTGGCCTCAGGAAGCACATCCCGCTGACCGCGGCGGCGATGACGATCGGCACGCTGGCGCTGACCGGCTTCCCGTTCTTCGCCGGCTACTTCTCGAAGGACGCGATCATCGAGAGCGCCTATGCGTCGGTGCCGCATGGCGGCTTCGCCAGCTCCTACGCCTTCGTGCTGCTGGTCGTCGCCGCGCTGATGACCTCGTTCTACTCCTGGCGCCTCTACTTCATGACTTTCGAGGGCGCGCCGCGCTGGGGCGGCCACGGGCACGAGGCGCACGGCCACGACGACCACGCGCATGGCCACAAGGCTGACGATCACGCCCACGCCGCGCATGCTCACGACGATCACGGCCATGGTCACGACCATACGCCGCATGAGAGCCCGCTCTCGATGCTGATCCCGCTCGCCGTGCTGTCGCTCGGCGCGGTCGCTGCCGGCTTCGCCTTCAAGGAGGCGTTCATCGGCCACGACTACGAGCATTTCTGGAAGGCGGCGCTGTTCACCGGCAAGGACAACCATATCCTGCACGCCATGCACGAAGTGCCGAAATGGGTCGTCTGGTCGCCGTTCGTGGCGATGCTGATCGGCTTCCTGCTGGCGCTCTACATGTACGTGCTGCGCCCGGACGTGCCCGGCAAGCTCGCGGCCGCCAACCCGGTTCTCTACAAGTTCCTGCTCAACAAGTGGTATTTCGACGAGATCTACGACTTCCTGTTCGTGAAGCCGGCGATGTGGCTCGGCCGCTTCCTCTGGAAGAAGGGCGACGGCGCCGTCATCGACGGGCTCGGCCCGGACGGGGTCTCGGCCCGTGTCGTCGACGTGACCAACCGTGTCGTGCGGCTGCAGACCGGCTATGTCTACCACTATGCCTTCGCCATGCTGATCGGCGTCGCCGGGCTGGTGACCTGGTACCTCATGGCCCGCGGGTGAGATGATGTTCGGCTTCGGTATCCTCACCGGTCTTCTGGTCCTGCCGCTGGTCGGCGCCGCCTTCATCCTGGCGCAGCGCGGCGACGAGGCTTCGGTCAACTCCAACGCCCGCTGGGCGGCGCTGATCGCGACGGTCGCGACCTTCATCCTGGCGCTGGTCGCCTGGGGCCGCTTCGACTCGGCCAATCCCGGCTTCCAGATGGTCGAGACCCACGCCTGGGTCTCGGACATCATCAAGTTCAAGCTCGGCGTCGATGGCTTCTCCTTCCCCTTCGTGGTCCTGACCGCCTTCCTGATGCCGTTCTGCATCCTGGCGTCCTGGACCTCGGTCAAGAAGCGGGTGCGCGAATACATGGTCGCGTTCCTGATCCTCGAGACGCTGATGATCGGCGTTTTCGTCGCGCTCGACCTCGTACTGTTCTACCTGCTGTTCGAAGCGGGCCTGATCCCGATGTTCCTGATCATCGGCATCTGGGGCGGCAAGCGCCGGGTCTACGCCTCCTACAAGTTCTTCCTCTACACGCTGCTCGGCTCGGTGCTGATGCTGCTCGCCATCATGGCGATGTACTGGAACGCCGGCACGACCGACATCCCGACGCTGCTCGCGCACAAGTTCCCGGTGCAGATGCAGCCCTGGCTCTGGCTCGCCTTCTTCGCCTCCTTCGCGGTGAAGATGCCGATGTGGCCGGTCCACACCTGGCTGCCCGACGCGCACGTCGAGGCGCCGACGGCCGGTTCCGTCATCCTGGCGGCGATCCTCCTGAAGATGGGCGGCTACGGCTTCATCCGCTTCTCGATCCCGATGTTCCCGGACGCCTCGGCGATGTTCGCGCCGCTGGTCTTCGCGCTCTCCGTCATCGCCATCATCTACACCTCGCTGGTGGCGCTGATGCAGGAGGACATCAAGAAGCTGATCGCCTACTCCTCAGTGGCGCATATGGGCTTCGTCACCATGGGCCTGTTCACCCTGACGCCGCAGGGCATCCAGGGCGCCATGTTCCAGATGGTCAGCCACGGCCTGGTCTCGGGCGCGCTCTTCCTCTGCGTCGGCGTGATCTACGACCGCATGCACACACGCGAGATCGCCGCCTATGGCGGCCTGGTGAACCGCATGCCGCTCTATGCGGTGGTGTTCATGATCTTCACCATGGCGAATGTCGGCCTGCCCGGCACGGCCGGCTTCGTCGGCGAGTTCCTGACGCTGATGGGCGCCTTCAAGGCCAATCCCTGGGTGGCGTTCCTGGCGACCACCGGCGTGATCCTCTCGGCCGGCTATGCGCTCTGGCTCTATCGCCGCGTCGTCTTCGGCGAGCTCACGAAGCCCGAGCTCAAGGACATCACCGACCTCAACGCCCGCGAGATCGCGATCTTCGTGCCGCTCGTCCTGCTGACGATCTGGTACGGCATCGCGCCCGGCACGATCCTCGACGCTTTCGCGGCGCCGACCGAAGCCCTCATCAAGAACTATCAGGCCGCCATCACCGCCGCGAAAACGGCGATGCTTGTCGTCCAGTAAGGCTGCTCCGATGACCACCTTGCCCGCTCTCGGTCCGGCGCTTCCGGAAATCATCCTGGCGCTGGGCGCCATCGCCATGGTGCTCTACGGCGCGATCCAGGGCGAGCGCTCGACGCGCACGCTCGAAATCGCGGCGCTCGCGCTTTTCGCGCTGGCGCTGGTGCTCGTCCTGCGCGGCGAGGGCAAGGTCGTCACCTTCAACGGCGCCTTCATCGCCGACGGCTTCGGCCGCTTCATGAAGGTGCTGACGCTGATCGGCGCCGCGGCCGCGATCGTGCTCTCGGCCGATTTCCTGCGCCGCGACGGCGCCATGCGCTTCGAATTCCCGATCCTCGTCGTCCTCGCCACCATCGGCATGATGATGATGATCTCGGCCAGCGACCTGATCGGGCTCTATGTCGGCCTGGAGCTGCAGTCGCTCGCGCTCTATGTCGTCGCCGCCTTCGATCGCGATAATCCGCGCTCGACCGAGGCCGGCCTGAAGTACTTCGTTCTCGGCGCGCTCTCCTCGGGCATGCTGCTTTACGGCTCGTCGATGGTCTACGGCTTCACCGGCACGGTGAGTTATGCCGGCATCGCCGAAGCGGTGAAGGGCGGCCATCCCGGCATCGGCCTGATTATCGGCCTTGTCTTCGTCGCCGCCGGCGTCGCCTTCAAGATCTCGGCCGTGCCGTTCCATATGTGGACGCCGGACGTCTATGAGGGCGCCCCGACCCCGGTCGCAGCCTTCTTCGCCTCGGCGCCCAAGATGGCGGCGATGGCGATGACCGTGCGCATCTTTGTCGGCGCCTTCCCGGGCGCGCTGCATGACTGGCAGCAGATCATCGTCTTCATGGCGATCGCCTCGATGGCGCTCGGCGCCTTCGCCGCGATCGGCCAGACCAATATCAAGCGACTGCTCGCCTATTCCTCGATCGCCAATATGGGCTACGCGCTGGTCGGCCTCGCTGCTGGTACGCCGGCCGGCGTCCAGGGCGTGATGACCTATATGGCGATCTATCTCGCCACCACGCTCGCCGCCTTCGCCTGCGTGCTGATGATGAACCGCAATGGCAAGCCGGTCGAGGATATCGGCGAGCTCGCCGGCCTGTCCCGCACCAATGGCTGGATGGCGTTCGCGATGTCGATGATGATGTTCTCGCTCGCCGGCATCCCGCCGCTCGCCGGCTTCTGGGCGAAGTGGTACGTCTTCCTCGCCGCGATCGAGGCCAAGCTCTATGTGCTCGCGGTGGTCGGCGTGATCACGAGCGTCGTTGGCGCCTATTACTACCTGCGTATCGTCAAGGTGATCTATTTCGACGACGCCAAGCCGGCCTTCGACAAGGGCGACGCCGGCGTGCGCGGCGTCCTGCTGATCTCGGCGCTGTTCGTGCTGGTGCTGTCCTTCCTGCCGGCGCCGCTGTTCGACTCCGCTGCCGCGGCGGCGAAGTCGCTGTTCTGAGCGCCTAAGTGCTTGGCGAATCCGCTCGCGCCGCGGGCTATCGCCTGATCGTCCGCGACGAGGTCGCCTCCACCATGGAGGAGGCGCGGCGGGCGCTGGGCGAGGGCGATCCGGGGCGGCTCTGGATCGTCGCGAAAAGCCAGAACGCCGGCCGCGGCCGGCATGGCCGGCATTGGGGTTCGCCGCCCGGCAATCTCTATGCCAGCCTGCTGCTGGCCACTCCCTGCGAGCCGGCGCTGGCGCCGCAGCTCGGCTTCGTTGCGGGCCTTGCCTTGCACGATGCGGCTGCAGCCGTGACCGGCCTGTCCCATCCGGCGCTCGCCCTGAAATGGCCGAACGACCTGTTGATCCGCGGCGCCAAGACCTCGGGCCTCTTGCTCGAGGGCGAGAACCGGGCAGGGCGCTTCAACGTCGTCATCGGCATTGGCGTCAACGTCGCCTCTGCGCCGGAGGGGACGCCTTACCCCGCCGCCCACCTTTCCGCGCATGCGGCCGAGGCGACCGTCGAGCGCCTGCTGGCAGCACTCTCGGATGCCTGGCACCAGCGCTTCTCGGCCTGGTCGCTGCCGGGCGGCTTCGGCCCGATCCGGGCCGCCTGGCTGGAGCGCGCCGCCTATCTCGGGCAGACGATCACCATGCGTCTGCCGGAAGGTCCGGTCTCCGGCCGCTTCCTCGGCCTCGACGCCTCCGGACGGCTCGAACTGGAGACGGAAGCCGGTCGGCGGCTGCTCGATGCCGGCGATCTCTATTTCGGCTCGATGCCCACTTCTGGCACACCGGCAGGTTGAAGTAACGCGTCCGCCTGCTTCTGCCGCTATGGAGGCGCGTCGGAGAGCATGCTAGGCCTGCCGCCGCGCACTTTGCCCGCCTCAGGATAGAACGTCAGGATTGCCAGTGACCCGTTCCAGCGACCAGCTCGTCTTCGTTCCGCTCGGCGGCCTCGGCGAGATCGGCATGAATGCCGCGCTCTACGGCTTCGGGCCGGAAAAGAAGCGCAAATGGATCCTGGTCGATTGCGGGCTCTCCTTCGCCGGGCCGGAGGCGCCGGGCGTCGACATCGTCCTGCCCGACCTCAGCTACATCATCCAGGATCGGGCCAACCTGCTCGGCATCGTCATCACCCACGCCCATGAGGACCATATCGGCGCGCTCGCCGCGCTCTGGCCCTCGCTGCGCGTGCCGGTCTGGTGCACGCGCTTCGCTGCCGGCCTGCTTGCGACGCGCCGACTGTCGGAGCCCGGCGCGCCCAAGGTCGAGATGAATATCGTCGCCCAGGGAGGGCGCTTCACGCTCGGCCCCTTCGACATCGAATTCGTCCCCGTGGCGCATTCGATCCCGGAATCGAACGCGCTCGCGATCCGCACGCCTGCCGGTCTCGTCGTCCACACCGGTGACTGGAAGATCGACCCGACGCCGCGCGTCGGCCTCCCGACCGACGAAGCCCGCCTGCGCGAGCTCGGCGAGGAGGGCGTGCTGGCGCTGATCTGCGACTCCACCAATGTCCTGCGCGACGGCATCAGCCCGAGCGAGGCCGATGTCGCTGCCAAGCTCAAGGAACTGGTGGCTTCCGCGCCTAACCGCGTCGCCGTCACCACCTTCGCCTCGAACGTCGCGCGCCTGCGTGCCGTCGCGGAGGCGGCGATGGCCAATCAGCGCGACGTCGTCGTCGTCGGCCGCGCCATGGACCGCGTCATCGACGTCGCCCGCGAATGCGGCTTTCTCGACGGCATTCCGGCGTTCCGCGGGGTCGAGACCTATGGCTATCTGCCGCGCGACAAGGTCGTCGCGCTGGTGACCGGCAGCCAGGGCGAGCCGAGGGCCGCGCTCTCGCGCATCGCCGCGGACGATCACCCCGAGATCGCGCTCTCGCCGGGCGACCGGGTGATCTTTTCCTCGCGCACCATCCCCGGCAACGAGAAGGCGGTCGGCGCCATCCTCAACCGGCTGGCGCGCGACAATATCGAGATCATCACCGACCGCACCCATCTCGTGCACGTCTCCGGCCATCCACGGCGCGAGGAATTGGCGCGGCTCTATGGCTGGCTCAAGCCGAAGATCGCGATTCCCGCCCATGGCGAGGACCTGCACCTGACCGAGCACGCCACCTTCGCCCGTAGCCTCGGCGTCAAGCACGTCCTGCGGGCCGGCAATGGCGACGTCGTCGCGATCGCCGAGGACGGGGCCCGCAAGCTCACCGAGGTCCAGCACGGCCGGCTCTACCAGGATGGCGAGCTCCTGATCGGCGCGCTCGACCGCACCATTCCCGAGCGCCGCAAGCTCTCCTTTGCCGGCGTCATCTCGATCGCGGTCGCGCTCGACGAGAAGGGCGAACTCGCCGGCGACCCGGAGGTCGCGCTGATCGGCCTGCCGCTTAGCGCCAAGGACGGCACACCCTTCGACGACATCGTCGCCGACGCGGTCGAGGACCTGATCGAGGGCCTGCCCAAGGGCAAGCGCCGCGATCCCGAGGCCGTGCGCAACGCGCTCGAACGCGGCGTACGCAGCGCCGTCAACGAGGAGTGGGGCAAGAAGCCGCTGGTGAACGCGCTGGTGATCACGGTGTAGGATCGGGCATATCGCCTGCTGAACGCTGCGCCTGAACGGAGCTCTGGGAATGATCGGACGCCTCAACCACGTCGCCATCGCCGTGAAGGATCTCGCGGCTTCGACCGCGCTTTATCGCGACACGCTCGGGGCCCGCGTCTCGCAGCCGCTGCCGCAGCCGGAGCATGGCGTTACCGTGGTCTTCGTCGAATTGCCGAACACCAAGATCGAGTTACTGGAGCCGATGGGCGCCGACTCGCCGATCGCCAAGTTCCTCGAGCGCAATGCCGACGGCGGCATCCATCATATCTGCTACGAGGTCGACGACATCCTCGCCGCCCGCGACCGGCTGAAGGCGCAGGGCGCGCGCGTGCTGGGCTCGGGCGAGCCGCGCATCGGCGCCCATGGCAAGCCGGTGCTCTTCCTGCACCCCAAGGATTTCTGCGGCACGCTCGTCGAGCTGGAGCAGGCCTGAGCCATGACGTCAGAGATCACGTTCTTCGGTGAACCGGAGGCCGGATCGCCACGCCCCTTCAGCCTCGCGGCGCGAGCAGGTGGCCTGGTCTTCGTCTCCGGCCAATCGGCGCCGCATGATCCGGCGAAGGGGATCGTGCGGGGTGAGACGCCGGCCGAGCAGGTGCGGCAGGCCTTGGCGTATATCGCCACGATCCTGGCGCAGGCCGGCAGCAGCCTCGATCGCGTCGTTCAGATGACGATGCTCATCACCGATCCTAGCGACTATGCCGCCTGCAATGCCGAATATGTGAAGCATTTTCCGAATGGCTTGCCGGCAAGGCATACGGCGCGCTTCGGCGTGCCGACGCAGGCCAAGGTCGCGTTCGCCTGCATCGCTCTGGCTGGCGAGGGCAGCTCGTCATGACGGTCGGCGGCGGGCTTGCGGTCTATTTCGTGATCTGGTGGACGGTGCTGTTCGTGACGCTGCCCTTCGGCGTGCGCAGCCAAGCGGAGAGCGGCGAGGTCGAGAAGGGCACCGATCCTGGCGCGCCGGTGCTGCCCGGCTTGGCGACGAAGGCAATCGCGACGACGATCATCGCTGCGGTCGTTTTCTGTATCGTCTGGTATATCTGGACCCAGCTCGACGCCTGAACAGCGTTCAGCGTAATCTAGCGTATAGACCAAAACAAAAGGCAAGGCTTTCGCCCTGCCTTTGAAAGTCTGTTTTTTACCGCAGTATCGGCGCGCCGTTGTTCCCGCGCACTCATATACTAGCGGCTGTTTGTTCCTCCCGAGACCTGGTCCGCGGCGCCCGGAAAACGGTCGGGCGAGCCCAGCGCTGAACTGATTAGCGGATCGCCATTATGTTGTCACCTGTTTAGGCAGCTCGCGATCGAACTTTTTGCAAAATTATTCCAGTTTGCTCTTGTGCGGTGCAACATTGTTCGCCGTGCGCGATTCAGCGCCTTGTTCCAGTCATAGGATGTCGTTACCTCGCAGCTTCAGATGCGCCGGGCCGTTCCGGCGGTCAGGAGAGGTTTTTCGATGCTTCGCACCACGCTCGCCGTCCTGGCAGTTTCCGCTTCGATCGGCCTGGCTCAATCCCAGGCTTTTGCCCAGGCGCCGGCACCGGCCAATCTCGATCCGCAGAACACCCTGGCGCTCGACACCAAGGATGGGCGCGTCACCATCCGCCTGCGGCCGGACCTCGCACCCAAGCATGTCGAGCAGATCAAGGCGCTGACCAAGCGCGGCTTCTATGACGGCATCGTCTTCCACCGCGTCATCGACGGCTTCATGGCCCAGACCGGCGATCCGAAGGGCGACGGCACCGGCGGTTCCGACCTGCCGAACATCCCGGCTGAGTTCACCCCGACGCCCTACAAGCTCGGCTCGGTCGGCATGGCGCGCTCGCAGAGCCCGAACTCGGCCAATTCGCAGTTCTTCATCTGCTTCGAGGGTTGCGGCTCGCTGACCGGCCAGTACACCCTGTTCGGCGAGGTCGTCTCCGGCATGGACGCCGTGCGCAAGATCAAGAAGGGCAGCAGCGCCAATAACGGCTCGGTGAGCGGTCCCGACAAGATCATCCGCATGCGCCTGCTGGCGGACGCCAAGTAAGGCGATGCGCCTGTCGCGCCTGTCCGCGCTTACGCTCCTGCTGGTGTCCTGCGCCAGCGGCACGGCGCTGGCGCAGGACACGCGCGATCTCGGCCTGCCGCCGGCCTCTGGCTTCCAGAACCCCGTCCTGCCGCCGCCGTCCGGCTCGCAGAACCCGGTGCTGCCGCCGCAATCGGGCCAACGCTACATGCCCGGCATCGCCGGCCCTTTCGGCGAGGGCGCGCGCCGCCCGGCCGTGCCGTCGCCGACGCCCGGCGTCGATCGCGGCGTCATCGGCACCGTCAACCCGGAGACGATCGGTCTCGGCGAAGAGACCGTCGACCGGCTCGATCAGATCGGCCCGGCGCTGCGGCGCTGCTGGAAGCCGCCGGCGCTTCAGGCGGGAGACAGTGCGTCCGCCAGCGTCCGCTTCAGCCTGCGCCGCGACGGCACGCTCTTCGGCCAGCCGCGCGTCACCTGGGAGATGCGGCGTTCGCCGCCCGGCCTGCGCGAGCGTTTCACCGACACGCTGATGCGGGCCGTGCGCGATTGCACGCCGATGAGGTTGTCGCCGGGGCTCGGAGGGAGTATCGCAGGCCGCCCGATCACAATCCGCTTCTTCGGCCGTGTGCCGACCAACGAAAGATCAGTCTGATGTCGCTCGATCCCGAGAACACCCTCGTCATGGAGACCACCAAGGGCCGCGTGGTGATCAAGCTGCGGCCGGACCTCGCCCCCAACCATGTCGAGCGCATCAAGCTGCTCGCCCGCGAGGGTTTTTATGACGGCATCGTCTTCCACCGCGTCATCGACGGTTTCATGGCGCAGGTCGGCTGCCCTCACGGCACCGGCACCGGCGGCTCGAGCTACCCGGACCTCGCCCAGGAGTTCAACGCCGAACCGCATGTCCGCGGCATCTGCTCGATGGCTCGCGCCCAGAACCCGAACTCGGCCAACAGCCAGTTCTTCATCGTCTTCGACGACGCCCGCTTCCTCGACAAGCAGTACACGGTCTGGGGCCAAGTCGTTGAGGGCATGGAGAATATCGACAGGATCAAGCGCGGCGAGCCGGTGCGCGATCCCGACTCCATCGTCTCGCTGAAGGTTCAGGCGGACGCCTGAGGCGTTCCGACGCGTCTTGAATACAGTCATCCCGGGTCGACTTGGTCGGCCCGGGATGACTTTTTAGGATCGGTCCATGGACGTCGGTCTCTTTGATTTCGATCTGCCCGAGGAACGCATCGCGCTGCGGCCCGTGAGCCCGCGCGACGCAGCGAGGCTGCTCGTCGTCCGCCCCGACGCGCCCGAGCCTTTCGAGGATCGCGGCATCCGCGACCTCGTCGAGCTGCTGCGGCCGGGCGATGCCCTGGTGCTGAACGATACCCGCGTCATTCCCTCGCGGCTCTGGGGGCGGCGTTATCGCGGCGAGGCCTCGGCCCGCATCGAGGTCATGCTGCACAAGCGCGCGGCGGATGATCGCTGGCGCGCTTTCGCCCGCCCGGCCAAGAAGCTCGCCGTCGGCGAGACGATCGTCTTCGACAGCGACGGCGCCGGCAATGCCTGCGAGCTCGCCCGGTTGCAGGCCGAGGTCGAGGACAAGGGGGAGGGCGGCGATATCGGGCTGCGCTTCTCGCTGGCCGGCCCCTATCTCGACGAGGCGATCGCCCGGCTCGGCGAATTGCCGCTGCCGCCCTATATCGCCGGCAAGCGCGCGACCGATCAGGCCGATGCCCGCGACTACCAGACCACCTATGCCCGCGAAGAAGGCGCCGTCGCCGCGCCGACCGCCGGGCTCCACTTCACGCCGGATCTGTTCGCGGCGCTGAAGCAGCGCGGCGTTTCCAGCCATTTCGTCACGCTGCATGTCGGCGCCGGCACCTTCCTGCCGGTCAAGGCGCAGGACACCGACGAGCACCGCATGCACGCCGAATGGGGCACGGTCAGCGCTGCGACCGCCGATGCGCTCAACGCGGTCAAGGCTGCCGGTGGCCGTATCGTCGCGGTCGGCACGACCTCGCTGCGCCTGCTCGAAAGCGCCACGGCAGAGGACGGCATCATCAAGCCGTTCTCGGGTGACACGGCGATCTTCATCACGCCTGGCTATCGCTTCCGCGCCGTCGACCTGCTGATGACCAATTTCCACCTGCCGCGCTCGACGCTGTTCATGCTGGTCTCGGCCTTCGCTGGCCTCGACCTGATGAAGCGCGCCTATGCCCACGCCATCGCCGAGGGCTATCGCTTCTACTCCTACGGCGATGGCAGCCTGCTGTTCCGGTCCGACGCTGGAGCCTGAGCGCTCCTTCGCCGGACGCGGCGGCACTGTCCCTCTGCCATTCCTTGAACAGCGCGATCAAGCATGGCCTTCGGGCGGGGCGCTCATCGGAATCGGCTTGATCACGTCGATCAGCACGCCGCTCGGATCGGCGGTGATGAAGTGGCGCTGGCCGAACCATTCGTCACGCAGGTCCTGGAGGATCGGCAAGCCGGCGGCCCTGAGGCGTGCATGTTCGGCATCGACATCGTCGACCTCGAAATTCAGGATCAGCCCCGAAACGCATCCGCGGCCGGGGAGGGGGATGGTCTCATGGCTGCCGTCCAGCACCGCCAGCGTCACCCGCTCGTCCACCGTCGACTGCAGATGGACGTACCAGTCGGCCTCGAACAGCGCCTCGAAACCGAAATGCGCGATATAGAAGGCGGCGGTCTGCGCGACCTTCTCGGTCATGATCACCGGGTAATAGCTGGTGACTTTCATGGGCTTGCCTGCCTTTCATCATAAACATACAATCTGCATGTTTTAGTGAATTAACATACAGGCTGCACGTATGCAATGGCCGACGCGCCGATCCAACAAGGACCGCTCCGACGCGACCCGCGCCGCGCTGATCGCGGCAGGGCGTGAGCTTTTCGTCAGCCGCGGCTATGCCGAGACCGGCACGCCGGAGCTCGTCGCCGAGGCGGGCGTGACGCGCGGCGCGCTATACCATCACTTCGCCGACAAGCGCGCGCTGTTCCGGGCCGTGGTCGAAGCGGAGTCGGCGGCGGTCGCGCATGAGATCGAGAGCGCGGCCCGGCCTGGCCTGGCGCCGCTGAAGGCGCTCAGCAAGGGCGGTGCGGCCTTTCTGGAGGCGATGCAGGTCCCGGGCCGGACCCAATTGCTGCTGATCGATGCTGCCGCCGTGCTCGGCCGTGAGGAACTCGACGCCATCGACGCGCGCCATGGCGGGCGGACCCTGCGCGAAGGGCTCGCGGCGGCGATGCAGACCGGTGCGTTGCCGAAGTTGCCGCTGGCACCGACTTCCCAGCTGCTCGGCGCGGCTTACGACCGCGCTGCGC
Source organism: Allobosea sp. CRIB-10 (assembly GCF_900112185.1). Classification (GTDB taxonomy): domain Bacteria; phylum Pseudomonadota; class Alphaproteobacteria; order Rhizobiales; family Beijerinckiaceae; genus Allobosea. The sequence continues at coordinate 418,591 of NZ_FOKP01000001.1, read as the reverse complement.
TCGCCATTGCCGGTGGTGCCGACTCCGGCGAATGGCGGAAGCTGATCGATACCGTGCTCGCTGGCTTGGCGGCTCCGGCGCTTTCGCAGCAATAAGCCGGCGCTGACGGCTCTGTGCGGCCGTTCCGGCTCGCATTCTGCCGGCAAAGGTGCTACCCGGCAGGCGAAATCAGTTTCGAGGCGTCATGTCCGATATTTTCCGCGAGATCGACGAGGAGGTTCGCCGCGACAAGGCGAGCGCCATCCTCAAGAAATATGGCAATGTCTTCATCGCCATCGCCGTGCTGGCGGTCGCCGGCGTCGGCGGCTGGCAGTTCTGGCAGCAGCAGGAGCGCAAGAAGGCCGAGGCCGTCGGCGCCAGGTTCGAAGCGGCGATGCGCGCCTCGCGCGACAATGACGCCACTACCGCCGAGGCGACGCTGACCGAGCTCGCCGCCAATGCGCCGGCCGGCTATCGCCAGCTCTCGCGTTTCCGCCTCGCGGCCGAGGTCGGCAAGCGCGATGCGACCGCGGGCGCGGCCGCCTTCGACGCCCTCGCCAACGACGCTTCGCTCGACCAGTATTATCGCGATCTCGCCCGCCTGCGCGCCGGCCTGCTGCGCGTCGACCTCGTTCCTTACGCCGAACTGCGCAAGGAACTCGAGCCGCTGGCGACGCCGACCGGGCTCTGGCGCCATTCGGCCCGCGAATTCCTCGGCATTTCAGCGCTCAAGGCCAATCTCTTCGAGGATGCCGGGCGCTGGTTCGACGCCGTCGTCGCCGACCCGCAGTCGCCGCAGGTGCTGCGCCAGCGCGTCGAGCTCTATCTGACGCTGGTGCGCGGCGGGCCCGTCACCATCAAGAACTGACATCCGGGCCGTCGCATTCAACGGACTCGCCAAAGCAAAAGCATCGGATTCGCTCCGGAAAGTGGAGGGCCACTTTTCGGCGCGGGTCCGATGCTGCATTAAAGACGGATCATGAGCGCCATCATCGCCATCGTCGGCCGGCCCAATGTCGGCAAGTCGACCCTGTTCAACCGGCTCGTCGGCAAGAAGCTGGCACTGGTCGACGACCAGCCGGGCGTCACCCGCGACCGCCGCGAAGGCGAGGCCAGCCTCGGCCATCTCAACTTCACCGTGATCGACACCGCCGGACTCGAAGAGGCCGAGAAGGATTCGCTCGCTGCCCGCATGCGCGCCCAGACCGAAACCGCGATCGAGCAGGCCGATGTCATCCTGTTCATGATCGACGCCAGGCTCGGCCTGACGCCGATGGACCAGCCCTTCGCCGATCTGGTCCGCCGCTCCGGCAAGCCCGTGATCCTGCTCGCCAACAAGGCCGAGGGCAACAAGGGCAAGGACGGCGTCATGGAGGCCTACTCGCTCGGACTCGGCGATCCCGTGCCGTTCTCGGCCGAGCATGGCGAGGGCACCGCCGACCTGCTGGAGGCGCTGGCGCCCTATGTCGCCGACGAGCCCGAGGAGGACGAGGAAGAGGCCTGGGAGGATGTGCCTGCCGCGGTTGCGGACGATGAGGACGCCGATCCGAACCGGCCGCTGCGCGTCACCATCATCGGCCGCCCCAATGCCGGCAAGTCGACCCTGGTCAACCGGATGATCGGCGAGGAGCGCCTGCTGACCGGTCCCGAGGCCGGCATCACGCGCGACACCATCTCGGTCGAGTGGGAATGGCGCGGCCGGCCGGTGAAGCTGTTCGACACCGCCGGCATGCGCAAGCGCGCCCGTATCGACGAGAAGCTGGAGAAGCTCGCCGTGGCGGATTCGCTGCGCGCCATCCGCTTTGCCGAGGTGGTCGTGGTGCTGCTCGACGCAACCATCCCTTTCGAGAAGCAGGACCTTACGCTGGCCGACCTGACCGAGCGCGAGGGCCGTGCGGTCGTCATCGGCCTGAACAAATGGGACCTCGTCGCCGACAAGCAGGGCCTGCTCGCCGAGCTCAAGGAGAAGGCGCACCATCTGCTGGCGCAGATCCGCGGCGTCGAGATCGTGCCGCTCTCCGGCATCGCCGGCGAGGGCATCGACCGGCTGATGCAGGCGGTCTTCCGCGCCTATGACGTCTGGAACCGCCGCGTCTCGACGGCGAGGATCAATCGCTGGCTCGAAGGCGTGCTCTCGGCCCATCCGCCGCCGGCCGTCGCTGGTCGCCGCATCAAGATTCGCTACATGACGCAGGCCAAGGCGCGGCCGCCGACCTTCGCCCTGTTCGGCAACCAGCTCGAGCATCTGCCGGTGTCGTATCTGCGCTATCTGACCAACAATCTGCGCGAGGCTTTCGAGCTGCCGGGAACGCCTGTGCGGCTCCATACCCGCGGCGGCAACAACCCGTACGACAAGGCAAAGGGCTGATGCTCGAGACCGTCAGCGCGCTCTTCCTGCGCGCCGACGGGCGGGTGCTGCTCGGCCTGCGCGCCTCCTGGAAGCGCGCCTGGGCGGACCACTGGGATGCGATCGGCGGCCGGGTCGAGCAGGACGAGGCGCTCGATGCCGCGCTTGTCCGCGAATGCCGAGAGGAGGTTGGGCTGACGCCAACGACCTACCGGTTGATGCTCTCCGCCGAGGAACGTTTCCCCGCGCGCAACGGCGCGGCGCTGCACCATATCTATGTCGTCTCGGGCTGGGACGGCGGCGAGGCGCAAAACCTCTGCGACGAGCATGTCCGGATCGGCTGGTTCTCGCTCGACGAGATGGCGGCCTTGCCGAACCTGACGGTTCCGGACCTGATCGCGGTGGTGCGGGAGTATGCGGCTGCAAGGTAGAGCTGCATCATGCTCGCGCCGCTTCCCGTCCCCCCTTGCCGGAGGAGGTGGCTTGAAGCGCCGGGAGATCCGCTGTCGCTCAGCGCTGTGCCGGAGTCTGGTCTGAAGACGTCAGCGCGCGTGCTTGGGCCTCGTCCGAGCGCGCCCCATCCGGATCACCTGCCGCACGTCTGGCCGCAGCGCGGAAGCTGAAATTCTCGCCGGCGTTCGGCGCCAGGCGAATGGCTTCATCGAAATCGGCGATGGCTTTGGCAAATCGACCCTGGTCGAGATGGGTCAAGCCGCGAACGGATCGGGCCTTCTCGGACGCGGGCGCAAGGGCGACGGCTCGATCGAGATCGGCAAGAGCCCTGTCTGGCTGTTTGAGCCAGGCCTGGATCGATGCGCGCGTGACCAAGAAATCCGCCTGCGACGGGTCGAGGCGGATGGCGGCATCGAGATCGCGTAGCGCGAGCTCGAGGTTTCGCGCATACAGCAGATGGGCCTTCCCGCGCTTGGAGAAAGCAATGGCCGCCTTCGGCTCGAGGGCGATGGCCCGGTCGTAATCGGCGAGCGCCCGGGCGTAAGCGTCGCCTGTCCCCGGCGCCAGAAGATCTGCGCGATCGAGGAGAGCGGCAGCGAGCTCGCGGCCCGTGAGCCTCCCGCTGTCGATCAGCCGCGTGCAGGCTGCGACAGCGTTATCGTGACGCGTGATGATCTCCTGCGCATCGGCCGAGGGGCCGGCCAACGACAACGCGCCGCCCGAGCGACAGGTTCGGCGCAGTTCCTCGGCCAGAGTGGGATCGGGGCTGATGCGAGTGCTGTCCGCTACGGCGTGCCCCGCCGTCACCACGACGATCGATAAACCGAAAGCGGCGAGGGCGGGCAGCGGCGAGAGAGAGCATTGCAGCATTTGTCCCGGTACTCGCCTTGTTCAGCCGATTGTCAGGGCATGCTTACGCCGGCATTTGCGGCGTCAGGATCTTGCCCTGCGGGAAGTCGAAGATCTTGCCGGTCTCGGTCCAGCCCGGCGCGGCGATTTCGACCAGATGCGGCGCCAGATCGTCCGGCGTCTTCAGCGTCATCGGATCCTCACCCGGCATCGCCTGGGCCCGCATGCGGGTCCGCAGAGGGCCCGGGTTGACCAGCATGACCCGCAGATTGGTGTTCCGGGTCTCGTCGGCGTAGCTGCGCGCCATCGCCTCGAGCCCCGCCTTGGAGACCGCATAGGGTCCCCAGTAGGCCAGACCCTTATGCGCCGCGCCGGACGACACGAAGATCGCCCGGCCGGACTCGGAGGCCTTCAGCGCCGGCTCGACCGATTTCAGCAGCCGCCAATTGGCGCTGACATTGATGTCGAAGACCTCGGCCCACTCCTTGGGGCTGACATGAGTCAGCGGCGCCAGCGGGCCGAGGATGCCGGCATTGGCGAGCAGGATGTCGAGCCGACCCCAGCGCTCCAGCAGGGCCGGGCCCAGCTTCTCGATCGCGGCGGCATCGGCGAGGTCCGCCGGCACCAAAGTCGCACTGCCGCCGATCGCCCGGATCTCGTCGTCGAGCTCTTCCAGCGCGCCGGTGGTGCGGGCGAGCGCGATGACATGGGCGCCGGCCTCGGCATAGGCGAGCGCCGCGGCGCGGCCGATGCCGCGCGACGCGCCGGTGACGAGCGCGATGCGCCCTTCCAGAGGCTTGGTCATGAAAGTCCCGTCGAAAGGCTCAGCCGGCGGCGAGCAGCGACATTTCCTGCTTGGCGCTCTCGCCGACGACATCTGTCAACGAGGTCGGATATTCGCCGGTGAAGCAATGGTCGGTGAATTGCGGCCGGGTCGGATCGCGGCGCTCATGGCCCATCGCCTTGTAGAGCCCGTCGACCGAGATGAAGGCGAGCGAATCGGCGCCGACGAACTGGCGCATCTCCTCGAGCGTATGCGTCGCGGCGAGCAGCTTCGCCTGGTCGGGTGTGTCGATGCCGTAATAGTCGGGATGGGTGATCGGCGGCGAGGAGATGCGGAAATGCACCTCGCGCGCTCCGGCCTCGCGCATCATCTTGACGATCTTCAGCGAGGTCGTGCCGCGCACGATCGAGTCGTCGACCAGCACGATGCGCTTGCCCTCGACCACGCTGCGATTGGCCGAATGCTTCAGGCGCACGCCGAGCTCGCGCACCTTCTGCGTCGGCTCGATGAAGGTGCGGCCGACATAGTGGTTGCGGATGATGCCGAGCTCGAACGGGATGCCGCTCGCCTGGGCATAGCCGAGAGCGGCCGGCACGCCGGAATCCGGCACCGGCACGATCACGTCGGCCTCGGTCGGGGCTTCCAGCGCGAGCTGCGCGCCCATCGCCTTGCGGCGCTCATAGATGCTGCGGCCCTTCACGATCGAATCAGGCCGGGCGAAGTAGATGTATTCGAAGACGCAAGGCCGCTCCGGCACGGGCGGGAAGGGCTTGTGGCTCTCGATGCCCTGCTCGGAGATGACGACGACCTCGCCATTCTCGATCTCGCGGACGAACTTGGCGCCGATGATGTCGAGCGCGCAGGTCTCGGAGGTCAGGATCGGGCAGCCGTTCAGCTCGCCCAGCACCAGCGGGCGGATGCCGAGTGGATCGCGCGCGCCGACCAGCTTCTTGTTGGTGATGCCGACGAAGGCATAGGCGCCCTCGATCTGGCGCAGCGCATCGATGAAGCGCTCGATGAACTTGGGTTTGCGGCTGCGGGCGACGAGATGCAGCACCACCTCGGTGTCGGAGGTCGACTGATAGATCGCGCCGTCGCGGACGAGGTTGCGCCGCAGCGTCAGACCGTTGGTCAGGTTGCCGTTATGCGCCACCGCGAAGCCGCCGCCATGCAGTTCGGAGAACAGCGGCTGGACATTGCGCAGGATGGTCTCGCCGGTCGTCGAGTAGCGGACATGGCCGATCGCCTGCCTGCCCTTGAGCTTCTCGATCACGCCGGCGTCGGAGAAGACGTCGCCGACCAGGCCGAGTTGGCGCTCGGTGTGGAAGCGCTTGCCGTCGAAGGAGACGATGCCGGTCGCCTCCTGGCCGCGATGCTGCAGGGCGTGCAGACCGAGCGCGGTCAGCGCCGCCGCATCCTCATGCCCGAAGATGCCGAAAACGCCGCACTCCTCGCGCAGGCGATCGGCATTCGGGTCGAACACGGCGTCGGCATCGTGGATCAGGCTCATCGCAGGCTCCAATGCGCTCTCCGTTCGAACGGGTGGCCGACGGAGAGAATCTGCCACCTACTTGTTCGGGCCCGGCCATATCGCAAGAACGGTTGCCGTTTTCGTGATCGGGCCAGGCTCTGGTTCCAGTCAGGGCCGGCGTTGCGCCGGGGCGGGCGTTGCGCCGGTGGTGGCCGGAGCGGTCGAATCGATCACGCGCTGCAGCGCCTGCCGGTCGGTGGCCGGCGCCTGGGTACGACGCTGCGGGTCGGCCGGGGCGGTGCCAGCGGGCGGCGTGGCGCCCGGAGTCCGCGGTTCTTCGGCCGGCGCTTCGGTCGGCTCGGCCTGCTTCGGCTGCAGCAGCTTCTTCACGAATTCCGAGTCGATATCCTGCGGCAGCATTGTGAGCAGGCTGCGGCCGGTTTCCTCAAGCAGCGGCTTCGAGCGCGAATCGCGCGCCCAGGCCGGCTGCATCTTCTCCGGCACCAGCGCGGTGAAGAAGAGATAGCCGACGACCGCGAGCAGCAGGCCGCGGGCCGCGCCGAAGACGAAGCCGAGCGTGCGGTCGAGCGCGCCGATGCGCGAATCCAGCACGAAATCCGAGATCCGCGCCGTGATCAGCGAGACGACGATCAGGGTGCCGAGGAACAGCGCCGCGATCACCGCGACCAGCGCGACGGTCTTGTTGGGAATGTATTGCTGCGCCAGCGGCAGCAGCTGCGGATGGAAGATCCAGGCGACGACGGCCGCCGCCGCCCAAGAGGCGATCGCCAGCACTTCGCGTGTCAAACCGCGCACGGCTGCGAGCAAAGCCGAGATCAACACCACGCCGATGACGACGAGATCGAGAATGGTCACAGGCATGTCAGGGCCGCTTCGCTGCAAAATCGGGGCCGGCACGCGTCAAATGGGTGGGCCGGGCGGGTTTTGCTATACAAGCTCGCGTGCCGCGCGTCACCCATGCAGTCGGCTCATTTTGCACTGCGGCGAGGAGCTGTTGCAGCAATCTCCGCCACGAGTTCGCCGACATGGCCGAGGCGACGCAATCTCAGGCCGTTCCCGTCGCCGATATCGGCTCCCGCCGAAGGCAGCACGGCACTCTCGAAACCCAGCTTGGCGGCCTCGCGCAAGCGTGCCGCCGCGACCGAAACCGGCCGGATCGCGCCCGAGAGGGCGATCTCGCCGAAATGCACCGCGCCCGAGGGCAGGATCGCCCCGGTCAGCGAGGAGACGAGGGCGGCTGCGACGGCAAGGTCAGCCGCCGGCTCTCCGACGCGCAGGCCGCCGGCGACGTTGAGATAGACGTCGTGCTGGCCGAGCTTCAGGCCCCCATGCGTCTCCAGCACCGCCAGCACCATGGCGAGGCGGCTGTTTTCCCAGCCGACCACGGCGCGGCGCGGCGTGCCGAGCGCGCTCGGCGCGACCAGCGCCTGGATCTCGACCAGGACCGGCCGCGTACCCTCGATGCTGGCGAGTACGGCGGCGCCCGGCGCATCCTGGTCCCGCCCGGCTAGGAACAGGGCAGAGGGGTTACCCACTTCGGAGAGGCCGGCGCCGGTCATCTCGAAGACGCCGATCTCGTCGGTGGCGCCGAAGCGGTTCTTCTGGCCGCGCAGGATGCGGAAGGAATGCGTGCCTTCACCCTCGAAGGACAGAACCGCGTCGACCATGTGCTCGACCACGCGCGGCCCCGCTATCTGGCCATCCTTGGTGACATGGCCGACCAGGATCAGGCAGGCGCCGGAGGTCTTGGCGTAGCGGATCAGCGCCTGCGCGGAGCCGCGCACCTGTGTCACCGTGCCGGGCGCGCTCTCGACCTCGGAGGACCACATGGTCTGGATCGAATCGATCACCACGAGGGCAGGGCGCTCGCCCTGGCCCAGCGTTGCGATGATATCCTCGATGTTCGTCTCGGCCGCGAGGTCGACCGGCGCCTCGGCGAGGCCCATGCGCTGGGCTCTGAGGCGGACTTGGCTGGTCGATTCCTCACCCGAGACATAGACGACGCGCCGGCCGGTCATGGCCATGGCGGCGCAGGCCTGCATCAGCAACGTCGACTTGCCGATGCCGGGGTCGCCGCCGATCAGAAGGACGGAGCCCGGTACGAAGCCGCCGCCCGTGACGCGGTCGAGCTCGCCGATCCCCGAGACGATGCGCGGTGGGTCCTGCGTCTCGCCCTTCAGGCTCTCCAGCGCGAAGATGCGGCCGCGGGCGCGCCCGCCGGACGGCGGCCGGCCGCCGCCGGGGACCGGCGCGGCCTGCGCCTCCTCGGATAAAGACGACCAGGTGCCGCAGGAATCGCACTTGCCCTGCCAGCGGTGGTAGACCGCGCCGCAGGCCTGGCAGATGTAAGTCGGGCCGCGCTTGGCCATTACAGCCCGACATAGCGCCGCGCGTGGCGGCGGCCGAGGCTGGTCAGGATCTCGTAGCCGATCGTCTTGGCGCCGGCGCCGACCGCCTCGAGGTCGAGTTCCCCGCCGATCAGCGTCACCGGCGCGCCGCGCCTGACCGCCTCGGGCGGGGCTTCGGACACGTCGACGATGATCAGGTCCATCGAGACCGTGCCGACGAAGGGGCAGCGCACCCCCCCGACCAGCGCCGAGCCGCCTTGCGAGCGATCGGTCCAGCTCGCATTGCGCGGATAGCCGTCGGCGTAGCCTAGGCAGATGGTCGCGAGCTTGCGCCGGTCCTTCGCCGTCCAGGTGCCGTTATAGCCGACCTGCGTGCCGGCCTCGACCTCGCGCAGCTGGATGATCTGCGCTTCGAGGCCAATGACCGGCCGCATCGGGTTCAGCTTTCCGGGCGTCGGATTGCCGCCATAGAGGGCGTATCCCGGCCGGGTGAGCTGGTAGGACGGGCAGCCCGGCAGGAAATGGCCGGACGAGTTCAGGAGCGAGGCCGGTACGCCCGGGAAGGCGGCGGCGATCTCGGCGAAAGCCGAGACCTGCCGGGCATTGGCGGGGTCGTCGACCACCTCCGAGGCGGCGAAATGGCTCATCACCAGCCCGATGCCGGCGGCGGCGATGACGCCGCTCTTCTCGCGCGCCAGGTCGAGCCCTTCGCCGGGCCAGAGCCCGAGCCGATTCATCGCCGTATCGAGGTGCAGCGCTGCCGGCCTGACCCCGGCGCCGCTCTGCCGGAAGCCCGCCCATTCGAGCAGTTCCTCATGCGAGCCCAGCACCGGCGAGAGATCGTGCTCGGCGTAAGCGCCGCCCGTCTCCGGGGCGAGGCCGTTGAGCACGTAGATCGTCGCGTCGGGGGCGACGGCGCGGGCCCGAATTGCTTCCGAGAGATGCGCGACGAAGAAGGTTTTGCAGCCGGCCTTGGTCAGCGCGGTGACCGCCGGCTCGATGCCGATGCCGTAGGCATTGGCCTTGACCACGGCGGCCGCCTCCGTTCCGGCCCGCTGTTCCAGCATGCGCCAATTGGCGACGAGCGCGCCAAGGTCGATCGTCAGAACGCCGCCATGGCCGGCATTCTCGGGCGTGTCGAAGGCGCTCATTCGAGGCGTTCCGGCAGATGGGTTTCGTCGGCGCGGTCGGAGAAGCGCGTCACGTCGGCATCGAACTGCAGGGCGACGGTCCCGGTCGGGCCGTGGCGCTGCTTGCCGATGATGAGCTCGGCCAACCCATGGGCGGCCTCCATCTCCATCACCCATTTGTTGTGCTCGTCGGTGCCCGGCCGGGGCTCCTTGGCCTTGAGATAGTACTCTTCGCGGTAGACGAACATCACCACGTCGGCGTCCTGCTCGATCGAGCCGGATTCGCGCAGGTCCGAGAGCTGCGGGCGCTTGTCGTCGCGGTTCTCGACCTGGCGCGAGAGCTGGGAGAGCGCGATTATCGGGACGTTGAGCTCCTTGGCCAGCGCCTTCAGGCTCGTGGTGATCTCGGTCAGCTCCTGCACGCGGTTCTCGCCCTTCTTCGACGAACCGGAGAGCAGCTGGAGGTAGTCGATGAACAGGACGTCGAGCCCTTTCTGGCGCTGCAGCCTTCGGGCGCGGGCGACCAACTGGGCGATCGAGATGCCGCCTGTCTGGTCGATATAGAGCGGCAGCTTCTCGATCTGGGCGGCGACGTCGGTCAGCCGGGCGAAATCCGCCTCGGTGATGCGGCCCTGCCTGATCTTGTAGGAGGAGATGCCCGACTGCTCGGCGACGATACGCGTGGCGAGCTGGTCGGCCGACATTTCCAGCGAGAAGAAGCCGACGATGGCGCCGTCGACCGACTTGATCGAGCCGTCCTCCTGGCGCTCGCCGCGCCAGGCCTTGGCCATGTTGAAGGCGATGTTGGTGGCCAGCGAGGTCTTGCCCATGGCCGGGCGGCCGGCGAGCACGATCAGGTCGGAGCGTTGCAGGCCGCCCATGCGCGCATCCAGATCGCGCAGGCCGGACGAGATGCCTGAGAGGCCGCCGGCGCGCTGGAAGGCGCTTGCCGCCATGTCGATGGCGAGCCGCAGCGCCCCGTCGAATTTCTGGAAGCCGCCCTCGTAGCGGCCTTTCTCCGCGAGTGCATAGAGCTTGCGTTCGGCATCCTCGATCTGCTCGCGCGGGGCCATCTCGACCGGCGCGTCGTAGGCGACGTTGACCAACTCCTCGCCGACGCCGATCAGCTGGCGGCGGATGGCGAGATCGTAGACGGTGCGCCCGTAATCGGCGGCGTTGATGACGGTCGTCGCCTCGGCCGCGAGCCGGGCGAGATATTGCGGCGCGGTGATGCCGCCGAGATCGATTTCCCCGACGAAGGTCTTGAGCGTGATCGGCGTCGCGATCTTGCCCGCCCGGATCATGCTGCTCATCAGCTCGAAGATGCGCCGGTGCAGTTCCTCGAAGAAGTGCTCGGGCTGCAGGAAGTCCGAGACCCGGTAGAAGGCGTCGTTGTTGACCAGGATGGCGCCCAGCAGCGCCTGCTCCGCCTCGATGTTGTGAGGCTGGACGCGGAAGTTCGCCTCCTGGCTGGTCTCGAGGCGGGTGACGAGGGCGGTGGCGCTGGACATGGCTCTGGATAGGTCAATGCCGCTGAGTCATGAACATGAACAAAATAGGAACATGTCTATTACTGCCAACTCTGCACGCTGTCCACAGCGCATGAAAAAGGGCGCCGTGTTGCCACGGCGCCCATTGACTCGTGCAAGCCTCTGAAAGGGCTCAGCGGTCGTCGTCGCCGGCCTCTGCCAGCGCCGCACCGACCTCGAGGCCGAGATCGTCGAGGTCGAACTCCTCGCGGGCGGTGACGTTCTCGCCGGCGGCCTGGCGCTGGGCCTCTTCAGCCGAGCGGGCGACGTTGACGGTGACGGTGACCGAGACCTCAGGGTGCAGCACGACCGGGACGGTGTGCAGGCCCAGCGTCTTGATCGGGGTGTTGAGCGTGACCTGGTTGCGGTCGACGGTGAAGCCCTCGGCGCTCAGCGCCTCGGCGATGTCACGGGTCGAGACCGAACCGTAGAGCACGCCGGACTCGCCCGACTGGCGCAGGATCACGACCGACTGGCCGTTCAGGCTCTCGGCGACCGAATCGGCCTCGCGCTTCAGTTCGAGGTTACGGGTCTCGAGCTGGGCGCGCTGGGTCTCGAAGCGCTTCTTGTTCTCTTCGGTGGCGCGCAGGGCCTTGCCGCGGGCGAGCAGGAAATTGCGGGCATAGCCATCGCGCACGCGCACGGTCTCGCCCATCTGGCCGAGCTTGGCGACGCGTTCGAGCAGGATCACTTCCATGGGTCTTCTCCTTTGAGTTCGTGAATAGGCGTTGGTTCAGGCAGCAGGCGACGCCGGCGGCTTGCGCCGGCGAAGGTCGATCAGCGCGTCGGCGATGCCGAGCAGCGCGAGGAATGGGAAGACGGTGATCAGCATGATCACCAGCGCGAGATAGAGCGCGAACAGGGTCGGCGCCCGCCAGGCCTTGCCGCGGCTGAAATCGTGCACGGCGGCGAGGCCGGACAGGCCGAAGGCGGCGATCAGCGCACCGGACAGCGCGGCGCCGCCAAGACCGACGAAGCCACCGGTAAGGCTGAGCAGGATGCCGCCGACGAGGCCGGCCACGGCCATCGGCGGCAGGCGGGTCGAGGGGATGAAAGGCCAGGGCCGCGGCAACCGGCCGGAGAGCTGGACCGCCTTGGCCGCGAGCCAGAGATTGGCGACGATCATCGGCACGAAGGAGGCGCCGGCGGCAGCGGGCACCAGCGCGGCGAGCCGGGCGGCGAGCTCGCCGGCGTCGACGCCGGCCGGCAGGCGCACCACCGGGCCGATGCCCTGGCCGCCCGTCAGCACGAGCTGCAGGCCATGCGTCATCACGCGGTGATAGGTCTCGAAATCGGTCGAGATCGCGAGCGCGCCGCCGATTGTCACGAGCGTCGCGACGGTGGCGATCCAGACCAGCAGGCGCCCGAGCGGGTACCATTCGCTGTTGCCCTGGCCGCCGTCGCGGGCGAGCAAAGCAAGATAGGCGATCCACCAGGCCGGCAGGGCCGCGCCGATGGCGAAGGCGAGCCCGAGCGAGAGCTTGAGCACGACGGTGACGGCGAGCGTACCGGCGGCGACCGCCACCAGCCCGGCGCGATGGTTCCAGCCGAGTGCGGCGATGAAGACCGGGAGCGGGGCGACATAGGACAGCAGCAGCGCCAGCGGCGATCCGGTGATCACCACTGTGAACAGAAGGGCTGAGACCAGCCCGGCGCCGATGCCGACGATGGGAAGCATATCCGTCCTGCTGTCCCGCTGCTCGAAAAGGGCAGGGTGAGAGGCATTTGCCTCAACATACCAGACGGGTTTTCACCGCCTGGCGACTAAAGTTCACGTGAGATCGAAAGCCCGGCGGCGCTGGGCGCCGCCGGGGAACTCCTCACCCGCTCAGCGGATGACGTAGGGCAGCAGGCCCAGGAAGCGGGCGCGCTTGATCGCCTGGGCGAGCTCGCGCTGCTTCTTGGCCGAGACGGCCGTGATGCGCGACGGCACGATCTTGCCGCGCTCGGAGATGTAGCGCGAGAGCAGGCGCACATCCTTGTAGTCGATCTTCGGCGCGCCCTCGCCCGAGAACGGGCAGGACTTGCGGCGGCGGAAGAAGGGGCGGCGGGCGCCGACAGATGCAGTCGACATGCTCAGGCCTCCCCAGCGGTCTCGGTGGTGGTCGCTTCGTCTTCACGACGCGGGCGCTCGCGGCGCGGGCCGCGGTCGAAGCGGTCGCCGCCGCCCGGACCACGGTCGAAGCGATCGCTACGCTCGTCGCGGTCGCGCTTCTGCAGCATGACCGACTGACCTTCCTCGAGCTCCTCGACGCGGATGGTCATGAAGCGCAGCACGTCTTCGTTGATGCGCATCTGGCGCTCCATCTCGGCGATGGCCGCCGCGGGAGCGTTGATGTTCAGCAGCGAGTAGTGCGCCTTGCGGTTCTTCTTGATGCGATAGCCCAGCGACTTCACGCCCCAGTACTCGACCTTGGGGACGGAACCGCCATTCGCCTCGACGATGCCCTTGAACTGCTCGACAAGGGCCTCGACCTGCTGCGCGCTGACGTCCTGCCGCGCGAGCAGAACGTGCTCGTACAATGCCATGATTGGCCTTTCTTCGTTCACCGGTTTCGTTCGACGCGGAGCCCTCCGAGCCCTGGATAAAGGCCCGACAGGATTTCTTCGAAGGCGGAGACACGGGACGGCGGCTCTCCAGGGAGAACCTACAAAACGCTTCCTTGTGAGAATCGCTTCGCCGTCCGTTCAGCCTCCGGCCGAACAAACCGAGCGGTTCGTTACAGCGGGACGGTGGATCATGCAAGCCGAAAACATCGGGAAATACCGGTGTAGCTCGACTTTCGTCGCGTAACCGCCTTGACTTGGCCGGCTGCACGGTGCGAGTGCGCCCCAACTTGTTAACCAAGCATCGTTTTTTCAGGACCATTGCGGCATGACGACGGCTTTCATCTTTCCAGGGCAGGGTTCGCAGGCGGTCGGCATGGGCAAGGCGCTCGCCGAAGCCTTTCCGGTGGCGCGCGCCGTCTTCGACGAAGTCGATGCCGCGCTCTCGCAGAAGCTCTCCACCTTGATGTGGGAAGGTCCGGGCGAGGAGCTCACCCTGACCGCCAACGCCCAGCCGGCGCTGTTGGCGGTGAGCCTCGCCGCGATCCGCGTGCTCGAGGCCGAGGCCGGGCTCTCGCTCAAGAACGACGCCGCCTTCGTCGCCGGCCATTCGCTCGGCGAATATTCGGCGCTGGCTGCGGCCGGCACCTTCTCGATCGGCGATGCGGCTCGCTTGCTGCGAATCCGCGGCGACGCCATGCAGAAGGCGGTGCCGGCCGGTGCGGGCGCCATGGCGGCGCTGCTCGGCGTCGAGCTCGACCAGGCCCGTGCGATCGCGGCCGATGCTGCGCACGGAGAGGTCTGCCAGGCGGCCAATGACAATGGCGGCGGGCAGGTCGTGCTCTCCGGCGCCAAGGCGGCGGTCGAGCGGGCGATTGCGCTCGCTGGCGAGCGTGGCGTGCGCCGCGCCATGCTGCTGCCGGTCTCCGCGCCCTTCCATTGCGCCCTGATGCAGCCGGCGGCCGAAGCCATGCAGGCGGCGCTCGCCGAGGTCGCGATGCAGGCGCCGGTCGTGCCGGTGATGGCCAATGTCGGCGCCGCCCCGCTCAGCGATCCCGCCGCGATCCGCGCCTCGCTGGTGGCGCAGGTCACCGGCACCGTGCGCTGGCGCGAATGCGTCGAGGCGATGGCGGCGGCGAACGTGACCCAGTTCTATGAGGTCGGCTCGGGCAAGGTGCTCGCCGGCCTGGTCAAGCGCATCGCGGCAGGAACTGCGGCAGCGTCGATCGGCTCGCCCGACGACGTCGCGGCTTACAAGGCCCAGAAGGGCTGACCGGCACCAAAGCCGGGGACAAGGGAGGCATCATGCTCGATCTGACGGGAAAGAAGGCGCTGGTCACCGGCGCCACCGGCGGCCTCGGCGGCGCGATCGCGCGCCGGCTCCATGCCCAGGGCGCGACCGTGGCCTTGTCCGGCACGCGTGTCGAGGCGCTGGAGGCCCTGGCCAAGGAGCTCGGCGAGCGGGTCGAAGTGACGCCTTGCGATCTGTCGAATCGCGAGTCGGTCGAGGCGCTGGTGCCGGCGGCCGAAGCCAAGCTCGGCGGGCTCGACATCCTGGTCAACAATGCCGGCGTCACCCGTGACAACCTCTTCATGCGTCTCAAGGACGAGGACTGGGACCTCGTCCTTGCCGTCAATCTGACCGCCGCTTTCCGGCTTTCGCGTGCGGCGGTAAAGAGCATGATGCGCCGGCGCTATGGCCGCATCGTCTCGATCGGCTCCGTCGTCGGCACCAGCGGCAATCCGGGGCAGGGCAACTATGCCGCCTCCAAGGCCGGGCTGATCGGCATGTCGAAATCGCTGGCCGCGGAAGTGGCGAGCCGCAACATCACCGTCAACGTCGTCGCGCCCGGCTTCATCGAGTCGCCGATGACCGATGTGCTGAACGACAAGCAGCGCGAGGGCATTCTCGCCGACGTGCCGATGGGCCGTCTCGGGCAGGGAGCGGATGTCGCCGCCGCCGTGGCCTATCTCGCCAGCGAGGAAGCCGGTTACGTGACCGGGCAGACCCTGCATGTCAACGGCGGAATGACAATGATCTAAGACGGTTAGCTGGATCTTTTGATACACCTGAAGGTTTGAGCTGCGCTCTCGCCAGCCCATTACGAGTGTGTTAATGACCCAGCCGGCCAAGCGCCGATCGGTGTCTGGAGCCGGATCCGATCAGGCTGAATCAGCCTGATCGGTGAATCCGTCTCCACGCTCTTGTTGGAGAACGCGTGATCCGATCAGATTGCGTTGCAATCTGATCGGCGCGTGCTCTTGGGACTTGACGCCGGCCCGGTTGTTGCGTTTGTGCAGCCATGAACTCCCGGCGTGGTCCGCCGCCAGGCGAAGGATCCGGGCCGGGAAATCAGTTTCACCCACGCGTCGCATTCAGCGGTGTGTTTTCGAGGTTTGAGGGAAAGACCCATGAGCGATGTCGCCGAGCGCGTGAAGAAGATCGTGATCGAGCACCTCGGCGTTGAGCCGGAGAAGGTTGTCGAGGGCGCTAATTTCATCGAGGATCTCGGCGCGGACAGCCTCGACACCGTCGAGCTGGTCATGGCTTTCGAGGAAGAGTTCGGCGTCGAGATCCCGGACGACGCGGCCGAGACGATCGTGACCGTCGGCGACGCGGTCAAGTTCCTGTCGAAGTCGGCCTGACAAGGCCTTGGCCCCGGCGCGCTGGAGTCTCGCTCCAACGCGCCGGAGCTGAATTGAGGAAGACCGATGCGACGTGTCGTCGTCACCGGACTGGGCATGGTGACCCCGCTCGGCTGCGGGGTCGAGCCGAGCTGGTCGCGCATTCTGGCTGGCGAGAGCGGCGCCGGCCCGATCACCACTTTCGACGTCTCCGACCTGCCGGCCCAGATCGCCTGTAGCATACCGCGCGGCGACGGCTCGAACGGTACCTTCAATCCCGATGATTGGATGGAGCCGAAAGAGCAGCGCAAGGTCGACGATTTCATCATCTTCGCCATGGCGGCGGCGACGCAGGCGCTGCGCGATTCCGGCTGGAAGCCCGAGAGCTACGAGGACCAGATCGCGACAGGCGTCGCCATCGGTTCCGGCATCGGCGGGCTAGGGGGCATCTACGAGGCCTCGCTGCTGCTCAAGGAACGTGGCCCGCGCCGGCTCTCGCCTTTCTTCATCCCCGGCCGCCTCAGCAATCTCGCCGCCGGCTATGTCTCGATCGAGCATGGGTTGAAGGGGCCGAACCATGCCGTCGTCACCGCCTGCTCGACCGGCGCCCACGCCATCGGCGATGCGGCCCGCATGGTCGCGCTCGGCGATGCCGAGGTCATGCTGGCGGGCGGCGCCGAATCGGCGATCAACCGCATCGGCATTGCCGGCTTCTGCGCCTGCCGCGCACTCTCGACCGGCTTCAACGAGACGCCCGAAAAGGCCTCGCGCCCCTATGACAAGGACCGTGACGGTTTCGTCATGGGCGAGGGCGCCGGTGTCGTCGTGCTCGAGGAGCTCGAGCACGCCAGGGCACGCGGCGCGCGCATCTATGCCGAGATCGTCGGTTACGGCATGTCGGGCGACGCCTACCACATCACCTCGCCCTCCGAGGATGGCGACGGCGCCTATCGCTGCATGCAGGCGGCGTTGAAGCGCGCGGGTCTGCGCGCCTCGGATGTCGACTACATCAACGCGCATGGCACCTCGACGCAGGTCGGAGACGAGATCGAGCTGCGCGCCGTCGAGCGCCTGCTCGCGAATGCGCCGCAGCGTCCGGCGATGTCCTCGACCAAGTCGGCGACCGGCCATCTGCTCGGCGCCGCCGGCGCGATTGAGGCGATCTTCTCGGTTCTGGCGATCCGCGACCAGATCGTGCCGCCGACGATCAACCTCGACAATCCGTCCGTCGAGACCGAGCTCGACCTCGTGCCGCACAAGGCCAAGAAGCGGAAGGTCGACGTCGCCCTGTCGAATTCCTTCGGTTTTGGCGGCACCAATGCCTCGCTGGTGATGCGTCGTTTGGCCGACTGAGGACAAGCGCGCTTTCGCCACAATTTTCGCTAGCCTGTCGCCGCCGCCGTGCCAGTATGCGGCCGGCATTGCCATTGGATCGGGTCGACGCCGGCATCGCCGCGCGCGATGTCAGGGAATCGGGCGAAAGCATCATGAGTCAACCGCCTCGCGTCGCGCCGCGGAGTCCCAACGAGGCATTGAAGCCCGTCGCGCCGCCGGCTCCGCCGCCGAAGCTTCGTAAACGCCGACGCTCGCCCTTCATCGCCCTGCTCAGCGGTCTGTTCACGACGGCCCTCGTCCTGGCCGGTGCGCTGGGCGGCGGCATCGCCTATCTCGACAGCCGCAGCAAGGCGCCGGGACCGCTCGCCACCGATCGCGTCCTGATCATCCCGAAGGAGAACGGGGTGACCGAGATCGCCGACCTGCTGCAGCGCGAGGGATTGATCGAGCATCCCTGGGCCTTCAAGGTCGCGGCCTACACCTCTGGCAAGGCGGCCAGCCTGAAGGCCGGCGAATACCTGTTCAAGGCGCGCGCCAGCCAGAAGGACATTCTCGACGTCATCGCCGAGGGCAAGGCGGTCGAGCATTCGATCACCATCCCCGAGGGACTGACCAGCGAGCAGATCATGGCTCGCCTGCAGCAGAACGATATGCTCTCCGGCGACGTCATCCAGGTGCCGCGCGAGGGGCAGATACTGCCCGACACCTACAAATTCCAGCGCGGCTCGACCCGTCAGGCCATCGTCGACCGGATGACGCGCGAGCAGCGCCGCATCCTGAACGAGGTCTGGGCCAAGCGTCCGGCCGACCTGCCGATCAAGACGCCGGCCGAGCTGGTGATCCTCGCCTCGATCGTCGAGAAGGAGACGGGGCGGGCGGATGAGCGGCCGCGCGTCGCTGGCGTCTTCATCAACCGGCTGAACCGCAAGATGAAGCTGCAATCCGACCCGACGATCGTCTACGGCCTCGTCGGCGGCAAGGGCACGCTCGGACGCGGCATCACGCGCCCCGAGATCACCCAGCCGACGCCCTACAACACCTATGTGATCGACGGCCTGCCGCCGGGACCGATCGCCAATCCGGGTCGCGCGGCGCTGGAAGCGGTGGTCAACCATTCGCGGACCAAGGATCTCTACTTCGTCGCGGACGGCAGCGGTGGCCACGCCTTCGCCGAGACCCTGGAGCAGCACAACCGCAACGTCGCGCGCTGGCGTCAGGTTGAATCGGCAAGGCGCGACTCCGGCCGGCCTGCCGTCGATGGTGGCGTCGACCGAGCCGAGCCGCCTCCGGGACCTGATCAGCGCAGCGAGGCGCCGGCCGGCCCTCGTCCGGACAACCAGGCGGCGACTGCGCCCGATGGCGCCGAACCAGAGACCTTCCCGGTTCCGGGCAACCGCCGTGCGGCAAGCGGTCCAGCCGGCACGAGGGCACGCGCCTTCGACGCCTCTGAAGGCACGACGCGCGACCCGCTGCTGAACAAGACCTTCGACCTCAACAGCCCGAAGCAAGTGCCGCAGCTCAAGCCCTGACGCATGTGAGGCGTTGCCCTGCGGCAACATCCCCAACTAGGGGCGGGGAGCGGTCAGAGCAGCATCATCATTGCTCGCGCGGGATCGGTTTCGCACGAGGGCCAGAGCAAGCTCGATCAGCGCACAGGCGAGGACGACCGCTAGGAAAGCCTGGGTGCCCCAGTGGACGATCAGCCAGCCGCCGATCGCCGGGAAACCGAAGATTCCGACGAAATACGACATGACGAACCATGTCAGGGCGCCGGTGCGGTGAGCGTCCGGCGCATCGTTGACGACTTGCGTCTGAATGACGGTATAGACCAGCCCATAGCCGAGGCCCAGCAGGATGCCACTGACGACCTGCACCGGCGCGCCATAGCCGATGGCGAAGTAGGTCAGAACGCCAGCCGACATCAGGATGAGCAACAGGACCGACATGCGGTTGCCATCGGCGCGGTTGATGGCAGGCGCGAGCGTAAAGCGTGCGACGACGACCACGAGTGCATAAGTCGTGAAATACAAACTGGCGTCGAGGCCGCTGTCGCGAACCAGCGAGCTCTGGAACGTCAGCATGCCCGTGAAGACGCAAGCGCCAGTCCCCACCATGAGAATTGGATAGATCGCCCTGGTTCCGGCCAGGGGAATGATCGACCTGACCCAATCCTTTGATGCCCGTGTGCCGGCGGCGAGGGTGCGAGCCGGCCGAGGCGTGGTCAGCTCGAATGCCCACAAGCAGGCGGCGGCACACAGGCAGGCGAGCGCGAGCAGGCGGAAGAGCGAGGTGGTCGATAGGCCGAACATGTTGACGAAGAGCAGGGCCAATGCCGGTCCGCCACCGATGCCCGCCATCTGGAATGCGCCGAAGCGCGTGAACCAGAAGCCGCGATCGAGATCGCTCACCCGTTCCGAAACCGCGATCGGGGCGGCCAGATAGAACATCCCCCAGCCGCAGCCGACCATGAAGCCGGCGATCACGATGGCGCTGGAGAGAGAGGTGATGCCGGCGAGCAGCAGGTAGCCGGCTGCGACCAGCACGGACCCGATCGCGGCGAGGCGCGCGCCGCCGAACCGGGCGCCGACCCATCCGATCAGCGGAACTCCGACAAAGGTGCCGACCATCGCGCCGGCGAGAACCCTGCCGGTCTCGATCTCGCTGCCGCCGAGATTGCGGAAATGCTCCGTCAGCAAGAATGTCGCGCCATAGCCCGTCGCAGTCAGCAGGGCGCCGAGGAACAACAAGGCCACACCGATTCCACGCATGATCTGCCTCTCAGCTCGCCGTTTGACTCGAAAGGCGTCGCATGGCGAAAGTGGTTGTTGATAGGCCCACTTTGAGAGTGGAAATGGCAACCACTTCATCGCGACGAACGGTCGACCTGCCGATCGCATTGGATGCGGGCATTCCCAATCAGGCGTCGCGGATTCATGCCGCCCTGCGCGTAGCGATCGTCGACGGCCGTTTGCGTCCTGGGCTGAAGCTGCCATCGAGCAGGGCGCTGGCCGAGCAATTTGGCCTGTCTCGCAATGCCGTCGTCGCAGCCTATGAACAGCTCCTCGGCGACGGATTGGCGGAGGCCCGGCAAGGCTCCGGCACCTATGTGGCGGACGATCTTCCGGCGGCACAGTCAGCTGCGGCCCCCGCCCGGCTAGACGTCGAAACTCTTCCGAGCCGCGCCTTTGCCTTGGGACGGACTCATGTCGATGGCGGCCTGCTGCGCCAGTTCGGCGCGAGCGTTCGCCGTCATGTCGTTGCGGCGAGCGCTGAGCAGCTCGGCTATGGCGATCCACGCGGCAGCCTGAAGCTTCGAGCCGAGATCGCCCGACATCTCGCGTCCAGCCGGGGCATTCGTTGCGATCCCGGCTGCATCATGATCACCGGCGGCACGCAGCAGGGCTTGCGCTTGTGCGCCGAAGCCCTGTTGTCCCCAGGCGAAGCGATCTGGCTGGAAGAGCCGGGCTATTACGCAGCCCATGGCACCTTGCGCGCCGCCGGGATGCGATTGATCCCGGTGCCCGTCGATGGCGAAGGCATCAGGGTCAGCGATGGCCGGGCGCTCGCCCCCTTGGCGCGGGCCGCCTACGTGACCCCCTCGCATCAGTTTCCGACCGGGGTCACCATGAGCATGGCGCGGCGGGTCGCGCTGCTGGATTGGGCGAGTGCGGCACAGGCCTGGATCATCGAAGACGACTACGACAGCGAGTTTCGCTATGCCGGGCCACCGCTCACGGCGCTGGCCGGCCTTGGTGGAGAGCGGGTGATCTATAGCGGCACCTTCTCCAAGACGCTGTTTCCGTCCTTGCGCCTTGCATATCTCGTCCTGCCTCGGGCTATTGCCGAGCAAGTGATCAAGGCCAGGAGCGCCGCTGATCGCTTTCCGCCTGCCTTCCTGGCGGACGCCGTGGCCGATTTGATGTCGAATGGTATGCTTGCCGCGCATCTTCGGCGTGCGCGCCTGCGCTATCGTCAGGCCCGCGAAACCGTTGCATCGGCGCTGGGGCAGGCGAGCCGCGGCCGGTTGCGCGTCGTCGTGCCGCCGCAGGGCCTGCATCTGGTCGCCTATCTCCCCGCCGGCCTCCCCATCGACGCCGGCGCCCGCATTCGCGCCATGGCTGCGGTCGAAACGAGATTGCTGTCCGAGGCCAGCCTGTCGCCGGGTGGGATGGAAGGTTTCATCCTCGGCTTTTCAGGGCATGACAGTCGTGATTTGACCGCTGCCGCCAGGCGGCTCGGTCAGGCTGCGGACGCATATATTGCGGACAGCGGAGTGGCGACCGATTGATTGGGGCCTGAGAGCAGTCAGCCGGGCGCTGCCCCCAAATTTGCTGTGCCGGCGGCTTGCGACCGGCGCACTGCCTCTCTACGGTCCGGCCGCATTCCGGATGAGGGTATGAAAGATATGACGATCGAGAGCATGACGGGGTTCGCCCGGGTGGCTGGAACCGCCGGCATGCACGCCTTCGCCTGGGAGGTTCGCAGCGTCAATGGCCGCGGCCTCGATGTCCGTGTTCGCGTTCCCCCGGGTTTCGACAGCTTCTCGGAAGCGGCACGCAAGCAGTTCTCTGCCGCCTTCGCGCGCGGCACCCTCCATGCCAGCCTGGCGGTCACCAGCGAAGCGTCGGCCCCGCGCCCGCGCATCAATCAGGAGGCGCTCGCCGCCCTGATCGAGGCCGCGAGCCAGGTGAAGCTGCCGGCCGGCATCGCACCGGCGACGCTTGACGGCCTGCTGGCGATCCGCGGCGTCGTCGAGATATCCGAAGAGAGTGGCGATGCGCTGTCTGAGCTCGAAAAGCCGGTGCTGGCAGCGCTGGCGGAGACGATCGCGGCGCTGAAGCAGGCGCGGCTCGCCGAGGGCCGGGCGCTCGAGGCGATCCTCTCCGGCCATCTCGACAGCATCGCCCGCTTGACGGTCGAAGCCGAAGGCCATCCCGGCCGCAGTGTCGAAGCCATTCGCGCGCGTCTTGCCGGGCAGGTCGCTGCTCTGCTGGAAGCGAGCACCGCGCTGGAGCCGCAGCGCCTGCACCAGGAGGCCGCGCTTCTGGCGGTGAAGGCCGATATCCGCGAGGAGATCGACCGGCTGCATGCCCATGTCGCGGCCCTGCGTGAGCTGCTCGCCCAGGGCGGCCCGATCGGCCGCAAGCTCGATTTCCTGGCGCAGGAATTCGGCCGGGAGGCCTCGACGCTCTGCGCCAAGGCTGGCGATCCCGGGCTGTCGCGGATCGGATTGGAGCTGCGCACGACGGTCGACCAGCTGCGCGAGCAGGTCCAGAACGTGGAGTGATGGCGATGGCCGATCTCATTCGCCCGGCCCGCCGCGGCCTGATGCTGGTCCTGTCCTCGCCTTCCGGCGCCGGCAAGTCGACGCTGACGCGGACGCTGTCGCAGAAGGAGACGAATCTCGACCTGTCGATCTCGGTGACGACGCGCGGGCGGCGTCCCTCGGAGATCGACGGGGTCCATTACCGCTTCATCGATCGCGAGGCCTTCGACCAGCTGCGCGATCGCGACGAGCTGCTGGAATCGGCCGAGGTCCATGGCAATGGCTATGGCACGCCACGCAAGCCGGTCGAGGCGGCGTTGAAGGCAGGGCGCGACGTCCTGTTCGACATCGACTATCAGGGCACGCAGCAGATCCTGGAAAAGGCGCGCGAGGACGTCGTCGCGATCTTCATCCTGCCGCCCTCGATGGCGGAGCTGCGCTCGCGGCTTGTCCGGCGCGCCGAGGATGCGCCGGAGGTGATCGCGCGCCGCCTCGCCAATGCCCGCGACGAGATCGCGCGCTGGAATGTCTACGACTACGTCATCATCAACGACGATCTCGGCGCCGCCTATGAGTCTGTCCGCTCGATCCTGGCGGCCGAGAGGCTGAAGCGCAGCCGCGCCACCGGAATGCCGGCCTTCGTCGAGACCTTGCTGGCCGAGCAGGTCGGCTGATCAGCTCCGGGCAGTCGACGCAAACGCATTGGCGAGCGCGACGAAGCCGCTGACCGGGACCTCCTCGGCCCGCATGGTCGGCGACAGACCAGCAGCCTCGATCATCGCTGCCGGCTCGGCGAGCACCGCCTTGAGGCTCTGCCGCAGCATCTTGCGGCGCTGGCCGAAGGCGGCGAGCGTCACCCGTTCGAGCAAGCGTCGGTCGCAGGGCTCCGGCTGAAGGCGCGGCACCAGCTGGACGATCGATGAGGTGATCTTCGGCTGCGGCACGAAGGCGGTCTTGGGCACGTCGAACAGGATCTTGGTCTCGCAGCGCCAGTTGGCGAGCACGGCAAGGCGGCCATAAGCGGCACGCTGTTCCGGCGTCGCGACGATGCGCTCTGCGACCTCGCGCTGGAACATCAGCGTCAGGGACATCCACCAGGGCGGCCAGGGCTCGGCGCTGAGCCAGCCGACCAGCAGCGGCGTGCCGATATTATAGGGCAGGTTGGCGACGATCTGAGCCGGATTGCCGCCGAGCAGATTCGAAAGATCGACCGCGAGCGCATCCCCGTCGACGACATCGAGCTGGCCCGGATAATGCGCGGCGATCTCGGCCAGAGCAGGCAGGCAGCGCCGGTCACGCTCGATGGCGATGACGCGGCCTGCTCCGTTCGCAAGCAAGGCGCGGGTCAGCCCGCCGGGGCCGGGCCCGATCTCGACCACGGTCTGGCCTTCGAGCGGGCCGGCGGCCCGGGCGATCCGGCCGGTCAGATTGAGGTCGAAGAGGAAGTTCTGGCCGAGCGCCTTCTGCGCCATGAGCCCATGGCGCTCGACCACCTCGCGCAGCGGCGGCAGCCCGTCCTGGCTGGTTACCCCGCTCACATCGGCTCTCCGCGCTCGGCCGCTGCCATGCGGGCCGCGAGCCGCAAGGCCGCGCACAGGCTGTCCGGCCGCGCGATGCCTTTGCCGGCGATGTCGAAAGCGGTGCCGTGGTCCGGCGAGGTCCGGATGAAGGGCAGGCCGAGCGTGACGTTGACGCCCTCGTCGAAGGCGATCGTCTTGATCGGGATCAGCGCCTGGTCGTGATACATGCCGAGCGCCACGTCGTAGCCCGCGCGTGCCCGCGCATGGAACAGGGTGTCGGCCGGGTAGGGGCCGCTCGCCTCGATGCCGAGCGCCCGCAGCTGCTCGACGGCCGGCGCGATCACCGCCGCGTCCTCCTTGCCGAGCGAGCCGCCTTCGCCGGCATGCGGGTTGAGCCCGCACAGAGCCAATCGCGGACGCGCGACGCCGAACCGGCGCGTGAGGTCGGATGCGGCGATCCAGCCAGTCTCGACGATCAGCTCCGTCGTCAGCTGCCGTGGCACCGCCTCCAACGGGATGTGGATCGTCACCGGAATGACGGCGAGTTCTTCCGACCAGATCATCATCACCGGCCGCGGTGTCGCTTCGCGGCCGCGGCCCGCCAATTCCGCCAGGAACTCGGTATGGCCGGGATGCTGGAAGCCGGCGGCGTAAAGCACGCTCTTGGCGATCGGATTGGTGACGAGCGCAGCAGCTCGCCCCGTCTCGACCGCTTCGACGCCCCGCTCGATGGCCTCTATGACGCCGACTGCATTGGCCGGATCAGGCGTTCCGGCTCGGGCCAGCGGGGCATTTTCGAGCGCGATCACCGGCAGAGCGGTCGCAAAACAGGCTTCGGCCTGGTCCCAGCCGACCGGCCGCACCGGCACGCGCAGGCCGAGCCGCTCGTTCAGCCCGGCGAGCACTGCCACCGAGCCGAGATAGGCGAAGGGCGGAATGGCCCGCTCCTGGCGCAGTCGCCAGGCGGCGAGCGCCAGCTCGGGGCCGATCCCGGCCGGATCGCCTTGCGTCAAAGCCAGGAGGCGCACGCTCACGAGTGCGCCTTCCCGATTGCCTTCGACAGCGTCGGCAAGGTCGTCAGTTGCTGGAGGCGACACCGTCGCCCGAGCTGCTCGAGCCGAGGTTTTGCGAATAGCTGATCTCGCCGAGCGTGCGCAGTTCGAGGCGGAACATGACGGTCCGCGTGTCGCTCGACCGCGAGCCGTTGACGGCGCGATCGGCGTAAGACTGCGTATAGGATACGTCGAAGATCGTGCACTCGTCCTGATAGCGTACCCCCACCGAGGTCGATGCCGCCTGGAGCGGGCCGGTGTTCGGATAGACCGGATTGGAAACCCAGGCGGGGTACTGCTGGTGAAGTGCCAACGCCTCGCGATAGCGTTCGCGGTCGTACTTGTATTTGTCGAGATCGAACAGAACGCTGCCGCGCACGCTCCAGTACTGAGCGAAGGAAATGCTCTGAGTGAGGCTCAGGCCTTCGCGACGGCGCGGAATGCCGAGGTCGGGCTGCGGCTCGTAACGGCCATAGCCGATCGTCGTCGAGAGAAACCTGTAATTGAACGCAGCCGACGCGTCGATTCGCTGCGCCTCGAAGGTGCTCTCGTTGAAGCGGCCGCCGCCCTGGAGCAGCAGGCCCTTGAACGGCTGGTATTGCGCCTTGGCGACAAAGTCGGAACGGCGGGTGTCCAGTCCCGAATTAAGGCCGGTATTGACCAGGTCGCCGCTCGCGTAGGAGTTGCGACCGCCGAGGTGATAGGACTGGCCCACCAGCAGGCTAGCGTAAGAATCCTTGCCGAACGTGCCGCTGTAACGCAGGCCGATATTGGCGCGGCTGCCGCCCTCGACGCGGTCGAAGCCGGAGAACTTGTTCCACTCGAACAGGTTGGTGTCGTCGAAGACGAGGCTCTGCGCATCCTCGTTGGCGACGCGCAAGCTGTTCGTCTCGTTCGGGCGTGCCACGACCTGCGCGACCGGCTCGACGATGTGGGTGCCCCAGGAGGTCGTTGCGACGAAGGGGAAACGATACATCAGGCCGACCGCCGGCATCGCGCGGCCAAAGACCTCGTCCGAGGCATCGGCGATCGTCGTGACATTGGCGTTGAAGTATTTCGTCGTGTTCGGGTTGATCGAGAACACGTCGGCTCTGAGCGAGGCGTAAGGCGTCCAGACCTGGCCGATCGGGTCGACGATGTTGCGCCGCCAGTCGAGTTGCGCGGTCGCCCTTGCGATCGAGCCCGCAAGGCCCGTAACCAAGCATTTGTCCTTCTGATAGACCGCGCACCCATCATACAGCAAATAGGCAGGATCGCCCGTCGCCGCATTGCCCGGGCTGGAGATCAGATAGGTTTTCTGGACAGGAAGCTCCTTGAAGGAAGCCGCCTCGCGGGTCAGATGGGTGAGGTTGACCGTGAACGACAGCTCGCCGCCGATCATCGACGGCTTATGGATCCGCTTGTTGTAGTCGACCACCGGCGCCACGATCGGCTGCTGCTTCTGCCAGTCGTTGTAGGTCAGCGGCTGGAAGTAGTAGCCGCGCATGTCGAACCAGGCGTTAGAGCTCTGGCCGTTCAGCGCGACGGTCGAGGTCGATTCCTGCAGGTAGTTCGTCGATGTGATGCTCTCGCTGCGGATCCGGTAATTCTTGTAGAAATAGCGGTCCGTCGAGCCGGCAATATCCCAGCTGAAGGTCCAGCGCGGGTTGAGGAACACCTTGCCGGAGGTCTCGATCGAGCCGCGGAACTTGTCGTCTCCGGCGCCGAGCGGGCTTTTCAGATAGGCGTCCTGATCCTGCTGGAAGATACCGGCGGCGCGGATGTTGTACGAGCCGTTGACGAAGCGATGCCGCCATTCGGCCTGGCCGAGGAAGCCCTGGCGCGAAAGATAGGTCGGCGTCAGCGTCAGATCGTAATTCGGCGCGAGATTGATGAAATAGGGCAGGCCGACGCCGAAGCCGAGCGCCGAGGTGTTGATGAACTTCGGCGCCAGGAAACCGGTCTTGCGTTTGACGGTCGCGTCCGGTCCCGACATGAACGGGACATAGGCGATCGGGATGCCGGCGAACTCGAGCCGGGCATCCTCGTAATAGATCATCTGCTCGGATTTCTTGTGAATGATCCGGGCCGCGCGGACCTGCCAGAACGGCGGACGCTCGGGCTGATCGACGCAGGGCTCGCAGGCGGTGTAGATGCCCTTGTCGAAGACGAAGACCTCGCCGTCGGTGCGCTCGGCGCGCGGCGCCGAGAAGCGCGTCTTGTCGGTGTTCACGACGCGCAGCGAGTCGATGAAGCCGTCGCGGAAATCGTCGGTCAGGTTGAAACGGTCGCCGGTAATCACCGTGCCGTTGGATTCGGTGATGCGGGCGTTGCCGGTCGCGACGACGCGCTTGCTCTGGCGGTCATAGACGACGCGATCGGCTTCGATCGTGCGGCCCTGATAGAGAATCTGGACATCGCCCACCGCCGAGACGGTGTTGTTGTCCTTGTCGTAGACGAGCTCGCGCGCATCGACGACCATACGCTCCTGCGGCTTTGCCGCAGGAGTTTGGGCGTAGGCCAGGCTCGTCCAGCCGAGGACCGGGGCGAGTGTCGTCGCCAGCGCGGTCGCAGCTGCAAGGCGCATGACGCGTCTTACGCCGGAAGCCATGAACTCAATCCAAAATTAACCATAGCCACCGTATTCTCAGCCATCTTCCTGATGGAGGAGGGCAAGCGCGCCAAGCAGTGTGCCCACGATTGCGGGCAGCCAAGCGGCCACCGAGGCGTTGACGATCCCCGATGAGCCCAGCTCCTCAGATAACTGTGTCGCAACATAGAGCATGAACCCAGCCGCAACGCCACCTACCACCAGTCTGGTCACACCACCAAACCGGAAAAATCTTAAGGAAACGGATGCCGCGACCAAGATCATGGCGATCATCAGCAGTGGCCGTGCCTTGAGGGATTCATAACGCAATTCATAGCGCGTCGTGTCGAGCCCGGCCCTCTGGGTTCGGTCGAGGACCGCCGGCATCGACCAGAAGCCGACGGAATCGGGCGGCGTGAAACTTTGTCGCACCTGATCCGGCTCCAGCGTCGTCGCGACGAGATATGTCGAGTAGCTCTGTGGCACTTCCGTGGCCGAGACGACACGAACTTCGGACAGCTCCCAATAGCCCCGATAGAGCACGGCCCGCTTCGCCTCGATGCGCTCACTGAAGCCGCCATCTGGCGAAAACGTGAAGAAAGCGACCTGGGCGAGTCCGACGCCGCCGTCCAGCGCGGCCGCGGCCCGGATGATCGCCTGGCCATCGACGCTGCGCTGGCGAAGCCAGATCTCCTTGCCGAGGGTTTGACCCGTCCTGATGAAGAGCGAGGCCTCAAGTGCCGAGGCTCGCTGTTTCAGCTCGGCGGCGATCGGGTTGTAGATTCCGATCGAGACCAGCCCGACCAGCCCCGCGACCAACGCCGCCGGCTGCAGGAACTGCCAGGCCGAGATGCCGACCGAGCGCGCCACGACCAGTTCCAGCTTTCGGCTCAGATTGAGCAAAGCGAACATGCCGCCGAACAACACGGCGAACGGAAATATCTGCTCGGCGACCGAGGGGGCGCGGTAGAGCGCCAGCTGGATGATGCTCGGGGTCGTCGCGGTCGGCGAATCGCCCGCGCGCCGCATCAACTCGACGAAATCGAGGGTCGCGATCAGGAAGAAGAACGTACCGAACACGCTCAGGATCGCGCGCAGGAAGCGCTGCGTCAGATAACGGCCGAAGGTCGTGAACAGCAGCATCAGGCCCGCCGGAATCGCGCTGCCAACGCAACGAAAGGAGCAACCAGCGGCTCGGTCAGCCGGTCGACGAGCAGGCGGGTGTGTGCGCCCAAGCCGATGGCGAACGCCGACAGGATGATCGTGGCGAGTGGCAGGATGTAGAGCAGGGTGGCCGCGAAAGGCGAGCGCACACTGGCGGTCCAGGCGGCGTAGGCGCCGATCCGGATGGCGCCGACCAGGAAGATGGCGATCTGGATCGCGGCGGCACGGCCCTGGCGGGTGGTGCGCGCCTCGCCGAGGATGGCGAGGGCGACCAGCACGAAGGCGATCGGATAGAGCGGCGCCGACAGGCGGTTGTGCAGCTCGGCGCGGAAGCGTCCTTCCTGGTACTTGTAGTAGGGCTCGTTCGTATCCTGCGTGAGCAGCGCCCAGGTCGTACGCTCGCGCGGCTTGTAGATCACCTTGGCGCCGTCCTCGCCGCCGACGCCGTCGGCATCGCCCGTCAGCGCGGAAAGATTGAGCGCGTAGCGCTCGAACGAGATGATCGAGCTCGAGTTCTGGCTGCGGCTCTCGCGCTGGATCGTACCCTTTTCCAGCATCAGGAAGCTGTTGCCGTCGGCCTCGGCCGATTGGCCACGCTCGGCGATGTAGACCGCAGGCTGGTTGGGGTCGCGCCGGTCCTGCATGAAGATGCCGAGCAGGGCCTGCCCCTGCTTCTCGCGATAGTGGAAGGTGACGCCGGAATCGAGCGCGACGAACTGCCCTTCCTTGACCACGTTGGCGACGAAGTCGGCGCGGATCAGCGTGATCAGGTCGCGCAGCGCCCGGAAGCCGGCAGGCATCACCGACAGCGATATCCAGCCGACCAGGACGGAGGTCAGCAGCGTCAGCGCGATGAAGGGCCGCGCCAGTCGGCGGGGCGCGACGCCGGCCGCGTTCATTACGATGAGCTCGGAATCGCTGTTGAGCTTGTTGAGCGTGTAGAGCGTCGCCATGAACAGCGCGACGGGGGCGATACCGGCGATCAGCGCCGGCAGCGACAGCAAGGTGACGGTGAAGAAGATCAGAACCGTCTGGCCCTTGCCGGTGATCAGGTCGACCTCGCGCAGCGCCTGCGTCACCCAGATCACGCTGGTCAGGCCGACGAGCAGAATCACCGCAGCGCCGGCGGCGATCTTCAGAATGTAGCGGTCGAGAAGTCCGAAACGCACGAGGGGAATGGTCCTGGGGCCTGCGATCCTTGACGAAGGCGCTCCCCTTGGACGGCTCGCCTCGAACTCCCTATGGTATAGCTTCGATCATGGCGCAAACGGGAATCGTTTGTGGCCTTTGCGAGCCCCGAGCCCGGTCAGCTCTTCCCGTCATCTCCATCCTGCAGCCCGTGAGCCTTCGATGTCGCAGCGCCTGAAGCTTGAGGTCAAAGCCCTGAACGCCATTGCCGGGGAGGACCTGGTCATCCTCGTTTCGGACAGGCTGGCACCGCCGAAGACGGCCGAGGATTGGATCGGCTCGGGTGCCCATGCGCTGATCGCGCGCGCCGCTGCCGCCGAGCGCTTCAAGGGCAAGGCCTTGTCCGGCCTTGCGCTGCTTGCGCCGGACGGCGCGGGCTATGAGCGCCTGATCCTGATCGGAATCGGCCCGGAATCAGAGCGCGGAAAGCTCGATTTCGCCGCGCTCGGCGGCGCCATCGCCGGCCGTCTCGGCAATGGCCGCGGCGCCGACATCATCGCGGCGCTGCCCGAGGGCGAGCTGTCTGCCGACGAGATCGCCGAGATCGGGCTCGGCCTGCGCCTCAGGAGCTATGTCTTCGACCGCTACAAGACCAAGAGCCGCGACAAGGACCAGGCCGAGCCGAAGTCCGTGACGCTTCGCGTAGCCGATCCGGCTGCGGTCAAGAAGGCATTGAAGGCACGCGAAGCGATCGCCGGCGGGGTCGAATTCGCTCGCGATCTCGTGAACGAGCCGCCGAACGTCCTTTTCCCTGAGGAGTTCGCCGAGCGCGCCGCAAAGCTCGACAAGCTCGGTGTCGAGGTCGAGATCCTCGACGAGAAGGAACTGAAGAAGATCGGCATGCGCGCGCTGCTCGGCGTCGGCCAAGGCTCGCATCGCGAGAGCCGCGTCGTGGTGATGCGCTGGAACGGCGGCGCCAAGGGCGACAGGCCGGTCGCCTTCGTCGGCAAGGGCGTGACCTTCGACACCGGCGGCATCTCGATCAAGCCGGCCGGCGGCATGGAGGACATGAAGGGCGACATGGCTGGCGCGGCCTGCGTCACCGGGCTGATGCAGGCGCTCGCCGCCCGCAAGGCCAAGGTCAACGCGGTCGGCGTGATCGGCCTGGTCGAGAACATGCCGGACGGCAAGGCCCAGCGGCCGGGCGACATCGTCACCTCGCTCTCCGGCCAGACCATCGAGATCATCAACACCGACGCCGAGGGGCGGCTCGTCCTCGCCGATGTGCTCTGGTACACGCAGGAGCGCTTCAAGCCGGTGTTCATGGTCAATCTGGCGACGCTGACCGGGGCGATCCTGGTCGCGCTGGCGCAGGAGAATGCCGGACTGTTCTCCAACAGCGATGAATTGTCGGAACGGCTCACGGCCGCCGGCAAGGCCACCGGCGAAACCGTCTGGCGCATGCCGCTCTCGCCTGCTTACGACAAGATGATCGATTCCAAATTCGCCGACATGAAGAACTCGGCCGGTCGCCATGGCGGCTCGATCACGGCGGCGCAGTTCCTGCAGCGCCATGTCAACGACACGCCCTGGGCGCATCTCGACATCGCCGGTACCGGCATGGGCTCGCCGAACAGCGAGACCAACCGCTCCTGGGGCTCGGGCTGGGGCGTGCGCCTGCTCGACCGGCTGGTGGCTGACCACTACGAGGGCTGATTCGGCTCATCAACCGATTCGCGCAAAGGATTGAACCAACTTAGGATTATGGCCGAGGTTCTGTTCTACCATCTGCAGGGGCGCCCGCTCGAACAGGTCCTTCCGACCCTGCTCGAGCGCTCGCTTTCCCGCGGCTGGAAGGCGGTGGTCGAATTGTCGAGCCGCGAGCGCCTCGCCGGGCTCGACGACCGGCTCTGGACCTATGCCGACGATTCCTTCCTGCCACATGCGACGGCGGCCGAGCCGGATGCCGCCACCAACCCGATCGTGCTCACCACAGCCGCCGACAACCCGAACGGCGCGCAGGTGCGCTTCTGCGTTGACGGTGTTCGCATTCCCGACGCATTGGACGCTTACGAGCGCGTCATCCTGATGTTCGACGGCGACGATCCCGATGCGCTCGCCTCGGCCCGTGAAGACTGGAAAAAGCTGCGGACGCTCGGCATCGCCGCCACCTATTGGCAGCAGGACGAGACCGGCCGCTGGGAGAAAAAAGCGTGAAAGTTCCTGTTGCCCTGGCTCTGGCGGCCGCGCTCGCCGGCTGCTCCGTCGATATGGGCGGGTTTTCCTTCGTCTCCGACGAGCGCGGCACCCGCAGCAGCAGCGCCTCGGCCCGCGTCTCGACTCAAGAAGCGATGCTGACGCCGGAGGGCGAATGCAGCGCCGATGTCTCGCTCGATCCCTCGACGCGCCCGCTGCCGAAGGAGATCGCCGTCGGCATCACCGAATGCGAGCTCGTCAGGCTCAAGGCGAAGCGGCCGACCGACGTGCTGATCGGCGACAATGGCCGGGGCCAGCGCGAGGTGCAGGTGCTCTATTCCGAGCCGGGCAATCGCGAGATCTACCTGTTTACCGACAACCGTTTGAGCCGGATCGTCAAGCCGGGCCAGCCCGAGCAGCAGGGCTGATACAGCAGCCGGCCGAAGATTTCGTCTCTGACGCGACCAAAGCAACCGTTCGATCGATGGCTCGTTTCTAAGTTGATCGGAACGGCCGAAGGCGCAGAGGCGGGAGTGGCGAGATGCAGGTCGAATGGCAGAGGCGGGTGGTGCCCGGTGGCCTTGGGCTTTTGGGCGCTGCGCTGATGGCGGTGTCGCCCGTGGCGGCGCAGGTGATCGACTTCCGCTCCTCGGACCGCGAAATGAACCACGCGATCGCCGAAGCCCGCAGGACGCTGCCGGATTTCGTCGCGCTCTATCGCGCTGGCAGGGGCGAGCGCCATGCCGTGAAGGTCGCAATCCCCTATGACCGCGGACGCGAGCACATCTGGATGAACCTGACGGCGATCGAAGGCGACGTCTTCATCGGCAAGATTGCGAACGATCCCGTCCATCTCGGCACCATGAACAGGGGCGACAGCTACCGCGCCGGCAGCGCGATGGTCAGCGACTGGAACTACAGGTCGGGCGGCCAGATGCACGGCAGCTACACCACCCGCGTCGCGATCAAGAAGCTCACCCCGACGCAGGTGAGGGAACTCGGCCTCAATCTTGCGCCGCTGCCCTGAGCCTCAGGCGCTTTCCAGCTCCTCGCTCAGCATCAGCCATTCCTCCTCGGCCGCCGCCAGCGCCTCGCTCAGTTCGCCGCGCTGGCGTGAGAGCTGCAGCGCCTTCTCCGGCTCGCGCGCAAAAGCGCCGTTGGCGAGCGCGCCGTCGACCTTCTCGATCAGCCCCGTCAGCTTGGCGATGCGCGCCTCGGCGAGGTTGAGCTTCTGCCTGAGCGGTCCCTGCGCCTGGCGCTTGGCCGCCGCGCCCTTGCGCTCGTCGGCCTTGCTCGCGCCGTCCGCTTCCGCCTTGCTGCGCTGCGCCGGCTTGTCGCGGCCGAGCACGAAGTCGCGATAATCGTCCATGTCGCCGTCGAAGCTCTTCACCGTGCCGTCTCCGACCAGCCAGAGCCGGTCGGCGCAGGCCTCGATCAGGAAGCGGTCGTGGCTGACCAGGATGACGGCGCCGGGATAGTCGTTGATCGCCTTGACCAGTGCGGTGCGGCTGTCGATGTCGAGATGGTTGGTCGGCTCGTCGAGGATCAGCAGGTGGGGGCCGCCGAAGGTGGCGATGCCGAGCATCAGGCGCGCCTTCTCGCCGCCCGAGAGGTTCTTCACCGGCGTGTCGGCCTTGTTGGCGGGAAAGCCGATTTGCGCGGTACGCGCCCGCACGCGTGCCTCCGGCGCATCCGGCATCAATTCGCGGACATGGCCAACAGGCGTGTCCTCCATCCGCAACTCGTCGAGCTGATGCTGGGCGAAATAGGCCGTCTGCAGCTTCGAGGAGCGCCGCATCTCGCCCGAAAGCGGCGCGAGCCGCCCGCCGATCAGCTTGCAGAAGGTCGATTTGCCGTTGCCGTTGGAGCCGAGCAGCGCGATGCGGTCGTCGGGCGCCAGCGAGAGGTTGAGGCGCTGCAGCACCTTGCGCTCGCCATAGCCAGCGCTGGCGCTCTCGAGCACGATCATCGGCGGCGAGAGCGGCCGCTCGGGGGCGGGGAAATTGAACGGCTGGACGTCGCGATCCTGGATGACGGCGATCTCCTGCATCTTTTCCAGCCGCTTGACGCGAGACTGGGCCTGGCTGGCCTTCGACGCCTTGGCCTTGAAGCGGTCGACGAAGGATTGCAGATGCTTGCGTTCGGCCTCCTGCTTCTCGCGCGCCTTGGCGAGATGCGCCTGCTTCTCGGCCCTGAGCTTCTCGAAGTCGCTGTAGCCGCCGCGGTAGATGGTGAGCTTGCCCTGGTCGAGATGCAGGATGTGGTCGACGCAGGTGTCGAGCAATTCGCGATCGTGGCTGACCACCAGTACGGTATGCGGATAGCGCTCGAGATAGTCGTAGAGCCAGAGCGTGCCTTCGAGGTCGAGATAGTTGGTCGGCTCGTCCAGCAGCAAGAGGTCAGGCTCGGAGAACAGTACGGCCGCGAGCGCGACGCGCATGCGCCAGCCACCGGAGAAGTCGGAGCAGGGGCGCTGCTGCGCCTCCTCGTCGAAGCCGAGCCCGTAGAGGACGGTCGCGGCCCGCGCCGGCGCGGAATGGGCGCCGATATCGGCAAGCCGTGTCTCGATCTCGGCGATCCGCATCGGATCGGTCGCGCTCTGCGCCTCCGTCATCAGCGCCGCACGCTCGGTATCGGCGGCCAGCACGACCTCGATCAGCGTTTCGGGCCCACCGGGAGCCTCCTGCGCCACCCCGCCGATGCGCATGCCCTTGGGCAGGGCGACATTGCCGCCTTCGGGCGAAAGATCGCCAGTGATGATGCGGAACAGCGTGGTCTTGCCGGTGCCGTTGCGCCCGACAAGGCCGACGCGCGAGCCAGTCGGCAGGAAGGCGCTGGCCTTGTCCAGCAGCAGGCGTTCGCCGAGGCGGTAGGTGATGTCGTTCAGGGTCAGCATGGCGAGCGGGGTTTAGCCTGCTTTTTGCTCGGCTGGAAACGGCGGAACCGCAGGAAATCGTCGGAGCGGCCCGCGAGAGCACGGCTGCCCCAGGGGCATGGCCATGGATTCACCATGTTTCCGCCACTGCGTGGCCGAGCGGACTGGGCATGCATGGGCAAGGTAACGTACTGATTCGCAAAGAGCATCCATGGAATTCGGCTCTCTGGTCCGGCGACCGCGCCGGGTATCGCTCGCAGCCGGCGTCGTCGCGCTGCTCGCTCTGGTCCTCGGCAGCGCCGCTGCGCTCGCCGCGTTCGCGCCGCTGCCCGGCACCCTGTGACGCGGTTGCGGCGCGTCCTGCGCTTCAAGCAACGTTAACCGCGCTCGTGTTGGCTGTTTCGAAACAGTCGATGCCGGGCGGAGACCTGATTCGTGTTCAGCCTCAGAATCAGGCTTCCCGTCGCCATGCTGGCCCTGGCCCTGCTGGCCGCCCTGGCGGTAGGCTCGGCGGCCTATGTCGCGGTGTCGAGCTGGGCGCAAGCGGCCGTCCGCGAGCGCATGCACGCTCTGGCCGAAGGTCATGTCCGCGCCATCGAGCGGCGCTGGGCGCAGCTGCGCGCCGAGCTCGCCGTCCAGGCCCGCAGCGCCTTCACCGTCTCGGCGCTCGACGAGATCGGCAAATGGATGGAGCTCGGCCAGCACGACTACAAGAGCATCCTCAGCCATTATCAGGGTGACGGCTCGCTGCCTTTGGCCGAACGCATCGCCCGCACTGGGCGTGAGCATCAACATGGCTATTCGTGGCGTCATGTGCCGATCCATGAGACCTATGCCGCAGCGCTGAAGCAGTTCAATTACGCCGACATCTATCTGGTCTCGCGCAAGGGCAGGGTGGTCTACAGCGTCACCAAGGGACCGGAGTTCGGCCGCTTGCTGAGCGATGAGGATCTGGCCGGTACCGCCCTCGCCAGATCCGTCGCGATGGCGCGTGGCAAGGCTACCGGCGAGCAGGTGGTGCTCGACTTTGCGCCCTACGATCCGGTCGGCGGCGATCCGCGTGCGTTCCTGGCGGCGCCGTTCTACGACGCTGAGGCAGGCGGGGGCGAGCAGGTCGGGACGATCGTCATCGCCGTCGATACGCGTCTGATCGATGATGTGCTCGCCTTCAACCCGATGGGCTCCAGTGCCGAGCGGATTTTCGTCGTGGGCTCCGACGGGTTCATGCGCTCGAACCCTGCGGCGCGCCGCAACGGCGCCTCGCCGCGCGAGACGCTCGACCGCAGTCGCCTGGCCGCGCAGCCGCAGAAGACGCTCATCCGCATGACCAGCCATGACGGCCAGGCGCTGGTCGCGAGCGGTGAAGAGGTGGCGATCGGCGATTGGCGCTGGCTGCTCTGGCTGACCGAGCCGGAAGAGAGCGCCTTCGCCGTGGTCGGCACGATCCGCAGCGCCGTCGTCTCCGCCGGCCTGCTGGTGTTGTTGCCGCTGTTCGGCATCGCGATCCTGCTCGGCTGGTCGGTGGCGCGTCCGATCGCGCGGCTCTCCGACCGGCTCGCGGGCGTGGCTGCGGGGCGGACCGAAGAGGCGATTCCCGGAGCCGGCCGCCGCGACGAGATCGGCGGAATCGCCAAGTCGATCGACATGATCCGTGAAACCTTGCGCGGCGAGGCGCAGCGCCGCGAGGCCGAGCAGGAAACGCGCCGGGCCGAGGCCGAGCAGCATCAACGGGCCTTGCTGAACGAGCTGGCGAGCGAACTCGAAGATTCGGTCAGGACCGTTTCGGCCTCGGTCTCGGTTTCCGCGGAAACCCTGGGCACGACGGCGCATCAGCTCGCCGAAGGCGCGCGCGAAGCCCAGGCCGGTGCGGCCGATACGGACGGCGCGACCGGCAATGCGATCCGCAGCGTCAAGTCGATCGAGCGCGCGGCGCAGGATCTGCTAGGCGCAGTTGATGCTTTGGCCGCTGAGGTCCGCTCTTCCGATGCGACTGCGGGCCAGGCGCGCGAGCATGCGGATTCGGTGAGCCGGGTCGTCGATGGGCTGTCCAACGGCGCGGCGCGCGTCTCGGAGGTGGTCGGGCTGATCTCGGCGATCGCCGGGCAGACCAATCTGCTCGCGCTCAACGCCACGATCGAGGCGGCCAGGGCCGGCGAGGCCGGCAAGGGTTTTGCCGTCGTCGCCAATGAGGTGAAGTCGCTGGCGACGCAGACCGCCAACGCGACACAAGACATCGCGCGCCAGATCGATGCAATGAATCAGGCGACCGTGGCGACGGTCGAGGGCATCACGGGCATTCGCGCCTTGGTGCAGGAGCTGAACGAGGCGACGCGCCGCACCAGCCAGACCATGCAGCGCCAGCACGAAGCGGCCCATGCCATCGCCGCCGACGTCCTCGCCGCGACGCAGGAGATCGTCCTGATCGGCCAGGCCACCAGCCAGGTCGCGCTCGCCTCGCGCAACACCGCCGGCGCGTCCGACGCGGTGCTGAAGGCGGCGGGCGAACTGACCGCGCTGGCCCAGGCGCTGAATGCGCGCGTCGATCACGTCATTGGCGAGCTGCGCGTCGCCTGAACGCTTGTCGAGGCAGGCAACGTTGGCTAACGCTCAAGCCATGAGCCACACCGCCTTTTATGCCGGGTCGTTCGACCCCGTCACCAACGGCCATGTCGACATGATCGAGGCCGCCTGCCGGCTGTGCGACAGGCTGATCCTCGCCATCGGCGTCCATCCCGGCAAGACGCCGATCTTCAGCGCCGAGGAGCGCGCGGAGCTGCTGCGCGCCATCGCCGGCCCGGTCGCAGCCGAATTCAAGACGGAGCTCGAGGTGATCACCTTCGCCGATCTAACCATCGACGCTGCCAAACGGGCCGGCGCCACCATCCTGGTGCGCGGCCTTCGCGACGGCACCGATCTCGACCTCGAAATGCAGCTCGCCGGCATGAATCACACCATGGCGCCGGGCCTGCAGACCGTACTGCTGCCCTCGACGCCACAGGCGCGGCACATCACCGCGACGCTGGTGCGCCAGATCGCCTCGATGGGCGGCGACGTTTCCGCCTTCGTTCCGCCTATTGTCGGCGACAAGCTGAAAGCCAAGTTCGCCAAGCGCTGAGCTTTCAAATGTCATCGATGTGCATTTGCCTCGCGGCGATGTGCATTAGCGTTTGCAATTTGCAAACGCCGATGGTGTCTCTGGACTAATCTGAATCGTTGCGCGGTCCTGGCGCATCGCCCCTTCAACGAGTGTTCCATGCGCCTGTCCCGCTATTTCCTGCCGATCCTGCGCGATACGCCCAAGGAAGCGGAGATCGTCTCGCACCGGCTGATGCTGCGCGCCGGCATGATCCGCCAGCAATCCGCCGGCATCTATTCCTGGCTGCCGCTCGGCTTGCGGGTTCTCAACAAGATCAGCGCCGTCGTGCGCGAGGAGCAGAACCGCGCGGGCGCCATCGAGATCCTGATGCCGACCATTCAGTCGGCCGATCTCTGGCGCGAGAGCGGGCGCTACGATGCCTATGGCAAGGAGATGCTGCGCATCAAGGACCGGCACGACCGCGAGATGCTCTACGGCCCGACCAATGAGGAGATGGTCACCGAGATCTTCCGCTCCTACGTCAAGTCCTACAAGGACCTGCCGCTCAACCTCTACCACATCCAGTGGAAGTTCCGGGACGAGGTCCGCCCGCGCTTCGGCGTGATGCGCGGCCGTGAGTTCCTGATGAAGGACGCCTATTCCTTCGATCTCGACCAGGCAGGTGCTCGCCATGCCTATAACCGCATGTTCACCGCCTATCTGCGGACATTCGCGCGGCTCGGCCTGAAGGCGATCCCGATGCGCGCCGATACCGGTCCGATCGGCGGGGATCTCAGCCACGAGTTCATCGTGCTCGCCTCGACCGGCGAGAGCGAGGTCTTCTGCCACAAGGACTATCTCGACTTCGCAACGCCGGCCGCGGACACCGACTTCGACAGCGTCCCCGGCCTGCAGGGCATCGTCGACAAGTGGACGAGCCTCTATGCCGCGACCGAGGAAATGCACGAAAAGGATGCCTTCGCGGCGATCCCCGCCGAAAGCCAGGTTTCGGCTCGCGGCATCGAGGTCGGCCATATCTTCTATTTCGGCACCAAGTACTCCGCTCCGATGGGCGCGACCGTCACAGGCCCCGACGGGCAGCTGGTGCCGGTCCATATGGGCTCCTACGGCATCGGCCCGAGCCGCCTCGTCGCCGCGCTGATCGAGGCTGGCCATGATGAGGGCGGCATCGTCTGGCCCGACGAGATCGCGCCTTTCGACATCGCCGTGCTCAATCTCAAGACCGGCGATGCCGCGACCGATGGCGCCTGCGACCAGCTCTACAAGGGTCTCGCGGCCAAGGGCTACGACATGGTCTATGACGACCGCGACGAGCGCCCGGGCGGCAAGTTCGCTACCGCCGACCTGATCGGTATCCCCTGGCAGATCATCGTCGGCCCGAAGGGGCTGGCCGAGGGCAAGGTTGAGCTCAAGCGCCGCGCCGGCGGCGAGCGCGAGCTGGTCTCGCTCGAGGCCGCGCTGGCGCGGTTCCCCGGCAAGGGCGCGGAGGCGAGCGCGTGAGCGGAGGAGGACGGTCATGAGCGCCGTCGCCGAGGCTCCGGCCGCCGGGAGCGTGCCGACCGGCACAAAGGCCTTCGCCGGCTTCGAATGGCTGCTCGCCGGCCGCTATCTGCGCACGCGGCGGCGCGAGGGCTTCGTTTCGGTCATCGCCGGCTTTTCCTTCCTCGGCATCCTGCTCGGCGTCGCGACGCTGATCATCGTGATGTCGGTGATGAACGGCTTCCGCAAGGAGCTGCTGGAGAAGATCGTCGGCGTCAACGGGCACATCTTCGCAACCCCGATCGACCGGCCGCTCGACGATTACGAGCAGGTCGCGGCGCGGCTCCGGCAGATCCAGGGCATCAAGCTGGCGATCCCGCTGGTGGAGGGGCAGGCGCTCGCCTCCTCGCAGGTCGGCAATGGCGGCGTTCTGGTGCGCGGCATCTCGGAAGAGGACATCAAGTCGATCCCCTTCATCGCGAGCAATGTCCGCCAGGGTACGCTCGATGGCTTTGCCACCGCCAATGGTGTCGCGATCGGCCGACGCCTGGCAGGGTCGCTCGGCCTGCAGGTCGGCGACACCATCACGATCGTCACCCCACGCGGCGCCTCGACGCCCTTCGGCACGGCGCCCCGGATCAAGGCCTATCCGGTCACGGCGATCTTCGAGATCGGCATGTCGGAGTTCGACGCCTCCTTCGTCTTCATGCCGCTCGGCGAAGCCCAGGCCTATTTCAACCGCGACGGCGACGTGAACGTCATCGAGATCTTCATCAACGATCCCGACCAGACGCAGGCGGTGCGCGACCGGATCGAGCAGGACGCGCCGCGCCCCCTCGTGCTGTCGGACTGGCGCCAGCGCAACCGCACCTTCTTCAATGCGCTCGAGGTCGAGCGCAATGTGATGTTCATCATCCTGACCCTGATCGTGCTGGTCGCGACGCTGAACATCGTCTCGGGCCTGATCATGCTGGTGAAGGACAAGACCGAGGACATTGCGATCATGCGCACAATGGGCGCCTCGCGCGGCACTGTGCTGCGGGTCTTCCTGATTACGGGCGCGGCGATCGGCGTGTTTGGCACCATCGCCGGCTTCATTCTCGGCGTCGTCTTCGCGAAGAACATCCAGACCATCAACAAGGGGCTGAGCAGCCTGCTTGGCGTGAACCCCTGGGACCCAACCGTGCGCTTCCTCAGCGACATCCCTTCGGTGATCGACTGGCGCGAGGTCGCCGCTGTGGTGGTGATGACACTCGTCCTGTCGCTGCTGGCGACGCTCTATCCGGCCTGGAAGGCAGCGCGGCTCGACCCCGTCAAAGCCCTGCGGATGGGTTGAGGAACGCAGGCTGATGGCAACCGAGACCCCGGCGCTCTTCCTCTCCCAGATCGAGCGCTACTATCCCCAGTCCGACGGCCCGCTCGAGGTGCTGCGCAAGGCCGATTTCGCGATCTGGCCGGGCGAGCTCGTGGCGCTGGTCGCGCCGAGCGGCACCGGCAAGTCGACCCTGCTTCACGTCGCCGGCCTGCTCGAAAGCCCCGATGGCGGCGAGGTCTTCATCGGCGGCGTGCCGACCTCGCAGCTCGACGACAAGGGCCTGACCCGGCTGCGGCGCACCGAGATCGGCTTCGTCTATCAGTTCCACCATCTCCTGCCGGAATTCACGGCGCTGGAGAACGTCGTGCTGCCGCAGCGCATTCGCGGGCTCGGCAAGGCCGAGGCGGAATCGCGCGCGACCGAGCTGCTGAGCTTCCTCGGCCTCGGCGAGCGGCTCGACCATCTGCCGGGCGAATTGTCGGGCGGCGAGCAGCAGCGTGTCGCCATCGGCCGCGCCGTCGCCAATGCGCCGCGCGTGCTGCTGGCTGACGAGCCGACCGGCAATCTCGACCCGCACACCTCGCTGCACGTCTTCAACACGCTGGTGGCGCTGGCGCGCGCCTCGGGACTGGCGGCGCTGGTCGCGACGCACAATCTCGACCTCGCCGCCCGCATGGACCGCCAGGTCACGATCCGCGACGGGATGGTGGTGCCGCTGGCTTTGGCGCGACCAGCTAGAGACTGATCCGACCTGATCGGCGAATCAGTCTCTAAATTATTGATAGAGAACGGTTTACCGATCTGATTGCGGTGCAATCAGATCGGAACGTGCTCTAAGCGATAAACTCGCTTTCATTCGAAGGACTCCTGAGCAGGCGCATAGGTGCATGGGGCTCAGGCCTTCGCCCTGCCGCGAAACGACCGCGGCGCTCACTCGATCCGGAAATATTTGATGCCGACACCGACCTTGCCGCCGGCGCGGGCGATGTCCTGGTGCAGGCCCGGGAAGACGTCGCCGGCGGGAGCCGGGTTGGGGCCCGACAGCGTCGGTAGCGGCGACTGGCTCACCAGGGCAAGCACGGTCTGCGGCCTGACCGGGGCGCCGGACGCTGCCGTCGATTCTAGCTTCAGGCTGAAGCTCGCCCTGCGACCTTCCCGGCGCGTATAGTTTGCAAGGTTGTAGACCAGCCCGTCATCGCCGATCAGCAGGATGTCGAGGTTCTTGCCCGGGTCGGTCTCGACCGAGCCGGAGAGCGTGTCGCCGCTCTTCATGGTGAAAGCGCCGATCTGCATCACCGGGCTACGATCGATACCACGGCCGAGTTGGCGCAGGAAATCAACCATCGGGCATTGTGCCGACGTGACGGTGCGCAGGCTGATCTGCGCTTCGTAGCCCTGAGCCTTCTTGAAGGCGGCGTCGAAGCTGACGAAGGGCTCGGCCGTGCTGCCGAAGCCTTCGATCGCCGCGCGCTTGTCGGCGATCGTCGTCGGCCACAGGAAGAAGCAGGCCCCGCCATCATAATCCGCGACATAGCGAGCCGTCCGCTCGGCGGCTGTGCGTGGCTCCGGGTCAATGGCTGGCGGTGTCGGCGTCGGCACCGGTAGCGGGGCGGTCGGGGCGGTCGTCGAGGCCGGGCTGGCCGGTGGTGGCGTCGGCGTTGGGTTCAGCTCCGGCGGGGCAGGCGCGGGCGGTTGTGGAGAGGGCGGAACCGGCGTCGGCACGGTCTGCGTCGGAGCCGCAGGCGGCTGGAGAGTTGGCGGCTCGCTTTGGCTCGCAGGCTGCGGCGAGGGAGCCGGACTGGCCGGCGGCGGGTTCGCGGGTGTCAGCTCAGGCGGCGGACTGCTCGATCCCGCGCCGGGTGACGCCGGCGGGCGATCGTCGCTCAAGGCGGGCGGCGGGGCGTTCATCGCCTGCTGGACCGGTGTGTTACCACCCAGCATTTTCCATGCGAGGAACCCGCCTCCGGCAAGCAGGGCGAGCGCCGCGACGCCGGCGACCAGCGCCCAGGGAAAGCTGCGTCCACCACCGCCTGCAGAACTCGCGCTGCCCTTGGCCTGCCATGCCGCGACCTCGGCCATGTCGGCCGGCCGGTCCTTCGGATCGGGCGCGAGCATGCGCGCCAGCAGCGGGCGAATGCGCTTGTCGATGGCGGCCAGATCGGGGACGCGCCGCCGCTTTTCCAGGATCTGCATCTGCGTGCCGCCCATGTCGAGCGGGCGGCCGCCGAGCGCTTCGGCGAGCACGAGGCCGAGGCTGTAGATGTCCGACTTGCCGGTGACCTCGGCGCCGTAGAGGCCGAGCTGTTCGGGCGATACGTAGTTGTACTTGCCGGCAAAGCCGGAGCCGATCACCGTCTTCTCGGCCAGCTTCGACTTGGCGATGCCGAAATCGATGATCTTGGCGCGGGTGACCTGGCCGCCGGGCAGGATGATGTTGTCGGGCGAGACGTCGCGATGGGTGATGCCGAGCAGGTGGGCGGCCTGCAGGCCGGACGCGATGCGCCGGCGCAGGAGATCGGCCTCCTCCAGAGACAACGGACCATCTTTCAAGCGGTCGGAAAGCGACTGACCGTCGACGAACTCCATGGCGAGATAGGTCGCCTGCGTCGCCGGGTCGACGGTGAACACGTAGTAGCGGACGATGGCCTCGTTGTAGAGGTTGTGCAGCGCCGACGCCTCGTTGCGGAACAGGGTGATGACGTTGGCGTCCTGCGCCATGTCGGAGCGCACGATCTTGATCGCGACGGCGTCGCCGGTCTGGATGGCGCGGCCCTGATAGACCTCGCCCATGCCGCCGGTCGCGATCAGGCGCTCGATCTCGTAGATGCCGTTCAGCCGCACGCCAGGCGCCAGGCCAGTGCGCGGCAGAAAGACGGTGCGGTCGGGGTCGCTCATGGCGCATCGCTCCTGCGCTGGCGCATGTTCGGCACCCAGCGCGTCTTTTCGCTTCCGCCGTCGTGATGATAGCGCACGACGATCACGGTGACATTGTCGGTGGCGCCGCGTTCCAGCGTCAGCGCCAGCAAGGCGTCGCAGGCGGCCTGCGCGCCGCTGGAGACGGCCGCGCGGAGGATTTCCTCGTCGCGGACATGGTCGGTGAGCCCGTCCGAGCAGAGCACGAAGACGTCGCCGCCTTCGAGCTCGCCATGGTCGATGTCGAGTTCGGGCCGGTCGTGGACGCCGATGGCGCGGGTGATGACGTGGCGCCGTGGCCAGGTCCGCGCCTCCTCGACGGTGAGCAGGCCGCGCTCGATCATGTCCTGGGCTTCGGTGTGGTCGCGGGTGACCTGGGTGATCTGCCCGCCGCGGACGAGATAGACGCGGCTGTCGCCACACCAGACGCAGGCGAAATGGCGGTCATGGGCGAGCAGCACGGCCAGCGTCGCGCCCATGGTAGCGCCGTCATGCTCGCGGATTTTGCGGCGCAGTTCCGTATTGGCCTCGACCACGGCGCGTTCGAGCCGGTCGAGCAGCTCGGTGGCTGACGCGGCCGGACCGACGGCGGAGAGGCTCGCGGCCACGATCG
The DNA here is from genome assembly GCF_900112185.1 of Allobosea sp. CRIB-10. GTDB lineage: Bacteria > Pseudomonadota > Alphaproteobacteria > Rhizobiales > Beijerinckiaceae > Allobosea. The sequence goes on along the minus strand of NZ_FOKP01000001.1, from coordinate 373,986 downwards.
CGCTCGCCATGGCGCCGTTCTGATGGCCGCCCATGCCGTCGGCGACGGCCCAGAGCCCGAATTCGGGCCGCACCACCAGATTGTCCTCGTTGTGGCTGCGCACGCGCCCGGCATGGCTGACCGCACCCGTCTCGAAGGAAGAGCCGGTGCGGTGCTCGTTCATGCGGCCGATCCTGCGCCGAGGAAGGCGTCGAAGCGGCCCGTCAGGAGGCCGGTGAAGAGATAGGGGCTGGGCAGGCCCTGGCCGACGAGAGCGAGCGGCTCGAAATCGTCGCCGCCGATGGTCCAGAGATAGCTGGCATGGGCATAGGACCGGGTGTGATCCTCGATCCGCAGCGCCGAGAGCCGGGCAGGGAAGCTGGCGGAATCGAGCGCCGTGACGATGGTGCCGTCGGAGAGGCGCACCATGTCGGCAGGCGGGGCGGCCTTGAGGTCGTCATAGGGCATTGCGAGTCCCCCCAGCGCATGCGCCACGGCCTCGTAGCTGGCCTCGGGTTCGAGCGCGCGCAGCAGGAAGTCCTCGGCCTGCGTGAACCAGGTGTCCTGCGGATCGAGCTCGGGCGGCGGGATCGCGGCGCCTGGGCCGGCGAGAGCGAAGACAGTCAGCGGGAAGTAGCGGCCGATACCGTCGACCGAGGGCATGAAGGCGCCGGCCACGGTCGTGCCGCAGAAGGCGCTGCCGAACCAGAAGCGCCAGATCGGCGCATTGAGGAAAGCATTCTGCCAGCCGCCGCCGAGCTCGACCCGGCTGGCGGTGAGCCCGCCCTGGAGCCAGGGCTCATAGGCCGAGAGGAAGGGCGTCGGCGCGTTCAGCGCGATGAAGTCCCGCTTGCCCGGAAGCTTCCCGAACAATCCACAGCTCATGCTAAATCCCCGCCGGACAACGGATTTCGCGCAGCGCCGGCAGCACCAGCGGGTTCTTCAGCGAGCCGACGCCGAACTGGTAGCCGATCTGGCGGCCGCCGGCGGCGAGGGTGAAGACGACATTGTCGCCCTGGCGCAGCACCGAGCCGGCATCGAGCAGGCGGAAGAAGGACCAGACGCCGGTGCGGTCGAACATCTTCACCTCGGTTGGCGCTGCCGGCGTCGGGCTGTTGGAGAAGAAGCCGCCGCCGAAGATGCCGCCGGCATTGTTGTTGGCGGCGGCGCCGCCTCCGATCGTCAGCGTGATCGAGGTCTTGGCGAGGCCGCCGCCCGGCCACATCACCGGCGTAGGGGTGTTGACGCCCTGCTGGCTCGCCACGGTGAAGCCGTTGATCTCGAGCTTGGCGCCGGAGGCGTCGGAGGAGAGGGTGGTCGGCACCACCACCATCTGGAAGTTGGGCAGGTTGCCGCCGGTCGGGAAGAAGGCCTCGCGGATGTCGCTCGCGCGCTGGAATTCACGCAAGGTCGTCGGCGAGAGCGCGCGGGCGACGCGGCTGTCCTGGCGCCAGCTCCAGTTCTGGCCGGACTTGTCGATATAGGGGTCGAGCCGCTCCTTCATGAACTTGTCCATCGCACCGGTGCCCGGCGCGAAGAGCTGGGCGAAGTCGGCGAGGCCGATCTCGCTCGTGCTGCCCTTGGCGAAGGGATAGCGATTGGCCAGCAGGCTGGAACAGCGGCCGGTGACCTCGCTGGCCAGCGCCTGGCGCAGCAGCGAGACGGTGGCGCCGGTGGCATCGCCCTCGAAATCGTTGACGGCCGCGACGATCATCGCGTCGAACGGCGCCGGATAGCGCGAGGAATTGCCGCGCAGCGAGGCGATCAGCGGCACCAGCGCCGCATTGGCGGCGGCGGCCTGGGCCGGCGTGGTGGCGGCCATTGCGAGGTTCTGGTTGATCTCGGCGAAGATCTGCAGCGCCTGATCGACCGGCCGCTTGCCGCCATCGCCCTCGACCAGGACGTGGAAGGCCTTGAACTGCGCTTCGATGTTGGCGCCGAGGGCCTCGCCGCCGCCACCGCCGGAGAGCACGCGGTCGACGCCGGGCGCGCTGAGCGGCAGGCTGGTGCCGAGGCGGCTGAGCGAATAATTGGCGCGCTGCTCAAGGGTCTTGGCGGCGTGGTCAGCGACCTGGCCGGCCATCTTCTCGGCAGCCTGCGCACCGGCTGGCCGTTTCGGCGCCGCCCGCTCCTTGGTCAATTGCGTTTCGTCGCGGATCGATTCGAGCAGCTGCTTGAAGGGCGAGGTCGGCGCCGCGATGGCCGACAGCGCTATGTATTTCGGCTTGTCGGCATTGAGCGGCCGCAGCTTCAGCCGGCGCAGCGCCTTCTGCCAGGAGGCGGTGAAGTCGCGCGCGTAGAGCTTCAGCAGGTCCTGGAACAGGCTGGCATATTGCGAGGTGATCGCCGCCTGGTCGGCATTGTCGCCGAGGACCCAGCGCTCCTTCTCGATGCGCTCGCCGATATCGCCGAGGCGGTCGACGAAGGCGCTCTGGAAGCCGTCATAGGTGTAGAAATACGGCACCCGGATCGTATCGAGATCCTCGCCGGAGACGCCCTCGAAGACGAGGCGGGCATCCGAACCGCCGCGGGTTGCCGCGACCCAGTCGCGGGCGGCGTTGCGCCCTTGCGTGCGCAGCAGCTCGTAGGCGCGCTCGGCGATGCTGAGCCGGCGCAGGGTGCGCTGGCTGCTCTCGATCAGCGGCTGGTTGAGCTTGACCACCGGCTCAGCGCCGTCGTCGAGATCGAGCAGGGCGACGAGGTGCTCCTCCAGCGCCTCGCGGCCCTTGGCGTTGGCGGCGCCGGGAAAGAGGTTCTCGGCCCAGTCCTGCCGCATCCAGGCGAGGACGAGGTCGCGGTCGAGCGGAGCGCGGCCGCCGACCATCAGATAGACCTTGAGCGCCTCGTAGATGAAGCCGGGATTGTTGACGTTGGCTTCGAGCTGCTCCTCCAGCCGGAAGATGATGCGCGAGCGCAGCAGCCGTTCCAGCGCCTGATGGTAGCTCTCCTGCGTCGCCGACTGCAGGCGCTCGCGCTGGCTGAGGCCGAAGGTGGCGGCGACCGGCGTCGGCTCGTCCTTGTCGGCATAGCCGGCCGGCATGTGGCGCAGCTTGTGCAGCAGCGGCAGGACGCGGCTGAAATTGCGGTCGGAGAGGGTGGTCTCCTGCAGCACCGGGGCGGCGCTGGAGCGATAGTCGGCGAGGCCGTAATTGGTCTGGTTGATCAGGTCGCTGTTGCGGGCATAGCTCGTCCACCACATGCCGCCAAGCGCCAGCGAGACCAGCGCGACCGCGCTGAAGCCGGCGATGCGCAGCAGGGTCGAGCGGCGGGCGGCGCGCAGATCGGTCGAGACCCAGCCGGATTCGCCGATGATCACCTTCTGGATCAGGTCGGTCAGGAAGAAGCTCTTGCCGCGGCCGGAATAGGAGCCGGAATCGGCGTGGTCGCTGCCGAAATTGCGCGAGAGTGCCCCGATCAGCTGGTCGATCGGCGTCCCTTCCTGGGTACCGGAGGTGAAGTAGAAGCCGCGCAAGGTCGCGCTGGACTGATAGCGCGTCGGCTCGAAGACGCGACCGAGGAAGTCGATTATGACCGGCTTCAGCGTCGCCATCTGGCTCGGCAGGCCGAAGAGCTTGGCGCGCGAGGTCGGGTTGTGCTCGTCCTGCAGGCGATCCGAGAGGCGCTCGTTCAGCCGCTCGATCAGCGCGTCGAATTCCGCCGGCACGTCGCCGATCATGTTGCGGGTCTTGTCGACGGTCTGGAAGGTGTGGCCCCAGACCATGCGCCGCTGCGGCTCGGAGAGCGCGGCGAAGAACTCATTGAAGCCGGCGATCAGGTCGGCCTTGGTGAAGACGGCATAGACCGGGAAATCGACCTTGAGCCGCTCGTTGAGCTCGAGCAGGCGGGCGCGGATCGCGTCGCCATGGGCGATGATCTCCTCCTGCGAGGAGGTCAGCAGGTCCTCGATGCTGATCGCGACGATGACGCCGTTGATCGGCTGGCGTGGGCGGTTGGCCTTGAGCAAATCGAGGAAGGCGAGCCAGCTCGTCCGCTCGGCCCGGGTATCGGTGTCCTGCGTGGTGTAGCGGCCGGCAGTGTCGATCAGCACCGCGTCCTCGGCGAACCACCAGTCGCAATAGCGGGTGCCGCCGGCGCCGGCGACCGCGGCCGGGGTCTGGCCGCCGCGGGCAAGGGGGAATTTCAGCCCGGAATTGATCAGCGCCGTGGTCTTGCCGGCGCCGGGCGGGCCGATGATGACGTACCAGGGCAGGTCGTAGAGATAATCGCCGCCATCCTTGCCGCGGGTGCGCCGGAGCGTCGCCAAGGCATCGCGCATGGCGGCCGACAGCGCCGCGCCGTCACCGGTCTGGCTTTCCTCCTTCGCCATTGCCTCGGAGAGCGCGGCGACGGCCCGGCGCCGCTTGATCACGATCCAGGCGATCCAGCCGAGCGCTCCCAGCATCAGCACGATCGCGATCGGCAGCCTGACCCAGACCGATTCGAACGGGCGCACCTCGCCGAAGGCGACGAAGGGGCCGCCGAACCAGATCAGCAGCGTCAGCGCCAGCGCGCCGACGAAAATAGCTGCGATCCTGAGCCACGTCGCGAGATTCATCGTCTACCCGTCTCCTGCATCGCCACCCGGTCCTAGCTGTTGCGCTGGATCAGGATCTCGACGCGTCGGTTCTTCGCCTTGCCGGCCGCGGTCGCGTTGGTATCGATCGGCACGTCCTGCCCCTTGCCGTCGGTGCTGATACGGTTCGGCTGCTTCAGCCTGGTCTTCAGGAGGTCGCCGACCGCTACAGCGCGGGCCTTCGACAATTCGAGATTGTTGGGGAAACGGGCGGATCGGATCGGATCGGAGTCGGAGTGGCCGACGACCTTGATCGCGCCGCCTTCCTCGTTGAGCACGGTCGAGATGCGATCGATCAGCGGGCGGAACTCATTGCGCACGACCGCCTGGCCGGGATCGAACAGAGTAATGCCCATCAGGCGCACGATGATCAGGTTCGGCGTCACCTCGCAGGTGATTGGCGGCTGCACCGTGCCGCAGACTTTTGGCGGCTGCGCCGGCGGCGGCAGAGGCGGCGGCGGCCTCGCCGCGACCTTCCGGATGATCTCGATGTCGCCCTTGGGATGGACAGAGAGCAGCGCGCTGGCCGAGGCCTCGGCATTGCCGCCGAGCAAAGCGCGGAAGATGAAATAGAGGCCGAGCACGGCGACCGCGGCGACGGCGGCGACCGACCAGACCGGGATCTTGAAGCCGGCGAGCCGGGCCGTCAGCGCCTGGCCCTGCCAGCGCGGCGACAACTCAGGATCGGGCTGCTTCACGCGCCGCAGCGTCTCGAACAGGTTGCGCTGGATCATCTGCAGGTTGGCGGCGCCGCCGGCCGAGGTGCGGTGCACGCCCTCGAAGCCGAGCGCCAGGCAGACATGCATCAGTTCGAGCAGGTCGTAATTGACCGATGGATCGCGCTTGGCACGCTCGAGCTCCTCGAAGAATCGCACGCCGCCGATGCGCTCGCCGAAGAAGCGCGAGAGCATGCTGTACTGCGTCCAGACATGCCGGTCCTCGCCCGGGATGTTCTGAACGATGTCGTCGGCGAAGGCGCAGATGATGTACTTGGCGGTGCGCGTCTGCTCGGCGGTGAAGCCGGCTGCGCGGACCTCATGATCGAAGGCCTCGATCGTCTCGCCGACCTGGCCGATCATCTGTGTCGCCGGCGCGCGGGACAGGTTGGCGCGCAGGCGCCCGAGCAGGAGCAGAAGCGGCCCGGCCGCCTTCAGCAGCGGATTGGTGTTCGGCGTGAGCATCTGCTCGCGCTTGGGCAGGGCCTGCGGCACATAGCCCTGTCGCGGAGGCGGCGGTGCGCTTGGCCGCGGCTGCGGCTGCGACATCCATTCCTCGCCGCCGGGCACGCCGGGCGAAGGGGCTGCCTGCGGGTATTGCGGCGCACCGGAGGGCGCATAGGGCGATGGCGGCGGCGGATAGCCGGCAGGCGGAGGTGGATAGGGTGCGTTCGGGGGCGGGTAGGGCTGCCCCTGCGGCGGGTAGCCCGGCGCCTCAGCCGGGCGGGAAGGCGGCGGCACGCGCCGTCCCGCCGGGTTCGGCCGGATGAAGGTCCGGTCCGAGCGGCCGAACGGATCGGAGCCGTCATTGCTCATCGCCTGCCCTCGAGCACGGCCCAGAGCTCCATTTCGAGATCGGGCCAGTCACCGGAGAAATGCATGCCGATCGAGCTCGCCGAGCTGAATTCCGGCCAGAGCGGCGAGGTGCGGTCGAGATAGAAATAGACGTGGTCGGTCAGCGCCCGGATCTGCGGCGGAGGAGTCGGCAGATGGACGAGATTGATGCCCGGCAGATGGGCATGGACGATCTCGTTCATCTTGGTGTTCGGGCCGACCTTGAACAGATGCGGGAACTGCGACTGGATTTCGGTCAGAGGCCGGCGCGCCGCCACTTCCAGGATCAGCGTCGCATTGCGCATCAAAGCGCGGTCGCGGATCGTCGACATGAAGGCGTTCTGCGCCCGCTCGACGATTTCGAGCCGGATGGCGCGGCGGCCGAGCTGGGCCGAGAGGAAGTCCTGGATGTCGCGCACCACCGGGGTGAAGCAGCCCTCCAGGTCGTCATGATCATAGGCCGGGTAGTCGCGGGCGCGGCGCTCGGCCGTGGTGAAGGTGGCGAGCTCGCCGGCGATGGCGAGCAGGGTGACGAACAGGCGCTCGGGATGGACGAAGCGCGAGCCGCGCATGTGCTTCAGCACCGGGATGTGCCGATTGAGCATCTGCAGGATGAAATAGTCGGCGCTCTGCAGGCCGCCGCCGGCGGTCGGGTCGGCGGCGTAGCGCGCGAGCTCTTCGAGCTTGTTGTCGATCCAGCCGATGACCCGGTCCATCCAGCCGTCGACCACCGGATGGGCCGAGCAGAGCAGCACGGGCGGGGCGAATTTCTCGTCGAACAGGATGGCGCGGTCGCGCACCTCCAGGATCCGCCCGAGCGCCAGGCCGACATAGCCGGGCTTGCCGGTCTTGCGCAGCTCCAGGCCCATGCGTGGATGAGCGATGTCGATCTCCTCCTCGACCCGCAGCGAGGCGGTCGAGTCGATCATCATCTCCGTCGCCGGGTAGAAGCGGCTGGCCGAGCCGTTCAGGCTGTCTTCGACCTCGCGGGTGTTGGAAGCGGCGAGCGGCAGCGACAGCCACGCATACTGTCCGGCGGCGTTCTCCGGCACCTCGATCGCGGGCGGCAAAGGCGAATTGTCCGGCATGGCGAAGGGCGTGCCATCCGGCATCACGCCCACGGCGCGCCTGAGCCCGATGCGGCTCTGCTGAGCCAGGTCGCGGTCGATCTCGAGCACCGAGAACCCCCACGGATAAGGCGTGACGTGCCGGACGCGATTCTCCAGCAGATTCTCGAGATAGCGATCGTTCTGCTGCAGGTGATGTGGCCGCAGGAACAAGCCTTCGGACCAGACGACCTTACTGTACCACGACATCCGGTTCTCGCTATCTCAAGGCCTAGGCTGGACACTATACAGCTCGTTTCCGAGCGTCACCATTCGTATGGGGGAGGGCAAGATTGCCTCTGCCTGCCACAAGGCGGTTTTCGCTGGGACATGTCGATTCGTTGACTTGCCCGGCCGGCGGGAGCGAAGTTCCCGGCCGAGCGAGCCATGAAGGTGTCCGATGCCTAGAGATCCCGCCGCGCGCATTCTCGATCCCGCGATCCATCCTGTGCCCGGCGTGCTACAGCCAGGGCTCGGAAGCCCTCTTGTGATCATCGGAGGCAAACTCGCCTTGCCCGTCGGTCTTGTCACAGCGATGCGCGAGCCCTCTGTCACCGCAGGCGACTGAGATGGGGCGTCGCCGTTCTCCCGACCGAGCTGTCGCAGCCGAGGAGCGCTTCCGCCTGCTGAGGGTGCAGCGCTTCTCTTCCGACACCGACAAGGCCGTTTGGCACGGGCGCTCGCGCAATGCGCGCCTCGCCAAGGTGCTGGTCTACATGGCGGCGATCCGGATGCCGGACCGGCCGGGCCCGCCGCTGACTCCCAATCCGAACGTGACCTGCAAGGGCGCCGAGCAACAGTTCTTCAGCGCCTCGGGCGAGAACCAGGCCGCGCATCTGCTGCCGGGCCAGATCCTGATCGACAACACCCATCCCTGGCTCTTCCTGCAGGGCGAGCCGGCGCGGCTGCTGCAGAACGAATTCGCCTATGTCGATCCGATCCACGCCAACTACAACGCGGCCGACCGGCTGGCCGAGCGCAACGGCATGGTCGACGCGTTCGCGGCAGCCTGTCGCGCCGTGCTGATCGGCACGGGCGATCCCGAGCGCGATGTCAGCAATGCCTATCATCGCGTCTGGGTGCCGGGTGCGCAGGCGGCGATCGCCGCGGCGGAAAACGAATTGCGTTCCGAGCCGCTGCCGCCGCCATTGGTCTACGGCACCGGGCCTGAGGATTATGGCATGATCCTCAATCTCGAGGAGCGCAGCCAGGCGATGAACGACGAGGAAATCTGGAACAATTTCGAGCAGCTCAGCATGCTCGACTACTACCGCGCCGCCTTCGACGAGACACCGACCGAGATCGAGCCACGCGCCATCGTCAGCGCCCTGAGCAGCTTGGTGAAATAGCGTCCCGCAGCGGGCGGTCAGGATTGCGCCGGCGGCGCTACGGGGCGTGCGGTCGCGACGATCAGCCCAGCTGCGACGATGACCGCGATTCCGGCCCAGGTCGCCAGTGAGGGCAAGTCTCCGAACATGAAGAACCCCAGCGCGGTCGCGCCGATCAGCTCGAGATAGACGAAGGGCGAGAGCGTCTGCACCTGCGCCAGGCGGAAGGCGCTGATCGTCATCAGGTTGCTGAGCGTCGAGACGAGGCCCATCAGCAGGATCAGCAGCAGCCCCTCGCGCGTCGGCATCGTCCAGCCGAGCAGGGCGAAGGGCAGCAGCATCAGGATGCCGAGGGAAAGCTGGATCGCCAGCGTCGTCACCGGCGGCCGATCCTGCGCGGTGGCGCGCGTCAGCACCAGATAGCAGGCCATGCAGAAGCCGGAGACGAGCGCGATCAAGGTGTCGGCGCTGGTCTCGGTCCCCGGACGCACGACGAGGATGGCGCCGACGAAGCCGAGCGCGGCCGCGAGCAGCTTTTGCCGGTTGAGCCGCTCGCGCAGCGCGATCGCGGCGAGCAGGGTCGCGGCGATCGGGGCGATGAAATAAGCACCGAGCGCATCGGCCAGCGGAATGCGCGCGATCGCCACGAAATACAGCGTCATCGCCGTGACGAGAAAGGCGGTCCGCAGGATCTGGGCGAGCCAGTATCGCCCTTGCGAGGCTGGAGCGCGCGCCGGTCCCGGCGCTCGTGCGTGCTGGAGCAACGCGACCGGCAGGATGAAGCCGAGCGCCGCGACATAGCGCACCCAGCTGAGGAAGGCCGGCAAATGGCCGCCGCTGAGATATTTGGCGATGGCGTCCGAGGTCGGGATGATCAGCATCGCCGTCGCCATGAGCAGGATGCCGAGCATCTCGTCGCGGCGCTTGCGATGCGCCTGATCGGAAAAAGGGGTCATGGGCGAACCCTAACTGATTCCGGCCCGTTGACGGCGCTGCCGTTAACGCTTCTGCAGCTCGGGTAAACGTGCGTTAACCGCGTGCCGAACCTCGTGATGAGCGCTGACCTTGCGATATTGACGAGAACAAATAAAAAACTAATATGAACATATAAAGAACATTGGAGATCGGACATGGTGATTGCCCGCAAGCTGATGGCCGGAGCCGTGGAGTTCCTGGCACTCGCGCTCTTCGTTGGAATGATCTGGGTCTGGGCTGCGCTGGCTTCTGGGCCGCATGTCTGAGCGGTTCCTTGCGAGCGGAGTTGCATGCCGTGCGCGACGGCATCCACAGCCTCGCAAATGGGGCGGCTCGACCGGGCAGGGATGGCGCGCAATAAGCGGTTCGGAGCATGCTCCTGGGATCAAGAATCGGCGCAGGTCCTCTCGCTCGGCCCATCGGCTGAACGGACGGCGTGCCGGAGGGCGCGATGACCGACCGCAAAGACGTTACACAGGTTCAGGACGAGGTTGGCTTCGTCCATCTGCATGTCCATTCGAGCTACTCGCTGCTCGAAGGCGCGATCCAGGTCGGCGCGCTCGCCAAGCTCGCCGCCGGCGACGGCCAGCCGGCCATGGCGCTGACCGACACCAACAACCTGTTCGGTGCGCTCGAATTCTCCGAGAAGCTTGCGGGAGCGGGCATCCAGCCGATCGCCGGCGTGCAGCTTTCGGTCGACTTCGCCGATGAGGACACAAGCGGGCGCAAGCCGCTCCAGAGCGTGACGCCACATCTCGTGCTGCTGGCGACCAGCGAGGCCGGCTACGGCAATCTGATGAAGCTGGTGACGGAGGCCTGCCTCGCTGCCTCCGGCGGCAGCCCTGTCGCGAGCATCGATCATCTTGCAGCCTATCACAACGATATAATTGCCCTGACCGGTGGAGCGGGCGGGCCGCTCGACCTCGCCCTGCGCGCCGGCCAGCCGGCACAGGCGGAAGCGCGCCTGAAGCGCCTTACGGCGATCTTCGGCGACCGGCTCTATGTCGAGATCCAGCGCCATGAGCGCGAGGACGGGCCGGCGGTCGAGGCCGGCCTGCTCAGGCTCGCCTATGACAACGACCTGCCGATCGTCGCCACCAATGAGCCCTTCTTCGGCAAGCCTGCGGATTTCGAGGCGCATGACGCGCTGCTTGCCGTGGCGGCCGGGCGTCTGCTCTCGGATGGCGAGCGGCGGCGGGTGTCGCCGGCGCATTATTTCGCAAGCCGCGAGGAGATGAAGCGGCGCTTCGCCGACCTGCCGGAGGCGCTGGCCTCGACGGTCGAGATCGCCCGGCGCTGCGCCTGGCGCGTCGGCACGCGCAAGCCGATCCTGCCGCGCTTCGGCAAGGAAGGCCGCGACGAAGCCGAGGAGCTGGAAGCGCAGGCGCGCGCGGGCCTTGCGGCGCGGCTGGCCAAGCACGGCCCGGCCGAGGGCTTCACGGTCGAGGCCTATGACAAGCGCCTCGATTTCGAGCTCTCGATCATCACCCGGATGAAATTCCCGGGCTACTTTCTGATCGTCTCGGACTTCATCAAATGGGCCAAGGCGCAGGACATCCCGGTCGGGCCGGGCCGTGGCTCGGGCGCGGGCTCGCTCGTCGCCTATGCGCTGACCATCACCGACGTCGATCCTTTGCGCTTCGGCCTGTTGTTCGAGCGCTTCCTCAATCCCGACCGCGTCTCGATGCCGGACTTCGACATCGACTTCTGCCAGTACCGGCGTGAAGAGGTGATCGAGTACGTCAAGCATCGCTATGGCGAGGAACGCGTCGCCCAGATCATCACCTTCGGCACCTTGCAGGCGCGCGGCGTGCTGCGCGATGTCGGCCGCGTTCTGGAAATGCCCTACGGCCAGGTCGACAAGCTGACCAAGCTGGTGCCGCAGAACCCGGCCAAGCCGATCACGCTGCCGGAAGCGATCGCCGGCGAGCCGAAGCTGCAGGAGGCGGCGGCCGAGGAGCCGGTGGTCGGGCGCCTGCTCGAGATCGCCCAGAAGCTCGAAGGCCTGCACCGTCACGCCTCGACCCACGCCGCCGGCGTCGTCATCGGCGATCGGCCGCTGGAGCAGCTCGTCGCGCTCTCGGTCGATCCGCGCACCGGCATGCGCGTCACCCAGTTCAACATGAAATGGGTCGAGCAGGCCGGGCTGGTGAAGTTCGACTTCCTCGGCCTGAAGACGCTGACGACGCTGACCATCGCGGTGCAATTGATCGCCCAGCGCGGCATTTCGGTCGATCTGGCGCAATTGCCCTTCGACGATCCCAAGACCTACGAGATGCTGGCGCGCGGCGAGACAGTCGGCGTGTTCCAGGTGGAATCGGTCGGCATGCGCAAGGCGCTGGTCGAGATGAAGGCCGACCGGATCGAGGACCTGATCGCGCTGGTGGCGCTCTACCGTCCCGGCCCGATGGACAACATCCCGACCTATTGCCGCCGCAAGCTCGGGCTGGAGGAGCCGACCTATCTCCATCCCGGCATGGAGCCGTTCCTGTCCGAGACGCATGGCATCATCGTCTACCAGGAACAGGTGATGCAGGTGGCGCAGGCGCTGTCGGGCTATTCGCTCGGCGAAGCCGACCTGCTGCGCCGCGCCATGGGCAAGAAGATCAAGGCCGAGATGGACGCCCAGCGCGACCGTTTCGTGAAGGGCGCGATCGAGGCCGGCCTGAAGAAGGACCTGGCCTCCGAGATCTTCGATCTTCTGGCGAAGTTCGCCGACTACGGCTTCAACAAGAGCCACGCGGCGGCCTATGCCGTCGTCGCCTTCCAGACCGCCTATCTGAAGGCCAATTACCCGGTCGAGTTCATGGCGGCGTCGATGACGCTCGACATCGGCAACACCGACAAGCTCTCGGAATTCAGGCGCGAGGCCGAGCGGCTCGGCATCAAGGTCGAGCGTCCCTCGATCAACCGCTCCGGCGTCGACTTCGACGTCGCCGACGGCGCGATCCGCTATGCGCTCGGCGCGATCAAGGGGGTCGGCCGGGCCGCGGTGGAGTCGATCATCGCGGCGCGAGCCAAGGAAGGACCGTTCCGGGACCTCGCCGATTTCGCGCGAAGGATCGATACGCGCCTGGTCAATCGGCGCACGATCGAGGCGCTGATCTCAGCGGGCACGCTCGACGAGATCGAGCCGGAGCGGGCCAAGGCGATGGCGGCGGTCGACGGCATGCTGGCGTTGTCGAACCGCACCCGCGAGGCGGCCGAGGGCGGCCAGTCCGAGCTCTTCGGTGGCGGCGGCGTGGCCGAAGCCTTCCGCATCCCGCCCTTCGAGCCCTGGGCCCCGGCCGAGCGATTGCGGCGCGAGCACGAGGCGGTCGGCTTCTTCCTCTCCGGCCACCCGCTCGACGATTACGAGCATGTGCTGAAGCGGTTGAAGGTTCAAAGCTATGCCGACTTCGCCCGTGCCGTCAGGTCGAAGGGCACCTCGATCGCCAAGGTCGCCGCCTCCGTCATCGACAGGTCGGAGCGGCGGACCAAGTCCGGCAACAAGATGGGCATCGTCCAGCTCTCCGATCCCACCGGGCAGTTCGAGGCGATCCTGTTCTCGGAGGGCCTGCAGCGCTATCGCGACCTGCTCGAACCCGGTGCGGCGCTGGTGGTCCGGCTTTCGGCTGTGCTCGACGGCGAAGAGGTTCGTCCGCGCATCGAGGATGTCGAGCGGCTCGACGAACTCGCCGGGCGGCAGAAGCAGGATCTCTTGATCCATTTGCGCGACGACAAGGCGCTCAATTCGATCGCCGAGCGGGTGAAGCCGCGCGACGGCGTGCGCGCCGACGGCAAGATCTCGCTGATGATGCTTCTCGACGACGGTGCCCAACTGGTCGAGATCGAATTGCCCGGGCGTTATCCGGTCAGCCAGCAGCTGGCCAATGCGTTGCGCACCGCGCCCGGGGTCATGGAGGTCGAGCTGCGCTGACCGGCCTTGACCCTCTTCTCAGCCCTCATCCTGAGGAGCGAGCACAGCTCGCGTCTCGAAGGAGGGTCCAGGAGGCTCCGAAACCAGCTGGAGCATCCTTCGAGACGCCGCCTCGCGGTTCCTCAGGATGAGGGTTGAGGGGGTACGGAATGCCCGAGCTTGCGCCGCAAGCTGCTGCGGCGTCAGATGTGCCGAAGCCGGCCGCGGAGATGGCCGGCGATGCCTGGGGGAGAGAATGAAGCAATACGTCGCGCGCATTCCGATGTGCCTTGCCGTGCCCGATGCGATGCATTGGGCGATCAAGGACGTGCTCGAGGGCGAATACGAATGCGGCTTCGACGGTGTCGGCCTCGACATCCTCGACATCGGCGCCAATGTCGGCTCCTTCGCGCTCTGGGCGAGCGCGCGCTGGCCGGGCAGCACCGTGACCTCCTACGAGCCGCATCCGGGCACCTATGAACTCCTGAAGCGCAACACCGACCGGCGCCGCGACATCGTCACGGTCAATGCCGCGCTCTTTCCCGGCGGTCAGACGACCGCGACCTTCCTCAGCCGCTTTGCCGGCGACGGTGAATCTGGGCTCGCCTCCTATGCCGGCGACACTTTCGTCGCCGATGCCATGGTCGAGCGCTACGAGGTCGCGGTGGTCGATCCGGCGAGGCTGCCTTCGGCCGATATCGTCAAGATCGACATCGAGGGCGGCGAGGGCGACGTGCTCGACCATCTCGACCTGTCGAAGACCTCGCTGGTGCTGCTCGAATACCAGAACCGCAAGAATCGCGTGCAATTGGAGGCGCGGCTTAACGCCGATTTCGAGCTGATCGACACGGTCGAGCATATCTGGGACCCGCTGCTCGAACAGCGCTGCTACCGGCCCGATCTCGCCGGCGACGTCTATGGCCGCATGTTCGCCGCCCGCAAGGGCATCACGCGGATGACGCGGACCGCAGCAGCGTCAGCGTGAGCAAGCCCGTGATCGATGCCAGGACCGCGCTGATCGTCATCGACGTCCAGAACGATTTCTGCCCCGGCGGCAGCCTGGCCGTCGCGGGCGGCGACGAGATCGCCCCGCTCGTCAACGAACTCGGCCGGCGCTTCGCCACGGTCGTGCTGACGCAGGACTGGCATCCGGCCGGGCATTCGTCCTTCGCGTCGAGCCATCCGGGCAAGGTTCCGTTCGAGACGATCGCGATGCCCTATGGCACGCAGGTCCTCTGGCCGGAGCATTGCGTGCAGGGCAGTGCGGGCGCGGCGTTCCATTCTGGGCTCGACCTCAGCATCGCGCAGGCGGTGATCCGCAAGGGCTGCCGCCGCGAGGTCGACAGCTATTCCGGCTTCGTCGAGGCCGACCGCACCACGCCGACAGGCCTCGCCGGCTATCTCAAGGAACGGGGCATCGCACGCGTCGTGGTGGCTGGCCTCGCCACCGATTTCTGCGTGAACTGGACGGCGCAGGACGCGGCCCGCCACGGTTTCGAGACGATTGTCATCGAGGAGGCTTGCCGCGCCATCGATCTCGACGGCTCGCTCGACCGCGCCTGGGCCGAGATGACGGCGCTCGGCGTCAGGCGGGCGGGGCTCGCCGATCTGGCCGATTGAGATCGTTTCACCGCGCCAAGGCGTGGATCTGCACCTGGACGCGGTCGCGGCCGAGCCGCTTCGAGCGATAGAGGGCCTCGTCGGCATGCTGCAGCAGCGTCTCCAGTTCGTCGCTGGCAGCATCGCCCTCGGCGACGCCGATGCTCAGCGTCGGCTGCCGCAAGGGATCCCCGTCCCAGTCGGCGAGAGCCCGCGCGAAGGCGGAGCGGATCCGATTGGCGACGCGCACCGCGTCCTTGGTCGGCATGTGCGGGAGGAGGGCGACGAACTCGTCGCCGCCATGGCGCGCCAGTATGTCGCTGGCGCGCAGCTCGCTGCGAGCCGCTCCGGCGAAGAGCTGCAGGATATGGTCGCCGGCGGCGTGGCCATGCGTGTCGTTCAGGCTCTTGAAGTGGTCGATGTCGATCAGCAGCAGGGTCAGCCGGCCGGGGCGCTTGCCGGCGTCGGCAGCGATCCGGGCCATGGCGCGCTCGAGGCCGCTGCGGTTCATCGCGCCGGTGAGCGGATCGTGCTGGGCGATCGTCACCAGCCTGTTGCGGCTTCGCTCAGCGGCGAGCAGCAGCAGGGCGCCGCTGCGCAGGAGCACGAAAGCCGTGCCGGTGGCGGCGAACCACGGATCGGCATTGTCGGCGGGAAATAGTTCGACGCCGAGCTCTCCGGTCACTGCGAGCCAGGCACGCAATGCGAACAGAATGACCGTCGGGGCGAACAGGGCGGCCAGGATCGCACCAGAGACGAGCCGGTCCCGCCGCCACAGCAGCAGGCCTTCCCGGACGAGGAGCACATCACAGGCCATGACCAGGATGGAAACGAGAACAACCCGTCTGACGAAGCCTTCAGGCTCGTTCCACAGGAACAATGGAATGGCGGCGGCTGCTATCGCCAAGATGTAGAGCGGCAGGCGTGCCGGCTGCCCGGCAAAGCTTCGAACCCCGAACAGGACGAGCAGATAGCCGATCCAGCTGACGGTGTTGGCGAGCGGGATCGAGACGATATCGGGAACAACGCCCCGCAACCCTACGCCGATGAAGCCAATCCCCATCAGCAGGTTGCTCAGCCCCCACCAGAGCGGCCAGCGCTCGAAGCGACCGGTTGCGTAGGCGGCGAGCTGCACGAGGCCAAGAATCAAGGCGGTGATCGCGCCCGCCAGATAGATTGTCCTCAGATCGAGCAACACGCCGCAGTCATCCAGGCCGACTTCCGAGCTCCTGCTAGCAGATCGACGTGAACGTTTTGCCAACGAGGTACGGGGCATCCGTGCAATCCGGCGTCGGCTCAGGCCGCGGCGATCACCTCGACCTCGATCAGCCAGTCGTCGCGCAGCGTCTGCGCGACGATCGCGGTGGTTGGGATTGCGCGACCGCCGAGGGCAGCGAGACGGGCATTCTGGTTGGCCTCGGCGAAGCCGGCATCGCGCAGATAGCTGGTCAGGCGCACGATGTTGTCGACGGTCATCTCCGCGGAAGCGAGGATCGCGCGCAGATTGTTCCAGATCAGCGTCAGCTGCTCGTCGAGTGTCGCACCGGGCTTTCCGGCCTCGTCGAGCCCCATCGTGCCGCTGACGAAGAGCAGGCGCCGCGGCGCAACGACCTCCATGGCGTGGGCGTAGTCCGAGGTCGCCGGATAGATGCCGCGGCTCGGATTATGGGCGATCACTTGCATGGTTTGCTCCCTCCTGTCGTTCGTCTGAACATCATTAGGCGAGCGAGTGATATGGCTGGATGAGGTTCCGCCCGAAGTGAAAAACCGAGCGCTGGGTAAAATACAGATGGTATTCCGCCTCGGTCGCCGGCGCGGTGGGCAGGGGGAGCTTTCGGCGAAACGTCATCAGGCTCTCACAAAGGCGGCCTGCTTTCGCCATGCGCCCGGACCTGCTTGCCGTGTCCCACGGGAGGCTGTTCGTGCGCTGGCGAAGCGGGGCTTGCACCTGCGGGTGCGTTCAATTCGAGAGAGATTGTCATGCTGCTTTTCTTCAAGCGTTTCAGTGTCATTGCCGTATTGGTGGCTTTGTCCGGCGGGCACGCTTTCGCCCAGAATCCGGCGGACCAGCTCGCCGCCGCCTATCAGGCCGGTCGCAACCAGCTCGGCGTCATCAGCTATTGCGCCGAGAAGGGCCATGTCGGTGCCGACATCCTCGAGATTCAGACCAAGGTTCTGGCCCTGATCCCGCCGCCGGCCGACAAGAGCGCCGGCGATACCGCCGAGGCGCTCGGCAAGAAGGGTACGCTGTCGATGATGGGGGTGACCCAGGACATCGAAGCGGTTTCGAAAGCGCAGGGCAGCACGGCTGCGGCGTTCTGCAAGCAGCTCGGTGACGCAGTGAAACTGGCTGCCTCATCGCTGCCGAAGTGAAATCGACGCAGGCCGCTCCTGCCAGTATCTGGCGGAGCATGCCTTGACCTCGACCTTGGTTGAGGTCGTATCGACCCGGCTCCTGCATCTGCATCGAAGGAGCCGGGCATGCCCGATCAGCCGGTCGTCAACATCAGCGTCATCACACCGAAGCCTGAATGCTTCGCCGAGTTCATGGAGCTGCAGCTCGCCCAGCATCATACCTTGCGCGGCAAGGTCGAAGGCTTGGTCGGCGGGCGGCTGTTCCGTTCGCGCGTGGATCGCGACGTCGTTCTGGTGACGATGTTCGAGAGCGAGGAGGCCGCGCAGCGCTTCAGCCGCGACGAGCGTTTCACCAGCCACATGGCACGGATACGCCCCTTGCTGGAACGCGCCGTGCCGGGGGCTTATGACGTCGCCTATGAGGTCGGCTCGCTCTGACGATCCGGCCCCAAGCCTTGCATTCCCGCGCCATCGCGTGTATGGCGCGCCTCATTCCACATGGGAAGCATCACCTCGACACCGAGGCGTTCCGGTGACCAGCCAGTTCATGGCCGGCTCATTCGCTCCCCAGAGGCTCAACCGGAAGGACAAGAATACCATGGCTCTGCCTGATTTCTCCATGCGTCAGCTGCTCGAGGCCGGCGCCCACTTCGGCCACCAGGCTCATCGCTGGAACCCGAAGATGTCGCCGTTCATCTACGGGACGCGCAACAACATCCACATCCTCGACCTGTCGCAGTCGGTGCCGATGCTGTCGCGCGCCCTGCAGGCGGTCAGCGACACCGTCGCCCGCGGCGGCCGCGTCCTCTTCGTCGGCACCAAGCGCCAGGCGCAGGACGCCATCGCCGACGCCGCCAAGCGCTCGGCCCAGTACTACGTCAACTCCCGCTGGCTCGGCGGCATGCTGACCAACTGGAAGACCATCTCGGCCTCGATCCAGCGCCTGCGCAAGGTCGACGAGCTGCTCTCCGGCGGCGGCACCGGCCTGACCAAGAAGGAGCGCCTGATGCTGGCCCGCGAGCGTGACAAGCTCGAGAAGGCGCTCGGCGGCATCAAGGACATGGGCGGCACTCCCGACATGATCTTCGTGATCGACACCAACAAGGAGCAGCTGGCGATCAAGGAGGCTCAGCGCCTCGGCATCCCGGTCGCCGCCATCGTCGATTCGAACTCGGATCCGGACGGCATCACCTTCCCGGTCCCGGCCAATGACGACGCCGGCCGCGCCATCCAGCTCTATTGCGACCTGATCGCCCGTTCGGCCATCGACGGCATCTCGCGCGCCTCGGGCGACAGCGGCATCGATCTCGGCGCTGCCGAGGCCCCGGTCGTCGAGACCGCGCTCGCTGCCGAGCCGGCGGCTGGCGAAGGCCAGGCCTTCGAGCTGCTGACCGCGCCGCGCGGCGCGCCGGACGACTTCATGCGCCTCACCGGCATGGGCCCGGAGATCGTGCAGAAGCTCAACGACGGCGGCATCTTCCACTTCTGGCAGCTCGCTGCCATGAGCCCGGCCGATGTCACCAAGGTCGATCACGACCTGAAGCTCGCCGGCCGCATCGAGAGCCAGGGCTGGGTTGCCCAGGCCCGCGATCTCGCCGACGCCTGATCTTCCGACTTGCGGCGCGTCATCGGCGCGTCGCACTTCGATACCTGATTAAGCCCAAGCAGCGCCGACGCCGGAAACGGGACGTCGGCGTTTGCCAATGGGGACCGGATTTTAGAGTTGCGGCACGCCACCGGGTGAGGCCGCCAAGACAGCAAGGACGACGCAAATGGCTGCGATCACCGCCGGCATGGTGAAGGAACTCCGCGACAAGACCGGCGCGGGCATGATGGACTGCAAGGCCGCGCTCTCGGCCACGGACGGCAACATGGAAGCCGCCATCGACTGGCTGCGCGCCAAGGGCCTGTCCAAGGCCGCCAAGAAGGCCGGCCGCGTCGCCGCCGAGGGCCTCGTCGCCGTCGCGGTGCGCGGCCATAGCGGCGTCGTGGTCGAGGTCAACTCCGAGACCGACTTCGTCGCCCGCAACCTGGAATTCCAGGCGCTGGCCCGCACCATCGCCGATGTTGCGCTCGAGCGCGGTGGCGACGTCGAGGCGCTGGCCGCCCATCACTATCCGGGCGGCGGCACCGTTGCCGACGCGATCTCCAATGCCATCGCCACCATCGGCGAGAACATGACGCTGCGCCGCGTCGCGCAGGTCTCGGTTTCGGCCGGCGTGATCGGCTCCTATGTCCATGGCGCGATCGCCGACGGGCTCGGCAAGATCGGCGTCATCGTCGGCCTGGAGACCAGCGGCAAGGGCGACGAGCTTGCCGGCCTCGGCCGTCAGCTCGCGATGCACATCGCTGCGACCAACCCGGTCGCGCTCGATCTCGCTTCGGTCGACCCGGCGGTGCTGGAGCGCGAGAAGGCGATCCTGGCCGAGAAGAACGCCGGCAAGCCCGAGCATGTGCTGGCCAAGATCGTCGAGAGCGGCCTGAAGAGCTACGCCAAGGAATACTGCCTGCTCGACCAGGCTTATATCCATGACGGCTCGAAGTCGGTCGCCCAGGTGCTGAAGGAGGCCGAAGGCAAGGTCGGCGGTCCCCTCAAGATCACGGGCTTTGCCCGCTTCGCGCTCGGCGAGGGCATCGAGAAGGAAGAAACCGACTTCGCCGCCGAGGTCGCGGCGGCCGGCGGCACCACGGGCTGACAAGCCCGTTGATAGGACACAGAAAGGCCGCGCCTCGCGCGGCCTTTTTTGTAAGTAGAGAAGGTCTACCTGCCGATTCGGTTGGGTTGGACATGTGGCGCAAGCAGTGGAGAGCCCCGATGAGACCTAAACGCGTTCTCGTGAAGCTCTCCGGCGAAGCCCTTGCAGGACCTGCAGGAAATGGCCTCGACGGCGCGACGCTGACGGCTCTGGCCGCGGACATCGCCCATGCTTCGCGCGAGGGCGTCGAGATCGGCATCGTCGTCGGTGGCGGCAATTTTTTCCGCGGCGTGCAGGGGCTGACCAAAGGGCTCGACCGCACCAGCGCCGACTCGATCGGCATGCTTGGCACGGTAATGAACGCGCTCGCGCTCGAACATGCGATCGAGAGCGCCGGGGCCCCTGCGCGCGCCATGTCGGCGGTGCCGATGCCCTCGCTCTGCGAGAGCTATGCCCGCAAGCGCGCGCTCGACCATCTCAGCAACGGCAAGGTCGTGATCCTCGGCGGCGGCACCGGCAATCCCTATTTCACCACCGACACGGGCGCTGCCCTGCGTGCGGCCGAGCTCGATTGCAGCCATCTCCTCAAGGCGACGCAGGTCGACGGCGTCTATTCTGCCGATCCGAAGAAGGACCCGAGCGCGACCCGCTACGACACGCTGACCCATGAGGACGCGATCAAGCGCGACCTCAAGGTGATGGACACCGCCGCCTTCGCCCTGGCGCGCGACGCGGCGCTCACCATCGTGGTCTTCTCGATCGCCGAGCCCGGCATGCTCGCTGCGGTGCTGCGCGGCGAGGGCAGGGCGACCTACGTCACGCCCTGAACTGATCGGCGCTTCTCTCAGCCCTCATCCTGAGGAGGCCCGACAGGGCCGTCTCGAAGGATGATCCAGCTGGTTCCGAAGCCTCGCGAAGCATCCTTCGAGACGCCGCTGCGCGGCTCCCCAGGATGAGGGCTGGTTGTTCCGCGGCTCCAAGCGCCGTGGTCAGAAGTTCGGCCAGTTGCCCGGCGTCATGATCTCAAGCAGATGGCCGTCCGGATCGCGGAAGTAGATGCTTGTCCCGCCGCGGTTCCAGCGCATGCGGCCTTCGATCTCTATGTCGTGCTGCCCGAGCCGCTCCTCCCAAGAGGCGAGCTCGCCGGCGTCGATCGCAAAGCAGATATGCAGCGGTCCATGGCCGTCATGCGGTGGGATGCTGCCTCGTTCCGAGACCTGCGTCTGGACCGAGGCGCCGCGCAGGAACAGCAGCAGGACGTTCTGGCCGCCGATGTCATAGGCATAGAGCGTCCTGGTCCTGAGCATCGACGAGAGACCGAGTTTTTCCTCATAGAACGCCGAGGCGCGGTCGAGATCGTCGACATAGAGCGCGGTTTCGACGATGCGGTTCAGCCGGGGCATGTGCTTGCTCTTCGAGGGCGATGACCTCAGCCCAAGATAGTGTCGATCGGCTCCCGATCGAGACCGGCACCGATTCCGCGCCGCCACTCTGGACAAGCTGCGAAGCAGCCAAGCTCCGGAATCCATCGAAGGGCGTTGAACTCTACGATGGCTTCCGGGACTGCGCTTCGCTTGCCCCGAATGACGGCGCATGGACTTCGGCTTGAGGCGATTTTTCTTGCGGACCCGCCAGGGAAAATGCTGTTGACGCATAAATCCTTGACCCTGCGGCGGCTGCTCGCCATGGTCGCGCCCATTTCCGGCGTTGCGTTTGCCGGGTTTCGACAAGGTTTTGAAGACGATGGCCCAGACCACTTTCGATCTCGCCGATCTCAATCGCCGCATGGACGGCGGCGTTCAGAAGTTCAAGAGCGACCTGGCTTCGCTTCGCACCGGCCGCGCCTCGGCAAATGTGCTCGATCCGATCACGGTCGAGGCCTATGGCGCCCGCACGCCTTTGAGCCAGCTCGCCACGGTCAGCGTACCCGAGCCGCGCCTGCTATCGGTCCAGGTCTGGGATCGCAGCATGGTCCAGGCGGTGGAGAAGGCGATCCGCGAATCCGATCTCGGCCTCAATCCTCAGACCGAGGGCCAGGTACTGCGCATTCGCATCCCGGAGCTCAACGAGCAGCGCCGCAAGGAGATGGTCAAGGTCGCGCACAAATATGCCGAGGACGCCAAGGTGGCCGTCCGACATGTGCGCCGCGACGGCATGGACCTGATCAAGAAGCTCGAAAAGGACGGGCATATGCCTAAGGACGACGTCACCAAGCAGACCGACCTCGTCCAGAAGGCGACCGACAAGCATATCGGCGAGATCGACCAGGCCCTCGCCGCCAAGGAAAAGGAAATCCTGCACGTCTGAAGTGCGTGGCGCGGCGCCGTCCTGTATCATCGACGCATGGGCGGCTGCCCGGAAGAGACAACCTAAATGTCAGACAGCCCGCGCCCGGTAGTTCCTGCCCATGTCGCCATCATCATGGACGGTAACGGCCGCTGGGCGCAGATGCGGGGCCTGCCGCGCCAGGAGGGACATCGGCGCGGGCTTGAAGCGCTGCGGCGGACGGTCCGCAACGCGGCTGATCTCGGCATCCGCGTCCTGACTCTCTACTCGTTCTCGACCGAGAATTGGCGGCGGCCGATGACCGAGGTCTCGTTCCTGATGGGGCTGCTGCGCCGCTTCGTCGAGAACGACCTCGCCGAACTGAACGAAGCTGGCGTGCGGGTGCGTATCATCGGCAGCCGCGAGGACCTCGCGCCCGACCTTCGCGCCCTCGTCGAGCGCGCCGAGGCGATGACGCAGGGCAATACCGGCCTCACCCTGGTGGTTGCGTTCAATTACGGCTCCCGCGACGAGATCACCCGCGTGGCGCGAAGCCTTGCTGTGGAGGTTGCGGCCGGCCGGCTTCAACCCGAGGCCATAGACGAGGCCATGCTGTCCTCACATCTCGACACCGGCGCTCTGCCCGATCCGGATCTGGTGATCCGCACCTCGGGCGAGACCCGCATCTCGAATTTCCTGCTCTGGCAGGCGGCCTATGCCGAGTTCGTCTTCACGCCGGTGCTCTGGCCCGATTTCGATCGCAAGGCGCTGGATGATGCGCTGGCGGAGTATCAGCGCCGCGAGCGTCGCTATGGCGGTGTCGGTCAGCCGGCCGAAGCCAAGATGGGGGTCGCGTGAATGGCGGTAGCGCCGGCGCGGGCGCATCAGAGCTTCGGCTGCGGGTCATCTCGGCGCTGGTGCTCGCAGTCGTCATTCTTGGCGTCACCCTGTATGGCGGCTGGCCCTTCCGCCTGATCTGGACCGCTGTCGCCGGCGTCGTCGCCTATGAATGGCTTGCCATGGTTAGCCGCAGGCATGCCGTCGCGGGTGGGATCGGTGTCGGCCTCACCGGGCTCATGCTCGGCTTCCTGCCGTTGAGCGGCGCCGCGCTCGCAGGGGTTGCTGCGCTCGCAGCGCTCGCCGGCGCGGTCGTCACGACCCAGGCGAGCAATCAGCGGCTGCTGGAAGTCTGCGGCGTCGCCTATGCGCTCTGCTTCGCGTTGGTGACACCGGCGCTGCGTGATGCGCCCGGAATCGGGCTTGCCCTGATCATCTGGACCTTCGCCGTGGTCTGGCTCACCGATATCGCGGCCTATTTCACCGGCAGGGCCCTGGGCGGGCCGAAGTTGATGCCGAGCGTCAGCCCGAAAAAGACCTGGTCCGGCGCGCTCGGCGGCGCCTTGGCAGGAACTCTGTGCGGCACCGCCGTCTGGGCCTGGTTCTTTCCCGGGCTGCCATCGGGCCTCTGGCCTGTGCTTGCCGTTTCGCTAGCGGCCTCCGTCGCGAGCCAGGCGGGCGATCTCTTCGAATCCTCAATCAAGCGGCGCTTCGGCGCCAAGGATTCGAGTCATTTGATACCCGGCCATGGCGGCTTCCTCGACCGGCTCGACGGCTATTGGGCCGTGCTGGTCTTCGCCGGCCTGCTGCTTTATCTGGCGCGGTTGGGACACTGATCGCCAGATGCGCCGCACCATCACCATATTGGGAGCCACGGGCTCCATCGGCCGCTCGACGCGTGCCGTCATCGCCGAGAACCCGGAACGGCTCGCGGTCGGCGCGGTCGTCGCCGGCCGCGACGCGGCTGGCCTGGCTCAGATCGCTCGCGAGACCGGCGCAAATTTCGCGGCGATCGCTGATGAAGGGCAGGGTGGGGCGCTCGCCGCTGCGCTCGCCGGCAGCGGCATCCGCCACGGCGCCGGCCGGGAGGCCGTGCTCGAAGCGGTCGCGCGCGACAGCGATATCGTGGTCAGCGCAATCTCCGGCGCAGCGGGGCTGGAGGCGACCTTCGCTGCCCTGACGCCGGGGCGCACCGTCGCGCTCGCCAACAAGGAGAGCCTGGTCTGCGCCGGCGCCGCCGTGATGGCGCGGGCGCATGCCGTTGGTGCCCGCATCCTGCCACTCGATTCCGAGCACAACGCCCTGTTCCAGGTGCTGGGAGCCGAACCGATCTCGGCGGTCCGGACGATGACGCTGACTGCCTCGGGCGGGCCGTTTCGGACCTGGCCGGCGGAGAAGATCGCCGCCGCCACGCCGGAACAGGCACTCGCCCATCCGAATTATGCGATGGGCGCCAAGATCACGATCGACTCGGCCAGCATGATGAACAAGGGGCTGGAGCTGATCGAAGCCTTCTTCCTGTTCGGGCTCGGCGCCGACCAGCTCGACGTGCTGGTCCATCCACAGCAGATCGTGCATGGCCTGGTCACTTTCCGCGACGGCTCGGTCAGTGCCGGCATGGCGGTGCCGGACATGCGCGTGGCGGCCGCCCATTGCCTTGGCGTCGATGGTCGGCTCGACGCGCCGCAAAGCCGCTTCCTCGATCTGGTCGCCGCCGGACCGCTCGCCTTCGAGCGGCCGGACCTCGCCCGTTTCCCGGCATTGCGCCTCGCCATGGCGGCCCTTGCAGGAGGCGGAATCGCGCCGGTCGTGCTCAACGCCGCCAACGAGATCGCGGTCGCGGCTTTTCTTGATCGCCGCATTGCCTTCCCCGCGATTCCCGCTTTGGTCGAGGCCGTCTGCGAGCAGATGGCGGGCGCCTCGTCCTCGCCACCTTCCGACGTCACAGAAGCGCTCGCCGTTGACCAAGATGCGAGAAACCGGACCCGCCTGCTCTTGTCCGGAGGCCGCTTCACTGTCACCTAGTGACTGAAGCCTGGAGAGTTTTATGGATATCGTCGGATCGGTCTGGCATGCGGCGAGCTTCGTGCTGGGTTATCTGCTGCCGTTCCTGTTCGTCCTGACCCTTGTCGTGTTCGTGCACGAACTCGGCCATTTCCTGGTCGGGCGCTGGTGCGGCGTCGATGTGAAGACCTTCTCGATCGGTTTCGGGCGCGAGCTGTTCGGCTTCAATGACCGGCACGGCACGCGCTGGCGCTTCGCGTTGATACCGCTCGGCGGCTACGTCAAGTTCTCCGGCGACGCCGATGCCACGAGCTCGACCACGTCCGACACGCTCGTCGGCATGAGCCGCGAGGAGCGCGAGCGCTCCTTCCCGGCGCAGTCGGTCGCGGAGCGGGCGGCGATCGTCGCCGCGGGGCCGATCGCCAATTTCCTGCTCGCCATTCTGATCTTCGGCGGGACGGCCTATTTCATGGGCAAGCCGACGCTGACCCCGCGCGTCGACAGCGTCACGGTCGGTGGCGCGGCGGCGCGGGCCGGGCTGCAATCGGGCGATCTGGTTCGCCAGGTCGATGGACGCGAGATCAAGAGCTTCAGCGACCTGCAACGGGCGATCTCCGTCCGCCCGGGCGAGACGTTCCCCGTCACGGTCGACCGAGGGGGAACGTCCGTCGTCCTCTCGGTGACGCCCGATCTGGTCGAGACGTCCTCACCGGTCGGCAAGCAGCGATTGGGGATCATCGGCGTCCAGGCGTCGGGGAAGCCCGAGGACTGGACGACCCAGCATTTCAATCTCGGCCAGTCGATGCTGCTCGGCATGAGCGAGACCTGGTTCGTGGTCGAGCGGACCTATGACTACATCGCCAAGCTGATCCGGGGGAAGGAATCGACCGACCAGTTGTCGGGGCCGATCCGGATCGCCCAAGTCTCGGGGATCGTCGCCTCCAGCGGCGGGCTGCTTGGCCTGATCAATCTCGCGGCGATCCTGTCGGTGTCTATCGGGCTGATGAACCTGTTCCCGGTACCGATGCTGGATGGCGGCCACCTGCTGTTCTATGCGATCGAGGCGCTGCGTGGGAAACCGCTGAGCGAACGGGCGCAGGAGATCGGCTTCCGGCTGGGGCTGGGGCTGGTCCTGATGCTGATGCTGTTCGTGACCTGGAACGACCTCGTCCATGTCCGCTCGCTGCTCTGATTCCATGTCCTCGCTTGCCCGGCAAACTAGCTTGCACCGGGCTGACAACGTCCCTCTCTAAGACCGCCTGGCGACAGGGGATTGTGGCTTTTTATGGCCCATTTTCTCGTGCCGGGCGCCTTTTCAAGCCGTGGCGCGTGGCCTCTCCGCAACGACCCCCGCAAAAATCTTTTGTTAACGACAATGGCGGTTTGCACCCTGCGGGAAACTTTGTAGAAGCGTTTGGTCTTCAATGTCGCCGAGCCTCGCCTGTAGCGAGGTTCCCCGCTTGCGGGGTGGTGACCCAAAGAATGGAATAGGCGACCCGATGACGTCGACGCTTCAGAGCCGGTCCTTGCGCATGCGGCTCTCTCGATCAGTCGGACTTGCGGCCGTCATGGTGGCCGTTAGCGGTGGCGTGGTGTTCGCGCAGTCCGTGATTGTCCAAGGCAACCGTCGCGTGGATGCGGAGACGATCCGTTCCTATGCGACCGGGCAGGGTTCGGGTAACCCGCAGGAGATTCGCCAGAATCTCATGGCGACGGGCCTGTTCTCGAATGTGCAGGTCAGCCGCCGGGGGGCGCAGACCGTCGTCTCGGTCCAGGAGAACGACACGATCAACCGCGTCGCTTTCGAGGGCAATCGCCGCCTGAAGGGCGACGTGCTGCTCGGTCAGGTTCAGTCCAAGGCGCATGGCCCGTTGAGCCAGCAGCTGATCGACGCCGACGTCGAGCGCCTCAAGGAGGTCTATCGCCGCGCCGGCTACGGGCTCGCCACGATCAGTGGTCGTATCCAGCCGCTGCCGAACGGCCGCTCCGACGTGGTCTTCACCATCCAGGAGAGCGGCAAGACCGGCATCAAGTCGATCAATTTCACCGGCAACGGCGTCTATTCCTCGTCGCGCCTGCGTGGGCTGATGAGCTCGACCGAGTCGAATTTCCTGAGCTGGATCAAGACCTCCGACGTCTACGATCCGGACCGGATCAATGCCGATCTCGAGCTGATTCGACGCTACTATCTGAAGAACGGCTACGCCGACTTCCGCATCGTCTCGAGCGATGCCCGCTTCGACGATGCGGCGGGCGGCTGGGTCATCGACGTCGCCGTCGACGAGGGGCCGCAATACAAGGTCGGTAACGTCGGGGTCGATTCCCGTTTGCGTGACGTCGATCCGGCCGTTCTGCAATCGCTCGTCAACACGGCCAGCGGCGATACCTACAACGCCGAGGCGGTCGAGCGGTCGCTGGTCACCCTGACCACCGAGGTGGCACGGCGCGGCTATGCCTTCGCACAGGTCCGTCCGCGCGGTGAGCGCGATGCGGCCAGCGGGCAGATCGGCATCACCTATGTCGTCGAAGAAGGCCCGCGGGTCTATGTCGAGCGCATCAATGTGCGCGGCAACACCCGTACCCGCGACTATGTCGTTCGCCGCGAGCTCGATCTCGGCGAGGGTGACGCCTACAACAAGGTCTTCATCGACCGCGCCGAGCGCCGCCTGAACAATCTCGGCTTCTTCAACAAGGTCCGCATCACCAACGAGCCGGGCAGCGCGCCCGACCGTGTGATCGTCAATATCGATGTCGAGGACAAGGCGACCGGTTCGTTCTCGATCGCCGGTGGCTATTCGACCTCGGACGGCATCATCGGCGAAGTCTCGCTGTCGGAGTCGAACTTCCTCGGCCGCGGCCAATATGTCCGCATCGCCGGCACGATGGGCCAGCGCACCCAGGGCATCGACTTCTCGTTCACCGAGCCGTACTTCCTCGGTCATCGGATCGCGGCGGGCTTCGACGTCTTCTCGAAGTTCAACGACAACACCAATATCGGCTATTTCGAGAGCCGCGTGACCGGCGGCCAGATCCGCTTCTCCTTCCCGATCACGGAAGAGTTCTCGATCACGCCGCGCTATTCGATCTATACGACCGAGATCAAGATCCCGAACGAGGTCAACAAGCCGTACAATGACTGCTCCTTGCCGCTCCCGGGAATTACGCCCGGCTTCGGCACGGCAGCTCCTGCGACGAATTATTTCAACTGCTTGACGAACGGCGAAGCGACGGTCGCGGTCAAGGAGGCTCAAGGCACGACGCTGACCTCGCTGGTCGGCCTGAACTTCAACTACAACTCGCTCGACAACTACCAGAGCCCGCGCAACGGCTTCGTCGCCGAGATCAAGCCGGAGTTCGCGGGCGTCGGCGGCGACTCGAAGTTCCTGCGCGTCAGCGCCGATGCGCGTTACTACAGGGAGTTCCTGGAGGACTTCGTCGGTATCGCGCGTGTCCAGGCCGGCCATGTGCAGTCGACCGGTGGCGGCGATCTGCGCATGATCGACCACTACTTCCTCGGACCGACGCTGGTGCGCGGCTTCGCGCCTTCCGGTATCGGCCCGCGCGACACGCTCAACGACCCGACCGGCAACGCGCTCGGCGGAACCACCTATTTCGGTGGCTCACTCGAAGTGCAGTTCCCGATCTTCGGTCTGCCGCGCGATCTCGGCCTGAAGGGCGCGGTCTTCGCCGATGCCGGTACGCTGTTCAACTATGACGGCGGCTCGAAGGTGATCACCAATGCCGGCTTCGGCGCCTGCCCGGCGGGTTCGGAAGCGCGTCAGTTCAACGTCTCGGTCATCTCCGGCTACCAGAGCAACGTGGCCTGCGTGCGCGACAAGAACGTCATCCGGTCCTCGGTCGGCGTCAGCTTGCTCTGGCAGTCGCCGCTCGGCCCGATCCGCTTCGACTACGCCTATGCCCTGTCGAAGGACGACGGCCAGTTCGGCACGGCGGTTCTCCCGAACGGCCAGACCATCACCGGCAAGTTCGGCGGCGACCGCACCCAGGCCTTCCGCTTCTCGGGCGGCGCCCGCTTCTGACCGGTGGGGCGCTTCCCGCGCCCCGCAACGGATCAACTTATGGCAGATCCCAATTTCTTTCCGATCGCGACCTCGCTGTCTTTCAGCGAGGTCGCTTCCTTGTCGGGTGTCGCGCTGCCGGACGGCGTCGATCCCGAACGCCGGATCGGCGGCGTAGCGCCGCTCGAAACGGCCGGCGGTGGCGACGCCGCCTATATGGACAATCCGAAATATGTCACGGCCTTGACCGGGACGTCGGCTGGGCTCTGCTTCGTTTCGGCCCGCTTCGCCGGGCGCGTACCGGCCGGAACGGTCGCACTGGTCACGCCGGCGCCCTACCACGCCTTCGCCAAGCTGCTCTCGACCTTTCATCCGCAGGCGTTGCATCCGGGCTCGATGTTCGGCTCGGCCGGTGTCGCCCCCGGCGCCTTCGTGCATGCGACGGCTCGGCTCGAGGCCGATGTCACGGTCGATCCAGGGGCGGTGGTCGGCCCCGGCGCCGAGATCGGCGCGGGCACGGTGATCGGGCCGAACGCCGTCATCGGTCCGCAGGTCCGGATCGGGCGGGACTGCGCGGTCGGTGCCGGCTCGACATTGCAGGCGGCCCTGATCGGCAATCGCGTCATCATCCATCCGGGCGTCCGGATCGGCCAGGACGGATTCGGCTTCGCCATGGGACCGAAAGGGCACATGAAGGTGCCGCAGGTCGGCCGCGTCATCATCCAGGACGATGTCGAGATCGGCGCCAACACCACGATCGATCGCGGCGCCAGCCGCGACACGGTGATCGGCGAGGGCAGCAAGATCGATAACCTCGTCCAGATCGGCCACAACTGCGTGGTCGGTCGGCATTGCGTGATCTGCGCCCAGGTCGGCATGGCTGGATCGAGCACGCTCGAGGATTTCGCCGTGCTCGGCGGGCAGGTCGGGCTGGCGGGGCACCTTACGATCGGCATGGGCGCACAGATCGCGGCTCAAAGCGGGGTCGCCGGCGACGTTCCGCGCGGTGCGCGCTATGGCGGCTATCCCGCGCAGCCGGCGCTGAGCTGGGCTCGTGAAGCCGCCTTGCTCAAGCAACTCGTCTCAAAGCGTGGCAAGGGCCCCGGCGGCGGCGAAAACGCTTGATCTCGCGCCGACTTCCGGCAAAAGCAGCTTGCAATATAGGTGACGCGCGCCAGCGCGGGGCGCAGGGCGTTCGAGGAGACCAGACACGATGACGGATGCGACCAAAGCGCTCGGCGTGGCCGATATCCAGAAGATCATGGCCTGCATTCCGCATCGTTACCCGTTCCTGCTGGTCGACAAGGTCGTCGAGATCGACGGGGACAGCTCCGGCATCGGTATCAAGAACGTCACCTTCAATGAACCGCAGTTCACCGGCCACTTTCCCGGCCGTCCGGTTTTTCCGGGCGTGCTGATGATTGAAGCGATGGCGCAAACCGCGGGCGTGCTCGTCGTCAGCGCGCGTGGCAGTGACGATCTTGCGGTCACCACCGTGCTGTTCACGACGATCGACAAGGCGAAGTTCCGCAAGCCCGTCATTCCGGGCGATACGCTGCGCTTCCATCTCACGAAGCTGGCGCACAAGCGCAATATCTGGTTCTACCGCGGCGAGGCCAGGGTCGACGGCGTGCTCGTCGCCGAGGCCGAGCTCTCGGCCATGGTCGTGTGAGCGAGGGATCGCGATGCACGCTCCGCTTTCCGGCGAGACGCAGGATTCTGCCATGACCACTTCGATCCATCCGATGGCGATCGTCGATCCGGCCGCCAAGCTCGGGGCGGGCGTCAAGATCGGCCCGTTCTGCACCGTTGGTCCCGATGTCGTCCTCGGCGACGGCGTCGAGCTGATCAGCCATGTCGTCGTCGCCGGCCGCACGACGATCGGCCCGCGCACCAAGATCTACCCTTTCGCCTCTATCGGTCACCCGCCGCAGGACCTGAAGTACAAGGGCGAGCCTTCGACGCTGGCGATCGGCGCCGACTGCGTGATCCGCGAAGGCGTGACGATGAATCCAGGCACCGAAGGCGGCGGCATGAAGACCGTCATCGGCGATCGCGGCCTGTTCCTGGCCAATTCGCATGTCGGCCATGACAGCGTGATCGGCAACAACGTCATCTTCTCGAACAATGTCATGTGCGCCGGCCACGTCACCGTCGGCGATTTCGTCATCGTCAGCGGTGGCACCGGGCTACAGCAGTTCGTCCGCATCGGTGATCACGCCTTCATCGGCGGCGGCTCCGGTGTCCTGCTCGACGTCATCCCGTTCGGGATGGTGCGCGACAACCCGGCTCATCTGGCCGGGCTCAATCTCGTCGGCCTCAAGCGCCGCGGCTTCTCGCGCGAGCAGATCCACGAATTGCGCCGTGCCTATCGCCTGCTCTTTGCGGACGAGGGCACCTTGGCCGAGCGCGTCGAGGATGTCGCCGGCGAGTTCGCCGAGCATCCGCTGATTCACGAGATCCTCGATTTCATCCGCGCCGGCGGCGACCGGGGGATTTCGGTGCCGCGCGACGTCAACGCGCCCGAGCGGTGAGCACAGGACCGGCCGACACTGGTCGGCCGCAGGGACGGCGCGTCGCCGTCCTGGCCGGTCGTGGCGAGTTTCCGCTGCGGGTGGCCGGTGCGGCGGCAGCGCAGGGCGCAAGCGTCTACGTCGCGGCGCTCTCCGGAGCGGCTGATCCCGCCGACTATTCCGCCTACGACGCCAAGGAATACCGGCTCGGCCAGCTCGGACGCTTCCTCGACGAGATCAAGCGGCGCAAGATCGACGAGATCGTCATGGTCGGCGCTTTGCCGCGGCCGAGCTTCGGTTCGCTTGCGCCGGAATTATCGACGCTGAAATACCTGCCTCACTTCGCCCGCGCCTTCCAGGGGGGCGACGACCATTTGCTGCGTGGCGTCGTCAGCTTCTTCGAGGGCCAGGGGCTGCGCGTCGTCGGACC
The DNA here is from genome assembly GCF_900112185.1 of Allobosea sp. CRIB-10. Classification (GTDB taxonomy): domain Bacteria; phylum Pseudomonadota; class Alphaproteobacteria; order Rhizobiales; family Beijerinckiaceae; genus Allobosea. The sequence continues at coordinate 341,859 of NZ_FOKP01000001.1, read as the reverse complement.
GGCCGATATCGCGCCCGATCTCGTCGCGCCGAGCGGGGCGCTCGGGCGTCACAAGCCTTCCGCAGTCGCGCGCGAGGCGATCGCGACCGGCTTCAACCTGCTCGCCACGCTCTCGCCCTTCGACATGGGGCAGGCGGCGATCATCGCCGATCACCGCGTCGTCGCCGTCGAGGCGGCCGAAGGGACCGACGCGATGATCGAGCGCGTCGCAGGCCTAGTCCAGGCAGGTCGCCTCAAGCCCGGCAAGGGCGATGGCGTGCTGGTCAAGGCGCCGAAGCTCGGGCAGGACCTCAGGGTCGACATGCCGGCGATCGGCCCGGAGACCGTGGCACGTGTCGCAGCCGCCGGCCTTGCCGGTATAGCGGTCAAGGCCGGCAGCGTGCTGATCGGCGATCGCGACCGTCTGGCGACGTTTGCCGATGCCGCGGGCCTCTTCATCGAGGGCGTGGCGTGACCCGTCCGTTCAGGCTCTTCATCGTCGCCGGCGAAGCGTCGGGCGATGCGCTCGGCGCGCGCTTCGTGGCACGGCTGCGCGCGGTGCTGGGCGATCGACCGCTGGAGCTGTCAGGCGTCGGCGGCGAGGCGCTGATCGCCGAGGGACTGCACAGCGTCTTCCCACAGGAGGACATCGCGGTGATGGGCTTCGGCCCGGTCGTGGCGCGGCTGCCGCTGCTCTTGCGCCGGATGTCGGACGCAGCGCGGGCAGCCGCCGTCTTCAAGCCCGACCTCCTGCTCACCATCGACGCGCCCGATTTCAGCCTCCGCGTCGCGACGAAGGTGAGGCGGCTCGCGCCTTCCATACCGACCGCGCATTGGGTCTGCCCGAGTGTCTGGGCCTGGCGGCAGGGAAGGGCGCGGCGGATGAAGCCGCATGTCGACCGGATCCTGGCGGTGCTGCCCTTCGAGCCGGCGGCGCTCGAACGGCTCGGTGGTCCGCAGACCGTCTATGTCGGCCATCCGCTGATCGAACGGCTGCAAGCGTATCGGCCGAGGCCGGACGAGGCCGCGCGCCGGGATGATATGAACGCTCCCACGATCCTGATCCTCCCCGGCAGCCGGCGCTCCGAGATCCAGCATCTGCTGCCACCTTTCGGACAAGCGGTCGCGCTCGTCGCCGCGCAATTGCCGCGTGCGCGCTTCGTGCTGCCGGCGGTGCCGCGTCTGGTGGAGGCGATCACGCAGCTCACCGCGACTTGGCCGATCAAGCCAGAGATCGTGACGGGCGAGGCGGCCAAGCTCGCAGCGTTTCGTGAAGCGCGGGCGGCCCTGGCGGCGTCGGGCACGGTGACGCTGGAACTGGCGCTGGCGCAGGTGCCGACTGTCGCCGCCTATCGCGGTGCGGCCTGGGAGGCGATGCTGGCGCGGCGCCTGATCAAGCTGCCGAGCGTGATCCTGCCCAATCTGATCATCGGCGAGAGCGTGGTGCCGGAGTTCATCCAGGACGACGCCTCGCCGCAGGCTTTGGCAAATGCGCTTCTCGCCGCGACCGCGGATGGCCCAGCGCGCCAGCGCCAGCTCGACGGTTTCGTGAGGGTCGAGCAGACCATGCGCAGCGCCGGGCCGAGCCCGGCAGCGAACGCCGTCGATGCGGCGCTCGCTCTGGTTCGGGAGCCGGCAGGCGGCTGACAGCCGCTTACTCGACGACCGCGCCGGACGCCTTGGCGATCGGGCCCCACTTGGCCAGCTCGGCCTTGACGTGCTCGCCGAGCGCCTCGGGCGTCGAGCCGACGATCACGGCGCTGACATCCTCCAGGCGCTGCTTCACATTGGCGTCCTTGAGCGACGTATTGGCGGCGCTGTTGATCTTGTCGACGACCGGGCGCGGCATGTTGGCGGGCCCGAACAGCGCATTCCAGGTATAGGTCTCGTAGCCGGCGAGCCCGCCCTCGGCGATCGTCGGCAGATCCGGGAAGGACGAGACACGCTCCTTGGTGGTGACGCCGATGGCGCGCAACTGGCCGCTGCGGATGAACTGGGCCGAGGAGGGCAGGTTGTCGAACATGATCGGCACGGCGCCGGCGACGACGTCGTTGAGCGCGGGGCCGGCGCCGCGGTAGGGCACATGGTTCATGCTGACGCCGCCGAGCGACTTGAACAGCTCGCCGGAGAGGTGCAGCGGCGTGCCGACCCCGGAGGAGGCGTAGGAGTACTTGCCGGGATTGTCCTTCAGCAGCTTCAGCACTTCCGGCACGGTCTTGGCCGGGAAGCTCGGATGCACGACCATGACGTTCGGCACGACGGCGAGCAGCGAGATCGGCGTGAAGTCCTTGACCGCGTCGAAGGTCACGGTCTTCAGGATCGCCGGGTTGAGCGCATGGGTCGAGATCGTGCCGAGCAGCAGCGTGTAGCCGTCGGGCGTGGCCCGGGCGACCGCGGTCGAGCCGATATTGCCGCCGGCGCCGGCGCGATTGTCGATCACGATCGACTGGCCGAGCAGTTCGCCCATCTTCTGGCCGACGAGGCGCGCGACGATGTCGGTCGAGCCGCCGGCGGCGAAGGGCACGATCAGCGAGATCGGCCGCGTCGGGAACTGCGCCTGGGCAAGAGCCGAGCCGGCGGCGCCGGCGAAGGGCAGGGCGGTGGCACCGGCAAGAAAGCCGCGGCGGCTGAGACCTTCAGTCGACATGAGCGATGAACCTTTCAAAATGGGTCGGCGACTGTAGCGCGCCCGGCGCAACCGTCATCTGCGTCTGATGCATCAATCGCAGGAAACAATAAAGGCCGCGACGGGTTCCGTCGCGGCCTCGTCATTCAGCCGATGGAGCCGCTCAGCGGCGGCCGATCGGGGTGTAGTCGCGCTTCGGGGCGCCGGTGTAGAGCTGGCGCGGACGGCCGATGCGCTGGGACGGATCCTCGATCATCTCCTTCCACTGTGCGATCCAGCCGATGCTGCGTGCCAGCGCGAACAGCGCGGTAAACATCGAGGTCGGGAAGCCCATCGCCTTCAGGGTGATGCCCGAATAGAAGTCGATGTTCGGATAGAGCTTCTTCTCGATGAAGTACTCGTCGTGCAGCGCGATGCGCTCGAGCTCCATGGCGACGTCGAGCAACGGATCGTCCTTGATGCCGAGCTCGGCCAAGACCTCATGCGTGGTCTTCTGCATGATCTTGGCGCGCGGATCGTAGTTCTTGTAAACACGGTGGCCGAAGCCCATCAGGCGGAACGGATCGTTCTTGTCCTTGGCCTTGGCGATGTATTTCGGGATGTTGTCGACGCTGCCGATCTCCTCGAGCATCTTCAGCGCCGCCTCGTTGGCGCCGCCATGCGCCGGGCCCCAGAGGCAGGCGACGCCGGCCGCGATGCAGGCGAAGGGATTGGCGCCGGAAGAGCCGGCGAGCCGGACCGTCGAGGTCGAGGCATTCTGCTCATGGTCGGCGTGCAAGATGAAGATCCGGTCGAGGGCCCGCGAGAGCACCGGATTGACCTTGTACTCCTCGGCCGGCACGGCGAAGCACATGCGCAGGAAGTTCGAGGTGTAGTCCAGCGAGTTGAGCGGATACACGAAGGGTTGGCCGATCGTATACTTGTAGGCCATCGCCGCCAGGGTCGGCATCTTCGCGATCATCCGCATCGAGGCGATCATGCGCTGCTGCGGATCGGAGATATCGGTCGAGTCGTGATAGAAGGCCGACATGGCGCCGACCGAGGCGACCAGAACCGCCATCGGGTGCGCGTCGCGGCGGAAGCCCTGGAAGAAGCGGGCCATCTGCTCGTGCACCATGGTGTGGCGCGTGACGCGATAGTCGAAATCCGCCTTCTGCGCCGCGGTCGGCAGCTCGCCGTAAAGCAGCAGGTAGCAGGTCTCGAGGAAGTCGCCATGTTCAGCGAGCTGCTCGATCGGATAGCCGCGATAGAGCAGGACGCCCTCGTCGCCGTCGATATAGGTGATCTGCGACTCGCAGCTCGCGGTCGAGGTGAAGCCGGGGTCGTAGGTGAACATGCCGGTCTGGCTGTACAGCTTGCCGATGTCGATGACCGATGGCCCGATCGAACCCGTTTTGACCGGCATGTCGACGGTCTTGCCTTCGACAGCCAACTGGCTGGTAGTTCCGCTCATGGATCCGATCCTTTCAGGCTCGTTCTTCAGTCATAGTCCCGGTCGGACGGAGGCGCCGGCTGCCTGTCGCATTCCACGTCATCCGAACGTCCCACGATGACGGCTCCATGACGGGACTGTCGGGGCGGGCAAGCGGGAAGGGTTCATCGGACTGATTTTGAAGCATTTTTTATGCCGGACCGGCAGCCGGAGCAGCCGGTCCGCAGCGCGTTGCTAGACCAATTCCGCGAGGGGTTCAACCGAGCGGGCATTAGCCTTTCTGAGGGCGCTCAGGCCGCGTCGGCGAGGCGGGCCAGCACCTCGTCGCGGCCGAGCACCGCCATCACGTCGAAGAGGCCGGGCGAGGTGGTCTTGCCCGTCAGCGCCGCGCGCAGAGGCTGCGCGACCTGGCCGAGCTTGACGCCGCTCTCCTCGGCGAAGTCGCGGATCGCGCTCTCCAGCGGCGGCGGCGCCCAATCCGACACTGCCGAGAGCTTTTCCGCCAGTTTCGGCATGCGTTGGCGCGCAGCCTCGTCCAGCAGCGCGGCCGCCTTGGGCTCCAATGCCAGCGGCCGCTGGGCGTAGAGATAGGAGGCGCTGTCGATCAGCTCGATCAGCGTCTTGGCCCGCTCCTTCAGGCCCGGCATGGCCGCCATCAGCTTGGCTTCCAGCTCCGGGGTCGGCTCCGTGCCGATGCCACGCGGCGGGCCGATCTCCGACCAGATCGCCTTAAGCGCGGTCATCAATTCGTGATCGGCCGACTCGCGCATATAAAGGCCGTTGAGGTTCTCGAGCTTGGCGTAGTCGAAGCGCGCCGGCGAACGGCCGATCGAGGACAGGTTGAACAGCTCGATCATCTCCTGCGTGGAGAAGATTTCCTGATCGCCATGGCTCCAGCCGAGCCGCAGCAGATAGTTGCGCAGCGCCACCGGCAGATAGCCCATGGAGCGATAGGCATCGATGCCGAGCGCGCCATGCCGCTTCGACAATTTGGCGCCGTCAGCCCCGTGGATCAGCGGGATATGCGACATGCTCGGCACGCTCCAGCCGAGCGCCTGGTAGATCTGCGTCTGGCGGGCGGCATTGGTCAGGTGGTCCGAACCGCGGATGATGTGGGTGACGCCCATGTCGTGATCGTCGACGACGACGGCGAGCATATAGGTCGGGTTACCGTCTGAGCGCAGCAGCACGAGATCGTCGAGATTCTCGTTCTGCCAGACGACGCGGCCCTGGACCTCGTCCTCGACCACGGTCTCCCCGGTCCGCTCGGCCTTGAGGCGGATCACCGGCTTGACGCCCTCGGGCGCCGTCGCGGGGTCGCGGTCGCGCCAGCGCCCGTCATAGATCCACGGCTTGCCTTCGGCGCGTGCCGCCTCGCGCTCCGCCTCGAGCTCCTGCGGCGTCGCATAGCAATAATAGGCCTTGCCGGCGGCCAGCATCTGCTCGGCGACCTCGCGATGGCGGGCGGCGCGCTGGAACTGGTAGACGGTCTGCCCGTCCCAAGCGAGACCGAGCCAGGCCAAGCCGTCGAGGATCGCGGCGATGGCGCCCTCGGTCGAGCGTTCGCGATCGGTGTCCTCGATGCGTAGCAGCATCTTGCCGCCATGACGGCGAGCATAGAGCCAGTTGAACAGCGCGGTGCGGGCACCGCCGATGTGCAGGAATCCGGTTGGCGACGGCGCGAAGCGCGTGACGACCGTGTCACTCATGAAAGGAAGGCTCCGGCGGAACGGGTAAGCAAAAGGCGAGGGCAGTTGCGGTGCGGGCCTCGGCCGGGGCTGACATCCGGCGCCGCCGCTGTAACATGGCTTGCCGGCTGCCGTTAAGTGCCTCCTGCGGGGAGGGGGCGATCATCGCGCAGCCGCGACGGGGGACGGATGCTCTCCTACGGGCCAGAACAGCGCCGTAGCAGGGTGCGGGCCGCCGCGCTGGCCTTGCCGGCGCGCTTGCGGCGTGCCGCCGGATTCCCCTGGCCTGCATCACTTTCCCTGCAGGATTGGGGCTGCCGTCTCCGCCACGCTCTCGAAACCGAGATCGAGCGCCGCCGCCTGTTCAACTGGCTTCCGGTCTGCATGGGCGCCGGCGTGTTGCTCTACTTCCTGGCCGATCGTGAGCCGGGGCTGGCCGCCCCCCTGGCCGGGTTGGTGCTGTGCGCGCTCGCCGCGCTGCTGCTGCGGCAGCGCCGGGCGGCCATGGCGGTCTGCATCGCCGCGACTGCGGCCTTTGCAGGTTTCGCCGCCGCGACCTGGCGAACGGCAGGCATCGCGGCGCCCACCCTCGCACGCAACCATGTCGGCAAGCTCACCGGCTTCATCGAAGCGCTGGAGCAGCGCGAGAAGGGCGTCCGCATCGTCATCCAGGTCACCGACCTGCCGGGCATCGATCCGGCACAGAGGCCGCGGCGGGTGCGCGTCACCACGCCGGTGACGACGCTGAAGCCTGGCGACCATATCAGCGCGACCGCGCGCCTGTTGCCGCCGCCCGGCCCGGCGCGCCCAGGCGGCTATGATTTCGCCCGCGACGCCTTCTTCCAGGGCATCGGCGCCGTCGGCAATATCGCCGGCAAGATCGCGCTCGCACCGGCGCCGATCCCGATGCCGCGCCGGCTCGCTTGGGCGGTCGCAATCGACCAGGCCCGCAACGCCTTGACCGAGCGCATCGCGACCAGCGGCGGTGGGCAGGCGGGGGCGATGGCGGCAGCGCTGGTCACCGGCAAGCGCGGTTTGATCAGCGAGCAGACCAACAACGACCTGCGCGCCGCCGGCATCTACCATATCGTCTCGATTTCCGGCCTGCATATGGTGCTCGCCGCCGGCACGATCTTCTGGCTGGCGCGGGCGCTGCTGGCATTGTCGCAGACGGCGGCGCTGTACTGGCCGGTGAAGAAGCTCGCGGCGCTCGCTGCCATGGCTGGCGCGACCGCCTACTGTGTCTTCTCCGGCGCCGAGGTCGCGACGGTGCGCTCGCTGATCATGACACTGGTCATGCTCGGCGCGATCCTGGTCGACCGGCCGGCGCTCTCCATGCGCAATCTCGCGCTCGCTGCGATCATCGTGCTGCTGCGCGAGCCGGAGGCGCTGCTCGGGCCGAGCTTCCAGATGTCATTCGGGGCGGTGGCGGCGCTGATCGCCTTCGCCGAGCGCTGGCAGGAGCGGGCGCCAGACGCCGCGGCTACGTGGCCCTGGCCGCTGCGGCCGCTTTGGCTCTCGGCCGTCGGCATCCTGACCACCACCATGGTCGCGACCGCGGCGACGGCGCCCTATGGCGTCTTCCATTTCCAGACCTTCAACCCGTTCGGCCTGCTCGGCAACGCGCTGGCGCTGCCCTTCGTCTCGCTGATCGTGATGCCGGCCGCGGTCTTCGGCGTGCTCGCCTATCCGTTCGGGCTCGACTGGCCGGCCTGGGCGCTGATGGGCTGGGCGTCGGGCCTCGTGCTCCAGCTCGCCCATTGGGTCGCCGGCATCGACCGCTCGACTATTGTGCTGCCGGCCTTCGGCCCGCTCGCGCTGATCCTGTTCTCGCTGTCACTGCTCTGGCTGACCCTGTGGACGACGGCGCTGCGCTTCCTTGCCGCATTGCCGCTGGTCGGCGGACTGGCGCTGGCCTCGGCGCCGTCGCGGCCCGACATCCTGATCGAGCGCGACGGCTCGGGCGTGCTGGTGCGCGGGCCGGAGGGAAAGATGGTGCTGGCCGGCAAGCCGAGCCGCTTCGTGCTGACGCAATGGCTGCATGCCGACGGTGATTCCCGCTCGCCGGACGATGCGGCCCTGCGCGATGGCGCCGCCTGCGATGCGCGAGGCTGTGTCATCCGCCTGCCGGATGGACGAAGTGTCGCCTATACGCGCGATCGCATCGCACTGGTCGAGGACTGCCAGCGCGCCGATCTCGTGGTGACGTCGCTCTATTGGACAGCACCTTGCGCCGCGCGCCTGATCGATCGCAGTGCGCTCATCCGCGACGGCGCGACCGCTTATCATGCTGCCCGCGGCGGTTGGCGCGCCTATACGGCCGACGAGGTCACGCGCCTGCGTCCATGGACCCGCGCGCGGCCGGAACCGAGGCCGGTGCCCGAGCCTGCAACTGCCCCCGCGCCGACACCTGCAGAGCCGGCACAGGATCTGGAGGCGCTTCAGTAGCGCCGCATCAGGTTGACGAGGCGGCCCTGGATCTTGACCCGGTCGGGGCCGAGCACACGCGTCTCATAAGCGGGGTTGGCGGCTTCGAGCGCGATCGACGAGCCACGCTTGCGCAGCCGCTTCAGCGTCGCTTCCTCGTCGTCGATCAGGGCGACGATGATGTCGCCGGTATTGGCGGTGTCCTGCTTGCGGATCACCACGGTGTCGCCGTCGAGGATGCCGGCCTCGATCATCGAATCGCCGCGGACCTCGAGCGCATAATGCTCGCCGCCGCCGAGCATGTCGGCCGGCATCGTCACGCTGTGGCTGCGGTCCTGGATCGCCGAGATCGGCGTACCGGCGGCGATACGGCCCATGACCGGGATGGAAACGGTCGAACGCCCGCTCTCTTCAGCCGGCGGACGCGGCTTCGTCAGATTGGCCGCAGGTGCCGGGGCTGGCGGGGTTTGGCCGAGCCCACCCTGGACGATCGAGGGGCTGAAACGGCCACGCTGCGCCTGCGGCCCGCCGATGCCGTCCGGCATCTTGATGACTTCGAGGGCGCGCGCCCGGTTCGGAAGCCGGCGAATGAAGCCGCGTTCCTCCAATGCCATGATCAAACGGTGGATGCCCGACTTGGAGCGCAGGTCGAGCGCGTCCTTCATCTCGTCGAAGGAGGGCGGCACGCCGGATTCGCGCAGGCGCTCATGGATGAAGCGAAGCAGTTCGAACTGTTTGCGTGTCAGCATGGCCGCGCCGTTCGCCTCTCGGGCTAGAATCGAAACAAAGCACGAACACCATACGCGTTCGCCTTGTGTTCCGCAAGGCGCTTCCTCTCCCAAGGTGAACGGATCAGCGCAGCCGGATGATGCGGCAGCGATCGCCTGCCTTGGCCGGCTCGGCGAAAGCGGGGCGGATCACCAGCGCCTCGGCCCGCGACAGGTTCGCCAGCATGGACGAATCCTGCTTCGAGAACGGCCTGACGCGTCGCTCGCCGTCGATCGTCTCGATCGTGGCGCGCAGATAGTCCTGGCGTTCATCATTGGCCGGCAGATCGCTGGCGAGGATGGCGGCTTCGCTGCGGTCGCGCTCGGGATCGGCGATGCCGAGCAGGGCCTCGACCAGCGGCATGGCGAAGAGATGGCCGCAGACGATCGAGGAGACCGGGTTGCCGGGGAGGCCGAGCGCGACCATGGGCCCGAGCCGGCCCATCATCATCGGCTTGCCCGGGCGCATCGCGATCTTCCAGAAGCCGAGCGCCATGCCCTGCGCCTTCAGCGCCGCCTGGACGAGATCGTGCTCGCCGACCGAGGCGCCGCCGAGCGTGATCAGCACATCGGCGCCGGCCGTGCGCGCCGCTTCGATCTTGCTAGCGAGGTCGGGATGGTTGTCGCGGGCGATGCCGAGATCGAGCGCCGTGCCGCCTGCCTGCTCGACCAGCGCGGCGAGGGCGAAGCTGTTGGAGGCGACGATCTGGTCGGGGCCGACCGGCTCGCCCGGCAGGACGAGCTCGTCGCCGGTGGCGAGGATCGCGACCAGCGGCTTGCGGCGGACCGAAAGCGTGGGATGTCCAGCGGCGGCGGCAAGGCCGAGCGCGGCGCTGTCGAGCCGGCGCCCGGCCTTGAGCAGGACCTCGCCGGTCTGAAAATCGAGCCCGGCCGGGCGGATGAACTGGCCCTTGCTCGCTGGCCTGGTGACGCGGATGACCGGGCCGCCAACGCCCTCGGCATGCTCCTGGATCAGGATCGCGTCGGCGCCGTCGGGAATGGGGGCGCCAGTGAAAATGCGCACCGTCTCACCGGGGCCGACAGGGCCGGGAAAGCCACGGCCGGCGGCGGATTCGCCGATGACCTTGAGCTCCCTGCCCGGCTCCAGATCGGCGGCGCGGGCGGCATAACCGTCCATGGCCGAATTGGCGAAGGGCGGCTGGGTCCGGAGCGCGGCAACGTCTCCAGCCAGCACGCGGCCGGCGCATTGCGCCAGCGGCAGCGTCTCGGCTTGTGTCGGGCCGGGCACGCTGCCGAGCAGCGCTTTGAGCGCGACGGGAACGGGAGTGAGGCTCATGCTGGCCCTGCGAGCTCGTAGGTTCCGGACTTGCCGCCGGATTTATGCACAAGCCGGATCCCTTCGATATGCATGGCGCGGTCGACCGCCTTCACCATGTCGTAGACCGTGAGGCAGGCGACGCTGACGGCGGTCAGCGCCTCCATCTCGACACCGGTCTTGCCGGTGAGCTTCACCTCGGCGCGGACGCGCACGCCCGGCAGGGCTTCGTCGATCGACAGGTCGACCGCGATCTTCGAGAGCAGCAACGGGTGGCAGAGCGGGATCAGTTCATGGGCGCGCTTGGCGGCCATGATGCCGGCGAGGCGGGCGGTGCCGAGCACGTCGCCCTTCTTCGCCTCACCGTCGCGGACGATCGCCAGCGTCCCGGCCTGCATCACCACATGGCCTTCGGCGATTGCCGTGCGGACGGTCTCGGCCTTGTCGCCGACATCGACCATATGGGCCTCGCCCTTCTGGTCGAGATGGGTGAGGCGGCTCACGCCGCCGCCTCGGTGGTGCCGCCGGTCAAGAGCTGCCGTGTCGCGGCGGCCACGTCCGTCTGGCGCATCAGGCTTTCGCCGACCAGGAAGGTGTTGACCCCGCAAGCCTGCAGGCGGGCGATGTCGGCATGAGTGAAGATGCCGCTCTCGCCAACGAGCAGTCGGTCCTTCGGCGCGCGCGGCGCCAGGCGCTCGGTGACGGCGAGGTCGAGCTCGAAGCTACGCAGGTCGCGGTTGTTGATGCCGACCAGCCTGGTGTCGAGCTGCAGGGCGCGCTCCAGCTCGGCTTCGTCATGGACCTCGGCGAGCGCAGCCATGCCGAGCGCCTTGGCGGTGGCGACGAGCTCGTGCGCCGCGGTATCGTCGAGCGAGGCCATGATGATCAGGATGCAGTCGGCGCCCCAGCTCCTCGCTTCGAAGACCTGGTAGGGCTCGAACATGAAGTCCTTGCGCAGGCCGGGCAGGCCGGAGGCGGCGCGCGCTTCGGCGAGATATTCCGGCCGGCCTTGGAAGGATGGCGTATCGGTCAGCACCGAGAGGCAGGCAGCGCCGCCCTCGGCATAGGCTTTTGCCAGCGCCGGCGGGTCGAAATCGGGGCGGATCAGGCCCTTGGACGGCGAGGCCTTCTTGATCTCGGCGATAAGGGCTGGACTACCGGCGCGATGCTTGGCCTCGAGCGCGCCGACGAAATCGCGCGGGGCAGCTTGCGCCGCCGCGCGCTTCTCGATCTCGGCCTGGGGAACCGCAACGCGAGCCGCCGCGATCTCGTCGCGCTTATAGGCCTCGATCCGCCTGAGGATATCGGACATGGGCAGCCTCACGCATTGGAGCTGGCGACGAGGGTCGCGAGCGCCGCCTTGGCCTTGCCATTGTCCAGCACCGCATAGGCCTGCGCCAGCCCCTCGCCGAGCGTGGCGGCCTTGCCGGCGACGACGAGCGCAGCGGCGGCATTGAAGGCAGCGATGTCGCGGAAGGCACTCTTCGCGCCGCCGAGCACGTCCTGCAACGCCTCAGCATTCTGCGCCGGCTCGCCGCCGCGCAGATCCTCAGGCTTCGCCCGGGCGATGCCGACATCCTCGGGCGCGATATTGAAGCTCTCGATCTTGCCGTCCTTCAGCGCGACGACGCGGGTCGGGCCGGTGGTGGTGATCTCGTCGAGGCCGTCGGAGCCGTGCACGGCCCAGACCGTCTTCGATCCCAGCGACTCCAGCACCTTGACCATCGGCTCGAGCCAGGTCTCGGAGAAGGCGCCGATCAGTTGCTGCTTGACGCCGGCCGGGTTGGAGAGCGGTCCGAGCAGGTTGAAGATGGTACGGGTGCCGAGCTCGGTGCGTACCGGCGCGACATGGCGCATCGAGGCGTGATGGGTCGGCGCGAACATGAAGCCGACGCCGGCCTCGGCGATGCAGCGCTCGGTGCCGGCGGGCTCCAGCCCGACCTTGACGCCGAGCGCGGTCAAGACGTCGGCCGCGCCGGAGCGCGAGGAGGCCGCGCGGTTGCCATGCTTGGCGACCGGGACGCCGCAGGCCGCGACGATGATCGAGGCCAGGGTCGAGACATTGTAGGAGCCCGAGGCGTCGCCGCCAGTGCCGACGATGTCGATGGCGTCGGCGGGCGCCTCAACCGGAAGCATCCGCGAGCGCATGGCCGTGACGGCGCCGGCGATCTCCTCGGTGGTCTCGCCGCGCACGCGCAGCGCCATCAGGAAGGCCGCGGCCTGCGCGTTGGTGACCTCGCCGGAGAGCATGGATTCGAAGGCGTCGCGGGCCTCCTCGCGCGACAGCGAGGCGCCGGTCGCGACCTTGGCGATGAAGGGTTTGAAGTCGTCCATGGGAACTCGATCGATCAGGCTGTCGCGGAAAGGGCGGCTTTGTTGGTCTGGCGCGACCATCGCTCGGCGAGATCGAGGAAATTGCGCAGGATCGTCGCCCCATGCTCCGAAGCGATGCTCTCGGGGTGGAACTGCACGCCATGCACCGGCAGGTCGCGATGCGACAGCGCCATGATCATGCCGTCCCCGGACTCGGCCTCGATGGAGAGTTCGGACGGGCAGGTCTCGCGCCGGACGACCAGCGAATGATAGCGCGTCGCCTCGAGCGGGCCGTTGATGCCGTGGAACAGGCCCCGCGCCCGGTGAGTGATGGTCGAGACCTTGCCGTGCATCGGCAGGGGGGCGCGCACCACCTCGCCGCCGAAAACCTGGCCGATCGTCTGCAAGCCCAGGCAGACGCCGAAAATCGGCTTTTTGTCCGCGCCTTCGCGCACGAGATCGAGGCAGATGCCGGCTTCATTGGGCGTGCACGGGCCGGGCGAGAGCACGATCGCGTCATGGTCGCCGACGAGGGCCTCATCGACCGAGAGCGTGTCGTTGCGGCGCACGTGGACCTGCGCTCCGAGCCCGCCGATCAGGTGGACTAGGTTCCAGGTGAAGCTGTCGTAATTGTCGATCAGCAGGATGTGCATCGCGTCCAGGCCGTTCCCACCCAGTTTCTCAGGGCTGCACATGCCCCCGAACGCGCATGCGGGTCAAGCGCGAGGGCGCGGAGCTGGTTGCTCCGCGCCCTCGAAAGTCTTCAGTCGTGTCGATGCCGAGCCGTCATTTCACCCGGCGGTAATGCGCCGTCATGAACTGGATCCACTGGCCATTCTCGTCCTTGGCGCGCGAGGACAGGATGTGATGATCCGGGCTCTTGATCTCGACGATGTCCTGATAGGCCGCAGTCTTGCCGGGGTTGGTGAAGTCGGGACCTTCGGTATCGAGCGTCAACACTTTGCCGTCGGCGCTGCGCGTGCCGGAATAGACCCACTGACCGCTCATCATCGAGCCGATGAAGGAGCCGACATAGCGCTCCTTCATCGGATCGTAGCCGAGCGTGATCCGGGTCCTGGCCGGGCTGCCGTCGGGCATGGCGCCGGTGCCGTCGCCGACGAGCCAGAGTCCGCCGATGGACGAGTAGGATTGCGTGCCCGAAGACTTCATCGGCGGCTGGTCCGGACCCATCATGCAGTCGGTCTCATAGGTCCATTCGCCGACGAGCTGGTGGAGCCATTCATGCTCCGCCTGGGGCTTGGACGGCATGCAGCCGGACAGGTCGCCGGCCTGCGGCTTGTCGAGTTCTGCTGCGTTGGTCATGGTTCTATCCTCCTTTGCTTTGCTTCTCTGGGGTGAATAGTCGAATCCGCCGCGGTCAGGCGGCGGCAGCAACCAGTTGCGGCCGCTCTGCCGCCTGCTTGAGGGCGGCAAGACCCTTCTCGAAGTCGCCGCCGACCATGCGGTCCATGTTGAAGAGCGTGCCCATGACCTTGCCGATGAACGGACAGGCGCCCTGCATGTGCCAGGTCACCAGCGTGCCGCCTTCGGCCGGGGCGAGCGTGAAGGTGATCAGGTTGTGGCAGGCCATCGGCTTGGTCATGTCGAGCGTGACGGCGAGCTTCACCGGCGCCTGGACCTCGACGATGGCGAGCTCGCCGGTGCCGACCTCTCTGTTGCCGTCGAAGGCGTAGACGGCGCCGACGCCGGAGGTCGCGCCCTTGAAGCTGCGCGTCATCGCCGGATCCTTCTTCTCATAGGGCGACCAGGCGCCCCATTCCTGGAAGTCCGCGAGCAAGGCGAAGATGCGCTCGGGCGTCGCCCGGATCGTCGCGGAACGGCTGACCTGGAAAAGATCGGGCTTGCGTGCGGCGACAATGAGGACGCCGGCGATCAGGGCGAGCACGGCGATGGCGAGATAGGTGAGCATGGCGTTCTCCTGTTGCAGGCGTTTTGGGGCCGGTTTTCCGCCCGTCTGCTGCTAGGACGCTGGCGCCTTCCGCGATCTGACAGCCGGTGCGAATTTTTTTCGCGAGCCGGCTGGCGGCATCAGTCGCTTGCTTCTGCGGCAGCTATCGGCGCGCCGCTGCAGAGCGGCGCGGCCAATATCTCGGCAAGGAGGTCGCGCTGGTTGAGACGGGCGCGCTCGGCGTAGTGGCCGGCGTGCTGGCCGAGCAGCAGGCCTGCCGCACCCAGCAAGGCGATCGATAGGAGCGGGAGGGCGATGCCGAGCCGCCGGGCGAGCTGGCGACGTCGTGCCAGGCCGGCCGCCAACATCACCACGCCGACAGAGCAGCAGATCATCGTGCCCTCCCGCTCGGCAGCTCTTATTCCGCCGCCGGGGCGTGGCAGCAGGACGCCGCTGCGTCCTCGCGCCAGCGGCCGGTCAGGTCGGTCTTGCCGGGCGTGTCGTAGCGATCGTGCGGGCGGACCCAGTCGGTCAGATTGCCGGCCGGGCCGGTCTCGTTGCGGCCCTTCGGGGTCAGGTCGAGATACATGTAGGTGCCGAGCACCTCCTCGGCGCCGCGGCCGAAGGTCGAGTAGGTCTGGTAGATCGTCCCGTCCGCATCCTGCTCGAAGACGGTATGGCCGGAGAGGTCCTCCAGCGGCGAAGCGATCGTCTCGAAATTGTAGAAGGCGTTGGCAAGTTGCTCCGGCGCGTAGGAGACGTCGAAATCATAGTTGAAGTCGCTGCCATGGGACGAGACCCAGTGGAAGCGCCAGCCCATGCGGTTCTTATAGGCCTCGATCTCGGCGAGCGGCGCGCGAGCCACCGCGACATAGGCGACGTCGTGCCGTTCGAGATGCTGCAGCACGCCATCGACATGGTCGGCCTCGAAGGAGCAGCCGACGCAGCCCTCGATCTGGCCGGGCGCCAGCATGAAATGCTTGACGATGAGCTGGCTGCGGCCGCGGAACAGGTCGGACAGCGTCTGCTTTCCGGTCGGCGTGTCGAAGACGTATTCCTTCTCGATCCGGATGCGCGGCAGAGCGCGGCGCTCGGCGGCGACCGCGTCGCGCTGGCGCGTCAACGCCTTCTCCTTGACGAGTAGAGTCTTGCGGGCGGCGATCCAGTCTTCCTTGCTGACGGTGATCTTCGTCATGGTCGGTCTCCTCGCTGCACTGGCCGCTCCCGATCCTGAAACTCAGGATTCCGAAGCAAGCTGTTGTCATCGACGAGTTTTTGGTCCCGGCATTATCCAGCCGACGCCAATCGCTCGTCGCCCCTCTGCGGCAAGGACGAACAGGCGGGTGCGATGCCGACACGGCACCTCAGAAATTTTCAGTAGCGACCCATAGCCGGCCTCAGCCGGCCGCGACCTGTCCGCTCTCGCGCATCAGCCGGTCGATATGCTGGCGAATATGAGCGGCCTCGCTGGCCGAGCCGGCGAGCGCGATGGCGCGATCGAAAGTCATGCGCGCCTCGCGGTTGCGGCCGAGCTGCATCAGCAGCCAGCCCTTGAAACCGAAGAAGTAGAAATAGCCTGAGAGCGACTGCTCCAGAGGCTCGACCATGGCGAGCGCGGCTTCGGGCCCGCGCAGCTTGGCGACGGCGACGGCGCGGTTGAGCGTGATCACCGGCGAGGGCTGGATATGCTCCAGCGTGGCATAGAGAATGTCGATCTGGGCCCAGTCAGTCTCGTCCGGCCGCGTCGCACGGGCGTGAACACCGGCGATCGCTGCCTGGACCTGGTAGGGGCCGGGCCGGCGATGGCGCATCGCCTTGTCGATCAGCGCCAGGCCCTCGGCGATGAGCTCGCGGTCCCAGAGCTTCCGGTTCTGATCATCGAGCAGGACGATCTGGCCGTCGGCGTCGAGCCGCGCCGCCGCCCGAGCATGCTGGAGCAGCATCAGCGCCAGCAGGCCCATGATCTCTGGCTCGGTCTGGAACAATCGCAACAGCAGCCGCGTCAGGCGGATCGCCTCCTCGCTGAAAGGACGGCGGCGATCGCTCTCGGCGCCGCTGGCCGAGTAGCCTTCGTTGAAGACGAGGTAGAGCATCGCCGCCACCGCCGCGAGGCGCTCGGCGCGCTCGACCGGGCCGGGCGTTTCGAACGGTACGTTCGCGGCAGCGACGCGCGCCTTGGCGCGGGTGATGCGCTGTTCCATCGCGCTCTCGCCGACGAGGAAGGCGCGGGCGATCTGCTTGACGCTGAGCCCCGAGACGATGCGCAAAGCGAGCGCCACCTGCTGCGTCGCCGGCAAATCGGGATGGCAGCAGATGAACAGCAGGCGCAGGATGTCGTCGCGGTAATGGCCGCCGTCGAGCCGCTCGGCGACCTCGCTCTCGGCATCGCCGAGATCGGAGAGGCGATCCTCGTCGGGCAGGGCTTCCTGCTTCTTCTGCCGCCTGACCTGGTCGAGCGCGACATTGCGGCCGACGAAGATCAGCCAGGCGGCGGGATCGCGCGGCGGGCCGTTCTGCGGCCAGGTTCGGAGCGCCCGTAGGCAGGCCTCCTGATAGGCCTCCTCGGCAATGTCGAGATCGCGGAAATAGCGCAGCAGGGCGCTGATCGCCTGAGGGCGCGCCGAGGTCAGCGCCGCATGGATCCAGGCGATCTCGGCCATGATCAGACTCCGGCCGGATAGTAGACGGCGAGCGGACGGACCTCGAAGGCGCCGCCCGGATTGGCCTCGCCGAGCTCGCGGGCGATGCCGAGCGCCTCGTCGAGATCGGCGACGTCGACGATGTAGAAGCCGAGGAACTGCTCCTTGGTCTCGGCGAAGGGGCCGTCGATGATCAGCGGCGGATCGCGGTCCTTGCGCAGGGTCGTCGCGGCCGTGGTCGGCAGCAGGCGCGCGACCGGGCCGAGCTTGCCCTCCTTGGCGATGCGCTGGCGGACCTGTTCGAGGCGGCCCATCACCTCCTCGTTCTGCTCCTTCGACCAGGCCATGACGACCTCTTCGGAATGATAGCAAAGGATGGCGTAGTGCATGCGCTGCGCTCCGGTTCAGGCCAAGGACGTTCGGCCGGGCCGGCAGCCGACAAGGCCGCGCGAAAAAAATCAAGCTGGGTCGATACTCCTCCAGACAAAGTCGTCCCGGGCGGGCGAAGCGCGACCCGGGACCCATTCCGGAACCTCTATCGGGAAGGCTCAGGCATGGATCCCGGATCTCCGCTTCGCTGCGTCCGGGATGACGATGTGGGAAAAGAAGGAGCTAGACGACCGGCGGGTTGAGCCGGGCGAATCCCTCCTGGCGATGGTAGGGGAAGGCTGGGTAGGGCGGGACGGTCGCGCTCGCCTTGTCGAGCCTTGCGATCTGCTTTTGCGTCAGCGTCCAGCCGACAGCGCCGAGATTGTCGCGCAATTGCTGCTCGTTGCGGGCGCCGATGATCACTGAGGCGACGGTCGGGCGCTGCAGCAGCCAGTTGATCGCGATCTGCGGCACGCTCTTGCCAGTCTCCTTGGCCAGTTCGTCGAGCACGTCGACGATGGCGTAGAGCTTCTCGTCATCGACCGGCGGGCCGAAATCGGCGGTCTGATGCAGGCGGCTGCCTTCGGGCAGGGCCTGGCCACGGCGGATCTTGCCGGTGAGGCGGCCCCAGCCCAGCGGGCTCCAGACCAGCGCGCCGACGCCCTGGTCGAGGCCGAGCGGCATCAGGTCGAACTCGTAGTCGCGGCCGACCAGCGAATAATAGACCTGATGCGCGACATAGCGCGGGAAGCCGCGCTTTTCGGCGAGCGCAAGCGACTTCATCAACTGCCAGCCGGCGAAGTTGGAGACGCCGACCTGGCGGATCTTGCCGGCGCGGACCAGCGCATCGAGCGTCGCGAGGACCTCCTCGATCGGCGTGAAGGCGTCGAAGGCATGGAGCTGGAGCAGGTCGATATGGTCGCTGCCGAGCCGGCGCAGCGCCGCGTCGGTGCCGTCGATCAGCCGGCTGCGCGAGGAGCCGGCATCGTTCGGACCGTCGCCCATCGGCAGCGTCATCTTTGTCGAGATCAAGAGCTTGTCGCGCCGGCCCTTGATCGCGGCGCCCAAGACCTCCTCGGAGGCGCCGTTCGAATAGACGTCGGCGGTGTCGAACAGGTTGACCCCGGCTTCGAGGCAGATGTCGATAAGACGGGTCGCCTCCTTGGCGTCGCTGGTGCCCCAGGCGCTGAAGAGCGGGCCCTGGCCGCCGAAGGTGCCGGCGCCGAAGCTGAGGGCGGGAACCTTGAGGCCGGAGCGGCCGAGATATCTGTAGTCCATGGTGCAGTTCCTTATGCGAAGTCTCTGAAAACGCTTACTGCGGGCAGGAGGCTGGGGCAGTCTGCAGCGCCGTCTGCGGGCGCTTGTCGAGGCGCAGGCTGATCACGGCCAGCGCCAGGCTCGCCAGCGGCACCAGGCCGGCGACCCAAGTCACGGCGGCCAGCCCCGGCCCATGCTCGATGGTGACGCCGCCGAGCCAGGCGCCGAAGGCATTGCCGAGGTTGAAGGCGGCGATGTTGAGGCTGGAGGCGAGGTTGCGCCCGGCGGGACCCGCCTTGTCGAGCACGCGCATCTGCAAGGGGGCGACAGTCGCGAAGGCGGCGGCGCCGATCAGTCCGACGAAGATCGTCACCGCGACAGGCGAGCGAAGCGTCGCAGTCATGGCGAAGAGCACGATGGCGAGGGTCGCCGTGGTCGCGAGCAGCGCAACGGGCAGATTGCGGTCGGCGAGCTTGCCGCCGAGCATGTTGCCGACGATCAGGCCGAGGCCGAAGAGCAGCAGGATCGGCGAGACGGCCTCCTGCGAGAAGCCGGTGATCTCGACCAGGATGGGCTGGATATAGGTAAAGACCGCAAAGACGCCGCCGAAGCCGAGCACGGTCATGGCGAGGCCGAGCAGGACCTGCGGGTCGGTGAGGGTCGCGAGCTCCTGGCGCAGCGGCGCGACCTCGACCTTGCCCTTGTCGGCCGGGACGAGACGAGCCAGCACCAGCATGGCGACGACGCCGATCACGGCGATGGTCCAGAAGGTGGCGCGCCAGCCAAAATGCAGGCCGAGCCAGGCGCCGGCGGGGACGCCGAGAAGGGTCGCGATGGTCAGGCCGGTGAACATCACGGCGATGGCCGAGGCCTTCTTGTCCGCGGGGACGAGGCTGGTCGCGACGACCGAGCCGACGCCGAAGAAGGTACCGTGCGCCAGCGAGGTGACGATGCGCGCCGCCATCAGGAGGCCGTAGCTCGGCGCGAGAGCACAGGCGATGTTGCCGAGGGTGAAGATCGCCATCAGCAGGATCAACACCTGCTTGCGCGGCAGCGTGCGGGTAGCAAGGGTCAGGACCGGCGCGCCGACAAAGACGCCGAGCGCATAGCCGGAGATCAGCAGGCCGGTCATCGCGACCGAGACCTGCAGATCGGCGGCGACCTGCAACAGCAGGCCCATGATGACGAATTCGGTGGTACCGATGCCGAAGGCACCGGCGGTTAGGGCATAGACGGCAATGGGCATGGGAGGCTCCGCGCCAGGCGAAAGGGAATGATGCCAAGCCAGATGGTGCAATGCAGCGGTTTGAACTAGGATGCCGCTCGTAACATCACTTGTGACTTGAGTTCATCATGGCAGCGCTGCTCAGCAACCGTTCCGGCGAGATGGAAGTGTTCGCGGCCGTCGTCGAGCGCGGTGGCTTCTCCGCCGCGGCCAAGCTCTTCGGCATGACGCCGTCGGCCGTCAGCAAGCTGGTGACCCGGCTGGAAGCCCGGCTCGGTGCCCGGTTGGTCAATCGCTCGACGCGCAAGCTGCAACTGACGGCGGAGGGGCAAGCCTTCCATCAGCGCTGCGTCACTATCCTTTCCGATATCGCCGAAGCCGAGTGCGAGGCGGCGGCCGGGCGGGCGCCGCGCGGGCGGGTGCGGGTCAATGCCAATGTCGCCTTCGGCAATCAAATTCTGCTGCCGCTGGTGCCGGCCTTCCTGGCCGAGCATCCCGAACTCTCGGTCGATCTCGTTTTCACCGACCAGGTCGTCGATCTGATCGAGGAGCGGGCCGATATCGCCATTCGCGTCGCGCCCGGTCCCTTGCGCGGCAACCAATTGATGGCCCGCAAGATCGGCGAGAGCGGCGTCGCCGTCGTCGCCTCGCCCAATTACCTTGCCCGTCATGGCGAGCCGAAGACGCCCTCCGACCTCACAAAGCACAACCTGATCGGCTTCAACTTCGCTCGCTCGGTCGAAGGCTGGCCCTTCCGCGTCGATGGCACGCTGATCTCGATCGCAGCAGTCGGCAACACCCAGGTGGGTGATGGCGAGATTGCGCGCCAGCTTGCCGTCGCCGGCGTCGGGCTCGCCCGGCTGGGGCGCTTCCATACCCAGGCCGAGGTCGCCGCAGGGCGGCTCGTCACGGTGCTGGAGGACTTCAACCCTGGCGACATCGAGGTGATCCACGCCGCCTATCTTGGGCAGGGCGGCTTCGTTCCGGCGCGGATGCGCGCCTTCATCGATTTCCTGGCTAGGAATGTGAAGATCCGGGCTTGAGCCCGGAATCCGTGACACTGCCCTTTTCCGTCATGGTCGGGCTTGTCCCGACCATCCACGCCTTCGCTTCCATGATCGCGTGCAGTGTTCAAGACGTGGATGCTCGCCACAAGGGCGAGCATGACGAACTGGATCAGCGTCGTGGGCATGGGTTCCGGGCTCGCCGCTTCGCGGCGCCCCGGAATGACGGCGGAGCTCTCAGCTCAGCAGCAGGCTGTCGTCCGAGAGCTCCTCGCCGCGCACCTGCTTGAACAGGCGCAGCAGATCGGGCACGTCCATCGCCTTGCGGCGCTCGCCGGCGATGTCGAAGACGACCTTGCCCTCGTGCAGCATCACCGTGCGGCTGCCATGGTCGAGCGCGTCGCGCATCGAATGAGTGACCATCAGGGCGGTCAGCTTCTGCTCGTTGACGATGCGCCGGGTCAGGTCGAGCACGAAGGCGGCGGTGCGGGGATCGAGCGCGGCGGTATGCTCGTCGAGCAGCAAGGTCTTGGTGCCGGCCAGCGTCGACATCAACAGGCTGACTGCCTGGCGCTGGCCGCCCGACAGCAGGCCCATCGAATCGCCGAGGCGGTTTTCGAGGCCGAGACCAAGCATCGCGAGCTTGTCGCGGAACAGGGACCGGCGCGAGCGGTCGAGGG
Source organism: Allobosea sp. CRIB-10 (assembly GCF_900112185.1). Taxonomy (GTDB): domain Bacteria; phylum Pseudomonadota; class Alphaproteobacteria; order Rhizobiales; family Beijerinckiaceae; genus Allobosea. The sequence continues at coordinate 320,268 of NZ_FOKP01000001.1, read as the reverse complement.
CTGCGCCGAGGCCACGGGCACGGCCGCGCGCCTGAGCCAGCGCCATGTTCTCCTCGATCGTCAGGCGCTCGCAGGTGCCGGCCATCGGGTCCTGGAAGACGCGCGCGATCAGGCCGGCGCGCTTCGGCGTCGGCCAGCGCGTCACGTCGATGCCGTCGACCTCGACCGTGCCACGCTCGGCCCGGGCATCGCCGCTGAGAACGTTGAGCAGCGTCGACTTGCCGGCGCCGTTCGAGCCGATCACGGTGATGAACTCGCCCTCGGGCACGGCGAGATCGAGCCCGCGCAGCGCCCGGTTCTCCAGCGGCGTGCCGCGCCCGAAGGTGACATGGACGTCCCGGACGCTGATCATGGCGCGCTCCGCTTGAACAGGCTGCGCAGCGGATTGGCGACACCTGGCAGCATCAGGGCGATGCCGACCAGCACTGCGGTGACGAGGTTGAGGTCGGACGCCCGCAGGCCGAGCCAGCCGGCGTTGAGCGCAAGCGCGATGGCGAGGCGGTAGGCGATGGCGCCGATCAGGCAGGAGAACACCGCGACGACGATCGACTTCGTACGGAAGATCGTCTCGCCGAGGATGACGGCGGCGAGGCCGGCGATGATGGTGCCGGTGCCGATGCTGACATCGGCGAAGCCGGCCGTCTGTGCGAACAGGGCACCGGCGAGCGCGACGAGGCCGTTGGAGAGGGCGACGCCGACATAGACGTGCATGTCGGTGCGGATGCCCTGCGCCCGCGCCATGCGCGGATTGGCGCCGGTCGCGCGCATCGCAAGGCCGAATTCGGTCTTGAGGAAGCGAGCGAGCAAAGCGGCGATCACTGTGACGATGATCAGCAGCGCCAGCACCCGCAGCGTCGGACGGGCAGGGAGCCCGGTCGCGGCGATCAGCGGGTTCAACCAGGCGAAGAAGTCGATCACCGTCGGCCGGTTCATCAGCGGGATGTTGGGCACGCCCATCACCCGCAGATTGATCGAGAACAGCGCCGTCATCGTCAGGATGCCGGCGAGCAGATGCAGGATCGAAAAGCGGATGTTGAGCCAGGCGGTGACGCTGCCGGCGAGGCAGCCGGCGACGATCGCCGCCAGCGTGGCGAAAAGCGGATTGACCCCGCCCGCGATCATCGCCGCTGCGACGGCTGCGCCGAGCGGCAAGGTGCCGTCGACCGTCAGGTCGGGAAAGTCGAGGACGCGGAAGGTGATGTAGACGCCGAGCGCCACGAGAGCGAACACGAGTCCGATCTCGATGGAGCCCAGGGTTGCGATGAGACTCATCGGTCGCCCTGCTTGCTCTGTTCTGGATTTGGGAGGCGGCCGGTCGCGGCGGCGCTGGAACGCCGCCGCGTCTTCAGGTCAGTTGATCACCTGCTTGGCCCGAGCCTGCACGGCGGCCGGGATCGTCACGCCCATGGCGGCGGCGGCCTTGGCGTTGATGACGAGGTTGCTGCCGCTGGCGTTCTTGACCGGGATGGCGCCGGGCTTCTCGCCCTTGAGGACACGCACGACCACCGCGCCGGTCTCGAGGCCGACCTGGAAATAGTCGAAGCCGATCGAGGCGACCGAGCCCTTCTGGACCGACTCGGTGTCGCCGGTGAAGACCGGCAGCTTGTTGTCGGTGCCGACGGCCAGCACCGTGCCGAGCGCCGAGATGATGGTGTTGTCGGTCGGCAGGTAGATCGCGTCGACCTTGCCGACCAGACTCTGCGCGGCGGCCGAGACATCGGCGGTGCGGCCGGCCGAAGCCTCGACGATCTGCAGGCTGCGGGCGGGTACCAGCGCCTTGACCGCGTTGAGCAGCGCGACGCTGTTGGCCTCGCCGGGATTGAAGACGACGCCGATCTTCTTGGCCGCGGGGACCAGCTCCTTGATCAGGTCGAACTGGGCTTCGAGCGGCGAGAAGTCGGAGATGCCGGTGACGTTGCCACCGGGCGCCTTGCGGTCCTTGACGATCTGGGCCGCGACCGGGTCGGTCACGGCGGTGAACACCACCGGGATCGTCTGCGTTGCCGTCACCATCGCCTGGGCCGACGGAGTCGCGATCGCGACGATCACGTTCGGGTTCTCGCCAGCAAACTTCTGGGCGATCTGTGCCGCTGTCGCCGGGGACCCCTGCGCCGATTCATAGCGGAAGGTGAGGTTGGTGCCGTCCTTGTAGCCGGCCTCCTCCAGCGCCTTCTTGACGCCGTCGCGGGCGGCATCGAGCGCCGGGTGCTCGACGATGGCGGTGACCGCGACCGTCACCTTCTGGGCCTGCTGGGCGATGGCGGCCGTACCGGCCAGAAGCACCAGGGCAAGACCGCTGCCGATCATGCTTGCGCGCAAACGCATGGTTTCCTCTCCATTTGTGTCCGAGCCCTGTCGTTCCGCATCAGGCATTCGTGCCAGCGGGCAGGGCCGGTTCTGATTGCTGAGTGGCCGTCCGAAGCAACCTGAGGGCTAGGGAGCGGCACTCTCGACTACCGGCAATATGCGCGGGCCAAAACACGCCGCGCAAGTGAGCGGGCTGCATGCGCCTCTGGGAGTTGCGCATGCGAAAAACCGCGCCGGGATCACTGGCCCCGGCGGCTGCGCGCGGCAAAGCGCACCGCTTCCTCGGCCGCCTTGAACAGGGCTTTCGCCTTGTTGATGCATTCGAGCTGTTCGGAGGCCGGATTCGAATCGTAGACGATGCCGGCGCCGGCCTGGACCTGCATGCGGCCGTCCTGAACGACGGCGGTGCGCAGGACGATGCAGGTGTCCATCTCGCCATTGGCGCCGAAATAGCCGATGCAGCCGCCATAGGCGCCGCGTCCGTCCTTCTCCAGCTCGTCGATGATCTCCATGGCGCGCACCTTCGGCGCGCCGGAGACGGTGCCGGCCGGGAAGCCGGCGGCGAGGGCGGAGAGCGCGTCGTGCTCGCCGGAGATGCGTCCCTCGACATTTGAGACGATGTGCATCACCTGGCTGTAGCGCTCGATGAAGAAGGAATCGGTGACGTTGACGCTGCCGATCTCCGCGACCCGGCCGACGTCGTTGCGGCCGAGATCAAGCAGCATCAGATGCTCGGCCCGCTCTTTGGGATCGGCCAGCAATTCGTCGGCGAGGGCGGCGTCGGCTGCCAGCGTCGCGCCGCGCGGCCGCGTGCCGGCGATCGGCCGGATCGTGACCTTGCCATCGCGCAGCCGGACCAGGATCTCGGGGCTGGAGCAGACGATCTGAAAAGCTTCGAAATCGAGATAGCCGAGGAAGGGCGCCGGATTGAGCCGCCGCAGTGCGCGGTAGAGCGCAAAAGGCGGCAGTTCAAATGGCGCCTCGAAGCGCTGCGACAGCACGACCTGGAAGACGTCTCCGGCGCGAACATATTCCTGCGCCCGAGCGACCATGGCGTGGAATTCGGCCTCGCTGGTGTTCGAGGTCGCTTCGGGATGCGGGATCGCAGCGATGTCGATGCCGGCCTCGGGGGGCAGGGGCCCTTCCAGTGCCCGCACCACCGCCTCCAACCGCTCCTGCGCCCGCTCATGGGCCGTGCGGGCCGAGACGTTCGCTTGCGGACGCACCGGCGTCAACACTGTGATCTCGTCGCGGATCGAATCGAATACGACCATCAGCGTCGGCCGCGTCAGGATGGCGTCGGGCACGCCCGGGCCGGTTGCCTTCGGCTCCGGCAGGCGCTCCATCAGGCGCACCATGTCGTAGCCGAGATAGCCGAACACGCCGGCGGCCATGGGCGGCAGGCCGTCGCGATCGGGGATGGCGCTCTCGGCGAGCAGGGCGCGCAGGGAGTCGAAGGCCGGGCGCGGATCGGCGACGAAATCCTCATCCTGAGCAAGGCGGCGCAGCGAGGCCTGCCCGCGATGGCAGCGCCAGATCACGTCGGGATCGAGCCCGATCATCGAGTAGCGGCCGCGTACCGCGCCACCCTCGACGGATTCGAGCAGGAACGCTGGACCTCCATAAGCGTGGCGCAGCTTCAGGAAGGCGGCGACCGGCGTCTCGCAATCGCCGACCAGCGACAGCGTCAGCAATTGCGGCTCGCCGGCGGCGTAGGCGGCGGCGAAGCGGGCGAAGTCGGCGGCCGGATCCATGCGTCCCGCTTCAGTTCTGGCTGCCGCCGGTGGCGTTGCGCAGCGCCGCCTGGTTGACCTGCACGCCGAGATCGTTCTGCAGCTTGCTCACATACTGCGCGAGGATGTCCTCGCTGATGCTGGAGGTCAGCAGCCGCACGAAGTTCTCGGCCTCCTCGGCGGTACGGACATAAGGCGTAACGGTCGCTTCCTTGACCTGGAAGACTACGCGGCCGGCATTGTCGACCGCGGCCGAGCCGGCCTTGCCGGCCGGCGTGCCGAACACCAGCGAGACGACGTTGCGCGGCAGCGCCTCGCTCTGGTCCTGGCGGCCGAGCGTGACAGTCTCGAAGGCCAGCCCCTGGGCGAAGGCGAGCGCATCGAGCTTCTCACCAGCGTCGAGCTTCTGCACGATCTCGCGCGCCTGCGCCGACAATCGGGTGGCGACCTCGTCGGCGCGCCATTGCTTCTCGACCTCGGCCTTGACCTCGTCGAAACTGCGCTCGCGCGGCGGATCGATCTTGATGACGTCGTACCAGACATAGCCGCCATTGTTCGGCAGGCGGATCGCCTCGTTGTCGACGCCGATATCGGAGCGGAAGATCGCCTGCTGCGTCGCGTCGCCGCCGGGGAGGGCCGTCTCCTGCGTGCCGTCGGCCTTGCCGAGGCTGGAATCGGCCGGGCCGAATGTCCGCAGAGCCAAGTTGAACTCCTTGGCGATCTCGGGCAGCGGCTTGGCCGAGGCGCGCTGGTCCTCGATCTTGTCGTGCAGCTCGGTCATCTGCTCGCTGGCGCGGCTGGTCGCGACGTCACGGCGGACCTCGTCGGTGACCTCCTCGAAGCTCTTGAGGCGAGCGGCCTCGATCGTCGGCACACGCAGCAGCACGACGCCGAAGCCGCCCTGCACGGGCTCGCTGACCGCGCCCTGCGCCAGCGCGAAGGCTGCGTCGCGCACGGCCGGATCGAACAGGCCTTCGCGGGTGAAGGTGCCGAGCGCGAGATCGGCCGTGGCGATGTTGCGGCTTGCGGCGACCGCCTCGAAGGTCTCGCCGGCATCGATCCTGGCCTTGGCGGCCTTGGCCTCCTCGATCGAGGGGAAGCTGATCTGCTGGACGGTGCGGCGCTCGGGCGAGCCGAAGCGCTGCGTCTTGATCTGCTCGTAGCGGGCGCGTGCGTCGGCATCGCTGACTTTCGCGGGGTCGGCGAGGGTGGCGGTGGTGAGGGCCAGCACGCTGGCAGTGCGATATTCGGGGGCGCGGAAGGCCGCCTTGCGCTCGTCGAAATACTTGCGCAGCGCCTCGTCGGTCGGCGTGGCGATCTCGCCGGCGGCGCTGTCGGGCAGGGTGATGTAGCCGATCTCGCGCTTCTCATGGCGCAGGCGGTGGCCGAGCTCCTGCAGCGCACCCGGGGCCGTCACCGCGCCGATCACCATTTCGGCGAGTTCCTGGCGCATCGTCGCGGCGCGCTGCTCGCGCACGAATTGCTGCTCGTTCATGCCGATGGCGCGCAGCAATTCGTTGAAGCGGCTGGGCTCGAACTGGCCGGCGGCGTTCTTCAGGTTGGGATCGTTGAACAGGATGTTGCGCACGGTCTCGTCGGAGACGGCGAGGCCCATCTTCGTCGCGGTCTGATCGAGCGTCGCCTCGGTGACGAGACGCGAGAGCACGCGCTGGTCGAGGCCGAGCGCCCGCGCCAGGTCCGGGCTGATCGGCCGGCGCTGCTGGCGCTGCAGCTGCTGGATCTCATTCTGATAGGCGGTTCGCACCTGCTCGAGGCCGATCTCGGTCTTGCCGACCACGGCGACGGCGTTGCGGCCATAGCCGCGGAAGATGTCGCCGATGCCCCAGATCGCGAAGGAGATGATCAGGAAGCCGAACATCACGGCGATGATGAGCTTGCCGATCAAGCTCTGCCCCGCCTTGCGGATGCCCTGCATCATCATGGTCTTGTCTTCCCGATCCTCTCGCGGCCATGCCGCTGCGCGCCGCTTATAGGAAGAGCGACGCCTCCCGGCAATCGCTGCCAACCGCCTTGATTGCGATCATGTGACAGCATTGCTAGAGCCGAACGGACAAGATTTGGAGAGCAGCCGTGACGCGAACGATCAAGCCGCTGGTGGCGGGCAACTGGAAGATGAACGGGCTGAAGGCGGATCTCGCCATTGCCGCCGAGGTGGCGAAGGGGGCTGACGCTCGCCTGCGGCGCTCCGTCGACCTCGCCATCTGCCCGCCGGCGACACTGTTGTTCACGCTGAGCGCCTCGCTGATCGGCTCACGCATTGCCACCGGCGGGCAGGATTGCAGCGCCCATGCGAGCGGCGCCTATACCGGCGAGGTCTCGGCGCCGATGCTGGTCGATACGGGGGCGACCTATGTGATCGTCGGCCATTCCGAGCGCCGCACTTTGCACGGCGAGAGCAATGCGCAGGTCAAGGCCAAGGCCGAGGCGGCGCTGGCGGCTGGGCTGATCCCGATCGTCTGCGTCGGCGAAACCAGGGACGAGCGCGAGGCCGGCAAGGCGCTGGCGATCGTGAAGAAGCAATTGCGCGGCTCGGTGCCCGATGGCGCGACGGCGGCTTCGCTCGTCATCGCCTATGAGCCGGTCTGGGCGATCGGCACCGGCCTGACTCCGACCTCGGCCGATGTGGCCGAGATGCACGAGGCGATCCGGGCCGAGCTCGGGCGCATCCTCGGCAAGGCCACGGCCGCCGGCGTGCGGCTGCTCTATGGCGGCTCGGTCAAGCCGAGCAATGCGGCCGAGCTGATGAACGTCGCCAATGTCGACGGCGCGCTCGTCGGCGGCGCCAGCCTCAAGGCCGAGGATTTCCTGGCGATCGCGCGCGCTTGCGCCTGATCTTCATGAACGACATCAAATCGCGGGTGGCATGGGCGCAAAGCCCATGCTATGGGCAGCGCCGATCCGCGGGATGCCGCCATCTTGGCAGGCGCCCGCGCCATACCCATTTCGTGAGCCATGCAGAACGTTCTCATCGTCATTCACTTGCTGATCGTGATCGCGCTGGTCGGCGTCGTGCTGCTCCAGCGTTCCGAGGGTGGCGGCCTCGGCATGGGCTCTGGCGGTGGCGGCGGTGTCGGTGGCTTCATGACCGGCCGTGGTCAGGCCAATGCCCTGACCCGCGCCACGGCGATCCTCGCCGGCCTGTTCTTCATCACCTCGATCGCGCTCGCTGTGATGGCGACGCATGGCCGCACGCAGCGCTCGATCATCGACGGCGCCCCGGCGCCGGCCGGCACGACCGCCCCGGCCGCCCCGAGCGGCCCCTCGGCGCCGAATGCCGGCGGGGTGCTCGACCAGCTCCGGCAGATGCAGAACCAAGGCGGTTCACAACCGCCGCAGCCGGGAACGCCGACACGGTGACCGGGACGAGACAGGGGCAGGGGCCGGGAAACCGGCCCTTCTCTTTTGTGGACAAGCGCGAGGTGCAGGACCGGCCTGCACCGACCTGCTTAGCGAATCGAACTTTAGGCGTTAAAGGTGACCTCCCATGACGCGGTATGTTTTCATCACCGGCGGCGTGGTGTCCTCGCTTGGCAAAGGCCTGGCGGCGGCAGCCCTGGCTGCTCTCCTGCAGGCGCGTGGCCATACGGTCCGCCTGCGCAAGCTCGACCCCTATCTCAATGTCGATCCGGGCACGATGAGCCCGTATCAGCACGGTGAGGTCTTCGTCACCGACGATGGCGCCGAGACCGATCTCGACCTCGGCCATTACGAGCGCTTCACCGGCCGGCCCTGCAACAAGGGCGACAACATCACCACCGGCCGCATCTACATGGACATCCTGACGCGCGAGCGCCGGGGCGACTATCTCGGCGCCACCATCCAGGTGATCCCGCACGTCACCAACGCCATCAAGGAGTTCGTGCTCTCCGGCAATGACGGCTACGACTTCGTGCTCGTCGAGATCGGTGGCACGGTCGGCGACATCGAGAGCCTGCCCTTCCTCGAATCGATCCGTCAGATCAGCCAGCAATTGCCGCGCGGCCAGTGCATCTTCGTGCACCTGACGCTGCTGCCCTATATCCCGACCGCGGGCGAATTGAAGACCAAGCCGACGCAGCATTCGGTCGCCGAGTTGCGCTCGATCGGCATCCAGCCCGACATCCTGCTCTGCCGCACCGATCGCGAGATCCCGCCGGAGGAGCGGCGCAAGCTGGCGCTGTTCTGCAATGTCCGCGAGACGGCGGTGATCGAGGCCCGCGACGTCGCCTCGATCTACGACGTGCCGCTGTCCTACCACGCCGAGGGCCTCGACACCGAGGTGCTGGCGGCGTTCGGCATGGACGACAAGACCGCCCCCGACATCAGCAACTGGCGCCGCATCTCGGAGCGGATCAAGAACCCGGAAGGCGAGGTCACCATCGCCATCGTCGGCAAATACACCGGGATGAAGGACGCCTATAAGTCGCTGATCGAGGCGCTGACCCATGGCGGCATCGCCAATCGGGTCAAGGTCAATCTCGACTGGATCGAGTCGGAGGTGTTCGAGAAGGAGGACCCGGCGCCCTTCCTCGAGCATGTCCACGGCATCCTGGTGCCCGGCGGCTTCGGCCATCGCGGCGCCGAGGGCAAGATCAAGGCAGCGAGCTTCGCCAGGCAGCGCAAGGTGCCCTATTTCGGCATCTGCTTCGGCATGCAGATGGCGGTGATCGAGGCGGCGCGCTCGCTCGCCGGCGTCAAGGACGCCAACTCGACTGAGTTCGGCCCGACCGAGCAGCCCGTCGTCGGCCTGATGACCGAGTGGATGCGCGGCAACGAGCTGGAGCAGCGCTTCTCCGGCGGCGATCTCGGCGGCACGATGCGGCTCGGCGCCTATCAGTCGAAGCTGTCCGAGGACACCAAGATCGCCAAGATCTACGGCTCGACCGACATCTCCGAGCGGCACCGCCACCGCTACGAGGTCAATATGGGCTATCGCGAGATGCTCGAGGCGAAGGGCCTGCGTTTCAGCGGCGTCTCGCCCGACGGGCTGCTGCCCGAGACGGTCGAATATCCCGACCATCCCTGGTTCATCGGCGTGCAATACCATCCGGAGCTGAAGTCGCGCCCGTTCGAGCCGCATCCGCTCTTCGCCAGCTTCGTCGAGGCGGCGGTGGTGCAGAGCCGCCTGGTCTGATCAAGCGGCTCAGTCGACCGGCACCGCAACCCAAGGGTGGCGGTGCTGGGTGTAGACCTGCTTGCCGGGCGCCGGGAAATCCGGATCGGCGAAGGCGCCGACTGCGACCGCGATCATCTGCGGCTTGCGCAGAGGTTCCCAATAAATCGTGCTGCCGCAGCGCGGGCAGAAGTGCTGCGTGACCTCGAAGCCGCTGTCGGCTGGCCGGCGATAAGCCGTCGCTTCGCCACTGATCTCGACCTCCAAACGAGGAAAGAAGGCGGCGATGCCATAGGTGCTGCCGGTGCGGCGCTGGCATTCCCGGCAATGGCAGAGCGAGACGAGTGCCGGATCGCCGCGGCAGATCAGGCTCAAAGCCCCGCAAGAGCATTGGGCATGTCTCTCCTTCATGGGGTCTCTCCGTGACGTCGTCCGCGCGCCCGCAGAACAAGCCGCGACAGTCTGGCGCAGCGGCGCCGCTGACGTATAGTGAGCGCCTTGACCATCATGGCATGCAAGAGGCGGCAGCATGACGATCTCGATGGCCGGGTTGCCGGCGTTCATTCTGTATTTCTGTGTCGGCTTCGCGCTGATCGCCGGCTTCGCCGCGGTCTATATGCGGCTCACCGCTCATGACGAGATCGCGCTGATCCGCGGCGGCAATCTCTCCGCCGCGATCGCCTTCGGCGGCAATCTGATCGGCTTCTCCGTGCCGCTGGAGACGGCGATCGAGCAGGCGGCCAGCATCCCCGATCTTGTGATCTGGGCCGTGATCGCCGTGGTGGTCCAGTTCGGCGCCTATGGCTTCGCCCGCATCGTCATCCCCGACCTGTCGCGCAAGATCGAGGAGGACCGGATTCCCTCGGCGGCGATGCTGGCGGTGATCGCGGTCCTCAGCGGCACGCTCGCAGCCGCCAGCATGACGTTGTAGGAGGGGCCGATGAAGCGCTCGACCCAGATCGGGCTCGCCGCCGCCGGCGTGGTGCTGGTCGCGACCTATTGGTCGCTCTCCGGCGGTGAGACCGACGATTCGCTGATCTACAACAATCTCGCCGAGTGCCGGGCCGCCAACCAGCTCAGCGCCAGCCAATGCGAGCAGCGCTTCAACGAGGCCTCCGCCAACCATTTGCGCGACGCCAAGAAGTTCACCAGCAGCGCCGCCTGCGAGCAGGAATTCGGCGCGAGTGGCTGCCAGAGCGCCGTCTGGAACAATGCCCAGGTCTTCATCCCGGCGCTGGCGGGGATCATGCTGGCGCGCCAGTTCATGTCCGGCGGCGGCGCGGCCCAGCCATTGCTGCCGCCGACCAGCTCAGCCTGTCCACCCGGCACGCGCCAGCCAGGCTCCGGACGTCCCGAATGCGAGCAGCCGGCCCGCAGTTCCTCGTCCTCGTCGTCAGGCGGCTATTATGGCGGCAGCAGCAGCCGCTCGCGCGCCTATACGACGACCTCGGGCCAGGCGATGGTCGCCCGCAACATCTCCTCGACGGGGATGGCGAGCACGCCCAGTGTCGCCTCGCGCGGCGGCTTCGGCTCGTCCTCGCGTTCGTTCTCCTCGTTCTCGTCGTCCTGAGACATCCTGGCAGGTGCTCATCCATGCAGCGGCTTCGCGTAGCACCTCGCAAGGACTGGCAGGCGGAGGTCGAGCGCCTCGGCTTCGCCTATCACACGCTCGATGGTGAGACGTATTGGGACGAGAGCGTCGCCTACGCCTTCTCGCTGAAGGAGATCGAGGAGGATATCGAGGCGCCGACCAGTGAGATCGAAGGCCTCTGCTTCGCCTTCGTCGAGCGCGCTCTCAAGGATGAGGCGATCCTGCGCCGACTCGCCATCCCCGAGGCGCAATGGGGGCTGATCCGCGAGAGCTGGCAGCGCGGCGACCGCAATCTCTACGGCCGGCTCGATCTCGCCTATGACGGCAAGGGCCCCGCCAAGCTGCTGGAATACAACGCCGACACGCCGACCTCGCTGTTCGAGGCGGCCGTGGTGCAATGGGACTGGCTCGAGCAGGCGATGGCGCGCGGCGCGATCTCGCGCGGCAGCGACCAGTTCAACTCGCTGCATGAGCGCCTGATCGCGGCTTTCGGTCAGCTGCGCAACCCGAAGCCCGAGCGCATGCATTTCACCTGCGTGCAGGGCAGCTTCGAGGACAAGGGCACGGTCGACTATCTGATCGACTGCGCCAGCCAAGCCGAGATCGACGCCCGCTTCACCTATATCGAGGAGATCGGCCTGCTCGCCGACGGGCGCTTCTGCGACGGCGCCAGCCTGCCGATCGAGATGCTGTTCAAGCTCTACCCATGGGAGTGGCTGTTCCGGGAGCAATACGCTGCGGCGCTCGCCGGCTCGCGCTGCCAGTTCGTCGAACCGCCCTGGAAGGCGCTGGTCTCCAGCAAGGGCCTCTTGCCCTATCTCTGGGAGATGGCTCCCGGCCATCCCAATCTGCTGCCGGCTTATTTCGAGGACGATCCGCGCTGTGCCGAGCTCGGCGCCAACCATGTGCGCAAGCCGCTCTATTCGCGCGAGGGCGCCAATGTGACGCTGGTCGAGGGCGGGGCGGTCCGCGACAGCGACGACGGCCCCTATGGCGCCGAGGGCTTCATCCTGCAGGCGACCGCGATGCTGCCGAATTTCGACGGCAATTATCCGGTGCTCGGCTCCTGGCTCGTCGCCTCGCAGCCTTGCGGGCTCGGGGTCCGCGAGGATACGACTCCGATCACCAAGAATACCTCGCGCTTCGTGCCGCATTTCATCGAGCCGTAGCGCCAAAGCCTACGGTTCGCCCATGCCTGAAACCCACGCCCGTGGCCTCGACCATCTCGTGATCGGCGTCGCCGATCTCGATGCGGCCGGCGTCTTCTATGAGCAGCTCGGCTTCCGCGTCGGCGCGCGCAACCGCCATCCCTGGGGTACTGAGAACCGGATCGTCCAGTTTCCCGGCTCCTTCCTCGAACTGATCACGGTTGGCGACGCCACGCTGATTCCACCGCATGCGCCGCGGCATTTCTCATTCGGCGCGTTCGTGCGCGACGCGCTGGCGCGCGGCGAGGGCATGTCGATGCTGGTGCTGGAAAGCCGCGATTCGGCCGGCGATGCCGAGGGTTTCCGCACCGCCGGCATCGGCGATTTCGAACCCTTTTTCTTCGAGCGCCAGGCGCGCCGGCCCGACGGCAGCGAGGTCCGCGTCGCCTTTTCGCTCGCCTTCGCCGACAATCCAGGCGCGCCGGACTGCGGCTTCTTCGTCTGCCAGCAGCACGAGCCACAGAACTTCTGGAACCCGGCCTTCCAGCAGCATGAGAACGGTGCGAGCGGGCTGTCCGCCGTGTTCCTGGTGACTGAGGAGCCAGCGGCGCAGACGGCTTTCCTCGGCGGCTTTTCGGGCGCCGAGAGCTTCGCGACACCGGAGGCAGGTCTGCGCCTGCCGCTGCCGCGCGGGCGTCTCGAGGTGCTGACGCCGCAGGCCGCCGGGGCCATGCTCGACGACGAGAGCCGGGAACAGACCCACTTCGCCGGCTTCGCAGTCACGGTGCCGGATCTCGATACCATCGGCGCCAGGCTGGCCGAACGCGGGACTGCCCATCACCGGGACGGTGAGCGCATCGTCGTGCCGGCGGCGGCGGCCTTCGGCTGCGCCATTGTTTTCGAGACGGGCTGAGCGCGAGAAGCTCAGCGTAATCGGATCACCGCCGGCCCGGCCGCTCCCTGCGTCCCCAGGCGCGCGCTCTGGCGACGCGCATGCGCCACCAGCCGCCGGCCCGCCGGCGATGCGTCAATCGGCCGACCAGCAGCGAGTATTCCGCGTCTCCTTCGGGGGCGGCTGCCAGGACCCGGTCTAGTTCGGGCGGGCCGGCCAGGGCCTGCGCGGACGGCAAGGCGGCGAGCACGGCACTGCCGGCGCCGATGCCGATCAGGCTCAGAAGAAACTGGCGACGTTGCATCGAATTCTCCTCGTTGGCGACGGGGAGAAGAATGGTGGATCGATGCCGCTCAAAAATCCTTCGAATGCATGAGGTCTCGATCAGGCCGCCGGGCGCCTCAGCGGCCGACCGGCTCCGCACCGGCACGGGCCGGGCCGTCCGGCAGGTTGGCCAGCAGGCCGAGCAAAGCACGGTCGTGCAATACGACCATGCGCTCCTTCGGCTTCAGCCAGATCACCGCGTCCGCAATCGTCTCGGCGTCGATCAGCTTGGCCTGCGCCACGGCGCGGTCGGGCTCGATCTCGCCGCGTCGGCGCGCCTGGACATGGGGCAGCATGGCCTCATGTGTCGCGCGCAGCATCGGATCGGCATGGAGCACGCTGAGCCCATCGGCATCGTCGAAGCCGGCTTCAGCGAACTCGGCCTGGAGCGCGTTGGCGCGCAAGGCGATCGCCGGCGGGTCGCCTTCCTCCGGCGTCAGCAGGAGGCCGCGCCGCTTGAGCCAGAGGCCGAGCGCGAGGTTGCCCGAGGCCCAGGACAACGGGATCGCCAGCAGCAAGCCGACGATCGTCGGCGACATCCAGGCGAAGAGCGAGGTCGCGATCATGAAAGCCGACAGGCCGGCAACGAGGCCGAGCAGCGTGTGGGCGCGGTGCCGGCGGACGATGTCCTTGAGCGGGATCGAGCCGTCGTCGCGCCGCTGCGGATTCCAGCCGGTATCGCGACCGACCAGGATCTGGAAGACCGAGCCGGACTGGATCACCATCATGATCGGCGCGAAGAAAGCCGAGAACAGGATCTCCAATAGCGCCGAGAGGACGAGCCGGATGCCGCCGCCGCAGGCGCGCCTGAGCTTGCCGTCGAACAGCGTCAGCAGGAGGCCGAACAGTTTTGGCGCCAAGAGGATCGCCATGGTCAGCCCGAACAGGTTGAGCGCGCGTTCTGGGTCGAAGCGCGGCCAGATCGGGAAGAGCCTGAACTCCTCGGTGAAGTATTCCGGCCTGGCGTAATTGACCTGCAGCACGATCAGGATGCCGACCACAAGCTGCATCAGCCAGAATGGCGAGGCGAGATAGGCCATCATGCCGGTGGCGAAGTGCTGGCGGGTCGAGAGCTTGAGGCCCCTGGCGCCGATGATGCGCGAATGCTGCAGATTGCCCTGGCACCAGCGCCGGTCGCGCGTGGCGATGTCGATCAGCGAAGGCGGGCTCTCCTCATAGGAGCCCGTCAGGTCCGGCAGCATGTAGACCGACCAGCCGGCCCGCCGGATCAGCGCCGCCTCGACGAAGTCGTGACTGAGGACGTGGCCGCCGAAGGGCGGCTTGCCCTTGAGGTCGGGCAGGCCGCAATGATCGGCGAAGGCCTTGGTGCGGATGATCGCGTTGTGGCCCCAATAGTTGCCGTCGCGGCCGGACCAGATCGCCAGGCCCGTCGCGATCACCGGACCGTAGACCCGCGCCGCGAACTGCTGCAGGCGCGCGAAGAAGGTGTTGCGATTGATGATCAGCGGCAGCGACTGGATGATGCCGGCGTCGGGGTCGGCCTCCATCGCCGCGGCGAGGCGCACGATGCAGGTACCGGTCATCAGGCTGTCGGCGTCGAGCACGACCATGTGCTCGTAATGCCCGCCCCAGCGCGTGACGAAATCGGCGATGTTGCCGGCCTTGCGATGATGATTCTTCGGCCGGTGGCGATAATAGATGCGCGCATCCGGGCCGAGCCGCTGGCGCAGCGCCAGGAAGGCGCGCTCCTCCGCCACCCAGATGTCGGGATTGGTCGTGTCGGAGACGATGAAATAGTCGAAATGGGCACCCAGGCCCGTCGCCTCGATCGATTCCCGGATCGCCGCCACCGCGGCGAAGGTCCGCGCCGTCGATTCGTTGTAGATCGGCATGACCACGACGGTCTTCTGCGTCAGCGTCTCGGCACGCGGGCTCTTCACCAGCCGGAAGAGCAAAGCGAAGAAGCCGAGGATGGCGCTGGTGAAGGCGAGCGCGATCCAGGAGAAGTTCACCGTGAAGAGGACGAGCAGCACATACTGCAGGAAGGTTGTGCGGCTGACCGACACGACATTGTACATTTCCCAAGCGCCATAGGCGGTGAGCGCCCAGGCTCCGCCGAAGACGAAGATTCTCGCCAGCCACGGCGTGCGCCAGGCTTGCGGCGCGGCGGGCTTGCGCCCCTCGGAGGCGTTCCAGCTGCGGAAGGACTGCACCGGCATCTCCAGCCGGTTCTCGGGCGGCGTCGCCTCGACCGGAGCGGGACAGCCGGTCGCGACCTCGATCTCGGCCGGGCGGGCAAGCGCTTCCACGGTCACCAGGTCCACCGATTGAGCAGGGTTTCCGAAACCGGCTGGCCGCCGGCGTCGAGCACCAGGCGCAGTTCCGAGAGCGTCTCGCTGCCGGGATCGACCTCGAAGGCGACGCGCATGGTCCGGCGCTCCGGAAACGGCCAAAGCCGCAGATTCTGGATCGTGCCTGGTGTCGCTGTGACGTTGGCGCGGATGGCCGCGACGAGAGCGGGGTCGCCGAGCCGGTCGCCGCTGAAGTCGACGAGGAAGCGACGCCTGCGCGCCTGCGAGCCGCGTCCCTGCCGGAGGCGGGTCGCGGTGGCGAGCTGCGGGCGCTCCGGCGGCTGCCAGCACCAGGCCTGGCGATAGGCGATCGTCGTCTCGCTGCCGGCGGCGATCGGCTGACGCGGCCGCCAATAGCTGATGATGTTGTCGTTGAGTTCGGATTCGCTGGGGATCTCGATCAACTGCACCGAGCCCGGTCCCCACTCGCCCAATGGCTCCATCCAGACGCTCGGCCGAAGCTCGAAGCGCTGGTCGTCGTCGACGAAGGCGTTCGGATCACGCTCGCGCTGGACCAGACCAAAGCCGCGCGGATTGGAATCCTGGAAGGACGAGACCTGAAGATTGGCCGGGTTGCTGAGCGGCCGGTAGATCCACTCGCCATTGCCAGTGAGCATCTGCACGCCGGAAACCTCATGGACGGCCGGGCGCAGATCGTCGAAGCCGCGGCGGCTCTGCGGGCCGGAGAGATAGGTGCCCATCACGCAGCCGAAGCCGACATGGTCGAGATTGGCGCGGGCGAACAATGTCATCTCGACATCGATGAAGGTGACGTCGCCGGGGCGCAGCGTCATGCGCACCGCGCCGGTGACGGTCTCCGAATCGAGCAGCGCATGGATGATCACCACACCGGCGGCCGGGCTCGGCCGCTCGATCCAGTAGGCGCGGAAGAACGGGATCTCCTCGCCACGCGTCTCGCCCGGCCGCAGGATCAGGGCGCGCGCCAGTGCCCCGAAATTCTGGCCGCGCGCCAGCGAGCGGAAGAAGGTCGCGCCCTGGAACAGCGCCAGCTCATAAGGGCGCTCCAAGCCGGCCGATACCCGGAAACCCGAGAACTGCAGATCGGTCCCTGGCGGCGGGGGCGTCACGCGACCATAGTTGAACTTGCCGGGGTCGAAGGCGACGCGCCTGACCACGTCGTCCTCGACCGTGAACAGGCTGACCGGTGAGGAGAAGACATAGCCACGATGCAACGGCTCGACGGTGAAGCCGCGATTCTCGCCGGCCCAGATCATGCCCAAGGGCTGCGCCCGGATGCCGACATACTGGTCGTAGGGCAGGGTGGCGTAGCCTTCAGGAAGATCGGTCGCGACGAGCGGCACCATTGGCCGGCGCGAGAGGACGCGGGCGGCCTCGACCACGAGCGCCGGATCGAAACGCTGGCCTTCGGCGATGACCGATTGAACCAGTCCGGCCCATGTCGTCGGGGCCTGCGCCGCCGCAGGACCGACGGCAAACCGCGGCGCGATGGCGCCGGTCGCTGCGAGGCTCAAAAATCGACGGCGATTCAAGGATTTCGACATCACATCCAACTTGGGCCGGCAAAGCTCTGCCGCCATGCGCTTCTAGAGCATTTCGCGCAGGGCTGAAAAGCGCGGTGCAAGGCCAAAGGCGAAAAAAGGAACGCCTTTCATGCAGGAATGCCATGCCGGAAACGAAGCCGTCCCAGCCGGCCCGTTCAGAGCCAGCATGCTGACGTATCGTTCGCCGGGCTTTGCCAAATTCGCTCGCTATCGGCTATCCACCGTCGGTGCGGCATTCGCCTGCACCCGGGACCACGGCCGGTGGTGGCCGCGTTTCCTCTCAGCGAGCATGTGACAGGACGATCATGACGGAAATGCAGCCCGCCCGGACCTGCCTCGCCATCGTGCTGGCGGCGGGCGAGGGGACCCGGATGAAATCTGCGCGGCCGAAGGTCCTACACGAGGTGGCCGGCCGTTCGCTGCTCCGCCATGCCCTGGCGGCCGTGACGGCGGCCGGCGCCGATGCGCTCGCCGTGGTGATCGGGCCAGACCGGCCCGACGTCGCGGCCGAGGTGAAAAAGCACGCGCCGCACGCTGCGGTCTTCGTCCAGAACGAGCGCAAGGGCACGGCCCATGCGGTGCTCGCGGCCCGCGAAAGCCTGAACGGCAAGCATGACGATGTCCTTGTCGCCTTCGCCGACACGCCGCTGGTCCGGCCGGAGACCTTCGCCGATCTGCGCAAGGCGCTGCATGGCGGTGCCGCCGTCGCCGCGCTGGGCTTTGAAGCACGGAACCCGACCGGCTATGGCCGCTTCGTCACACAGGACGGCGAGCTGCAGGCCATCGTCGAGCACAAGGATGCCGACGAGACGACACGCGCGATCACGCTCTGCAATGCCGGGCTGATGGCGCTCGACGGCGGGACGGCGCTCGGCATTCTCGATGCGATCGGCTGCGCCAATGCGCAGAACGAATATTACCTGACCGACGCCGTCGCGGTGGCGCGCGCGCAGGGCCTCACGGCGGTCGCCCAGGTCGCGCCCGAGGCCGAGGTGCAAGGCGTCAACGATCGCGTTCAGCTCGCGGCGGTGGAGGCCGATTTCCAGGCGCGCAAGCGGCGGGAGATGATGCTGGCCGGCGCGACGCTGGTCGCGCCCGGGACCGTGTTCTTCAGCCATGACACTGTGATCGGCCGCGATGTGCTGATCGAGCCCAATGTCGTCTTCGGCCCGGGCGTGCGGGTCGCGGACAACGCCGTCATCCACGCCTTCTCGCATCTGGAAGGAGCGAGCGTGGGCGAGGGCGTCTCGATCGGCCCCTATGCGCGCCTGCGTCCGGGAGCCGAGCTGGCGAAGGGCGCGCGCGTCGGCAACTTCGTCGAGATCAAGGCGGCGGCGATCGGCGAGGGTGCCAAGGTCAACCACCTGACCTATATCGGCGATGCCGAGATCGGCGCGAACGCCAATATTGGCGCAGGCACGATCACCTGCAATTATGACGGCTTCGTCAAGTCGAAGACGATCATCGGCGAGGGCGCCTTCGTCGGCTCCAATTCGGCGCTGGTCGCACCGGTGACGATCGGGGCGGGCGCCTATGTCGGCTCGGGCTCGGTCATCACCCGCGACGTCAAGCCGGATGCGCTCGCCGTCGCGCGCGGCCGGCAGATGGAGCGCGAGGGCTGGGCGTCCGCCTTTCGGGCGGCCGCCAAGGCGCGAAAAGACCGATAATAGGTGATTTTCAAGACATTCCGTTCACAGTTCGACATTCAACGTGATTTCGCGATTGTTCCGCCACGGACTATTGCGATGCGCATCGCTATCAACGGATGAGGCACGTTCATGTGCGGGATCGTGGGCATTCTCGGCAAGCAGGCCGTCGCGGGTCAGGTGGTCGAGGCGCTGCGGCGGCTCGAATATCGCGGCTATGATTCCGCCGGCGTCGCGACGCTCGAAGGCGGCCGGCTCAGCCGCCGCCGCGCCGAGGGCAAGCTCAAGAATCTCGAAGTGCGCCTCTCCAGCGAGCCGCTCGACGGCCTGATCGGCATCGGCCACACCCGCTGGGCGACGCATGGCAAGCCGACCGAGAGCAATGCCCATCCGCACGCCACCGAGAAGCTGGCGGTCGTCCATAACGGCATCATCGAGAACTTCCGCGAGCTCAAGGCCGAGCTCGAGGCCGATGGCCACGTCTTCGCCAGCGAGACCGACACCGAGGTCGTCGCCCATCTCGTCACCCGCGAGCTCGACCGCGGCAAGGACCCGGTCGCGGCGGTCGGAGCCGCACTGCCGCATCTGCGCGGCGCGTTTGCGCTCGCCTTCCTGTTCGAGGGCGAGGAAGACCTCTTGATCGGCGCCCGCAAGGGCTCGCCGCTGGCGGTCGGCATCGGCGACGGCGAGATGTATCTCGGCTCGGATGCGCTGGCATTGGCGCCGTTCACCAATCTGATCGCCTATCTCGACGAGGGCGACTGGGTGGTGCTGAACCGCAAGGGTGCGACCTTCTACGACGCCGACGGGAACCAGGTCGAACGCCGCGCCCAGCGCGTCGCGGCCGGCGCCTTCCTCGTGGAGAAGGGCAACCACCACCACTTCATGGCCAAGGAGATCTACGAGCAGCCGGAGGTGGTCGGCCATACGCTGACGCATTACATCGACATGGCGAATGGCGTGACGCGGCTGCCCTTCGAGACGCCGTTCGACTGGAAGGACCTGTCGCGCCTCTCGGTCTCCGCCTGCGGCACCGCCTATTACGCCGGACTCACCGCCAAATACTGGTTCGAGAAGCTGGCGCGCCTGCCGGTCGAGATCGACGTCGCCTCGGAGTTCCGCTATCGCGAGGCGCCGCTGCCGGCGAACGGGCTTGCCCTCTTCGTCTCGCAATCAGGCGAGACCGCCGACACGCTCGCCTGCCTGCGCTATGCCCGCCAGGAAGGCCAGCACGTGATGTCCGTGGTCAACGTGCCGACCTCGACGATCGCCCGCGAGAGCGATGTCGTCGCCCCGACACTGGCCGGTCCCGAGATCGGCGTCGCCTCGACCAAGGCCTTCACCTGCCAGCTCACCGCGCTCGCCGGTCTCGCCATCGCCGCGGCCCGTGCCCGTGGCACGCTCTCGGCCGAGCAGGAGGCGACTTACGTCCAGGAGCTGATCGCACTGCCTGGCCTGATGGCACAGGCGCTGACGCTGGAGCCGGAGATCGAGAAGCTCGCCCGCAAGCTCGCAAGGGCGCGCGACGTGCTCTATCTCGGCCGCGGCACCGCCTTCCCGCTGGCGCTGGAAGGCGCGCTGAAGCTCAAGGAAATCAGCTACATCCATGCCGAAGGTTATCCGGCGGGCGAGCTCAAGCACGGCCCGATCGCGCTGATCGACGAGGACATGCCGGTCATCGTCATCGCCCCGCACGATGCACTCTTCGAGAAGACTGCCTCGAACATGCAGGAGGTCGCAGCGCGCGGCGGCCGTATCATCCTGGTCACCGACGCCAAGGGTGCGGCGGAGTGCGGCATTGTCCCGGAAGCCACGATCATCATGCCGGAGATGGATCCGCTCTTCGCGCCGATCGTCTACGCGGTGCCGATCCAGATGATCGCCTACCAGACCGCCGTCTTCATGGGCAAGGACGTCGACCAGCCACGCAACCTGGCGAAGTCGGTTACCGTCGAGTAATCTCGTCTTCGGTCGGCTCCGGCCGGCTCGCGACATAGGTGCCGGCCGCGATCAGGCCGGCGCCGCTCAGCCAGAGCGCGATCGGCGGCGCGTCGGTCGCCGCCACGATGACGAAGCTCAGCAGCATCGAGCCACAGGCGACATATTTCGTCCTGCGGGCGATGGCACCGGTCTTGCGCCAGCGCACCACCTGCGGCCCGAGCCGGGGATGGTTGATCAGCCAGCTCTCGAAGCGCGGCGAGGAGCGCGAGAAGCACCAGGCGGCCGCGATCAGGAAGACGGTGCCGGGCATCACCGGCAGGATCAGCCCGATGACACCGAGCAGCACGCAGAGCCAACCGGCGGCGAGATAGAGCGGCCGGTGCCAGCGGGGTTGCGGTCTGGAAGGTTCGGACACGAAACTCGTCGATCCCGGCGAATCGGGGCTGGCCAGCGTCGCGCGCTCGGCTATCGTCCGATAGTGCGGCGCAATAAGGTCAGGCCGCAAGAGCGGACGGAGACCCGGATCGTCGATGACTACCCGCATGCCCGATCCGCGCCTCGTCGCCCAGCCCGACCTGTTGCGGCCGACCTTCGGCACCAGGCTCAGGCGCTATTTCCTGACCGGCCTCGTGCTGGCGGCGCCGCTCGCCATCACCGCCTCGGTGACCTGGTGGTTCATCAACCTGGTCGACGGGATGGTGAAGCCGCTGGTGCCTGCGCAGTTCTGGCCGGACAACTATTTGCCGTTCCCACTGCCCGGCTTCGGCCTCGTCATCGCGCTGATCGGCCTGACGGTGATCGGCTTCTTCGCCGCCAATCTGGTCGGGCGCTCGCTGATCGGCGCCGGCGAGGCGATCCTCAACCGGATGCCGGTGGTGCGCGGCCTCTACAAGGGCGTGAAGCAGATCTTCGAGACGATCTTCTCGCAGTCCGGCACCTCGTTCCGCAAGGTCGGCATGGTGCAGTTTCCGCAGCCGGGGATGTGGTCGATCGTCTTCATCGCGCAGGAGGCGGCGCCCGAGATCGCCGGCAAACTACCCGACGGCGATGAGCAGATCGGCGTCTTCCTGCCCTGCACGCCGAACCCTACCACGGGCTTCTTCTTCTATCTGCCGCGGCGCGAGGTCGTCGAATTGACGATCTCGGTCGAGGACGGCGCCAAGCTGATCATGTCCGCCGGGTTGATCCAGCCCGGCGAACCTGTGGTCGACGGAGCAAAATAGCTCAGCTTTTCAGCGGCACCCAGATCTCGACGACGCCGTTGCCGGTCGCACCGTCGAAGCGCTCGTCCATGCGTTCGAGCGTCACGCCCATGGCCGGTTCCCGGCCCGATTTAGGCAGCCAGTCGCGCCAGATCGCCTCATAGGTCTGCTTGATGCCGGTGATGTGGCCACTGTGCTCGAAGACTGCGCAGAGCTGCTCCGGCACGCTCAATCGTGCGAACTCGTCGGGCAGATCGCTGAAGGACGCGACCTCGGCACCGGCAATGTAGTCGAAGGCGCCGACATCGTCGCAGTTGTAGCTCGCACCATAGGCGACATAGCCCTTCTGGCCGGGGATATGGCCGAAATGCGGGACGATCCTCTGCCAGAGCAGCGGGATTCCTTGCGTGTTGTCGACCGAAAAATGACCGCTGAAGCCGGCGATCAGCATGGGCTTGCCGGTGACGAGACGCGGCTCGGCGAGGGGGATGTGGTTTGCAGCGTGCATGGATAGGGGCTCCACGAGAGCAAGGGAGGAGAGATCGCGCCGCGAACGCAGTTCCTCCGGCGTCAGGCCGAACTGCTCGCGAAAGGCGCGGGTGAAAGCCTCGTGAGAGCCATAGCCCCAGTCGAGCGCGACCTGGAGGATGTCGGGTGCGCCATCGGCGAGCTGGCGCGCCGCTTCCGAGAGCCGGCGCTCGCGCACATAGCGCATCACCGAGCGGCCGGTCGCCACGCCGAAGGCGCGGCTGAGATGGAAGCGCGAGACGCCGCTGACCTCCGCGATCTCGTCGAGCGAGAGCTCGGAGGCGAAGCGGCTTTCGATGCACCAGAGGGCTTTCTTGATCGGGTCCATGGCTCACTCACGAAACGCCGGCACCATGGCGGAGGGAAGGGGCGCGCGCTTGATCGGGATTGCTGTCGCTTCTAGCGCGCGGCCTTGACGACATCGAGGAAGGCCCGCAGCGCCGGGGGCACGGCGCGATGGCCGGGATAATAGATCGCGACCCGTTCGGGGGTGGGCGTCCAGGCTGCCAAAACCCGGCGAAGGCGCCCCTCGGCGAGCGCAGTTTCGGCGGCCGGGCTGGCGACATAGGCAATGCCGAGGCCCTTGACGGCGGCATCGACCATCAGCTCCTCGTCGTCGAGGATGACCGGTCCACTGGTCTCGATCGTCAGCGCCTGCCCGGCCCGCTCGAACTCCCAGCGATAGAGTTTGCCGTTGGGGACGCGGTGGCCGATGCAGCGATGGCGTTGCAAATCGTCGGGCGTCGCCGGCTCGCCGAAGCGGTCGATATAGGCCGGTAAGG
Source organism: Allobosea sp. CRIB-10 (assembly GCF_900112185.1). Classification (GTDB taxonomy): domain Bacteria; phylum Pseudomonadota; class Alphaproteobacteria; order Rhizobiales; family Beijerinckiaceae; genus Allobosea. The sequence continues at coordinate 297,226 of NZ_FOKP01000001.1, read as the reverse complement.
CCACGCAGATGAAGCTGACCTCGCCTGCGAAGGGCACGGCGATCATGTCCTTCGGAATCGAGTCGACCAGCCGGACGCCGGCATCGAAGCCGGCCGAGACGATGTCGACGAGCTTTCCCTCGACGACGAGGTCGACGACCACCTCGGGACAGCGCTCGGCCATCACCGGCAGGATGTCGCGCACGAGGATCGAAGCCCCCAGCCGCGGCGCATTGATCCGGACGGTACCTGTGACGTTGCCGCGGAAGGTGGCGATGCTGTCGAGTGCTTCGTCCAAAGACGCGAGCGCCGGTTGAAGCCGGCCGAGCAGTTCGAAACCGGCTTCGGTTGGCGAGACGCTGCGCGTCGTGCGGTTGAGCAGACGCACGCCCATGCGCTCTTCGAGGGCTCGCATTGCATGGCTCAACGTGGAGGGCGCCGTGCCGAGCTCGTCAGCCGCGCGCCGGAAGCTGCGACGGCTCGCGACGGCGACGAAGGCGGTGAGGTCGTGGAGCGACGGGCGGACCATTGCTGGTGATTTTGCATCGGCTTATGCCGATTTCAACGGCTAATGCAAACAATGGCCGCCCGTTATCTCCTGTCGGCAACAGCGAAGCACGCGAATAGGTCGCCTGCGTTCGCAGCTCACAAAAGGAGCCGACATGGCCAAACGCGACGCGATTTTTCCTGCCGACCGGCACGCGCTCTACGATCTCCACCAGTATTCCGCCGCCATCCGCTCCGGCGACCTGCTCTTCATTTCCGGGCAGGTCGGCAGCCGCGAGGACGGTTCGCCCGAGCCGGTGTTCGAGGATCAGGTCCGGCGCGCCTTCGCCAATCTGCGCGCCGTTCTGGCTGCGGCAGGCGCGAGTTTCGACGACGTCATCGACGTCATCTCGTTCCACACCGATCCGCAGGCGCAGTTCGATACGGTGATGGCCATCCGGGCCGAGGAGATCGGCGAGCCGCCCTATCCGACCTGGACCGCCGTCGGCGTGACCTGGCTCGCCGGGTTCGACTTCGAGCTCAAGGTCGTCGCCCGGATTCCGTCCAAGGCTACCGAAAACGCCTAGTTCGCGCAGGGCTGAGTATCATCTCAGCCAGCCCGCAGCAGGCGGATCGCGACGTCGCGCTCGAACAGGTAGAGCAGCGTCCGGATCGCCTGGCCGCGCGGCGTCTCCAGCTGCGGGTCGCGCTCGATCAGCAGGCGAGCATCGTCGCGCGCGGCGGCGAGGAGATCGCCGTCGATCTCCGGGCGAGCGATGCGCCAGTCGGGCGAGCCTGACTGGCGTGTGCCGAGCACCTCGCCTTCGCCGCGCAGGCGCAGGTCTTCCTCGGCGATGCGGAAGCCGTCCTCGCTTTCGCGCATGATGGTGAGGCGCGCTTCCGCCACCTGGCCGAGCGGACCCTTGTAGAGCAGCAGGCAGGTCGAGGCGGCGCTGCCCCGCCCGATCCGCCCGCGCAATTGGTGGAGCTGGGCGAGGCCGAAGCGCTCGGCATGCTCGATCACCATCACCGAGGCGTTGGGCACGTCGACGCCGACCTCGATCACCGTGGTCGAGACCAGCACGCGCGTCTGCCCGCCCGAAAAGGCGGCCATGGCCGCGTCCTTGTCGCGGCCCGGCATCTGGCCATGCAGCAGCCCGACCTTGTCGCCGAAGAGATCCTGCAGCGCCTCGAAGCGTTCCTGTGCTGCCGCGACATCGAGCGTGTCGGATTCCTGCACCAGCGGGCAGACCCAGTAGACCTGCGCGCCGCTCTCCAAGGCGCGCCCGACCGCGCCGACGACTTCGTCATAGCGCTCCAGCGAGATCGCCCGTGTGGTGATCGGCTTCCGGCCGGCCGGCTTCTCCGAGAGGATCGAGACGTCCATGTCGCCGAACCAGGTCAGCGCCAGCGTGCGCGGGATCGGCGTCGCGGTCATCACGAGGATGTCGACCGCCTCGCCCTTGGCCCCGAGCAGCAGGCGCTGGTGCACGCCGAAGCGGTGCTGCTCGTCGACGACGGCGAGCGCGAGGTCATGGAAGGCGACGCCCTCCTGGAACAGCGCATGGGTGCCGACAACGATGTCGATCTCGCCATTGGCGAGGCCTTCCAGCACCTGCCGGCGCCCGGCGCCCTTCTCGCGGCCGGTGAGCAGAGCGAGCTTGAGGCCGGCCTTGTCGGCGAGCGGCGCCAGGCGCTCGGCATGCTGGCGGGCGAGGATCTCGGTCGGTGCCATCAGCACCGATTGCCGCCGCGCCTCGGCTGCGGCGGCCATCGCCATCAGCGCGACCACGGTCTTGCCCGAGCCGACATCGCCCTGGAGCAGGCGCAGCATGCGCTCGGGCTTTTCCATGTCGTCATGGATGTCGGCGATCGCCTTGCGCTGGCCGTCGGTCAGCGTGAAGGGCAGGGCGGTCTCGATGGCGTGGCGCAGGACGCCGTCGCCGGCAGTGGCGCGGCCCGCCGCCTTCTTCTGCTGGCGGCGCACGAGGGCGAGCGCGATCTGGCTCGCCAGCAATTCGTCATAGGCGATGCGCCGGCGCGCCACCGTTTCGCCAGTCGCCGCCTTGAGATCGACCGGGTGGTGCAGAGCGTGAATGGCGTCGCGGAAGGGCACGAAGTCGTTGCGGGCAGCGAAGGCCTCGTCCTGCCATTCCGGTAAGTCCGGGCAGCGTTCGGCCGCACCCGCGGCAATGCGCGCCATGACGCGCCCGCCGATGCCCTCGGTCAGCCCGTAGACCGGCTCGACCGAGGGCAAGGTCGCGGCGAGCTTGGGATCGAGAATGCGGTCGGGATGCACCATCTGGCGCATGCCGTCCCAGAGCTCGAGCTTGCCTGAGATGATGCGGTAGGCGCCGATCGGCAGGGTCTGCAGGAGATGGCGGACATCGGCATGAAAGAAGACCAACGTGACGTCGCCGGTCTCGTCTTCGACGATGACGCGATAGGGTGCCTTGGCCTTGTTCGGCGGGGCAGGGCGATGCTCGGTGACCTGCGCCGAGAAGGTCGCGACCTCGCCGATCGGCGCCTCGGCGATGCTCTCGCTCGGCCGCCGGTCGATCGCGCCGGTCGGCAGATGGAACATCAGGTCGATGACGCGAGCGGCATGCGTCTCGTCGCCCAGCAGCTTGTCGAGCGCCTTGGCGAGCTTGGGGCCGACGCCGGAGAGGGCGGTGGCCGGTGCGAAGAGCGGATCGAGGACGGATGGACGCAATGGCTTCACGGCATGTCAGGAGTGCGAGCCCGGCGGCATTCCTGCCGCTGACTTCGCGAGATGGCATCGCTATATAGCTCGCGACGGCAGGCTTCGCGATGGGGCCGGCCCTATTCCTATTATCCGCGAGGCCGATGATGAGTGGCTCGACCCGTAGCAGTGCCGATCTCGACCCGCGCCGGCGCAAGATCCTGTTCCGCGCCTGGCATCGCGGCATGCGCGAAATGGACCTGATCATGGGCCGCTTCGCCGATGCGCAGATCGGCACGTTGAGCGAGGCCGAGCTCGACGAGTTCGAGCGGTTGATCGAGGTGCTCGACCGCGACCTGCTGAGCTGGGTGACCGGAGAGGCTGAGGTGCCGGAGAACTACGACAGCGATGTCTTCCGGCGGCTGAAGGCCTTCCACCAGCACGACAAGCCGATCCATGTGTGAGGGCTTGGCCTGCTCCCTTCATTGTCATTCCGGGGCTTCGCGCAGCGAAGAACCCGGAACCCACGAACAGGTGAGCGGCCAGGAACCAAGCACAAGATGTTCCATCCCGTCGTGGGTTCCGGGTTCGCGCCTGCGGCGCGCCCCGGAATGACAAGCTATAGTCAGAACTGAAGCGTCCCGATGAGCATTCCGCCTCCCTCCCAGATCGCCAAGCCGCAGCTCGAGCGCATCCTCGATGCGCTGAACCGCGGCGACAAGCCTATGCTCGCCGGCGTGCCGGATGGTTTCGACGCCGTCGTGCTCGCCGATCTGACCCGCGCCCGCGCCAAGAAGTCGGAAGGGCCGGCGCTGATCGTCTTCGTCGCCCGCGACGGCCAGCGCCTGCAGGTGCTGGAAAACGCGCTGCAGTTCGTCGCGCCCGATCTGGAGGTGATGAGCTTCCCGGCCTGGGATTGCCAGCCCTATGACCGCGTCTCGCCGGCGCCCTCGATCGTGGCGCACCGGATGACGACATTGTCGCGCCTCGCCCGGACCAAGTCGGGCGACAGGCCGCGCCTGCTGCTGACCACCGTCAACGCCGCGCTCCAGCGCGTGCCGGCTTTCGGCAAGGTCGCCTCCGAGAGCTTCTCGGCCGCGCCGGGCAACATGGTCGACACCGAGGAGCTGGCGCGCTGGCTCGACGTCAACGGCTACCTCCGGACCTCGACCGTGCGCGAGACCGGCGAGTTCGCCGTGCGCGGCGGCATCGTCGACCTCTTCCCGCCGGGCATGCCGGCGCCGATCCGGCTCGATTTCTTCGGCGATACGCTGGAATCGATCCGCACCTTCGATCCGGAGACGCAGCGCACCACCGGGCAGTTGCGCGGGCTCGACCTCGTGCCGATGTCCGAGGCGCAGATGACGAGCGACTCGATCCGTCGCTTCCGTCAGTCCTATATTTCGACCTTCGGCACGCCCGGCCGCGACGACACGCTCTATGAGGCGGTGAGCGAGGGCCGGCGTCCGGCGGGCCTGGAGCACTGGCTGCCGCTGCTGGCGGAGAAGCTCGACACGCTCTTCACCTATCTGCCCGACGTGCCTGTGGTGCTCGACCATCACGCCGACGACGCGGTCGGTGAGCGCATCAGCCTGATCAAGGACTATTACGACGCCCGCAAGAGCGCGCTCGACCAGCCTTCGCCCGGCTCGATCCCCTACAAGCCGCTGCCGCCGGAGGCGCTCTATCTCTCGCCGGCCGACTGGCGCGGGCTCATTGGCGAAGCCGGCGTCGCGACGCTGACGCCGTTCCAGCTGCCGGAGAGCGAGGGCAAGCTCGTCGTCGATCTCGGCGGCAAGCAGGGCCGCAGCTTCGCCGCCGAACGCGCCGACAATTCCGGCAGCGTCTTCGACGCGGCCGTCGCGCATGTGAAGGCGCTGGAGGCGGACGGGCGACGCGTCATCCTCGCTGCCTGGTCGGAGGGCTCGCGCGAGCGCCTCGCCCATGTGCTGGCCGATCACGGCCTCAAGACCGTGCAGATGACCGGCTCGCTGCGCGCCGCCTTCGACCTCAAGCCCGGGACCACGGCGCTCGCCGTCTGGGGCTTCGAGACCGGTTTTGAGGCTGGCAAGCTTGCCGTCATCGGCGAGCAGGACATTCTCGGCGACCGGCTGGTGCGTCCGCGCAAGAAGGCGCGCCGGCCGCAGGATTTCATCAACGAGCTGTCCTCGCTGACGCCCGGCGACATCGTCGTCCATGTCGACCACGGCATCGGCCGCTTCGTCGGCCTGCAGACGATCACGGCGGCGGGTGCGCCGCATGACTGCCTCGAAATCCACTATGCCGGCGACGCCAAGCTGTTCCTGCCGGCGGAGAATATCGAGCTGCTCTCGCGCTACGGCTCGGAGGACACCGAGGTCGTGCTCGACCGGCTCGGCGGTGGCGGCTGGCAGGCCCGTAAGGCCAAGCTGAAGCAGCGCATCCGCGAGATGGCGGGCAAGCTGATCCAGATCGCCGCTGCGCGCGCCCTCAAGGAAGCGCCGCGCCTCGTCCCGCAGGACGGGCTCTACGACGAGTTCTGCGCGCGCTTCCCTTATGAGGAGACCGAGGACCAGCAGAACACCATCGATGCCGTGCTGGAGGATCTGGCCGCCGGCCGGCCGATGGACCGGCTGGTCTGCGGCGACGTCGGCTTCGGCAAGACGGAAGTCGCGCTGCGCGCCGCCTTCACGGCGGCGCTCGCCGGCAAGCAGGTCGCAGTGGTGGTGCCGACGACGCTGCTGGCGCGCCAGCACTATCGCAATTTCGCCGAGCGCTTCGCCGGGCTGCCGGTCAAGGTCGGCCAGGCCTCGCGCTTCGTCTCGGCCCCCGATCTCAAGGCGGTGAAGCAGGGCATCAGCGACGGCACGATGGACATCACCGTCGGCACCCATGCGCTGCTCGGCAAGGGCATCGACTTCAAGGATCTCGGCCTCGTCATCGTCGACGAGGAGCAGCATTTCGGCGTTGCCCATAAGGAGCGGCTGAAGGAGATGCGCGCCGAGGTTCACATGCTGACGCTGACCGCGACGCCCATCCCGCGCACGCTGCAGCTCGCCATGACCGGGGTGCGCGAGCTCTCGATCATCGCGACCCCGCCGGTCGACCGTCTCGCCGTGCGCACCTTCGTCACGCCCTTCGATCCGCTGATCGTGCGCGAGGCGCTGCTGCGCGAGCGCTATCGCGGCGGCAGATCGTTCTATGTCGTGCCGCGCATCGAGGACATCGCCGAGGTCAAGGACTTCCTCGACAAGCAGGTGCCAGAGTGCAAGGTCGGCATAGCCCATGGCCAGATGGCGGCGGGCACGCTGGAAGACGTGATGACGGCCTTCTATGAGGGCCAGTACGACATCCTGCTCTCGACCACGATCGTCGAATCCGGGCTGGACATTCCGACCGCCAACACGCTGATCATCCATCGCGCCGACATGTTCGGTCTCGCGCAGCTCTACCAGCTGCGTGGTCGCGTCGGCCGCTCGAAGGTGCGTGCCTATGCCCTGTTCACCGTGCCGGCCAACCGCAAGCTGACCGAGCAGGCCGACCGGCGGCTCAAGGTATTGCAATCGCTCGATACGCTGGGTGCCGGCTTCCAGCTCGCCAGCCACGATCTCGACATCCGCGGCGCCGGCAACCTGCTCGGCGACGAGCAGTCCGGCCATATCAAGGAGGTCGGCTACGAGCTCTACCAGCAGATGCTGGAGGAGGCGGTGGCGGCGCTCAAGGCCGGCATCGAGATCGAGAGTGACGCGCACTGGTCGCCGACGATCCAGATCGGCGCGCCGGTGATGATCCCCGAGCACTATATCGGCGATCTGACGCTGCGGCTGACGCTCTACAAGCGGCTCTCGACCATGGACGACGACGCCGAACTGCAATCCTTCGGCGCCGAGCTGGTCGACCGCTTCGGCCCCCTGCCGGAGGAGGTCAAGCAGCTGCTGGAGATCGTCGCGATCAAGGCGCTGTGCAAGCGCGCCAATGTCGAGAAGGTCGAGGCCGGGCCGAAGGGCATCATCGTCGCCTTCCGCGACAATGAGTTCGCCAATCCTGAGGGCCTCGTCGGCTACGTCGCCAAGCAGGGCACGCTGGCCAAGGTCCGCCCCGACATGCGCGTCGTCTTCATCGACGATTTCGACGATGCCGAGCAGCGGCTCAAGGGCACGCGCCGGCTGCTGACCGATCTGGCGCGCATCGCCGAGCGCAAGAAGGCGGCGTAGTTGGAAAGGCCGTCATTCTCGGGCGGAGCGAAGCGCAGACCCGAGAATCTCATGACGAGAAGGCGCCGGCCAGTGCCTCTTCCGGCCTGAGGTGCTCGGGGCAAGCCCGAGCATGACGGCCTTCCGGCTCAGCCGGGATTGCGCCGCCTGATCTCGACGCGGTCCGGCGCGTGCGTGATTACATCGACGATGGCGAGGTCGGGCCGGTCGAGGCGCGGCAAACCGTCATCCTCGCCGGCGCGGCGGGTGACGACGAGGCTGGTCAGCGCCTTGTGGCCGCCGAGCCGCGAGCGTGCCAGCGCGGGCTCCAGCGCCGCGGGGATCACGAGATGGACCATGCGTCCGCCTTCCAGGCAGGCGCGCAGGTCGTCGAGCACGAACAGGCCGAGCGGCAGGAGCTCGACGCCGGTGAGCAGCGCGATGCCGGGGCCGGTCGCGAGCGCGGCGAGGTCGCCGCCGACCAGCGTGGTGATGATGCGCGACGAGGCGAGCGGCTTCAGCACGCGCGAGATTTCGAGCGCTTTGGCCAGCACCTCCTTCTCGCTGATCGGGAAGGGGCCGGTCAGGCTGTGGCCATCGACGACACGGATCGGTGCCCGGATCGCCGCAGGCGGCAGGGCCGAGGGCGTGGCGCCATGGCCGAGGAGCGGATCGAGGGCTGCGACGCCATCCGGCACGCGCGCCCCGAAGCCGCCGATGAAGCGCATGCCGAAAGAGCGGGCGGCGACATCCCTCAGCAGATGCAGGGGCTGCAATTCGCCGATTCGCGGCACGCCGAGCGCCATCACGGCTCCGGAGCGCTCGATGATGGGCAAGAGCTCCGCGTCCTTGGCATGCGCCGGAAGGACCATGGGCGACAGGCCGGCGCGCAGGCTCGCCAGGATCGAGACCAAGGCCTCGGGGCCGAGCGGCGCCAGGATCGCGACGCAGGCGCCGGGCTGCGGCTTGGCGAGCAGGAGCAGATTGGCGAGCCGGTCGACGCGGCCGTCGAGCTCGGCGAAGCCGAAGGCATTGGGGGAAAAGTCGCTCCAGTCGCGCCGGCCCGGAGGATCGCGGAAGGCCGGCTCATAGCCGCGGCGGGCAGCGAGCGCCTTGAGCAGGCTGTCGAAATCGAGCCCCTCGACCAGCGCGCCGATGGAGATTTCGTCGGAGCCCATGCGCATCGCCGGACCTAGTTGGCCGGCGCCGGCGGCGAGGGTGACCGCGCCAGCGTCTCGGTGGAGAAGAAGTATTTCGGCTGCCGCTCGGGCAGGGCGATCTCGCGCGCACGCGCCAGCCAGGTCTCGGGCAGGTAATAGAGCGGCACGACATAGAAGCCGGAGAGCAGCAGACGGTCGAGCGTGCGCACCGTCGCGACGAAATCCTCGCGCGAGCGCGCCGCCAGCAGCCCCTGCAACGTGGCATCGATCGCCGGCGAGCGCACACCGGCATAATTGAGCGCGCCCTTGCGCTCGGCATTGGCCGAGCCCCAGCGCCCGATCTGCTCATTGCCAGGCGAGGCCGAGGCCGGCCAGGTCCACTGGATCATGTCGAAATCGAAGGTCGAGAGCCGGCGCCAGTACTGGACGTCGTCGATCAGTCGGACTGTGACGGCGATGCCGAGCCGCGCGAGCGAGGTCGCATAGTTCAGCGCCAGTCGCTCCTGCGGCCGGTTGGTGACGGTGATCTCGAAGCCGAAGACCTCGCCTTCGCCGCCTTTCTGGCCGCCCTTGCGCAATTGCCCGTCGATCAGCCGGTAGCCTGCGGCTTCCAGCAGATCGAGGGCGCGGCGGGCCTGATCGCGGTCGCGGCCGGAGCCATCGGTCGCGGCCGGCGCCCAGCTCCCTGCCAGGATATCGTCGCGCACGGCGCCGGGGAAGGCGGCGAGCAGCGCCTTCTCGCGCTGATCGGCCGGCACCCCGAGGGCCGAGAGCTCGCTGTCGGCGAAGAAGCTGCCGGCGCGGCGATAGACGCCGTGGAACAGATTGCGATTGGCCCATTCGAAATCGAACAGCATCGCCAGCGCTTCGCGGACGCGGATATCGGCGAATTGCGGGCGGCGCGTGTTGAAGACCAGCCCCGTCATGCCCTTAGGGGTCTGGAACCGGAAGGTGTCGCGGACGATCCGGCCATCGCGCACGGCCGGCACGTCATAGCCGGTCATCCAGCGCGTCGGGTCGCTTTCCAGGCGAAAATCGTAAAGTCCCGCCTTGAAAGCTTCGAACAAGGCATTGGAATCACGATAGAAATCGTAGCGGATCTCGTCGGCGTTGAAGAGCCCGCGGGTGAGGGGATGGTCCTCGGCCCAGAAATCCTTGCGGCGCTTCAGCCGCAGCATCTCGCCGGGCTTGACCTCCTCGACGAGGTAGGGGCCGGAGCCGAGCGCCGGCTTGAAGCTGGTGTCGCCGAACTTCTCGGCGTCCGTCGCATGCTTGGCGAAGATCGGCATGGCGCCGATCACCAGCGGCAATTCGCGGTTGGAACCGTCGCCGAGCTCGAAGACGACGCGGTCGGGCGAGGGGGCCTCGACCTTGGTCACCCGCGCCAGGCTGGAACGGTGGAACGGCTTGCCCTTGGTCTTCAGCATCTCGAAGGTGAAGACCACATCCTCCGCCGTTACCGGCTTGCCGTCGGAGAAGCGGGCGCGCGGGTCGATCTGGAAGGCGAGGCGGGTGCGCTCCGGATTGAGCTCGACCTTGCTCGCCAAAAGCCCATAGGCGGTGAACGGCTCGTCGGCGGAGCGGAAGAGCAGGCTCTGCTGGACGTAACGCGGAACCGCGTCGGGAGCGACGCCGAGCACAACCAGCGGGTTGAGGCTGTCGAAGGTGCCCTGCTGGCCGAAGATGATTCGCCCGCCCTTCGGCGCCTTGGGATCGGCATAGGGGAGGTGCTCAAACCCCTTGGGCAGCTCCGGCTCGCCATGCATGGCGATCGCGCTGTCGTTCTCGGCCGCAACGGCGCACAGGCTCCCGATCGGCCAGACGGCCGCCAGGCTCGCTAGGATGAGCCCGAAAAACCAAGCGGGACGCGCAGATGCGCTGATTTGCCGATGCATGCTCGAAACTGATTCCCTGCCGCAGGATAACATGCGATCAAACTTGTCGCGCTGCGCTCTTCGGGCTGGAAACCTGCGACGGAACTCGTTAAACGCAGGCCGGGCGTCATTCAAACGCCTCAATCGCGCCTGATGTGCTCACGCCGCCACCGGCCCCGGCACCTTGCCGGTTGAGTCTCGGGTGATGCACGCCGCCGGTTACGGCAGCCGAACAAGTTTCATGGTCAAGGAAACGCAGATGTCAGCTTCGACCCGCCTGTCCAAGAGCCAGGGCGCCACCGCGAAGAGCACGGTCCGCAGCCTCGCGCTCGTGCTGGGCGCCGCCGTCGCTCTTGCTCCTCTCGCCGCCAGCGCGCAGCAGGCGCAGCCGCAGCGTCCGGCGAGCCGTCCGGCGCAGCCCGCGCCGGCCCCCGCACAGCCGCCGGCCCAGGGTGGCCAGGCCGCGCAGACCGGCCCGACCGTGGTCCAGGTCAAGCCCGAGCCGTCGCAGACGACCTGGACCAAGGTCTGCGGCAAGGACCAGGCCGCCAACAAGGAAATCTGCTACACCACCCGCGACTTCGTCTCGGACCAAGGCCAACCGGTGCTCGCCGTTGCGGTCTATGACGTCAAGGGCGACCCGAACAAGATCGTCCGTTTCCTGATGCCGCTCGGTCTGCTGCTGCAGCCCGGCATCCGCTTCGGCGTCGACACCGCGCAGCCGCAGCCGGGTCGCTATGCGGTCTGCTTCCCGAATGGCTGCTTTGCCGAGGCGCAGGTCAAGGACGACTTCATCAATGCCTTGAAGAAGGGCACCAACCTCAACATCAGCGTGCAGAACCAGGCGGCGCGCGAGGTTTCCTTCAACATTCCGCTCACGGACTTCGCCAAGGGCTTCGACGGCGCGCCGATCGACCCGAAGGTGCTGGAAGAGCAGCAGAAACAGCTTCAGGACGAGCTGGCCAAGCGCCAGGAGGAGCTGCGCAAGCGCCTCGGCGGCGGCGCGGCCGATGCCACTCCCGGCGCAGCACCGGCGCCGGGCACCCCAGCGGCTCCTGGTGCGGCTCCGGCTCCGGGCGCAACGCCCGCTCCGAAGCCCTGATCGGCCGACGAGACGAATGCCATACTGACGCCGGGCCTCGCGCCCGGCGTTTTCGTTTCAGGGCGCGATGCGCTCGGCGCGCTTGACCCGCTGCCAGAGCGCTTCCATCTCGTCGAGCGAAGCATCGGCTGGCTTTCGCCCGTACTGTTCCAGCGCCGCCTCGATGCCGGCGAAGCGGCGCTCGAACTTGGCGTTGGCTGCCGTCAGGCAGGCCTCGGGGTCGGCGTCGACATGGCGGGCGAGGTTGGCGATCACGAAGAGCAGGTCGCCGATCTCCTCCTTGATCGCGGCCTTGTCGCCACTGGCGAGCGCCTCGTCGATCTCGGCAGTCTCCTCGCGGATCTTGTCCAGCACCAGCCGGGCGTCGTTCCAGTCGAAGCCGACGGTCGAGGCCTTGGCCTGGAGCTTCCAGGCCCGGGTCAGCGCGGGCAGGGTGGTCGGCACGCCGGCAAGGACACCTCTGGCCTCGGGCGGCTCTGGCTGGCCGGCCTCGGCTCTCGCCCGTGCCTTGTCGGCCTTCTCTTGCGCCTTGATCTGCCCCCACAGCGCCTTGACCTCGGCCGGTGACAAATCGCGAGCGTCGCCGAACACATGCGGATGCCTTCGGATCAGCTTGGTGGTGATCGCCTCGACGACGTCCGGAAAGGCGAAGCTGCCCTGCTCCTGCGCCATCCGGGCATGAAACACGACTTGCAGCAGCAGGTCGCCGAGCTCGTCCTTGAGATCGACGAGATCGCCCCGCGCAATGGCATCCGCGACCTCATAGGCCTCCTCGATCGTGTAGGGGGCGATCGAGGCGAAGTCCTGCTCGAGATCCCAAGCGCAGCCCGTACCCGGCGTGCGCAGGGCCGCCATGATCTCGATCAGGCGTTCGATGTCACGCGAGGGCTTCATCGCTGCAATCCTTCTCGGTTTGAGCTAGCGTCCTCCCATGATTCAAGTCAGCCCGTCCATTGCGATCGACGAAAGCGAGATCGAGGAGAGCTTCGTGCGCGCCTCCGGTCCGGGCGGGCAGAACGTCAACAAGGTCTCGACCGCGGTGGAGCTCCGGTTCGACGTCCGCCGCTCGGTCTCCTTGCCCAATGATGTGGCGATCCGCCTGATGAAGCTTGCCGGCAGCCGGCTGACACAGGACGGCGTCATCGTCATCACTGCGCAGGAGCATCGCAGCCAGAACCGCAATCGCGAGGAAGCGCTGGCGCGATTGATCGAGCTGATCCGGCAGGCGGAGGTACGGCCGAAGGTCAGACGGGCGACCAAGCCGACCAAGGCTTCCAAGGAGCGGCGCCTGGCCTCGAAGGAGAAGCGCTCCTCGGTCAAGTCGACCCGCGGCAAGCCGAGGTTCGATTAGCGTGACGTCGATGCAGGATGGCGAAGCGGCCCTGCCCGGGAAACCGGCGCCGAGGCGGATCGATGCGGCCTATCTGCGCCGCGCCGCGCTCCACTATCTCGAACGCTATTCGGTGCCGGCGGCGCAATTGCAGCGCGTCCTGCTGCGCAAGGTCGAGCGAAGCTGCCGGCATTACGGGCTCGACCCACAGTCGTTCCGGGTGACGGTCGACGAGGTCGTCGCGTCCTGCGTCGCATCCGGCCTGGTCGATGACCGCCGCTTCGCCGAGGCGAGGGCGCAGAGCCTGCGCCGCAAGGGGCGCTCGGCACGGGCCGTGGCTGCCGGGCTCGCGTCCAAGGGCGTGGAGCGCGGTCTCGTCGCCGCGGTGGTTGTGGCCAACGATGACGCCGAGCTGGACGCTGCGCGCGTCGCGGCCAAACGCAAACGCCTCGGCCCATGGAGCCGAGGCGATCGGACGGAACTGCGCCAGAAACATATCGCCGCGCTGGCGCGCGCCGGTTTCAGCCTCGCGATCGCCCGCGCCGTGATCGACGGTGCGGGCGAGGGCGGGTAGTTCGGCTCAATCGGGCTTGACGTTGGCCTCGGCGACGACCTTGCCCCAGCGCGCGACCTCGGCCTTGACGAACTCGCCGAAAGCGGGGCCGTAGAGGTTCGGGATCTCCGAGCCGTTCCGCTTCCAGGCCTCGCTCACCGTCGGCGAGGCCAGTGCCTTCTGCACTTCGGCCGCCATCTTGGCGACGATTTCCGGCGGCGTGTTCTTTGGCGCCCACATCGCATACCAGGTCGAGACCTCGTAGCCCGGCACGCCGGCTTCAGCCGTGGTCGGCACGTCCGGGAAGGCGCTGGCGCGCTTGGGCGCGGCGACGGCCAGCGCACGCAGCGTGCCGCTGGAGATCTGCGCGGCGGAGGAGCCGAGCCCGTCGAAGGCGAGATCGACCTGGCCGGCGACGAGATCCTGCATCAGCGGGCCGGCGCCGCGATAGGGGACATGGGTCAGGTTGACCTTGGTGGTGAGCTTGAACAATTCGCCGGCGAGATGATGTGTCGTGCCGTTGCCGGCCGAGCCGTAATTCAGCTTGTCGGGGTTCTTCTTGGCGAAGTCGATCAGCTCCGCCAGCGTCTTGGCCTGGACCTTGCCGGGATGGACGACCACGACCTGCGGCGGCTGGGCGATCACGCCGATCGGGATAAAATCGGTCTGGATGTTGTAGTCGAGCTTGGGATAGAGCGCCGGCGCGATGGCGTGGTGCGCGGCGCCGATGAAGAAGGTGTAGCCGTCCGGCGTAGCCTTGGACGCGGCCGAGGCGCCGACCGTGCCGCCGGCACCGCCGCGGTTGTCGATGAGGATGCGCTGGCCGAGCTGTTGTTCGAGCTGGGCGGCGAGGGGGCGGGCGAAGGCGTCGGTGCCGCCGCCGGCCGGGAACGGCACGATGAAGCTGACGGGCTTCTGCGGCCAGGCTTGAGCGATCGCCGGCGCGGCCGGGACAAGCTGAGCAAAGGTGGCGAGCGCCAGTGCGCCGAGCCAGCCGGACTTCGACATCGATTTGACCTCCCTGGAGATTTGCGGACTCTTCACGGTCCTTACGACTGCGCGTCAGGCGAAATGCCGAGCGCTGCGCAGATTAGCGCATCGCGATCCTAGAATGGCAACCCGACCAAGGTCGTGGTGGCCTGAGCTCGAAGGATCGGGACAGGGGCAGTCTCGCTGTCGAGTGGCTAGGGTGCTTCCGTGCTTCCTCGAATCGCGGAAATGCTCCAAGCCTTTGGCTTATCGCATTTTCCTCGCGCGAACCGGTGTCCACTCCGCTCGACGATGCTCTAATCGGGAAATGCGAAGGAGAGCTCTTTTCCCTTTTTCTTGAAGTCATCGATACCGATGGGATCGCCGGATGGGGCGATGACGGCCGGCATCCCATAGTAGCAATATTCGACGGTTCCAGGTTTCACGGCTCTGTCCAATGCCGCGAACGTCTGCGTGACGACGAAGCATCCGGTTGTTTTCGCCAATTTTGCGCAGAACGGCCGGCCACTGCCGCCGATGTTGCATGCAGACAGCCAGATCACGCGAAGCGACGAGATGCGCATCCATGGCTCGCAGACCTGGACATTGTCCTCCTTGAAGGTTTGCCCGATTTCGAGATGGGCTGGATATTCCGGCTTTGTCGGATGGCCGTGGCAGTTGAAGATGACATGCCGATCGCCGTCCTTCAGCTTCGCGACAATGTCGGCATTGCTCGTGCCGTAGGGAAAGAAAAAATTTCGGGTCGCTTTCGTCTGGTTGACGATCCGCGGGCCGTTGAGTCCGACGGAGTTGGGGCTGAGACGAACGAGTTTCTGGGGCGGGTCAGCCATGAACACGACCTCGTTGCCATTGAAGTCAGCAAGCGTCCGAAGGCCAGGCGGGCGGATGCTATCACGGCCTCGTTGTGGCGGCCATCGAGCAGTGGCTTTCGTGCGACGAGCAATGGAGTGAGGCTGTCGGCATCGGAGCGGGCCTGCTGCCGGCGATGGCCGCGAACAGGCTGAGGAATGATCGGAGGTGGATCGCACGCCCGTGGTCGAGGAGTGCCGCCGGGCCTCGTGGGCCCATTCGCATAAGACATATTATGGAACTTGAATTGATGCCCGACTATGCGCCCCCGGCACTGGCCTATCCCTCGATCGTCAGCTTCATGCCGTCGAAGGCCGGTTCAATGTTGTCCGGCAAGCGCCTGGACAGGCTGGCATAATCGAGATCGACATGGAGATTGGTCATGATCGCGCGGCGCGGCTTGAGCTGCGCGATCGCCTCCAACGATTGCTCCAGATTGAAGTGGCTGGGATGCGGCGCCTCGCGCAGACAGTCGAGGATCAACACGTCGAGCCCGCTCATCGCCGCCAGCGACTCCGGCGGGATCGCGCTGACGTCGGGCGCATAGCCGAAAGAATCGAAGCGGAAGCCGAGCGCGTCATAGTTCGGGCCGTGCTCAAGCCGGAACGGCAGCGTCTCGATCGGTCCGCCGGGGCCGTCGATCGTCAGCGGCTCGCCGGCCGCGAGCGGCGCGAGATCGAGGATCGGCGGATAGAGGCTGCCGGGCGGCGTCTCGAACAGATAGCCGAAGCGCTGGCGCAGCGTCGCGCCAGTCACGGCGTCGGCATGGACCGGAATGCGCTTGCGCATATGCAGGACGAGCGCACGCAGGTCGTCGATGCCATGAGTATGGTCGGCGTGATCGTGGCTGAACAGCGTGGCGTCGAGGCGGTCGACCTCGGCCGAGAGCAATTGTTCGCGCAGGTCCGGCGTGGTGTCGATCAGCACGCTCGTCGTGCCGCCGACGCCCTGGCGCTCGACCAGGATCGAGCAGCGCCGGCGCCGGTTCTTCGGATTGGCGGAATCGCAGGCGCCCCAGCCCGAGCCCGGCCGCGGCACGCCGCCGGATGAGCCGCAGCCGAGGATGGTGACGGTCAGGCTCATGCGGCGCGGCCAGCCTCAGGCCACCTGCGCCACAGGAGCGGCGTGGTCCATCTTCCAGTAACAGCGCCTGGCGTTCGCGGTGGTGACCCTCGCGATCTCGTCGAAGGACACGCCCTTGACCTCGGCCAGAACCTTCGCGGTTTCAACGACATAGGACGGTTCGTTGCGCTTGCCGCGATAGGGCGTCGGGGCAAGATATGGCGCATCGGTCTCGACCAGCAGGTGTTCCAGCGGGATGTCGCGGGCGATATCGCGCAGTGCCTGCGAGGTCTTGAAGGTCAGGATGCCGGAGAACGAGACATAGAGCCCGAGCTCGACGCCGGTGCGGGCCAAGATCTCGCCCGCGGTGAAGCAGTGCAGGATGGCGGGGAAGGCGCCCTTCCCCATCTCCTCGCGCAGGATCGCCGCCATATCCTCGTCAGCCTCGCGCGAATGGATCACCAGCGGCAGCTGGGTCTCGCGGGCGGCAGCGATATGGGTGCGCAGGCCCTGCTCCTGCGCCGCGCGCGGGCTCTTGTCATAGTGGTAGTCGAGCCCGGCCTCGCCGATGGCGACACAACGCGGATGGCGCGACAATGCGACGAGCTGCCCGGCGGTGACGTCGAGCTCTTCATGCGCGCCATGCGGATGCGTGCCGACCGTGCACCAGATCGACGGGAAACGCTCGGCCAGCGCCGCATAGGTGTCAAAGCGAGCAACGCGGGTGGAGATCGTCACCATCCGGCCTACGCCGGCCGCTTCGGCACGGCCGACATAGGCTCCGATATCCTCGGCGAAATCCGGGAAATCGAGATGGCAATGCGTATCGATCAGCATCAGGCGGCCTGCCCGTCTTCCGGCTCGACATAGCGCGGGAAGACCGCGCTCGGCGCCGGCAGCACGGTGCCCGAGGTGAGGCGGCCGGCCTTGCCGAGCGCGGCGAAGTCGCGCGCCTCCGCCGGGACCGCGAGCAGATCGAGCAGCCTGGCCATCGATTGCGGCATCACCGGTTGGGTCAGGATCGCGACCTGCCGGATCGTCTCGATCGTGACGTAGAGCACCGTATCGCGCCGGACCGGATCGCTCTTGGAGAGCTTCCACGGCTCGTTGTTGGCGAAAGAGCGGTTGGCCTCGGCGACCACGGCCCAGATGTCCGCCAGCACGACGTTCAGGGCGAAATCCTGCATGGCCGCGCGCGTCTTCGCCAGCAGCCCGTCGGCCTGCGCCAGCATGGCCTTGTCAGCCTCCGTCAGCGCGCCGGCCGGCGGCACCCTGCCCTCGCAGTTCTTGGCGATCATCGACAGCGAGCGCTGCGCCAGATTGCCGAGGTCGTTGGCGAGGTCGGCGTTGATGCGCCCGACGATCGCCTCATGGCTGTAATTGCCGTCCTGGCCGAAGGAGACCTCGCGCAGGAAGAAATAGCGCAGCTGGTCGACGCCATAGGCCTCGGTCAGATCGAACGGGTCGACGACATTGCCGACCGATTTCGACATCTTCTCGCCCTTCGAGAGCAGGAAGCCGTGGCCGAAGACGCGCTTGGGCGGCTGCAGCCCCGCCGACATCAGGAAGGCCGGCCAGTAGACCGAGTGGAAGCGGGTGATGTCCTTGCCGATGATGTGCACATCGGCCGGCCAGAAGCGCCAGCGCGGATCGCTCTCATCCGGGAAACCGCAGCCGGTGACGTAATTGTTGAGCGCGTCGACCCAGACATACATCACATGCTTCGGATCGCCCGGAACCGGCAGCCCCCAATCGAAGGTGGTGCGGCTGATCGAGAGGTCCTGCAGCCCGCCCTTGACGAAGGAGACGATCTCGTTGCGGCGCGTGTCCGGCCCGATGAAGGACGGATTGGCTTCGTAGTGCGCGAGCAGCCGGTCTTGATAGGCCGAGAGGCGGAAGAAATAGCTCTCCTCCTCGGTCCACTCGACCGGCGTGCCTTGCGGGCCGATGCGCACGCCATCGGCGTTGAGATGGGTTTCCTCCTCGCCGTAATAGGCCTCGTCGCGCACCGAGTACCAGCCGGCATAGCGGTCGAGATAGATGTCGCCATTGGCCTCCATCCGCCGCCAGAGCTCCTGGGTCGACGGCAGATGGTCGGCATCGACCGTGCGGATGAAGCGGTCATAGGCGCAGTTCAGCACGTCGGCCATCGCCTTGAAGCGCGGCGCGGTCCGGTCGACCAGCTCCTTCGGCGTCAGGCCTTCCTTGGCGGCCGCCTGGAAGATCTTCAGGCCGTGATCGTCGGTGCCGGTCTGGAAATAGACGTCGAAGCCGTCGAGCCGCTTGAAACGGGCGATCGCGTCGGCCGCCACGACTTCGTAGGCGTGGCCAATATGCGGCGCGCCGTTCGGATAGGAGATCGCGGTCGAGATGTAGAAGGTCGGGGCCGAGGCCATGGCAGTCCGGTTTCGTGTCGTTGTCAGGCCGCGCGCGAACGGGAAACCGCCTCCGACAGATCGTGAAACAGCGACATGACGAGGGGGCGGCGATCGAGATTATAGGTTTCGACCTCGTTCGCGGCGCGTGCAAGTCTCTCCCACACCTCCGCGAGGGGCGCAAGCCGGGCGGGACCTGCGGCGGCATGCGCATGGAGATGCGCGCCGAGCCAGCCCTGCACGGTTTCGATCATGACGGCGAAATCGGCCTCGCCCGCCCTGCCCGCGACATCCTCGCCCAACGCCAGCAGCGCGGTCAGATCGATAGAGGGCAAAGCATCAAGCCGCGCCCGTACCGCTTCGACCAGCGCCAGGGTCTCCGGATCGACGTAGGTCAGCGCCCGCTTGACCGAACCCTCTGACAAGGTCGCGGCGCGCCCGAGCGCCGAGGCGTCATAGGGCATCCGCATCCGCTCCAGCGCGATCGCGCCGGCTTGGGCGACGTCGTCCTCGCCCAAGGGGTCGAAGCTGAGCAGCCGGCAGCGCGAGCGGATCGTCGGCAGGACGCGGCCGGGGGCATGGGCGACGATCAGGAAGAGGCAGCGCGGCGGCGGCTCCTCCAGCAGCTTCAGCAAGGCGTTGGCGCCCGGCCGGTCGAGGTCCTCGGCGGAGTCGACGATCGCGACGCGCCAGCCGCCCTCGCCCGCGCTGGAGCCGAAGCGGTCGATGATCCGGCGCACCAGATCGACCGGGATGTTGCTGGTGAAGCTCTTGCCGTCCGGCTTGGCGATGCGGCGTAGCAGGTGCAGGTCGGGATGCGACTGCGCCGCGATCTTGCGGGCGGCGCCTTCGGTTTCCGGCACGGCGAGGTCGCGCGCAGCTTCCGCACGACGCAGCGGATCGCCCTCGGCCAGCATGAAGCGGGCAGCGCGATAGGCGAAGCTCGCCTTGCCGACGCCCTCCGGCCCGCCGAGCAGCCAGGCATGATGCATGCGGCCGGAGCGCAGCGCCGTCAGGACCGCTTCCTCCTGGCGCTGGTGGCCGATGAGCGCCAGCGTCTCGCGCGGATGCGGGGCGTTCGGCAGGCGGTCGGGTTCGTTGCTCGATTCGATCATGCCGGCGCAATCTGCGGCAAGGGCAGCCGGGTGGAAAGCGCCTCCCAGGCGGTATCCGCCAGCGTCTCCGGCGGCAGGCTGGCGTCGAGGACGACGCAGCGCTGCGGCTCGGCAGCGGCGATGTCGAGAAAGCCCTGGCGCAGGCGGCGATGGAAGGCGATCGTTTCGCTTTCGAAACGGTCCGTCGCCTCGCCCGGCTGGCGACGGCGAGCGGCGCGGGCGAGGCCGGTCTCCGGCGCAAGATCGAGGATGAAGGTCAGCTCGGGCATCAGGCCGGCGACCGCAACGGCCTCCAGCGCCGCGAGCTTGTCCGCGGCGATCTCGCCGAGCGTGCCCTGATAGACGCGGGTCGAATCGATGAAGCGGTCGCAGATCACCCAGGCGCCGCGCTTGAGCGCCGGCCTGATCCGGCTATCGACATGATCGATGCGGGCGGCCTGGAACATCAGCGCCTCGGCGAAGGCGCCATAGGGCTTGATCCGCCCGGCGAGCAGGGCTTCGCGGATGCGCTCGGCCTTGGGCGAGCCGCCGGGCTCTCGCGTCAGCTCGACGTTGAGGGCGTGCGCCTCCAGCCGGGCAGCGAGTGCCTTGGCGAGAGTCGATTTGCCGGCGCCCTCCCCGCCTTCGAGCGTGATGAAATGCCCAGCCGCGGGCCGCGCCTTCGCTCTGGCCACGCTCAGCTCCGCTTCAGGGCCTTGCGGACCCAGCCGGTCGCGGCCTCCATCAGCGCGTCGAGCGCCCGCTGCTGCAGGCTGCCGACCGCAACGCTCTCCGCCGCATAGAGCGGGATGTCGAGCGTCTTGACCTCGCCGCGCGTGACCAGCAGGCGGCCGACCTCGGTCCCTTCCGCCACCGGCGCCTGCAGCGGGCCTCGATAGACGATGCGAGCGGCGAGACGCTCGCTGCTGCCGCGTGGCACCAACAAGCTGACCGCCCCTTTCGCACGCAGCGCAATACGGCCCTTCTCGCCGCCGAAGACGCTCGCTTCACCGACGCTCTCGCCCTCGGCGAAGACCTGCTTCTGCTCGAAGGAACGGAAGCCCCATTCGAGCAGCTTGCGGGCCTCGCCGGCGCGATCGCGCGCATTCTTCAGCCCATTGACCACGACGATCAGTCGCTGGCCCTTCTGCACGGCCGAGCCGACGAGGCCATAGCCGGTCTCGTCGATATTGCCGGTCTTGAGGCCGTCGGCGCCGATGTCCATGGTCAGGAGCGGGTTGCGATTGCTCTGCTTGATCTTGTTCCAGGTGAAGTCGCGCTGGCCGAAGATCCTGTAGAGCTCGGGATAGGTCTTGATGATGTGGTCGGCGAGCAGCGCAAGCTCGCGCGCCGTCACCTTCTGCTGCGGATCAGCCAAGCCGGTCGCGTTGCGGAACTGCGACTTCGGCAGGCCGAGCGCGTGGACGCGCTCGGTCATGACCCTGGCGAAGCTGGCCTCGTCACCTGCCACCGCCTCGGCCAGGGCGATCGCCGCGTCGTTGCCGGACTGGACGATCAGGCCCTGCAGGATGTCGCCGAGCTTCACGCGGCTGTTGACGATCGCGAACATGGTCGAGCCGCCGGAGACGCCGCCGCCCTTGCGCCAGGCGTTCTCCGAGATCGAGATCTCTGTCTCCAGCGTCATCTTGCCGGCGGCGATCTCCTGGAAGGCGACGAGCGCAGTCGCGAGCTTCACCATGCTCGCGGGCACCATCAGTTCGTCGGCAGCTTTCTCGTAGAGCACAGCGCCGCTGGCGGAATCGAGCAGAAGCGCATAGGGCGCGGCCGACTGGAATGCCTGCGCGCGAGCAAGGCCCGGCGTCAGCAGCAGCAAAGCCACGCAGGCGGCGATCACCCTGCTCCAAATCGGAAGATAGGCGCGCATCATCCCTGATCGACCTTGCGTCATATCGAGATCAGATGATGCGTTGGTCCGGGCGGTCAAGCCCGGAGCAGACTCAATTCCGCGCCAGCGACTGCTGCGTCTGCGCCTTCATGCTGCTGAAGCTGGCGCGCGGCACCGGCAGCGGCGCGTTGACGGCAGCCGGACGCAGGACCGGGACCGGCTTGCCCGCATTGGCGATGGTGTCGAGATCAAACGGGCGCGACGGCGGCAGGCGCACGCCATGGACCGGCACGCCGGCGGTCGGGGCCGATGCGACACTGGCGACGATCGGGCTCTGGATCGCAATCGTGCGCGGCTGCTCGGGCGCATAGGCCTGGACGACGGGCTGGGCCTGGACCGGCGCCGGCTCGGCCCGAACAGGAACGGGTGCAGGCCGCGCGGCCTCGTCATCGATATCCGGGCCGGCCGAACGGCCGAGATCGACCTGCGATGCGGCGCTCGCGATCATGGTCCGGCTGCTCTGGCCCGGAATCGAGGCCGGCGAACCGTCGGTGCGCAGCGAGGCGAGCAGCATGTTGTCGTCGGAGCCGGCGAGCGAAGCCTGGCCGAGATACTCGATCTTGACGCGCGCCGTGCCGAGATGCCGGAAAGCGAGGGCGTCGGCCGTCTTCTGCGAGACGTCCATGACGCGGCCGCCATGGAACGGGCCGCGATCGTTGACGCGCACGATGATCGAGCGGCTGTTGGTGATGTTGGTGACGCGGGCATAGGCCGGCAGCGGCATGGTCGGATGCGCGGCGCTGACGCTGTGACGGTCATAGACCTCGCCATTGGCGGTACGGCGACCGTGGAAGGCCTCGCCATACCAGGAGGCAGTGCCGACGGCGGTGTAGCCGACCGGCTTCTCATAGGGCGTATAGCGCTTGCCGGCGACGGTGTAGCTGCGGCCGATCAATTCGCGGCCGCCCCCCTTCGGCACCGGCTGCCCCTCCTCCACCACGCGGGCGCTGGCGGGGCCGTATTTGGATGACGGGAAGGCGCCGATCTCTTTCGACTTGCCGCGGCGGGCGACCTGGTCGTTGGCGCAATTCGCCAGGAACAGGCCGGCGAGCACGACGCAGCCGAGGCGGGTTGCGGCGGAAAGCGAGGAAGAAGCGCGAGGGGCGTCGCCGGAATCGGCCGGAGAGGTGATCACCGCCGGTGCGCTCGAGCCTCGCATCATGCCGCATTCCCGTTCGTCGCGCCGAAAACGCTGCGCCGCCCAAGCCACCGTCGTGGCAAGGTCGCAGTTTTCGACCAATTTCATTAAGGGATCGTTAAGCGATGGAAGCGCGTACGCACCGCCGTCAACGGAAGCCCAGCCCGGCCTTTGGGCGGGCACAAAGGTGTCGAAAATGCGGCAGCTGTCAATCCGCCACCTTCACGGCGCCATTTTTCGGGGGAGCGTGACAAGCCTGCAACGCTGAAATTCGCCTGCCGGCAAGGCCCTGGGGAGAGGCTGGAGTATCCGCACAAATCCTTGAGAACGCGTCTATTTCCGCGGAGATTGGCAAAGACGAGCGCGATTTCTTTGCGGGCCGCTTGCAAAAATCCGTCGGGGGCGGCAATGACGAGCGCGCTGGAAGGGTGGCCGAGTGGTTTAAGGCAGCGGTCTTGAAAACCGCCGTGGGTGCAAGCCCACCGTGGGTTCGAATCCCACCCCTTCCGCCATTCTTTGCATTGCGCGATGCCGCCCACCAACCCATCGCGCGGGCTCCGATGTCGAACTTGCGTCCGAACTCGGAGCCAGCTCTCAGAATCTGCGCGCCCGCCTCGCACCGGTTGCCGGCGCGCGCCTTCTACCGCGCATCCTCGCGCACCATCTGCGCGCCCTTCTCGCCGATCATCATGCTGGGCGCGGCCGTGTTACCCGAGGTGATCGCCGGCATCACCGAGGCGTCGATAACGCGAAGACCCGCGACGCCGCGCACCCGCAGGCGCTCGTCGAGCACCGCCATGGCGTCGTCCTCGCGGCCCATCTTCGCCGTGCCGACAGGGTGGAAGATCGTCGTGCCTATGCGGCCGGCGGCCTCGACCAGCGCCTCGTCCGTCTCGTAGCCTGGCCCCGGCAGGTATTCCTGCGGATTGAAGCGGGCGAGGGGCGCCTGCGCCACGATGCGGCGGGCGAGCTTCAGGGCGTCGACCGCGACCTGCCGGTCTTCTTGCGTGGAAAGATAGTTCGGCGCGATCGCCGGCGCCGCAGCCGGGTCGGCCGATTTGATATGGACGCTGCCGCGGCTCGATGGCCGCAGATTGCAGACGCTCGCCGTGAAGGCGCCGAACGGGTGCAGGCCGTCGCCCCATTTGTCGAGCGAAAGCGGCTGGAAATGGAATTCGAGATTGGCGGTGGCGTAATGCGGGGCCGATCTGGCGAAGGCGCCCATCTGCGACGGCGCCATGGTCAGGGGGCCGGTGCGGCGCACCGCATATTCCAGCGCCATCAGTGGCCGCCGCCAGAGCTTGGCATAGTCGGTATTGAGCGTCTTGACCCCATCGACCTTGTAGATCGGCCGCAATTGCAGATGGTCCTGCAGGTTTTCGCCGACGCCGGGAGCGTGCTGAACAGTCTCGATGCCGAGCCCGCGCAGGCGCTCGCCATCGCCGATGCCGGAACGCTCGAGGAGAGCGGGCGAGCCGACGGCGCCGGCGCTGAGCAGGACCTCGCCGGTGACCCGCGCCAGATGCCGCTCGCCGCCGCGCATGAGGACGACGCCGGTCGCGCGGCCATCCGCGACGACGATGCGCTCGACCAGGCAGCCGAGTTCGACCCGAAGATTGTCGCGGTCGAGCGCCGGCTCCAGGAAGGCGCGCGCCGCGCTGAAGCGCCGACCGCGCTTCTGGGTGACCTGGAAATAGGACGACCCCTCATTGTCGCCGGTGTTGAAGTCGTCGATCTTGCGGATGCCGGCCGCCTCGGCCGCGTCGCGCACGGCGTCCAGGATGTCCCAGCGCACGCGCGGATGTTCGACGCGCATCTCGCCGCCGGAGCGATGGAATCGGCCATCGGGCGCGATATGGTCCTCGTGCTTCATGAAGAGCGGCAGGACGTCGTCCCAGCCCCAGCCGGTCAGCCCCTGCTGGCGCCAGCCATCATAGTCGGCGCCCTGCCCGCGCATGTAGATCATCGCGTTGATCGCCGAACAGCCGCCGACGACCTTGCCGCGCGGATAGGCGAGGACACGCCCGCCGAGCCCGGCCTCGACCTCGGTCTGAAACAGCCAGTCGGCCCGCGGATTGCCGATGGCGTAGAGATAGCCGACCGGAATGTGGAACCAGATCCAGTCGTCCTTGCCGCCGGCCTCGACGATCAGGACCTTGCGACGGCGATCGGCCGAGAGCCGGTTCGCCAGCACGCAGCCGGCCGAGCCCGCTCCGATGACGACGTAGTCGAAAGTGCCGATGTCGATCTCGCCCGCCATGGCCGCCCTGTTCCGTTGCGCTTCCCCGATCAGGGATAGAGCGGGGACCGCATGGCGGCAACGCGCGCCACGGCGCAAAGGCGCATTGGCGCCGCGACACGTCCCGCATCACATCCTCGCTTCCGCTTCTGGCGCCGGAGAGAACCTCTGCCTAACAATTTTCGCCGGCCAAGTACCGCGCCGATCACCTGGAGGACATCCGCATGTTGGACTGGACCACTTATCGCACGGAGCTGAAGGGGCGCGTCGGCGATTTCGGCAAGGCCGCCCCTGAGGCGCTTCGAGGCTATGCCGCGCTGGCCGGCGGGGCGGCGAAGACGACGCATCTCGATGCCCGTACCCGCGAGCTGATCTCGCTCGCCGTCGCCGTCACGACGCGCTGCGACGGCTGCATCACCTCCCATGTCGATGCGGCGATCAAGGCCGGGGTCAGCCGCGAGGAGATCGCAGAAGCGCTCGGGGTGGCGATCGCGATGAACGCCGGTGCGGCGCTGGTCTACTCGGCGCGGACGCTCGACTGTTTCGAACAGATGACGGCCCCCGTCCCCGCTGCCGCGGAATAAGGCCGGCTCGTCTCCGAAGGAGCCGTGGTCTGCCTCCGAAGGGCTCATGCGAGCGCCACATTGCCATGGCAGGTTGACCGGGAGGCGCGGAACGCCTGATGGCGCTCCGTCGTTTCCTCGTCGACCGCAACGGAACCAGGAGGACGCGATGAGTCATACTGGCAAGGCCGAGCGCGAGATCCGCAAGATCGCCTATGCGCTCTGGATGGAGGAAGGGCAGCCGGAAGGCCGCGACCACGAGCATTGGGAAGCGGCCAAGGCGATCTGGACCTTCCGCAACCGCAGCGAAGACATCGTCGACCACGGGGCGGAGGACGAGCTCAAGGGCGAGCGCATCCGCCGCCGCGAGCAGGAATGGCTGTCCTGACCGCCGCTCGCAGGGCTGCGATCCGCTGCAGCCCTGCCATTCGCTCTCTGCATGATCGCAACCGGCGACAAGCGGTCGCGCCGCGCCCACATTGTGGCTGAAGCGGTGTCGGCGTTGGCGTGTCGGCTCCAGCGGAGAGACGTCATGACCCAGCATGTCGAAACCGGCCGGATCGCCGTCGTCGAACGGCCGGAAAGCGGGCGCTTCGAGCTCGATTTTCCTGGCGGGCAGGCCTTTGCCGTCTATCGCAGCGATGGTGACCGGATCATCGTCACCCATACTGAAGTACCGCCGGCCTTCAACGGCCGCGGCCTTGGTTCGCAACTGGCCGAGGGCATCTTCCAGATCGCGCGGGTCAGCGGTCGCCGCGTCGTGCCGCGCTGCTCCTTCGTCGCGGCGTGGGCGCATCGCCATCCCGACTACGCGGATGTGCTGGCCTGAGCCGCCCCGCTACATCTTGCCTCGCGGCCGCCGATCGCGTTTGAAGGCTCCGTCATGAAACGGGGCCTGCCATGCCGGACGATCTCGCCATCACCGACTTTCCGCTGCGGGCGCATGACAAGCTCCGCTATGGCGACACCGACCGCCAGGGCCACGTCAACAACGCGGTCTTCTCGAGCCTCCTGGAAACCGGTCGCGTCGAGCTGATCTATGGTCAGGCCGGTCGTCTGGTCGAGCCGGGGGCCTCCTTCGTCCTCGCTCGGCTGGAGCTGGATTTCCGGGCAGAGCTGCTCTGGCCCGGCGAGGTCGAGATCGGCACGCGTGTCGCCTCGATCGGCCGCAGCTCGGTCCGGCTCGAACAGGCGATCTTCCAGGGCGAGCGCTGTGTCGCCAGCGGCGTTTCGGTGATCGTCCAGACCGACGAGGCGACGCGCAAGGCGCGGCCGTTCTCGGAGGCGGTGCGCGAGCAGCTGGCGCAGCTGGTGGCGCCGACAAGCTGATCTATCCGCCCTCCTCCGGCCAGCCGACCAGCTCGGTCGGGGTCCAGCGCGCTTTTCGGCGCTCGCGCCGGCCGCCCAATGCTTCGCCGCTGAAATCACGCGGCTCGGCCGGCCTGGTGAAGCGGGCGCGCTCATCGAGCGCGTCGATATTGATCGTCGTCCAAGCTCTGCCGTCCTCGACCATCAGCATGGCGACATAGACGCCGCAGCGCCGGCAAAGAACCACTTCGGACGCGGCGAGCCCGAAACGGTAGCGCTGGAGCTGCGCCGGCTCGTGCACGGTGAGACGGGCGGTCCCCCTCGGATCCGAGACGGTCCGCGCATTGTGCTTGCGGCAAAATGAGCACTGGCAGGCGCCGACGGTCTCCGCCTCCGGCGGACGAGGCAGCGACAGTTCGAGGCCGATCGCGCCACAATGGCAGCAGCCCGTCAGGCGATGCGTCATGCGGTTCTCCCTGTCGCGCGCTGTCACATCACGGCAATTATGGATGTGCGATGATCTGATCAAAACAAGTGATTGGATACCGAATCGAATCGGGGGAACGGAATCATCCCCGCCGCGTTCGAAGCCAAAATGCGGGAGGACATCATGAACAGCCTTGTTGCGGCCTCGGCGCTGTTCCTGGCCGGCGGCTTGTCGAGCGTGACCATGGGGGCCGTGCCCCTGCAAGGCGTTCTCAACGAGATCTTCTGGGCGAGCCTGGCGCTGTCGGGCTTCCTCGCCATCGTGGGCCTCGAAGCGGCGAGCTGATTGCTGGTCGGCCTGCCTCCTTCCCTTATCTGCCGAACCCGCCCGCTGTGCCCTGCGGCAAGCGCTGACTGTCGGCTCGACCGGCCGGCGCTTTAGATGCCTTTGCATCTTTATGCATCGTTTATGCCCCCGCCTGCCCTTCCGGCTCGACCCTTTAGCGGAGGCGACACCACATCTCCGGTCTGAAACTAGGCTGGAGAGCCATCATGGCCGATATCGTCTTTCTCGCGCTCGGAGCCGGGGCCTTCGCGCTCTTCGGCTGGTACGTAGCGCTGCTGCGCAAGGTCTGACGCCATGGGCCTGACCTTGCTCTATGCCGCCGCCGCCCTCGGGCTCGCGGTCTACATGGTCGCCGCGCTGCTGCGCCCCGACCGTTTCTGAACCAACGATAAAAAAGGAGACCTCGCATGGACTGGCGGGGCTGGGCTGAGATCGTCTTCACGATCGCGCTGACGGTAGCCGTGGGCTGGCCGCTCGGCATCTATATGGCGCGCGTCTGGGCGCGCGAGACAACGCCGCTCGACCTGGTGCTGAAACCGGTAGAGGCCGGCTTCTATGCCGCGCTCGGCGTCGACCGGAACAAGGGGCAGACCTGGCTCGGCTATGCCGGCGCCGTGCTCGCCTTCAGCGCGGCCGGCTTCGTGCTGCTCTACGGCCTGCTGCGATTGCAGGGACTGCTGCCGCTGAACCCGCAGGGCTTCGACGGACTGTCGCCGCATCTCGCCTTCAACACCGCCGTCAGCTTCGTCACCAATACGAACTGGCAGTCCTATGGCGGCGAGACGACGCTGAGCAGCCTCAGCCAGATGGCGGGCCTCACCGTGCAGAATTTCGTCTCGGCCGGCGCCGGCCTTGCCGTCGCGGCCGCCGTGGCGCGGGCCTTCGCCGCCGACCGTGGCGAGACGCTTGGCAATTTCTGGGTCGATCTGACCCGCTCCGTCCTCTACGTGCTCCTGCCGGTCTCGATCGTCACCGCGCTGGCGCTCGTCGCGGCCGGTGTGCCGCAGAGCCTGCTCGCCAACGTCACCGCCAAGACGCTGGAGGGCGCCGACCAGATCATCGCCCTCTTCCCGGTCGCCAGCCAGGAAGCGATCAAGCAGTGGGGCACCAATGGCGGCGGCCTATTCAACGTCAACTCGGCCCACCCGCTCGAGAACCCGACGCCGCTGACCAATCTGATCGAGGTCGTCTCGCTGAACGCGCTCGCCTTCGGCACGGTCATCGCCTTCGGGCGCGTCGCCGGCGCACGCAAGGAAGCGCGCGCTCTGCTCGCCGCGATGGTCATCCTCGTCGGCCTCGGCGCCACGGCGATCTACTCCGCCGAGACGCTGACGCCGCAGCCCGCCATGATCGCCGCCGGCATCACCGATGCGCCGGCCAATATGGAGGGCAAGGAAGTGCGCTTCGGCGCCGCCGCCTCGGCGCTCTGGGCGGCGATGACAACCGGCGCCTCGAACGGCTCGGTCAATTCGATGCATGCCAGCTACATGCCGCTCGGTGGCGGCGTCGCGATGTTCCTGATGCAGCTCGGCGAGATCCTGCCCGGCGGCGTCGGCTCCGGCCTCTACGGCATGGTGGTAATGGCGCTGCTCGCGGTCTTCGTCGCCGGCCTGATGGTCGGGCGCACGCCGGAATATCTCGGCAAGAAGGTCGAGAGCCGCGAGATCAAGTTCGCCATGCTGGCGGTGCTGATCCTGCCGCTCGCCATCCTCGGCTTCTCGGCCGTCGCCGCGGTGCTGCCGGTCGCGCTCGAAGGCTTGCTGAACAAGGGGCCGCGCGGTCTCTCCGAGATCCTCTACGCCTATTCGTCGGCGGCGGGGAACAACGGCTCGGCCTTCGCGGGGCTCACCGCCAACGCACCCTGGTGGAACACGACGCTCGGCATCGCCATGCTGCTCGGCCGCTTCGCCTACATCGTCCCCGTGATCGCCATGGCCGGCGCCATCGCGGCCAAGCCGAAGCTCGCGCCAACCGCCGGCACCCTGCCGAGCGACAGCCCGCTCTTCGTCGGCCTGCTCATCGGCATCATCCTGATCCTGGGCGGCCTGCAATTCTTCCCCGCGCTCGCGCTCGGGCCGATCGTTGAGCACTTCCAGGTGCTTGCGGCCGTTCGCTGAGCCGACAAAGGAACCATGTGAAATGAGTGTCTCACTCGCCAAATCCAGCGCCTTCAGCCAGGCCATCGTGCTCACGGCCCTGAAGAGCGCCTTCAGCAAGCTCGATCCGCGTGAGTTGACCGGCAACCCGGTCATCCTCGCCACCGAAGTCGTCGCGGCGCTCGCCACCGTCTCGGCGATCGTCGCCATCGCCAATGGCCAGGCTGCGGCCTTCCCGATCCAGATCGCAATCTGGCTCTGGCTCACCGTGGTCTTCGCCAATTTCGCCGAGGCGATCGCCGAGGGACGCGGCAAGGCGGCGGCGGATTCGCTGCGCGCCACCCGCGTCACAACCAAGGCCAAGCTGATCATCGATGCCGAGCGCAATGCGATGATCCCGACGCCGGCTCACGAACTCGCGCCGGGCGACATCGTCCTGGTCGAGGCCGGCGACGTCATTCCCGCCGATGGCGAGATCATCGAGGGCGTCGCCTCGGTCAACGAGGCCGCTATCACCGGTGAATCCGCGCCGGTGATCCGCGAGAGCGGCGGCGACCGCTCGGCCGTCACCGGCGGCACGACGGTCGTCTCCGACTGGATCAAGGTGAAGGTCACCTCGCGGCCGGGTTCCTCCTTCCTCGATCGCATGATCGCGATGGTCGAGGGCGCCGACCGGCGCAAGACCCCTAACGAGCTCGCGCTCGCCGTGCTGCTGGCCGGCCTGACCCTGGTCTTCCTGATCGCCGTGGTGACCCTGACCGGACTCGGCGCCTTCTCCGGCGTCTCGCTCGACCCGATGGTGCTCGGCGCGCTCTTCGTCACGCTGATCCCGACCACGATCGGCGGCCTGCTCAGCGCCGTCGGCATCGCCGGCATGGACCGGTTGCTGAAGGTCAACGTGCTGGCGACCTCGGGCCGGGCGGTCGAGGCCGCCGGCGACGTCGATACGCTGCTGCTCGACAAGACCGGCACGATCACCTTCGGCAACCGCATGGCGGTCGAGGTGATCCCGGTTCCCGGCGTGCGTCCGGACGCGGCGCTGCGCGCTGCGCTGATGGCCTCGCTCGCCGACGAGACGCCGGAAGGCCGCTCGATCGTCGAGCTCGCCCGTAACCAGGGCGTCGCCGCCGAGATTCCGGCGGGCGCGACGGCGATCCCGTTCAGCGCCACCACGCGCCAGTCGGGCTTGGACTTCGATGGCAAATCCTGGCGCAAGGGCGCGGTCGACGCCGTCATCAAGACGCTCGACCTCGCTGAGAGCCAGGTGCCGGCGGAATTGCGCCAGGCGGTCGATGGCATCGCCCGTTCGGGCGGCACGCCACTCGCCGTCAGCGAGAACGGCGCGCTGGTCGGCGTCATCCACCTCAAGGACGTGGTGAAGCCGGGCGTAAAGGAGCGCTTCGCGGATCTGCGCCGCATGGGCGTGCGCACGGTGATGATCACCGGCGACAACCCCGTCACCGCGGCGGCGATCGCCTCCGAGGCCGGCGTCGACGACTTCCTCGCCGAGGCGACGCCGGAGGACAAGCTGCGGATCATTCGGACCGAGCAGGCCAAGGGCCGCCTCGTCGCCATGTGCGGAGACGGCGCGAACGACGCCCCTGCCCTCGCCCAGGCCGATGTCGGCGTCGCCATGCAGACCGGCGCGCAGGCGGCGCGCGAGGCCGGCAACATGGTCGATCTCGACAGTGACCCGACCAAGGTCCTGGAGATCGTCGAGGTCGGCAAGCAACTGCTGATCACCCGCGGCGCGCTCACCACCTTCTCGATCGCCAACGACGTTGCGAAATACTTCGCCATCATCCCGGCGCTCTTCGTCGTCTCGCTGCCGGCGCTCGGCGCGCTCAACATCATGGGTTTGGCGAGCCCGCAGAGCGCGATCCTCTCGGCGGTGATCTTCAACGCGCTGGTGATCGTCGCGCTGATCCCGCTCGCCCTGAAGGGCGTGCGCTACCGGGCCATCGGCGCGGCCAAGCTGCTTTCGCGCAACCTCACCGTCTACGGCATCGGCGGCATCATCGCGCCCTTCATCGGCATCAAGCTGATCGATCTCGCCCTCGCCGCCCTCAAGCTCGTCTGACGGCCTGACAGGAGAGCCGTATCATGATCGCCAATCTTCGCCCCGCCATCGTTTCGATGGTCCTCTTCACCGCCCTGCTCGGCCTCGCCTATCCGCTCGGGCTCACCGGGCTGGCGCAGGCGCTGTTCCCGGCCCAGGCCGGCGGCTCGCTGATCCGCAACGCCTCCGGCGAGATCGTCGGCTCGCGCTTCGTCGGCCAAAACTTCAAGGACGAAGCCTACTTGCGTCCCCGCCCCTCGGCCGCCGGCAAGGACGGTTATGACGCCTCCGGCTCGTCGGGCTCCAATCTCGGGCCGCTCAACGAGGACCTCGCCGCCCGGATCAAGACCGACGCCGAGGCGCTGCGCGCCGAGAGCCCGGCGCCGATTGCGGTCGACGCCGTCACCACCTCCGGCTCGGGGCTCGACCCGCATGTCTCGCCGGCCAATGCCGCCCGGCAGGTCGCGCGCATCGCCGCCGCCCGCAAGGCCCCGCCGAACGAGGTTCTGGCTGTGATCGCCGCCAATACCGAGGGCTCGACCTTCGGCCTGCTCGGCGAGCCGCGCGTCAATGTGCTCGCCGTGAATTTGGCACTCGACGCGCGCTGGCCACGCACGCAGCGCTAAATGGCTATTCTTTGAGTGTGAGCTACAAGATGAGGTCGTCCCGGGCGGAACGTAGCAGCGACCCGGGACCCATGCCTGACCCTCTCTCCGGAAGGCTCAGGCATGGATCCCGGATCGGCGCGTTTTCGCCGCTTGTCCGGGATGACTTTGCAAGATGGTCAAGAATATCTGGGTAATGGCAACCGACGAATCCCAGTTCCGAGAGGCAGGGCGGCCCGACCCCGACGCCCTGCTCGCTTCAGCCGGCCGCGGCAAGCGTGGCCGGCTGAAGATCTTTCTCGGCATGGCGCCGGGCGTCGGCAAGACCTACGAGATGCTGACGCAGGCTAGGCGCGCGCAAGAGGAGCATGGCGAGGTGCTCGTCGGCGTGGTCGAGACGCATGGCCGGCGCGAGACGGAAGAGCTGCTCGACGGGCTCGAGGTGATGGCGCGCCGGCCGCTCGAGCATCGCGGCCGGCTGATGATGGAGTTCGACCTCGACGCGGCCCTCGCCCTCAAGCCGAAGCTGCTGCTGGTTGACGAATACGCCCACTCCAACGCGCCCGGCAGCCGCCATCCCAAGCGCTGGCAGGATGTCGAGGAGTTGTTGCAGGCGGGCATCGACGTCTGGACGACGCTCAACGTCCAGCATCTCGAAAGCCTGGTCGACGTGGTCTGGAAGATCACCGGCGTGCGCCAGCGCGAGACGGTGCCGGACAGCGCCCTCAGCCGCGCCGACGAGATCGAGCTGATCGACATCACGCCGACCGAGCTGCGCCAGCGCATGGAGGAAGGCAAGGTCTACGTCCCCGAGACGGCGCGGCTCGCCGCCGGCAACTTCTTCAAGCCCGAGAACCTGACGGCGCTGCGCGAACTGGCGTTGCGACGCGCGGCCCAGACGGTCGACGACCATCTCAACCAGGCGATGAAGCGCGCCGGGGTCGAGGGGCCTTGGGCGGCGGGCGAGCGTATCCTCGTGCTGATCGGCCCCGATGCCATGGCCGGCTCGCTGGTCCGGGCCGGGCGGCGCCTCTCCGACATGATGATGGATGCGCCCTGGACGGTCGCCCATGTCGAGCGGCCCAGTGGAGTGGAGCCGGATGCGGCCCGCGGCGCCCATCTCGCCGAAGCGTTGAGGCTCGCCGAACAGCTCGGCGGGGCCAGCGTCGTGCTCAACGGCGACGATCTCGTCGGCGCGGTGCTCGACTATGCCCGGCGCAACAACGTCACCCAGATCGTCGTCGGCAAATCGCATCGCAAGGGCTGGCGCTCCTGGTTCAGGCCCTCTCTCGCGCCCGAATTGCTCAAGGCACAGAACGGTGCGGCGCTGCACATTATCACCGAGGTCGCAAGCGGGCCGGTGCAGCCGGCCCTCCGCGCTTCGCCGCAACGGAGAGCGGGCTGGCTCGGCCATCTCGGCGCGTTAGCCATGGTCGGGGCCGCAATCGGTCTGGCCGAACTGATCGACAGGCGGGTCGAGAACGTCAACCTCGCCATGCTGTTCCTGGTCAGCGTGCTCGGCGCCGGCCTCGCCTTTGGCCTCTGGCCGGCGGTGACGGCCGCGGCGCTCGCCGCCTTCGCCTACAATTTCTTCTTCCTCGAGCCGCGTCTGACGGTGTGGATCGGCCACCCGGCCGACGTACTGACCTTCCTCGTCTTCTTCGCGGTCGCGCTGACGACGGGCGGCCTGACCGGACGCATCCGCGACCAGGCCAGGGCGACGGCACGGAGGGCGTCGGCGATCACCGCCCTGCTCGCCGCCAGCCGCCGGCTCTCGGCCGCGGCGCGGCGCGAGGACGTCGCGTCCATTCTGGCCGAGCAGGTCTCGGCGGCAACCTCCGGCAAGATCGTGGTGCTGCTGCCGGTGGACGGCGAGATCGCCCCGGCCGCGGGCGCGCCGGAGCTGGAGGCGCTTTCGACCGCGGACATGACCGCCGCGCGCTGGACCTGGAACCGCGGCGAACCGGCCGGCGCCGGCACCGGCACCTTGCCGAACGTGGCCTGGACCTTCCGGGCGTTGCAGGGCGTGCGGGCCCGATCGGGCGTAGTCGGCTTCGAGCCGAAGGCGCTGGCGAGCGCCGAGAGCGAGCGTTTCGCCCTGGCGCTGCTCGATCAGGGCGCGATCGCGATCGAGCGGGCCGAGCTTGCGGCCGCCGCCGTCGATGCCGAAGCATTGCGTCGCAGCGACCGCCTGCGCTCGGCGCTGCTCAACTCGGTCAGCCATGACCTGCGCACGCCGCTCGCCACCGTGCTCGGCTCGGCAACGACGCTGATCGACTATGGCGAGGGCATGCGGCCGGCCGTGCGCGACGACCTGCTGCTCTCGATCCGCGAGGAGGCCGAGCGGCTCAACCGCTATGTCGGCGATCTCCTCGACATGACCAGGCTCGAAGGCGGGGCGCTGGTGGCGCGGCGTGACTGGATCGATGTCCGCGACGTGATCGCGTCGGCGCTGTCGCGCATTTCGCGCCGGCTCGGCCAGCGCCGGGTCCAGCGCGACTTTCCCGCCGAGCTTTCCCTGGTCCGGGCCGATGCCGGGCTGCTGGAGCAGGTGCTGGTCAACATCCTCGAGAACGCCATCGCCTATAGCGAGGACGGTGCGCTGATCGAGGCGGCAGCCTATGAAGACCGCGGCAATGTCGTGATCTCGATCGAGGACGAGGGCCGCGGCATCCCGACCGCCGAATTGGAGCGCGTCTTCGAGAAGTTCCGGCGCCTGGAGGAATCGATCGACCGCGGCGGCGAGCGCGGCAAGGGTGCGGGTCTCGGCCTTGCGATCGCCAAGGGGTTCGTCGAAGCCATGGGCGGGCGCATCGCCGCCGCCAGCCCGATCCATGACCGCCCTGACGGCAGCAAAGGCGGCACCCGCATCCTGATCAGCCTGCGTAAGGACGTCGCGGGCGGAGAAAGCAAGTCATGACAGCCTTCCGCCCGCGTATCCTCGTCATCGACGACGAGCCGCAGATCCACCGCTTCCTCGGCCCGGCGCTCGACGCCGCCGGCTATGAACCGATCCGCGCCGACGACGCCACCACCGGCCTGCGCGAGATCGCCCGCAAGCCGCCCGACGCCGTCGTGCTCGATCTCGGCCTGCCCGACATGGACGGCAAGGAGGCGCTGGCCAAGGCGCGTGCCTTTTATGACGGGCCAGTGATCATCCTCTCCGCCCGCGACCGCGAGACAGAGAAGATCGACGCGCTCGACGCCGGCGCCGACGACTATGTCGAGAAGCCCTTCGGCGTCGGCGAGTTGCTGGCGCGCCTGCGCGTCGCGCTGCGCCACCGCCTCGAACGCCAGGGCTCGGAGCCGGCCCTGCAGGTCGGCGATGTCGAGATCGACCTGGTCAACCGCCGGATCAGCAAGGCCGGTGCGGCGGTGAAGCTCTCGCCGAAGGAGTACGACCTGCTCGCCTGCCTGGCGCAAGGCAATGGCCGGGTGCTGACCCATAAGCAGATCCTCACCGCGGTCTGGGGCCCGGCACATGAGCACGACGTGCAGTATCTGCGCGTCTTCGTCGGCCAGCTCCGGCAGAAGCTGGAGGACGATCCGGCCGAGCCGAAGCTGATCGAGACCGAGCCGGGCGTGGGCTATCGGCTGGGGGGGCTGGTCTGAGGCTGAGCCCCCTGGCGCTTCGCCTTGCGCCGTTTCCAACGCCTCTCTAACGTCGGCACCACAACCATGAGGAGAATGGTGATGCGGTTGCCGGTGTTGAGTGCGCTGATCGGCATCGGCTGCTTCGGCCCGGCGCTGGCGGGTTGGGCGCCGACCATCTTTGAGGGTGAGACGAAGCGCGCGATCCAGGGCTGCGCGGCGAAATCGACAGACGATGCCTGGTCCTGCGCCTTCATTCGCTGCGAGCCTGACGGCAGCGGGCTCGGACTCTATCTCGATATCCCCGGTGCCCTCTTGGACGGGCCGATCGTCCTCGCCGTCGACGGCCGTGACTTCCCGCTCAATCTTGAGGACACGTCGGGACCGTTCGGCGGCGCTTATCGTGTGGCCGGCACCGACAGCGTGATGTTCTCGGCACTATCCAGCGGCAAGTCGCTCCGTATCCGGCTGGAAGGCCTCAAGAAGGGCTATGACGTGATCCCGCTCGCTGGAATCGCCCCGGCCCTGCGCAAGCTGAACCAGTCCTGCAAGTCGGGCTGAGGGCGTGCCACTCGGATCCAATGGGCGCTCGGGGGAGGAAAAAACTTCTGCGCCGGCGAATGCCAAAGAGGTCGTGAAGAGAGATTTCCTCTTTTCGAACGGGAATAAGAAAAATCACACTACCTGACGTGAATTGATGCTCGAAGGCCTCTGCCTTATGTAAAACGTTCGGAATAGCGAACGTAGCGAGCATCATTCATGGCTGCCGCCAAACGCCCTGCCCTGCCGGTGATCCTGCTGGCCAACGACCTGCTCGACGGCGATGTCGTCTTCGCGGCGGGCGATGCCGATGGCCTGCACTGGACGCGCGATCCCGGTGCGGCGCTGGTCGGCGACGACGATGCGACCGCCGACCGGCTCGACGCCTTCGCCGCCACCGAGCTCGGCAACCAGCATGTCGTCGACGCCTATCTCGTCGATGTCGCGATCGAGGACGGCGTGCCGGTGCCGCGCCATTACC
The DNA here is from genome assembly GCF_900112185.1 of Allobosea sp. CRIB-10. Classification (GTDB taxonomy): domain Bacteria; phylum Pseudomonadota; class Alphaproteobacteria; order Rhizobiales; family Beijerinckiaceae; genus Allobosea. Next base: position 260,219 of record NZ_FOKP01000001.1, on the reverse strand, counting down.
GCGAGCGGATGAAGACAACCGGCCCCAGCATCCGGCGCGACCTCGGCAAGCAGGCCGAATTGCCGCTCGCCCAAGCCCTTCTGAGAGCCTGACGCATGTATCGGTACGACGAATTCGACGAACGCTTTGTCCGCGAGCGGGTCGTGCAATTCCGCGACCAGGTCGGCCGCCGGCTCAGCGGTTCCCTGACGGAGGACGAGTTCAAGCCGCTGCGCCTGAAGAACGGCGTCTATCTGCAGCTGCACGCCTATATGCTGCGGATCGCCGTGCCCTATGGCACGCTCTCGTCGAAGCAGATGCGCCAGCTCGCGCTGATCGGCGAGCGCTATGACCGCGGCTACGGCCATTTCACCACGCGCACGAATCTCCAGTTCAACTGGCCGAAGCTGCGCGACATCCCTGATATTCTCGATCTGCTCGCCGATGTCGAGATGCATGCGATCCAGACCTCGGGCAATTGCATCCGCAATGTCACCGCCGACCATTTCGCCGGCGTGGCGCAGGACGAGGTCGAGGATCCGCGCCCAACCGCCGAACTGATCCGGCAATGGTCGAGCCTGCACCCGGAGTTCGACTACCTGCCACGCAAGTTCAAGATCGCGGTGACCGGCGCCGCGCACGACCGCGCCGTGGTCAAGGCGCACGATATCGGACTGCGCATCCTGCGCCATCCCGACACGCATGAGATCGGCTACGAGGTCATCGTCGGCGGCGGCCTCGGCCGTACCCCGATGATCGGCAAGGTGGTGCGCGAGTTCCTGCCCAAGGCTGATCTGCTCGCCTATCTCGAGGCGATCATGCGGGTCTACAATCTCGAGGGCCGGCGCGACAACAAGTACAAGGCCAGGGTCAAGATCCTCGTCCACGAGATCGGCACCGAGGAATTCTCCCGCCGCGTCGAGGAGGAGTTCGCCCGGCTCGACGGCCCCTCGGTCAATGCCGATACGGCCGAGGTCGCGCGCATCGCCGCCTATTTCGCGCCGCCGGCCTATGAGACGCTGCCGGCGACCAGCGGCGCCTTCGAGGCGGCCAGGGCCGGCAATCCCGATTTCGCCCGCTGGGTCGAGACCAATCTGACGCCGCACCGGCAACCCGGCTATGCCGCGCTGACCATCTCGCTGAAGCCGATCGGCGCGCCTCCGGGCGACGCCACCAGCGAGCAGATGCGTGTCGTCGCCGATCTGGCGGATGAATTCTCGCTCTCCGAGATCCGGGTCACCCACGCGCAGAACCTCGTCCTGCCGCATGTGAAGCTGTCGGACCTGTTCGCGGTCTGGCAGCGCCTCGGCGAGGCGGAGCTGGCAACGGCCAATGCCGGCCTGATCACCGACATCATCGCTTGCCCCGGCCTCGACTATTGCGCGCTGGCGACGGCCCGCTCGATCCCGATCGCGCAGGCTCTGGCGCAGCGCTTCGCCGATCCCGTCCGGCAGAAGGAGATCGGTGTGCTCAACATCAAGATCTCCGGCTGCATCAATGCCTGCGGCCACCATCATGTCGGCCATATCGGCATTCTCGGCCTCGAGAAACGCGGCATCGAATCCTATCAGATCACGCTTGGCGGCGACGCGACCGAGAATGCGGCGATCGGAGAGATCCTCGGCCCCGGCCTCGCCGCCGAGGACGTGCCCGACGCGATCGAGCGCATCGTCTCGGTCTATCTGGCCCAGCGCCAGGCGGGCGAGAGCTTCATCGACAATGTCCGCCGCATCGGCCTTGCGCCGTTCAAGGCGGCTTTTCAGGAGGTCAGCCATGCCGTTGCTTGATCGTCACGGCGCCAAGGCCGAGATCTGGACGCGCAGCGAAGGCGCGGCGATCGACAATCTCTCGCATGCGCTCGTCGACTGGGCGGCGCTGCCGGAGGCGCTGGCGCAGAAGACGCGCGACCAGCGCATCGGCGTCGTCATCCCCAACACCGTCCGCATCCCCGAGCTCAAGTTGCTCATGCGGCAACTCTCGCTGATCGCGATCAGCTTCCCGTCCTTCGGCGATGGGCGTGGCTTCAGCCTGGCGCGCCTGATCCGCAATCACGGCTTCACCGGCACGTTGCGCGCCAGCGGGCCGCTGATCGTCGACCAGTTCGCCTATGCCCTCGCCTGCGGCTTCGACGAGGTCGAGCTGCCGGAGGCCAGCGCGGCGCGCCAGCCGGCAGAGCAATGGGTCAACGCGCTCGGCCAGATCAGCCATGGCTATCAGCGCGGCTATGGCGACAGCGGCAACATCCTCGATCGGCGCCGCTCGGCCCGGCTGAAGCATGCAGCGGCAGGCTGAGACGATGCACGGTTCGGCCCAGACCAGCCTGCGGCGGCCGGCCGACCGCCATAGCGACGATGAATGGGAGGAGGCCGTGTTGAACGACGCCCTGAGTCACTCCGCTCCCGGCCCGCGCGAGCGCTGGTTCGATCTTTGCTTCCGGCTTATCATCCTGGTGCTTGCCGGTCTGTGGCTGTTCATGCCACCTGCGGGCGACAGTCAGGCGCAACCCGATGTGAAGGCCGCAGCGACGCAACGATGAGTGCAAGACACCCGGAAGCTATTGCCCCGCGCCGGATCGACCGGCTCGCGACCCTGCCGCTCTTCCACAAGCTGGAGGGGCGCAAGGTCGTGCTCGCGGGTGCGAGCGAGGGCGCTCTGTGGAAGGCGGAACTGCTCGCCGCCGCGGGCTCGACGCTGCTGATCCTCGCCGGCGACCAGCCGGAGGTTTTCTTAAGCCTCGCCGCTGACCCGCCGGCCGGTTCGGTCACCGTGCTCCCCCGCACCTGGCAGGCTGATGATCTCGACGGCGCGGCGCTCGCCATTGCCGATGTCGAATCGCTCGACGAGGCCAGGGCCTTTGCCGCGGCGGCCCGGCAGTCTGGCGTGCCGGTCAACGTGGTCGACAAGCCCGAATTCTGCGATTTCGCCTTCGGCTCGCTGGTCAACCGCTCGCCTCTGGTGGTCGCGATCTCGACCGATGGCGCCGCTCCGGTCTTCGGCCAGGCGATCCGGGCCAAGATCGAGGCGCTGCTTCCCGCCGGTCTCAAGGCCTGGGCGCAGGCCGCGCATGACTGGCGCCCGATGGTCAAGGCACGCGAGCTTTCCTTCCCGCTGCGCCGCGATTTCTGGGAACGCTTCACCAGCCGCGCCCTCGCCGAGCCCCAGCGCCGACCCGACGAGAATGATCGCAGCGACCTCACTGCCGCTCTCGACGAGATCGAGCGCGGGGGCACGCCAAACGGCCGCGTCACGCTGGTTGGCGCAGGCCCGGGCGATCCGGAATTGCTCACGCTGAAGGCGATCCGGGCGCTGCAGAGCGCCGACATCATCCTCTACGACGATCTCGTTTCGGCCGGCGTGCTCGAACTCGCCCGGCGCGAGGCCAAGCGCATGCTGGTCGGCAAGCAGGGCTATGGTCCGGCAGTGAAGCAGGACGACATCAATGCGATGCTGGTTTCACTCGCTGCACAGGGCAAGCATGTGGTCAGGCTGAAGGGCGGCGACCCCGGCATCTTCGGACGCGCCGGCGAGGAGATCGAGGCCTGCCAGCGCGCCGGCATCCCGATCGCGATCGTGCCCGGCATCTCCGCGGCGCAGGGCGCGGCCGCCTCGCTCGGGCTTTCGCTTACTCATCGCGACCATGCCCGCCGCTTGCAATTCGTCACCGGCCATGCCCGCGACGGCAAGCTGCCGCAGGATCTCGACTGGAAGGCGCTCGCCGATCCGGCCGCAACCACGGCGCTCTATATGGCGCGCGCCACCTTGCCACTGTTCCGCGAGAAGGCGCTCGCTGCCGGGCTCGATCCGGCGACGCCGGCAATCGCCGTGCTCGGCGCCACCACCCCGGCGGAAACACGGATCGCAAGCACGATCGCGGAGCTGCCCGAGCGCCTCGGCGAGCTGCCGAGCCGCGGCCCCGTCCTCGTCCTGATCGGCCATGCCATGGGGGCTGCGCTGCCGGCCGTGGCCGGTGTAAAATTGGCTCAGGGCTGATGTGAACCAAACCGCCGGAGATGCGTTTTCTCTCTGGCGCGAAAAGTTTGGAAGGGCTCTACTGCCCCCGCTAGTTGAGCGATGACCGCCAATTCAGTACGTTCTGTTTGTTTTTAAGAACAGTTTTGAGCCGTTTCGACGGTTTTCCGAACTGTCCGACACGGAGCACTGAGATGACGCGACAGAGACTTCACCGCCTGCTGCAAGCCGGCCTGGCGCTTGGAGCTTTCGCCCTGTGCTTCGGCGTGATCAGCGGCGCCCGCGCGCAGACCGAGCTGCTCAACGTCTCCTATGATCCGACCCGCGAACTCTACCGCGAGATCAATGCGGCCTTCATCGCCGACTGGAACGGCAAGAACGCCAAGAAGATCACCACGATCCGGCAGTCGCATGGCGGCTCGGGCGCACAGGCCCGCACCGTAATCGACGGCCTCAACGCCGATGTGCTGACGCTGGCGCTCGCGGGTGATATCGACGCGGTGGCGCAACGCTCGAAGAAGCTGCCGCTCGACTGGCAGAAGCGCCTGCCGCAGAACTCCTCGCCCTACACCTCGACCATCGTCTTCCTGGTCCGCAAGGGCAATCCGAAGGCGATCAAGGACTGGGGCGACCTGGTGAAGCCGGGCGTGCAGATCATCACGCCGAATCCGAAGACCTCGGGCGGCGCCCGTTGGAACTATCTCGCCGCCTGGGCCTATGCCGAGAAGGCCTTCAACAAGGACGAGGCCAAGGTCCGCGACTATATCGGCAAGCTGCTCGCCAATGTCCCGGTGCTGGACACCGGCGCGCGCGGCGCGACCACGACCTTCACCCAGCGCGGCATCGGCGACGTCTTCCTGTCCTGGGAGAACGAGGCCTTCCTGGCGCAGAAGGAGTTCGGCGAGGACAAGTTCGACATCGTCGTGCCCTCGCTCTCGATCCTGGCCGAGCCGCCGGTCACGGTGGTCGACGGCAATGTCGACGCCAAGGGCACCCGTGCCCAGGCGCAGGCCTATCTCGACTTCCTCTACACGCCAAAGGGCCAGGCGATCATCGCCAAGCACTATTACCGGCCGCGCAATCCGGAAGCCGCCGATCCGAAGGACATCGCCCGCTTCCCGAAGGTCGAGCTCGTCACCATCGACGAGAGCTTCGGCGGCTGGGCAAAGGCGCAGCCCACCCATTTCGGTGACGGTGGCAGCTTCGACCAGCTCTACAAGCCGGCCCGCTGAGCATGACGGCGACGGTATCACGCTGGCGCGAGCCCAGCATCCTGCCCGGCTTCGGCCTGGCGCTGGGCATCACCGTGACGGCGCTGTCGCTGATCGTGCTGATCCCGCTCGCCGGGCTATTCATCAAGGCGGCGAGCGCCGGCCCGGCCGATATCTGGGCGGTTGCGACCTCGCCGCGCACGCTGGCGGCGCTGAAGCTCTCCTTCTTCGGAGCGTTCTTCGCAGCAACGGTGAATGCCGTCTTCGGGCTGATCCTGGCCTGGGTGCTCGTCCGCTATGATTTCCCCGGCCGGCGCCTGATCGATGCAGCGGTGGACCTGCCCTTCGCCCTGCCGACCGCCGTCGCCGGCATCTCGCTTGCGGCGATCTATGCGCCGAACGGCTGGATTGGCGGCCTGCTCGCGCCCTATGACATCAAGGTCGCCTATACGCCGCTCGGCGTCATGGTGGCGCTGATCTTCATCGGCCTGCCCTTCGTCGTGCGCACCATCCAGCCGGTGCTGGAAGAGCTGCCGGCCGATATCGAGGAGGCCGCGGCCCTGCTCGGCGCCAGCCGTTGGCGCACCGTCTTCACCGTGCTGCTGCCGCCGGTGCTGCCGGCGCTATTGACCGGCTTCGTGCTCGCTTTCGCGCGGGCCGTCGGCGAATACGGCTCGGTGATCTTCATCGCCGGCAATGTGCCGATGGTCTCGGAGATCGCCCCGCTCCTCATCGTGATCCGGCTGGAGCAGTTCGACTATGCCGGGGCGGCCGTGGTCGCGACGATCATGCTGCTGCTGTCGTTCTCGCTGATCCTGCTGGTCAACCTGATCCAGGCCAGCGCCCGCCGGAGGTTCGGCGATGTCTGACGCCAGCCTGCCCTATCAGATCGAGGACCTAGCGCCCGCGCGCGCCGCGCGGCGCGTCAAGGGCGAATCCCGCATCGTCCAGTTCGTGCTGGTCGGCATCTCGCTCGCTTTCCTATGCCTGTTCCTCTTCCTGCCGCTGATCTCGGTCTTCGTCGAGGCCGGCGCGCGCGGCTGGCAGGCCTATCGCGAGGCGATCCTCGAACCCGATGCGCTGGCGGCGATCCGGCTGACCCTGCTCATCGCGGCGATCGCGGTGCCATTCAACGTGATCATCGGCCTTGCAGCCGCCTGGGCGATCGCCAAATTCGAGTTCCGTGGCAAGAGCCTGCTGATCAGCTTCATCGACCTGCCCTTCTCGGTTTCGCCGGTGATCTCGGGGCTGGTCTTCGTGCTGCTCTTCGGAGCGCAGGGCTATTTCGGTCCCTGGCTCGCGGCCAACGACATCAAGATCGTCTTCGCCGTGCCGGGCATCCTGCTGGCGACGATCTTCGTGACCTTCCCCTTCGTGGCGCGCGAACTGATCCCGCATATGCAGTCGCTCGGCTCGGCCGATGAGGAGGCGGCACTGACGCTCGGCGCCTCGCCCTGGCGCACCTTCTTCACGGTGACATTGCCGAATGTGAAATGGAGCCTGTTCTATGGCGTGCTGCTCTGCAATGCCCGCGCCATGGGCGAGTTCGGCGCAGTCGCCGTCGTCTCCGGCAAGATCCGCGGCCTGACCAACACCATGCCGCTGCATGTCGAGATCCTCTACAACGAGTATATGGGCGCCGCCGCCTTCGCCGTCGCCTCGCTGCTGGCGGGCCTGGCCCTCGTCACGCTCGTCCTGAAAACCGTCCTGGAATGGCGCTTCGCCGATGCGATCGCCGCCAGCCGTCGTCACTGAGATAGCGGGACATTCCGATGTCGGTCTCCGTCACCATCGAAAGCGTCGAGAAGCGCTTCCAGAACTTCCCCGCTCTGCGCGGCGTCTCGCTCGACATCCAGCCGGGCGAGCTCGTCGCCCTGCTTGGCCCATCCGGCTCGGGCAAGACCACGCTGCTGCGCGTCATCGCCGGGCTGGAGCAGGCCGAGCGCGGCCGCGTGCTGTTCGGCGAGACCGATACGCGCGAGCTCTCGCTGCGCGAGCGCCGGATCGGCTTCGTCTTCCAGCATTACGCGCTGTTCAAGACGATGAGCGTCGGCGAGAACATCGCCTTCGGGCTGAAGTCGCGGCCACGAGCCGAACGGCCGAGCCCGGCCGAGATCAGGAAACGCGTCTCCGACCTGCTCGAACTCGTCCAGTTGCCGGGCCTGGAGAAGCGCTATCCGAGCCAGCTCTCCGGCGGCCAGCGCCAGCGCATCGCGCTCGCCCGGGCACTGGCGATCGAGCCGCGCGTCCTGTTGCTCGACGAGCCTTTCGGTGCCTTGGACGCCAAGGTCCGCAAGGATCTGCGCGCATGGCTGCGCGAGTTGCACCGGCACACCGGCCATACCACCGTTTTCGTCACGCACGATCAGGAGGAGGCACTGGAACTCGCCGACCGTGTCGCGATCCTGCATGACGGCCGGCTCGAGCAGGTCGGCTCGCCCGACGACGTCTACGATCATCCGGCGACGCCCTTCGTCTGCCAGTTCCTCGGCGACGCCAACCATCTGCCGGTCAAGGTCGTCGGCAGCCAGGCTTTCTTCCAGGATCGGCCCGTGCTCGGTGGCCTGCGCCAGAACCAAAGCGGGCCTGCCTCGCTCTATGTCCGGCCGCAGCATCTGCGCATCGTCGACGACGCGCCGTTGGCCTTGCCCGGCGTGGTCGAGCATCTGCGCCGCAACGGGCCGCTACGCCGCGCTGAGGTCGCCGTCGACGGTTTGCCGAAGCGGCTCGACGTCGATCTCGCCAGCCAGGTCGCGCCGGCGATCGGTGAGCGCATCCGCTTACGCATCACGCATGGCAACCTCTTCGCCGCGGCCTGATGCCGCCCTCGCCTTTCGCGCACCTGACGGGTTATGCCTGTCGCCCGACACGTTCCGACGACAGGAGACGACCATGAAAGCGCGGGCGAAATGGGTCGAGGGCATGGCCTTCATGGGCGAGGCCGGCAGCGGCCACTCCGTGATCATGGACGGCGCGCCTGAATATGGCGGCCGCAATATCGGCATCCGGCCGATGGAGATGCTGCTGATCGGGCTCGCCGGCTGCACCGGCTTCGACGTCGTGCAGATTCTCAAGAAGGGCCGCGAGGCGGTGACTGGCTGCGAGGTCGAGGTGGAGGCCGAGCGCGCGAGCGAAGACCCCAAGGTCTTCACCAAGATCCACATCGCCTATCGCGTCAGCGGCCGCGGCCTGTCGCAGGCCAAGGCCGAGCGCGCCGTCACATTGTCGAAGGAAAAATACTGCTCAGCTTCGATCATGCTGGGCGCGACCGCGCAGATGAGCACCTCGCTCGTGGTCGTCGACGAACTGCAACAGGAGGCCGCGGAATGACGGATATCCCGACCTCGGGGCTGGTGTCTCCCGAAGTCCTGCGTGGCGCGCTGGGCACGCCCGGTCTCGTCATCATCGACATTCGCGCTGCCGCCGAGGGCGGGCGCCAGGCCTTCGAGGCCGGCCATATCCCCGGCGCCGTCCATAGCGACTATGCCGCCGACGGCTGGCGCGCCAAGGTCGGCAATGCGCCGGGCATGCTGCCGCCGCTCGACTATCTCGCGGAGCTGGCAGGCCGGCTTGGCGTAACGCCGCCGAGCAAGGTCGTGATCGTGCCGGCCGGGCGCACCGCCAGCGACCTTGCCGCCGCGACCCGCGTCTACTGGACGCTGAAGCTGATCGGCCATGGCCAGCAGGCGATCCTCGATGGCGGCTTCAAGGGTTGGCAGAGCTCGCTGCGCTTGCCGATCGAGACCGGGCCGTCCAAGCCCCATTCAGCGGCCCCGTATCCGGTCGTGGTGCAGCAGAAATTACGCAGTACCGCCGACGCCACCCTCGTCGCCTCGCGCAGCAAGCTCGCGACGCTCGTCGACGCCCGCTCGGACAGCTATTTCGTGGGCAGGGAGAAGGCCGCCGAGGCCACCCGCGCCGGACACATTCCCGGCGCCGTGTCCCGCGACTACGTGGCTGCCTTCGATCCTGCGACCGGGCGCTTCCGGCCGGTCGAAGAGCTCGCTGCCCTGTTCGGCTCGGTGCCGAACGGTCCGGTGATCTCCTATTGCAATACCGGCCACACCGCCTCGTTCAATTGGTTCGTGATGTCGGAGTTGCTCGGGCGCGAGGAGGTCTCGCTCTATGACGGCTCGATGACCGACTGGACGCAGGACCCGGAACGGCCGGTCGCGGCGGGAGCCGCCTGAGCGGCGGCCCCAGCTGGCTGATGGAGCACTCGCTTATCGGCTGGTCGAGACCGAGCGATTGCCCTGACGGTCGACATGGACACCGACGCGGGTGCCGTCGGCCTGGGTGGTCCAGGTCGAGGTGATCCCGGTGCGCGGATTGTAGGTTGTCCGGCTGGCAGCGCCGGGCTGGCCGGCCCGCTGTCCGGCCGGGCGAAAGCCTGAACGGACTACGCCGTCCGGAGTGATCGTTGTCACGAAGCGGTCGCCGCTGGCGAGACCGATGGAGCGGATGCGCGTGCCGTCGGGCAGGACGGTGTCGGCCGAAGCGACGCCGACCTGGTGTCCCATGGCGCCACCGCCGGCACGAGGCCCGGCGGCGCGATCGGCCCGGCCGATGTGACCATAGCTGCTCGCAGCTTGGCCCAGATTCGGCTGGTTGTGGAACACGGCCCAGCGATCATCGCCACCACCACCACCGCCGCCTCCGCCCCCGCCGCCTTCGCCGGCAAAGGCGGGCGCCAGCGGCGCCGACAGGCAGAGCGCGATCGACAGCGTGCGCGAAACGCGAAGAGAAAACGTAGCCATAGCCGGCCTCCTGAAAGGTGTTGCGCGGCGGCTCGTGCCGTGGCGCTTAGGCACTAGGCTTCCATCGGCGCGGCCTGCTCGGCCTCATCACCGGTGGGATAGTGCTGGCTTGTTGCGGTTTCCACGCTTTTCGCATGCCTTGGCCAGCGTGCGGCGCTGCCGGCGTGAGAGCTGCGCATTTGCAAATTCGTCCAAAAAGGATCAAAGAGGCGCCAATCGTGCCGGCCTTGCCGCGCCCTCATCTTTCCCTGTCAGAGTTACGCCGCCGATGAACGCCGTCGCGCCGAAAATCTCGTTCGTCTCCCTCGGGTGCCCGAAGGCGCTCGTCGATTCCGAACGCATCATCACCTCGCTGCGCTCGGAGGGCTACGAGCTCAGCAAGAGCCATGCGGGCGCTGATGTCGTCATCGTCAACACCTGCGGCTTTCTCGACAGCGCCAAGCAGGAATCGCTGGAGGCGATCGGCTCGGCGATGGCCGAGAACGGCAAGGTCATCGTCACCGGCTGCATGGGCGCCGAGCCCGAGCAGATCCGCGACGCTTTCCCGAACCTGCTCGCGATCACCGGCCCGCAGGCCTATGAGAGCGTCGTCTCGGCGGTGCATCAGGCCGTGCCGCCCAAGCACGATCCCTTCATTGATCTCGTCCCGGACCAGGGCATCAAGCTGACGCCGCGGCACTACGCCTACCTAAAGATTTCAGAGGGTTGCAACAACCGTTGCAGCTTCTGCATCATCCCCAAGCTGCGTGGCGATCTAGTCTCGCGGCCGATCGGCGACGTGCTGCGCGAGGCCGAGAAGCTGGTCAAGGCCGGCGTCAAGGAATTGCTGGTGATCTCGCAGGACACCAGCGCCTATGGGCTCGACATCAAATATGCGCCGTCGATGTGGAAGGACCGCGAGGTCCGCACCCGCTTCTTCGAACTGGCGCGCGAGCTTGGCCAGATGGGTGTCTGGGTGCGGATGCACTATGTCTACCCCTACCCGCATGTCGACGAGGTCATCCCGCTGATGGCAGAGGGCAATGTGCTGCCCTATCTCGACATCCCGTTCCAGCATGCCTCGCCTTCCGTGCTGAAGGCGATGCGCCGGCCGGCCCATCACGAGAAGACGCTGGAGCGGATCCGGAAATGGCGCGAGATCTGCCCCGACCTCGCCATCCGCTCGACCTTCATCGTCGGCTTCCCCGGCGAAACCGAGGACGACGTCGACTTCCTCCTCGACTGGCTGAAGGAAGCAAAGCTGGAGCGAGTCGGCTGCTTCAAATACGAGCCGGTCAAGGGCGCGACCGCCAATGATCTCGGCCTGCCGCTGGTCACGGAGGACGAGAAGGAGGCGCGCTGGCATCGCTTCATGAAGACGCAGGCCGAGGTCTCGGCCCGCATCGTCAAGGGTCGCGTCGGCAAGCGCATTCCGGTGATCATCGACGAGGCCGGGCCGACAGTCGCCAAGGGCCGCTCGAAATGGGATGCGCCCGAGATCGACGGCAATGTCTATGTCTCGAGCCGGCGGCCGCTCCGGCCTGGCGACATCGTCACGGTGAAGATCGAGCGCGCCGACGCCTACGATTTGCACGGCATTGCGGTCTGAGACCGCTTCGGCTCAGGCGAGTTTCGTGGTGACCGGCCGCGGCATGCGGCGTGACTCGGTGACACGGCCGACGCGCGGGCGTGACGACTTCTCGAAGACGACCTGTGCGTCGCTGACCTGAGTAGCGAGCTGGAGCGTCGGGCGGGCGGTGAGCTGCGCCTGGAGCGCCATCGCGACGATGGCGAAGGAAAGGATGAAGCCGGCGCGGCGAAGAAGCGGGGACATGACGTAAGGACCAGTGATCTTGTTGTTGGTCCCGCTTTGCCGGCTCCAGGTGCGCTTTCGCTTTCGGGTTTCGGAATTTTCATTTTTCTTGCTCCCTCTACGTCAGGGAGTTGGCGCGGACGCTTCCATGCGAGAGATGGCGCGACGCTTTCGACCGAGCCGTCCGAGCCACCAGCCGAAGCGCTGCGCGGCCATGGCGACGGCCAGTGCGTAGCCGAGCAGCGCCAGCATCCAGCCGGCTGTCTGCAGGCTGAGCGCGCCGAGCACCAACGCCGAGCGCCCGAGCAATCTGAGAGTTGCGCGCACGGTCGACGGCTTGGCCGCCGCGAGCTTGGCAGCCCGGCCGACATCGCCGGCGTCCTCGGCGACGGCGAGCACTTGGCGCAAGCCGCGCTGGCCTGTCCGGGCATAGAGCGCGCCGGCGTCCTGGCCGAGCGCGGTGAAGCGCGCCAGCGCTGCGGGCCGGACGATGCCACCTGCCGCCGTTTTTGCTGCCGCAAGGTCCAGGCGGGCTGCTGCGCCGAGGCTCGCTGTCAGGGCCGGCCGGTCGACTGCACCGGCCGCCATGCGGCCGAGATTCGCAGTGAGCACCGGGGAAAGCAGTTTGGCTTTGCTCGCGGCCTTGATGGCGCTGACCCCGCCGCGGGCTGGAAGGCTGCCGCCGAGGCTGACCCATGTCGCGGCGCTGACCGCAAGGCCGACCGCGGCGAGCGCCAGCACCGTCTCATCGATCGTCTCGCCGCCGACGAGCTTGTGCCCCTCGCGGACGAGATCGCGCAAATCGCCGAAGCCGCTGATGTCCCCGACCAGCGCACCGGCGAAGGCGGCATCACTCTCGCGCTCGCCTGCGACGAAGCCGTGGCCGAAATCGGAGACAGCGCGCGTTAGCGCGTTCTGCCGCAAGGCCTCGATCTGGGCGACGCGCTCGGGAGCCGTGGCGATGCCGCGTTCGGCCGCCAGCGCGACGAAGCTTTCGGCGAGACCGAGATCGCCGGCTGCCACTGCCCGGTCGATCTCAGGGGCGATGCGATCCTGCGTCGCGACGCTGACGAGGCGAAGCCGGGACAGCTCGGAGGGATCATCTTTCGCCTGTTGAAGCTGCCAGCTCTGCAGGGCCGGCGGAGCGATCATGGCGCCGCCCGCTGCGAGTGCGACGATGATGCTCGACGAGACGATGACCCTGGCAATGCGCAAGCGGGATACCTGAAACGGAAACGGTCCGGCCACCCGGCCGGACCGCAATTCCCATAGCCTTCGATTCAGGCGGAAATTGCGCCGCCGCTACGGCACGATCACCGTCGAACCGGTCGTGCCGCGGCTTTCCAGCGCGCGGTGGGCGTCGGCAGCATCCTTCAGCGCGAAGCGGGCATTGATCGCGACGCTGACCTTGCCGGAGCCGACGGCCTCGAACAGGTTCTTCGCCATCGCGACCAGGGTTTCACGCTTGGCCGTGTGTGTGTTCATCGTCGGGCGGGTGACGTAGAGCGAGCCCTTCGCCGCGAGGATGCCGAGATTGAAGGCCTCGACCGCGCCCGAGGCGTTGCCGAAGCTCGCCAGCAGGCCGAACGGCCTCAGCGAGTCGAGCGAGCCCATGAAGGTGTCCTTGCCGACGCCGTCATAGACGACGTTGCAGAGCTGGCCGCCGGTGATCTCCTTGACCCGCGCCGGGACGTCCTCGTCGCGGTAGAGGATGACATGGTCGGCCTTGTTCGCCCTGGCGAGCTCGGCCTTCTCCTTGCTGCCGACGGTGCCGATCACGGTCGCGCCGAGCGCCTTGCCCCATTGGCAGAGGATCGAGCCGGTGCCGCCCGCCGCGGCATGGACCAGGATGGTGTCGCCCGGCTTCACCGGATAGGTACGGTGGAGCAGGTATTCCGCCGTCAGCCCTTTCAGCATCATGCTGGCGCCGGCTTCGTAGGAGACGTTCTCCGGCAAGGCGACCACCGCCGACGCGGGTACGATGCGCTCCTCGGCATAGGCGCCGTGAGCTGCGACCACGGCGATCCGATCGCCGGGCTTGAATTCCGTCACACCGGGGCCGACCGCGACCACGTCGCCTGCCGATTCATTGCCGAGGGTGAAAGGCAGCGGCGCCGGGTACAGGCCGGTGCGGAAATAGGTGTCGATGAAGTTGAGCCCGATGGCGCGGTTGCGGATCAGGATCTCGCCCGGCCCAGGCGCAGGTAGCGCGACCTCCTCCAGCTGCAGAACCTCGGGCCCACCGGTCTTGTGCACGCGGATTGCTTTCGCCATGGCGATCTCCTGATGTCGATGGCGCAACGATAGGGACTTGCCTTCCTCCGACGCAACGGCTGCACTGCACGGCAGACCCGCGCAAACGCCGAGTCGGTCTGGCATAACTGCATGATCGGTCTCTGACATGAACAGGCAAGGCGCTCATCTCGGCGGCCAACCGATCCTGCGCGAGGCATTCACCCCCAAGCTGGTCACCGCTTTGCGCGAAGGCTACGGCTTCGCTCGCCTGCGGGCCGACGCGGTCTCGGGGCTGACGGTCGCGATCGTCGCGCTGCCGCTCTCCATGGCGATCGCCATTGCCAGCGGCGCGACGCCGGCTGCCGGGCTGTTCACGGCGATCATCGGCGGCTTCCTCGTCTCGGCGCTGAGCGGCAGCCGCCATCAGATCGGCGGGCCGGCCGGCGCCTTCATCGTCCTCGTCGCGGCGACGATCGACCAGCACGGCTTCGACGGGCTGCTGCTGGCGACCATGCTGGCCGGCGCCATGTTGATCGCAGTCGGAGCGCTGCGGCTCGGCACCTACATCAAATACATCCCGCATCCGGTGCTGGTCGGGTTCACCACCGGCATCGCCATCATCATCTTCGCAAGCCAAATCCGCGATCTGGTCGGATTGACGCTCCCCGGCAAGGAGCCGGCGGCGCTGATCCCGAAGCTGCAGGCGCTCACGGCGGCGCTGGGCACGCTCAACCCGGCGGCGCTCGGCCTCTCGGCCCTGACGATCGCGACGATCCTGGCCGTCAGGCGCTGGCGGCCGAACTGGCCGGGTCTCCTAATCGCTGTCGGGCTCGCGGCCGCCGCGACCTTCCTGCTCAACCTGCCGGTCGAGACCATCGGCAGCCGCTTCGGCGGCATTCCGCGCGCTTTGCCCGCCCCGCATCTGCCGGCCTTCAGCCTCGACAAGCTGGTCGAGGTGCTGCCGGCGGCGCTGTCGATCGCGGTGCTCGGCGGCATCGAATCGCTGCTCTCGGCCGTGGTCGCCGACGGGTTGAGCGGGCGCCGCCACCGCTCGAACATGGAGCTGGTCGCGCAGGGCGTCGCCAATATCGGCTCGCCCTTGTTCGGCGGCATCTGCGTCACCGGCACCATCGCCCGCACCGCGACCAATATCCGTGCCGGCGGCGTCACGCCGGTCGCCGGGATGCTGCACGCCGCCTTCGTGCTGCTGTTCATGCTGGTCGCGGCGCCGCTTGCCTCCTACATCCCGCTGGCGGCACTCGCCGGCGTGCTCGCCGTCGTTGCCTGGAACATGGCCGAGAAGGCCGCTTTCGCCGCGATCCTCAGGCATTCGCGCGCCGACTCCCTCGTGCTGCTGTCGACCTTCCTGTTGGTGATCTTCGAGGACCTGATGGTTGGGATCGGTATCGGCGTCGTGCTGGGGTCGCTGATCTTCATGCACCGCATGGCGAGCATCGTCACGGTCGAGGCCGGTATGGACGCTGGCCTCGTCGATTATGACGAGGAGGGCCATGACGAGCTGCAGGCGAACGGCAACGGCAAGCGCGATGGCGAGGCCTTCCACTACAAAATCACGGGCCCGCTCTTCTTCGGCGCCAGCAGTCATGTCGCGACCGTGCTCGATCGGGTCGGCCCTTTTCCCGAGCGGATCGTGCTCGATCTCTCCGGCGTACCCTTCGCCGATTCGAGCGCGGCGGTCTCGCTCAAGGCGATGCTCGACAAGGCGCTGCGGCATGGCTCCGCCGTCGAGATCCGCGGCGCCGGGCGGCAGGTCCGCGCCGTGCTCGGCCATGAGGGCATCGACGAGCGGATCGTCTCCTTCCGGGAGATCGCCCAGAAGCCGCGTAACGGCGTCGTCTGGGGGTAGCCGGCAGCTGCGGCAAGGGCGCGCTCGCCAGCGGCGCCGGCATCGGCTACCCAAAGACCATGACGGACCAGCAGCATTGCGACATCGCCATCGTCGGGGCGGGAGCCGTCGGGCTCGCGGCGGCGCTCGCGCTCGCCGCTGCCGGGCGGCAGGTCGTGCTGTTCGGCCAGGCGAGCGCGCCGCGCGATGGCCGCACGGTCGCCCTGCTCGACGGCTCCTGGCGACTGCTCGAGGCGCTCGGCCTGACGGAGACGCTTGACACGGTCGCGGCGCCGCTCGCGGTGATGCGCCTGGTCGACGACACCGGCAGCCTGTTCAAGCAGCCGCCGGTCGAGTTCAAGGCGGCCGAGCTCGGCCTGCCGGCCTTCGGCTGGAATGTCGAGAACGCCGTGCTGGTCGAGGCGATGGCGGCGAAGGCGGCGGCGGAGCCGCGCATCCGCATGATCCCGCAGGCGGTGACAGAGATCGCGGCAGGCGCCGACAGTGTCCGTCTGGCGGGTGACGGCTTTACCCCTGTCGCGGCCCGCCTCGTCGTCGGCGCCGATGGCCGCAAGTCGCGAGTCCGTGAAGCTTCCGGCATCACGGCGCGCGACTGGAGCTACCCACAGATGGCGCTGACGGCGATCCTGAGCCATCGCCGCGAGCATCAGGACGCCTCGACCGAATTTCACACCCGCTCCGGTCCCTGCACGCTGGTGCCGATGTCAGGGCGGCGTTCTTCGCTGGTCTGGCTGCTCAAACCGGGCGAGGCCGAACGTATCGCCGGGCTCGATGACGCCGCTTTCGCCCGCGAGGTCGAGCGCCGGACCCACTCGATCCTCGGCGCTCTGACCCTGGCAGGCCCACGCGGACGCGTGCCGATGGGAGGTTTGTCGGTCGATCGCTTCGCCGCCAACCGCATGGCGCTGATCGGCGAGGCCGCGCATGTCTTCCCACCGATCGGGGCGCAGGGGCTCAATCTCGGCCTGCGCGACGTCGCCGCGTTGCGCGATGCCGTTTCCGGTGCCGATGATCCCGGCGAAGAGGCAGCGCTTTCCGCTTATGACCGGTCGCGTCAGGCGGATGTGCGCCTGCGCACCGGCGCGGTCGATGCGCTGAACCGGACCTTGCTGACCGACCTGCTGCCGGCCGATCTGATGCGCGGCGCGGGGCTGCTGGCGTTGTCGCGATTCGCGCCGCTGCGCCGGCTGGTGATGCGGCAAGGGCTGGCCGGCGGCACGGCTGCGGGCTGAGCCTCAGATCTCGTAGTCGCCGATCGGCGGGCTCGCGCGCAGCGCCGGCGCGGCATCGCGGAAGACCGGCGCGAGCGGCAGCGGTGTCGAGACCATGCGCCTGCCACCCGGCTCCTCGACCTGCCGGTCGAGCAGACCGCGCGCGGTCAAATGCGGATCGGCCAGCGCCTCGTCGAGCGTCCGCACCACCGTGCAGCAGCAGTCGAGCGGCTCGATCGTGTCCTGCCAATGCTTCGCCGGCCGGGAGGCGATGATCGTGGTGATTGCAGCCCGCGTCGCCGCCGGATCGCGCCGGTCGTCGTGCAGTTCGGCGGCGAGGCCGATGCCCTCGCAAAAACTCGTCCAGAACTTCTCCTCGATCGCGCCGACGGCGAGGAACCAGCCATCTTCCGTCGCATAGAGGCCGTAGCGCGGACTGGCACCGGTGAGCAGCCCCTCCCCGCCCTTGGGATAGCGGCCAACGGCCTGACCCTGCGCCAGCGCATACCAGGAGAAGGCGAGCATCGCGTCGGTCATGGCGATGTCGAGATGGCAACCCTGCCCGGAGCGGTCGCGCTCGCGCAGCGCCAGCAGGATGTTGATTACCGCCGGCATGGCGCCGCCGGCGATGTCCGCGACCAAAGTCGGCGGCAGGGGCGCCGGCCTGCCCTGCGCGAGCGATTGGCCGAGCAGGCCGCCGATCGCCTGGTAGTTGATGTCGTGGCCGGCCTCCGAGGCGCGCGGACCGTCCTGGCCGTAGCCGCTGATCGAGCAATAGACCAGCCGGGGATTGAGCGCCTTCAGAGCCTCGTAGCCGAAGCCGAGCCGGGCCATCACGCCCGGCCTGAACTGCTCGATCACGATGTCGGCCTGCGCGATCAAGCGCGTCAGCCGTTCCAGTGCGTCGGGCGCCTTGAGATCGATGGCGAGGCTCCGCTTGCCGCGGTTGAGCGCGGCGAAGGGGGCGGAGGTTTCGCCGAAGCGCGGCGGGAAGCGGCGCATGTCCTCGCCATCCGGCCGCTCGATCCGGATCACGCGGGCGCCGGCCTCGGCGAGGAAGAGGCTCGCCAGCGGGCCGGGCAGCAGGGTCGAGAAGTCGAGGACGAGGAGATCGGAGAGCGGCTGCATCGATGGGCTCGCGAGTCCCTGCGGGCGATCAGTGGAACAGGTCAGCCGGCATCCTGCCCGTCTTCACCAGCCACAGGAAGCCCGTCAGCGTCACCGTTGAGACGATGGTGCCGACAAGGATGCAGGCCGAGGCGCGCTCGATGCCGACGCGATATTGCGTCGAGATCACGAAGATGTTCAGCGCCGGCGGCAGCGCCGCCATGATCACGGCGGCATAGACCCAGGGGCCCGAGAAATCGCCGAGCCCCGATAGCAGCAGCCAGACCAAGAGCGGGTGCAGCAGCAGCTTGATCGCGACCAGCCAGGGCAGCTCGCTGGGCATCTGCCGGATCGGCTGCAGCGCCACCGTGACGCCGAGCAGAAACAGGGCGCAGGGAGCGGCCGCCTGCGAGAGCCAGAGCGTCATCTTGTCGAGCGCTGTCGGCAATTCAAGCTTGAAGAAGGCCGCGAGCACGCCGGCCACCGTCGCGACATTGAAGGGATGGGTGACGACCCGCCGGACCACCTCGGCGGCGGTCGCGGAAAAGCTGCGCTTGTCGACGCCGGCCAGCGCCATCAGGAACGGGATCAGCGAGAACAGCAGCAGGTTGTCGAAAACGAAGATCAGCACGACCGGGGCGCTGGCAGCGGGGCCGAGCGCCGCCATGATCAACGGCGGGCCCATATAGCCGATGTTCGAATAGGAACCGGCGACGCCCTGCATCACCGCCTGCGGCATGTCGCCATGGGTATGACGCCAGCCGAGCGCAAAGGAGAGCACGAAAGCGCAGAAGGTCGCGAGCGTCGTCACCGCGACGAAGCGCCAGTTCGTCAGTTCGCTCAGCGGCTTGTCGGCGATCAGCCGGTAGAACAGGCAAGGCAGCGCGACATAGATCAGGAAGAACTGCATCCAGGCAAGGCCCTCGCCCGGCAGGCGCTTGTAGCGGCCGATCAGGAAGCCGAGCAGGATCAGCCCGAAGAAGGGCGCAACCAGATTGAACAGGCTGGCGATGTCGGCCATGCGGCGATCTCGGGCGGCCGACGATAGCGACGGCGTCGCCTTATAGGATGCGCCCAGGGGCCTGAGAACCCAGAGAGCTCGCACATCCGGGTGCCAACCGAGGGATATCTCCCGCAACTGGTCGCCTGAATGCTCGACACAACCGTAAATTGCAGAAATCGTCGAACATGGAAGCGATCGGGTAACACATTAATGCCATGCTTGGTCAAAAGCTCATGGAACAGGCGATGATGAGCAGCTCTCAAGCGGCGGCAGGAGGTCCGGTGTCAGGGACACTCTGGCGGAATTCGATAATGTCCCCGACCTTCTGGATCGCGGCGTTCCTGGTCATGGTTATCCTCGGGCTGGCGCTTCCCATGCGCCTGCCCCTGGGGCCGAATTATTGGGACACCGACATCTATCTCGACGCCGCCCAGCGCATCCAGCTCGGCCAGATTCCGAACATCGACTTCTTCACATCGATCGGCTCGCTCGGCTTCTACCTCACCGCCTGGATCAGAGCCGTGTTCCCGCAGGCGCAGCCCGCTCTCCTCGCAAACTGGGCGATCGTGCCGATCTCGCTGCCGATCTTGGTGCTGATCGTCAGGGATGTCGACCTGCGCTCGCGCCGTTTGGCTCTCGCGCTCCTGATACCATTCCTGTTCTTCGCCTCGCTCCCGATCAACCTTCACAGCCTCTACCCATCACCGGGCTTCGACGGTTTCGGCTACTACAACCGCCATGTCGCCCTGCTCCTCTACCTGCTGCTGGCGGCGCTTCTTTTCGTCGAAAGCCGGGTTCTGCTGACGACGCTCGTAGCGGTGCTGATGATGGCCTTGTTCCTGGTCAAGATCACGGGGCCGGTATCGGGCGCGGCTCTCGTCGGCTACGCGGTCCTCGCCGGACGCATGCGCCTGCGCGACGCAGTGATCGCCGCCAGCGTGGTGATCGCATGCCTGTTCCTGATCGAGCTGACGACAGGCATGGTCTACGCCTATGTCGAAGACATCATGAACCTCGCCATGCTCAATTCGGCGTCGTTCCTGCGACGTTTCCTGACGCTCGGCTCAGTCAAGTTCAACGTGATCGCGCCATGCGTGACGCTGATCGGCGTGCTCGCTCTCGCCGCGTGGCGTGACAGGCTTTCACCGGCGGCATTGCTGTCTTCCCCGCTCGGCTGGCTCAGCGCCAGCCTCTTCGCCCTGGTCCTGGGCGAAACCCAGAACAGCGGGTCGCTCGAGTTCATCGGACTTTGGCCGGTCCTCATCCTGATCCTCAAAGACTACTATCCGCGGGCAGACGACCGCCTGCGCATATGGGTGCTCGTGCTCGTCATGGCGGTGTCGCTGCCAAGCGCCATCATCTTCCTCGAACGGGGTGCGCGGGCCCTGGTTTCCGCGCCGCGCTACCAGGCGCTGGACGTGCCGGATCTGGGGCCGCTCGGCCGCGTCAGCCTCAAGCCGGAGCTGGCCGCGCGCGCGATCGCCCAGATCGAGCGTTACCCGAAATACACGGAAGCCTATCAGGACCTCGCCCGCCGGGGCCTGCTGCCATCGGCCACCTTGTTCTCGGAGATCGATCACCAGGCGACCTGGCTCCTCGAAGTGCAGCAGGGTGTCGGTGCGATCAAACGCTGGGAAGCCTCCAACCAGCGGCAGCTGAACGGCTTCTTCGCGCTCGACTTCGTCAATCCGTTCAACCATCTGCTCGAGCGCGCGGCGCCGCTGCACGTCGCGCTCGGCATCGATACCGACCGCACCAATCCGAAAGTCACGCGGGAGATGCTGGAAGCCCTGCGCGATATCGACGCCATCATGCGGCCCAAATGTCCCTTCGAGCTCAAGCGTGCGGCGATCTGGGCGCAGTTCTCGCAGGCGCTCGAAGGGCGCCAGCTGATCGCGCTTTCGCCCTGTTGGGACATGTATCTGAAAAAGTAAGGCCCGCGCGGGATCGTCGAGCCCGGGCGCGAGAATCTGGAGAACGGCGGGCGCCCGCTCGGAGCAGTCCTCGCCAGGAACGCCGAGGTGGTGACCCGCGGCGTCAAGAACTCCCGAGCACGAACGATCCGACGGCGCTCCCTATGGCTTGTCGACCGCGGCCGTCTATGCCGATCTGGCCAAGCCGCTCGCAGAGCAGCCGATGAAGGTCAACTACGAGCCGGTACTGCCGGAAACAGGTCAGGATTTCTACGGGGCGTGGCGGCAGAGACAGGCTGACCAGAGCCGACACTGACGATGCCCCCGCACGGCCCTCCGCTGCAGACGTTGTCGATGACGTCTTCCCGCAGCTCTGCAAACGTGGCTTGATCGGGCCGCGCGATCGCCCGGCCGAAAAGGGGTTGATCGAAACCGCACTTCCGGCTGTCCTACAGCCGAGCCGGGTGACGCTCGTCGCACGGTGCCCTGGAATGCCGCAGCAAGCCGGCACGTGGCGAGGAGAGACGATGAGACGGCAACATGTCCGGTGCGCGCAGACGAAGTTCCGCTCGATCGGCAGTGCGGCCTTCGCGCTGACGCTGCCGCTGATCCTCGCCGCCTGCGGTGGCGGCGAAGGCCCGTCGTCCTCGGCCGGCGTCGCGGCAAGTGCACCGGCTCCGACCGGGATCACGCGCGACGTCCTGGTCGGCCGCTGGGGCATCGCCTCCTTCCATACCGACAAGGACCGCAAGCGCACCGAGGCCGAGGCGCGGGCGGGGTGCAAGCAGCCCTATACGATCGTGCAGGGGCCCGGCGACGGCGTGATGATGCATGTCGCCGACGATCCCAAGCCGTATGAGCTCAGGCTGAAGTCCGGAGGCGGCAAGACCTATGTCGGTTTCGAAGCGCCGGCTGGCGACCCGCAGGACCGCGAGATCCTCTCGCACAGCAGATCGATGCTGATGATGCGCTTCGTCGATCCGGATGCGCAGCGGCGCTACGGCACCTTCATCTACTCCCGTTGCGGCTGAGCGGAGGCAACGCCCATGAGCACAATTCGCACTGCCCTGCGCAGCCTCCTTGCCTGCGGCCTCACCTTTCCCCTGCTGGCCCTGCCCGGTGCCGCCCAGCCACGCCCGCCCGCGGCGTTGCAGGAGACGATGGATATCGGCGACGAGCCGGGCCGGGTCTCGACCGAGGAGGTCAGCATCAGCGAGGGCCCCTATGCCCGCCAGATGGTGCTCTTCCGCTCGAACGAGGCGCCCGGGACCGTCGTGATCCATTCCGGCGAGCGCTTCCTCTATGTGGTCCAGGGCAATGGCCGGGCGTTGCGCTACGGCATCGGCGTCGGCCGCGAGGGCTTCACCTGGTCGGGCCAGGTCCAAGTCAGCCGCAAGGCCGAGTGGCCGGACTGGCGCCCGCCGCCGGAGATGCTGCAGCGCCAGCCCTATCTGCCGCGCTTCATGGCCGGTGGCCCCGGCAATCCGATGGGCGCCCGTGCCCTCTATCTCGGCTCGACCGTCTTCCGCGTCCACGGCACCAACCAGCCTGAGACGATCGGACAGGCGATCTCCTCGGGCTGCTTCCGACTCGCCAATGGCGATATCGTCGATCTCTATGACCGCGTTCCGGTCGGGACCAAGGTCATCATCCGCCACAAGGCGACGCTGTGACCGGCCCTACCCTGTCCCCAGACACCCGAAAGGAGACGCGTGCCATGTCGAAGGCTTCATCGGTTTGCTCGCAGCGTTCCGGCTTGGCCGTCCTCGGAGCACTGGCGGGCTTGTCCGTCATGCCGACCATGGCCGGAACACTCGATACGGTGAAGCAGCGCGGCACGCTGCAATGCGGCGTCAGCGAGGGCGTGGCGGGCTTCTCCGACAAGGATGCGCAAGGCAATTGGCGCGGCTTCGACGTCGACTTCTGCCGGGCCGTCGCGGCCGCGGTGCTGGGTGACAAGGGCAAGGTCGCCTTCACGCCGCTTTCTGCCAGCGAACGCTTCGAGGCGCTGAAGGGCGGCAAGGTCGATCTCCTTGCGCGCAACTCGACTTGGACGCTCGAGCGCGAGGCGCAGCTCGGCCTCGCCTTCGCCGGCATCAGCTTCCATGACGGCCAGGGCTTTTTGGCCAAGCGCGCGCTCGGTGTCGACGGGGCGCTTTCGCTGGACAAGGCGAAGATCTGCGTCGAGGCCGGCACCACGACGCAAGCCAATCTCGGCGACTTCTTCAAGGCCAATTCGATGGCCTATGAGGAGAAGGCGTTTCCGAGCGCGGCCGAGGCCCTCGCCGCCTTCCAGTCCGGGCAATGCGACGTCTTGACCCGCGACCAGTCGGCCCTGCACGGCGAGCGCCTCAAGCTCGCCAAGCCCGCCGAGGCGATCGTGCTGCCTGACGTGATCTCGAAGGAGCCGCTCGGTCCGGTGGTGCGCAGCGACGACTTCGGCTGGTTCACCGTGGTGAAATGGGTGAATTTCGCCCTGGTCAACGCCGAGGAACTCGGCATCGCCAGCACGACCATCGACGACGCCCTCAAATCCCAGAAGCCGGATGTGCGCCGCTTCACCGGCGCCGAAGGCGGCTTCGGCAAGGCGCTCGGCCTCGATGCCGACTGGGCGGTTCGCTCGGTCAAGGCGGGCGGGAACTATGCCGAGCTCTACGAGCGCAATCTCGGCACAGGCTCGCCCCTCGCCATCCCGCGCGGCCTCAACCAGCTCTGGAGCATGGGCGGCATCCTCTACGCCCCGCCGCTGCGCTGAGCAGCGCTGCGGGGACCGCGCTGTCGACGGGGCGCCGTCGACAGTTTCAGGAGCGCCGGCGCGGCGAAGCTGAACCCGTCCCGCGCAGGCCGAGAAGCGGCCCCGCCGCCCCTGCACTCCTTGCGAGGAAGCCGTCAGCCCGGCTTGATGCCGGCTTCCTCGACCACGCGGTTGGCGCGCTGGATTTCGGCCTCGATGAACTTGGCGAAGCTCGCCGGATCCTCGGTCACAGCTTCCGCACCGAGCGCGGTCAGCTTCTCGACGATCTCGCGATCTTTCGAGGCCGCCTGCACCGTCGCATTGACACGCTGCACCGTCTCGGCCGGCAGGCCCTTCGGCCCCCAAAGGCCGTACCAGAGCGTGAAGTTGAGATCGGACAGCCCCTGCTCGCCGGCGGTCGGCACGTTTGGCAGAAGCTTGCTGCGCTGCGCACCCATGATCGCGAAGGCGCGGACCTTGCCGTCGGTGATGAACGACAGGGCCGAGCCGAGTGGGGCGACCATCAGCGGCACCTGGCCGGCGACGACATCGGTGAGCGCCGGAGCCGTGCCGCGATAGTTGACCAGCTCGGCGCTCGTCCCGGTGCGGAGCTTGAAGCTCTCGGTGGCGAGGTGGCCCATGCTGCCCAATCCGGAATTGGCGAAGGTGAACTCGGTCGGCTTCGCTTTCATCTCCGCGATCAGCGCCGGCAGGGTCTCGGGCGTCTTGGTCGAGCCGATCAGCACCATCGGCGAGGTCGCGAAGCGCGAGATCGGGGTGAAATCGGCGAGCGGATCGTAGGACACGCTGCGCATCACATGCTTCGCCATGATGTGGATGTCGGCATTGGTCAGATAGGTCGTGCCATCAGGCGCAGCGCGCGCGACCTCGGCCGCGCCAAGCGTGTTGCTGGCGCCGGCCTTGTTCTCGACCACCCAGGATTCGTCGAGTGCCGGCGCAACGCGCTGGGCATAGAGCCGGCCGATCACATCGATCGCCCCGCCCGCTGCGGCGGGCACGATCAGCCTGACGATCTTGCGCTGGGCCAAGGCGGCACGGGGCGCGAACGCAATGCCCGCGAGCCCGATCAAGGCGGCACGTCGTGTGATGATCACTGGTTTTCCTCCGGGTGCGGCCGCGTTGATGGCGGTTCTCATTCGCTGCGAAAGGGCCGTCTGCGTTCCGGATCTCGCGCTGGGGCAGCCCTCGCCAGCCGCGCTCCGCTCGTGCCGCAAGATAAGACCGCATACTTATTATCAGTATGCACCGTATCTTGGACCTGTCAAATCCGAGCTCCACGAACTGCGCCGACCGGAGTTCAGGAAACCGGTTTCAGCGTCACCTGCGATCTCGGAAAAGTCGCGCCCTCAGGCAGCGTCGGAAGAGCGCAGTGCGTCCAGCCGCAGCGGCACGCGCGAGGCCTCGTTGTTGAGCTCGACGAGCTGCGCGAGCATGCGCATGAAGGTCTCGCGATCCTCCGGCGCGAGCGGGGCGAGGATGCGCTCCTGCGCCCGCTGCGCCAGCGGTCCGGCTTCCTGCAGGATGCGCTCGCCCTTCGGCGACAGGTGCAGCACCTTGACGCGCTTGTCGTCCTTGCTGCCCGAGCGCTGGATCAGCTCCTTGGCTTCCATCCGCTCCAGCACATTGCCCAGAGTCGAGCGGTCGAAGGCGACGAGGGCCGAGAGTCGGGTCGCGTCGATGCCGGGATTGTCGCGCACCGTCACCAGCGCCGCGAACTGGACGGGGGTGAGGTCAACGGGCGCGCATTCCTCGAGAAAGAGCGAGACGGCGATCTGCTGCGCGCGCCGGATGAGGTGGCCGGGCATATGATAGATATCGTCCGTCGCCATCGTCGCTTTGCCTTGGTGGGGCGGGTGGATTTCCGCCGCTCGAATGGTCGTGCCGCCGGCTCTTCGTCAGGCGAATCCGGCTCGGCTCGATCGCTGCATCTTCGCTATAGATCGTATGCTTTCAGTCCGTAAGCGGTCAAAGTGCCCGCTTCACCCTATCCGGATGGAATGCTCAGGCCCCCGCCCTGCAGCCACAGTTGACAGGCAAAAATCTGAGCGTATTCTGTTAATCAGTATACGGACGATCTAGCAGAGATCGCCGGATGGGAGGTTGGCCCAGCGCGTTTCAGTTGCTGGATCTCGGACGCCACTTGCGGGGGGCACACGCTGCTCGCGTACCATTCGCTTCTCTGATCCTTTGCCCGGTTCGGCGGTGTCGCCGCCCTATCGGCAGAGCCTGGCCAGCAAATGTCGATCAAGGCGATTTCGGAGAGAGCGAGCAATGTGCACCGCGGATCATGGCAATCACCCCATCGCCGTCGACGTGGCCGACACGGCCGCTGCCTCGGTCGCGCCCTCGCCCGAGATCGTCGAGGAGCTGGTCGCGGCCAATCACATCCTGTTCGACCAGGGCGTCGTCGATGCTTTCGGCCATGTCAGCGTGCGCCATGACAAGCGGCCCGATCGTTTCCTGCTCGCCCGCAACATGGCGCCGAGCCGGGTCGCCGCCGAGGACATCGTCGAGTTCACCCTCGACGGCGAGGCGGTGAACGCCAATGGCCGCAAGGTCTATCTCGAGCGCTTCATCCACGCCGAGATCTTCCGCAGGCGTCCCGACGTGATGGCCGTGATCCATAGCCATTCGCATTCGATCGTGCCGCTCAGCGTGGTCAAGGGCACTCGGCTCCGGGCTATGTTCCACATGGCCGGCTTCGTCGGCCAGGGCGCTCCCGTCTTCGAGATCCGCGAGGCCGGGGGCGATGCGACCGACCTGCTGATCAGCAACAACCAGCTCGGCCGGGCGCTGGCCGAGCATTTCAACGGGCACGACATCGTGCTGATGCGCGGCCATGGCTCGACCGTGGTCGGCTACTCGATCAAGCAGGCGGTCTACCGTGCCGTCTATGCAGAGCTCAATGCGCGCTACCAGCTCCAGGCGATGCAACTCGGCGAGGTCACCTATCTCACCGAGGGCGAAAGCCGCGCCTGCGTCGCCAGCATCGAGGCGCAGGTCCATCGCCCCTGGGAGATGTGGCTCGAACAGGCGCGCAACCGCCGGCGCTGAGACGCCGCCCGCGTCGAGATCAGCTCAATCCATCCTGCCTCGCAGAAGGTGGCCTTCATGCAATTCCATCTCAACGGTTTTCGGACCGGCGATCCCTCTGTCTCGGACGTTGCCGAGAACCTCCCGGCCTCCCCGGGCGGCGCCCTGCCGCAGGAGGTCGACGTCCTGATCGTCGGCTGCGGCCCTGCCGGCCTGACCCTGGCGGCGCAGCTCTCGGCGTTTCCCGAAATCACCACGCGGATCGTCGAGCAGAAGCCGGGGCCGCTGGAGCTCGGCCAGGCAGATGGCATCGCCTGCCGCACCATCGAGATGTTCGATGCCTTCGGCTTCTCCGAGAAGGTGCTGAAGGAGAGCTACTGGGTCAACGAAACCGTGTTCTGGAAGCCCGACGCGGCTCAGCCGGGCGCCATCGTCCGCAGCGGCCGCATCCTCGATGTCGAGGAAGGCCTCTCCGAATTCCCGCATGTCATCCTGAACCAGGCGCGCGTGCACGACTTCTTCCTCGACGTCATGCGCCGCTCGCCGAGCCGGCTGGAGCCGGACTATTCCCGGCGCCTCGTCGATCTTGAGATCGACAATGCATCGTCACACCCGGTGACCGTAACGCTGGAGCGTGTCGATCCCGCGCATGAAGGCGAGATCGAGACCGTTCGCGCCCGCTATGTCGTCGGCTGCGACGGCGCCCGCAGCGCCGTGCGCAAATCGATCGGGCGCACGCTGCAGGGCGATTCCGCCAACCAGGCCTGGGGCGTGATGGATGTCCTCGCCGTCACCGATTTCCCGGATGTGCGATTGAAGGCGCTGATCCAGTCCGCTGGCGAAGGCACGATCATCATCATCCCGCGCGAGGGCGGCTATCTGATCCGCATCTATGTCGAGCTCGACAAGCTCGCCGCGAACGAGCGCGTCGCGAGCCGCAATATCGGCGTGGAGCATCTGATCGCCGCGGCGCAGCGCATCCTGCGCCCCTACACATTCGAGGTGAAGCAGGTCGCCTGGTGGTCGGTCTACGAGATCGGCCAGCGCCTCTGCGACAAGTTCGACAACGTGCCGGAGGGCGAGGTCGGGCAGCGCCTGCCGTCCGTCTTCATCGCCGGCGACGCCTGCCACACCCACAGCCCCAAGGCCGGCCAGGGTATGAACGTCTCGATGCAGGACGCCTTCAACCTCGGCTGGAAGCTGGCGGCGGTCCTGCGCGGGCAATGCCCGCCGGAGCTCCTGCACAGCTACTCGGCCGAGCGCCAGGCGATCGCCAAGGAGCTGATCGATTTCGACCGCGAATGGGCGAAGATGCTGAGTGCTCCTTTGAAGACCTCGGAGACGGGCGACGGCGTCGATCCCAAGGAGGTCGAGGCCTATTTCATCAGGCACGGCCGCTATACCGCGGGCACCGCGACCCGGTATGCGCCCTCCACCCTGACCGGCGAGCCAACCCATGCCGGCCTCGCGACGGGATTTCCGATCGGCGCGCGCTTCCACTCGGCGCCCGTGATCCGGCTCGGCGACGCCAAGCCGGTCGAGCTCGGCCATGTCGCGCAGGCCGATGGCCGCTGGTGCCTTTACGCCTTTGCCGATCGCGCCGACCCGTCCTCGCCGGCATCGCGGCTGCGAGCCCTTTGCGATGCTCTGGCGAATGAGCCCTCGTCACCGCTGCGCCGCTATGTGGTGCCGGGTGCCGACATCGATTCCGTCATCGACTTGCGCGCGATCCTGCAGCAGGCCCATCGCGAGGTTGCGGTCGAGACCCTGCCGGGCCTGCTCCTGCCCCGGAAGGGCCGCCTCGGCCTGATCGACTACGAGAAGGTGTTCTGCCCCGATCTGCGTGGCGGCCGGGACATCTTCGATCAGCGCAGCATCGACCGGGAGCGCGGCTGCCTGGTGCTCGTGCGGCCCGACCAATATGTCGCGCATGTGCTGCCGCTCGACGGTCACGCTGCTTTGGCAGCCTTTTTCGCCCGCTTCATGTCCCCGCGCGTCTGATCGACGCGCGCCGATCGCAGACCGTCATCAGCCTGATCGCGTCGGCTTGTTTTAAATTAGGACTCCTATATATCTGGTTGCATGGAAACGCCAGGCAACCCGACGACCATCGTTTACCGGCTGCGCGAGGCCCTTGCCCGCGTCTCGACGGTGATCCGCGCCGACGACTGGGAACGGGCGAAGCGAGCCGGCATCAACCCGACGCAGCTGGCGATCATCGAGCTTCTCGACGGCCGGAAGGGCGGGTTGGGGGTCAAGGACATCGCTGCTCATCTGGGCGTTTCGCAGCCGACAGCGACGGATTCGATCGGCGCGCTGGAACGCAAGGGATTTGTCGAGAAGCGCGCGATTGCCGGCGACCGGCGAGCCGTGGTCGTCGCGCTGACGGCCAGCGGCAAGGCGGTGCTCGATGTCGATGCGATGACGAGCGGCGCCGCCGATCAGGCCGTGAGAGCCCTCGCGGCGGAAGAGCAGGACGGGCTGCTCCTCACCCTGATCAGGCTGATCCGCGCGCTGCAGGAAGCCGACGCCATCCCGATCCAGCGCATGTGCGCAAGCTGCAGATATTTCGCGCCTTTCGCCCATCCGCGCGCGGCGCGGCCGCATCATTGTCGTTTCGTCGACGCCGCCTTCGGCCAGCGCGAATTGCGCATCGATTGCCGCGACCATGAGACAGCCGATCCCGCTTCCCGGGCTGCCACCTGGGAAGCATTTCAAGCGGGATGACCCCCTCCAGGCAGGACAGAAAGGAACAGAATCATGGTGGCAAAACGGATAGCCGGCGTGCTCATCGCCGGGACGGCCTCGCTATGGCTGGCGGCCGCCACCGCTCACTCGGTCAAATCGAAGCCGACCGAGGCGGTCCAGGCCTCCTTCGACATCATCGAGACCACCATCGTGACCAAGGGCGACACGGCCGTGTTCACCACACGAGTGCGCGGCGAGGCCGGCAAGGACAAGCCCGACGCCACCGGCAAGTTCGAAGGCTCCAGCGTCCACGCCTATGTCTGGCCGACGACGCTCGACAGCGCCGAGATCGGCTTCGAGAAGGACCAGGGCATCGTCGCGCTCGCCGTCACCTTCCACCCCGATTTCGACGACGCGGCCTATGGCGGCAAGAACCGGCACATCTGGCATCCGCATTGGGTCGTGCTGGCGCAGGACAAGGCCTGCGGCGGCGGCCTGAAGGTGATCGACATTCCCGCTGGCGCAAAGCCGAAGGTGCCGCCGACCTGGCCGAACGTACCCCTGCTGATCGACAGCCCTGACTATCCGACCAGCTTCAAGGGCGACACGGTCGACGTCTCGATCCCGGTCGCGCTGATCGGCGGCATCAAGGGCGCGTCCTTCGACGGTGTCACCGCCGGCCTCAAGGTCAACGGCAACCTGCATGCGCCGCTGCTCTGCGTCAGCGACGTCTTCAAGGTCGCGTCCGGCAATCTGAGCCTTCCCGGCAAGGTCGTGCCGGGCAAGTGACCGCAATAGCGCCGGTTCGCCGACTGCCATCGACGAACCGGCATGTTCTCCCCCTCCAGGCAAATGAAAGGTCAGAACATGAGCAGGATTACCCGCATCGAACCGGCGGGCGCAATGGGAGCCACCCCGGCCCAGATCGCCGTCGCACTCACCGTGTCCATCGACTTTCCCGGCCTGGAGCCGATCTGCGAAGCCGCCGGCGCCGTTACAGGGGCTGGCTACTCAGATGGCCCGCTGGCCTCGAAGGAGTGCCTGTGATGTCCGGCAACGAAGCCGTGCTGGCGCCTGAGCTGGCCGTGAGCGAATGGTTCAATACCCCGACGCCCCTGACCCTGGCCGCGCTGCGCGGGCGGCCCGTCTTCCTGCATGCCTTCCAGCTCCTTTGTCCGGGCTGCGTCGCGCAGGCGATCCCGCAGGTCCAGCGTATCGAGCGGGTTTTCGCGGAGAGCGACCTCCAGATCATCGGCATCCACACAGTCTTCGAGCATCAAGCGGCGATGTCGCCCGTCACCCTGCGCGCCTTCCTGCACGAGTATCGGCTGAGATCGCCGGTGGCCGTCGACCTCGCCGAAGAAGGATCGGACGTTCCGGTCACGATGCGGCGTTTCGGCCTGCAGGGCACGCCGTCCTCTGTGTTGATCGGACGCGACGGGACGATCCTGCACCATGTCTTCGGCTTGGAGGACGATCTCGCGGTAGGCGCCAGGATCGCGATGGCACTGTCGGGCCCGCTTCGCGCCCTGTGCCCAGTCAGGCGACAGCAGGCGCAGATGGCTGCAGCGCCGGGCGATGCGAGGCGCCGGTCCCGGCCGATGTCAGGTGAACTTGTGAAGGGGAATGGAAGTGGCGCGGTCTACGGGAATCGAACCCGTCTTCCCAGCGTGAAAGGCTGGTGTCCTAACCGATAGACGAAGACCGCGGGCCTGAGCGCGAAGCGCTCTTGCAGGGCGGGGCGAGCTATAGTGTCCCGGCGAAGCTTGGGCAAGCCCGCTCTCAGGGTTTTTCGCAGTTGCTCACGACGGACGGGCGAGATCGACCACGCGCAGTTCCGCCCGCTCGCTGCCGCCCCAGCGATTCAAGGTCAACGTTCCCGCGAGATGGACGCTCTCGCCGCGCCCCGCCAGCAGCGCCTGCCCAAGCGGCTCACGCGCGGCGCGAAAGGCGATTCCGCCGATCGTGGCGCCGTCGCCGGCACGCAGCTTGATGCGCAGATGCCCGCCCGCGCCGACCTCGATCACCTCGGTCAGGCGATGGGCCGGCAGCACGAAGACCGGCTCCGGACAGCCGGCACCGAACGGCCCTGCCCGGTCGATTTCGGCGAGCAGGCGCGGATTGGCGCCGCCGGCACTGATCGCAGCATCGATCAGCAGCGCCTCCGACTCGCGCGAGCCTGCTACGCCGGCGGCCAGCCTTTCGCTGACGAAGCTGGCGAAGGCGCCCTCCTGCCCGGGCGCCAGCGTCACGCCCGCCGCCATGGCGTGGCCGCCGCCCTTGACCGCGAGGCCGGCCTCGACCGCCCGGCGCACGGCCGAGCCGAGATCGACGCCGGCGATCGAGCGGCCCGAGCCGGTCGCGCCGCCAGTGGCGTTGCGTGCCAGAGCGAAGGCCGGCCGGTTGAACCTTTCCTTCAAGCGACCCGCAATCAGCCCGACGATACCCGGATGCCAATCGGCCGAGCCGACTACGAGTACCGGATGCGCGGCAGCATCCTCGAAGCGATGCTCGACCTCGGCAACCGCCTCCTCGACCGCGGCGCGCTCGATCTCCTGGCGCTCCTGATTCAGCCGGTTGAGCTCGGCCGCGATCGTGCGCGCCTCGACCTCGTCGCGCGTGAGCAGCAGCCGGGCGCCCAGCGCCGCATCGCCGATGCGCCCGCCGGCATTGATGCGCGGACCGAGCAGGAAGCCGAGATGCCAGGGTTGCACGGGACCATCAAGCCCGGCGACATCGAGCAATGCCGCGAGGCCGGGCCGGTGACGCAGCCGCATGATCGCGATGCCCTGACGTACGAAGGCGCGGTTGAGCCCGATCAGCGGCACGACGTCGGCGATGGTCGCCAAAGCAACGAGGTCGAGCGCCGCGAGCAGATCGGGCTCGCTTCCCCTCGCCTGCCAGACGCCGCGCCGGCGCAATTCGCGATTCGTCGCGACCAGCGTCAGGAAGACGACGCCGGCGGCGCAGAGATGACCGAGACCGGCGAGATCATCCTGCCGGTTCGGATTGACCAGTGCCTGGACCTCGGGGAGGAGTTCGGGCGCCTGGTGATGGTCGAGCACCACCGTGTCGAGGCCGAGCCGTGCCGCCTGCTGCAGCGGCTCATGGCTGGTCGTGCCGCAGTCGACGGTGACGAGCAGGGTCGCGCCCTCGCCTGCCAGCATCGTGATCGCCTCAGCGTTCGGGCCGTAGCCTTCGATCAGGCGATCCGGAATATGGATGCGCGGCCTTGCGCCAGCTTCGGCGAGGAAGCCGGCGAGCAGCGCCGCCGAGCAGGCGCCGTCGACATCGTAGTCGCCGAAGATCGCGACCTTCTCGCCTGATATCGCCGCCTGCGTCAGTCGCTCGGCGGCGCGGTCCATGTCGCGCAGCACCGACGGGTCCGGCAGCAAATCGCGCAGCTTCGGCTCGAGATGGCGCAGCGCCTCGCTGGAGACGACACCGCGGCCGGCGAGGACGCGCGCCAACGTGTCGGGAACACCCTCGACCTGCGCCAGCGCTTCAGCCTGCGCGACGCCGGCAGGATCGAGCCGATCGCGCCAGGGACGTCCGAGGGCGGAATTCCCCACGCCAAGGAACAGGCGATTCTGGCCGAGATTCATGCATCACCGCTGGCGCAGCAGCGCGGGTTCGTCAATCCAAGGTGCATCACTCGAGCGGCTTCTGGTCCTCGATCGCCTGCGCGGTGACCTTGCGAGCGCTCACCGGCGCATGGCCGGAGACCTCGGCGCCGGCATCGGGCTTGAGCTGCATCATCCACAGAACCGAGGAGGCGGAGATCAGGCCGACGAGGGCGAAGGCCGGCCAGAAATCGCCGGCGCCGAGCGTCTTGCCGCCATTGTAGAGATTGGCGGCCTCGAGCGCGAAGGCGCCGATGGTGACGCCGAGGCTGAGCGACAATTGCTGGGCGACGCTGGAGAGGCTGGTCGCGCTCGACATGTCGCGATTGGAGACGTCGGCATAGCTCAACGCGTTGATGCCGGTGAACTGCAGCGAGCGGAAGCAGCCGCCGATCAGCAGGACGCCGAGCATCAGCCAGTGCGGCGTCGTCGGCGTGAACAGGCCGGAGGCCGCGAGGAAGGCCGAGCCGATCAGCGCATTGAAGGTCAGCACGCCGCGGAAGCCGAAGCGGGCGAGGATCGTCTTCGCCAGCGTCTTCATGATCAGCGCGCCGGCGGCCGAGGCGAAGGTGATCAGGCCCGATTGCAGTGCGTCGAGGCCGAAGCCGAGCTGCAGCATCAGCGGCAGCAGGAAGGGGATGGCGCCGATTCCGATACGGAAAACCGAGCCGCCGATCACGCCGATCCGGTAGGTCGGGATTCGCAGCAGCGAGAGGTTGAGCACCGGATAGGCCAGCCGGCGCGCATGGAACCAGTAGACGACCAGCGCCGCCACGCCGAAGGCGACGCAAGCATAGGAGACCGCAACGGGGACAAGATGGCGCCCGCCGGTGGCGAGGCCGAGCATCAGGGCGGCGAAGCCGGTCGAGGAGAGCAGGAAGCCGATGATGTCGAGCGGCGCGACATCCTCCTCGCGGATGTCCTCGAAGAACATCGTCGCGAGCGCGATGCCGAGAAAACCGATCGGGATGTTGATGAAGAAGATCCAGCGCCAGTCGAAATAGGTCGTAATGAAGCCGCCGACCACCGGCCCGACGACCGGGCCGACCAGCGCCGGCACGGTCAGATAGGCGAGCGCGCTGACGATCTGCGATTTCTCGACGCTGCGCAGGATGACGAGCCGGCCGACCGGCACCATCATCGCCCCGCCCATGCCCTGGATGAAGCGCGCGCCGACGAAGGCTCCGAGCGAGTTCGAGAAGGCGCAGAGCACGGAGCCGAGCATGAAGATGCCGAGCGCCGTCCTGAAGATGGTGCGGGCGCCGAACTTGTCCGCCATCCAGCCGGAGATCGGGATGAAGACGGCGAGGCTGACGAGATATGAGGTCAGCGCCAGCTTGAGCGCGATCGGGTCCTCGCCGAGCGACTGCGCGATCACCGGCAGCGAGGTCGCGATCACCGTCGAGTCGGTGTTCTCCATGAACAGCGCGCAGGCGACGATCAGAGGCAGGAGTTTGGCGCGCTGCAAGGAATCGGACTTTCGGATTTTTGGCCGCCCGCAGGCCTTTAATGTGGGTGCTGGCAGCTGGCGAGAGCGGATCGGGGCATGATGACAAGAGTTGCACCCGGTGCATGGCCGCGGACTGTGGCGTTTCAAGGCAAGCCGGCTTCCGATCCGCGCCCAGATCGTCACAAGGCTGTGATTGCGGCGCGGCTATGCGTTTTTTGCAGGGCAATTCGATCAGCCCGTGCCTATCTCAACGTAGGAAGGGGTAACGCTTTCGTATCAGCCAGCGCGGCATCGCCGCGGGCAAGAGGTGTTTCATGATCGCTTCCACTCACCATCACGTCCGCTCGGTCGCCTCAACCGCGCTCCGTCACGGCGCCGCTCTCGCCTTGCTCGCAGGCGCCGCCGCCCTATTCAGCGCCGGCCAGGCTCCGGCTTCCGCACAGTCGATGAACTGGGAAGAAGGCTGCGCCATGCGGGTCGTCACGCCCGGCTCCGGCGATATTCTGCGGACCACCAATTGCGGCCGTCAGAAGGACTGTCAGCAGATGGCCAACGCCCAGGGCAGCATGATGATGGGCAATGGCTGCTTCTTCGTGATGCCCAACGCTGCGCCTCCCGCGGCGCAGGCCAGCCAGACGCGTCCGGTGCGGAAGCACTGACGATTGTGCGAGGCGGTCGCGGTGCCGTGCCGCGACCGCCTCGACAGTTTTTATGATGATGCCTCTAGCGGGCGCGTCACACGCATGATAACGGGCCTCGTCAACTCGGCTCAGGGCGCTTCCGCCCGGCCCTTTTTCAGCGCCGGCCTCGCCGGTCCTCGGAGTTGACGATGGCCACGATCACAGACGGTCTCATTCGCGACGGTTTCACCTTCGACGACGTGCTGCTCGAGCCGGGCCCGTCCGAGGTGATGCCCGGCGATGTCGACATCACCACCAAGCTCACCAAGACGATCTCGCTCAATCTTCCGATCATCGCCTCGGCGATGGACACGGTCACAGAGGCGAAGATGGCGATCGCAATGGCGCAGGCCGGCGGCCTCGGTGTCGTGCACCGCAATCTCGACCCCGATCAGCAGGCTGCCCAGGTCCGCCTGGTCAAGAAGTTCGAATCCGGCATGATCGCCAACCCGATCACCATCCACCCGGACGAGACGCTGGCCGATGCGTTCGCGCTGATGCGGAACAACGGCATTTCCGGCATTCCGGTGGTCGAGCGCGGTCCGCAGGGCCACAAGGGCCGGCTCGTCGGCATCCTGACCAATCGCGATGTGCGCTTCGCGGCCAATCCCGAGCAGCCGGTCTCCGAGCTGATGACCAAGGACCGGCTGATCACCGTGCGCGAGGGCGTCAGCCAGGATGAAGCCCGCCGGCTGCTGCACCAGTTCCGCATCGAGAAGCTGATCGTCGTCGACGATCACTACCGCTGCATCGGCCTGATCACCGTCAAGGACATGGAGAAGCAGGTCACGCATCCCAATGCCGCCAAGGATGGCCAGGGGCGCCTGCTGGTCGCGGCCGCGACCACCACCGGCGACCAGGGCTTCGAGCGCTCGGAGATGCTGATCGACGCCGGCGTCGACCTCATCGTGGTCGATACCGCCCATGGCCATTCCGCCAAGGTGCTGGAGGCGGTGACGCGGGTGAAGAAGCTCTCCAACACCGTCCAGGTCATCGCCGGCAACGTCGCCACCGCCGGCGGCGCCCAGGCGCTGATCGATGCCGGCGCGGACGCGATCAAGGTCGGCATCGGCCCGGGCTCGATCTGCACCACCCGCATCGTCGCCGGCGTCGGCGTGCCCCAGCTGACCGCGGTGATGGATGCGGCCTCCGCCGGCCAGAAGGCCGGCATCCCGATCATCGCCGATGGCGGCATCAAGTATTCGGGCGACCTCGCCAAGGCGCTCGCCGCCGGCGCCGCCTGCGCCATGGTCGGCTCGCTGCTCGCCGGCACCGACGAGACGCCTGGCGAAACCTTCCTGTACCAGGGCCGCTCCTACAAGGCCTATCGCGGCATGGGTTCGGTCGGCGCGATGGCGCGCGGCTCGGCCGACCGCTACTTCCAGCAAGATATCAAGGATGCGCTGAAGCTGGTGCCGGAGGGCATCGAAGGCCAGGTCGCCTATAAGGGCCCGGTCTCGGGCGTGCTGCATCAGCTCGCCGGCGGTCTGCGCGCCGCGATGGGCTATGTCGGCGGCCGCAATCTCGAGGACTACCGCAGCAAGGCCCGCTTCATCCGCATCACCAGCGCCGGCCTGCGCGAGAGCCATGTCCACGACGTGACGATCGTGCGCGAGAGCCCGAACTATCCGACGCGCTCCTGATCTCGGATCGCCTCATGGCGATCTGTCCTTTTTCGATTGGGCATCGGATACTTCCGGAAGGCGGACCCAGTTGTCGGTCCGCCGCTCCACGAAGAGGACTTGCATGACGCTCAAGCTGATCTATCCGGCGCTGGCCCAGATTTTCTGGAGCTTCGTCGTCCTCGTCATCATGTTCCGGCGCCGCAAGCAGGCCTTTGCCAATCGCGAGATCAAGCTCGCCGATATCGCGGTCTCGACCGAGCGCTACCCGGATTCGGCCCGTCTCGCCGCGGCCAATTTCAGTAATCAGTTCGAGACGCCGGTCCTGTTCTTCGCGCTCACCCTGATCGCGATCCATGTCGGCGCTACCGGCTATGTCATGGCGGCGCTGGCCTGGGCTTTTGTCGTCACGCGCGTCGCCCATACATTGATCCACACCGGCTCCAACAGCCTCAAGCACCGGGCGCTCGTCTTCGCAGCAGGCATCGCATGCCTGTTCTTCATGTGGATCGGCATCGTGATTGCTATCATCTGAACGGGGTTTACTTTGCGCACGCAAGACGTGTGACAGCGATTTCGCTCCACTGAATTGTCGTCCTGTCACCGCGTCGCTACAGCACTCAATAAACCGTGTTAGACACTTGCGTCGAAATCGGGCCGTCTTCATGCTAACTTCTTGCGGTGAGGACGGTTTGGGGAGCAACCGTTCGACAGGGTCGGCATGGCGCTCCCCGTGGCGCAAGGCTTTCGATGGCAGTGCTGACTTTCGGGCGTGTGGCTCTGTTCTCGGCCGCGGGCGTTCTCGCCGCGGGCGCGTTTCTTCATTACACCGGGCGTCCGGTTCCCTGGCCGCTCGACCAGGTTCCTTACGGCAAGGTGATCCCGGGACCGGCGAAGCCGGTAGCGACGGCTTCCGCGCCAGCAGCCGGCGGCAACCGCTCCGGCCAGCCCAACCGGCCGCCGGTGACTGTCGTCACCGCCAAGGTCGAGCGCCGGGCGATGCCGGTCCGGATCGACGCGATCGGCACGGTCCAAGCGATCTCCACCGTCAATATCCGCTCGCGCGTCGACAGCCAGATCATGGCGGTCGAGTTCCGCGACGGCGCCATGGTCAACAAGGGCGATGTGCTGTTCCGGCTGGACTCGCGCCAGCTCGAGGCGCAGTTGCGTCAGGCCGAGGCCAATGTCGCGCGCGACAAGGCCTCGCTCATCGCAGCTGAATCCGATCTGCGCCGGGCCGAAGAACTCTCCCGGCGCGAAATCGCCACCGACGCACGGCTCGATACCGCCCGCACGGCGGTGAGCACGCTGCGTGCCGCGATCCGTGGTGGAGAAGCGGCTGTCGACAGCCTGCGCGTCCAGCTCAGCTATTATACGATCAGCGCGCCGGTCTCGGGCCGCGTCGGAGTCGCCGCCTTGAAGGAAGGCAACATCGCCAAGAGCGGCGACAGTTCGGCCATGCTGGCGACGATCAACCAGATCGACCCGATCTATGTCAGCTTCGCCGTGGCGCAGCGCTATCTGCCGGAGATCCGCGAGGCGATGCAGGCGAAGACGGCCGTCGTCCAGGCGAGCCAGCAGGGCGTCGGCAAGAGCATCGAAGGCACGATCGCAGTGATCGACAACGCGGTCGACGCGACGACCGGCACGATCCAGATCCGCGCCAGCTTCGACAATCCGGCCGAGACGCTCTGGCCCGGGGCGCTCGGCCAGGTCAGGCTGACGCTGCGGACCGAGCCCGACGCCGTCACGGTGCCGCGCGAGGCGGTGCAGACCGGGCAGAACGGCTCCTATGTCTTCGTGATCGAGAACAACCTCGCGCGCGCCCGCCCGATCGTGCTCGCCCGCAATGTCGACGATCGCGCCGTCATCGCCTCCGGCCTCACTGGCGACGAAACGGTGGTGATCGACGGGCAGCTGCTGCTGACCGAGGGCGCGCGCACGATCGAGCGCGGCCGCGGCGGCCAGAGCCCGCCGGCGCCGAACCTCACCTCCCAGCGGGGGAGCGCCGGCTGATGAACCTGCCCGAGCTCTGCATCCGTCGCCCGGTCATGACGACCCTCCTGATGGCGACGTTCCTGATCTTCGGGCTGTTCGCCTTCAAGCAGCTGCCGGTCGCTGCCCTGCCCCGGGTCGATTTCCCGACCATCAATGTCAGCGCCCGCCTGCCCGGCGCCAGCCCGGAGACGATGGCCTCCTCGGTCGCGGCGCCGCTCGAGCGCGAATTCGCCTCGATCTCCGGCATCACCTCGATGTCATCGGTCTCGCAGCAAGGCTCGACCTCGATCACGCTGCAATTCGACCTCAACCGCAACATCGACGGCGCCGCGCTCGACGTGCAAGCGGCGCTCAGCGCGACGGTGCGGCGCCTGCCGCCGGAGCTCCCTGCCCCGCCGAGCTTCAGGAAGGTCAACCCGGCCGACCAGCCGGTGCTGTTCATGGTGCTGACCTCGGCGACCAAGCCGCTCTACGAGGTCCATGAATTCGGCGAGAACATCCTGCAGCAGCAGATCTCGCAACTGCCCGGCGTCGCCCAGGTCAACATCTTCGGCGCGCAAAAATATGCGGTGCGCGTGCGCGTGAACCCCGACGCCGTCTCGGCCCGCGGCCTGTCCCTCGCCGAGGTCCGCACGGCCATCGCCGCGGCCAATTCGAACTCCCCGGTCGGAACGCTGAACGGCACCAATCAGCGGCTGACGCTCGGCGCCACCGGCCAAATGGAGCGGGCCGGCGAATACGGCAACCTGATCATCTCGCAGAAGAACGGCATCCCGATCCGGCTCAACGACGTCGCCCAGATCTACGATTCCGTCGAGAACGACCAGACCGGCAGCTGGTACAACGGCCAGCGCTCGATCATGCTGGCGGTCTATCGCCAGTCCGACGCCAACACCGTCCAGGTCGTCGACAGCATCAAGGGCAAGCTCGACGCCTATCGCGCGCAATTGCCGGCGGCGATCGAGCTGCACGTCCTCAACGACCGCTCGATCCCGATCCGCGAAGCGGTCGAGGATGTCGAGGTCTCGCTGATGATCGCGATCGCCCTCGTCATCATGGTGATCTTCCTGTTCCTGAAGAGCTTCGCCGCGACGGTGATCCCGACGCTGGCGCTGCCCATCTCCCTGGTCGGCACCTTCGCGATCATGTATGCGCTCGGCTACTCGCTCGACAACATCTCGCTCCTGGCGTTGACGCTCGCAGTCGGCTTCGTCGTCGACGACGCCATCGTCATGCTGGAGAACATCATCCGGCATATCGAGATGGGCAAGAAGCCGTTCCAGGCGGCGCTCGACGGCTCACGCGAGATCGGCTTCACCATCCTGTCGATCACCATCTCGCTGGTCGCGGTCTTCATCCCGGTCTTCTTCATGGGCGGCGTGGTCGGCAAGGTCTTCGCCACATTCGCCGGCACCATTGCCGCCGCGATCATCGTCTCCGGCTTCGTCTCGCTGACGCTGACCCCGATGCTCTGCGCCCGCTTCCTCAAGGCGCACGACCATCACAAGAAGCCGAATATCGTCGAACGCCTGTTCGAAGCGGGCTTCCAGGGCATGCTCGGCGCCTATCGCTGGACGCTCGACCTCGTCCTCAAGGCGCGCTTCCTGATGCTGCTGGTGACGCTCGGCACCGTCTATGTCTCAGTCCAGCTCTATATCGACGTGCCCAAGGGCTTTTTCCCGACCGAGGACACCGGCCTGCTGCGCGGCGCCACCGAAGGCCCGCCGGACACCTCGTTCGAGGCGATGGCGGCGCGCCAGAGCCGCGTCGCCGAGATCGTCCGGGCCGATCCGGCGATCGACTACCTGACCTCGAATATCGGCGGCTTCAACGCGACCAATAACGGCTTCATGTTCATCGCGCTGAAGCCGAAGGATCAGCGCGACAAGGCCGAGGTCGTGATCGCGCGCCTGCGCCGGGCCGTCTCGGAGGTGCCGGGCATCACCGCGGTGTTCCAGCAGGTCCAGAACATCAACCTCAATGCCGGCCGTTCCTCGCGGGCGCAGTACCTCTATTCGCTGCAGGGGCCCGACCTTGGCGCCCTCTTCAACTACGCGCCGCTGATGCAGCAACGCCTGGCGCAGCTGCCGCAACTGCGCGACGCCAATATCGACCTGCAACTGCGCAACCCGCAGCTCTCGATCGACATCGACCGCGAGCGCGCCGCCAGCTTGGGCATCTCCAGCGACCAGATCCGCCAGGCGCTCGGCAACGCCTTCGGCTCGCGCCAGATCGCGACGATCTTCACGCCCGCGACCGACTACCAGGTGATCATGGAGGCCGACCGCGCCTACCAGCAGGACCCGGCGGTGCTGTCGCGGCTGATGCTGAAAGCCGCCAACGGCCAGAACGTGCCGCTCGAGACGGTGGCGACGATCAAGCCCAGCGTCGGGCCGCTCGCGGTCAACCGGATCTCGCAGCAGCCGGCGGTGACGATCTCGTTCAACACTGCGCCGGGCGTCTCGCTCGGCGACGCCGTCAACGCGATCCGCGCCGCCGAGCGCGAGATCAACCTGCCTGCCTCGATCGTCACCAGCTTCGCCGGCTCGGCCCAGCTCTTCCAGGATGCGCTGAAAGGCCAGGGCCTGCTGATCGTCGCCGCGATCCTGGTGATCTACATCATCCTCGGCATCCTCTACGAGAGCTTCATCCACCCGATCACGATCCTGTCCGGCCTGCCCTCGGCGGGCCTTGGCGCCCTGCTCGCCTTGCAGTATTTCCACATGGACCTGTCGGTGATCGCGATCATCGGCATCCTGATGCTGGTCGGCATCGTCAAGAAGAACGCGATCATGATGGTCGACTTCGCGATCGAGCGCCGTAAGATGGGCGACGACGCGCTGACGGCGATCCGCGATGCCGCGCTGGTGCGCTTCCGGCCGATCATGATGACGAGCTTCGCCGCGATCTTCGGCGTACTGCCGATCGCACTCGGCGCCGGCGCGGGCGCGGAGCTACGCCAGCCGCTCGGCATCGCCGTGGTCGGCGGCCTCGTCGTCTCGCAACTGCTGACGCTCTACATCACGCCGGTCGTCTACTTCTATCTCGACAAGGTCGACAGCTTCATCTCCGGCCGCGGTCGCGGCGAGCGGGAGGAAGTCGCGTCGGTTCCGGGCGCGGTGCCAGTGGCAATCCCGCAAGCGGTGCATCGCCAGCCGGATTGAGTTTTTTCAAGCTCCTAGAGCCCTCATCCTGAGGAGCAGCCAAAGGCTGCGTCTCGAAGGATGCTCCATTTGTCTGTGGAGCTTCCTGGAGCATTCGTCGAGACGGCCGCTTCGCGGCCTCCTGAGGATCAGGACCGTGGGGCTCGACGGCTTCGAACACCTCTTCAGCCTTCCAGCGATACCCCATGCGTGACGCCGCACGGACGCATTAACGATGAAGCCCGCTTTCCGGTGGCGGAAATGCGGCAGCCGTTGAGTCTTAACGAAAAGTAAACTAAGCCAATCCTGCGGCGGACAATGAACCAGCGAGCGATGGAGAGATCGCGGTGCTTCGTGTCCGTAATGTCGATTGCCTGCGTTCCGATCCTGTCCCGCCGACCGGTTCCAGCTCCTCGACAAAGGTGAAATCGGTTTCGCGCGGTCGCAGTAGCGGCCTGCGTCTGGTTGCCATGGCCGGTGTCGGGCTCGCGCTCGGCGCCGGCGGCACGATCCTGACCGTCTCGCTGGTCCAGGCCGAGGACGATGCCGGCATCCGCGCCTTCCATCGCCAGGAAGCCGCCAACCGGGCCGAGCGCGCCCCGCCGCGGGCGGCCTACGCCTCGGTCCCGGTGTCCGCCTATGCTCCAGCCCGCCACACCTGGTCCCTGCCCTTCTTCCAGCAGGCGCGGCCGGATGGGCGTCTCGCACCGCCACCGGTCGAGCTCAACCCGTTCAAGCCGGTCCAGGCCGTGCGCAAGCAGGCGCAGCAGAAGCCGAAGCTCCCGGCCATCCGCTACGACACGGTGTCCGGCGCGGCCGATGTGACGCGGACCATCTGCGTGCGCCTCTGCGACGGCTTCCAGGCGCCGATCGGCCATCTGCGCAGCCAGTCCGATCTCAGGGCGCATGAGGCGCTGTGCCAGGCCGCCAATCCCGGCGTGCCGGTCAAGGTCTTCAAGGTCGCGGCCGGCGCCGCGACGATCGACGACGCCGTGGCGAACGATGGCAAGACCTATCGCCAGCTGCCGATGGCCTATGCCTATGAGCGCGGCGCCGATCCGGCCTGCCGGCCCGCCATCGCGACCGCGAAGGATCGCCGCGTCTCGCTGCTGCGCGACTTCACCTTGCGTCCCGGCGACAGCATCGTGCTCGACGGGCGCGTGCGGACCTTCACCGGTGGCAAATGGCCTTACACCGCCGCGGATTTCCGCGATTTCCGCGGCTCGCCCGAGCTGACCGCCAGCGACCGCCGCAAGATCGACGAGAAGGTCGGCATCTCGCATATGGAGGCGCAGGTCCGTGCCCTGCGCCGCCAGATGCGGGTGCGTGAGGCCAGTCTGCACGACGACAACTACGCCAGCGATGCTGATGCGCTCGGCCTGCGAGGCCTGCTCAACCCGCGCGATCCGATCGCCAATCCGCCACGCGTCGTGCTGCAGACGCCGTTTTCGCGGAACTAGAGCATTTCCGCAATTCTTCGAATCGCGAAATTGCTCTAGATCCTTGTTCTATCGCATTTTCTTCACGCGAACCGGTGTCCACTTCGCTCGAAAATGCTCTAGCAGGCGGGGGACTCCTCTCGTCATTCCGGCGGACCAACGAGTTTGGGATGATTATCCTGGGTTTTTGATCCTAGGATAATTCACCCAAATCCCGTCGAAAGACCGATGGACGGCGGCCTGGCCTTCCGGCACATTCGCTGCGTTGCAGCATGGAGCCGAGCATGACCACCAAGACGCCGCGCCAGTTCTTCCGCCCGCTGGCGATCGGTGCGCCCGAGCCCTATCGCGAACTGCCGCTGCGACTGGAGCGGATGATCCATTTCGTGCCGCCGCATCTTGAGAAGGTGCGCGCCAAGGTTCCCGAGCTCGCAGGCCAGGTCGACATCGTGCTCGGCAATCTCGAGGACGCCATTCCGGTCGAGGCCAAGCAGGCGGCGCGCGACGGCTTCATCGAGCTGGCGAAAGCGATCGATTTCGGTGCGACTGGCCTGTGGACGCGGGTCAATGCGCTGAACTCACCCTGGTTCCTCG
This sequence comes from Allobosea sp. CRIB-10, assembly GCF_900112185.1. Classification (GTDB taxonomy): domain Bacteria; phylum Pseudomonadota; class Alphaproteobacteria; order Rhizobiales; family Beijerinckiaceae; genus Allobosea. The sequence continues at coordinate 216,150 of NZ_FOKP01000001.1, read as the reverse complement.
ACGACATCGCCGCGATCATGGGCGAGATCGGCGGCAAGCTCGACGTCGTCATGGTGCCGAAGGTCGAGGGGCCCTGGGACATCCACTATGTCGACCAGCTGCTGGCGCAGTACGAGGCGCGCCATGCCCTGCCGAAGCCGGTGCTGATCCACGCCATCCTGGAAACCGCCGAGGGCGTGAAGAACGTCGATGCGATCGCCACCGCCTCGCCGCGCATGCACGGCATGAGCCTGGGCCCAGCAGACCTTGCCGCCTCACGCGCCATGAAGACCACGCGCGTCGGCGGCGGCCATCCCGAATACAAGGTCATCGCCGACCCTTCGCCCGATGGCGGCCCGCGCGCGATCGCGCAGCAGGATCTCTGGCATTACACCCTCTCCAAGATGGTCGATGCCTGCGCCTCGGCAGGCCTGAAGCCCTTCTACGGCCCGTTCGGCGATTTCTCAGACGGTGCCGCCTGCGAGGCGCAGTTCCGCAACGCCTTCCTGCTCGGTTGCGCCGGCGCCTGGACGCTGCATCCCTCGCAGATCGAGATCGCCAAACGTGTCTTCAGCCCCGATCCGGACGAGGTCGGCTTCGCCAGGCGTATCCTGGAGGCAATGCCCGACGGCTCGGGCGCGGTGATGATCGACGGCAAGATGCAGGACGACGCGACCTGGAAGCAGGCCAAGGTCATCGTCGATCTGGCGCGGCAGGTTGCAGCGCGCGATCCGGCGCTCGCGGCCCGCTACGGCTTCTGAGCCTCGCCCGCGACATCCGCGGATATTGACGCATTTGCGACGTAATCCTACGTCAAGCGCTGGGGTGCGGCGATACCGGCCGTGACGGGCCGGTCTTGGGCTGAACGAGGATCATGGAATCACGCACGGCGAAATTCCGCATCGGCGACGTTGTGCGCCACCGCGTCTATCCGTTCCGGGGCGTGATCTTCGACGTCGATCCGGTGTTCTCGAACTCGGACGAATGGTGGCTGGCGATCCCGGAGCATCTCCGTCCGTCCAAGGACCAGCCCTTCTATCACCTGTTCGCCGAGAACGAGGAAACCGAGTACGTCGCTTATGTCTCGGAACAAAATCTCGTGATCGACGAGTCGGGCCGGCCGATCCGGCATCCGCAGGCGCGCGAATATTTCCGGCGCGACCGCAAGGGCAAGTACCGGCTCGACAAGGCTGAGCTGAACTGAACTGATCCGCCAGCCTGCCAATCGACGTGCTGCGTGCTGACGAAGGGGTGGTTTCGTGAGCACCAGCCATGCCGACATCGTCATTCTCGGTGGCGGTCACAACGGGCTCGTCTGCGCCTTCTATCTCGCCAAAGCGGGGCTGAAGGTCATCGTGCTGGAGCGGCGCGCCGTGATCGGCGGCGCGGCCGTCACCGAGGAGTTCCACCCCGGTTTCCGCAATTCGACCGCGAGCTACACGGTCAGCCTGCTCAATCCGCGAATCATCGCGCAGATGGAACTCGCCCGGCACGGGCTGCGCATCGTCGAGCGGCGCATGGCGAATTTCCTGCCGCTGCCGGACGGGCGCTATCTTGCGGCCGGAGAAGGTCGAACCGAAGCCGAGGTGGCGAAGTTCTCGGCCCGCGACGCGGAGCGGCTATCGGCGTATGGTGAGCGGCTGGAACGGATCGCCGCCATGCTGCGCGATCTCGTCCTCCAGGCGCCACCCAATCTCGGTGAGGGCGGCTGGCTTGCCGCCTTGCCACAGATGCTGGAAGCCGCTGCGCTCGGGCGGCGCATCGCCGGGCTCGATCAGGCTGGCCGGCGTGATCTTCTCGACTTTTTCACCAAATCGGCTGGCGACTGGCTCGACGGCTGGTTCGAGAGCGATCCGGTCAAGGCGCTGTTCGGCTTCGACAGCGTCGTTGGCAACTATGCCAGCCCCTATACGCCGGGCTCGGCCTATGTGCTGCTCCATCACGTCTTCGGCGAGGTCAACGGCAAGCGCGGTGCCTGGGGCCATGCGCTCGGCGGCATGGGCGCGATCACGCAGGCCATGGCGCGGGCCTGCGCAGAACAGGGGGTCGAGATCAGGCTGGAAACGCCGGTCGCGCAGGTCCTGATCGAGAAGGGCCAAGCCGTGGGCGCCGTGACACAGCAGGGCGATGTGGTGCGGGCGCGGGCCATCGTGTCGAACCTGCATCCGCGCCTGCTGTTCGAGCGGTTCGTCGATCCGGCGATCGTGCCCACCGATTTCAGCGAGCGCATCCGCCGCTATGCCTCGGGCTCCGGTACCTTCCGGATGAATGTCGCGCTGTCGGAGCTGCCGCGCTTCGCCTGCCTGCCGGAAGCGGGCGATCATCTCACCGCCGGCATCATCATCGCGCCCTCGCTCGCCTATATGGATCGCGCCCATGCGCAGGCGCGGCTGTCGGGCTGGTCGAACGAGCCGATCGTCGAGATGCTGATCCCGTCGACGCTCGACGATGGCGTCGCTCCCTCGGGGCAGCATGTCGCGAGCCTGTTCTGCCAGCATGTCGCCCCACAGCTGCCAGGCGGCGAGAGCTGGGACAAGCATCGCGATACGGTCGCCGATCTGATGATCGAGACGGTGGACCGCTACGCCCCGGGCTTCCGCGCTTCGGTGGTCGGCCGGCTGGCGCTGGCGCCGAGCGATCTGGAGGAGCGTTTCGGGCTGGTCGGCGGCGACATCTTCCATGGCCGGCTGACACTCGACCAGCTCTTCAGCGCGCGCCCGGTGCTCGGCCATGCCGATTACCGCATGCCGGTGCCGGGCCTTTATCTCTGCGGCTCCGGTGCCCATCCGGGCGGCGGCGTCACCGGCGCGCCGGGACACAATGCGGCCCGCTCCGTGCTCGCCGATCTGAAGCCACGGCGCTTCAGGTTCCGATCATAGCGAGTGTAACCGACCCCATCCTCAGGGATTGCTGCCGACGCGCTCGGCCTGCGGGAAGCGCGCGCCGAAGGCCCCTTCCCGCTCGGGCGGCAGCCTGACCAGCAGCTCGAGCGTGCCGTCCTCAGCATCCTCGCGCTCGAGGATCTCGCCATTGGCGTGCAGCCAGGCCAGGGACTTGCCGTCGCCCGGCTCTAGAGTGAGCCGGTAGACCGGCCGGGTGCGTGCGATCCGGCGCTCGATCGCGTCGGTCAGCCGTTCCATGCCCTCGCCGGTCAAGGCGGAGACCAGCACCGGCCGGGAGGCGCCGGGCTTGAGCTCGGTCAATGCCGCCTGGCGCTCGCGCTCGTCGACCGAAAGCAGATCGGCCTTGTTCCAGACCTCGATGACGCGGTCGCCATCCTCCGGATCGATGCCGAGATCGCGCAGGATGCCCTGGACATCGGCGGCCTGCGCCTGCGTGTCCTCATGCGAGACATCACGGACATGCAGCAGCACATCGGCCTCGATCGCGTCTTCCAGCGTGGCGCGGAAGGCGGCGACGAGTTGCGTCGGCAGATCGGAGATGAAGCCGACCGTATCCGAGAGCATGATCTTTGCGCCGTGCGGAAGCTTCAGGGCACGCGCCGTCGGGTCGAGCGTGGCAAAGAGCATGTCCTGCGCCAGAACCTCGGCGGAGGTCAGCCGATTGAACAGCGTCGACTTGCCCGCATTGGTGTAGCCGACCAGCGCAACCACCGGATAAGGCACGCGTTTGCGGCTGGCGCGATGCAGCGAGCGGGTGCGCTTCACACTGTCGAGCTCGCGCTCGATCTTGGTCATCCGCTCCTGGATGATGCGCCGGTCGGCCTCGATCTGGGTCTCGCCCGGGCCGCCGAGGAAGCCGAAGCCACCGCGCTGGCGTTCCAGGTGGGTCCAGGAGCGCACGAGCCGGCTCTTCTGGTAGTTGAGATGGGCGAGCTCGACCTGCAGCGCGCCTTCGCGCGTGCGGGCGCGCCGGCCGAAGATCTCGAGGATCAGGCCGGTGCGGTCGATGACCTTGCAGCCGAAGGCCTTCTCCAGATTGCGCTGCTGCACCGGCGACAGGGCGCAATCCATCACGACGAGGCCGATCTCCTCGATCTTGACGCGCTCGGCGAGTTCCTCGACCTTGCCCTTGCCGAGATAGGTCGCGGGCCGCAGCGCCGTCAGCACAACGGGGATCGCCTCGACGATCTGGAGATCGATCGCACCGGCGAGGCCGAACGCCTCGTCCAGCCGCGCCGCATGGCTGCGCTGGTTCTCATCGCCTGCGGCGGCCCGGCTCGCGGCATGGCGCGCCAGATAGGGGCCGATCACAAAGGCGCGAGTGTCCGCGGCCAAGGCATGCTCGGCCGCATCGATCGAGATCCCGATTGCGCTTCCGCTGCCCGTTGTCGAGCTGCCGGACTTGCCGCCCACGGTCAGGCCTTGTCCGTATCCTCGGGCTCGAACAGCTGCACCGGATGGCCGGGCATGATCGTCGAGATCGCATGCTTGTAGACGAGCTGGGAATGCCCGTCGCGGCGCAGCAGGACGCAGAAATTATCGAACCAGGTGACGACGCCCTGCAGTTTGACGCCGTTCACGAGAAAGATGGTGAGGGGAATCTTCTGCTTGCGGACGTGGTTGAGAAAGGTGTCCTGGAGATTTTGAGCCCGCTCGGCGGCCATGGGTAACCCCTGTTGTTGGGATCGCAGCTCGGCTTGCACCTGCGATCCAGATCGTTCCGTTCGGCTTCGGCGCCAATCGCCGGGCCATCGGAACACCGACACTCCATTAGATCGCGACCCAGCGAGAGCGCGCAAGAGTTGCGAGGCGCGAATTTCGATCGGTCGCCTTGCGTGCAGTGCAATACGGCCGCCGGTTCTCAGCCCACCCCTAGCGATTTGAGCTTACGGTGCAGGGCTGAACGCTCCATGCCGATGAACTCCGCCGTGCGCGAAATGTTTCCGGAGAAGCGCGCGATCTGCGCCATCAGATACTCGCGCTCGAAAATCTCACGAGCGTCGCGCAGCGGCAGGCTCATCAGCTTCTCGCCCCCCGAGCCGGAGGGCGTCGTCGGCACCATGGCGCCGACCTCGGCCGGCAGCATCTCGACCGTGATCTCTGCCGTCGGCTCGCCCTTGGTCAGGATCATCAGCCGCTCGACATTGTTGCGCAGCTCGCGGACATTGCCCGGCCATTCATGCGATTGCAGGATCGCCATGGCGTCGCCGCCGATCCGGCGCTTGGGCAGGCCGGTCGCGACCGAGATCTGATCCATGAAGAACTCGATCAGCTCGGGCACATCCTCACGGCGTTCCGACAGAGCCGGCACGCGGATCGGCACGACACCGAGCCGGTGATAGAGATCTTCGCGCAGTTGGCCGTCGGCGATCAGCTTGGCGAGGTCGCGGCTGCTGGAGGAGATGATCCGGACATCGACATGGACGCGGGTGGCGCCGCCGACGCGCTGGAAATTCTGGTCGACCAGCACGCGCAGAATGCGGTTCTGGGTCTCGCGCGGCATGTCGCCGATCTCGTCGATGTAGAGCGAGCCGCCATGGGCTTCCTCGAGCGCGCCGACACGGCGCGAGCGCCCATCGCCGCCCTCGACGCCGAACAGCTCCTCTTCCATCGTCTCCGGTGTGATCGTCGCCGCATTGATCACGACGAAGGGGCCGGCCGAACGGGTCGAAGCATCGTGCAGGGTGCGCGCGGTCAATTCCTTGCCGCAGCCCGGCTCACCGGTGATCAACACGCGGGCATTGGTCGGGGCGACGCGCTCCAGCGTCTGACGCAATTGGTTGACCGCGGTCGAGCGGCCGACGATGCGGCTGGCCTGGACCGAGCGGGTCTTGAGCTCGCGCACCTCGCGCCGCAGCCGCGACGCCTCCAAAGCGCGCTCGGCGACGAGCACGAGCCGATCGGCCTTGAACGGCTTCTCGATGAAGTCGTAGGCGCCGCTCTTGATCGCCGAGACGGCGGTCTCGATGTTGCCGTGGCCGGAGATCATCACCACTGCCAGGTCGGGATGACTCTCCTTGATCAGCTCCAGCACCTGCAATCCGTCAAGCCGGCTGCCCTGCAGCCAGATGTCGAGGAAGACGAGGTTGGGCCGCCGCGCCGCGATCGCGGCCAGCGCCTCGTCGGCGGAGCCCGCCTTGCGCGTCCGATAGCCTTCGTCCTCCAGGAGGCCGGCCACCAGCTCGCGGATATCAACCTCGTCGTCGACGACGAGAATGTCAGCACTCATGCCTTCGTCCCGTTCACTTGTCGTGCGGCGGAAACCGCCGTGCTCTTGCCTGTTTCTGATCGATCTTCGCCGGCCGGCGGCGGACCGGTCTCGATGAACCAGAGCCTGATCTGCGCGCCGCGGGTGCCGTCGGGACGGTCGAGCAGCTCGATGCCGCCGCCATGGTCCTCGAGGATCTTGCCGACGATGGCGAGGCCGAGTCCGGTACCGCCGTCGCGGGTGGTCATATAGGGCTCGAGCAGCTTCTGGCGCTGGTCGGCCGGCAGCCCCTTGCCGTTGTCGAGGATGTCGATGACGATCCGGCCGTCCTGCGTCCGCTCGAAACCGATCTCGATGCGGCCCTTGCCGCGCTCCTCGGCCGGCACGGCCTGGATCGCCTCGGTCGCGTTCTTGATGACATTGGTCAGGGCCTGCGAGATCAGGCGCCGGTCGAAATGCGCCATGACCGGCGTTTCAGGCAGGTTGTCGGAGATGTCGATCTCCGGATTGCCGACCCGCATCAGGAAGGTGACCTGCCGCGCCGTCTCGACGATGTCGTCCCGCGCCGGCGAGGGCTTCGGCATACGGGCGAAGGACGAGAACTCGTCGACCATGCGCCGGATATCCTCGACCTGCCGCACGATGGTGGCGGTGCACTGGTCGAAGATCTCCCTGTCGTCGACGATCACGCGGCCGAACTTGCGCCGGATGCGCTCGGCCGAGAGCTGGATCGGCGTCAGCGGGTTCTTGATCTCATGGGCGATACGGCGGGCGACATCGGCCCAGGCAGCAGTGCGCTGCGCCGAGACGAGATCGGAGATGTCGTCGAGCGTCACCACCAGCCCGGCACCTGCGCCCTCGCCTTCGCGCGTCGCCCGAATGTTGACCATGCGGTCGCGACCGCCGCGGGTGATCGCAACCTGGGTGGAACTCAGCCGCTGGCGGTTGGTGAGCGCCTCCGCGACGAAGCCGGCGATCTCCGGCACGACACGCGCCACCGGTTCGCCGAGCAGGCGCCCGCCGGCACCGAGCAGAGTCTCGGCCGAACGGTTGCTGATCGTGACGTGTCCGTCCTCGTCGATGCCGAGCACGCCGGAAGAGACCCCGGAGAGCACCGTCTCGGTGAAGCGCCGGCGCCGGTCGATCACCTCGCTCGCGGTGACCAGCCCGTCGCGCTGGCGGCGAAGCTCGGCGGTCATCTTGTTGAAGGTCTCGCCGAGATGGGCGAGGTCGCCCTCAGCCCGCCGGATCGGGACCTGGACGTAGAAATTGCCGCTGGAGACCTGATCGGTCGCGTGGATCATCCGCCGGATCGGGGCGACGAGGCCGTTGGCGAAGTTGAGGCCGAGCCAGATCGCCGAGAGCAACAGGATCACCGAGATCAGCGCGTACATCGAGGCGAAGGCGATCTGCACGCCTTTGCGTCGCGCATCGATGCCGAGATATTCGACGGCAGCGCCGCGCGCGACGGCCGGAAACTCGACGGCGAGCGGATCGACCTCGCGAGCGACGTAGAGGAAGGCGCCGTCATAGGTCGGCAGCTTCATCAGCGCGCCGAAGACCCGGCCGGTCGACGGCAGAACACAGATCGGCTCCGGCGAGCTCTGCGCATCGTCGAAGGCTTCGGGATTCGGTTTATGGGGATCGCGCAGCACGTCGATATTGGCTCGGACGAGGATCTCGTCCGGCGGCTTCATGATCCAGACGACCGGCAAACCGAGCGCCGTGGCGCGCGCCGTCAGGAAATTCTCGAACCAGCGCCGATCGGCGTCGTAAGCTGTCTTCGCCCGCCCGAGATCGTCCGAGAGCAATCGGATTTCCCGCCCGAGCGAGCGGCATTGCCCGGTGGTGTAAGCGTCGGCGACCTCGACGGATTTGAAGATCACGTCGCGCATGCGGTCTGAGAACCAGGGCTCGAGGCCGCGCTCCAGCGTCGCCGTGGCGATGATCGCGACGAGGACGGCCGGCAGCGCCGCGACGATGCTGAACAGGCTGACGATCCGCACATGCAGGCCGGCCGCGGCCACGCCTCTGCGCCTGGCGCGAATCAAGACTGCCGCCTCGAAGGCGACGATGATCAGCAGCAGCAGGATCAGCAGGCCATTGATGACGAAGACGCCGACCACGACCTCGTGGACCGGTGCGACCGGCGTCGCGCCCGAGAGCACGAGGAAGGTCGTGAGCGCCGAGACCAACGCGAAGCCGACGACGAGCGCGCCGAGCCAGCCCGAGACCCGGCGGGGCGGGTCGTCGGTCCGGGGCGCCATGCGCATGTCACCGGTCGAGGCCGTCAAAGCGATGTCGAAGCTCCGTTGCTGCGACGCCTTCTTGGCGTCACGCGACGCACTGATGCGCCGCCGCAACGGTGTTGTCAAAATATGACAGATGCAAGGCAGCCACAGTGCCTTGTCGTCACCTGGGCGAACGGACCACCTGCATGTCGAGTTCGCGGATCTTCTTGCGCAAGGTGTTGCGATTCAGTCCCAGCAGCTCGGCGGCCCGGATCTGGTTGCCGCGCGTCGCCGCCAGGGCGGCTGCGATCAGCGGCGGCTCAATCTCGCGCAGGATGCGGTGATACAGCCCCGGCGGCGGGATTTGGTCGCCGAACCCGCCGAAATACTGGCCGAGATGGCGCTCGACCGAACCCGAGAGCGTTTCGGCCCGCTCCGGCGTGGAGCCGCTGCCGGCCTGCACGGGAACACCGCTCGCCGGTTGCAGCTCGGCCTCGACGATCGGCGCGGTGATCGTCTCCTGCGGATAGAGCGCGGCCAGACGCCGCACCAGATTCTCAAGCTCGCGGACGTTGCCGGGCCAGCGATAGCGCCGCAGCACATCCATCGCCTCCGAATCGATCTGCTTGCGCGGCAGCCCTTCCTTCTCGACCAGCGCGAAGAAATGACGGACGAGATCCGGAATGTCCTCGACCCGCTCGCGCAGCGGCGGCAAGCGGATCGGCACGACGTTGAGGCGGAAGAACAGGTCCTCGCGGAACAGCCCATGCGCGATCGAGATGCGCAGATCCTTGTTGGTTGCGGCGACGATGCGGACATTGGTCTTGATCGGCGTGCGGCCGCCGACCGTGGTGTACTCGCCCTGCTGCAGCACGCGCAAAAGCCGCGTCTGCGCCTCCATCGGCATGTCGCCGATCTCGTCGAGGAAGAGCGTGCCGCCCTCCGCCTGCTCGAAGCGGCCGGAGGAGCGGGTCAGCGCCCCGGTGAAGGCGCCCTTCTCATGGCCGAACAGCTCCGATTCGATCAGATCCTTCGGAATCGCCGCCATGTTGATCGCGACGAAGGGGCCGTTGCGCCGTTTGCCGTAATCGTGCAGGGCGCGGGCGACCAGTTCCTTGCCGGTGCCGGACTCGCCGTTGATCATCACGGTCAGGTCGATCGGCATCAGCCGCGCCAGCGCGCGATAGACGTCCTGCATCGCCGGCGAGCGGCCGACCAGCGGGATGTCCTCAGGTTCGGCGGCGTGGTTGCGCGGGGCATCGCCGCGCGGCCGCGACAAGGCCCGCCCGACGATGGCGACGAGCTCCTTCAGGTCGAAGGGTTTTGGCAGGTACTCGTAGGCGCCGCGCTCGGAGGCCTTGATCGCGGTCATGAAGGTGTTCTGCGCGCTCATCACGATGATCGGCAGCTCGGGCCGGACCCGCTTGATGCGCGGCAGCAGGTCGAAGGCGTTGCCGTCCGGCATCACGACGTCGGTGATGATGAGATCGCCGAGCCCTTGCGCCGCCCACGTCCAGAGCGTCGCCGCCTGGCCGGTGGTGCGGACCTCGTAGCCGGCGCGGGCGAGCGCCTGGTTGAGCACGGTGCGGATCGCGGCGTCGTCGTCGGCGATGAGGATGTTACCCGTCGGCATGCGCTTTTCCGTGTCCTGCTCTTTCCTCACCCGGCCTGAGACGGTTTCGCCTCGTGCAGGGGCAATCGAATGCGGAATGTCGTGCGTCGCGGAACGGACTCGCATTCGACAATTCCGCCGTGATCGCCGATCACCTTGGCGACGAGTGCAAGTCCAAGGCCACTTCCCTGCGCCTTGGTGGTGACGAAGGGATCGAACAGGAGCTGGTGCAGGTCCGGCGGCACGCCCGGCCCGTTGTCACGGACGCCGATCTCGAGCGGCAGAGCGAGCCTCGTGCCGGAGCCGGGCGCCTGCATCCGGATGCCCGGGCGATAGGCCGTGGTGAGCGTGATTTCGCCGTCTATGGCGTCGTTGCCGATCGCTTCTGCTGCGTTCTTGACCAGGTTCAGCAGCACCTGGACGAGCTGGTCGCGGTTGCCTGCGACCGGCGGCAATGACGGGTCGTAGACCTCGCTAAAGCGGATGTGGCGGGCAAAGCCCGACTGGGCCAGCCGCTTCACATGGTCGAGCACGTCATGGACGTTGACCGGCCCGCGCTCGGCCGGCCGGTCGTCGCCGAACAGTTCGACGCGCTCGACCAACTTCACGATCCGGTCGGCCTCGTCGCAGATCAATTGCGTCAGCAGGCGGTCGTCATCCTGGACGGAGGCCTCGAGCAGCTGCGCCGCCCCGCGGATGCCGGAGAGCGGGTTCTTGATCTCGTGGGCCAGCATCGCGCCGAGCGCGGTGATCGAACGGGCTGCCCCTCTATGCGTCAATTGCCTGTCCATTTTTTCGGCAATTGTCCGTTCTTGCAGCAGAAGCACGACCGCATCGGGCTGGCTGGGCAACAGAGAGGCAAAGATGTCGACGACGCGGTCGAGTCCGAGCCGGGGCAAGGCGAGCTCGAGCCGGTATTCACTGACGCTGGCGCCGCGACGCTGCACCTCCTCGACCAGTCCAAGGACCGGCGAGCCGAAGGCAACGAGATCGTCGAGGCGCTGGCGCTTCAGCACGAGCGCGCTGGCCTGGAAGAAGTCCTCGGCGGCGGTGTTGGCGTAGAGAATGCCGTGGCCCTCGCCGATCACAAGCACCGGCATGGGCAGAACGTTCAGCGCCTGGATTTCGAGCAGGTCGGACAAGGGATCGTGCCGCTCCTCCAGGCCATCGTTGAACATCGCCATCGTCATCTGCGGGACTTTCGTGATCAGGCGGCGGCGCCGATTTGGTCGGTCGAGAACAATTGCCCGAGCGCGGTGATGGCTCGGGCGGGCTCAGTGGTGGTGAGCAACTCGCGGCGGGCAGCCTCGTCCGGCTCCAATCCGCTGGCGAGCGCCTCGTCTGCATAAGCGGCGAGATGCTTGCGGGCATGGCGGATGCCGGTCTCGCGCCCCATCAGGGAGAGCAGGCCCTCATAGTGCTCGCGGGCGATGTCGTGCTTGGCAGCGAGCGAGATCGCTGGCGGCGCGCGGCCTGCCAGCGCGGCGCCGATCGCGCCGGGCAGCCAGGGGCGGCCCGTTGCGGCGCGGCCGACCATGACATAGTCGGCGCCCGAGCGTTCCAGGCAGGACTGTGCCTGTGCCAATGTCGCGATGTCGCCATTGGCGACCAGCGGAAACGTGCCCGCCGTTCGGACCGGACGGATCGCCGCCCAATCGGCCTGGCCCTTGTAGAATTGCTGGCGGGTGCGGCCATGGACAGTGATGGCTGCCGCCCCGGCGATGACGGCCCGGCGTGCCAGCTCCGGCGCATTGCGGCTGGCATCGTCCCAGCCGAGCCGCATCTTGACGGTGACCGGCACCTTCACCGCCGCGACGACTGCCTCGACCAGGCCGACGGCATGGTCGAGATCGCGCATCAGCGCCGAGCCGGCCCAGCCGCCGACCACCCGCTTGGCCGGACAACCCATATTGATGTCGACGATGTCGGCGCCTGACGCCTCGGCGAGTTGGGCCGCCTCGGCGAGCCAGCGTGCCTCGCAGCCGGCGAGCTGGACGACATGCGGCGTGACGCCGGCTCCTTCCGCCCGCAGCCTTGCCTCCTCGCTACCACGGACGAGCTCGTCGGAGGCGACCATCTCGGAGACCACAAGCCCGGCGCCGAAGCGCGCAGCGATCCGGCGCATCGCCAGATCGGTCACACCCGACATCGGCGCGAGGAAGGCGCGTGACGCCGGTAGAAGCCCGCCGATCGACGCTTCGCGCTCGCCCGAATTTGAGGCAATTTCCATTTTGCCGATTTATTGGACAAATGCTGCGCCGCGCAAGAGAATTTCGCGACATGCTGCATTGCAATATCGGCATGTGCAGCGATCGATCGTCCCGCCATGTCCCGTTCCGGAGTGCCGGTGGCTTGGCGGCAGCGTCTTGCCGTCCTATCAGCGAAGCCCCATGCCGAGGAGCCAAGAGGATCGATGACATCGGCTGTCGCCGCCCTGATCGTTGCCGCCGGACGCGGCCTACGCGCCGGAGCCGGTTCTCCCAAGCAATACCGGCAGCTGGGCGGCGTGCCGGTCCTGTGCCGCACGCTCGCGCCCTTATTCGCCGACGATCGCATCGGGACAGTACTGGTGGTGATCGGCTGCGGCGACAGCGCGCGTTATGACGATGCGATCAGCCATCTTCCGGAGGCGGCGCGCGCCCGGCTGACCGCGCCGATCGACGGCGGCGAGACCCGGCAGGATTCGGTTCGCGCAGGGCTGGAGGCGCTGGCCGCCATCGGCTTCGACGGCAATGTGCTCGTGCACGACGCAGCCCGCCCGTTCGTCTCGCCAGACTTGATCGAGCGTGCCTTGGCGGCAAGCGCGGAGCATGTCGCCGCTATCCCGGCGCTCGCGGTCACGGACACGGTCAAGCGTGTCGATGCCGCCGGCCTGATCGAGGAGACCCTGCCGCGCGAGCAACTCGTCTTCGTGCAGACGCCGCAGGCCTTCGCCTTCCAGCCGCTGCTCGCCGCGCACCGGGCCGCCCACGCCGCCGCAGCCGGCGGCTTCACCGACGATTCCGCCATCATGGAATGGGCCGGCCATCGCGTCGCGACCTTCGCCGGAGATCCGATGAACCTGAAGCTGACCTATCCCGGCGATTTCGAACAGGCCGAGCAGCGCCTCGCCCGCCCGCTCGTGACCCGCATTGGCACGGGCTACGACGTCCACGCCTTCGCCGAGGGCGACCATGTCTGGCTCGGCGGCATCCGCATCCCGCATAGCCGCGGCGTCACCGCGCATTCGGACGGCGACGTCGCCCTGCACGCACTCACCGACGCCGTGCTGGGGGCCCTCGCCGATGGCGATATCGGCAGCCATTTCCCGCCGAGCGACCCGCAATGGCGCGGCGCTTCCTCCGACCGCTTCCTCGCCTTCGCGGCGGAGCGCGTCCGGCAGCGCGGCGGCAGGATCGATCATCTCGACCTGACCATCGTCTGCGAGAGCCCGAAGGTCGGCCCGCATCGCGATGCCATCCGGGCCCGCATCGCGCAGATCGCGGGCCTGCGCCTCGATCAGGTCGGCACCAAGGCGACGACCTCGGAGCGCCTCGGCTTCACCGGGCGCGGCGAAGGCCTGGCCGCTCTCGCCACCGCCACCATCCGCCTGCCCGAGCCGGAGTGAGGCCATGTTCGATCTCGACATCCGTTCGCTTGCCGCCGAACTGCTCAACATCTCGCGCGAGCGTGGCATCACCGTTGCAACGGTCGAATCCTGTACCGGCGGACTGGTCGCCGGTGCGCTGACCGCGATTTCAGGCTCGTCCAGCATGGTGCTCGGCGGCCTCGTCACCTATTCGAACGAGGCGAAGACGGTGCTGGCCGGCGTCCCGGCCGAATTGATCCGCGAGCATGGCGCGGTCAGCGAGCCGGTCGCGCGCGCCATGGCGGAGGGTGGCCGGCAACGGCTGTCGTCGCGGCTCGCCGTCTCGATCACCGGCATCGCCGGCCCGGACGGCGGTAGCGAGGCGAAACCGGTCGGGCTGGTGCATTTCGCCTGCGCCAACGGAGCGCAGACACTGCATCGCGAGAAGCGCTTCGGCGCGAAGGGACGCGACGAAATCAGGCGCCTCAGCGTTCTGGAAGCGCTCGACCTGCTATGCGAGGCCTCGCTCAGCTTGAAATGACAGGGGCGGCCGTGCCGCCGGCGCCATAGATCGCATCGGCGCGTTTCTCGAAGGCTTCGGCGAACTTGCGGAAGGCCTTGTCGAACATCGCGCCCATCAAAAGGCCGAGCATGCGGCTGGCGAATTCGTAGGAGATGAAGAAGCCGACCTCGCTGCCGGTCTCGAGCGGCTTGAAGCTCCAGCGGTTCTCCAGATAGCGGAACGGCCCGTCGACATATTCGACGAGGATCTTGAGGTTCGCGGGATCGAGCGTGACGCGGCTGGTGAAGGTCTCGCGGATCGCCTTGTAGCCGACCGTCATGTCGGCGAGCAGCACCTCCCCGCCCCCGTCGCGCGGCGTGCGCCGACGGACCGTCAGCCCCTCGCAGAGCGGCAGGAACTGCGGGTACTTCTCGATATCCGCCACCAGCGCGAACATCTCTCCGGGTGAGTGCTTCACCCGGCGGGTGTTGTTGAACATCGGCATGAGTACGGAGCCGATCAGTCGCCGAGCTTGGCCGCGCGCGCCGCCCGCAGCTTGGCGAAATCCTCGCCGGCATGGTGCGAGGAGCGCGTCAGCGGCGTCGAAGAGACCATCAGGAAGCCCTTCACATAGGCGATGGTCTCGAAGCTCTTGAACTCGTCCGGCGTGACGAAGCGCACGACTTCATGGTGCTTGCGCGACGGCGCCAGGTACTGGCCGATGGTGATGAAATCGACCTCGGCCGAACGCAGGTCGTCCATCAGCTGCAGCACCTCGTTCCGCTCCTCGCCGAGGCCGACCATGATGCCGGACTTGGTGAAGATGGTCGGGTCGAGCTCCTTGACCTGCTGCAGCAGCCGCAGCGAATGGAAATAGCGGGCGCCGGGACGCACCTTCAGATACTTGCCGGGCACGGTCTCGAGATTGTGGTTGAACACGTCGGGCTTGGCCGCGACGACGACTTCGAGCGCGCCGGGCTTGCGCAGGAAGTCCGGCGTCAGGATCTCGATCGTCGTGCCGGGCGACGCCTCGCGGATGGCGCGGATGACGCGGGCGAAATGCTCGGCGCCGCCATCCTTGAGATCGTCGCGGTCGACCGAGGTGATCACGACATGCTCAAGGCCGAGCTTGGCGACGGCGTCGGCGACCTTGCGCGGCTCATGCGCGTCGAGCGCTTCCGGCACGCCGGTCTTGACGTTGCAGAAGGCACAGGCGCGCGTGCAGGTGTCGCCCATGATCATGAAGGTGGCGTGCTTTTTCTCCCAGCACTCGCCGATATTGGGGCAGCCCGCCTCCTCGCAGACGGTGACGAGCTTCTCGGCCTTCACGATCTTCTGGGTCTCGGCCCATTTCGGCGAGCCCGGCGCCTTGACCCGAATCCAGTCCGGCTTGCGCAGGATCGGGTTCTCCGGCCGCTTCTGCTTTTCCGGATGGCGCAGTTCCGGCTTCACCTCGGCTTTCGGGTTGCCGGCATTGGCGCGCGGATCGCGGTTGAGGAGGTCGAGCACGACGGCCATGGACGGGTCCGTTACTGGCGCCGCGCAGCAGGGCGCGGCCACTCCCGTCTAGCTAATGCCGAAGTGCGGCGCGGGCAACCCGCGCGCAGCAGAACTCAGTTGCGCACGGCGCGCCAGACCACGATCAGCAGGCAGGCGCCGGCGATCGCGGCGGTGAGCGTGCGCCAGAAGCCGAAGACCGGAATGTCCAGCAGCTCCGCGATGCGGCTGCCGACGAAGGAGCCGGCGACGCCGACGATCATGTTGGTGAAGAGGCCGTGATCAGACGAGGTGACGCGCTCGGCGATCCAGCCGGCAAGAACGCCGATCAGCAGCGTCATGAAGAAGCCGTAGCCCGGCGTGCCGAGCGCGGCATAGATCTGGTCGTTCATGATAGTCCCCCTGCCCTCAAAGACCGGCCATTCGGCCGCCCACGACAACGCGCCGCCCGCTCGCTGGTTCCGTCAGGCGATGAAGCGGGCCAGCAGCACGACCAGGATCGCGCCGATCACCGCCATCGCCATCGAATCGAGGAAACGGTAGCCGGTACTGGCCCGCCAGCCGGTGACGCGCACGATGCCCTGGCCGACCAGCATGCCGAGCAGCCCGACCACGGCATGGCGCAGGAAGCCTCCGCCTCCGACCACCAGACTGGCGATGAAGCCTGCGGCTGTACCGAAGGCGACCGGCGGCAGCAGCCGACGCCAATCGAGCGCGAAATCCCGCCTTGGAGGCAGGATCTCGATCCTGTCGTTGGGCACGACCTTGTCAGCCTTGGCGGATTTGCGGGCGCGGCTCATCGGCCGGATATGGCCTGCGCGACCGGCAAATGCCAGCGCCCGCCGCTCAGGCGATCAACCGGGCCAGGAAGACCACGACGATCGCGCCGATCGTCGCGGTGACGATCTGCGAGATCAGCGGATTGCCGATGCCGAGGTTGATGCCGAGCGCCGAGAGCAGGAAGCTGCCGACGAAGGCGCCGATCAGGCCGGTGATGATGTAGCGGATCAACCCACCGCCACCCATGACGATGCTGGCGAGCCAGCCGGCGACGGCGCCGATGGCAATGGCGACGAGAATGGCACGAAGGTCCATGGTGATCTTCCCCAAGCAATGACAGGAGGATCAGCAAGCTTACATGAAGCGGGTATGAACGATGCGGCGCTCTGCCGTCGTTGCGAGGAGCGCAGCGACGACGCAATCCAGGAAGACGTAGAGATGTGCGGCCCCTGGATTGCTTCGCTTACGCTCGCAATGACGGAACGGCTCAGGCGTTCAGCACCTTGCCATAGGCGTCGAGCACCGCCTCCTTCATCGTCTCCGACAGGGTCGGATGCGGGAAGATGGTGTGCATCAGCTCTTCCTCGGTGGTCTCGAGGTTCATCGCGACCACGAAGCCCTGGATCAGCTCGGTGACTTCGGCACCGACCATATGGGCGCCGAGCAGCTTGCCGGTCTTGGCGTCGAACACCGTCTTGACCATGCCGCTGTCCTCGCCGAGCGCCACCGCCTTGCCGTTGGCGACGAAGTTGAAGCGGCCGACCTTGAGCTGGTGGCCGGCTTCCTTGGCCTTCGCCTCGGTCAGGCCGACGCTGGCGATCTGCGGGTGGCAATAGGTGCAGCCCGGGATCATCGCCTTGTCCATCGGGTGCGGATGCAGGCCCTTGATCGCCTCGACGCAGATCACCGCCTCATGCTCGGCCTTGTGCGCCAGCATCGGCGGGCCGGCGACGTCGCCGATCGCATAGACGCCCTTCACATTGGTACGGCAGAGCCCGTCGATCGCGATCACGCCGCGGTCGAGCTTCACGCCGAGCGCCTCGAGGCCGAGATTCTCGACATTGGCGACGACGCCGACGGCCGAGATCATCCGTTCGGCGGTGATCGTCTGCTTGTTGCCCTTCTCGTCCTCGACATGGGCGGTGACGGAGTTCGCTCCCTTCTCGACCTTGGTGACCTTGGTCGAGGTCAGGATCTTCATGCCCTGCTTCTCGAAGGCTTTTCGCGCGAATGCGCCGATCTCGGCATCCTCGACCGGGACGACCTGCGGCATGATCTCGACCACCGTCACCTCGGCGCCGAGCGTGCGATAGAACGAGGCGAACTCGATGCCGATCGCGCCCGACCCCATCACCACCAGCGATTTCGGCATGGTCGGCGGCACCAGCGCCTCGAAATAGGTCCAGATCAGCTTGCCGTCCGGCTCCAGCCCCGGCAGAGCGCGCGGACGGGCGCCGGTCGCGACGATGATGTGGTCGGCGGTATAGGTGCCCTCGCCCTTGGCGCCCTTCGGGATCGGACCCTGCGGCTGCATCGCCGGCTTCTTGGTCGGAGCGACGACGATGGTGTTGGCCTTGGTGAGCTTGGCCTCGCCCCAGATCACGTCGACCTTGTTCTTCTTCATCAGGAACTGGACGCCGTTGTTCATGCGCACCGCGATGCCGCGAGAGCGCTTCACCACCGCCTCCAGATCGGCCTTGAACGAGCCTTCCAGCGTCAGCCCGTAATCCTTGGCGTGCTGGCCGTAATGCAGGATCTCGGCCGAGCGCAGCAGCGCCTTGGTCGGAATGCAGCCCCAGTTCGAGCAGATGCCGGCAAGGTGCTCGCGCTCGACGATCGCGGTCTTGAAGCCGAGCTGCGCCGCGCGGATCGCCGCGACATAGCCGCCGGGGCCGGAGCCGATGATGATGATGTCGTAGTCAGCCATGGGAAATGCCTCGGCTCGTTCTGCCCACCGCGGGCAGTGTTGATGGTGCGGGGCAAGGCCCCGATCGAATGTCGTCTACGGGCCCGTGATGCGCAGCGCCGGCCCGCGCGCCGGCAGTGGCAGGCCGAGCAGGCCATCGACGACCGGCGCCAATGCCAGCCCGATCGCACGGGTGTTGTCGGCGTCGAGGTGGATGCCGTCCGCGCCGGTCACGGTCGCGACCGCCGCCGCGTCGAAGAAATTGACGCCGATCTCGTCGGCGATGCGGCGATAATAGGTCGCCAGCAGCGCCATCTTCTCGGGCGCGCCCTCCATGAAGAAATTGGCCTCGTGCTCGGGATCGTCGGGCATGCGGACCACCGGCGGCGAGACGATCAGCACCTCCGGTACGGGCATGCCGGGCTCGACCGGCGGACGCTGCGCAAGCTGCGCCAGCATCCGCATCGAGCGGGCGACGTCGTAGGGTGCGAGCGAATGCTGGCGCTGGCAGTCATTGGTGCCGAGCATCAGGATGACGAGATCGAGCGGCGCATGGCACTCGATGAACAGCGGCAGCAGCGAGATGCCGGAGCGATAGGGGCGCAGCGGATCGTCGAGCGCGATCCGCCGGCCGTTCAGCCCCTCCTCGATCACCGTGGCGTAGCCGCCGAGCGCCTTTTCCAGCACCCGCGGCCAGCGCACATCGTCGCCATGTCGCTCCGGCCGGTTGGCGATCCGGCCCCAGGTCAGGGAATCGCCGAAGGCGAGGATGCGGGCCTGGCGGGTCATCGCCGCCTCACACCAGCATCGCCATGGGCTTCTCGATATAGCCCTTGAAGGCCTGGAGCAGCTCGGCGCCGAGCGCGCCGTCGACGGCGCGGTGGTCGGTCGAGAGCGTCACCGACATCACCGTCGCGACAGCCGGCTGGCCGCCCTTGACGATGACCCGCTGCTCGCCGGCGCCGACCGCCAGGATCGTCGCATGCGGCGGGTTCACTACCGCGGCGAAGTCCTTGACGCCGAACATGCCGAGATTCGAGACCGCGGTCGTGCCGCCCTGGTACTCCTCCGGCTTCAGCTTGCGCGCCTTGGCGCGGGCCGCCATGTCCTTCATCTCGTTGGAGATCTGGCTCAGCGTCTTGTGGCAGGCGTCACGGATGATCGGCGTGATCAGACCGCCCGGGATCGAGACGGCGACGCCGACATCGGCATGCTTGTGCTTGAGCATGGCGGCGTCGGTCCAGGAGACGTTGGCGTCCGGCACGGCCTTGAGCGCCAGAGCGAGCGCCTTGATCACCATGTCGTTGACCGAGAGCTTGTAGGCCGGCTTGCCGTCCTTCTCCGGCGCGGCCGCGTTGAGCTCGGCCCGCAGCTTGAGCAGCGCGTCGAGCTCGCAATCCAGCGTGACGTAGAAGTGCGGGATGGTCTGCTTGGCTTCGGTCAGGCGGCGCGCGATCGTCTTGCGCATGCCGTCATGCGGGATCTCCTCATAGGAGCCCGGCGCGAACAGCTTCTTGGTCTGCTCGTCGGTGGGGCCGGTCGCGAGCGGCGCGGCGGCGGGCTTCGGCGCAGCAGGAGCGCCCGCTGCGGCGGCCGGCGCAGCCTTGGCCGCCCCGCCCTGCCTGGCGGCCTCGATGTCCTTCTCGACGATACGGCCATGCGGGCCCGAGCCCTGGACCTTGCCGAGGTCGATGCCGGCATCCTTGGCGAGGCGGCGTGCCAGCGGCGAGGCGAAGGGGCGGTTGCCGGATGCGGGCGCGGCGGCCTTCGCGGCAGGCGCCGGAGCGGCGGCGGGGGCCGGAGCAGCAGGGGCTGCTGCGGCGGGGGCCGGCTCGGCCGCCTTGGGAGCAGGCTCGCTCTTGGCCGGCGCGGCACTGGGCGCCGAGACGCTCTTGGCGTCCTCGCCCTCACCGGCGATCACGCCGATCACCTCGTTGACGGCGACATCGGCGGTGCCCTCAGGCACGACGATCTTGGCCAGAATGCCCTCGTCGACCGCCTCGACCTCCATGGTCGCCTTGTCGGTCTCGATCTCGGCGATGATGTCGCCGGACTTGATCTTGTCGCCTTCCTTCTTCAGCCATTTGGCGAGATTGCCCTTCTCCATCGTCGGAGAGAGCGCGGGCATCAGGATGTTCACGGGCATGGCTGGAGGCTCGCTTTTTCCAATGCGATGAACAGCATGCGGCGGGCAACGCCCATGCCGAAGCTGACGGAGACGATGACGAAGGCGATATAGTCGAGATGCTCCAGCGCCGTGCCGGCCAGCGTCTTACCGGCCATGAGTTCGGGCGCGAAAGCCTGGACGCTTTCCGGGATCAGCGTCAGCACGCCGGCGGCGGCTAGCACGAAGGAGAGCACGTCGATGCGGTGCAGATGGAGCCGCGTCGTGGCGAGGTCCCTCGGCGTCAGCGGGCGCGGCGCCAGCCGCTTGCGGGGCTTGACATAAGCATAGGTCGCCAGCCCCCCGATCGACGCGAGGCCGACCGAAACCAGCATGGCTCCGATCGTCACCTGCATGACATCAGGCCCGGTAGCAGACGGCCTTGGCCGCCGCGACGACCTCGCCGATGTTGGGCAGCGCCAGCTTCTCGAGGTTGGCGGCATAGGGCATCGGCACGTCCTTGCCGGTGACGCGCGCCACGGGTGCGTCGAGATAGTCGAAGGCCGCCTCCATGATCTTCATGCCGATCTCGGCGGTGACGCCGGACTGCGGGAAGCCCTCCTCGACCGCGACGCAGCGATTGGTCTTCTGCACCGAGGCGATCACCGTCTCGATGTCCATCGGCCGAATGGTTCTGAGGTCGATGACCTCGGCCTCGATGCCTTCCTTGGCCAGTGCCTCGGCAGCGCCGAGCGCATAGGTCATGCCGATGCCGAAAGAGACGATGGTGACGTCGCTGCCGGGGCGCACGACTTTGGCCTTGCCGATCGGGATCGTGAAATCATCGCCCTTCGGCACGTCGAAGGAGCGGCCGTAGAGAATCTCGTTCTCGAGGAAAATGATCGGGTTGGGATCGCGGATCGCGCTCTTGAGCAGGCCCTTCGCATCCGAGGCGCTGTAGGGCATCACCACCTTGAGGCCCGGAACGTTCGAGTACCAGGCGGCATAGTCGTGGCTGTGCTGCGCGCCGACACGGGCGGCAGCGCCGTTGGGACCGCGGAAGACGATCGGGCAGCCCATCTGGCCGCCGGACATGTAGAGCGTCTTGGCGGCCGAGTTGATGATGTGGTCGATCGCCTGCATGGCGAAGTTGAAGGTCATGAACTCGACGATGGGCCGCAGGCCGGTCAACGCCGCGCCGACGCCGATGCCGGCGAAGCCGTGCTCGGTGATCGGGGTGTCGATGACGCGGCGCGCGCCGAACTCCTGCAGCAGCCCCTGCGTGACCTTGTAGGCGCCCTGGTATTCGGCAACCTCCTCGCCCATCACGAAGACGTCGGCGTCGCGCCGCATCTCCTCGGCCATGGCGTCGCGCAGCGCCTCGCGCACGGTCATCGAGACGACCTCGGCGCCGGCCGGGAATTCGGAGGAGGCGTCGTAGGATTTCGCCTGGGCCGGAACGCTCGGCGCCGCGGCCTGAGCGGCAGGCGCCTCGGCGGCTGCTGCCGGTGCCGGAGCCGGAGCCTCCGCCGCCTGAGGCGCCGGAGCGGCCTTGCCGCCACCACTCGCAGCGGCAGAGAGGTCCTCGCCATCGGCGGCGATCACCGCGATCGGCGTGTTGACCGCGACGTTCTCAGTCCCGTCGGCAATCAGGATCTTGGCGAGGATGCCCTCGTCGACCGCCTCGACCTCCATGGTCGCCTTGTCGGTCTCGATCTCGGCGATGATGTCGCCGGACTTGATCGTGTCGCCCTCGGCTTTGAGCCATTTGGCGAGCTTGCCCTGTTCCATGGTCGGCGACAGGGCGGGCATCAGAATGTCGATCGGCATGAACGCACCCGGAGTTCTGGGATAGCCGCAAGGGCTGAGATGGGTGGGAAGGATCGGGCGCGGCGTCAGGCCTGAGCCGGCTCCAGCAGGATGTCGGTCCAGAGCTCGGAGACGTCCGGCTCGGGATCATGCGTCGCGAACTCGGCGGCGTCGTTGACGATCTCGCGCACCTTGGCGTCGATCGCCTTGAACTCGTCCTCGCCGAGCTTGTGCTCGCGCGTCAGGCGGCCGCGCACCTGCTCGATCGGGTCGTGCTCCTCGCGCATGCGCTGGACCTCGTCCTTCGAGCGATACTTCGCCGGATCGGACATCGAATGGCCGCGATAGCGATAGGTCTGCATCTCAAGGATGTAGGGGCCCTTGCCGGAGCGGGCATGCTCGATGGCACGGCTGGCGGCCTCGCGCACGGCGCGGACGTCCATGCCGTCGACCTGCTCGCCGGGAATACCGAAGGAGACGCCGCGCTTGGAGAAATCGGTCTGGGCCGAGGCGCGGTTGACCGAGGTGCCCATGGCGTAGCGGTTGTTCTCGATCACGAACACGACCGGCAGCTTCCAGAGCTGGGCCATGTTGAAGCTCTCATAGACCTGGCCCTGATTGGCGGCGCCGTCGCCGAAATAGGCCATCGATACCCGCCCGTCCTGGCGATACCAGTTGGCGAAGCCGAGGCCGGCGCCGAGCGAGACCTGGGCGCCGACGATGCCGTGGCCGCCATAGAAATTCTTCTCGCGGCTGAACATGTGCATCGAGCCGCCCTTGCCGTGCGAATAGCCGCCGCGCCGGCCGGTGAGCTCGGCCATCACGCCGCGCGATTCCATGCCGCAGGCGAGCATGTGACCATGGTCGCGATAGCCGGTGATGACTTGATCGCCATCCTTGGAGGCCATCTGCATGCCGATGACCACGGCTTCCTGGCCAATGTAGAGATGGCAGAAGCCGCCGATCAGGCCCATGCCGTACATCTGGCCGGCCTTCTCCTCGAAGCGGCGGATCAGCAGCATCTCGCGATAGGCGTGGAGCTCCTCCTCCTTAGTGAAGGTCGGAACGTTCGGGATCGCCTTGGCCGCACCCTTCGGGGTGCTCTTCGCCGCGGTCTTTGCCGGCGCCTTTGCGGCTGCCTTCGCAGGCGCCCCTGCTTTCGTCTTCCGTGCGGCAATGGCCATGAACGGTCCTCCCCGAGCTCTCCTGCTTTGGTTGTAGAGGAAGCCCCGAGCCTTGGCGAGACGGGCATCTCGCACTGCAACATAGTCTAAGACATTGTTATATTTAATATAATGAGATTTAACCGATTATAAGTTAATCGATCTTTTTGCGACCATTGACGCAAGGATAGCCGGCTCGAAGCCCGCTCGACCAGACCGATGCAGTCCAAGCGGCAAAGCGGTTTCTTGCCTTGCGACGACATCGCCCGGCCGACCGGGATCTCGGGCATGTTCGAGCGAAGTGGACACCAGTCCGCGTGAAGACAATGCCACAAGACAAGGACCTGGAGCGTTTGCGCGATTTGGAGAGGCGCGGAGATGCTCTGACCCCGCAGGATCGCCTCAGCGCCCCATCACGACGACGTCGTTGCGATGGACACGGCCGAGCATGGCCCGAGCCCTCTCTTCGAGCAGATCGCGATCCACAGCTTCGTCGCGCATCAGGTTCAGGCGCTTTTCCCAATCCTGCCGCTCGCTGGCCAGCGCCGCGAGCTCGCCGTCCATCTCGGTGAGCTTCTCGCGCAATCCGCCGAGCGCCTCGAGGCCACGAGCGCCATGCTGGGCATGGAACAGGAAATAGCCGACCACTGCGCTCGACACGAGATAGAGCGCGAGCGTGATGAGGACGGAGCGGAGGCCGCGGCGAATGACCATGTGGCCACGATAGAGTCGCTTGGTTGATGCAGCGTTAACGAAGCGCGCCGCGCCCGGCGGGACCGGGTCCGCCGTGCGATCGGGGGCGAGCGTGCAGCGGACCCCGATCGTTCGAAACTCGCGCGTGAGCATCGAAGCGTGAACATGATCAGCGCCCGCACCCTGAGCGCAAACACCTTGCTCCAAGCGCTCCAGCACATCCGCGCGGCCGCCAAATCCGCGCCGATCCTTGCGTTCGTCGACCATCGTCGCGAACTCTGCCACGATGCGCCCGACGGAACGATGTTGACCGCCGCGCGCCAGCTGCCTATGTCAGCGCCCCAGTGAGGGCGGGTAGCTCAGTGGTAGAGCACGTGACTTTTAATCATGTGGTCGAGGGTTCGATCCCCTCCCCGCTCACCATGATCAAACGACTGATTTGTCTAGAAAATTAGACCAACCTAACCGAGTCCGAACACGAGTTTGCGACGCTGGAGGACGCGTCGCGTGCCGCAGGTTCGCCGGAGATCGTTCTGGGCGCGTTCACCGCATCTGCCGCATCGTCGGCAGGAATCAGGCGCCGGCGAGACGGAATTCACGCGGCCTACCGAAAAGATCGTCGGCCAGCACAAGGGGGCTCGTCGCGATCAGGGCCTGCCGGCATCGCGCGCTACAGCTTCGCGATGGTGCGATGGAATGACTGATAGTCCCCCTCGGCGGGGAAGATGATCCGCGGCGTGTTTTCGACCCAGAGTACCTTGCCGATGAATCGCCTCCCTGCCGGGCCGGCTGGTGCCGCGTACCAGAGATGATTCAGGATCTCGCCCCATAGCGAGCCCTTGCCGGGCTCGGTCGCCCAGGCATCGCTGACCGCATAATGCTGATTGTAGGCATCCTGCGGATCGAATGCCGGATATTCGACCTCGACCAGAAGCGCGCCCGCGCCGCGCATGCCACGCAGCCGGTTCTTCGCGTTCCTGTTCGCATCCGGAATGACGAAGCCCAGCTCCTCCTCGTATCCGAAGAACAGCTTGTAGCGCTTCTTCTGCGCGTTGTGACTGCCGGCGGCCTTCCGTCCCAGCGCCTCGATGGTCATGCGGTTGGGGTTGAAGCTCACATAGATCTGAGGGACCTTCGGCGCGTCGATGCCCGAACCACCAAAGACACGACCAATGCTGCGAAGCACCGGTTCGGTCTTGCCGATACTGCAGCCTCGGACGATGATTTTCGGACCCCGCTTGATCGCCGCGGCCTTTCTGGCGATTCGCTCCAGCTCGTCGTCTTTCACGCCTGCCGGGGCATCGATTTTCGGCTTTTCCTTGCGCCGGAAGCTCTCGGCGGCCGAGGCGATCGCGTTCATGAGCGCGGTGAAGGATTTGGCGTCTCCAGGTATGCCGGTCTTCTCGGATAGATCGACCGCAAGCCCGCCGTCATGACCATGGCAGACTATCAGGTTGTATGCGGCATGGCTGGCCGCGATCTGCTCGACAAGTTGTTCGATCGTAGAGAAGCGCGACTGTTGGCGGACCGGAATGAACTCCGTGCCGAAACTGTCCTGCGGGCAGCGGGTATAATATTGCCCGGGAATATTTCCCAGCGAAGCATGGATATGGGCGCTGATCGGCATACGGGATTCTCCGGACGACGCCGCCAGCATGAGGCAAGGCGAGAAGCCGGAAATCCTTCATTTGGATGGCAAGGCGCTCCGCCGTACCGTCTCAGCCCAGACGTTCGACGATGCCACCCGGCGGCGTCCCGCGAGGTTGCCGCGGCCTCCCGAAGGAGCGGCCTTCAGATGGCGCAATCTCCCCTGCGTAGCCATCGAGCTCCCAGCAGCGCCAGCGCTGGTAATCCGCCGCGGTCGCAGCCTCGGAGCAGGCCAGCCATTGCGAACGTTGCCAGAAGGCCGCGGCGGGGGCCGTCGTCGCGATCATGCCGACAGCGGCGAGGCCGAAAAATGTGAGATTTCTGCACATCCTATCAGGCTCCCGGCCGTCATGACGAGCCGCGAGAAAAGCGCATAGGCCTTACTGAAGCGCTAAGCCGACTTTCCTCGCGCGCCTCCCAATCCGTCAAACGGCACGCGCATCCTCCCCATACGCGAACCAAAACGTCGCTTCCGCGTTGTCCACTCATCCCGCAGATGCGGACACGACAGGAGGATACCGATGTACAAGCGTCACGTTGCATTGACGGCTATCGGCGGCGTCATGCTTGCCACAGCTGCCGTCGCGCAGACCAGCTCGCCCTCGAACCAGCCGCCGAGCCCGCAGCCGACAGCGCCCGCGACGAGCGCGCCTGCCGCCCCGGCGCCGGCTGCCGAGACCGCCAAGGCCCCGGAGAACAATCTCGCCGGCCAGGGCAAGTGGCGGGCATCGAAGCTGATGGGCGTCGACATCTACGGTCCCGACAACAAGAAGGTCGGTGACGTCACCGAGGTGGTGTTCGACAAGACCGGCAAGATCGAGCTCGTCACCGTCGGCGTCGGCGGCTTTCTCGGCATCGGCACCAAGGACGTCGCGATCCCGTTCGAGCAGGTGCAGTGGAGCGAGGAGCCGATGGTTACGCCGGCCCCCGCCCCTGCCGGCGGGACTGGAGCCAGCGGCAGCACCGCGATGAACGCGCCGCCAGCCGCCAAGAAGGGCCCGGAGATGTATCCGGACCATGGTAAGATCACTATGACCAAGGAGCAGCTGACCTCCGCTCCGGCCGTGACCTACGCGGCCCGTTGATCGAAGGTCGTTGTGCCAATCACAGCCCGCCCCTCACGGGGCGGGCTTTTTCTTGCCGGCCGGATCGTCGTAGAGCTGCGCCAGCAGTGGTGGCAACGCTTCGGGCAGGTCATCGGCGATGAGGCCCCCGCCGAGCTCCTCGCCGGCGCGGCCATGCAGCCAGACCGCGGCACAGGCCGCCTCAAAGGCCGGCATCTTCTGCGCCAGCAGGCCGGCGACGACGCCGCCGAGAACGTCGCCCGAACCGGCTGTCGCCAATGCGGATGAACCGGTCTCGTTGATCGCGCCCCGCCCATCGGGAGCTGCGATCACCGTGTCTGGGCCCTTGAGCACGACGACCGCTCCGGTCTGCTTGGCCGCCTGCCGCGCCCGCTGGAGCTTGCCGCGCGCCGCCGCAAAGCCCCCCGCTTCGCCGAACAGTCGCTTGAACTCGCCCTCATGCGGCGTCAGCACGGCAACGCCGGAGCGCCGGCTCAGCAGGTCGGCAAAGCCCGGCCGCCGTGCCCCGATATGCGTGAGCGCATCGGCATCGAAGACGCAGGGCCAGCCCTGCCGCAAAGCAACCTCCACCCAGGCGCACGCTTCGGCGTCGAGCCCGAGTGCAGGGCCGATCAGTACTGCGTCGAGCTTGCGGCTCGTCGATGCCGCCTCGAAGGCGGCCGCGTCCGCGGCGGCCGATTGCATCAGGGCGTCCGGGCCGCGCCCGGCATGGGCCGCCAATGCCTCCGGCCGGCAGATGATCGTCGCCAGGCCCGCGCCGATGCGCAGCGCCGCGCGCGCCCCCAGTCGTGGCGCTCCGACACCGGACAGCCCGCCTGCTGCGATCGCCATCACGCCGCGGCCGTATTTGTGGACATCGGTCGCGTGGTCGGGGAGTTGAGAGCGCCACAGCGCCGGACCGTTGCGGAAAGCGGATGGCGCGATTCCGCCCGGCGCGAAGAGAACCTCGGGCCGGATGCCGATGTCCGCCAGCGTGAGCACGCCGCATAGTGCCCGGCCGGGATGCAGCAGATGGCCGGGCTTCAGCCGGAAGAAGGTCACGGTCTCATCGGCGCGGACGGCGGGGCCTTCGGTGAGGCCGGTGTCGCCATGGACGCCGCTCGGCACGTCGACCGCGATCACGGTTTGCCCTGCCGCGTTGACGCGCTCGATCAGGGCCGCGGTCTCGCCGGAGATCGGTCGGCTGAGGCCGGCGCCGAACAGTGCGTCGATCACGACATCATGCCGAGCCGGGTCGACGCCTCCGCTCGTCTCGATCGCCCCGGTCCAGCGCTCTGCCGCAAGCGCGGCGTCTGCGTCGAGGGCCGCCCGCTCTCCGGCGAGCGCCAGCGTCACGTGACAACCGCGCTCCGCCAGCAGACGAGCCGCGACGAAGCCGTCGCCGCCATTGTTGCCGGGGCCGCAGAGGACCAGGACGCGGTGACCAGGGCGGATGCGCCGCGTCACCGCATCGGCGACGGCCCTGCCCGCTTTTTCCATCAGGACAATGCCAGGCGTGCCGGCGGCGATCGTCGCCGCATCCGCCCCCGCCATCTCGGCGACGCTGAGCAAAGCAAGGGCGGCGGGAGGCGAGACAGTCATGCGCGGATTGTCAGCCAGCCCGAGGACAGGGGCAAGAACCCACGCAGGATTTGCGATTGCACGCGTTATGTGCAGATGCATAATTTTTGGACTGTTTTTTGCCTCTTCAACAGGCGGATTGCCCCGGGGGGCGTCATGGCGGCCCGCCTGCGCCGATGCTATGAGCAGTTCAGGCGAGGTTTTGTCGGACGCGCCGAGGTTGATCCGGGCTGGCCGCCATGGTCAGAACGGAAGAAGGCTGCGTACAGTGCTGCAAGCTCACGCCAAGGAGGTCGGTCGGCGCATGAAGAAGATCGAAGCGATCATCAAGCCCTTCAAGCTCGACGAGGTGAAGGAGGCGCTGCAGGAGGTGGGCCTCCAGGGCATCACGGTGCTCGAGGCGAAGGGTTTCGGCCGCCAGAAGGGCCATACCGAGCTCTATCGCGGCGCCGAATACGTGGTCGACTTCCTGCCGAAGGTGAAGATCGAGATCGTGCTGGCCGACGACATGGTCGAGCGCGCGATCGAAGCGATCAAGAAGGCCGCCCAGACCGGCCGGATCGGCGATGGCAAGATTTTTGTATCGAGCGTGGAGGGGGCGATCCGCATCCGCACCGGAGAATCCGGCGCAGACGCGATCTGAGGATTATTCCCACTACCCCAGAGCGGGATGCGAAAAGTGGACACCGGTTTTTCGCATCGACCCCGCTCTGAACTTTGGAATCGATCACGTTCACCGTGATCTAGGAATGCGTGCGCCGGCGGAGCCCCGCAGGCAACGTCTGTCGTGAGACCCTAGCAGTCGACAAAGGAAGTCGTGAGATGAAGAACGCCAAAGAGGTCCTGAAGGCGATCAAGGACAATGACGTCAAATACGTCGACTTCCGCTTCACCGATCCGCGCGGCAAGTGGCAGCACGTCACCTTCGACGTCTCGATGATCGACGAGGAGATTTTCGCCGAAGGCACGATGTTCGACGGCTCCTCGATCGCCGGCTGGAAGGCGATCAACGAGTCCGACATGCTGCTGATGCCCGACCCGTCGACGGCCTGCATCGACCCGTTCTTCTCGGCCTCGACCATGGTCATCAACTGTGACGTGCTCGAGCCGGCGACCGGCGAGCCCTATAGCCGCGACCCGCGCGGCATGGCCAAGAAGGCCGAGGCGTACCTCAAGTCGACCGGCATCGGCGATACCGTCTATGTCGGCCCCGAAGCCGAATTCTTCGTCTTCGACGACGTCAAGTTCTCGGCCGACCCTTACAACACCGGCTTCAAGCTCGACAGCGTCGAGCTGCCGATCAACGGCCAGACCGAATACGAAGGCGGCAATCTCGGCCACCGTATCGCGATCAAGGGCGGCTACTTCCCGGTCCCGCCGCAGGATTCGGCGCAGGACATGCGCGGCGAGATGCTCGCGGCCATGGCGGCGATGGGCGTCAAGGTCGAGAAGCATCACCACGAGGTCGCCTCGGCCCAGCACGAACTCGGCATGAAGTTCGACACGCTGACGCATATGGCGGACCAGATGCAGGTCTATAAGTACGCCATCCACAATGTCGCCCAGAGCTACGGCAAGACCGCGACTTTCATGCCCAAGCCCGTCTATGGCGACAACGGCTCGGGCATGCACGTCCACCTGTCGATCTGGAAGGGTGGCAAGCCGCTCTTCGCCGGCAACAAGTACGCCGACCTGTCGCAGGAGTGCCTGTGGTTCATCGGAGGCGTGATCAAGCACGCCAAGGCGCTGAACGCCTTCACCAACCCGTCGACCAACTCCTACAAGCGTCTGGTCCCGGGCTATGAGGCGCCGGTTCTGCTCGCCTATTCGGCGCGCAACCGCTCGGCCTCCTGCCGTATTCCGTGGACGACCTCGCCGAAGGCCAAGCGCGTCGAGGTCCGCTTCCCCGATCCGATGGCGAACCCCTATCTCGCCTTCGCCGCGCTGACGATGGCCGGCCTCGACGGCATCCTCAACAAGATCGATCCGGGCCCGGCGATGGACAAGGACCTGTACGACCTGCCGCCGCGCGAGCTGAAGAAGATCCCGACCGTCTGCGGCTCGCTGCGCGAGGCGCTGGATGCGCTGAAGAAGGACAACGCCTTCCTCAAGGCCGGCGGCGTCTTCACCGACGACTTCATCGAGAGCTATATCGAGCTGAAGATGCAGGACGTGGCGCGCTTCGAGATGACGCCGCACCCGGTCGAGTTCACGATGTACTATTCCTACTGAGCCTTTTCCGGCCGAGCTTTCGGCTCGGCCAGGATTTCCTCCCGACTGCGGCGATCCGCAGTCCACCTTGCAAACCGGGGCGGCGACGCCTCGGTTTTTTATTCGTTAGCGCCATCGGCGCCGTTTTCGGTGATCGCCTTTACCGGCTGGCAGAGTTTTCCCAGTAAGCAATCTGCGATCCGTCAGCTTCCGGAGCGCCGCAATGGCTCCTGCCTCGTCCGCCATCGCTTTCGACCGCTCGGCCGGCCGCCTCGTCGCCGGCAGCCTCGGCACCCGAACCCTGGTCGGCGCGCTCGATGCCTATGGCGCGCTTTCCCGCCCCCTGCAGCAGCGCGGGCTCTACAAGGCTTGCCGGCTGGTCGGCAGCGTCGCCTGGAGCGGACGGACCGCGACCATCGCGCTCGGCCCCGACGCGCAGATCAGCTTTCCTGCCAGCGATCCCTACTGGAACCGGATGTTGCTGCGCTCCTACGACCATGAGCCGGAGCTGGCGCGCCTGCTGCGCCTGCTGGCCGGCGTCGACTATGGCTTCGTCGATTGCGGCGCCAATATTGGCTACTGGTCGGTCTTCGTCGCCTCGCGCACCGGCGGCGGCAAGCCGGTCCTCGCGATCGAAGCCTCTGCCTCCACCTATGCCCGCCTGGCCGCCAACGCCGCGCCGCATGCGGACAAGATCGAGCCCATCCATCGCGCCATTTTCGATCGTTCCGGCATCGAGGTCAGGCTCAATGCCGAGGCGCATGAGGCCAGAGGCATCGCAGCCGAGGGCGAAGTCTCGAACGGCGAGATCGTGATCTCGACCTCGATCGACGATCTGCTG
Source organism: Allobosea sp. CRIB-10 (assembly GCF_900112185.1). Classification (GTDB taxonomy): domain Bacteria; phylum Pseudomonadota; class Alphaproteobacteria; order Rhizobiales; family Beijerinckiaceae; genus Allobosea. Next base: position 184,851 of record NZ_FOKP01000001.1, on the reverse strand, counting down.
GATCAGCGCAGCTGGGCCGCGCGTCGGCTCGTGGTCAAGCTTGACGTCGAGGGCGTCGAGCGCGAGGCCTTGGCCGGGATGGAGCAGGCGCTCGGCAAGGGTGCGCTGGTGATCTACGAGGATCACGGCTCCGACCCGGCGCATGCCCTGACCCGGCACATCATCGCGGAGCGCGGGCTTGCCGTGCATCTGCTGCTCGACGATCGCACGGTTACGATCACGAAGGCCGACGAGCTCGACGCCTACAAATGCGATCGCACCAGAGGCTACAACCTGATCGCCCTGCGCGATCCGAAGCAATGGCCTGAAGTCTCGCCATAGGTGCGCCGATGTCGCTCCGCCAGGACGCACCGACGGCCATACCGTCGACCGCCGTTCCCCTGCTCGACAATCTTCAGGTCTGCCGGGCCTTCGCGGCGATCACCGTCGTCATCGGCCACGCCCTGCACGATGCCGGGGTCGTCGCCGCCGGCCGAGGCGTCGAGGCGCCTGGCCCCAACCTGGACTGGACCTTCGGCGTCGACGTCTTCTTCGTCATCTCCGGCTTCATCATGGTCTATGTCTCGGGCAGGGATTTCGCCAAGCCGGGAGCGGCCTGGCAGTTCCTGAGCCGCCGGCTGATCCGGATTGTGCCGCTCTACTGGACGCTGACGACGCTCCTTCTGGTCGTCGGGCTGCTCCTGCCGCAATTGCTCACAATCCCCATCGGGTCGCTGTCCTATATCGTCAGCTCCTATCTTTTCATCCCCGAATGGCGCATCGGCGCGCCGGTGCCGGAAATCCGCCCGCTCCTGGCGCTGGGCTGGACCCTGAACTACGAGATGCTGTTCTACGTCGCGCTAGCGGGTGTGATGTTCCTGCCCGCGAAGCGAGCGATCGCGGTCCTGAGCGTGCTGTTTGCCGCAGCGGTGACGGCGCGCTTCGCCTTCGACATCCAGCAGACCCAGCTGATGTTCTGGAGCGATCCGATCATCCTGGAATTCCTGATGGGCTGCTATCTGGCGCTGGCTCGCCAGGCCGGCTGGCGCCTGCCCGCGCCGGCGGCGCTGCTCCTGGCCATGGCGGGGATCTTTGGGTCAGTGCTGAATTCCGGCAGCGCGGCGGAAATGCGCCCGCTCGTGGTGGGGCTACCCGCCCTGATGCTGGTCGCCGCCGCGGCACTCGGACCGAGCTTGCCGAGACTGGCGCCGACCCGCATCGCGATCCTGCTCGGCGACGCGTCCTATGCGCTCTATCTCAGCCACCCGCTGGTCATCCGGTCGCTGCGCGAGGTCTGGCTGAAGCTCGCCGATCCCGCCTGGCCCCTCTGGGTCTATGCCGTGCTGTGCGTCGTGGCGGCATCGCTGGCGGCGATCCCGATCTACCTGCTGTTCGAGCGGCCGATGACGCGGCTACTGCAGGGCAAAGCGAAAGGTCGGCGGGAGGCGCAGAAAGATCTGGCGACCGTCTCGCCTCAGGCCGCGGCGGTGAGCACCGGCCGGTAGGCCTCGATCAGCCGCCGGACATGACGCTGCATCGTCAGCGGGTCGTCCCAATAGCGGCGATAGGCGGCGGCCCCCATGCGCGCGGCGGCGTTGTCGTCCGTCAATCGACCCAGGGCGTTCGCCAACCCTGTCCTGTCGCCACCTTCGACCAGGATCCCGTCTTCGCCGTCCTCGATCCAGCTCGCAGGGCCAGTGGTCCGCGAGAGCACGACCGGCACGCCGAGCGAGCGCGCCTCGGCGATCACCAGCGGGCCCGGCTCGTACCAGAGCGAGGGCAGCACGAGGCAGCGTGCCGCCGCGATCTCGTCGAAGACCTGTTCGGCCGGCACCCAGCCGCGGATTTCGGCCTGCGGATTGAGACGGGCGATCTGCTCGGCGAGCGGTCCCTCGCCGACGAAACGCACGGGCATGCCGGCATCCTGCGCGGCAAGGGCCAGGATGTCGCCGGCCTTCTCCTGCGTGAAGCGCCCGAGAAACAGCGCGTGGCGGTTCTTCGCCACGTCGACGGGCCGGCGCTTCTGCGCCTCCATCATGTTCTCGACCACGGCATGCTGGGCCTGCTTCGGCAGGAAGGGCTCGGCGAAACGGCGAGCGAAATCGCTGACATGGATGAAGAGCGGTGCGCGGAGCTTGCGCATCGCCTCATCCGAACGCCATTGCCGGGCGACGCGAACCAGTTTGTGAATATAAGAGGCGCGGTCGCAATTGGCGGTGATGCAGCCGACCGACATCGGCGTCTGCTGGCAGGGCGCTCCGGCCTTGAAATCGAAATAGCCGCCCACCGGGCAGAAGGAGAAATAGTCGTGCATGGTGATCGCGACGGGCAGGCCACTTTCGCCGGCAGCCGCGATCGCAGCCGGGCTGAAGGCCTTGGTCCATTGATGCAGGTGCACGAGCGTCTCGCCGCGCGGCTGGCGCGCGAGAAGGTCGGTCAGGAAGGTATGGGCAGGAGTATTCCAGATGCCCTGCCGAGCGGCCGCCACCTTGCTGCCGACATGCCAGATCTCTTCGCCAGGGTAGAGCTCGACACTGATCAGCGGGTGATCCAGCCGCTCGGAGACCGGGCCGATCGCACAGGCGAAGACGATCTCGACGCCGACCTCGGCAAGCCCGCGTGCACTCTCGATCGCGACCTTGGCGGCGCCGCCGTTGACCGAGCCGAAATCGCTGACGATGACCACGCGCATTGACGAGCCTCCCACCGAGGCTCTTCTAGCGTTCAAAGATTGAGGAAGCGCTGACGGCGCCTCAACGCAAGGCGACGAGCGCCAGGCCGATCAGCGCGACGATGGCGGCGGCCCACCAAAGCCGGCGCAGCTGCGCGGCTTCCGCATCCTGTCGCGTTTCGAGGCCGGAGCATTCCTCGTAGGCAAAGGCTTCACCGGCAAAGCGCGCGGCCCGTTCGAGGCCAGCGATACAGACCTTCGGTACTGCGGAACGCGACGCCACGTGACCTTCCCCCTTGAAGCCAGCTTAGCCGAATACGCGGCCGGAACCAGTCCCGATTCGCGTGACGATGATGAAACCGCCGCCGTTAACGGCAGCTGAACCCGCGAGCAGCGGAAGCGGTTCCGCAAGCTCGCTCTGGCATTCCCGGATGACGGTTCAGCGACGGCCTCGTCCATCCTGACTTTCGGCGGCAGACCGATCGGTTTATTGCGGAGAAGCGCCGGGCTATAGGGGCTCGGGCAAGCGGGCGTCGGGCCGATGCGATATCCTGCGGACCTAGCGAATCAGCGAGTGCGGTGACGATGACGGACGATCTCTTCGGCGATGACGGCGGCAAGGATGCGCGCGCGGAAGCGCCTGCGCCGGCCCCAGCGCCGAAGCCGGCCGCACGCCCTGCCCCGCGCAGCGGCACGCCGTCCGAGGCCGGCTACGATGCCTCCGCCATCGAGGTGCTCGAAGGGTTGGAGCCGGTGCGGCGCCGGCCGGGCATGTATATCGGCGGCACGGACGAGCGGGCGCTGCATCATCTCTTCGCCGAGGTGATCGACAACGCCATGGACGAGGCCGTCGCCGGCCATGCCAGCTTCATCGATGTCGAGCTCTTCGCCGACGGCTCGCTCGCGGTCACCGACAATGGCCGCGGCATGCCGATCGACCCGCATCCGAAATTCCCGGACAAGTCCGCGCTCGAAGTGATCATGACGATCCTGCACGCCGGCGGAAAGTTCGACTCCAAGGTCTATGAGACATCGGGCGGCCTGCACGGCGTCGGCGTCTCCGTCGTCAACGCGCTCTCCGACCTGGTCGAGGTCGAGGTCGCGCGCGGCCAGATGCTCTATCGCCAGAGCTTCTCGCGCGGCCTGCCGCTCGGGCCGCTGGAGACGGTCGGCCGGGCGCCGAACCGGCGCGGCACCCGCGTGCGTTTCCATCCCGACGCACAGATCTTCGGCGAAGGCGCGCATTTCGTCCCGGCGCGGCTGTTCCGCATGGCCCGTTCGAAGGCCTATCTGTTCGGCGGCGTCGAGATCCGCTGGCGCTGCGCGCCCTCGCGCTTGCAGCCCGAAGGCGACGTCGCGGCCGAGGCGGTGTTCAAGTTCCCCGGGGGCTTGCGCGACTATCTCGCCCGCGAGATCGAGGGCAAGGACCTCGTCGCCGAGCCGATCTTCTCGGGGAAGATCACCAAGGAAGGCGGCCACGGCTCGCTCGAATGGGCGGTGGCCTGGCTCGCGACCGGCGAGGACGGGTTCTCCTCCTCCTACTGCAACACGATCCCGACGCCGGAAGGCGGCACGCATGAGCAGGGCCTGCGCATCGCCCTGCTGCGCGGCCTGCGCGACCATGCCGAGCGCATCGGCCAGTCCAAGCGCATGGCGCAGGTCACCGCCGACGACGTGATGGCGACCTGCGCCGCCATGCTCTCGGTCTTCATCCGCGAGCCGGAGTTCCAGGGCCAGACCAAGGACAAGCTGGCGACGCTGGAGGCCGCCCGCATCGTCGAGAACGCGATGCGCGACGCCTTCGACCATTGGCTCGCCGCCTCGCCGCAGCAGGCGCTGAAACTGCTCGACTGGTCGGTCGACCGGGCGGAGGAGCGCCAGCGCCGGCGGCTGGAGAAGGAAGTCTCGCGCAAGACCGCGACGCGCAAGCTCCGGCTACCCGGCAAGCTGGCCGATTGCAGCTCGGCCGGCGCGGCAGGATCCGAGATCTTCATCGTCGAGGGCGATTCGGCCGGCGGCTCGGCCAAGCAGGCGCGTGACCGGGCGACCCAGGCGATCCTGCCCCTGCGCGGCAAGATCCTCAACGTCGCCAATGCGACGCGCGACAAGCTCAACGCCAACCAGCAACTCGCCGACCTGATCCTGGCGCTGGGCTGCGGCATCGGCAGCCAGTTCCGCGAGGACGATCTGCGCTACGAGAAGGTCATCGTGATGACCGACGCCGACGTCGACGGCGCCCATATCGCCTCGTTGCTGGTGACCTTCTTCTGGCGCCAGATGCCGCGGCTGATCGAGAAGGGCCATCTCTATCTCGCCGTGCCGCCGCTCTACCGGCTCCAGCATGGCGGCAAGAGCGTCTATGCCCGTAACGACGCCCATAAGGACGAGCTGATCGACACCGTCTTCAAGGGCAAGAAGCCGGAGATCAGCCGCTTCAAGGGCCTGGGCGAAATGATGCCGGCCCAGCTCAAGGAGACGACCATGGATCCGAAGAAGCGGATCCTGCTCAAGGTCATGGTCGACCATGAGGCCAAGGAGGAGACCTCCGACACGGTCGAGCGGCTGATGGGTAACAAGCCGGAGGCGCGCTTTCTCTTCATTCAGGAGCGGGCCGCCTTCGCCGGCGAGCTGATCGACCTGTGAAGCGAAGCCTGGGCGGCTCGCCTGCCGGGCTCCCCCGCAAGCCTGCCGGGCTGCCTCCTACCGCGTATGCGCCCATCCTGCGCGCATGCCGACCGATCCACACGATGCCGACCATGACTTCGCAGAGCGCCGTGGCCGCCCCCAGCCCTATCTCTGGCCGCTGAGCGCATGGGCGAGCCTCCTGCCTCTCCACCTCGACGCGATGCCCAAACCTCGGGACAGGCCTCGCTCTGGGCCGATCTCGAAATCTTCCACGCCGTCGCCAGCAGCGGCGGCCTCGCTCTGGCGGCGATTGTTCTCAGTTTGAGCGAAACCACCGTCGCGCGACGGCTGAAGGCGTTCGAGGCCCGACTCGGCCTGCCTCTGTTCCAGCGCGGCGCCAATCGGCTGATCCCGACGCAGATCGGCCTTGCGCTCGCCGCCGACGCAGCTGCCGCCGCCGAGGCCGTCGCGCGCTTCGAGGCGCGGGCAAACGCTGCGTGCGTTCGCGATGACGCACCCGTCCGCATCACCGCGACGACCTCGATCAGCCTGTTCCTGACCCAGCATGCCGCCCGTCTCTCGGCTGCCGTGGGCAGCATCGAGATCGTCATCATCAGCACGCGCGAACGGCTCGACCTCGCCCGCGGCGACGCCGAGATCGCAATCCGCATGCGCAAGCCGCCCGCGGAAGCCGGCTATTTCGGCCAGAAGGTCGGCAGGTTGGCGCAGGCCTTCTATGTCCGCCGCGACGTCGACCCGGCGACGGCGCCGGTAATCTCGGTCAGCCGGGACGTCTCGTCGCGGATCGAGCAGCATATCCTCGCCTGGGCGGCCGGCCGGCCGATCGCCGCCCGCGTCGGCGATTCCGCCGCGCGCTATGAGAGCATCCGCTCGTCCGGCGCGGTCTCGATGGCGCCTTGCTTCCTCGCCGATGGCGACGCGACACTGATCCGGCTGGAGCAACCGCCCGAAGCGACCGCCGACGAGATTTTTCTCGTCTCGCATGAGAGCAGCCGGCAACGGGCGGCGGTCCTGGCCACGCTGGAGGCCCTGCGCAAGCTCTTCCGCGAACATCGCGGCCGGCTGGAAGGCCGCACCTGACGATTCGAATTCCATCGATCGCGCTGGGGCCGCGCTAACCAAGTCTTTACATGGGTCGGCGCAGGATTTCCCTGTCGGCGCTCGGCGCCTCTTCTTGAAGATCCGGAGAGCAGCGATGCGCCTCGTCATCGCCTTCCTGCGCAATCAGCGCGGCACCATGGTCGCCGATGTCGCCAAGGCCGGCGCGGCGATCGCCTTCCTCTCCGTCATCGCCGCCAACTTCGTCTCGAGCCAGACGGCGCAACTCGATCGCGACGCGCTGCGCCAGATCGCCCAGGCCGCGACAAAGGGCCAAGCGATCGACCCGCAGGTCACCGGCTCGATCGCCAAGCGCGCCAGCGAAACCAAGCTCGACCCGTGCGTGGCCCCGCGCTGAGGCTCAGCCAAGCCAGTCAAGCAGCGCCGGCGTGACGATCTCGGGTGTCTCCAGCGTCGACAGGTGGCCACAGCCCGGCACTTCCAGATAGCGCGCCTTCGCGCCGATGCCCGCGGCGATCTCGCGCGCTTCGTCCGGCGGGGTGATCGCGTCTTCCGCGCCGACCACGACCAGAGTCGGAACGGAAATCGTCGCGAGGACAGGCCGCGCATCGGACCGGCCCATGATGGCGCGCTGCTGGCGAATGAAGCCCGTGGGGCCGACCGCCTCGGCCATGGCTTTGACTGCGAGCCGTAGCGCCTCGTCTGCGAGACGACCGGGGGCGACGAGCTTCTGCCAGAGCACCGTCACGACATTGTCGAAGGCCCCCTTCTCCGCCAGCGCGATCATCTGCTCGCGCGGCGTGTTCGTCTCGAGCGTCGGCGGCTTTGCGGTGGTGTCGAGCAAAGCGAGCCGCGTCACCCGCTCGGGCGCGCGCCTCATCACCTCGAAGGCGACATAGCCGCCCATCGACAAGCCGCCGAGTGCGAAACGTTCAGGCGCAGCCGCCAGCAGCCGCTCGACCATGGCGGCGATCGTGTCGTCGGCGGCGGTCTCGGCGACCAGAATTTGCCGGCCGGATGCCAAGGCTGGCCATTGTGGAGCATAGAGCGCCGGCGTGCAGTTCAGCCCCGGAATCAGGACCAGAGGCTCCGGAGTCTTCGCCATAACCACACCCATCCTTCAGCAACCTCGCTAGAATGTTGACTTTGCCCTGTTTTTTCTGCATTGCACGGGCGTCCGAAGGCGCGCAACCCAGCAAAGTCGCGCCACCGTTGCGGTTGAACGGTCATCCCGCCACGTGTCCCCGACCCTTGAGAAGCGCAACCATCGATGTCTTTTGCCGAACTCGGCCTGAGCGATAAGGTTCTAACCGCGGTCACCACCGCCGGCTATACGACGCCCACCCCCATCCAGGCCCAGGCCATTCCGCATGTGCTCGCCCGCAAGGACGTGCTCGGCATCGCGCAGACCGGCACCGGCAAGACCGCAGCCTTCACCCTGCCGATGCTGACCATCCTGGAAACCGGCCGCGCCCGGGCCCGGATGCCGCGCACGCTGATCCTCGAGCCGACGCGCGAGCTCGCCGCCCAGGTCGAAGAGAACTTCGTCCGCTATGGCGTCAACCAGAAGCTTTCGGTGGCGCTACTGATCGGCGGCGTCTCCTTCGGCGACCAGGATGCCAAGATCACGCGCGGCGTCGACGTGCTGATCGCCACGCCCGGCCGCCTGCTCGACCATGTCGAGCGCGGCAAGCTGCTGCTCACCGGCGTCGAGCTGCTCGTCATCGACGAGGCCGACCGCATGCTCGACATGGGCTTCATCCCGGACATCGAGCGGATCTGCAAGCTGGTGCCGTTCACGCGCCAGACACTGTTCTTCACTGCGACGATGCCGCCCGAGATCACCAGGATCAGCGAGCAGTTCCTACACAATCCGGTCCGCATCGAGGTCGCCAGGCCGGCAACTGCGGCCGCGACGATCACCCAGCGTCTGGTCGCCTCGCACAGCCAGGACTACGAGAAGCGCGATACGCTGCGCCGGCTGATCAAGGACGCCAAGGACCTGCAGAACGCGATCGTGTTCTGCAACCGCAAGCGCGATGTAGCAACGCTGCACAAGTCCTTGCAGAAGCATGGTTTCCCGGCTGTCGCGCTACATGGCGACATGGATCAGTACGCCCGCATGGCGGCGCTCGATTCCTTCCGCGCCGGCGAGAACCCGATACTGGTCGCCAGCGATGTCGCGGCCCGCGGCCTCGACATCCCGGCCGTCAGCCACGTCTTCAATTTCGACGTGCCGACCCATGCCGAGGACTATGTCCACCGCATCGGCCGCACCGGCCGCGCCGGCCGCGAAGGCGCTTCGTTCACCATCGTCACGCGGCATGACGACAAGCTCCTGGCCGCGATCGAGAAACTGACCGGCCAGAGCATCGAATGGGCCGGGCCGGGCCTCGAGAGCCTGCCGGCAGCCGAGCCGCGCGAGGAACGCCGCGGCCGCCGTGGCGACGACAGAAAGGGCGGCCGGCCACAGCGCGGCGGGCGCGATGGCAAGCCGCCGCGAGGCGAGGCAAGGAGCGAGCACGTCCGGTCCGAAAGCCGGCCCGAGCGGGCCGAAGCGGAGGCCGTGCGCAGCAACGATGCGCCGCGCGCGCCACGCCGCGAAGAGACCGCCGGCAACGGCGCTCCGCGAGGCCCTCGTGGCCGCTCGTCGCGGCGCGACGATCTCGATGACGGCCCGGAGGTCAAGGGCCTCGGCGACCACGTTCCCGCCTTCCTGCTACGCCCGGTCCGCCTCGGCTGAATCTTACGTCCCTGCAACCTTGCATTAACTCCGTCTGCCCTAGGGTCAGGCGCGTAGCGGGCGCGGAAGAATTTCGTGCCCGGCGGGGGACAGGACGTCATGACCAACAGCCGATCGGGCTCGCCGCAGGCTCACGACCTCGCTGAACAGGTCGTCACGGCGATGCGTCAGCATTATTCTCCCGGCTATCCGCGTTCCTTCGAGGTCTGGTACGCTCATCTCAGTGGCGAAGTGCCGGCTCTCAGCATGGCGATGAACGCCGTGATCGCCGCCAGCAATGGCGAGGTCGGCGCCGCCGACATCGACACGCTCTACGAGAAATTCATCAGCACCGACCGCCTCACGCGCCAGGCCGAGCGCACCAGCCTGCAGGTGCTCGCCGAGATCGACAGCATGATGGCGCTGGTCGACCGGGCCCTGAGCTCGAGCGAGCAGTATCACGGCCGGCTCTGCGCCATGTCCGAAGAGGTGCCTCCCTCGGCCGACCGGCAGAAGCTGCGCGAATGGGTCGAGGCCCTGGTCCTGTCGACCCGCGAGGAGGTCGCCCGGAAGACCCAGCTCGAAGGCCAGCTGCGCGAGAGCGCGCACGAGATCCACAATCTGCGAGAGGCGCTGGAATCGACGCGGGCGGAGGCACTGACCGACCCCCTCACCGGCCTCGCCAACCGTCGCCATTTCGAGGAGATGCTGCAGAAGGCGATCGATCAGGCGACGCTGCGGCGCGAGCCCTTCGCGCTGGTCATGGCCGATATCGACTTCTTCAAGAACTTCAACGACATGCACGGCCATCTGACTGGCGATCAGGTGCTGCGCCTGGTCGCCAGGACGATGAAGGACAAGTTCAAGGACAAGGCGATCATCACCCGCTTCGGCGGCGAGGAGTTCGCCATCATCCTGCCGGAAGCCGACGTCGTCGCCGGCAAGTTCGGGGCCGAGACCGTGCGTCAGGCTCTGCTGACCCGGGAGCTGGTCAAGCGCTCGACCAATGAGAGCCTCGGGCGCATCACCATCTCGCTCGGTGTGTCCGTCTACCGGCGCGGCGATACGGCGAGCTCGATCGTCGAGCGGGCCGACAATGCGCTGCTGCAGGCCAAGCGAGACGGGCGCAACCGCACCGTCACCGAGGACGCCGTCCAGGACGCGGCGAAGGTCGCCTGAGCGATCCCGGCTTTACTGGCCCGCCAGCGCAGTTTCCGCGCGCGGTTTGATCTCGACCGATTCGCCGCAGCCGCAGGCCGAGACCTGATTCGGATTGTTGAAGACGAAGGTCGAGGAGAAACGGTCGGTCTTGAAGTCAAGCTCGGTGCCGAGCAGGAACAGCACCGCCTTGGCGTCAACGATCACGGTCGCGTCCTTCTCGGTCACGACCTCGTCGCCCTTGCCGACCACACGCGCGACCTCGAAGGTGTATTCCATGCCGGCGCAGCCGCCCTTCTTGACGCCGACGCGCAGGCCGAGCGCCGGCGAATCCGGATTGTCGCGCACCGACTGCGCCATGATCTCGCGAATGCGCCGAGCGGCGGCGTCGGTCAGCGAGACGACCTTCAGGCCGGGTATCGAAAACATATCCTCGTCCCTCCTCGACCGGATTCAAGGTCCGGTGAAAACAGGATTGCTGACGGCAACATAAGGACTGGTGAGCGCAACGTCGAGATGCACCGGCCGGGACGGCGCCATTTGCTTGCGTCCATTGCATGGAGCGCACGCCCGTGCACTCTGCGCGGATCATTTCAGCATCTGACAGATGGCCATGACATCCTATCGCTTGCACCGGCCCGAGGCGCTCCGTGCCCTCACCCGCGCCATGATAACCGCTGCCGGCTGGAGCGAGGACGAGGCGAAGGAGACGGCCGACCATCTGGTGCTCGCCAATCTCAGCGGCCATGACAGCCATGGCATCGGCATGCTACCGCTCTATTTCAACTCGCTCGCCGACGGCCATCTGACGCCGCAGGCCAAGCTCAGCATTCGCAGCGAGGCCGGTCCCTTCCTGATCGTCGACGGCAATGTCGCGCTCGGCCAACCGGCTGCGCGAGGCGCCGTCGACCGCGCCATCGCGATCGCGCAGACCGGCGGCGTCGCCGTGCTCAACCTGCTCGACTCCCACCATATTGGCCGCATCGGCCATTATTCCGAGGTCGCCGCGGCTGCCGAGCTGATCTCGGTGTTCTGGGTCAATGTCGCCGGACGGCCGCCGATCGTCGCGCCCTTCGCCGCCAAGCAGGCGCGCTTCGGCACCAACCCGATCTCGATCGGCCTGCCCGTGCCCGGCGGCGAGCCGTTGATCCTCGACTTCGCCACCAGCCGCATGGCGCATGGCAAGGCACGCGTCGCGCTCAACAAGGGCGTCACCGTGCCGGAAGGCTACATCATCGATGGCGAGGGCCGCCCGACCGTCGAGCCCCGGCATGTCTTCCTCCAGGAGGGATTGCCGCTCGGCGCGCTGCTGCCCTTCGGCGACCACAAGGGCGCCGGCCTGTCGCTGATCGCCGAACTGCTGTCGGCCGGGCTGATGGGTGCGGCCCGCATCGATCAGAAGCCGCACAAGACCTGGATCATCAACTCGCTGTTCGGCGTGCTGATCGACCCGGCCCGGCTCGAGCCCGATGCCGCCCTGCGACAGCAGCGGATCGAGAGCTACCTCGCCTTCGTACGCGCCGCCGCGCCGCAGGATCCTTCGCAGCCCGTGCTGGCGCCCGGCGACAAGGAACGCAAGATGCGGATCGAGCGCGAGCGCGACGGCATCCCGCTGGACGACGAGACCTGGTCGCAGATCGTCGCCGCGGCGAAGGCCCATGGCGTCGACGCCGAGAGTTTCTAACTTCCGTTAGACCTGACTACTCGCGATCCCGCCTGTGCTGCTCGGCGCCCTTCTGGTGTGCCAGCCAGGGCTCGCGGCGGATGGTCCAGAGTTCATAGGCCGGCAGCAAGGCGCTCGGCGGGCTGTCCAGGCTGCCGAGCTTGATCTCGATCTCGTCGGAGCCTTCCGCCCAGCAGAACAGCGGTGAGCCGCAGGCCGGGCAGAAGCGCTCGCCGCCGGCGCGGCTCGACCAGGATGCAAGTTCTCCAGACAGGATAGCGCTGGCCTTCGGCCAGATGCCGAAATAGGAAAAGGCAGAGCCCGAACCCTTCCGGCAGGTCTCGCAATGACAGATGCCGACGCGGATCGGCTCGCCGTCGAGCTCGTAGCGAACCTGCCCGCAATTGCAGCCGCCTGAAAGTTTCATCGTCGCCTCGCGCACCTGAGCGGCAGATCAACCATGCCCGGTCGCACTGGTTCCGTCACTCCGGCAAGCCAGCCTTGCGGAAACCCTCGACGAAGCGCTCACGCAGCGCATTGTCACGGAACGGCTCCATCGCCGCCCAATGGCGAATACTGAATTCGGGATTGCCGACCAGGAAAAGCTCGGCCTCGGCGCGCCCCTCGTCGAGCTGGCCAAGCTGGGCTAGGCTCGCCGCCAGGAACCGGCGCGAGCTCGTGCGATGGGTCTGATCCCGACGCAGCGCTTCAACAGCAGCCTCGTAGTCGCCAGCCGCATAGAGCGCCTGACCAAGCGACAGATAATACCAGCTCGCCGGAAACGGGTTCAGGCGGAACGCCTTGCGGATGTGCTCCAGGCCTTCCTCAACCCGCCCGGCCAGCACGGTGATGTCGGAGAGCGCTGCCCAAGCATCGGCCTCATTCGGGTCGAGCGCAATCGCTCTGGCGAACTCTGCATCGGCCTCGGCGAAACTGCGCTCATAGGCAAGCAGATACCCTAAGGACCATCGGCAGCCGGCATCGTTGGGGTCCAGCGCCACGGCCTTGCGCGCCAGCTCCAGGGCGGTGCTTCGGGACGCCTCGCTTGGCCCGCCGGAATGCACCCAGCCCATCCAGTGGTTCAAGGCGAGCCAGCGATAGGCCTCAGCATAATCCGGATCGAGCGCGACCGCGCGCGTCAGCAGGATGTGCGCTTCCTGCGCCGCTTGCGGCGTGTCGTCCATCAATCGACGCGCCCGCACGCAGAGATCATAAGCTTCGAGGCTCTTCGGTCGCCGGCGCGGCGACGGGGTACGCAGCCGGCCGAGCAGTGCCTCGACAATTCTGGCCGTGACCTCGTCCTGGACGGCGAAGATGTCATCGAGCTCGCGGTCGAAGCGTTCCGCCCAGAGATGGTCCCCAGTCGTTGCATCAACTAGCTGGGCGTTGACCCGCACACGCCCCGCAGCGTGTCTGACGCTGCCTTCGAGCACATAGCGCACACCGAGCTCTTCGGCGATCTCGCGCGCATCCCTCGCCTTGTTCTTGTAGGTGAAGGCCGAATTACGGGCGATGACGAACAGCTCCGCGGCCCTGGAGAGGTCGGTGATCAAATCCTCAGTCAGTCCGTCGGCGAAGCTTTCCTGCTCGGGATCGTTGCTGACATTGGCGAAGGGCAGCACGGCGATCGACGGATTGGTCGGAAGTGGCAAGGATTTGCGTTTCACCTCGCCGAGTCGCTCGACCGCCCCCGTAAAGCGATAGCCGACACGCGGGATCGTGACGATCCATTCACCGCCCTCGGATGGCGCTCCGAGACGTTTACGCAATTGCGCAATCTGGACGGTGAGATTGGCCTCCTCCACGGCCATCCCCGGCCAGCCGGCGTCGAGCAGTTCGGCCTTGCTCAGGATCTCGCCGGGTCGTGCGGCGAGCGCCGCGAGGAGCTTCAGGCCGCGATAGCTGGCGCTGACGGGGACATCGTTCTCGCGGAGCGTTCCCGCGCCCGGATCGAGCACGAACGGGCCGAAGGCGAAGCGCGATCCCTGCATGGGCTAAATCCATAGCCCGTTTGGAAGTTTTTGGAACTCTTCGGGCGGGCTTAAGGCCCAAGCTGCCCGCATCAGGCAGAACGAAACCTCCCTTCACCCTGAGCGCAGCGCGCCCCGAACCATGGGAGGTTGCCATGCACGATGCTGCTCCCACTCTCGTAAGGTCACCACAAACTGCACCGCGAGGCATCCTGGCAATCTGGCGCGAGCGGATTCGCGTGCGCTGGAAGCTGGCGCAGATGGCGCAGGAGAATCCGCACCTGCTCGAGGATATCGGCCTGACGAAGCAGCAGGTCGAGGCGGAGATCGCCAAGCGCTTTTGGCAGCGCTAGCGGATCGGATCGCCGGCTCCGGACATCAGCTGTCTGCTGTTAGGATACAGGTGATCCGAAGAAGCGACTCGCGACAGCAGGACGACATGACACTCGCCGAATACAACGCGTTCTGCGCCGCCCTGCCAGCGACCAGCCATGTCGTGCAATGGGGCGGTGCCGATGTCTGGAAGGTCGGCGGCAAGGTGTTCGCGCTCGGCCGCGACGATGCCGAGGGCACGCTCTTCGTCTCGTTCAAATGCTCAGCCGTCGCCTATGAGATGCTGCGCGACGCACCCGGCTGTAAGCCCGCGCCCTATCTCGCCTCGCGCGGGATGAAGTGGATCCAGCGCTTCTCCGACGAGGGGCTGCCGGACGACGCCTTCCGCGACTACCTGCGCGAGAGCCACCGGCTGGTCGCCGCGGGGCTGACGCGGAAGGTACGGGCGGAGCTTGGGCTCAGCTGACGGCCGCGTCATTCTCGGGCGGAGCGAAGCGCAGACCCGAGAATCTCGTGACAAGAAGGCGCCATTCAGGGCCTCCTCCGGCCTGGGATGCTCGGGTCAAAGCCCGAGCAGGACGCGCCATTCTTAAACCGTCGCCTCGCCCCTCAGCACCGGCACGCAGCCGCCGCCGACAGTGGCGCGGATCTCGCCATCGGCGCGCCGCGCCGTGACATTCAGCAGGCTCGGCCGGCCCATCTCGACGCCCTGCGCGATTTCGAAAGCGATGCTGTCCTTCTCGGAGAGCGAGAGAGTGAGCGCCGCGAGCGTCGCGCTGGCGCTGCCGGTCGCGGGGTCCTCCCAGGTGCCGGCGAGCGGCGCGAACATGCGGGCGCGAACCCTGTCGCCGTCCCAGGCGTAGAAGAAGATCGACAGGCGGCCTTCCAAGACCGGGTTGGCTGCCGAGAGCCGGCGATAGGCCGCGATGTCCGGCGTCGCCCGCGTCAGCGCCTCCGGCGTGACCTCGGCAAAGAAGAACTTGACCCCGACCGAAGCCTGCTGCGGCAGATGGCGGCCGGTGAGCACGTCCTGCGGGCCGAGCCCGGCGCAGGCTGCGATCGCGTCGGCCGGCAGCTGGAGGCCGAGCGAGAGGGCCTGCGGCGCGGCGATGGTCGCGCCCGTCACCAGTCCTGTGGCACCGCGGGCGACACGGACCTCGACGAGCCCTGCCATTTCCTCGAACAGCAGGATGCCGTCGCGGTCGCGGCCATGGGCGGCGAGCACGCAGGCGGTGCCGACATTGGGATGGCCGGCGAAGGGCATCTCGGCGGTGCGATGGAAGATGCGGACGCGCGCCGTGTTGGCCGGATCGCTCGGCGGCAGCACGAAGGTCGTCTCACTATAGTTCATCTCCGCCGCCAGCGCCTGCATCTCGGCATCCGAGAGGCCGCGCGCATCGGTGAAGACGGCGAGCTGGTTGCCGCCGAAGCGGGTATCGGTGAAAACGTCGACGGTCTCGAACGGATAGGACGGCATGGCGGTCTCCGGCAGCCTGATCAGGCGCGGAGACTGCCACCCGGTGTAGCGTCCGGGAAATCAGGATTCGGAATGCGACCGATCACGCGCCGATGGGTTTCACGCCCACCAGCGCTCGCCAACCGGGAAACGGCCGGCCGCCTCCTCGATGACCTGGCCGAGCGAGAACAGCGTCTCCTCGTCGAAGGGCCGGCCGATCAGCTGCAGGCCGAGCGGCAGGCCCTGGCTGTCGAGCCCCGCCGGCACGGAGATTCCGGGCAGGCCGGCCATGTTGACCGTCACCGTGAAGACGTCGTTGAGATACATCTCGACGGGATCGGACGAGCCCTGCTCGCCGATGCCGAAGGCGGAGGATGGCGTCGCCGGCGTCAGCACCGCGTCGATGCCCTGGTCGTAGACCTGCTCGAAGTCGCGCTTGAGCAGCGTCCGCACCTTCTGGGCGCGCAGGTAATAGGCGTCGTAATAGCCCGAAGACAGCACATAGGTGCCGATCATGATGCGGCGCCTGACCTCGGCGCCGAAGCCGGCGGCACGGGTCTTCTCGTACATCTCGACAATGTCGCGGCCCTGCTCGCGCAGGCCGTAGCGAACGCCGTCATAGCGCGCGAGGTTCGACGAGGCCTCGGCCGGCGCGACGATGTAATAGGCCGGGAGCGCGTATTTGGCATGCGGCAGCGAGATCTCGACGATCTCGGCCCCGGCCGCCTTCAGCCAGTCGATTCCCTGCTGCCAGAGCGCATCGATCTCGGCGTTGAGGCCTTCCAGCCGGTACTCCTTGGGAATACCGATCCGCATGCCCTTGACCGAGCGGCCGACCGAGGCCTCGTAATCCGGCACCGGCCGGTCGACGCATGTGGTGTCCTTCGGGTCGTGCCCGGCCATGGAACGCAGCATCACGGCGCAGTCGCGCACGGTCTTGCCGATCGGCCCGGCCTGGTCGAGCGAGGAGGCATAGGCGATGATGCCCCAGCGCGAGCAGCGGCCATAGGTCGGCTTGATGCCGACCGTGCCGGTGAAGGCGGCCGGCTGGCGGATCGAGCCGCCGGTGTCGGTTGCCGTCGCGGCGAGGCACAGATGCGCGGCGACGGCCGCGGCCGAGCCGCCGGAGGAGCCGCCCGGAACCAGCTTGGCCGAAGACTGTGCACGCCGCCAGGGATTGACCACCGGCCCGAAAGCCGAACTCTCGTTCGACGAGCCCATGGCGAACTCGTCATTGTTGAGCTTGCCGAGCATGACGGCACCGTCGCGCCAGAGCTGCGACGAGACGGTCGATTCATAGGGCGGCACGAAATTGCCGAGGATGCGAGAGCAGGCTGTGGTGCGCACGCCCTTGGTCGCGAACAGGTCCTTGATGCCGAGAGGCAGGCCTTCCAGCGGGCCGGCGTCGCCCTTGGCGAGCTTCTCGTCCGAGGCGGCGGCCTGCTTCAGCGCGTGCTCGGGCGTCTCCAGCACATAGGCGTTCAGCGCCCGCGCCTGCTCGACGGCGGCGATATGGGCCTTGGCGAGCTCGGTGGCGGAGAACTGCTTGGCCTTCAGCCCCTCGCGGGCTTCGGTCAGGGTCAGGCGGGTGAGATCGGTCACGGGAATATCCGAAAACATGAGCGGGCGGGGCGATGGCGATGAGCAGAGCGCCTCAGGCGCTCACTCGATCACCTTCGGCACCATGAAATAATCGTCCTCGGAAGCCGGCGCGTTGGCGACGATCTCGGAAGCGATCTCGCCGTCGTTGACGATGTCCTGGCGCTTCTTCATCACCATCGGCGTGACAGAAGTCATCGGCTCGACGCCGGAGACATCGACCTCGTTGAGCTGCTCGACGAAGCCGAGAATGGCGTTGAGTTCGCCTTGCAGCTTCGGCACATCCGCATCATCGACGGCGATGCGCGAGAGATGCGCGACGCGTTTGACGGTGGCGGCGTCGACCGACATGGGCGGGCTCCTGAAACTTCGCAGCACTGGCGAACGTGATGTGTTGCACGGGCTATACGGCGCGCGAGCCCGGCCCGCAACACGCGTCAAGCCACGCGCGGGATCCCCTCTCCTGGAAGGAGAGGGGTAGGGGTGAGGTGTTCGGGAGAGAAATCGTGAGCCTGAACTCGACCGCGCGGTGAGCGCTCGCGGCGATGGTCGAACAGTCTACACCTCACCCTGCCCTCTCCTTCCAGGAGAGGGTTCCCCGCGCCCTGCTGCCCGGCCTTCGCGCTCCTTCAGACCGTCACCGCCTTGCCCTTCTCCGGCACCAGCGCCTCGACGCCGCTGCCCTTCAGCCCCTCGACGAAGACCGCCGCATCCTGGGCGATGATCGGGAAGGAGCCGTAATGGCAGGGGATGGCGAGCTTCGGCTTGACGAAGCGGGTCATCGCCAGCGCCGCCGTCCTGGCGCCCATGGTGAAGCGGTCGCCGATCGGGCAGATGCAGGCCTCGACGCCATGGATCTCGGCGAGCAGGGCCATGTCCGAGAAGATGTCGGTGTCGCCCATGTGCCAGAGCGTCTTCTCGCCGGGCGCCTTGATGATCGCGCCATTGGCGTTGCCGACCGGGACGCTCACCCCCGCCTCGCCCATGCCGGCCGAATGATCGGCGCGGACCAGCGTCACCGAGAAGGCGCCGAGATCGACGCTGCCGCCGGTGTTCATCGGCTGGAATGTCTTCAGCCCCTTCGAGGCAAGGTGCATGCACAGGTCGTAATTGGTGATCACGGTGGCGTCGTTCGCCGCGGCGATGGCGAGCGTGTCGCCGACATGGTCGCCATGGCCATGCGTCACGACGATATGGCTGACCCCCTTGCCGGCGGCGGCATCGCCCTCGAAAGCGGGATTGCCGGTGAAGAAAGGATCGATCAGGACCGAGGCGCCGGGCAGGTCGAGCCGAAACGCCGAATGGCCGAACCAGGTGAGCTGCATGATGGTCTCCGCGAAAGGCGACTGGACAGCGCCTGTCTAGGCCGGCGAGATGGCGTAGCCAAGCCGGCCCGAACCCGGAGCACTGTCCCATGACCGATGCAGCCACCCTCGCCCGCCGGATCGCGCAAGGACGCGGCGATGAGCCGGCCGATCTCGTCATCCGTGGCGCGCAGCTATTCGATCTCGTCTCGGGCGAGCTGGTCCAGACCGACATCGCGCTCTGCGGCGACACGATCGTCGGCACCTATGGTCGCTATGACGGCAAGGCGAGCTTCGATGCGAGCGGCCTGATCGCCGTGCCCGGCTTCATCGATACGCATCTGCATGTCGAATCCTCGCTGGTGACGCCGCTCGAATTCGAGCGCTGCGTGCTGCCCCACGGCGTCACCACCGCGATCTGCGATCCGCACGAGATCTCCAACGTGCTCGGCGCCGAGGGTATCCGCTATTTCCTCGAATGTGCCGAAGCGATGCGCATGGACCTGCGCGTCCAGCTGTCGAGCTGCGTGCCGGCAACGCATCTGGAGACGGCGGGCGCGGCGCTGGAGGCGGCCGACCTCACGCCGTTCATGGACCATCCCAAGGTGATCGGGCTCGCCGAGTTCATGAATTTCCCGGGCGTGCTGCATCGCGATCCCGGCTGCCTCGCCAAGCTGGAAGCGTTCTCGCACCGGCATATCGATGGGCATGCGCCGCTGGTGCGCGGCCTCGACCTCAACGGCTATCTCTCCGCCGGCATCCGCACCGACCACGAAACCACAACGGCCGAGGAGGCCCGCGAAAAGCTCGCCAAGGGCATGGCGATCCTGATCCGCGAGGGCTCGGTCTCGAAGGACCTGCATGCGCTGATCCCGCTGATCAGCCGCGACGCCTCGCCCTTCCTCGCCTTCTGCACCGATGACCGCAACCCGCTCGACATCGCCGAGGAAGGCCATCTCGACTACATGATCCGCACCGCGATCGCCCATGGCGCCGACATCCTCGCGACCTATCGGACGGCAAGCCTTTCGGCGGCGCGGAATTTCGGCCTGTTCGACCGCGGCTTCATCGGCCCCGGCAAACGCGCCGACATCGTCCTGGTCGATGATCTCGCCGCCTGCCGTGTCCAACGAGTGTTCGCTGGCGGCAGGCTGGTCGAGGACGCGCTGTTCGCCGGCCGGAAGCCGGTAGCGCCGGCCGGCCTCGCCAGCGTCCGTAGCCGCAAGCTCGCGCCCGAGGATTTCGCGGTGAAGGCGCGCGAAGGCGAGACACCGGTGATCGGCGTCGTGCCGGGCCGCATCATCACTGAGCGGCTTTCGATGCACCTGCCGGCACGCGATGGCCTCGCCTTGCCCGATCTCGACCAGGATGCCGTGAGAGTCACGGTGATCGAGCGTCATGGCCGCAATGGCGGCATCGCTTCAGGCTTCGTCCATGGCTTCGGCATGACGCACGGCGCCATCGCCTCCTCGGTCGGCCATGACAGCCATAATCTCTGCGTCGTCGGCGTCGACGAAGCCTCGATGGCGGCGGCCACCAACCGGCTGATCGAGACCGGCGGTGGCTTCGCCGTGGCCGATGGCGGGAAGGTCACGGCCGAGCTGGCGCTGCCCGTCGCCGGGCTGATGAGCGACCAGCCTTTCGAGACGGTACGGCATGGGCTGGAAGGCCTGCGCGCGGCGGCAAAGGCGCTCGGCGTCGTCTTGGCCGAGCCCTTCCTGCAGGTCGCCTTCCTGACCCTGCCGGTGATCCCGCATCTCAAGATCACTGACAAAGGCCTTGTCGATGTTGATCGATTCGACTTTGTCTGACGAAGGTGGGCGCAGCCTCAATCGCGCGCGAAAAGTTCCGCGCAACGCGAGAAGGACAACCCCATGCCGTCCGAATCGCGGCTGATGCGGATCGACTCGATGATGCCCTGCTGATCGGCCACGATCTGGGCCTCGCAGACATAATTGAACTGCCGTGGCGGCTGATAGGTCGTGGTCGTCGTCGTGGTGCGCCGGCCGTCCAGCGTCTGCGTCGGCACTGTACGGGTCTGGAAACTGCCGGGGCGCACCGAGGTCGCCTCTCCTCCACGCCAGGTGTAGATTTGACCGCCGTTGTCGCGCGGGAAACCGGCGACCGGCGGACCGTTCTGGACGAAGAAGGAATCGGCGCTCCGGCCGATCCATTCACTCTTGAGCGTCTGTGCCGCCTTCTCCGTCGTCTGGCACCCTGCCAGCGCTGCTGCCATGGCCCCAGCAAGCAAAGTCGTCTTCATATCGTCCCCGAACGGTTCGCCCGACCCGATGCCGCCGCGTGGACGATGTTTTACTGTCGACACCTTCAAGCTTCGCGTCACGGTTTCCTAAAATCGACCGCAGGCGATTAACCAGCCGCAGCAAACGTCAGAGCGCGACCTCGATCCCCTCCGCCCGGGCTTTGGCCCGCAGGCCATAGCGCCGCATGCCGGGCAGACGCGTGCCGGGCTGCTCCTCGATCGCATGCGTCAGCATCCGCATGCGCTCGGCGAACCAGTTGCCACCCATGCCCGCGGGATCGATGGCGAGGATGAGCTGGCCGGTATCGGGCGGGCCGCCCTTGTCGTCGAGGAAGGACGAGGCCTGGAAGGCAAAATGGGTGCCGACCAGCGCCGCCGCGAGGATCTCGACCATCATGGCGAGCGTCGCGCCCTTGGCGTCGCCGAGCGGCACCATCGTGCCGGCGATCGCCGCCGCCGGGTCGGTGGTCGGCTTGCCCTGGGCGTCGAGCGCCCAGCCCTCGGGGATAGCCTCGCCCTTCTGTCTGGCGGCGACGATCGGCCCGCGCGCCACCTTGGACAGCGCCATGTCGATCACCAAGGGCTCGCGGCCGGCCAGCGGCGCGGCGAAGGCGATCGGGTTGGTGCCGAAGACCGGCTTGGCGCCGCCCCAGGGCGCCATCGCGCCGGGCGTGTTGGCGAAGAGCAGTGCGACGAGGCCCTGCTCGGCCAGCCGCTCGACATGAAGGCCCGCGGCGCCGCAATGGTTCGAGCGCCGGATCGGGGCTGCAGCGATGCCCTGCTTGCGGGCGATTTCGGGCAGTTCGATCACGGCAAGATCGATCGCCGGATAGGCGAAACCATGGGCAGCGTCGATCGCCAACACGCCAGGCTTGGGCTGGCGCGCGATCGGGACGGCCTGGCCGTCGATCTTGCCGGAGCGCAGCATGGAGATGTAGGTCGGCACGCGCGAGAGGCCGTGGCCCTTGAGCCCGTCCGCCTCGGCCATGACCAGCGCCAGCGCGACCGAAGCGGCGTTGGCGGGCGAGGCCCCGGCCTCGATTAAGAGGTCCGCGACCTTCTGCTCGGCCGCTTCCAGCGAGAGCTTGGTCATGCCCTGCCCTCCAGCGCCGCCATCACCCGCTCGGCGACGAGGCCCGAGACGCGCCCGTTCGATTCGACCGTATTGCCGGCGATGTGAGGGGTCAGGATCAGATTGGGCGTGCCGGCGAAGAGTTTCGCGCCATCGGCCTTGAGCGGCTCCTGCTCGAAGACGTCGAGCGCGGCGCCGCCGAGGCACCCGCCTTTCAGCGCCGCGACCAGCGCCGCCTCGTCCATGATGCCGCCGCGCGCCGCGTTGATCAGGATGGCGTCGGGCTTCATCTTCGCAAAGGCCGCCTCGCCGATCAGCCCGCGCGTCTCAGGCGTCAGCGGCAGGTGGATGGAGATCACGTCGGAGGTCGCGAGCAGCGCGTCGAGCTCGAGCTTCTCGATGCCCTGCCAAGCGTCGCCGGCGGGAACATAGGGGTCGTAGGCGGCGACGGTCATGCCGAGCGCCCTGGCATGGCGCGCCGCATCGCGGGCGATCGCGCCGAAACCGACGAGGCCCATGCGCTTGCCGGCGATCTCGCGGCCGATCAGCTTGGTCTTCGGGAATTCGCCGGCGATCATGGCGGAATTGGCGAAATAGGCGCCGCGCAGTAGCGTCATCGCCGTGCCGATCACATATTCGACCACCGACAGGCTGTTGGCACCGGTCGCCGGGAAGACCTGGATGGCGCGGGCCGAGCAGGCCTCCATGTCGATATTGTCGAGCCCGACGCCGAGCCGGCCGACGACCTTGAGGTTCTTCGCGCCGGCCAGCAGCGCGCCGCGAACCTGCGTCTGGTTGCGCACGATCAATGCCGGGATGTCGGCGACCAGCGTCGCGAGCTCGTCCGGCTTGCCGAAGAGCTCGGGGTCATGGTGCACACTGTAGCGCGCCTTCAGCGTCGCCACCGCCGCCTCGTCCATGAATTCGGTGATGACGATATCGGTCATGGCTGTTTCCACTGTGAGTTTCGCTCAGCCGAGCAGGATGATCCCACCCGTGGCGACGACGAGGATGACGAGGCTGGTGCCGGTGACGACGGCGAGATGGCGCCAGCCGAGCCGGGCCATCGCCGCGATCGAGGTGCCGAGGCCGAGCGCCGCGATCGCGATCAGCAGGCCCCAGCGCGAGACTTCGAGCAGGATGTCGCGGATCGGCAGATAGACCCCGGCAACGCCCGCCTGCGTGCTCAGCACGCTGTTGAGCACGCACATGATCAGGAAGACGAAGGCGAAAACCGGGACGGGCACCTTGGCGTCGACATGGCTTTCGCCATGGCGGGTCAGCCACCAGCCCACGATCAGCACCGCGGGCAGCAGCAGGAAGACGCGGAAGAGCTTGACGATGACGGCCGCGTTCGCCGCCTCGTCCGAGACGGCCTGGCCGGCACCGACGACCTGCGCGACGTCGTGGATCGTTGCGCCGAGCATCACGCCGGTCTGCTGCTGCGAGAGGCCGAGCCAAACGCAGAGCAGCGGATAGGCTAGCATCGCGATCGTCGCGAGCACGTTCATCGCGATCACGGTGAAGGCGGTGTCAGCGGCCTTGTCGCGATAATCCGGCACCACTGTCGCGGTAGCGAGCGCGGCCGAGGCGCCGCAGACGGCGGTGGCGACGCCACCGAGGGCGCCTACTCCAGGCTCGCGGCCAAGCAGGCGCGCCAACGCGAAGCCGGCGACGACGGTCGCCACCATCGAGACAATGACGAGCACAGCCGTGCCCAGGCCGAGCGCAATGATGTCGCCGAGCGCGACGCGCAGGCCTAGCAGCGCGATCGCCCAGCGCAGCAGCTTCTTGACGCAGAAGGTCATGCCCGGGAGGAAGAGCTTTGTGTTTGCGACCGGATGCAACGCCATGCCGATCACCAGCGCGATCACCACCGCCGGGATGCCGACGCGTCCGCCGGCGAGCTGCTTCAGCACGGGCTCGGCCAGGACGGAGGCGATCGCCACCACCGTCGAGAGGGCGAAGCCCGGCAGGAGCGGGCCGAGGCCTTTCGCCAGGCGCGGGACGGCTGCTTCGGTCATGATTGCAAATCGATCCGGTACATCAGTCGCTCCCCGGGTCCGTAGAACGGAGCGACGAAACTCTCGACGAAACGCCCGCCATTCTTCTCGATGACCCGCCGCGAGGCTGCGTTCCCGGCATCGCAGGTGATCTTGACGAACGGCAGGCCGATGGAGCGAGCTTCGGCCAGCACCGCCGCCAAAGCGGCGCTGGCGTAGCCGTTTCCGGCATGGTCCGGCAGGATGGTGTAGCCGACATGGCCGAGCACATGCGGCGGCAGTTCGGTGACCGGCTTGCCAGCCTCGTCTTCCTGCCAGCGCAGGTTGATGCTGCCGACAAACTGACTCTCCGGCCCACGAGCCGCGATGATCCAGCGGATGATGCCCGGCAGGCGATCGACCTCGCTGCCGTCATGCAGGCGAATCTTGCCGCCGCGCCCGTTGAGACCGAACAGGAAGGCATCCGGATCAGCCGCGATCGCGGCGAGCTGCTCCGGCGCGACATCGCGCATCGTGTTCGGCGACCAGCCCGCCTCCAGGGCACGGACATAGGCGGGCAAGACTGCCCGCCCCGGCTCATGCAATGAAACGATGCTGTCCGACACGTCTTTCGCCTCGTCGCGCCCGGAGACGCAGGTGCTCAGGCGCTGCGGTATAGCTTGGTCATCGAGAACTCGCGATGGCCCAGCGCCTCGGCTGCCGTGAGGCGGCCATTCGCCGTGCGCACGATGTTCTCGATCAGCGCGTCGCCGGCCTGCGGAATGGTGAGGTCGCGACGCAGGATGCCGGAGACGTCGACGTCGATGTGCTCGGGCATGGTCCGCATCGTCTTCGGGTTGCCGGTGATCTTGATGACCGGGACGATCGGGTTGCCGATGACGTTGCCCTGCCCGGTCGGGAAGGTGTGCACGACGTAGCCGCCGGCAGCCATCAGGGTCACGCATTCGGCGGCAGCCGACGAGGTGTCCATGTAGTAAAGGCCGGGCCCCTTCTCGGGCGCCTGCGCCGGCTCGAGAATGTCAATGAACTTGCACTCGCGGCCGATCTTCTCGAGGTTGCCGAGCGCCTTCTCTTCGATCGTGGTCAGGCCGCCGGCGATGTTGCCCTTGGTCGGCTGCGAATCGGAGAGGTCGTCGGTCTTGTGAGCCTCGATGACGTCGTCCTGATAGGCCTTCCACATCTTGTACCAGCGCTCGCCGACCTCCGGCGTCGCGGCGCGCGCCTTGCAGAGATGCTCGGCCCCGGTGATCTCGGATGTCTCGCCGAAGACGCCATAGACGCCGCGCGGGATCCATTTGTCATACATGTTGCCGACGGTTGGGCAGGAGGACAGGCCGGTGGTGGTGTCCGACTCACCGCATTTGGTCGAGACCCAGAGCTCCTCGATTCCGCACTTCACGCGCTGCAGCTCGGTCGCCCACTGCACGAACTCCTTGGCGACATAGGAGGCCTTGGCGATGGTGGCGATGTCGCCATGGCCCTCGATGCCGAAGCCGACCACCGGCTTGCCGGTCTTGGCGATGCCGTCGACGACGCGCTTGGTCCAGCCGTCCTCGATGCCGATGACCACGACGGCGGCGACGTTCGGGTTCGAGCCGGTGCCGATCAGGGTGCGGAAATGGACCTCGAGATCCTCGCCGAACTGCAGGCGGCCATAGGCGTGCGGGATCGCCAGCGTGCCCTTGATGTTGTTGGCGACGGCCTCGCAGGCGGCGTTGGAGAGATCGTCGAGCGGCAGCAGCAGCACGTGGTTGCGCACGCCGACGCGGCCGTTCTCGCGGCGCCAGCCCATGAAGGAATCGAGGCTGCGGCCGGTCGGGCGCTTGACGAAGGGCGTCTTGAACTCGGGCGCGTCGATCTTGCGGCCCTTCACCCGGGCGAGCTTGCCTTTGACGAGGTCGAAATTGGCGACGATGGAGGACATTGGCGGTTTCCTGGACGGTTGAGGGCTCGACCCTGAAGGGAGCCCTAAGATCGGAACGAACGAAGGCCGGCGCTCACCGGCCTGGCGATCACCAGCGCTTGGTCTTGACGTTGTGGACGTGCAGATGCTCGCCCTTGCCGATGTCGGCGATCGCCTTGCCGATGTCCTGGCCGTATTTCCAGATCGTATCGCCCTTCTTGATGTCCTTGAGCGCGACCTTGTGGCCGATCGGGATGTCCATCTTGGCGGCCAGGCGGAAATCGGAATTGTCGTGCGTGACGACGCCGAGCATGTCGGTTCCGGCCTTGAGGCCCTCGACGACGACGACGCCGACCGTGTCCTTCTTCTCATGCACCAGCAGATGCGGCTTGCTCATGGCGAACTCCCCTGAACCGATTTCGTGACCTGCACGCCGACCCATTTGCGAAATCGGGCTCGACGTGGCTGCGCCCAAGTCTTATATAAGACATATGAGTGTGCACAAGCTCGAAATCGCAGGGCAGCCGCGCGAGCCCGACACGCCGGAGACGCTGGGCTTCCGCCCGCTTTACCGACAGGTGAAGGCGATCTTCGTGCGCCGGCTGATGGACGGCGTCTGGGCGCCGGGCGCGGCGCTGCCGAGCGAAGGCCAGCTCGCCGCCGAGATCGGCGTCAGCCAGGGCACGGTGCGCAAGGCGCTCGACGAGCTCGCGGCCGAGAATCTCGTCGTGCGGCGCCAGGGCCGTGGCACCTTCGTCGCCGAGCATGACGAGCGCCGCATCCTGTTCCAGTTCTTCAAGCTGGCGCCGGACCAAGGCTCGCCGCGCTTCCCCGACAGCGTCGTCCTCTCGGTGACGACCGCCCTGGCCAGCGAGGCCGAGCGCGCGGCACTGGATCTCGCGGAGGATGCCGCCGTCATCCGCATCCGCCGGCAGCGCGCCTTCGACGGCGCGCCGCTGATCGTCGAGACGCTCAGCCTGCCGCAGCAGCTTTTTCCCGGGCTGGAGAACGGGCCGATCCCGAACAATCTCTACAGCCTCTATGCCGGGCACTACGGCATCACCATCGCCAATGCGCGCGAGCGGCTGAAGGCGGTGGCGCTCGGCGCCGAGGACGCCGCGGCGCTTGGCGTTCCGGCCGGCGAGCCGGCCCTGCAGATCGACCGCACCGCCCTGTCGCTCGACGGCACGCCCGTCGAGCACAGGCTCAGCCTGTGCCTGACCCAGGAGGTTCACTACCTGTCGGACCTACGCTGAGCCGCCCTCGCTTCACAGGCGCGTCAGAGCGTCGATCGATCGCAATCGACGCATCATCAACTTGTTGCCAAGTGTTTCTAAAATTTCGCTCGAACAGAGCGATCCAAGCTCGAGGACCGAAAGACCACGAGATTTCGACCAAGCCGACGCAGAGCGGCCGCCACACCGGAGGACACGAATGATCGCCCAATTCCGCAGATTCCTTACGACGCGCCGCGGCGCCCTGGCAGGGCTGCTCCTGCTCGGGCTGGGCGCGCCCGCTCTGGCCCAAGGCTTTCCGAGCAAGCCGATCACCCTGATCGTGCCCTTCGCCGCCGGCGGCCCCAGCGACGTGATCGCTCGCCTGCTCGGCGAGCATATGGGCCGCACGCTCGGCCAGCAGGTCATCGTCGAGAACATTGCCGGCGCCGGCGGGACGGCCGGCGCCAAGCGCCTGGTCTCGGCAGAGGCCGACGGCCACACCTTGCTGATCCACCATCTCGCGCTCGCCGCGGCGCCAGCGCTCTACAGCAATCTCGGCTACGACACCTCGACCGCTTTCGCGCCGGTCGGCTTGGTCAATACCGGCCCGATGGTGATCGCCGGCAAGCTCGCTTTGCCGCCGGTCGACGGCAAGGCTTTCTTCCCCTACGCCAAGCAGCAGGCGGAGAAGCTCACCGTCGCCCATGCCGGCGTCGGGTCCAACGCACATCTATGCGCCGTGCTGATCTCGCAGGCGCTCGGCGTCAAGCTCGCCCAGGTCGCCTATCGCGGCACGGGGCCGGCGATGAACGACCTCGTCGGCGGCCAGGTCGACGTGCTCTGCGACCAGTCGACCACGGCGGTGCCGCAAATCCAGTCCGACAAGATCCGCGCCTATGCGGTGACCTCGCCGGAGCGCCTCGGCGTGCTGCCGAACGTGCCGACCTCGCGCGAGGCCGGCACCGAGATCGACATGACGATATGGCACGGGCTCTACGCCCCGAAGGGAACGCCGGCTGCCGCACTCGGCAAGCTGAACGGCGCATTGCAGGCGGCGCTGAAGGACCCGGCCGTGCTCGATCGCTTCAAGGCGGTCGGCACCAGCGCCTTCCCGACGGCGGAATGGACGCGCGAAGCCCATGGCAAGCGCTTCGCCGCCGAGGTCGCCAAATGGGGCGCGGCGCTGAAGGCGGCCGGCCTGACGCCGCAGAACGCCAACTGAGTCGAGCGGGCCGCTCGCCTCCGCGGGCGGCCCATGCTACCGGCGGCGGATGAGCAATCTCGTCGACCTGGACCACTTCCTCGCTCTGCCCGAGCACGCTCGCCTGCTCGGGCTCGATCTCGGCACCAAGACCATCGGGCTCGCCTTGTCCGATGTCGAGCGCCGGATCGCATCGCCGCTGGAGACGATCCAGCGCGTAAAGTTCAAGCAGGATGCAGCAGCGCTGCTCAAGGTGGCGCAGACCCACGCGATCGCCGGGCTGGTGATCGGCCTGCCGCTCAACATGGACGGGACGGAGGGACCGCGGGTGCAGTCGACCCGCGCCTTCGTGCGCAATCTCGCGCCGCTGACGGCGCTGCCGATCGTGTTCTGGGACGAGCGGATGTCGACGCTCGCCGTCACCCGCACCTTGCTCGATGCCGATGCCTCGCGCGCCCGGCGGGCTGCCGTCGTCGACAAGATGGCGGCAGCCTATATCCTGCAGGGCGCGCTCGACCGGCTCGGCCGCCTCGAATCGGAGGCGGGCGAGCCGGAGGACGACCAAGGCTAGGGCATGATGTAGCCGTTCTTGAACGCCTTCTTCTGCGCCCGGCGATGGTTCTTGATCGCCCGCTTCTGATCTTCGATGCTCATCCCGGCGAGCGGATTGCGAGGATCGGGCCCACGCCGATAGTCGCCGCCATAACGCCGGTCGTCGTAACGTCGCCGATCGTAGCCCCGGTCGTAGCCACGATCATAACCGCGATCATAGCCAGGGCGTTCGTAACGGCGGCCGTAGCCGTCATTGTAGTACTGGGCCATTGCCGTACCGGAGCAGAGCACCGCCAGGGCGACCGCACCGCAGCCGGACAGCAGCGTCTTGAGCGAAGGTTTCATCGTCTTTCTCCAAGGTCGACAAGGCGACGGCTCCGGGTTCGGAGCCGATTGTTCCCGCGCGGCGAAAAGGGCCACCACCGTCGATGGACGGAAATGACCCTTCGCAGCCTAGGCGTCAGGCGTTCGGAATTTATTAAGGCTATTGTCCGGGCGGGACTCAGCGATAGCTGCCGCCAGCCGGATCCCTGATGTTGTCCGGATAGTAGCCGTAATGGCGAGGGCCGTAGTAGCGGCGCGGCGCGACATAGACGGGCTCTTCATAGACATAGCGCGGTCCGTAGCCATAGCCGTTGTCATAGCCATAAACCGGTTCGGCATAGGCGGGCCTGCTCGCCGCGATGGCAGCAGCGCCGAGGATACCGAGACCGACGCCGGCAGCGATGGCAGCGCCCCGGTTACCCCCGCGCCAGCCGCGACGATAATATTGCGAATAATCGACCTGCGCCGCGTCGAGACGGCTCTTGTCGAAGCCGACCGGGCGAGTCTCGCCGGCGATGACGGGGCTCAGGCCCGCCGCCAGAACACTGCCGGTGACGGCGAGCGTCACCAGGAAGCGGCTCTTTCCGAAAACTGACATGGCACTCTCCTTCCGGCGAAATTTCGCCTTGCCGCTCGATCTAACGCGCCTCGGTTGAACCGGGCCTGAACCAATCGCGGCCAAATTGCGACGCGGAAGAAACGCGCTGATCGCGGAGACGTTCCATACAAGAAATTTTATACACGCAGTGATTGCATTATTCGAAGGCGAGTAGCAAGAATAGCCCTTGTCGAACACCGGTTCGTTCCCCCGGGCTGACGCTACCGCGAGGGCAGGAGAAATGAGAAAAGCAACATCACGGCGACTCAAGGAGGATAAAATCTATCCGGATGACAATCGCTTGCCCCGAGTGCCCGATCTCGGCCGGAGCGTGCGGGTTTCACCGGGCCCGCATAGCATGGACGCGATGGCGCGAATGCAACTTGAGGTTGCCACCTATATCGAGGAGATCAGTGTGGAGCTGGGCGCGATGGCACGGGCGGCGCAACTCAGCAGCCTCGCTTATTTCGTCGACATGACGCGGCTGGAGGCTGCGATCAATCGCCGGACCTGCCTTGTTCAGCTGGGTGAGGCGAGCGATATCGACAGTGGAGCTTAGTTCCGCGTGTCCTTTGCCGATTATTAAATTATAGGTTGCATTGTTGTTTGACAGCAACCTGACGGGAGTGCCCCATCCCGGCTTCTCCAACGACCGACGCCTACGCCCCCAGCACTTTTGCGACCTGCCGAACCCCGCCTGTCCACGGCGAATCCGAAACCCTGGCGCTGCAGTTCCTCGTCGCGAAACGAGCCCGTCAACGGGAGCTCCAGCGCGATCTTGCCGTCAAGGCGACGACGATGCTCGCCGAGCTCGGCACGCAGGCTCGCGCCGCCGATCTCGACCTGCTCGTTACCCTCCTGGAACTCGCAGCAGCGGAGGCCGAGCGAGAGCGCGACCGCTGGGGCGAAATGATCGATTGATCGCCGGCCACGATCACTCATCCCGACCGCGAGAGCGCACCACCGGCGTGACGCTGCACCACGCCCTCCAGCTCCAGTTCGAGCAGGATGCGGCTGACCTCGCGCGCAGGCCGGCCGCTGGCGCGAACAAGATCATCCATCGCTATCGGCGCTGAGCCGATCAAATCGAGCAGGCGTCGATGCGGGACGTCCGCAATAACGTCCTGTTGCTGCGGAAACCCGCTTTCGAGCTCGAGCTTCGGCGCCGGCAGCACCTCCGGCAAGTCGAGCTCGTCCCAGAGCGCCTCTTGACGCGCAGGCGGCTCTCCCCCCTCGCGCGCAAGGAACGGCACAGGACCGAACAGATCGCCTTGCCGCAGCATCGGCGCCAGCACGTCGACGATATGCGCCGTCTCGGCACAGAGGATCGCGCCCTCGCGAATCAGGTGATTGCCACCCTCCGCGCGCGGATCGAGCGGCGAGCCCGGCACGGCGAAGACCTGCCGGCCCTGCTCGTTGGCGAAGCGGGCGGTGATCAGCGAGCCGGATTTGCGCGCCGCCTCGACCACGACCGTTCCCAGGGCCAGGCCCGAGACCAGGCGGTTTCGCCGCGGAAAATCACGCCCGCGCGGCACCCAGCCGAGCGGCATCTCGCTCAGCGCCGCGCCACGCTGGCGGATGCGATCGAGCAAGGGAATGTTCTGCGTCGGATAGACCTCGTCGAGCCCGCCGGCCAGCACCGCGATCGTGCCGCTCTCCAGGCTCGCCTGATGAGCTGCCGTATCGATGCCGCGGGCAAGGCCCGAGACGACGACAAAGCCGGCATCGCCGAGCTCGCGCGCCAATGTCGCGGTGAATTTCAACCCGGCAGCCGAGGCGTTGCGCGAGCCGACCACGGCAACGCAGGGGCGGTTCAGCGCCGCCGGGTCGCCGTCGATCGCGATCAGGGGCGGGGCGGAATCGATCGCCTGCAGCGGCACGGGATAAGCGGCTTCGCCCAGCGCGATCAGATGGGCGCCGCGCCGGCGCAGCGCCTCGAATTCCCGCTCGGCCTCAGCCGGTGTGCACAGCCTCAGCGACCGCCCGGCCTGCCGGCCGAGCTCCGGCAAAGCGTCGAGCGCCCCGGCCGCGCCGCCGAAGCGGTTGACCAGAGTGCGGAAGGTGCGCGGGCCAATGCTTTCGCTGCGGATCAGGCGGAGCCAGTCGAGGCGTTGCCGGTCGTCGAGAGCGAAACCGGCCATCGCCATTCAGCCCTTCTGTCCGATCTTGCCCTCGCGGCCGGCGAGCAGCCTCGTGATGTTCTCGCGATGCATGAACCAGAGCAAGAGCGTGAGGATCGCCATCAGCCCGGCCATCTGGACGTCCCGTACCCAGAACCAGAGCAGCAGAGGGGTCAACAGGCTGGCGATCAGAGCCGAGAGCGAGGAGTACTTGGAGAGGTAGGCGATGCTGAGCCAGATCGCGGCGAAGATCAGCGCGATCGACCATTTCAGCCCGATCAGGATGCCCAGGAAGGTGGCAACGCCCTTACCGCCTTTGAAGCGCAGCCAGACTGGAAAGAGATGGCCGATGAAGGCGCCGAGGCCGGCGGCGAGCGCTGCGTTCTTGCCGCCGAGCAGCCAGCCGGCGAGGAGCACCGCGGCGGTGCCCTTCAGCATGTCGCCGAGCAGCGTCAGCGCCGCCAGTTTCTTGTTGCCGGTGCGCAGGACATTGGTCGCGCCGATATTGCCGGAGCCGATCGTGCGCAAATCGGGGCCGCCGGTCAGCCTTGTCAGGATGATGCCGAACGGGACCGAGCCGCAGAGATAGCCGAGGACGAGCGCGGCGAGGCCCATAGGCCCCGAAAACGCCCAAGCGAACGCCTCAGCCATGCAATCTCCCCTGCCCGTCTTGGTTGAACTTACGCGGGTTCGCCGCGATAGACCACCCGGCCACCGACGAAGGTCGCCTGGACGATCCCTTGCAGCCGCGCCTCGTCGAAGGGCGAGTTCTTGGCACGGGATTTCAGCTTGCGCTTGTCGACGACGAAGGGGGCGTCGATGTCGACCAAGGCGAGATCGGCCGGTGCGCCTGCCGCCAGCCGGCCACAACCCAGGCCCAGCAGTTCAGCCGGCCGGCTCGACAGGGCGGCGAACAGCGAAGCAAGGCCTATCTGCTCGCCATGATAGAGCCGGAGCGCCGCCGGCAGCAGCGTCTCGATGCCGAGCGCGCCATTGGCGGCCTCGGCGAAGGGCTGACGCTTGGTCTCGACATCCTGCGGGTCGTGGTCGGAGACGATGACGTCGATCAGCCCCTCGGCCACCGCCGCGATCATCGCCAGCCGCTCGTCCTCATGCCGCAGCGGCGGCGAGACCTTGCAGAAGGTGCGGTACTCGCCGACATCGTTCTCGTTCAGGCAGAGATTGTTGATCGAAACGCCGCAGGTGACGGAAAGCCCGTCTTCCTTGGCCCGGCGGATCAGTACGAGCGAATCCGAGCAGGAGACCATGGCGGCGTGATAGCGGGCGCCGCTGGCGCGGGCGAGGCGCAGATCGCGCTCCAGCATCACCGTCTCGGCCTCGTGCGGGATGCCGGGAAGGCCCTTGCGGCTGGCGAACTCGCCCTCGTTCATCACGCCGACGCCGCGCAGATCGGGGTCTTCGACATGGTTGATCAGCAGCGCGTCGAAGTCGCGGGCATAGATCATCGCCCGGCGCATGACCTGCGGGTTGCGCACGCCGTTGGCGCCGTCGCTGAAGGCGACCGCGCCGGCTTCCAGCAGCAGGCCGAACTCGGTGATCTCCTTGCCGGCGAGCCCCTTGGTCAGAGCCGCCGCGGGCAGGACATTGACGATGGCCTTGTCGCGGGCGCGGCGCTTGATGAAGTCGATCACCGATGGATCGTCGATCGGCGGGTCGGTATCGGGCCGGCAGATCACCGTGGTGACGCCGCCGGCGGCAGCGGCCTGCGAACCGGTCCCGAGCGTCTCGCGGAATTCCGCGCCGGGCTCGCCGAGAAAGGCGCGCAGGTCGACGAGACCGGGGGCGAGGACGAGACCGCCGGCATCCTCGACCGCGATGCCGGCGGGCAGGTCAGGGCGATCGCCGCCCCAATGGACATCGGCGATGACGCCGTCGCGGATCAGGACGCTGCCGACGCCCTCGCGCCCGGAGGCCGGGTCGACCAATCGCGCGCCGATGATCGCAAGATCGCTGCTGTCAGCCATCGCTACGCTCGACCCCGTTCATGCGCTCGCGGCGCTGCGTGAAGACATAATGCCAGAACCCGATCAGCCCCCAGATGCCGACGCACAGGAGCGCGCCCAGCAGCACGATCAGCCAGGTCCAGGCGGAGCGCGGTTCGGCATAGACAAAGCCGGCCACGACCACGAGATAGAGGCCGACGAAGACGATCCGAGCCCGGCGCATCTGTCGCAGCAGCCAGGCGAGGAAGAGCTCCATCCGGCTCAGCCATTTGGCAGATGCTGCGCGAGCGCATCGAGCACCGCCATACGCACGGCGACGCCCATCTCGACCTGCTCGCGGATCAGCGACTGGGCGCCGTCGGCCACTTCGGAGGAGATCTCGACGCCGCGATTCATCGGACCGGGATGCATGACGAGCGCATCCGGCGCCGCCAGCGAGAGCTTGTCGCGGTCGAGCCCGAAATAGCGGAAGTACTCTTTCGAGGACGGAACGAAGGCGCCGTTCATGCGCTCGAGCTGCAAGCGCAGCATCATGACGATGTCGACGCCCTCCAGCCCCTTCCTCATGTCACGGAAGACCTCGACGCCCATGCGCTCGACACCGGTCGGCAGCAAGGTCGAGGGCGCGATCAGGCGCACCTTGGCGCCGAGCGCGCTGAGGAGGATGATGTTGGAGCGGGCGACGCGCGAATGCACGATGTCGCCGCAGATCGCGACGGTAAGCCCCGCTATCCGGCCCTTGTTACGGCGGATGGTCAGGGCGTCGAGCAGGGCCTGCGTCGGATGCTCATGGGCGCCGTCGCCGGCATTGACGACGGAGCAATCGACCTTGCGGGCGAGCAGATTGACCGCGCCGGCGGCATGGTGGCGCACGACCAGGATGTCCGGCCGCATCGCGTTCAGCGTCGCGGCGGTGTCGATCAGCGTCTCGCCCTTCTTCACGGAGGAGGAGCCGACCGACATGTTCATCACATCGGCGCCGAGGCGCTTGCCGGCGAGCTCGAACGAGGCCTGGGTCCGCGTCGAGGGCTCGAAGAACAGATTGATCTGGGTGCGGCCGCGCAGCGTCGCGGTCTTCTTCTCGACCTGGCGCGAGAGCGCGACATAGGTCTCGGCGCGCTCGAGCAGGGCCTCGATATCCAAATGAGACAGCCCCTCGATCCCGAGGAGATGCCGGTGCGGATATAGCGGTGCGGTCGATGTCATTTGAAGACCGCTGTTTAGGGGCGAGTCGTGGCCGGCGCAAGGCAGCGCGTATGTTCTCTGTGGGTCACTCCGCCTTCAGCGAATAGACATGCGCCTCGCCCGGGAACTGGCGGCTGCGCACCTCGGCGGCATAAGTCCGCACCGCCTCGCGGGTGTGCCCGGCCAAATCGCCGTAAGCCTTGACGAATTTCGGTACGCGGCCGGTGAGGCCGAGCATGTCGTCGAGGACGAGGACTTGTCCGTCGCAGGTGGCGGAGGCGCCGATGCCGATGGTCGGGATCGTAATTTTCTTGGTGATCTCCGCCGCCAACGGCTCGGCGACCGCCTCGACCACCAGGGAGAATGCGCCGGCATCGGCGATCGCCTCGGCGTCGGCGATGAGCGCTGGCCACTGCGCCCTGCTGCGCCCCTGCGCCTTGTAGCCGCCGAGCGTATTGACCGCCTGCGGCGTCAGGCCTACATGGCCCATGACCGGCACGCCGCGTTCGACCAGGAAACGCACCGTCTCGGCCATGCGCAGGCCGCCCTCTACCTTCACTGCGCCGGCGCCAGTCTCCTTCACCAGCCGGGCTGCATTGCGGAAGGCCTGCTCGCGGCCCTCCTCATAGCTGCCGAAGGGCATGTCGATCACGACGAGCGAGCGCGCCGTGGCGCGTGTCACCGCCTGGCCGTGCAAGCTCATCATCTCCAGCGTCACCGGGACAGTGCTGTCGAGGCCGTAGACGACCATGCCGAGCGAGTCGCCAACCAGCGCGACGTCGGCGACCTCGTCGACGATCTTCGCCATCGGCGCCGTATAGGCCGTCAGCGCGACGATCGGCTCGCCGCCCTTGCGGGAGCGAATATCGAGAGAGGTCAGCCGGCTTGTCCGGTTCTGCGACGACATGCTGGGTCTCCTTGACATAGATCAAAAACAGCATCGGCTGGTGACCTAGCCTGACCGCCCTGCCCCGGAAAGCAGAATCGGGTTTGACAGGACCGGCCGCGTGAACCACTTTCGCGCGCAATCCCGAACCGGTATCAACGCGCCCCGCGCCAAGTTCGGCGAGGCTGGTCGCCAGTGCCCGCCTTACCCTTGCCTATGAGATCGAAAGCGTCATGAAGCTCCTCGTCGTCGAGTCGCCGGCCAAGGCCAAGACGATCAACAAATATCTGGGCTCGGACTACGAGGTCATCGCCTC
The DNA here is from genome assembly GCF_900112185.1 of Allobosea sp. CRIB-10. Taxonomy (GTDB): domain Bacteria; phylum Pseudomonadota; class Alphaproteobacteria; order Rhizobiales; family Beijerinckiaceae; genus Allobosea. The sequence goes on along the minus strand of NZ_FOKP01000001.1, from coordinate 148,687 downwards.
GTTCGGGCACATTCGCGATCTGCCCGCGAAGGACGGCTCGGTCGATCCCGAGAACGACTTCGCCATGCTGTGGGAGACCGAGGGCCGCGGCGCCAAGCAGGTCGCCGAGATCGCGCGGGCGGCAAAGAACGCCGAGAAGGTCATCCTCGCCACCGACCCGGATCGCGAGGGCGAAGCGATTTCCTGGCACGTGCTGGAGGCGTTGAACCAGAAGCGCGCCATCAAGGGCATTCCGGTCGAGCGCGTCACCTTCAACGCCGTGACCAAGGATGCGGTGCAGAAGGCGCTGGCCAATCCGCGCCCGATCGACCAGGCGCTGGTCGACGCCTATCTCGCCCGCCGGGCGCTCGACTATCTCGTCGGCTTCACGCTCTCGCCGGTGCTCTGGCGCAAGTTGCCGGGCGCCCGCTCGGCCGGGCGCGTGCAGTCGGTGGCGCTGCGGCTGGTCTGCGACCGCGAGCGCGAGATCGAGGCCTTCCGAGCCCGCGAGTATTGGTCCCTGGTCGCGACCCTCGCGACCCAGAGCGGCGCGACCTTCGACGCGCGCCTCTCCGGCGCGGACGGCAAGAAGATCACCCGGCTCGACATCGGCACGGGCGAGGAGGCGCATGCTTTCAAGGCGGCGCTGGAAACCGCGCGCTTCTCGGTCGCCGAGGTCGAGGCAAAGCCGGTCAGGCGTCACCCCCAGCCCCCGTTCCAGACCTCGACCCTGCAGCAGGAAGCCTCGCGCAAGCTCGGCATGGCGCCGGCCCGCACCATGCAGGTGGCACAGCGTCTCTATGAAGGCGTCGATATCGGCGGCGAGACCGTCGGCCTGATCACCTATATGCGTACCGACGGCGTCGACATGGACGGCTCGGCGATCGCCGCGGCGCGGCGGGTCATCGGCAAGGAGTTCGGCGACAACTACGTGCCGGACGCCCCGCGCAAATATACGGTCAAGGCCAAGAACGCGCAGGAAGCGCACGAGGCCATCCGCCCGACCGACCTTGGCCGGCTGCCGGCGATGGTCGCGCGCCATCTCGAGCCGGAGCAGGCCAAGCTCTACGAGCTGATCTGGAAGCGCACCATCGCCAGCCAGATGGAATCGGCCTCGATCGAGCGCACCACGGTCGACATCGCCGCCCAGGTCGGCGCCCGCGCGCTCGAACTGCGCGCCACCGGCCAGGTCGTGCTGTTCGACGGTTTCCTGACGCTCTATCAGGAGAGCCGTGACGACGAGGAGGACGAGGACTCCAAGAAGCTGCCGGCGATGAAGGCCGGCGACCCGCTGGAGAAGCGGGCGATCGCCGCCGACCAGCATTTCACCGAGCCGCCGCCGCGCTTCTCGGAGGCGAGCCTGGTCAAGCGCATGGAGGAGCTCGGCATCGGCCGGCCCTCGACCTATGCCGCGACGCTCGCCACCCTGCGCGACCGCGAATATGTCCGCGTCGAGAAGAAGCGGCTGGTGCCCGAGGACAAGGGCATGCTGGTCACGGCGTTCCTGGAGAGCTTCTTCAAGCGCTATGTCGAGTTCGACTTCACCGCCAGCCTGGAGGAGAAGCTCGATCTGGTCTCCAGCGGCGATGTCGACTGGAAGGCGCTGCTGCGCGAGTTCTGGGACGAGTTCACCAAATCGATCGGCGAGACCAAGGAGTTGCGCGTCGGCGACGTTCTGGAAGCGCTGAACGGCATCCTGGGCGAGCACGTCTTCCCGCCGCGCGCCGATGGCGGCGACCCGCGCCGCTGCCAGGTCTGCGGCACCGGCACGCTCTCGCTCAAGCTCGGCAAGTTCGGCGCCTTCGTCGGCTGCTCGAACTACCCCGAATGCCGCTTCACCCGCCCGCTCAGCGCTTCGGCCGCCGAAGGCGAGGCCTCGGCCGAGGGCGGACAGGCCGTCAACGGTGTCCGCACCCTCGGCAAGGACCCGGTCAGCGATCTCGAGGTCACCGCGCGCGAAGGCCGCTTCGGCCCCTATATCCAGCTCGGCGATGGCGAGAAGCCGAAGCGCTCGAGCCTGCCCAAGGGCGAGACTGTCGGGTCGCTGACGCTGGAGAAGGCGCTCGCTTTGCTCTCGCTGCCGCGCGAGGTCGCCAAGCATCCGACCAGCGGCGAGCCGATCCTCGCCGGCATCGGCCGCTACGGTCCTTACGTCCAGCACGGCAAGACCTACGCCAATATCGACAAGGACGACGACATCCTCGACATCGGCGCCAACCGGGCGATCGACCTGATCGTCGCCAAGGAGAGCGGCGCGGGCGGCAGGCGCTTCGGCAATGCCGCGGCGACGCCGGGCCGCGATCTCGGCGAACACCCGCAGGGCGGCAAGATGGAGGTCAAGGCCGGCCGCTACGGTCCCTATGTCGCCTGGGGCAAGGTCTACGCCACTCTGCCGAAGACGATGGCGCAGGAGAGCATCACCGCCGAGCAGGCGATCGAGCTGGTCAACGCCAAGGCCGCGGCCGGCGGCGGCGCGAAGGGCAAGGCGAAGGCTCCTGCCAAGAAGCCTGCAGCCGCAAAGAAGGCGCCAGCAAAGGCCAAAAGCGCCAAGCCCAAAAAAGCAAGCGCAACCGAGGGCTGAAGCCAGTCACGGTTAACTCCGGATTCAAGGCCTCTCGTTACCTTGCAGCGCCGCAGTCGAACTAGCGGCCTGCGAGGGGAAATCATGAAATCCATCAGGACCCAGATTCTGGGGCTGATCGCGATTGTCGCGGCCGGCGCCTTGGTTGCACTCGGTTGCGCATTGCTGGCGATGACCCGCATCGACACGATGAACGGACGCTCGTCGCAGCAGAACCACATCGCCCTGGCCGCCGAACGGCTCAACGTCGCGGTCAATCTGGTCGTCGCCGATTCCTACCTCGTCTACACCGCACGCAACCCGCATCTCGCCGGGATCGCCGCGACGACGGTCGAAGGCGGCCTCGCCAAGGTCGAGGAACGCCGCAAGGACCTCGCCAAGCTCGTCCCGCCGGCCGAGCGCGAGCGCATGGAGAAGATCAGCGGCCTGATCACCGAATTCGTCGCCATCCGGCTGGAGACGACGCGCATGGTCCGGGAGATCTCGGCCCGCGCTGCGGAAGCCTGGGGCAACAGCGACGCCAGCAAGAAGAACCGCGCGACGCTGCAGGAAGAGCTCACATCGCTGAGCAGTTTCAACGAGACGCTCGCCAACGAGGTCGATGCAGCCTCCAGCGCCTTCTCGGAGCAGGTGCGGACCTGGCTGCCGGTCGCGCTGGTCGTGGTGCTCGGCGGCGCGATCTTCGGCGCACTGGTCTTCTCGCGGCGCTCGATCATCCGCCCCCTCGTCGATCTCGGCGGCACGATGAGCCGCCTGACCGCCGGCGAGACCCAGATCGAGGTGCCGCACACCAAGCGCCGCGACGAGATCGGCGAAATGGCGCGGGCGGTCTCCGTCCTGCGCCAGAGCACCGAGCAGGTGGCGCTGCTGCAGGAGCAGGAGCGCGCCGCCTCCGCCGCCCGGATACGTTCGGCCGATGCGATGGCCTCGGTGGTGTCGGATGTCGGTGAGGTTGTCGCCGCAGCAGCTGCCGGCGACTTCTCGGCCCGGCTCCAGATCGACCATGGCGACGAGCAGATGCAGAAGCTGGTCGCCGGGATCAACGAGATCAATGCGGTGGTCGACAATGCCACCACCGAGTTCGTCGCGGTGCTGCAGGCGCTCGCCGCCGGCGACCTGACCAACCAGGTGCCGACCGCCTATCGCGGTCGCTTCGCCGAATTGAAGGATGCGATTAACGAGACGATGTCGCGCCTGTCCGCGACCGTCAGCACGATCCAGACCATGTCGGCGGATGTCGGCCTGTCGGCGCGCGAGATCAACATGGGCGCCGACGACCTCTCCAAGCGCACCGAGGAGCAGGCTTCCTCGCTCGAGGAAAGCGCCGCGACGACCGAAGAGCTCGCCGCCTCGGTGAAGGCTGCGGCCCAGGCCGCCCAGCAGGCCGTGCGCCAGGCCGGCGAAGCCATGCAGGTCGCGCAAACCGGCGGCAACATCGTCACCGACGCCGTCTCGGCGATGGAGCGGATCGAGGCGGCTTCCAAGAAAATCTCCGACATCACCCGCGTCATCGACGACATCGCTTTCCAGACCAATCTGCTGGCGCTCAACGCCGCGGTCGAGGCTGCCCGCGCCGGCGATGCCGGCAAGGGCTTTGCGGTCGTCGCGTCCGAAGTGCGCACTCTCGCCCAGCGCTCAGGCGAGGCGGCCAAGGATATTTCGGGGCTGATCTCCTCTTCGAACATCGAGGTCGAGGCCGGCGTGAAGCTGGTGCGTCAGGCCGGCGATGCGCTCACCCGCATCGTCTCCGCCTCGCAGAGCGTCCAGGCGACCGTCTCGGAAGTCGCCGCCGCTTCGAGCGAGCAGGCCAACGGCATCGAGGAGATGAGCCAGACCGTCGCCCATATGGACGAGATGACCCAGGCGAACGCCGCGCTCGCCGAGCAGAGCGCCGCCTCCGCTGGTGCGTTGTCGGGCAAGATCGGCGAGCTCAACGCGCTGGTCGCCGGCTTCCGGACCGGCGAGAGCGCCAGAGCCGCCTCGCCTCAGTCGGCGACGTTCGTATCGGCCAGCGCGTCAGAGCCAGGACGACTGCAGCAGCTTGCGGAAGTCGCCTTTGCCCAGCACAAGCCGACACCGCGTCGCGAACGGGCTGCGCCCGCTCCCGTGCCGGCGCCGGCCCGCAAAGTCGCGAACGCCCGCGGCGGTGACGCGGGCTGGGAGGAGTTCTGAGACCGCTCACCCACAAAATCCTGTCTGCGATGTCCCGCCGAACCTTGACTTTGGTCATCCCGGGCTTGACCCGGGATCCATGCCAGAACGCTTACGAATAAGGTTCGGGCATGGATCCCGGCTCTGCGCTTCGCTCCGGCCGAGATGACTGGTGTGGTTCCAGTGCAGGAATGAGCTGGCGGCGCGCCGCAGCCGCTCCTTCTGTCAGGGCCGCCTGATGCGCTGCAGATGGCAGATTTTGACCTGCCCGCCCCTGCCGTCCGAACGCCAGCTGCAGCCGGGATTGCGCGGCCGCCCTTCGTAGATGTGGTAGACGCCGCGGTTCCGGCGGTCGAAGCGCTGATTCGAGACGTCATGCCCGCCAATGCGGACATTGTTGCCGAAACGCACTTCGGCGGCGGCCGGAGCGGCCACCGCCAGAGGGAGCGCTAGCGCAGCAAGCACCAGCAGGGATGTCGGAAGATTGGCCGGTCTGATCATGCTCCGATCAGACCAGCACGGTCCTTATCGCGCAAGCCAGCGGAGCACTCAGCTGCGCCCGCCGACCACAACGAGCTGCTTGATCTCGCCGCGCAGGAAGGCCTGCAGGAAGCGGTCATAATCCTTGACCGAGACGCAGCCATTCGAGTCGCCGCGCGGGCCGAGCAGGTAGTTGTGCACCAACAGGCCGGCGCGGCCGAAGATCTTGCCGCTGCCGCCGACCGGGTGCATGCGGATGGCACGCACGCCGTGGAAGAGCGCTTCGCGCTCGGTCAGATTGTAGACGTGAGGCGGGGTCGGGCCCTTCATCCGGACATGGACGAAGCGCAGGTCGTTCATCATCTCGCCGAAGCCGGAATTGGCTTCCAGCCGCTCGCCATTGGGCAGATAAACCGTGCGGGCACTGATGTCGTAGACCGCGGTCTTGCCACTGGCGGCCGGTGTCGCCGACGACATGGGCGCAGGCATCGGCGCCGGGGTGACGGTCAGGCCGCTGCCACGGCCGCTGCGCTGGGTGATGTCGTCCTGCGGCGCCGCATAGGCAAGCCGTTCGCCGGAACTCTGCGGCGCATTCGCGTTCACGCCGAAGAGCTTCTCGAAGAAGTTGCGGTTGTCGGCCGCAGGCTCGGTCTTGGCGAGGACGTCCTTGCCCTGGCGCGAGGTCGCGCGCGCCGTGACGCGCGGCTCGGGCAGCGTCGGCAGCTTCAGGTCCGACGGGCGGGGCACCGGACGCGGCGCGATCAGCGCGATACGCGGCGGCTCGACCGTGGCGGGTTGGACGGCAACCGTGGTCGTCGCCAGGCTTGGACCGCCGACCGGTTCGGACGACGCGATCGAGCCGGTGGTTTCAGGATCGAACGCCACTGGCCGCGGAGCAGCCGTCACCGACTGAAAGCGACCAGGGAGCGGCGCGCTGTCGGCGAAGGACTGCGCGACATAGCCGACGACATAGCCAGGACGGAGCAGCGGCGTCGCGCCATGGGCAGGGGCCGGATGTGCCAGTGCGTGCCGTTGGACCGGCGGAGCTGCGGTCGCCGCATGCTCGGCCTGCCTGTTCGACCAGACCGACACGCCGGCCATTGCGCCACCGGCAATCGCGACGAGCACTCCGAGGCGGACGAACGGGCTGCCGCGCCGACGCTTCAGACTATAGGAATAACCGGCGAACTGGTTCGAGCTACGCATACGCAACGCCTCGGGACACCTTGCAGGCATCCCGCTGAGGTTCAGCGCCCTACCCGTCTCGCCGCTGCGCTCGCTTGCGCCGGGCAGACCGTAGCGGCCTGTTCGTCAGTCTCGGGAGGCCCCCAACCACATGAGGCCCATTCAGCGCGACCTTGGTTAATTCGCGATGAATCAAAACAAGTTTAGCGAAAGCCGATCGCGCTGCGGCCAGAACGGCCGCAGCGCGTTTCGTCAGCCCTGGCTCGCTCAAGCCAGGGGCTTGAGTCCGGCCTCGATCGCCGCCCGCTTCGACTCCAGGAAGGGCGGCAGCGACAGCCCTTCGCCCATGGTCTCGAAGGGCTCGTCGGTGGCGAAGCCCGGCCCGTCGCTGGCGATCTCGATCAGCACCCCGTTCGGCTCGCGCAGATAGAGCGAGCGGAAATAGAAGCGATCGACCGGCCCGCTGTTCGGATAGCCCGAGGCGCGCAGCCGCTCGGCCCAGGCGTCGTATTCGCCGAAGCTTGGCGTGCGCAGCGCCAGATGGTGAACCCCGCCAGCGCCTTCGCGCGCCGGCGCAAGACCGGGCTCGACCGCGACGTTGAGCTCGGCCGCCGGGCCGCCCTCGCCGATCCGGAAGACATGGATGTCGCCGCTGGCGTGAGCTGCGTCCCGATAGTCCGCGATGCGCTCCAGCCCGAGCAGCTTGGTCAGGACCAGCTCGGTCCGCTCGATCTGCGGCACGGAGATCGTCACCGGCCCGAGGCCGCGGATCTGATGCTCGGCCGGGACCGGGCTCTTCTCCCAGGCGACGAAGGGGATCGCCCCGCCATCGACGATGAGCGTCAGCCGCTGGCCCTCCGGATCATCGAAATCAAGTGCGGCGCGGCCATTGAGCAGGCGGGTATCGGAAACCTTGACGCCGGCAGCGGTCAGCCGCTCGCGCCAGAAGTCGAGCGAGGCTTCGCTGGCGACCCTGAGCGAGGTCCGCGTGATCGAATGCGTGCCGCGCTTGGCCGGAGCGGTGGGCCAGTCGAAGAAGGTCAGGTCGCTGCCGGGCGAGCCGGCGCCGTCGGCATAGAACAGGTGATAGGCGGACGTATCGTCCTGGTTCACCGTCTTCTTGACCAGACGCAGGCCGAGCATCTCGACATAGAAGCGCCGGTTCTGCGCGGCCTGGGCGGTAATTGCGGTGACGTGGTGGATGCCGGTGAGCTGCATGAGTGGACCCCTTGGTTGCGCCTCAGCTGTCGAGGCGCCTGCGTTGCCACCAAGATAGTCGTTGCATTCACGCCATAAAGACAGCTTTCATCCAATCATAAATTGCGCAAATGCAATGTCATGAACCGCGCCGTCATTCCGGCTGGAGCGAAGCGGAACGCCGGAATCCATCTGGAACTCTGGTGCCCTTCGATGAATTCCGGCGCTGTGCCGCTTCGCAGCTCGTCCGGAACGACAGCGAGATTTTACTCCGCCGCCCGCGCGACCGGAACCGCGGGCGCGCTGCCGTGCCGGCTCGGCTTGGCCTTGAGCTTCAGATCCTGGAGCTCTTCGCGCTCGCGCGGCGTGTTGCGCATGAGCTGGTCCTTGCCGGGCTGGTACTGCACCGGCTGGGAGACATCGGCGCCGTACCAGGCGGCTGCCCTGAGCACGAAGGACGGATCGGCCAGATGCGGCCGTCCCAGCGCGACGAGATCGGCGCGGCCGGCGGCGACGATGGTGTTGGCCTGGTCGGCCGAGGTGATGGCGCCGACGCACATGGTGGCGACGCCGGCCTCGTTGCGGATGCGGTCGGCGAACGGGGTCTGGAACATGCGGCCATAAAGTGGGCGGGCACGCGGCGTCGTCTGTCCGGTCGAGACGTCGACGAGGTCGCAGCCGGCCTGCGCAAAGGCCTCGGAGATCGCGACCGAATCCTCGGCGCTGATGCCGCCCTCCTGCCAGTCCGTCGCCGAGATGCGCACCGACATCGGCTTGTCGAGCGGCCAAGTCTGGCGAAGCGCGGCAAAGACTTCGAGCGGGAAGCGCAAGCGGTTTTCGAGCGAGCCGCCATAGGCGTCCGTGCGCTGGTTGGTCAGCGGCGAGAGGAAGCTCGCGAGCAGATAGCCATGGGCGCAGTGCAGTTCGAGCATGTCGAAACCGGCGCGCAGGCCGCGCTCCGCCGCCGCGACAAAGTCCGCCTTGACCCGGTCCATGTCGGCGCGGGTCATCTCGCGCGGCACCTGGCTCTCCGGGTAATAGGGCAAGGGCGAGGCCGAGATGATCGGCCAGGCGCCTTCGGCGAGCGGCCGGTCCATGCCGTCCCACATCAGCTTGCTCGCGCCCTTGCGGCCGGCATGGCCGAGCTGCAGGCAGATTTTCGCGGCGGAGTTGCCATGGACGAACTCGACGATGCGGGTCCAGGCGGCTTCCTGCGCATCATTGTAGAGGCCGGTGCAGCCGGGGGTGATGCGGGCATCGGCAGAGACGCAGGTCATCTCAGTGAAGACCAGCCCTGCCCCGCCGATGGCGCGGGCGCCGTAATGCATCAGGTGCCAGTCGCCCGGCAGACCATCCTGTGCGGAATACTGGCACATCGGCGAGACGACAAAGCGGTTCGCCACCTTCATCTCGCGCAGGAAGAAGGGCTGGAAGGCTGGTGGCACCGGCGTGCCGTCGCGGCGCGTCGCTTGCTCGGCACCGAGATCGTCGGCGACCAGCCTGTCGATCGCCGCGACGAACTCGGGGGCACGCAGCGCGAGGTTATCGTAGGTGATCGCCTTGGAACGGGTCATCAGGCCGAAGGCGAAGCGCAGCGGCTCGAAATCCCAGAAGCGCTTGAGCTGCTCGAACCAGACCAGCGAGACGTCGGCGGCGTGCTGGGTCTTCTCGACCTCCTCGCGCCGTCCGGTCTCGAAGCCGGCGAGCGCCGCCTTGACGTCGAGTCCGGCGCGATGGAAGGCGCGGTGCAGCGCGATCGAATCCTCCATGGCGAGCTTGGTGCCGGAGCCGATCGAGAAATGCGCCGTCGCCTTGGCGTCGCCGAGCAGCACGACATTGTCGGCCACCCAGTTGCTGCAGCGGATCATCGGGAACTGCCGCCAGAGCGAGCGGTTGGCGATGAGCCTGTGGCCCTGCAATTCCTCGGCAAAGACCTGTTCGAGGAAGGCGGCCGTGCCGGCCTCGTCCATCCCTTCCAGCCCGGCACGGGCGAAGGTCTCGGGGTCCGTCTCCAGCACCCAGGTCGATTGGCCCGGCTCATACTGGTAGCAATGGGCGATGAAGACGCCGTGCTCCGTCTGCTTGAAGAAGAAGGTAAAGGCGTCAAAGGGCCGGGTCGAGCCCATCCAGACGAAGCGGTTCGGCCGCAGATCGACCTGGGGGGCGAAGCGCTCGCGGCCGCCCTCGCGGATGCGGCTGTTGATGCCGTCTGCGGCGACGACGAGGTCGTAGTCGCGCTTTAACGCTACGACGTCCTCGATCTCCTGCGAGAAGACGAGCTTGACGCCGACCTGGCGCGCCCGCTCTTGCAAAAGCATCAGCAGCGTGCGGCGCGAGCAGCCGCAGAAGCCGTTGCCGGAGACGCGCTGCACCGTGCCTTTGAAATGGATCTCGATGTCGTCCCAATAGGCGAAGCTGCGGACAATCGCCTCATAGCTCGGCAGATCGGCCGCCTTGAACAGGTCGAGCGTCTGGTCGGAGAAGACGACGCCAAAGCCGAAGGTGTCGTCGGGACGGTTGCGCTCGAAGACGGTGACGTCGAGCTCAGGCCAATCCCGCTTCATCAGCAGCGCGTAATAGAGACCTGCCGGCCCGCCGCCCACCACCGCAATGCGCATGACGCTCTCCCTCGCTCACGAAATCATTTTAAACCTAAAATAATTTTGGCTCAAGCCCTGACTGAACGGCCATATTACCGACCGCGACGCAGGCAGGTCGAATCTGCTTAAACCACGTATAATAGACTGCGATATCAACGATATTCCTCCTCGTCCCAGCTTCTCTCCATCCCTCTTGCAAAATGTTTCAGACCTAAAATATATTAACTGCCAAGAGGGAGTGAACGGCATGGCATCGGCTCTGGCGGGACAGCATGCCCTGGTGAGCGGCGGCGGACGCGGCATCGGCCGCGCCATCGCTTCCGCTCTGCGCCAGGCCGGCGCTCGCGTCTCGATCATCGGCCGCAATGACGACATTCTGCAACAGGCCGTGCTCGCCGGTGCCGCCGATGCCGCCCATGCCGTCGACGTGACCGACGAGGCGGCAGTGCGCGAGGCCATGGCTGGGCTCGCGGCCGGCCAGCCTTTCGACATCGTCGTCGCCAATGCCGGCGCGGCCGAAAGCGCCAGCTTCCAGCGCAGCGATGCTGAGCTGTTCCGGCGCATGGTCGAGATCAACCTGATCGGCACTGTGAACTGCTTCCGGCCGGCTTTGCACGGCATGACCGAGCGCCACTCCGGACGATTGATCGCCATCGCCTCGACGGCGGGCCATCGCGGCTATCCTTACGTCTCGGCTTATGTCGCGGCCAAGCATGCGGTGGTCGGTCTGGTGCGCTCGCTGGCGCTGGAGACCGCGCGCAGCGGGGTCACCGTCAACGCCGTCTGCCCCGGCTACACCGACACCGACATGGTCGCCGGCAGTCTGACGACGATCGCCGCCAAGACCGGCAAGAGTCGCGCGGAGGCGCTGGCTGAGCTGACCAAGGACAATCCGCAGCACCGGCTGATCACGCCGGAGGAAGTCGCGGCAGCCGTGCTCAATCTCTGCGGCCCGCAAACCCGCGGCATCACCGGCCAGTCCGTCCTGATCAATGGCGGGGAGTTCTGATGATGGAAATCCCGTCCAGCGCTCCTCTGCTCGACCGTGAGACCAAGGCGAGCGAACGCCCCGGCGACCACAAGGACGAGCTGCGGCTCTGGCTGCGGATGCTGACCTGCTCGACCCTGATCGAGAGCGAGATCCGCACCCGCCTGCGCGAGGAATTCAAGACGACGCTGCCGCGCTTTGACCTGATGGCGCAGCTGGAGAAATCGACCACCGGCATGACTGTCGGTGAGGTCTCGCAGCGGCTGATGGTCTCCAACGGCAACGTCACTGCCGTCGTCGCCGGCCTGCTCGCCGACGGGCTGGTCGACAAGCGCCCTGCGGCGCAGGACCGGCGCGTCCAGGTGCTGACGCTGACCGCGCAAGGGCGGCGCGCCTTCAAGGCGATGGCCGAGCGCCATGAGGACTGGATCGCCGAGCTCTTCGCCGGTCTCGGCCCGGCCGAGATCGGCCAGCTCTTCCGCCTGCTCGGCGGGGTCAAGGCCTCGCTGCACCAGGCCATCAGCAACCGCCAGAACGGCACGCCGACCGCGGCGGGAGACGACCAATGACCAGCGCAAACCCCGTCACCCTGCCCCTCTCCGGCTTCAAGCCGCAGCATTTCCAGCTCTCGGTCGCCGGCAAGGTCGCGACCGTGACGCTGAACCGGCCGGAGAAGAAGAACCCGCTGACCTTCGAGAGCTATCGCGAGCTCACCGATTTCTTCCTGGCGGCGCAGAAGGAGGAAGCGGTCAAGGCGATCGTCATGACCGGCGCCGGCGGCAACTTCTCCTCGGGCGGCGACGTCTTCGAGATCATCGGGCCGCTGGTTGCGATGGAGACCAAGGACCTGCTGAAGTTCACCCGGATGACCGGCGAGCTGGTCAAGACCATGCGCGCCTGCCCGCAGCCGGTCGTCGCCGCGATCGACGGCATCTGCGCCGGCGCTGGCGCGATCGTCGCCATGGCCTCGGATCTCAGATTCGGCACGGCCGAGACCAAGATCGCCTTCCTGTTCAACCGCGTCGGCCTCGCCGGCTGCGACATGGGCGCCTGCGCGATGCTGCCCCGCATCATCGGCCAGGGCCGCGCCGCCGAGCTGCTCTATACCGGCCGGGTGCTCAAGGGCGAAGAAGCCGAACGCTGGGGCTTCCTCAACCGCCTCGTCGCCCGCGAGACCGTGCTCGCCGAGGCGCAGACGCTCGCCGCCGAGCTCGCCGACGGGCCGACCTTCGCCAACGCCATGACCAAGCGCATGCTCGAAATGGAATGGGCGATGTCGGTCGAATCCGCGATCGAAGCGGAAGCGGTGGCGCAGGCTTTGTGCATGCAGACCGAGGACTTTTCACGCGCCTATCACGCCTTCGCCGAGAAGCGAAAGCCGGTGTTCGAGGGCAACTGAGATGGCTTCGCTCGGCACAAGCATGCTCGGCGACACGCTCGACTGGCCCTTTTTCGAGGCGCATCACCGCGACTTCGCTGAGCGCCTCTCGGCCTGGGCCGACGCCACCTTGCCCGGCCTGCCGCATGACGATGTCGATGAGGCCTGCCGTGCCCGGGTGAAGGCACTGGGCGCCGCCGGCTTCCTCAGGGCAGCCGTGCCTGCCGAATATGGCGGACTGCATGCCGCGCTCGACGTGCGCACGCTCTGCCTCGCCCGCGAGATCTTGGCCGCCCGCGACGGGCTCGCGGATTTCGCGTTCGCCATGCAGGGGCTCGGCACAGGCTCGATCAGTGTCGCCGGCTCGCCCGAAATGAAGGCGCGCATTCTTCCGGCGGTGGCGCGTGGCGAGAGGATCGCAGCCTTCGCGCTCTCCGAGAAGGAGGCCGGCTCCGACGTCGCGGCCTTGGCGACGACGGCGACGCCGGACGGCAACAGCCATGTCCGTCTCGACGGCGAGAAGACCTGGATTTCGAATGGCGGCATCGCCGACCATTACGTCGTCTTCGCCCGCTCCGGCGAGGCGCCGGGCGCGCGCGGCCTCTCGGCCTACCTGGTCGAGGCCGATACGCCTGGCCTCTCGATCACGGAGCGCATCGACGTGATCGCGCCGCATCCGCTGGCGACGCTGCGCTTCGACGCCTGCCGCATCCCGGTGGAGAACCGCATCGGCGGGCCGGGCGACGGCTTCAAGGTCGCGATGGCGACGCTCGACATCTTCCGCTCGACGGTCGGCGCCGCGGCGCTCGGCTTCGCCCGCCGCGCACTGCACGAGACGGTTTCCCATGCGAAGGGCCGCAAGCTCTTCGGCGGCACGCTCGGCGATCTACAGCTCTCGCAGGCGGCGATCGCCGAGAGCGCGACCGAGGTCGATGCGGCCGCCCTCCTCGTCTATCGCGCCGCCTGGACCAAGGACCGGGGCGCAGCCCGCGTCACCCGCGAGGCGGCGCTGGCCAAGCTGGTCGCGACCGAGAACGCGCAGAAGGTTATCGACCGCGCCGTGCAGATCCATGGCGGGCGCGGCGTCACCCGCGGGGTCAAGGTCGAGGAACTCTATCGCGAGATCAGGGCGCTCAGGATCTACGAGGGCGCCAGCGAGGTGCAGAAGGTCGTGATCGCGCGCGACCTGCTGAAGTAAGGCCGAAAGAGCCAGGGGAACGAGATGGGTACCGCAGATTTCATGCGGTCGGGACATGTGGACACGTTCGCGCGGGACAACCTGCCACCGCGCGAGAGCTGGCCGCGCCTCGACCTCGCAGCCGCCGGGCTGAGCTATCCCGAGCGGCTCAACGTCGTCACTGAATTTGTCGACCGGCACGTCGCCGAGGGGCGTGGCGAGCGCGATGCGGTGATCGGACCGAGCGAGACCTGGAGCTATCAGGCGCTCGCAGAGACGGTGAACCGCATCGCCAATGTGCTGACGCGCGATCTTGGCATGGTGGCCGGCAATCGCGTGCTGCTGCGCGCCGCCAACACGCCGATGATGGTCGCGACCTATTTCGCGGTGCTGAAAGCCGGCGGCGTCGTGGTGGCGACCATGCCGATGCTGCGTGCCGGCGAACTCGCCTATCCGATCCGCAAGGCGAAGATCGGGCTCGCGCTCTGCGACGCCACGCTGGTCGACGAACTCAAGGCAGCGCAACGGCTTGCGCCGGAACTCTCGACCATCGTCACATGGGGAGATGGCGCGCTCGAAACCATGATGGACAAAGCCGGCTACGAACATTTCGAGCCGGCTGGCACGGCGCAGGACGATGTCTGCCTGATTGCCTTCACCTCGGGCACCACCGGCGAGCCCAAGGGCACCATGCATTTCCAGCGAGACCTGCTGGCGATCTGCGATGCCTATGGCGCGCGCGTGCTGCAGGCAGCTCCGGACGATCGCTTCATCGGCTCGCCGCCGCTCGCCTTCACCTTCGGGCTCGGCGGCATCGTGCTCTTTCCCTTGCGGATCGGCGCCGCCTGCATCCTGCCGGCCAAGGTCGCGCCGCCCGATCTCGCCGAGGCGATCGAACGCTATCGCGCGACGGTCTGCTTCACCGCGCCGACCGCCTATCGCGCCATGCTCGGCAAGCTCGCCGAGCTCGACCTGTCATCGCTACGTATCTGCGTCTCGGCCGGCGAGGCCTTGCCGAAGGCGACCTTCGATGCCTGGCAGGCGGCGACCGGGCTGCCATTGATGGATGGCATCGGCGCGACCGAGATGCTGCACATCTTCATCGGCGCGCCACGCGACAAGATCCGGCCCGGCTCGACCGGCCTGCCTGTGCCCGGCTACGAGGCGAAGATCGTCGACGAGGACGGCAAGGAGGTGCCTGACGGCACGCCGGGGCGCCTCGCCGTGCGCGGGCCCACGGGCTGCCGCTACCTCGCCGATCCGCGCCAGGCCAAATACATTCTCGATGGCTGGAACGTCACCGGCGACACCTATCTACGCGATGGCGACGGCTATTTCTGGTATCAGGCCCGCTCCGACGACATGATCATCTCGGCCGGCTACAACATCGCCGGGCCGGAGGTCGAGGCCTGCCTGCTGGCGCATCCGGCGGTGGCCGAATGCGGCGTCGTCGGCGCGCCCTGCCCCGAGCGCGGCCAGATCGTGAAGGCCTATGTGCTGCTGCGCGAGGGTTTTGCCGGCGATGCCGCCTTGGCAAAGGCGCTGCAGGACCACGTCAAGGCGTCGATCGCGCCGTACAAGTATCCGCGCGCCATCGCTTTCGTGACAACCCTGCCGAAGACCTCTACCGGGAAGCTGCAGCGCTTCGCCCTGCGCGAGATCGCGCGTCAGGAAGCCACGGCCTCCTGACTATCGCTTGAGAAAGATGACGCCATGACCAGCGGCTCGCCGCCCTTCGATCCCGCCTCGCGCCGCGCCCGCGCCGTCCTGCCCGATGGCTGGCCGCAGCCGCGCGGCTATGCAAACGGCATGCTCGCCGAGGGCAAGGTGCTGATGACCGGCGGCCTCGTCGGCTGGGATGCGCAGGGCGTCTTCGCCAAGGGCTTCGTCGCACAGGTCGGCCAAACGCTCGCCAACATCAAGGCGGTGGTCGAGGCCGGCGGTGGCAAGGTCGAGGATATCGTGCGGCTGACCTGGTACGTCACCGACATCGAGGCTTATCGTAACAGCCTTTCCGATCTCGGCCCGGCCTATCGCGCCAATTTCGGCCGTCATTTCCCGGCCATGGCGGTGGTCGCCGTCGCGGCGCTGGTCGAGCCGGAGGCGATGGTCGAGATCGAGGCCACGGCGGTGCTTCCCGGCTGAGCAGCCGCTCCGGCGTGGTTTCCAGCCTGCTAGGAATTTACCAATAATTAGCCACGATACTCGACCGCGCCGCCCATACCCGGGCGGTGCGTAACCAGGAGTATCGCATGACAAGCATCGGCGGCGTTGGGGGCTTTCGCCCGCCACCGCCCGGAAAACCACCGAGCTTCGAAAAGCTCGACGGCAACGCCGACGGGGCGCTCAGCCTCGACGAATTCGCCGCCGGCGCGCCGAAGGGCGCCGACAGCAAGAAGACCGAGCGCCTGTTCAAGGCGATGGACGCCGACCAGGACGGTTCGGTCAGCAAGGCGGAATCGGACGCCTTCAAGGCGAAGGTCGAGAAGGCCGAGCAGCAGATGCAGGCTCTCCTGCTGATGCTGCAGTCGGAGACGGCCAGTACCAAGACCGACTCCAAGGACGGCGAGGACAAGAACTACTTCGCCAAGCTCGACGCCGATTCCGATGGCAGCGTCGCCAAGGAAGAATTCCTGAAGGCCGTCAATCCCGATGGCGACGGCTCGAACGGCCTGCTCAGCCGTCTCTTCGCCGCGATGGATGCGGACAAGGACGGCAAGATCTCCAAGGAGGAGATGGCCGACTTCAAGAAGCAGATGGAAGAACGCGCCTCGCACCGGCCGCCTCCGCCACCGCCACCGGCGGAGATCACTGGCGCATCGGAAGCGTATGGCCAGACCTACCAGCTCGGAGCGAAGGCTTCCGCTGGCACGACCTATTCCCAGGCGGCTTAAGCCACCGCTTGCGCAACGCCGGGCCGGCAGAAGGCCGTCCGGCGCTCTTAAGCCTCCTAGCTGCCTGCCCCGTCATAGAGCGCAGGGGGCGCCCTCCTCGCCCACAAGCGGGCATGCAGACCCTTCAGCAGCGGTCGTAGCACGATGTCGCCGAGCCCCAGCGCGGCCGCAAAAGCCCATTGGCCCGTCGGCAGCGCCACCGCGGCGAAGACGAACAATCCGCTCGCCAGGCGCCAGCTCGCCGCCTCGAACCAGGCGCGTCGTTCCTGCGCACCGCGCCAGCCGACGAGACGCAGGACCGTGCGGCGGGCCGCACCCGCCTCGGCAATCGAACGGTTGTTGGATTTACTCCGATGCGTCTCGATGAAGCCGAAGGCGACCGTCTGGTTGCTGAGCCTGTCGATCAGGATGAAGCCGCCGAGCTCGCGGCTGCGGGCGTAGTCGAGCACCGCGAGTTGCCGGTCGAGCGTCAGCGTCGCCAAGCCGATGCCGTTCATCGCCAGGCTTTCGGCGGGAGCCTCGGCATAGCTCTCGATGTCGACGCTGTTGTGCAGGCGAACGACCTGGGCATTAGCGGCCGCGGTGGCGAGCTTGAGGATGAACTCGCCGCCCTCACGCAGCGCCGCTTCGCCGGTCCAGAGCAGCCGAGCCTGCAATTCCTGCTTCACCACCGGGGCATGCGAGACTGAGGCGATGACGTCGCCGCGCGAGATGTCGATCTCGTCCGCGAGCGTGACGGTGACCGACTGGCCGGCGCTCGCCTGCGAGACGTCGCCGGACGGCGCGAGGATGCGCGCGATCGTGCTGCGGCGGCCCGATGGCAGCGCCGCGACGACATCGCCGACGCGCAACCGCCCGCGCGCCACGGTGCCGGCAAAGCCGCGAAAATCGAGATCGGGCCGGTTGACCCATTGCACCGGCAAGGCGAAGCCGGCCTCGACCTCAGCCTCGGCGACGACCACGACGGATTCGAGCAAAGGCAGCAGGGCCGGGCCGCGATACCAGGGGGTCAGGCTGGAGAGGCTGGTGACGTTCTCGCCATCACGGGCCGAGACCGGGACGAAGTCGATGCTGGCGAAGCCGAGCCCAGCGACCGCCTTGCGATAGTCCTGCTCGATCTGGCGGAAGACCGCCTCGTCATAGCCGACCAGGTCCATCTTGTTGACGGCGACGACGACATGGCGGACGCCGACCAGCGAGACGATGAAGGAATGCCGGCGCGTCTGCGGCAGCAGGCCCTTGCGGGCATCGATCAGGATGATGGCGAGGTCGGCGGTCGAGGCGCCGGTCGCCATGTTGCGGGTATATTGCTCGTGGCCAGGCGTGTCGGCGACGATGAAGCTGCGCTGGTCGGTCGAGAAATAGCGATAGGCGACATCGATGGTGATGCCCTGCTCGCGTTCGGCCGAGAGTCCGTCGACCAGCAAGGCGAAATCGGGCGCGGCGCCTTGCGTACCGAACTTGCGGGAATCGCTGTCGAGCGCGGTGAGCTGGTCGTCGAAGACCGCGCCGGCCTCGTAGAGGATGCGGCCGATCAGCGTCGACTTGCCGTCGTCGACCGAGCCGCAGGTGATGAAGCGCAAGAGCGCGCGGGCGCTGCCCTCGGTGCTCTGGCCCTGGTCATTGGCGGGATGCGGCTGGCCGGCCGGAACGGGCTGGCCCTTCAACTTCGCGAGCGCCGCCATCAGAAATAGCCTTCCTGCTTCTTCTGCTCCATCGAGCCTGAGCCGTCATGGTCGATGACGCGCCCCTCGCGCTCGGAGGAGCGCGACGCCCGCATTTCCGCGATGATGTCGGTGAGATTCGCCGCCTCGCTCTCGACCGCCCCGGTCAGCGGGTAGCAGCCGAGCGTGCGAAAGCGGACCATCCTGGTCTCGACCACCTCGCCGGGCAGCAGGTCCATGCGCTCGTCGTCGCGCATGATCCAGGCGCCGTTGCGGCGCACGACCGGGCGCGGCGCGGCAAAATAGAGCGGCACGACCGGGATGTTCTCGAGCGCGATGTAGTCCCAGACGTCCTTCTCGGTCCAGTTGGACAGCGGGAAGACACGGAAGCTCTCGCCCTGGGCCTTGCGGGTGTTGAACAGCCGCCAGGGCTCCGGCCGCTGGGTCTTCGGATCCCAGCGATGCTGAACCGAGCGCAACGAGAATACACGCTCCTTGGCCCGGCTCTTCTCCTCGTCCCGGCGGGCGCCGCCAAAGGCCGCGTCGAAGCCGTATCTGTCGAGGGCCTGCTTCAGCCCTTGCGTCTTCATCACGTCGGTGTGCAGGCGCGATCCCGACGCGAACGGATTGACGCCGGCGCGGACACCCTCCTCGTTGATGTGCACGATCAGGTCGAGCCCGAGCCGGCTGGCGGTCTGGTCGCGGAAGGCGATCATGTCCCGGAACTTCCAGGTCGTATCGACATGGAGCAGCGGGAATGGCGGTTTGCCAGGATAGAAGGCCTTCATGGCAAGGTGGAGGAGGACGGCCGAGTCCTTGCCAATCGAATAGAGCAGCACCGGCTTCTCGCAGGTCGCGACGACCTCGCGGATGATGAAGATCGCCTCGGCTTCGAGCTTCTGCAGATGACTGAGCTGGATCACGCCAAAACCTCCGCGGCCGGCTTCGACCGCACCAAACGACCATCGGGGCCGACATGCAGGCCGCATTCCTTGGCGGCCTCCTCTTCCCACCACCAGCGCCCCGCCCGCTCCGGCTCGTCCGGCCGGACGGCGCGAGTGCAGGGCTGGCAGCCGATCGAGAGGAAACCCCGCTCGTGCAGCGGGTTGAGCGGAACATCGTTCGCGCGGGCGAAGGCCAGCGCCTCCTCGCGCGACCAATCCAGCAGCGGATTGAGCTTGATCAGGCCGCGTTCCCGGTCGATCTCGGCGAGGGCGACGCCGCCACGCGCAGCCGACTGGTCGGCGCGCAGGCCGGTGATCCAGGCGGCAGCCCCTGCGAGCGCCCGGCCGAGCGGCTCGACCTTGCGGACATTGCAGCAGGCCTTGCGGGCCTCGATCGAATTGTAGAAGCCGTTGATGCCATGGCCGCGCACGAAGGCTTCGACGGCATCGTGACGCGGATAGAACGGCGTGATCGTGATGCCGTAGCGCGCCTCGGTTTCCGCCCAGAGCGCATGGACCTCGCCGAAGAGCCGGCCGGTATCGAGCGTGACGATCTCGATCGGCAGATCTTGTGTCGCGATCAGATGGGTGACGATCTGATCCTCGAGGCCGAAGCTGGTGGTGAAGACGAGGCGCCCGCCAACATGCCGCACCAGTCCCGCGAGGCGTTCGGCTGCATCCGACTTTCCGAACGCGGCATTGAGGTTTTCGGCCTGGTCCTGCAACTCGAACATGTGCTTGCTCTGCGCAGGCGAGGCCGGCGCGGACAGCTAAACGCTACCCTCGCTTGCCGCCACCCGCCGTTACCGCCGGTCAGTCGGATGTTCTGTAAATCGAACAATCCACATATAGCCTGAAAGCTGATCAATCAATTTACAGCAGGTAGCGTGAAATTTCTTATTTCGCGAACGAGGGAGAAAATCCTTCCCAAGGCAGGCGCGCCGAGTTGCGAACGCCGGTGTGCCGAGCCCTTTGCCGTAGGAACTTTCGATCCGGGGCCCGCGTTGAGCGAGCAGGCAGGCTGGGCCCTGCGACGCAACAGGGGAACATCATGACGAATTCCGCGAACAAGGCGGTCGAGAGCTTGCGCAAGGAGCAGCGCGAGCAGCGTAAGGACGAGAAGAAGGCGGGTGGCAAGGGAGAGAGTGAACTGGACCGGGCTCTCAAGGACACTTTTCCCGCCAGTGATCCCGTCGCGCCACAAAGTCCGACCAAGCCCGGAGCGCCCAAGCACCGGAGCTGATGCTGACACACGCCGTAGAAGACAGCGCTACGCTCCTCCATCCCGGCCTGACGAGATGGAGATCACCATGCCTGACCGCGCCAGAGTTGATGCCTTCGTTGCCGCCGTCGTCAGCGGCGATCATGTCGGCGCGATCCGCGACTTTTATACCGACGACGCGACGATGCAGGAGAATGCCAACGAGCCGCGCCGTGGCCGCGAGGTGCTGATGGCGCATGAGGCGCGAGCCCTGGTGCGGCTGGAGAAGATGCATACGCACCCGCCTGTCGCTGTGCTGGTCGACGGCGACCATGTCGTCGTCCGCTGGATTTTCGACGCGACAGACAAGGCGGGCGTGACCCGCCGCCTCGAAGAACTCGCCTTCCAGCGCTGGCAGGGCGACCGCATCGCCGAGGAGCGCTTCTTCTACGACACCGGAAGCGCCTGGCAGGTCGTCGGGTAGGCCGACGGGAACCGATCTCGAACGGGTCTCCGGCCTCGCGAGCCGACCAAAAAATGCACGAGTCGCCCTGGGCGACCCGGGACCCATTCCGGAACCTCTTTCGGGTAAGCTCAGGAATGGATCCCGGATCTTCGCTACGCTCCGTCCGGGATGACACTGTGGTTGAGGCCAAGGCCCATTGACTCTCAGCGCAGGCCGCTCGGCCCGACCGCGAGCTTGTCGCCAATCTGAATGAACTTCAGCGGGTTGCGCGCCTCGTCCGACAGCCGCGTCTCGTAATGCAGATGCGGGCCAGTCGAGCGTCCGGTCGAACCGACGCGGCCGATGATCTGGCCGGCGGCGACGAGCTGCCCTTCCTTGACGTCGAAGGCCGAGAGATGGCCGTAGCGGGTGGTGACGCCATTGCCATGGTCGAGCTCGACCAGATTGCCGTAGCCGCCAGCCACCTCGGCGCGCAGGACCTTCCCTGCCCCGGGGGCGCGGATCGGCGTTCCAGTCTCGCCGCGGAAATCCATGCCGGCATGCATCGCCGTGCCGCCGGTGAACGGATCGGAGCGCGGGCCGAAATTGCTGGTCGTGGTGTCGTCGCCCTCCAGCGGGCGCTGGAACGGCATGATCGCCGCCAGATCGCGCCAGCGGCCGAAGACCGCCCTCGCCTCGCCGAGCTGCATCAGCGCATGTTCGAAGGTGCCGGGCTTCAACGCCACGCTCATCGGCACCAATGGCCCGCCCATGCCGGGCCGGCCCGGCGGCAGCCTGACCTTGGCCGGGTCGAGCCCGACCTCGGCCAGAGCCGCCCTCACCTCCTGCACACGTCCGACGAGCTGGCGCCCGAGCGCAGGAAGCTGCTGGTTCTGGCCGTTCTGCACCCGGTCGAGCGACTGGCCGAGTATGGCGATGCGCTGGTCCAGCGACATGGTCTCGGCTGCCTTGACCGCCGCCGCGACCTGCCGGCGCTGCTGCGCCAAGATGGCCGGGTTGACGCGGTCGAGGACGTTCTGGCCGTCGGCGAACTGGTTGCCGCCCGGCGCCTGCGCCCCGCCCTGCGGCAGGATCGGCCCGACCGCCTGCCCGGTGAGCGCGCCGAGCAGGGCCTGGCGGGCTTCCAACTCGATCTGGCGGGTGATCAGGTCGGCGAGCTGGTCACCTGCCTTGCCAGCCACGGCGGGCTGGCCCGGCTGCGCCGGCAGGCCGGGCGAATTGCCGGAGGCGACGATCGCGCTGACGAGGCGGCGCTGCAGCGCTTTGAGCTTCTCATCATAGCTGCTCTGCAGGATCGCCTGCTCCTGCTGGAGAACGGCGACGCGGCCCTTCTCCTCGTAAAGCAGGTAGCCGGTTGCGCCGGTCGCGATGAGACCCAGGCAAGCCAGGAACCAGGGCAGAACGCTGCCCCGGCGGCGCGGTGGGCGCCCGCCAGTCGGTGGTTCGCGAAAGCGCCGTGGAGATGCGCTCTCGCCCTCGGAGCCGGCGACGGCCGGCACCGCTTCGTCGCGCCGCTTCAGCCTGACCGGTTGCATCACCCTTCCATCCCCATGGACACCCGTCAGCCGAACCAGGCCGGCGGGCGCACGATCAGTACTTTGCCGGTCTTGTCGATCTGGATGTATTTCGCGCCGCCACTGGACTTCACTCCTTCCCAGGACTTCCGGTTGTGCTTCGGCCCGTAGTGACCGCTGCCATCCGACGCACCGCTCGACTCGGCGATGAACAAGGTATCCGGAGCGACATCGACATAGGAGATCAGCGCAATGTGGCCCGGCGCCCTGGTCTCGACCATGCGGCTGTTCATCCACACCATCATATCACCGACGCGGACCTGATCCTGCTCCCAAATCAGAGCGC
Organism: Allobosea sp. CRIB-10; assembly: GCF_900112185.1. Lineage (GTDB taxonomy): Bacteria > Pseudomonadota > Alphaproteobacteria > Rhizobiales > Beijerinckiaceae > Allobosea. Next base: position 125,942 of record NZ_FOKP01000001.1, on the reverse strand, counting down.
TTTCCAGACCGGGCGCCTTGTTCTTGACCGCTCGGCCGACGAGAAACGGGCAGCTGGCCCCGCCGCTGTACTTGTCGACGTTGATGCGGCCGATCTCGTTGTAATAGGCGACGACGAAGCCGGTGCAGTCGACGCCGAGGCATTGATCGGCCCAGGCCTGAAGATCGCCCGGCTTCACCAGCCCGCTCCGCACCGCCATGGTCAGAATATGCTGGCAATCGCCCGGCGTGACCTTGCCCATGCTAGCCCGGGTGAACGCCTTCTGATCGATGCGATGATTGAGTTTCGCTGCCGCCTGCTGGACGGCCTTGCGCTTCTGTGCCCCGGCATCGGAATTATGGATGCCGATCATGTATTTGTTGATCGAGATGTAGTCATCGTCGACCTGGATGTTCCAATAGGCCTCCACCATGTCGCCGGGCTGGAAATGGTAGTTGCCAATATCACTCGCATTGCTGATGTCAGGCACGGTCATGCTCGCATCTCCTCTGCTGCCAATCCGAACGAACGGCCGCCGCGGCCTGGTCGCGCACGCGGCGGATTTAGCATCGCAATCGAGGCGCACTGTCTTCGCCGTGGCGAAGCGGCCTACCGCTATCAGTTGCAGACGTAGTGGAACGCCCCATCCTGGACGGTCACCTTCGCCTCGGTCAGCGGCTTCTTCTCCAGTTGCAGGTTGAGGATGCTGCGCGAAAGAGCCGGCAGCATCGAGTTGGTGATAATGTTGTCGATCATGCGGCCGCCCGAATCCGGGTCGTTGCACTGGGCGACGATGTGCTCGACGACGGCGTCGTCATAGGTGAAGGCGGCGTTGTGGTTGTCGCGCAGACGCTTGCCGATGCGGCCAAGCTGGAGGCGCACGATGCCGCCGAGCATCTCGCCGGAGAGCGGGTAATACGGGATCGTCACTAGGCGGCCGATCAGCGCCGGCGGGAAGACCTTGAGCAGCGCCGGCCTGAGCGCCACCGCGAGCTCCTCCGGATCGGGCCTGCTCGTCTCGTCGCCGGCCATGCGCATGATCTCGTCGGTCCCGACATTCGAGGTCAGGATGATCAGCGTGTTCTTGAAGTCGATGCGGCGGCCGGTGCCGTCCTCCATCTGACCCTTGTCGAAGACCTGGAAGAACAGCTCATGCACGTCCGGGTGGGCCTTCTCGACCTCGTCGAGAAGCACGACCGAATAGGGCTTGCGCCTGACGGCCTCGGTCAACCGCCCGCCCTCGCCATAGCCGACATAGCCGGGAGGCGCGCCCTTCAGCGTCGAGACGGTGTGCGCCTCCTGGAACTCGCTCATATTGATGGTGATGACGTTCTGCTCGCCGCCATAGAGCGACTCCGCCAGCGCCAGCGCCGTCTCGGTCTTGCCGACGCCGGAGGGGCCGCAGAGCATGAAGACGCCGATCGGCTTGTTCGGATTGTCGAGCTTGGCGCGGTTGGTCTCAATGCGCTTGGCGATCATGCCGATGCCATGGCCCTGCCCGACCACGCGCTTGTTCAGCGTCTGCGCGAGGTTGAGCACGGTCTCGATCTCGTCCTTGACCATGCGGCCGACAGGGATGCCGGTCCAGTCGGAGACGACCGAGGCGACCGATTGCTCATCGACATGGGCGTAGATCATCCGGTTTGCCGGATCGATCGCGCCGAGCGTCGTGAACTTCTCCTTCAGGCTGGCGCGCGTCGCCTCGGGATCGGCCGGCGCTTCGGCTGGCGCGACCTCGGCCGGTGCCTCCCCATCGGCGGGAGCAGCCTCAGCGGCCGCCTTCTCGCCGAGCTTGCCGCGCAGCAGCGTGATCTCCTCGACGAGGGCGAGCTCGGAAGCCCAGTCAGCCTCCAGCGCCTCCAGCTTCGCCGTCAGCGCAGCGCTCTCCTCCTCGATCTTGCCGAGGCGCTCATCCGTGGCATCGCCGAGATCCTTGTCGGCGATCAGGGCGAGCTTCTCCTTCTCCAGCGCGGATATGGCGACACGGGCATCCTCGATCGCAGCAGGCGTCGCCGTCTGGCTGATCGCGACGCGGGCACAGGCGGTGTCGAGCAGGCTCACCGCCTTGTCGGGCAGCTGGCGAGCCGGGATATAGCGCGACGAGAGCTGGACGGCGGCGACGATCGCAGCGTCGGAGATGCGCACCTTGTGGTGCTTCTCCATCGGCCCGATCAGGCCACGCAGCATAGTGCAGCAGCGCACGACGTCCGGCTCGTCGACCTGGACCGGCTGGAAGCGCCGGGTCAGTGCCGGGTCCTTCTCGAAATACTGGCGATACTCGGACCAGGTCGTCGCGGCGATGGTGCGCAGCGTGCCGCGGGCGAGAGCGGGCTTCAGCAAATTGGCGGCGTCGCCCGTGCCGGCAGCCCCGCCGGCGCCGATCAGCGTATGAGCCTCGTCGATGAACAGGATCACCGGCGTCGGCGAGGATTGGACCTCGTCGATGACCGAGCGCAGGCGCTGCTCGAATTCGCCCTTCATGGAGGCACCGGCCTGCATCAGGCCGATGTCGAGGGCGCAGACCTTGACCCCGCGCAGCGGCGGCGGCACGTCGCCGGCGACGATGCGCTGGGCGAAGCCCTCGGCGATCGCGGTCTTGCCGACGCCGGCCTCGCCGGTCAGGATCGGGTTGTTCTGGCGCCGGCGCATCAGCACGTCGATGACCTGGCGGATCTCGTCGTCGCGGCCGAGGATCGGGTCCATCGTGCCCGAGCGAGCCTTCTCGGTCAGGTCCTGCGAGAAGCGGTCGAGCGCCGTCGTGCCCTTGGCGCCTTCGGCCTGCTCGGCGCCGGGCGTGCCGCCAGCGCGCAGGCCCGAGCCGTCCATCGGCCGCAGGTTCTCTTCCTCGGAATCCTTCCAGATCTTGGCATGGCCGGCGGCGAGCTCCTCGACCGGGATCTTGCCGAACTCCTTGGAGATGCCGGTCAGCGCCCGCTTGAGTTCGAGCGATTTGAGCGCCGCGACCAGGACATGGCCAGTCCTGATCTGGGTCTCGCCGAAGAACAGCGTGGCGTAATGCCAGCCGCGGTCGAGCACATCGACGACGTTGTTGGCGACGCCGGGCATCTCCGTCTCGTTCTTGCGGAAGCCCTCGATGACGCCGCCGATATCAGTGGCGAGCCGGGCCATGTCGAGGCCGTAATGCTGCGCGGTCAGCCCGATATCGGTCGAGCGCCGCTGCAGGATCTGGGCGAGCCAGTGCGCCAGCTCGACATTGCGGTTGCCGGCCCCTTTCGCCTGGCGCAGCGCCTGGATGAAGGCCTCATAGCCGACGCGGTTGAGTTTGCCGGTTACGGCTTCGAGACTGATATCGGCCATGGCTGCCTCCTATCGTTTCGTCGTTTGTTTCTGGCTGCGCTTCAGCCGCATGCGTTCAGCGGGGTGGAAACGGGCATCGCGGCGCAAGGTGCCGTCGGCGACATCCCAGTTCGGCGCGACCCAGCTCGACCAGCCGAGCGCGCCGGAGCGGCCGAGCTGCATCGGCCTGACCTTGCCGACCGGCAGAGCGAGCTCGACATCCCATTCGAACTGCTCACCGAGATAGAAGAACACCGCATCGGCCAAGGGCTCGCAGCGATCGCCATTCGGCAGGAAGCGGTTGAACTGCTCAAGGTCGCGCGCGACCAGCTTGACCCGGAACTTGTCCTCGACGCTGTAGACGCTGGCGCCGAGCAGGACATTGCTGCCGAGCGCGCATTGCCCGCGGCCGAGCTTGGTCCGGTCCTCGGGATCAAAGACGAGGCGCATGCCGACGAACTGCTCAACCTCGACCTCGATGTCGAAGAGCCCGGCGAGCAGGCTGCGCAGGCGCGAGGCCGACTTGGCCTGCGCGCCCGCGAGCCCGGCATGGGCGAGCTTCTCGGGATCGGGGACGCTGTCGCGGTTCTGGTAAGGTGAGGAACCCAAACCCACCATGCTGCCGACATAGGCGATGAAACGGTCCTTGTCGGGCCGGTCATGCTGCGCGACGGGACGCGAATCCGCCCAGGCCCGGTAGAAGAGCTGCAGGAAGCGGTTGTTGAAGATGTCGAGGAAGCGCGGGAAGGCATCGTCGCGGACGAGCTGCCAGTGATAGCTCTCCTCGGTCGTCGCCAGCGGCAGCGCGCCCTGGGGCCCGAGCAGGCCGAGGAATTTGACGAAGAGCCGCAGGCGCCCCTGCAGGTCGCGATCGGCCTCGGCGAAGGTCGAAGCCGGAAAATCCATATAAGGCTGCTCGCCGAGCGCGACATATTCATCGCGCCTGGCGGCGACGTCGCCGATGCGCTCGCGCTCTGGGAAGCTGCGCTCGATCCGGCGCAGCACCGCGTAAAAGTCGTGCCGCCAAGGCTCGGCGCGCAGCCCTTCGACGAAGGGCGGCTCGACGCGCAGCTCGTCGAGCGCGGCCGGTGGCGGCAGGGATGGCGCGGTCTCGTTCACAGGATGCGCCTCGTTCCGGCGCGTGGCGGAAAGCGCATGACCTCGCCGCGCTCGACGGTGCGGATCACCGTCTGGGTGAAATGGTTCATCGCGGCGTATTCGGCGAAGAAGCGATCGAGTATCGCCCCCAATAGGAAGACGCCGCTGCCCTCGAAGGCCTTCTCGTCGAAGAGCACGGTGACTTCGAGCCCCCGGGCGGCGCCCGTTCCGGCCCGCTGCGGGAAGCGCCGGATCACCGGGCGGCTGTCGACGTTCTTGATGCCGCGGATGCGGCGCTCGGTGGCGCTGTCGGCGAGATCGGCGAAGAGCGAGAGCATCTCGCGCAGTGCCTCGGCGTTCTCGCCGGCGCCGCGCTGGACCAGGCCGAGATGGTTGAGGCTGAGCAGGTTGATCAGCCGCCAAGTGACGACGCCGGTGCTCGCCGTCTCGGAGCGCAGCCTGAGCTGCGAGACGATCGGCTCGCGCGGCGGCGTCGGCCCGGCGAGGCAGGTCACGTCGAGCACGACGTTGTCGATCAGGCGGAAATCGGCGCCGCCTGTGCCGGTCGGCAGATGCTCGGTGAGATGCCGGTTGGAGCAGAGGGCGCGAACGCTCAACTCGGCCACGGACGCGGCATCGGACACCGTAGCCGGCTCATAGAGCGAGATGAACATCTCCGTGCCGGTATAGTCGGAGGCCCGTCCCTCGCGGCGCTCGGCAGCCGAACGACGGCGTGGCAGGCGCCGCTGCGTATAGAGCAGGCCGTGCGTCGGCGAAGCGCCTTCCGGGGAGGAATAGAGCGGGTGGACCGGCTGCTTGTCGCGGCCACCGGTGTAATGCGCATAGACGTCGAGGATCGAGTGCGGCTCGTAGTCGAGCATGCGGCTGCGATCGGGCACGACATGGTATTCGTGCTCGTTCCGGCGCACCGGGATGCGGTCGGTGGTCTTCTCGAACAGATTGACCGCGGGCGCGGCGTATAGCGCGAACATCTCTCGCTGAACCGCCGCCGACAGGCGCGTGTTGACCTCGTCGAAGACGAAGACGACATCGACCGTCTTGGCCTTGAGCCGGGACATCACCTTGTCGAGGCCCGTCAGCTTGAAGCCGAGGAATTTGCGCGGGAACCAGAACTGCTCGCGCAGCAGGTCGAACCCGCGGAAGATGCGGGTATCGGCCGGCAGCAGCGCGTCGTCCTCGCCGAAACCGATCTGCTCGACGGCGCAGTCGGCGCCCGAGAGAACGACGGGGTCGCCGAACTCGTCGAGATAGCGGAAATAGATGCCGAGACGATCGCCGAAAATCTGCTCGTAGAGCGCGATCGCATCCGCCTCGGCGCCGAGCAAGTGCACGGTGAGCTCACGTGTCCTGCAGCCGGCAAACCAGGCTGCCGGCAGCTTCTTCGCCTCTTCCGGCGACGGCTCTTCGGCCGGGTCGCTGGCGACACGATGGGTCAAAGCGAGCCGCAAGCCCGACAGCACCCGCCCGTCGACCGGCAGTCCGAGCGCCTGCAGCCGCCCGGGCGCGGCGATGTACTCGGCGGACGCGACGTCGAACGGCCAGAGCATCACCGCGGAGCCCAGCCGATAGCGGCAGGCGACGCGCCGGTCGCGCTCGACGTAAGTCGCGTCGAGATAGGAGCCGCGCGGCACCTCGACACCGTCGCGCAGGGCCGGATCGCCAAAGGTCGGCGCAATGCCGGCAAGCAGCGCCGACGGCGTCGGCGCCAGATAGTTCGGGATGAGCTGCTCGAGCAGATTGTTGGTGAATTCCGGAAACTCGTGCTTGAGCTTGAGCTGGACGCGGGCGGCGAGGAAGGCAGCGCCTTCCAGCAAGCCGCCGACCATCGGGTCCATGCGTTCGCCGACGAGACCGCCGAGCCGTTCGGCAATCCCTGGATATTCCTCGGCAAACTCCTTCGTATGCTCGGTGAAGAGCCGGAGCTCACGATTGTAGAAATCGAGGAATTCCTGGTTCATCCGCGCTACCGGTTCCTGATCGCGATCTTGCCGGTGTCGAGCTCGACATCGGCGACGAATTGCACGGGGATGTTGAGCGGCTCGCAGTTCAGATCCGCCCGCACGACGAAGCGGATCTTCAGCTCGGCCTTGTCGAGCCCCTCGTCGCGCTCGACGATGATCGACTGCTTCAGCAGCCTGGGCTCGTATGCCAGCAAGACCTGAGCGAGCTCATCCTTGATCGAGCCGACCCGGTACTCGTCGATCGACTTGTTCTGGATGTCGGGGAAGCCATGATTGAGGACGGAGCGGCGCACATGCTCATGGCGCGAGAGATCGGTGGACGAGCCGAAATTGATCGTATTGACCAAAGCTTCGAGATCGGTAGCGATCTCCTGGCGCAGCTTGCTTTCGGTGATCGCGGCCCGCGGCGCGGCGCGGCGACCGGCCACGACCCGCTCGCCGCCAGCGTCGCGCAGATCGAGATGCACCTTGGCGTCCTTGCTGCGATGCGCCTCGCGGAAGGCGAACATCAGCGGTGGGCGCAACCGGTTCTTCGCCTTGGGGTCGACCATTCGCGCTCCCCGAACGGTTTGCTGAAAGCGATGGACTCCCGAAGACTGCTGCCGCAGTCGCGCGGGAGTCCGTTCTGAGCTGGGCAGGGCCGGCACCGCCAGTCGACGGCGAACCCCGCCTTAGCCGGGCCCGCTGAAGCGAGCCCGGCGAGAGCAGGATGTTACTCCTTGTTCTCCTTGAGATTCCAGGTGCCGGTCGAGGTCGCGCCGAGCGAGCCGTCCTTGTTCTGGACCTTGTACTCGTACTTGATCTTGGCGAAGTTCAGCGAGAACTGGTCGGTCGGGACCGGGTTGCCGCCAGTCGAGTCGCCGGACTGATAGCTCGACACCAGCAGGTCCTCGAGGGTGACCTTGTAGAACTCCTGCTGCTCCTTGCCCTGCTTGCGGACGAAGAGCACGGCCTTCTTGATGTGCTCGCCGGTGGCGCATTTCAGCATCAGCACCGGCGAAGCCTTGCTGACATTGGACGTGCAGTGCAGGTCCTGGAAGCTCGCCTTGCCGGCGCCGCCGCCATGTCCGGCGGCATGCGTGCCGGAGTTGCTGACGCCCCAGGAGAAGGACTCGATCTCGATCGTGTCCTTATGCTTGGAATCCTGGCTTTCGCCTTTGATACCTTCGATTTCGAGGAGGAAATCGCTAGCCATGGTGCTCTCCAATGGTTGGCTGTTTCAGGTTGATTTGGGCATAGAATTCGCGTCGCCTGGAGAGCTCCCCCCATGCGTCGCCACTCTCCCTGCGCGGCAAGCGCAGGGCCAACTATCGTCCTGGGGGTCCTGCGCGCCGGCGGCGCGCCCGGGTCTCAGGTCTTGGGCGCCGGCAGGCGCGAGACGAGGCTCAGGCCGATATCCATGCCCTCGAGCTGGAAGTGCGGCCGGAGGTAGAACTTGGCCGAATAGTAGCCGGGGTTCTCCTCGTCCTCGAAGACGTCGATGCGCGCTTCGGACAGGGGCTTGCGCGCTTTCGTCTCCTCGCTGGAGTTCAGCGGATCGCCGTCGACATATTCGGTGATCCACTCCTGCAGCCAGCGACGCAGGGGTTCGCGCTCCTTGTAGGAGCCGACCTTGTCGCGCACCATGCACTTCAGATAGTGCGCGAAGCGGGACACGGCGAACATGTAAGGCAGGCGCGAGGACAGGTTGTCGGAGGCCGTCGCCGCGACGCCGTCCGGCCCGAAGAAGGCCTTGGGCTTGTAGAGCGACTGCGCGCCGATGAACGCCGCCTTGTCGGTGTTCTTGCGATGGATCAGCGGGATCAGGCCGGACTTGGCCAGTTCCGCCTCACGCCGATCGCTGATCGCGATCTCGGTCGGGCATTTCAGGTCGACGCCGCCATCATCCGTCGGGAAGGTGTGGGTCGGCAGGTTCAGCACCTCGCCGCCCGACTGGACGCCGCGGATGCGGGTGCACCAGCCATACTCCTTGAAGGCGCGGTTGATGTTCACCGCCATGGCATAGGCAGCGTTCATCCAGGCGTATTTCTCGCCCTTGTGACCGTCGGTGTCCTCCTCGAAGGCGAACTCCTCGACCGGCTCCGACTTCGCACCGTAGGGAACCCGCGAGAGGACGCGCGGCAGGCAAAGCCCGACATAGCGGGAGTCGGCCGCGTCACGCAGGCCCTTCCAGGCGGCGTAGTCCGGCGTATCGAAGACCTTGCCGAGATCGCGCGGATTGGAGAGCTCGGTCCAGGAGTCCATGCCCATCAGGTTCGGGTCGGCGCCGGTGAAGAGCGGAGCATGGGCGGCGGCGGCGACCTTGGAGAGATCGCGCAGCAGCTGGACGTCCGCCGGGACATGGCTGAAGTGGTAGTCGCCGACCATGGCGCCGAAAGGCTGGCCGCCGAGCTGACCGAATTCCTGCTCGTAGATCTGCTTGAAGAGCGGGCTCTGGTCCCAGCGGGCGCCGGGATAGGTCTTCAGATTGCGGTAGAGCTCGCTCTTGCCGATGTTCATGACCTTGATCTTCAACTGAGCGTCGGTCTCTGAGTTGAAGACGAGGTAGTTGAGGCCGCGCCAGGCGCTCTCGAGCTTCTGGAACTCGGGTGCATGCAGCACCTCGTTCATCTGCTCGCTGAGCTTGGCGTCGAGCCTGGCGATCATCTCCTCGATCGTGTCGAGGACATCGCCCTTGATCAGGGTGGAGTCGGCGAGCGCCTGGTTGACCAGGGTCGCGACCGCGTTCTCGACCTCGGTCGCCGCCCGTTCGGTCTTCGGCTTGAAGCTCTGCTTCAGAAGAGCCGAGAAATCGTCGGCGCCTTGCGTTTCAGCAGTTGCCGCGCCGGGTTGTTGGATCTGTGCTTCCGCCATGGCCGCCTCGCTCAACCGTTGCCGTCCTGCTTGTCGTCACCAGCCGGCTTTTCGCCGAGCTTGTCCTTGAGCGCCGCCATCAGCTGCGGATCGGCGAGCAAGGCCTTGATCTGGTCGCTGGCCGCGACCTTGCCGTCCATGTAGCGCAGCAAATTGGCGAGCTGTTCGCGCGCTTCCAGCAGCTTGGCCGTCGCCGGGATCTGGCGAGCGATCGCAGCGGGGCTGAAATCGTCGAACTTCTTGAACTTCAGCGAGACCGAGAGCTTGTCGCTCCCGTCGCCGAGCTTGTTGGGCACTGCGAAGGCCGCACCGGGCTCGATCGCGGCCATGCGCTGGTCGAAATTATCCATGTCGATATCGAGGAATTTGCGCTCGCCGACATCCGGCTTCTCGACGGCCGAGGCGTTGCCGGAGAGGTCGGCGAGCACACCCATCACGAAGGGCAGCTCGATCTTCTGATCCGCGTTGTAGGGATCCTCATAGGTGATGTGGACCCGCGGCGGCCTGTTGCGGCGAATGAACTTCTGCCCTGAATCTCCGGCCATGTCGGCGCCCCTTCCTCTAGAGGCATCACGCAAGGAGAGCGTGACACCACGCTAACGATCCGGCTCGCTACACCATACACATTTGCCGATCACTTGACAGTTCCTGTTGAACTGCTCGCGTCGGCGGCGAAGGATCCCAGCCAGCCCAAGTTTGCAGACGAATAACGCCTGCGCATCCATCGAACGAATGATGCGCCCAGGCCCGCCTGCGAGCCGCGCGGCATCATTCGTCGACGCTCTGCCTTATGCCGACATCAGGGAGGATATCGCTCAGCAAGGAGAGAAAATCCTGCTGGGCCAGGGCACAAGCCTTGTCCATCAGCAACGGGACCGGATTGGACGGTTCGGCATGGCGATAGAAGGCGGCGATGGACTTCATCCGGACGATAGCCTCGACGCGGCTGGAGATGACGATCGCAGGCGCGATGCCGGCCGTGGCATTCTGCTCCTTCGCCTTCGGCTCGGGCTCGGGCTGTTCCGCCTCGGCCCAATCGTCGGACGCCTCTGCTGACTCCGTTTCCCCGGAATCGTCGGCAGGCTCATCCTCGCTGCTCGCCTCCTCCTCATATGAGGAGCCATCGTCATAGGACGAGCTGTCCTCGTCGCCGGATGAATCGCCGTCATCGCCATTGCCGGCGTCGTAGCCGTCGCCACCGAGCCGCTCCAGCGGCAGCTGGTATTTCGTGTCGTCGCCGATCTCGAGCATCGCCTTGTCGACGTGCTCGGGGAACATGATCTGGATGACCTCGATCAGCGACTTGCCGATCAGGCGCTGCGCCTGGCCGATCAATAGCACCGCGGGGCTCGACGGCTCGGTCCGCCGGAAATAGGCGAGACAGCCGGCGAGCGCGGCCTGCGCCTCGGCGACGGAGGCGCAGGCCCCGGCCGGGACCGCCACCTGGGCGACAGTGATCGTTCCGCCGGCGCCGGCCGGCACCTCCGCGACAGCGCTTGCCTGCCCGGCCGGCGCCTTGCGTTCGACCGCGCCTTCGAGAAATTCGGCGATCTGCTTGATCAGGCCGGCGAGCCGCGAGAAGGTCACGGCCTGGTCGGTACCGAGCTTCTCGCTCCAGATCTCGCGCAGCCGCGTGAGCGCATCGCGGATGGCGACGACATGGCCGAGCGTCGCCGTCAGATCCGACAGCTCCGCTTCCTTCAACGCCGCGGCGATGCCGCCGGCATCCGGATGCTGCTCGTCCTCGCCGGCGCGCAACTCGCCGAGCGCGATGAGCTGGCTGCGGAAGATCACCGGTCCCAGCCGCTTGCTGGTGAAGAGCGTCGCATGTTGCAGCGGCAGGACGATCGTCGCGTTCTCGTCGAGCCCCTGCAGCGCGACTTCGCGCATGATGAAATCGCCGTCCTCGGCCCTGGGGTAGACCTCCTCCCAATAGTCCCCGAGATAGCTCACGATCAGGCCGAGACTGCCGGCAAAACCGGCGATGTCGCGATTGAGCAGGCAGAACTTGGCCGCGAGCACGAAGCCGCGCAGGTCGCGGCTCTGCTTCAGGATCTTGCCGAGATCGCCGAAAATCGCCGGGAAATCGATCGCGCTGCGATCGAAAGACACCTGGCGGCCCTCGTCGTCGCGCCGGAAATAGGAGGTCGGCAGCACCACTTCGAGGCGCGCCAGCACGTTCATGATGTCCGGATCGGCATCCGGATCGAGGCCGCAGGGCTCGTCGCCCGGAACCGGCTTCGCCAGGTCAGCGAAATTCAGCGCAGCCATGCCCCCTCACGGTCGATCGAACACGGCCGGACCCGGCTGGCTCGGCGTCATTCCACCTGCAACCGCGTCTCGACCCGGCGATTATCGGCGGAGAATTTGTCGGCGGAGAGCGGTTTGGTCTGGCCCAGACCCCGCGGCACCAGCTTGGCGGTATCGACGCCGCGCTCGCTGAGATAGCGCACCACGGCCTTGGCCCGGCGATCCGAGAGGCTGAGGTTGTAGTCGGCCGTGCCGCTGGCATCGGTATGTCCCTCGACCAGGAAATTGCTGGTCGAAAGCTGCGGGTCCTTCAGCGCCTTGGCGAACTCGTCGAGATTCGCCTTCGCCTCCGGCTCGAGCACGTCGGAGTTGTATTTGAACTTGACGACGAGGTCGAAGGCGGTCGGCGGCTTCACGACGTGGCCGGCCTTGTTGCACTCGGCCTCGGTGCCGACGCACAGGCCGCGCGAGACACCCAGATTCGGCTTGGCGGCACCGAAGTGCTTGACGATGTCGTCCGCCTTGTAGGCTTGGGCCTGCGCGGAAAATGGCGACAGGGCGCAGAAGCCTGCGGCAAGAGCGGCACTAACCATGACAAGGGCCTGCTTGCGCACGGTCTTCCTCCCGTTTAGGTTCGCTGAGGCGGTTGAAGACTGACGGCGCAAATATGAACCGCAGCGTTTGCTGCGTCAATAGTCGTCTCTTATCGCAAGCCATGAGGTTTGGTTAATGGCCGCCGCCGTTGGACAATCGAAAAGACTTGCTTCCTTTACGACACCTGCGGGGCAAGATGTCTTTTCGCTTCTCAAGTTCGAAGCGCGAGAAGCCCTCAGTGAATTGTTCGCCTATCAGGTCGAAGCGACGAGCACGACTGCGAATGCCGACCTGCAAAGCTTGATCGGCGAGAAATGTGCCATCAAGATGACGTTGAAGAACGGCAAGGAACGTATCTTCAACGGCGTGCTGATAGAGGCGCAATGGCTCGGCCGGGAGAACGATCTCGACCATTATCGCTTCATCCTGCGCCCCTGGCTCTGGCTGCTCTCGCAGCGCTCCGATTGCCGGATCTTCAAGAACAAGACCGCGATCGATATCATCAAGGTGATCTTCGGGAAGGAAGACAAAGCGAGTTTCGACGACCGCGTCAGCGAGAAACCGCCGACGATCGACTATTGCGTGCAGTATCGCGAGAGCGATCTCGACTTCGTCCTGCGCCTGATGGAGAAATACGGCATCTATTATTACTTTCAGCATAGCGAGGGCGATCACAAGCTGGTCCTCTCGGATGCACGTAGCTCGCATGATCCCGTCACAGCCGCGGCGGAACCCACCTTCACTGGCGCCGGCAGTGCCTATCCGTTCATGCCGAAGGACAAGAGCCAGCGCCGGCATATCGAGCATCTGACGCAGTGGACGGCGCAGCGGCGGCTGCGCACCGGCAAGGTCGAGCTGAAGGACTACGACTTCGAGAAATCGACCTCCGACCTGACGTCCAAGGCCGAGGACGGCTTTCCGCGGACCAAGGCCTACGAGGCCTTCGACTATCCCGGCGCCTATCTCGACCGCGGCAAGGGCGAAAAGCTCGCCCGCATCCAAGTGCAGGCCGAGCAGGCGCAGGACGAGCGGCGACTCGCCATGGGCGAGGCTCCCAGCCTCAATCCCGGCACGCTGATGACCCTGGCCGATCATCCCGCCGGGGAGAATGGCGAGTATCTGGTCGTGCGCGCGACGCATGCTTACGGCGTTCAGAGCTATCGCTCGTCGCGGCGCACGGACGAGGCGATCTATCATGGCTCCTACGAGTTGCAGAAGGCCGACAAGCGCTTCCGTGCGCCACTGGCGACTCCCTCCCCCCTCCATATCGGCCCCGACACCGCCAAGGTGGTCGGCGAGAAGAACAAGGGCGAAGAAGGCGACATCGACGTCGACAAATACGGTCGTGTCTGGCTGCGCTTCCATTGGGATCGGGAGAAGGAATCGACCTCGTGCCGGGTGCGCGTGGCGCAAAGCTGGTCGGGCAAGAACTGGGGCGGCCAGATCATCCCGCGCATCGGCCAGGAGGTGGTCGTCTCCTATATCGGCGGTGATCCCGACCGGCCGATCATCACAGGCGCGGTGGTCAACGACCAGCACATGCCGCCCTACGACCTGCCCGCCAACAAGACCCAGTCGGGGCTCAAATCGGAATCGACCGATGGCGGCGGTAAATCGGGAAAGTTCAACGAGATCAAGTTCGAGGACCTTGCCGGCAAGGAGGTCTTCTCGATGCAGGCCGAGCGCGACCACAAGACCGAGGTCTTCAACCTCGAGACCCGCGATGTCGGCAAGAAATTCGAGGGCGGCCCGACCGATTTCGCCCGCACGACTCAGATCCTGAACGGCAGCGACAAGCTGCACGTCAAGCAGGGCAAGCGCTATGTCGAGGCGGCGCTGGAGATCAAGCTGGTCTGCGGCCAGAGCGAGATCACGATGACGCCGACCAACATCACCATCTCCTCGCCGACGATCACGGTGCAGAGCACCGGCAAGACAGAAATCCACGGCGGCGGTGCGACCACGATCACCGGCGGCATCATCAAGATCAACTGAGGCGGCGATGTCGAAACTTCGCTTCAGCACGGCGCAGCAGGTCTTCGAGGCCTTTCCGACGGCGCAGCAGGTCATCGGCACCGCGCCGACCACCGAGCCGCCGCTGACTTTCCTGCGCGGCCTCGTCGCCGCCGGCGAGCACAAGGACGCGATCGGCTTCTGCGCGTTCGTGATGCCTCGCCGCGAGACGGTGTGGTGGGCGCTGCAATGTGTCCAGCGCATGCAACCGGCGGGAACGCCGCCCGATCCCGCATTGAAGGCGGCAGAAACCTGGGTGCGGGACCCGACGGACGAGGCGCGCCGCACCGCCCTCGCGCTCGGGGAAGCGGGCCACCATGCCAGCCTTGGAACCTGGGTCGCGCTGGCGGCCGGCTATTCCGGAGGCAGCATGGTTTCGACTCATGCCGTCCCCTGCCCGCCGGACCTGACCGCGAAAACCGCGCGCATCGCCGTATTGACCGCGCTCGGCCGCGTTCCGGAGCGCGAGCGCGATGCCGCATTGCGAAATTGCGTCGAAGCGTGCATTCGTCTCGTCGATGACGAAAGCGGCAGGACGAGAGCATAGCATGGCCCCGGTGCCGGTGCGGCGCCCGGGTTGCGATGCCGGCGAAGCGAGCGGCCCGACATGGCGCTGACGCTGACAATCGAGAACCAGGCCTCGCTGCCGGACGGCGGCCCGCTCAGCGTTACGCTGAGCGGCGGGCGCGGACTCGACATCGGCCGAGATCAGCATCTCGACTGGTGCCTGCCGGACCCGAGCCGTGCCATCTCCGGCCGACATTGCGAGGTCCGCTTCAGCGACAACGCCTATTGGCTGCGCGACATCTCGACCAACGGCACCTTCGTCAACGGTGGGGCTTACAGGGTGCAATCACCCTATCGGCTGCAGCATGGCGACCGGCTCGAGATCGGCCACTACATCATCGCGGTTGCGATCGACGAGGCCGAGCGCGGGTCGCCGGGCCTGGCCGAGCGACCGCCGATGCCGCCGCCACCCGGTGAATCGCTCTGGGATTCGAATGGCGACGAAGCGCCACCGATCGCCCGGCGCGATCTGATTCCGCCGCAAAAATACCAGCCGGTGCACGCGCCCTTCATCGACTGGGCCGCCGATATCCCGACGCCATCCGAGCCGGCACAGGCCTATCCCGCACCGCCGCCGGCGGCGCCCGCTCCGTCATCGCGGCCCGACGATTTCGCCTGGGCTCCCTACCAGGCGCCGCCAGTACCCGAGCCCGAGCCGATCGCCCCGATTCCGACACCGCGCCGGCCGCCTTCGGCCGCACCGGCCAGCAACCCCTGGGACGAGGGGTCGGCCGAGCCACCGGCGCGCCCGAGCTTCGATACTCCCTACGAGCCGCCGCCGCGGCCCGCAGCTTCACCACCGCCACCGCCGATGGGCATCCCGGCCGGCGGCCCGTCGATCTCGGCGGCCGAGTTCATCGCTCGCTTCGCGCGCGGCGCCGGGCTGCCGGTCGAGGAATTATCCTGGCAGGATCCCGGCGCCTTCGCCGAGCAGACCGGCGCGCTGATGCGCCTGATCGCGATCGAGCTGAAGGCGCTGCTGGCGGCGCGCGCCGAGAGCAAGCGCATCGCCCGCAGCTCCAACCAGACGATGATCCAGGCCCAGGACAACAACCCGCTGAAGTTCTCGCCGACGATCGAGGATGCGCTGAAGCTGATCTTCGGCCGGCCGACCAGCGGCTATCTCAACGCCCAGAAGGCGTTCGAGGAGAGCTTCAAGGATCTCAAGGTCCACCAGATCAAGACTTATTCGGCGATGCAGCACGCGCTGCGCATGCTGGTCGAGGATCTCGATCCGCAGGCGGTCGCCGAAAGCCTCGAGGCGGGGCGCGGCCTCGACGGCCTGCTCTCGTCGCGCAAAGGCAAGCTCTGGGACGCCTATGTCGCACGCTGGGAGGCGAAGACCGCTCCTTACGAGGACGGGCTGGTCGACGCCTTCATGCTCTATTTCGCCGAGTGCTACGACCGCGGCGGGCGCTGAAACCGCGTCGTCATTTCTGGAGCGGGGGCGCCACTGTCCATCGACTCGGACCGACGATCGTCAATCCTCGCGGTAGAGCTCACCCCACTCGTCCTGCCAGAGGCATTCGGCATCCTCGACGACGATCGGCGCCTTGATCTCGTTGGCAAGGCGGACGGCCGAGCGGAAGCCCTCGACCGGATCGAGCTCGTCGCTGACGAAATCGTTGGCGAGATGGCCGGCCGCCAGCTCCGCCGGACAGGCGATACGGGCGAAAGTCTTGCCGTCGCGCTGGCCGAGGCTCAGCGTGATGGCATCGGGTTGCGGCTCATCGACCTGCTCGAACCGGTTCTTGGCCATCGTCGTCTCCTCGCCTCTGCGATCGGTTGATCATGGGCCAGCGCCACCTCGGCGGCAAATTCGCTGCGCCTGCAAGCGCTTTGGTCCGACCTGGCGGTTATTCGCCACCGGCCCCTACCCTACTTCTGTGGCTGCCGCGCCGGCGCAGCCGTGGGTCCGCGCACGACCTTGTAGCGGTCGAGCCTGACCTTGATCATCTCGTCGAACTTCTTGTGCACCTCGGAGACCGAGAGCGTCTTGGTCTCGCCGCCGGACTGGGCATAGAAGATCGGCCGGTTGGCTTCGGCCGGCTTCGGCAGCAAGGCGGCCGCGCTCGCGCCGGGCGTCTCCTCCATCGTCTCGATGAAGGTCTGTGCCGCGTCGGGCCCGAGGAAATGGATCAGGTAGATCTCGCCGCCGGTCAGATGGCGCCCCATCGCCTTCTCCAGCCGAAGCGTGTCGCGCTTCAGCATCTCGCCCGCCAGCAGCGCCGAGAGATAGGGTTCGCGCCTGAGATCGAGGATGCGCTGGCGCTCATTGGCGTCAGCGATGACGAATTGCCGGCCATTGCGGGAAATCAGAGCGGCCTCGGCATGGAGCCCATGCTTGCGGCCGAATTCGAAGATAACGCCGAACCAGGTCTGCTCGATGAACTGGTAGAGCCCGGTCGCCGAGGAGGTCTTCGCCTTCACCTCCGTCGCGAACGAGGATTCCTTGTCGGCGACGGCCATCAGCAGCGTGGGATCGGCACCGACGACACGCCCTGCCCTGACGATCATCTCGACCAGGTGCCGGCGGATCTTGATCGGCCCGAAGGTCAGGATCTGGTTGGGGTCGCCGGCATAGTTGATCGGCGCCTGCGGCAGCTGGCTGCGCGGCGCAGTGGCCGGAGCGCCCGGCCTACCGGGCAGCGTCGGCGGCACCAGGATGATGTTGGACGGCGGCATCAC
The DNA here is from genome assembly GCF_900112185.1 of Allobosea sp. CRIB-10. Taxonomy (GTDB): domain Bacteria; phylum Pseudomonadota; class Alphaproteobacteria; order Rhizobiales; family Beijerinckiaceae; genus Allobosea. The sequence goes on along the minus strand of NZ_FOKP01000001.1, from coordinate 108,621 downwards.
CGGGATCGGCATGGCCGGCTGGTTCGGCATCTCCGCCGCGACCTGCTCCTTGATCGCCGCCAGCGAGGGATCCGCGTTCAGCGCGAACTGCGTCGCCTGCCTGGCCGCTTCGAGATCGCCCTCGACCGAGGACAGGATCAGCGAGGGCCGGGTCGGCGCCTTCAATGACGGCGCCTCGACGCTCTCGATCGGCTCGAAACCGCCGCTCACCTCGGTGGAACCCGGCTTCAGCGTCGCGACCGCGACGCCGCCGGCGATCGCCAGCACCAATGCGCCGCCACCGACCAGGGAGGCGAGCCGAAGCCGTGAGCTGCCATCCGCGACTGCAAAGGGCACGCCGGCGGCAACATTGGCGGCGCTGGCGCCGCCGGCCACCGCCTTCTGCGCCAGAACCAGCCAGTCCGGCACCTTGCCGCCGGCGCCAGCCGTCGCCTGCAGTTCGGCGATCATCCGGCGCGCCTGCTGAGCGGGAACACTGGCCTCACGCTCCAGCGTCGCAGCGGCGGCGCGCGGCCCCTGCTCCGTCAGGGCCTTCAGCGCGAAGAACCAGAGCTGCAGCGAGATGCGCCGGCTCTCCAGCGGCGTGCCCTGGCAGGGCGAGACCAGGAAATTGCAATGCGGGCAGGCATAGGCGCGCAGCTTCACGCGCGGCGCGAAGGCCGCGGTCTTGCCGCAGGCCGAGCAGGTCAGCGTCGTGCCGCCTCGCCGCGCCCGCATGATGGTTTCGAGGCAGGCATCCTCCTGGAATGCGGCCTGAAACTGCTTGAAGCGCTGACTCATCCCTCGCTACCGCTGCTGCCGCCTTCCGCAATAGGCAGACGGCCTCTCCGCGACAAGCTCAGCCTGCCAGCAAGGCCAGCCGCGCGACATCCTTCAAATGCAGGTCGACCTCCTCCGCCGTGGCCCTCTTCGGCAGGGACGAGACGTCACGGCCGGATGCATGCGCCTCTGCCAGGAAGGCATTGACCTCGTCGAGCAGCATCGCCGGCGTCCGTGTCCCGTCGAGCAGGCTGACAAATTTGCGCACCACCACGCCATCGAGCGCGACCGCGCGATGGCGCAGATCGGTGACCTCATGGCTGCTCAGCGCCTGGCGCCGCGCCAAAAGGCTCGCGAGCGGCCGCTCGCTGATCAGCGTCGTCAACCGATGCGGCTCCAGGTTGATCTCGAGCAGGCCAGCCCGGTAGATCGCGGTCAGCGCCTCGTCGAGGCGGCCAGCCTCACGCTCGCTGTCGGGACCGAGGCTGTCCCTCGCCTCCCGCAAGGCCAGCGCCGCGAGCTCGGCATGAGCGATGCTGCCCGGCCAGGCCTTGCCGAGCGCCCGCAGCGCCGCGATGGCAGCCGGCAGATCGATGGCGAGGCGCACCCCGTCCGCGAACAGGAAGTTCACCGCATCCGGCCGCTTCTCATCCTTTTCCGCGATCTCCTGGACATTGGCGGCGAGATGGTAGGGCGTCAGACTGAACCGCGAGAAGCCGCGATGCAGCGCGACATCGGCGCGGCAGAGCAGGGTCTGGCGAAAGCAGCGGCCGATCAGGAGGTCGAGCGACTGCTCCTGCCGGAGCGGCTCGGTGATCGGGATCTCGTTCAGCACCTGTTGTGCGGGGCCGCGGGCGCCGCCGAAATTGTTCGGGAAGGAGGCTTCGGCGAGGAATTGCAGGCCATGCGGCTCGGCCGCGGCCAGCACCTCGTGCAGCGCGAAGGCGCGCGCGCCCGGATTGAGGTCGTCGTGATAGAGGACATTGTCCGCTATATCCTCGATCTGCTTCATCCGCTCGCGCAGCGCCGCGCCGTAGAAGGTCTCGGCATCGGTCGCCTCGGCGAATCGCTTGATCGCAGCGCGCGCCGCCCTGACTTTCTCGATGGGGTCGTCGATGTCGCGGGTCTCGAACAGCATGACGTCGCGGGCAAGATCGCGCATCCGGCAGCCCGGCAAGGCGTTGTAGCTGACATAGGCGATGCCCTGCGGCGTCAGCAGCTCGCCGAAGAGCGCCATGATCCGCTCGCGCACCATCTGGGGCACCCAGGAATAGACGCCGTGGACGAGGATGTAGTCGAAACGGCCGAGTGCCGCCGACGCCGCCATGATGTCGAGATGGTGGAAGCTGACATTACTCAAGCCGAGCTCCGCCGCCTCGGCCTTGGCGCGGGCGATCGCCCGCCCGCTCAGGTCGACACCGACGAGCTCCGCCCCGGGGCATTGCAGCGCCATCGGGATCAGATTGCCGCCGCTGCCGCAGCCGAGCTCGAGCACCCGCATCGCCGTCGTCGGAGCCGGCGTCATGCCATGGACATGCGCGATCGTCGCCAGATGTGCCGGATGCGTCTGCGAAAAGGCGTGCCCGGGATAGGCGACCGCGTCGTAAGGGTTCGTCGCCATGTCGTTCATCGAAGACATCCGCCTATCCGGTTCATCTCATTGCGTATTCGACCGCCCGATCAGCAGCCGATCACTTTGAACTCGACCCGGCGGTCGAGCGCGTCGCTCGCGTCGTCCTTGCCGGTGCCGATCAGGTTCTCGTTGAAGCCGCGCCCGGTCGCGATCATGCGGCCGCGGCTGTCCGGCGCGCCGGCCTGGAGCAGATCCATCACATATTGCGCCCGCAGCACCGAGAGCCGCTCGTTGACCAGCGGCAGGCCGGTGCGTGAGGTGTGGCCGACGATCTCGAGGCAGGCGCCCTTCTGCTTGGCGCGGGTCGCGATCTGGCTGAGCCACATCGGATAGGGCTCGGTGACCTGCGGATTGGCGATGAACTGGGTCGATCCGGGCTGGAACAGCAGCTTGACCATCAGCTGATTGCCGGAGAGGCCGCTGTCGACGAGATCGCCGAAGGCCTCGACCGCATCGTCCTTGCGTCCGAGCTTGCTGCTGGCGAGATAGGCGCCGATGCGGACCCGGGGCTGATCGCCGCCGGGCAGAACGCGCGCAGTCCGGTAGAAGGCGAGCGCCTCGCGATAATGCTGCGCCTCGTATTCGAGGATGCCGTCATTGATCAGGGCCGCGACGTTGAGGCGCTCGGCATAGGCCGGATCGATGGCGTCGCCGAGCTTGGTGGCCTGGCAGGTCTTGATATAGGCCTCGGTCGTCGGGTCCTTCGTCCACATCGGCGAGTCCCGGTAATAGCTCGTCGGCGTCACGTCGACGCCTTCGGGCTTGGCCCGGGCCGTGCCCTTCGAGACGATCCGCTTCGCCTTCAGGTCGGCCAGCGCGAGGCAGATCCGGTAGGCGTCGCGCGCCCCCTTTGCATCGCCGGCATTGTTGACCGCCGTGAAGGTGCCGATCAGCACGACCGGATTGCGCGCCAGCGTCTCGGTCGAAAAGGGCTGCATCTGGAAACGCGGATAAGACTTGCCGACCAGTTCGATCAGGCTCTGCTGCATCGAGCGCGTCGAGGTCGATTGGGCTCCGGATATGCCGTCGATCAGCGGATCGATCACCAGCTCGACGCGCTCCGCGTCGAGCTGCGCCTTGGAAAACAGTTCGTTGGCGGCGCGCTGCAGCGCTTCTGCAAACGGCACGGGAGTCGGGGCCGGCGGGGTCTGGGCCAAGCCAGCGGCCGGCGAAACCAGCAGCGCCAACAATGCGAAGCGGACGAGCGAAAAACGACGCATCGAAGCCCCCTGTTCCATCCCGCCGGAGCGATCCCCGGCCAGCCGTCAGCGGCAGTTCTTCGGGACGCCGCCGTCGCCGAGTTGGGCCCGCATCAGCGCATCGGTGCAATCGGGCGCACCGCCGCCACCCGGCCGGCGCCGGTTGTTGCGCTGTTGCGGCTCCGGCGTCGCCTCGATGCCGCCAGTCAGGACGCCGGTCGACTTGCGGTCGATCACCAGACGCTGCGGCGGCTTGACCTCGCGCGGCTCGTGCCGCTGGGGACGCGTGCCGGGCGCGGTGGGCAGCAGCGGCTTCGGCGGAGCCGGCAGCTCGGTCACGCCGCCGGAATTCATCCGCGTCGCCACCGCCTTCTCGCGCTCCTCGCGTTCCTGCGAGAGCTTGGCCTTCTCGGCTTCGAGCGCGGCGAGTTCCTGCTCCTTCTTGGCCAATTCCCTGGCGAGGCGGTCGCGCTCGGCCGCGTCGGCCTGCTTGGCCGGTGTGGCATCGCCGGGCTTCGGCACGGCGCGCTCGGTATCGGCGGTCTTGCCGGCGTCGCGGCCCGCAAGATCGGTCGCCGCCTTGGCGCGGTCCTTTTCGGCCTGCTGGACGCGGTCCAGCAGCGCCTTCTCCTTCGCCGCGAATTCCTGCTCGAGCTTCTCGCGCTCGCCGGCTGCAAGCCCGCGGCGCTCGATCAGGTCGAGCCGGGTCTTGGCGTCGACGGCGAAGAAGCTGGTCGGGAAGCGCTGGATGAAAGCCTTGATCTCGGCGGGGTTGTCGCTGCTGCGCAGGCGCTTCCAGATGTCGGCGTCGGTCTCCTCGCGGTTGAGGTAGAAATCGCCGAGCAAGGACAGCGACAGCTCCGGTGTCTGCTTGCCGCCGGTGGAATCGTAGACCGCCTTCTGGACGCGGCGGAACATGGTCGCGATCTCGAGGCCTGGCTGCTTGATCTCCTGGATCAGCGCCGCGGTGAACGGGCTGTTGCGGCCGGCGCCATCGGCGGCGACGTCGTTGGCCTGCGTCGCATAGGCGGTCACCATGCCCTGCGCCTTGACGATCGGCGCGAGGCCGGTGCCGACCGACATGCTGCGCGTCGTCGACTTCTTCGACAATTGGGCGAGGAAGGGATTGTTGCGGCAGGCGTCGAGCACCATGATCTTGACGCCCTTGGCGAAGCCGAGCGCGGTCGTCACCTCGCTGAGCTTGAGCGTCTCGTACTGGACCGAGACCTCGTCATCGATCTTGGCCTCGACCGGGACCAGGAAGTTCTCGCCGTTGAACTGGAAGCCATGGCCCGCGTAGTAGAACATCACCGCATCGGCATCCTGGGCGAGGCGCGCGAAGCGTGAGACGGCGGCATCCATGCCGCGCTTGTCGAGATCGATGCCATCGACCACCTCGAAGCCGACCTTGCGCAGGGCTTCGGCCGTATCGCGGGCATCGTTCGGCGTATTGGGCAGGGCCGGCGCGTTCTTGTAAGCGGAATTGCCGATCACCAGGGCGACGCGGCGCTCCTGGGTCTGCGCCAGCGCCGGCAAAGCGACGAGCTGGGCAAGAAGAGCGATCAGTGCACAAAATCTGACGGCTGCAGTCATGGCACCATTCCCTGCGTCACCCTAAAGAAAGCGACCGCTAGAATCCAGTTCTATGCGCCTGTCGTGACAGGCGCTTTGCTTGCTCCCCTCCCAGCCCGCTGCTAACTTTACGACGGTCACGCGCCGCGAGGAAGAGCGCCGATGCGGAGGCTTCGACTTCAGCTGATTGTCGGGGTTACGGCGGTTTTCGCCGCGGCCATGCCGGCGAGCATCGCGCAGGAGCGCGCCCGGACGCGCAGCCCCGCGCCCGCCGGCGCCAAGCTCGCCTTCGTCGACTTGCAGAACAATGCCCGCATCGCCAGCAAGGTGACGCTGCGCTTTTCGATAACCGGCATGGAGATCGCGCCGGCCGGCACGGCACGCCGCAATGCCGGCCACCACCACCTGCTGATCGACACCGAGCTGCCGCCGCTCGGCCAGCCGATCCCGAGCGATTTCAACCATCTGCATTTCGGCGGCGGCCAGAGCGAGGCCGAGATCCTGCTCTCGCCCGGCCGCCACACGCTGCAGCTCCTCTTCGCCGATCACGATCACGTGCCCCATGACCCGCCGGTGATGTCGGAGAAGATCACCGTCGAGGTCATGGCCGCGCCGGAGGAGAAGCCGCGCACCACAGCCGCGCCCAATGCCAAGGTCTTTTTCATCGGCCTGCAGGACGGCGCGGTGATCCCGCCCCGCTCTGTCGTCCGCTTCGGCCAGGAGAACATCGCGATCACCCCAGCCGGCACGAAGCAGGACAATGCCGGCCACCACCATCTCCTGGTCGATACCGAGCTGCCGCCGCTCGACCGCGAGATCCCCAGCGATTTCAATCATCTGCATTTCGGTCGCGGCCAGACCGAGACCGAGCTCACCCTGCCGCCCGGCGAGCACACCCTGCAGCTGCTCTTCGCCGATCACGAGCATGTCCCGCACGATCCGCCGGTGATGTCGCAGAAGATCAGGGTGCGGGTGCAGGAGGCCTCAGCCACGGCAGCAGCTACCCCTCCACCCGCCCGCGCCGCCTCCGGCCGGACGCCGGCGCCCAACGACGCCGCGGTCTATTTCATCTATCCGCGCGACGGCACGCGCATCTTCGCGACCTCGACCATCCGCTTCGGGCTGCGCAATATGGGCGTCGCGCCCGCCGGCGTGGTGAGGCCCAATACCGGCCACCACCACCTCCTGATCGACGTGCCGACGCCGCCGCTGGATGCTGCGATCCCCGCCGACCTCAACCACATCCATCTCGGCAATGGCCAGACCGAGCGCAAGATCACCCTGCCGCCCGGCAAGCATACGCTGCAGCTCATCCTCGGCGACGACCAGCACGTCCCGCACGACCCGCCGATCCTGTCTGAGCGCATCACCATCTATGTCGGTGCGGCCGCGAAGCGGAGCGCAAGGCGATGAATGCCACCGCTCGCCATCGCATGACAGCCGCGGTGCGGCTCCTGCCACTCGCAGTGCTGCTATCGACTGCGCCTCCGCTCTCGGCCCAGACGAGCCAGCGCCAAGCGGCGCCGCGCAATGCCCTGGTCTATTTCCACTATCCGCTCGACGGCTTGCGGGTGCCCGAGCGCTTCACCGTGCGGATCGGGCTGAAGGAGATGGGCGTCGCCCCCGCCGGCGTCGACAAGCCCGGCACCGGCCACCATCACCTGCTGATCGACACCGATCCCGGCCCGCCGGACCAGCCGATCCCGTCGGACTACAACAATATCCATCTCGGCAACGGCCAGACCGAGGTGGTCGTCACCCTGCCGAAAGGAACGCATACGCTGCAGCTGCTGCTCGGCGATCACACGCACACGCCGCATCGGCCGCCGGTAATGTCCCAGAAGATCACAGTCTACGTCAGATGAGGGTTGCGTGCGGCCCCGCCGGGTCGCGCAACTGGGCCGCAGCGAAGGATGAACGCCATGTCCTGGTATCGTTGCCTTGCCATCGCCGCGCTGGCCATCCTCGCGCCGCTTGTCCCGGCTCTCGCTCAGGGCAGCGACCGCTCGCCACCGCGCATCGCCCTGGTCGTCGGCAACGCCGCCTATCGCACAGCGCCCCTCGCCAACGCCGCCGCCGATGCCCGCGCGGTCGCGGATGTTCTGCGGCAGGGCGAGTTCGACCTCGTCAGCATCGAGAACGCCGACCGCGCCGCGCTCGAGCAGGCGCTCGCGACCTTTCGCGGCAAGCTCGCGCGCGGCGCCCAGGTCGTGGTCTTCTACGCCGGGCACGCCGTGCACTCGCGCGGCCGCAACTTCCTGGTCCCTGTCGACATTGCGCCGCGCGGCCCGGCCGAGGTCGCGCGCGACACCTTCGACCTCGACCAGCTTGTCGACGCGCTGATCGTCAGCCGGCCGGCGAGTGCGCTGATCGTGCTCGACGCGACGCGCGACAATCCCTGGCAGCCCGGCCTCGGCGGTGGCAAGGGCCTGGCTCCGATCGAGCCGGTCGAGGCGATCGCGTTCATGGCACCGGTCGCTCCGGGACGGACGATCGCCGAGACCCCGGGCCGCGCCAATCCGGCGATCGAGGAATGGCTGAAGGCGATCCGCACGCCCGGCCTCGACATGACGATGGCGCTGAGCCGCACCCGCGACGCCGTCAGCCGGGCGACTCGACGCTCGCAGCAGCTCTGGGTCTCCTCGCCACCACCGGCTGGATTGATCGTCACCCCGACCGGCCGACCGGTCGCGACCGCGCTCAACACCACTCGCGCCATCATCAGCGCACCGCCGCCGCCGGGCCCGCAATCGGACCAGCTCGGTCCCTACGAACTCTCCTTCTGGGAGACCATCAAGGACAGCAAGAACCCCGACGAGTACCGCGCCTATCTCGAAGCCTATCCGAGAGGCCGCTTCGCCGGGCTCGCCCGCACGCGCGAGCAATCGCTGCGCAGCGCCATGCAGCCCGCAGCGACACGGGCCCCCGCGCCAGCTCCCTCCCCCGCGGCGAGCACGACAGCCAAGACCCTGCGCGATTGCGAGGATTGCCCGGAACTCACCTTGATCCCGGCGGGCAGCTTCGAGATGGGCTCGACCGAGATGTTCGAGTTCGAGAAGCCCGTCCGCACCGTCACCATCGCCAGGCCGTTCTATCTCGGCACCGACGAGGTCACCTTCGCGCAATGGGATGCCTGCGTCGCCGAGGGCGGCTGCAGCCACCGCCCCGGCGACCGCAATCTCGGCCGCGGCAGGCGCCCGGTCACCGACATCCACTGGAACGACGCCAACGCCTATGCCGTCTGGCTGTCCTACAAGACCGGGCGCAAATACCGGCTGCCGACCGAGGCCGAATGGGAATACGCCGCCCGCGGCGGCACGACGACGAGCTATCCCTGGGGCAACTCGGTCGACAAGGAGATGGCCAACTGCCTTGGCTGCAACGCGCAGCCGCGCCGGCAGGCCAGCGAGGTAGGCCAGTTCCCGCCCAACCGCTTCGGCCTGCGCGACATGGCCGGCAATGCTGCCGAATGGGTCGCCGATTGCTGGAGCGAGAATTATCGCGCCGCCCCGCGCGATGGCAGCGCCTACGCGCCCGCCAGTTGTCGCGAACGCGTGCTGCGCGGCGGCTCCTTCAACAACGACCCGCGCTATCTGCGCTCGGCGGCGCGCTTCAAATACGAGAGCGATGTGCGCTTCTACACCAATGGCTTCCGCGTGGCGCGGGAGCCGTGACGACGAGCGCTCGGCTCGGGACCCTAGCCCGCCCCGCCGCCGGCCTCACCACATGTCGAGCGCGACCCGGGCCTCGTCCGACATGCGCGACTGGTCCCAGGGCGGGTCGAAGGTCATGTTGACGGTGACGCCCGAGACGCCCGGCACGGCGCCGACCGCATTCTCGACCCAACCCGGCATCTCGCCGGCGACCGGGCAACCCGGCGCCGTGAGCGTCATGTCGATCGTCACCTGGCGATCGTCGGCGATGTCGACGCGGTAGATCAGGCCGAGCTCATAGATGTCGGACGGGATCTCGGGGTCGTAGACGGTCTTCAGCGCCGCGACGATGTCGTCGGTCAGCCGGTCGATCTCCTCCGGCGGCAGGCTGGCGCCCGCATCCAGGCTGGGCTGGTTCGGCTTGAGGTCGCCGACGACGTTGTCGTTCATCATCACGGTTCCGTTCGGCCGAGAATGGCCATTGGGCAGGCTTCAGGAGAACAGCTCCTCGGCCTTGCGCAGCGCTTCCACCAATATATCGACTTCCTCCAGCGTATTGTAGAGGCCGAAGGACGCACGGCAGGTCGAGGTCACGCCATAGCGCGCCAGCAGCGGCATGGCGCAATGCGTGCCGGCCCTGACCGCGACGCCGGCCCGGTCGATCACCGTCGCGACGTCATGGGCATGGGCGCCGGCAAGCTCGAAGGCGATGATCGCCCCCTTCTCCTTCGCCTTGCCGAAGATGCGGATCGAATTCATCTGCCCGAGCCGTTCCATCGCATAGGCGTTGAGCCGCGCCTCATGGGCGGCGATGTTCTCGCGGCCCAGCGCCATCATGTAGTCGAGCGCAGCGCCGAGACCGACCGCCTCGACGATCGCCGGCGTGCCGGCCTCGAAGCGATGCGGCGGGTCGTTATAGGTGATCGCATCCTCGCTGACGGTCGCGATCATCTCGCCGCCGCCTTCATAGGGCGGCAGCTTGTCCAGCCATTCGCGCTTGCCCCAGAGGATGCCCGAGCCGGTCGGCCCATAGGTTTTATGTCCGGTGAAGGCGTAGAAGTCGCAGCCGAGCGCCTGCACGTCGACCGGCAGGTGGACGGCGCCCTGCGAGCCGTCGACCACCAGCGGGATGCGATAGGCCTGGCAGATCTTGGCGACCTCGGCGATCGGGACGATGGTGCCGATCGCGTTCGACATGTGGGTCAGCGCCACCACCTTGGTGCGCGGCGTGATCAGCTTCTCGAAGTCCTCGATGAGGAAATTGCCGTCCTCGTCAACTCCAGCCCATTTGATCACGGCGCCGTGGCGCTCGCGCCAATAGTGCCAGGGCACGATGTTGGAGTGGTGCTCCAGGATCGAGAGGATGATCTCGTCACCCTCCTGGATCTGGAGGTACTGCCCGAGCGAGGAGGCGACCGTGTTCAGCGCCCCGGTCGAGGATCGGGTGAACAGGACCTCCTCGATATGGGCGGCGTTGAGGAAGCGCCGGGCGCTTTCGCGAGCCGCCTCATAGGCCTCGGTCGAGGCGTTGGCGAGGTAGTGCAGGCCGCGATGGACATTGGCATAGTCCTCGCGCATCAGCCGCGTCATCGCCTCGATCACCGCTTCCGGCTTCTGGGCCGAGGCGGCGTTGTCGAGATAGACCAGCGGTTTGCCGTAGACCTCGCGCGAGAGGATCGCGAAATCCTTGCGGATCGCCTCGACGTCGTAGGGCTTCGCGATCGCGTTCATCTCAGGCCTTTCCGGCAGGCTCGGCGGGGCGGTCGGCGACGAGCGTGCCGGCATGTCCCCAATCCTCGCGCTCGATCTCCTGGATCACGATATGGGTGTTCTGCGGGTTCTTGCCGAGCACGCGGACGAGCGTCTGCGTGAACTCCTTGACGATCTCGGCCTTCTGCTGCCGCGTCGCGCCCTTGGTGATCTGCAGGTTGACGTAGGGCATCAGGCAGCTCCTGGCCTGGGTGCACCTTCGCGCTGGCCGAGCCAGCAATCGATCTCGCGGCTGACGATCTCGCGCACGCCCTCGTCGCCGACCATGTCCGAGACCTCGCCGACGAAGGCGGCGAGCACCAGCGCCTCGGCCTGCGGCCGCGGCAGGCCGCGCGCCATCAGGTAGAAGAGCTGCTCGCCGTCGATCTGCGCCACGGTCGCGCCATGGCCGCAGACCACGTCGTCGGCGAAGATCTCGAGCTCCGGCTTGTTGAACATGGTCGCGCCGTCGTTGAGCAGCAGCGCATGGCTCTTCATGCTGCCGTCGACCTTCTGCGAATGCGGACGGACGATGACCTTGCCCTGGAACACGCCGGTGCCCTCGCCCTCGGCGATGGTCTTGAACAGCTCGCGGCTCTCGCCATGGGCTGCGGCGTGGTCCATCACCAGCGTGACGTCGGAATGCTCCTGCTTGCGCAAGAGGTTGATGCCGCGTAGCGCCGCGCGGCTGTGCTCGCCGCCATAGCGCAGGAAGCTCTGCTGGCGCAGCACGCCGCAATTCACCGCGACCGCGACGGAATCGAAAGCGGCATGGGCGCCGAGCTCGACCAGCAGCGACTGCACCTGCACGGTCTCGGCGCGCTGGCGCGAGACCATGCGCACATGCTCGACCTCGGCGCCCTCACCGATGACGAAGGACGTCGCGTGGTTGACCTGCACTGGCGCTGCGCCGACGCTCTCCTGCAATTCGACGACGGTGACCTTGGCGCCGGCGCCGATCCTGACCAGCGAGCGCGAGACGATCGAGGCCTCGCTCGCACCGGTGCCGAGCGCGAGCAGGACGATCGGCTGGTCGAGCTCGGCGCCATCGGCGATCTCGATCACCACGCCGTCCTGAGCAAAGGCGGCGTTGAGCATCAGCGCGCTGTCGTCGCGCGCCACCTCCGGCGGAGCGAAAGCCGCCGCGATCTCGTCCGGGCTCTCGGTCAGCGCTTCGGCCAGGCTCCGCGCCCTGATGCCTTCGGGCAGGCCTGTCAGGTCGGAATCCTCAGCGCTGAACACGCCGTCGATGGTGACGAAGCGGCGGCCGGCGATGGTCTGCAGCGCCAGCCGGTCGGCGATCGCCTGCGGCCGGGTCGGGCGGCGCACCAGCGGCATCGCCTCGCGCACCAGGTTGCGCAGGTCGGTGTAGCGCCAGGATTCGAGCCGGCGATGCGGCAGGCCCTTGGCCTCGAAGCCGGCGAAAGCGTCCTCGCGGACCTTGCGCATCGCGCCGGCGCCCGGCAGCTCGGCCTTGATGTTGGCGAACTGCTCGACGAGCTGCTGCTCGGCCGCGGTCTTGAGCGGGGTGATGATCGCCATCACGCGGCCTCGCCATAGGAGGCATAGCCGCTCTTCTCGAGCTCGAGCGCCAGCTCCTTGCCACCGGTCCGCACGATCTTGCCCTTCGACATCACATGCACGGTGTCGGGCACGATATGGTCGAGCAGGCGCTGATAGTGGGTGATGACCAGGAAGCCGCGGTTCTGGGCGCGCAGCGCATTGACGCCCTCGGCGACGATGCGCAGCGCGTCGATGTCGAGGCCGGAATCGGTCTCGTCGAGGATGCACATGGACGGCGCCAGCAGCGCCATCTGCAGGATCTCCATGCGCTTTTTCTCGCCGCCGGAGAAGCCGACATTGAGCGGCCGGCGCAGCATCTCGCGGTCGATGCCGAGCTTGTCGGCGGCACCGTTGACCTGCTTGATGAAGTCCGGCGTCAGCAGCTCGGCCTCGCCGCGCGCCTTGCGCTGGGCGTTCATCGCTGCCTTGAGGAAGGTCATGGTGGCGACACCGGGGATCTCCAGCGGGTACTGGAAGGCGAGGAAGATGCCGGCGGCGGCGCGGGCATCAGCCTCCATCTCCAGCAGGTTCTCGCCGTTGAGCAGGATCTCGCCGTCGAGGACCTCATAGTCCTCCTTGCCGGCGATGACATAAGACAGCGTCGACTTGCCGGAGCCGTTCGGCCCCATGATCGCGGCGACTTCGCCGGCGTTCACGGTGAGGTTGAGGCCGTTGAGAATCTGCTTGTCCTCGTCGGCGATCTTGACGGTGAGATTGCGGATTTCGAGCATTGGTCAGAGTTCCATTCTGCTGGAGATGGTCGGGTCAGGCCCGACCATGACGCGCTTCATTCAGGCGTCATGCCCGGGCTTGACCCGGGCATCTCGGAAATGATCGGGCGTCAGCCCACGGAGCCTTCAAGGGAAATCGTGATCAGCTTCTGCGCCTCGACGGCGAACTCCATCGGGAGCTGCTGCAGCACCTCCTTGACGAAGCCGTTGACGATCAGCGCCACCGCCTCTTCCTCGGAGAGGCCGCGCTGCTGGCAGTAGAACATCTGGTCCTCGCCGATCTTCGACGTGGTCGCCTCATGCTCGAAGATCGCGGTGGCGGTCTTGGCCTCGATATAGGGAATGGTGTGGGCGCCGCACTGGTCGCCGATCAGCAGCGAGTCGCAATTGGTGAAGTTGCGCGCGCCGGTCGCCTTGCGGTGGGCCGAGACCATGCCGCGATAGGTCGAGTCGGACTTTCCGGCCGCGATGCCCTTGGCGATGATCTTCGAGGTCGTGTTCTTGCCGAGATGCAGCATCTTGGTGCCGCTATCGACCTGCTGGGCCCCGTTCGACACCGCGATCGAGTAGAACTCGCCGCGCGAGCCGTCGCCGCGCAAGATGCAGGACGGGTACTTCCAGGTGATCGCCGAGCCGGTCTCGACCTGTGTCCACGAGATCTTCGAGCGCTTGCCGCGGCAGTCGCCGCGCTTGGTCACGAAGTTGTAGATGCCGCCCTTGCCCTCGGCGTCGCCGGGGAACCAGTTCTGCACGGTCGAGTACTTGATCTCGGCATCGTCGAGCGCGATCAGCTCGACCACCGCCGCGTGCAGCTGGTTCTCGTCGCGCTTGGGCGCGGTGCAGCCTTCGAGATAGCTCACATAGGAGCCCTCGTCGGCGATGATCAGCGTGCGCTCGAACTGGCCGGTATTCTGCTCGTTGATCCGGAAATAGGTCGACAGCTCCATCGGGCAGCGCACGCCCTTGGGGATGTAGACGAAGGAGCCGTCGGTGAAGACCGCGCTGTTCAGCGTGGCGAAATAGTTGTCGGTCACCGGCACGACGCTGGCGAGGTACTTCTTCACCAGCTCGGGATGCTCGCGGATCGCCTCGGAGATCGAGCAGAAGATCACGCCGGCCTTGGCGAGCTCGTCCTTGAAGGTGGTGACGACCGAGACCGAGTCGAACACGGCGTCGACCGCGACCCGGTTCTCCGGCGCGACGCCGGCCAGGATCTCCTGCTCGCGCAGCGGGATACCGAGCTTCTTGTAGGTCTCCAGGATCGCCGGATCGACCTCGTCGAGCGACTTCGGATCGGCGCCCTTCTTCGGCGCGGCGTAGTAGTAGATGTCCTGGTAGTTGATCGGCGGATAGTTCACGCGCGACCAGGTCGGCTCGGTCATGGTCTTCCAGCGGCGGAAGGCGTCGAGGCGCCATTCCAGCATCCATTCCGGCTCGTTCTTGCGGGCCGAGATGTAGCGGACCGTGTCCTCGGTCAGGCCCTTGGCCGGCTTGTCGACCTCGAGTTCCGTGACGAAGCCGTATTTGTACTCGGTCACGTCGATCGACTTGACCTGATCAATGGTCTCCTGGACCGCTGCCATCTCTACACTCCTGTCGCGGGTTCAAGGCCCGCCGGTTCGGTCTTGCTCTTGCGGAAGGCCTCAGGCGGCTGCCTGAACCTTCCGGTTCGGGTTCGCAGCCAGCGCCTTGGCATAGGCCGCGATGAATTGGTCGATATCCGCCTCGCAGGTGGTCCATCCGAGCGAGGCGCGCAAGGCCCCTGCGCTCATGGCAGGGTCGACGCCCATGGCTGCCAGCACATGCGAGCGCCTGACCTTGCCCGACGAGCAGGCCGAGCCCGAGGACAGGGCGACGCCGGCAAGATCGAGCATGATCAGCGCCGTCTCGGCCTTGATGCCGGGCGTGGCGAAGGCGGAGGTATTGGGCAGGCGCGGAGCCCTGCCGCCGAAGATCGCCGTATCCGGCGCTAGCGCCATCAATCGAGCCTCCAGCTGGTCACGCAGCCCGGCCAGCCGGGTGGCCTCGGTAGCGAGCACCTTGCCCGCTTCCTCGGCCGCGACGCCGAAGCCAACGATGCCCGGCAGGTTCTCGGTGCCGGCGCGCCAGCCGCGCTCCTGGCCGCCACCGCGCAGGGGCTTGTCGGCGAGTTCGAGCGCGCCGGTGCGGAACACGATTGCGCCGACGCCCTTGGGGCCACCGATCTTGTGGGCAGACAATGTCAGAGCATCGACGCCCAAGCCATTGATATCGATCGCGATCTTGCCGGCGGCCTGGACGGCGTCGGAGTGCACGAGCGCGCCATGACGCCTGGCGATAGCGACGATCTCGGCGATCGGCTGCAGCACGCCCGTCTCGTTGTTGGCAAGATGGACCGAAACCAGAGCGCGCTCGGCCGGCTTCTCCGCCGCAAAGCGCGCAAGCCGCTCGTCGAGCCAGCCGAGATCGACGAGCCCGTCGCCATCAACCGGGATCGCCTCGGCTTGGCCGGCCGGGAAGCGATGGCCGTCGCGCACGCAAGGGTGCTCGCTGGCGCTGTACAGCAAGAGCGTCACTGGGGCCCGCACGCAATCGCGCGCGCCACTGCAATCGCTGAGGCCGGGCGACAGGATCGTCGCATTGGCCTCGGTGCCGCCGCTGGTGAAGACGACATTGCTCTCCTTGGCGCCGACGAGTGACGCGACCTGCTCGCGGGCCTGTTCGATCGCGCCGCGGGCCGCACGGCCCTCATTATGGACGGAGGACGGGTTTCCCAGCATCTGCAAGGCCTGCAGCATCGCCTCCGCCACCGCCGGGCGCACCGGCGTCGTGGCGTTGTGGTCGAGGTAGCTGCGGGTCGTCGCGAACACCTGCGTCTATGCTCCGTTCCGGAGGGCTGCTCGAAGACGCGGCACGAAATGCTTGAAATCGCACCCCTGCACCGTGCTATAGCCGCCCGTCCGAGCCGCGATGGACCGGAACCGCAAGCGGCCTTCGCCTGCATGTTCCAGTTCTGTTCACGGCTGTTAGAACCATTCTAAGCGCTTGATGTAGGGCGCGAGCGGCGGGGCCGTCAAGGGTGGAACGGGTACGCGGCGGCCGCATGGCCGCTTTCGCGCCCGCTTCACCGACGGTTTCGCCCAGCAAGAGGCGGAATCAGAATGCCTGAGGTGATTTTCAACGGGCCGGCCGGCCGGATCGAGGGCCGGTACCAGCCCGCCAAGAAGCGCGGCGCGCCGCTGGCGATCATCCTGCACCCGCACCCGCAATTCGGCGGGACGATGAACAACCAGATCGTCTACAACCTGTTCTACACCTTCGTGAATCGCGGTTTCTCCGCGCTGCGCTTCAATTTCCGCGGCGTCGGCCGCAGCCAGGGCCAGTTCGATCACGGCGCCGGCGAGCTCTCCGACGCCGCGGCCGCGCTCGACTGGATGCAGGCGCTGAACCCCGAGGCCAAGAGCTGCTGGATCTCCGGCGTCTCCTTCGGCGCCTGGATCGGCATGCAGCTCCTGATGCGCCGCCCGGAGATCGAGGGCTTCCTCTCGATCGCGGCGATGGCGAACCGCTACGACTTCTCCTTCCTCGCCCCCTGCCCCTCCTCCGGCCTGTTCGTGCACGGCTCGGAGGATCGCGTCGCCCCGGTCAAGGAGGTGATGGCGGTGATCGAGAAGGTGAAGACCCAGAAGGGCATCCAGATCGAGCATGCCGTGGTCGAGGGCGCCAACCACTTCTTCGACGGCCGCGTCGACCAGCTGATGGAGCAGGTCGGCGTCTATCTCGACCGCAAGGTCGGCCCCGAGATCCTCAAGAGCGAGCAGGAAAAGGCCTGATCGTCCACGCCGTCATGCTCGCCCCTGTGGCGAGCACCCACGTCTTGAACACCGCGCTTGGTGCGGGAAGACGTGGATGGCCGGGACAAGCCCGGCCATGACGCGAAAACCGTCAAACCATCGAGCCCCGTCATGACCGCCTTCAAGTCCGATTTCCTGCGCGTGCTCGACGAGCGCGGCCTGATCCACCAGATCTCCAATCCGGAGGAGCTCGACAAGCTCTGCCGGCAGGCGCCGCAGACGGCCTATGTCGGTTATGACGCGACCGCGACCAGCCTGCATATCGGCAACCTGATCTCGGTCACCATGCTCTACTGGTTCCAGGAGACCGGACACCGGCCGATCACGCTGATGGGCGGCGGCACCTCGATGGTCGGCGACCCCTCCTTCCGCGACGATCAGCGCAAGCTGCTCTCGATCGAGGAGATCAACGCCAATATCGAGAGCATCAAGAAGGTCTATTCGCGCATCCTGCGCTATGGCGACGGCCCGACCGACGCCCTCATGGTAAACAACGCCGACTGGCTGCTCAAGCTCAACTATGTCGAGTTCCTGCGCGATGTCGGCCGGCACTTCTCGGTCAACCGCATGCTCTCCTTCGATTCGGTGAAGCTACGGCTCGATCGCGAGCAGTCGCTGTCTTTCCTTGAGTTCAACTACATGATCATGCAGGGCTACGACTTCGTCGAGCTCAGCCGCCGCTATGATTGCCGCCTGCAGATGGGCGGCTCCGACCAGTGGGGCAACATCATCAACGGCGTCGACCTCTCGCACCGCATGGAGGGCAAGCAGCTCTTCGCGCTAACGACGCCGCTCTTGACCACCGCCTCGGGCGCCAAGATGGGCAAGACCGCCAGCGGCGCCGTCTGGCTCAATGGCGACCTCTTCAGCCCCTATGAGTTCTGGCAGTATTTCCGCAACACCGAGGATGCCGATGTCGGCCGCTTCCTCAAGGTGTTCACGCGCCTGCCGCTCGACGAGATCGCCAGGCTGGCGGCGCTGGGCGGCTCGGAGATCAACGAGGCCAAGAAGGTGCTGGCGACCGAGGCGACGGCGCTGCTGCATGGCCGCGAGGCGGCGGAGGCCGCGGCCGAGACCGCCCGCAAGACCTTCGAGGAAGGCGGGGCCGCGCAGGACCTGCCGAGCATCGAGGTCCCCGCTGCCGAGCTGAACGCCGGTCTCGGCGTGCTCAGCGCCTTCGTCAGCGCCGGCCTCGTGCCCTCGACCGGCGAGGCCCGCCGCCAGATCAAGGCCGGCGGCCTGCGCGTCAACGATGCCCAGGTCTCCGACGAGCGCGCGACGCTCTCGCCGGCCGATCTGGTCGATGGCGCGGTCAAGCTCTCCTTCGGCAAGAAGAAGCACGTCCTGCTGCGGCCGGTCTGACGGCCGCTGTCGCCAAAGGCCAACTGTTTCGAGTGCTCAGTTCGCCTCGCGAGCCGGGCGCTTTTTCTAGAGCAATTCCGCAATTCTCCGAATCGCGAGATTGCTCTATGCTTTTGTTTTATCGCATTTTCTTCACGCGAACCGGTGCCCACTTCGCTCGAAAATGCTCTAGCGCTCGGGCGTGCCGGGCACTGGCAGATTTCCGCCGGGGCGCGTCTGCTCCAGCGGCCCGCCGCCTAGCGGATCGACGAAGCGGCGCAGGATGCCGGGCGCTATCGCCGAAAGCGGATTCACCGTCATGGTCGGCTGGCTGGCCGAACCGGAAACGCGGAAATTCACCGCGAAGAGCCCGCCATACTGTCCGCCGCCTAGGATCATGCCGACGACGGGAACCTGGGCGAAGGCGTTGTTGAAGGCATAGCCCGGCACGAAGGTGCCGCCGATGTCGACCCGGTCGCGGGCATAGTCGACATTGCCCTGGATGGTAAAGCCGACCTGCTGGCCCCAGAGCACGGCGTCATTGATGTCGATCCGGCTGGCGCTGCGCACGAATTCAGCGCGCAGCTTGGTGAAGGCGACATCACTCGCATCGATGCGCGGCGCCGGCGCGCCGGTGCTGTCCTGCGCGCCCGGCCCTTGCGAGCCCGGCGGACCGACGACGCGGCGCAAAGCCGGCTCGTCCCGCACCGTGAAATTGCGCATCAGCAGCTCGCCGGGCTGGCGCCCCTCGCCGGCGCCTAACTGCAGGATCAGGTCACCGCCATAGGCGCGGCGATAGAGATCGAGGAAGCGCAAGATCGCGCCGCCATTCTCCGACTGCACCACGACCCGATCACCTTGTCTGACCTGCTTGATCGAGAGATCGGCCTTGCCGATGCGGCCCTGATAGCCGATCGAGCGCATCGCCCCGCTGCGGCGCGACAGCTTGAGCTGCGAATTGCCGAGCGCCTCGTTGTTGAAGCCGGTCAGAATCGGCACGTCGAGATCGAGATCGAAATCCGGACCGGGCGCCGCGTTCTGGTTGCCGCGTCCGCCGCGTGTCGGCGCCGGCGTATCGAAGATGTCGCGGACGAAGGGCCGGGCATCGAGAACCGTCCCGCGCACCGACAGCCTGGTCACGTTGCCATCGCGCCCAATCTCGACCTTGGTCAGATTATCGCCCGCCGACAGGCGCAATTGCGAAAAGCTGGCGCTCTCGAACGCATTCTGCTTGTTCAGCGAGATGCGGCCCTTGGCGAAAAGCGGCGCGCTCTCGATCGTCAGGTCTTCCAGGTCCGGGCCATCGTCATCGACGACATAGTTGAACGCCGCCTTCCCTGCCCGGCCCGCCGGCTTGCTCACGCCGGGAACGCCGGTGTCGATCGCGGCCCTGGCCAGGTCGACCTCGACCCGCGGCGGCGCGTCCGGGCTCCTGCCGAGAGGCTTGGTGACCTTGACCTGCAGCGGCCCGCTGATGCCGGTCTCGGGACCGAAGCCGCGCCGCTTGAGCGCGGCATTGTCGAGCATCAGCGTGACGGTCGCCTCGCCCTGCCCCTTGGCGTTCTGCTTGAGCTCGATCGGCGCCTTGTCGCCGCCGACCCTGCCCTCGCCCTTGATCGAGAGCTGGCCGCGGTCGTAGTGCAGCGCGAGATTGGCGCCCTCCAGCTTTTCGCCGCCGAGCAGGCTGTCGGAGGCGATGTTCGACAGCATGCCGCTGCTGCGGATCACGACGTCGCTGAAGGTCAGATCATTGATGAGCGGCAATGTGATCTGCTCGGTCAGGTCGATCGTCCCCCGCAGCGCACCCGGCTCGATCTTGAGCGGCGAGAACTCGCGCAGCGACGGGAAGTTGAGGAGCGCGACCATAGCATCGGCCGGTCCCGTCGACCTGAAGCCGATCCGCGCCTGCGGCCGCTCCGCCCAGGTGTCGGACATGGCGAAGGTGCCATCGCTCAATTGCAGCTTGCGGCCCTCGCCCAACTCGGCCGTGGCCTGGGAGATGACGAGATCGACGGTGCGGCCGGTCGTCGAGCCGACGACGCGCGCATCCGTCAGCAGCGGCAGGCCGGGATTGGGCAGGAAGCTGACCTGCGAAGCCTTCAAGCGTACGGCGACGGCATCGTCATCCATGCCCTTGCCGCTCCACAGCCGCATATTGGCCTCGGGCGACATCGTCACCTTGACGTCGATCTCCTCGACCCGGCCGCCCTTGACCATCTCGGAGAGAGCCCCATGCAACCCGGGCGAGGTGACCGCCGGCCAGACCGCGAGCGCGGCCCGCATGTCGGTATCCACGGCCCTGATCTGGAACTGATGCGAATTCTGCTCGTCGCGCCGACGCGCCATGCCGGAGCCCTCGGCATTGATCAGCGGCCCCTTGAACGAGAGGTTGCCCATCCGCACTTCGCCCGCAGCCGGATCGACCTCGATCTGCGTGCGCAGCGCCGACAGAACGACGGCGGCGTCCTTGCCGATGCCGGCCACCTGCCCGGAGCCGTCGAGCGCCAAATGCCAGATGCCGCCCTCGTTTCGCGCCTGCCCGCTTCCGGCCAGCTTGGTTTCGCCGGCCAGAATCTGGGCGGTCGCGACCTTGATCGTCTTGAGGCCGTCGTCGCTGCCGAAGTCGAGCTTCGCTCCCTGGACCTCGATCGGGTCGAGTCCGGCATTGTGGACCCGGATCACGCCCGGAGCGACGGCGAGCCCCGCCGCGAGCCTGCGCTCGCCGCTGCCTGTCTGGGTGAAAGAAATCTTGCCGCTGAGCGCGAGACCGTCGAGCGCAACCATGGCGTTGCCGAAAGCCAGCGCCACGGCCTCGGCCGGCTCGAAGCGCTGGATGTCGACGGTGGCGCTGCGGGTGCCGTCCGGCGCGCTCGCCAGATCGATCGCCAGCTCCTTCCAGCGCGGCCCGATCCGTCCCCTCATCGACAATCGCGCCTGGCCGCCACCGAAGCGCTCCAGCTTGATGTCGACGTCTTCGAGGCCGGAGCGCTGTCGCCCTGCCGGGTCGATCAGCGTCACCCGCGCCCCCCCGATTCCGGCGACCTCGAGCGATCCGAGCAGGCCGTCATTGGAGACCAGGGCGCCGATCGCGTTCATGGCGCCGGCGAAGGCGTCCCAGTCCACCGGATCGCCCGCCACGGGCGTCTTCGAGACCTGCTCCGGCTGCGCATCCTGCTCCAGCAGCAGCGAACCATCCTGCCGGACGCCGAGCCGTATGTTGACGCCGCGCAGGTCGAGCGAGACCAGGCGGAAATCGCCGCGCAGCAGCGCCATCGGATCATAGCCAAGGACGGCTTCGGGTGCTCGGAAGGAGGCCCCGCCGGCATGTCGGAACGAGACTTCGCGCACCCGCAGGCGCGAGCGGCCATCGGTGCGGGTGAGCTCCGCCTGCGCGGCTTCGACTTTCCAGTTCGGCCCGAGCCGCTCCTCGATGGCGGCCGAGATCCGCCCCTCCAATCCCGAAAGCGGAATGAAGCCGCTGACCAGCAACACGGCCGCGGCGAACCCCAACGTGACGACGGCGACGCACGTCGTGACCGCAATGGTGACGACGCCGCGCCAGGCGCGCTTGGCCACGGCGGCCACTTCCTGACATTCCGCCTCGGCAGCCGTGGCGGGTGTGGGGACCGGGTCGATCTTGCTGTTCTCGCTCAAACGAAATCGCTTCTTGTCTTGCTGCTCGAATCGTGCGGATCGATGCGGCGGCTATAGCAGCCGAGCCGCCTTGCCGTCCGTATGATGCGCCTGATCCCGGGAGCCGTACAGCAGCGACAAGCTAGCTGATTCGTCCCGGTCGGTTCCGGTTTGTGGTCTGAGCCGGCTTGGTGCTCGCGGCTTGCCCGGCCGTTGCACGTGATCGCGACCAAAGGAAGGCGAAGATGGCGTTGAACGAAGGCATTCAGGCTCCCGACTTCACCTTGCCGACAGATGGCGGCGGCTCGTTGAAACTGTCCGGGCTGCGCGGTCGCAAGGTCGTGCTCTACGCCTATCCCCAGGACGATACGCAGAGCTGCACCAACGAGGCGCTTTCTTTCGATGCGCTGCTCGCGGATTTCACCGCCACCGGCACGAGCGTCATCGGCATCTCACCGGATTCGGTTAAGCGCCACGACAAGTTCAAGCAAAAGTACAATCTGAAACTGACGCTCGTCTCCGACGAGGAGAAGACCGCGATCGAGGCCTACGGCCTCTGGGTCGAGAAGCAGATGTATGGCCGCCACTATATGGGTGTGGAACGCAGCACTTTCCTGATCGACGCTACCGGCAAGATCGTCCGCGTCTGGGCCAAGGTCCGGGTCAAGGGCCATGCCGAGGCCGTGCTGGCAGCGGCGCGCGAGCTTTGAGGTCATCGCCAGGACTTCCCTTGGCCCTCATCCTGAGGAGCGATCGCAGATCGCGTCTCGAAGGATGCTCCAGCTTTCTCCAGAGCCTGCTGGACCATCCTTCGAGACGCCGCTGCGCGGCTCCTCAGGATGAGGGCTGAGCGTCCAAGGCAGCTTTGAGAAACCCCAGCTCGCATACGAGGAAACCCATGGCGATTTGCGATTGATTAACCCTAACGGGGTCTAATCACCCTATCGCAGCGTCACGTCCGGTTTTGCGTATGACCTCCTCGAATTCCCGCGTCCAAGCCACCGGCAACGAGCTTGCCGTCACCGGCCTCCTCTCCCGCCGGAGCTTCACGATCAGCCGCTCGACCGCCTTGCTCGGCCTCAGCCTGCTGGCTCTCACCACGGCCTGGAGCGGCGCGACGAGCTGGTACATCCTGCGCAAGGACGACCTCGCCGCCCGGCTGATCAGCCGCGAGACCTCCCGCCAATACGCCTATGAGGACCGGATCGCGGCACTGCGCGCCGATGTCGACCGGCTCGCCAGCCGAGCCCTGCTCGATCAGGACGGCGTCGAAGCCCGTGTCGGCGAGATCGCGATGCGCCAGGCCGAGCTCGAATCGCGCCAATCGCTGGTCAACGCCGTCGCCGAGAGCCTGCAATCGGCCGGGATCGGCGTATCGCAGGCCGCCAAGAACCCGCTGCGCCAGCGCATGATCAAGCCGGAGGAGCCGGTCCGCGCCTCCGGCGTCACCAGCTTCGCCCCGTTCGCCTCGGGCAAACCGACCCCGGCGCCGGAGACGCTGCCCTTGCGTGGCGCGGGTGAGCGTTCGGCGCCCTGGCAATCGGGCGAGATCGAGGAGCCGGTGCCACCGGCCAAGCGCGTTGCCGAAGCGCTGATCCAGCTCGATCAGTCGATCGAGCGCAGCTCGGCTACACAGCTCGCGGCCCTGCGGGAGATCGACAAGACCCTTGGCGACACCCAGAAGACGCTGCGCAGCGCTCTCGCCGAAACCCGCCTCGACACCGACAAGCTCGCCGTCGCGACCCCAGTGCCGAAGGGCGTCGGTGGCCCCCTGGTGCCGGTCAATCTCGACGCCTCGGCGGGGCCGTTCGAGGCGACCCTGAGTTCGCTGCAGCCGCGTATCGCGACAGTCTTCCGCCTGCGCAGCCTCGTCGAGCAACTGCCGATCCGCCGGCCGCTCGCGGGAGAGCTGGAGCTGAGCTCCAATTACGGCTACCGCGCCGATCCCTTTACGCGCGGCGCCGCGCTGCACACCGGAATGGACCTGCGCGCCGAGCACGGCGCACCGATCCGTGCGACCGGTCCGGGCAAGGTCGTGACGGCCGAGTATTCCGGCGGCTACGGCAATATGGTCGAGATCGAGCATGCCGGCGGCATCACCACCCGCTACGCTCACATGTCGGCGATCCTCGTCAGCGAGGGCCAGACGGTCGCCGCCGGCGCGCTGGTCGGCCGCGTCGGCTCGACCGGTCGCTCCACCGGCCCGCATCTGCACTACGAAACCCGCATCGACGGCGACCCGGCCGATCCGAATCGGTTCCTGCGTGCCGGCGACAAGCTCGCCGGGCAGCTCTGACACCTAACCGACCAACGCGCAAAATTCTTCAGAGCTTGCTGCAGCGCTCAGCTGCAGCAAGTTGTTCTATTTCGACAAACGTAGATATCAGACCTTGCTCTCGGAGCACATTCCGATCGGCCCGTACCCCAATTCGATCGGAAGGTGTCCTCCCTCTCAAAGCAAGAGACGGCTTCACCCGATCAGATCGATTCGATCTGATCCAGCCCTAGTCAATATCCTCGACTTCGACGCTCGTGCCGTAGACCCGCTGCGCCAGCGAGGCCTCCATGAACGGGTCGAGATCGCCGTCGAGCACGTCGGAGGGCGCCGTCGACGAGACCCCGGTGCGCAGGTCCTTCACCAGCTGATAGGGCTGCAGCACATAGGAGCGGATCTGGTGGCCCCAGCCGATATCGGTCTTCGAGGCCTGCTCGGCGTTCGCCTTCTCCTCGCGCTTCTTCAGCTCGACCTCGTAGAGGCGGGCACGCAGCATCTCCCAGGCCTTGGCCCGGTTCTTGTGCTGCGAGCGCTCCTGCTGGCAGGCGACCGCGATCCCGGTCGGGATATGGGTGATGCGCACCGCCGAATCGGTGGTGTTGATGTGCTGGCCGCCGGCGCCTTGCGCCCGGTAGGTGTCGATCCGGCAGTCGGATTCCTTGACGTCGATGACGATGCGGTCGTCGACGACCGGATAGACCCAGACCGACGCAAAGGAAGTCTGTCGGCGAGCATTCGAATCAAACGGCGAGATGCGCACCAGACGGTGCACGCCGGATTCGGTTTTCAGCCAGCCATAGGCGTTGTGGCCCTTGAACTGCAGCGTCGCCGACTTGATGCCGGCCTGGTCGCCGTCCTGATAGTCGAGCGTCTCGACCTTGAACTTCCGCCGCTCGCCCCAGCGCCGATACATGCGCAGCAGCATCTCGGCCCAGTCCTGGCTCTCGGTGCCGCCGGCGCCGGGATGGATCTCGACATAGGTATCGAGCATGTCGGCCTCGCCGGAGAGCAGCGATTCGACCTGCAGACGGCCGGCTTCGGCCTCGACCGCCTTGATCGCGGCCTCGCCCTCGGCGATCGTCGCCTCGTCCTCTTCCATCTCGCCGAGCTCGATCAGCGTGAGCGCGTCCTCGACGTCACGTTCGAGCTTGGTGATGCCCGCGATCTGCGTTTCTAGCTGCGTGCGCTCGCGCATCAGCTTCTGCGCGGCTTCGGCGTCGTTCCAGAAATCAGGGCCTTCGGAAAGCGCGTTCAGCTCCGCCAGGCGTCGTTGTGCGACATCCCAGTCAAAGATGCCTCCTCAGCAGTCCGATCGACTGCTTGGCGTTGTCGAGTTGCGTCTGGATTTCGGGGCGCATGATCGTTCGTCTTGGTCCGTCGCTTGAGGCTGACTGGCTGGGCCGCTGACATAGGCACGAAGCGCAGCCGTGTAAATGGTGCTGGCGCCGTCCGATTCGTCAGAAAGCGCAGGCGAGGCATTCGCCGCCGTGACGATACTCCGCTTTCCAGTAATGCGGATCGTCGACGACCTGATAGGCCAGCCCGGCGGTGAGCGGATAGCGCTTGCGGAACGGTCGGGCGAGCAGGACGAAGAGGTCGCAATGCGGCAGCCATTCGCCGTGGTCGAGAACCCGGCTGCCGCGCGCCAGCTCGGCCTCGAGGATCGCCTGGAGCGGCGCGGCCGTCAGCGCCGCGCCCTTGGCTTTCCTCAATACAGTCCGCCCGTGCCGGAGCCGACCGAGCGACCGCCCGCCGGGGCGACGCTCATCGCCCCGCCAGTGCCGTCAGAGGCGCCGATCACCGAATAGCTGTCCGGCGGCGCCGTGCCCGGCTTGAAGGCTTCGAGGATGCCGCCCTCGCCGCCGGCGCGCATGCCGGAGCGCGGGTCGACGCGGATCAGCTTGATGCCGGGCGGCACGCGGAACGGCGTCGCCGGCTTATCCTTCAACGCGACCTGCATGAAGTCGCGGAAGATCGGCGCGGCATACTGGCCGGCGGTCGCCGAGTTGCCGAGCGATTTCGGCTTGTCGAAGCCCATATAGACGCCGACGGCGAGGTCCGGCGAGAAGCCGACGAACCAGACGTCCTTGGCGTCGTTGGTCGTCCCGGTCTTGCCGGCCAGCGGCTTGCCGACCGACTTGACCACCGTCGCAGTGCCGGCGTTGACGACGCCTTCCAGCATCGAGACCATCTGGTAGGCGGTCAGCGGATCGAGCACCTGCTCGCGATTGTCGACCAGGCGCGGCTCGCGCTGATTGGCCCATTTGTCGGCCTCGCAGCCTTCGCAGACGCGCTGGTCGTGCTTGTAGATCGTCGCGCCCCAGCGATCCTGGATGCGGTCGATCAGCGTCGGCCGGATGCGCTTGCCGCCATTGGCGAGCATCGAATAGGCCGCGGTCATGCGCATGACCGTCGTCTCGCCGGCGCCGAGCGACATCGAAAGCACCGGAAGCATGTCGTCATAGATGCCGAAGCGGCGGGCATATTCCGCGATCAGCGGCATGCCGACATCCTTGGCGAGACGCACGGTCATCAGGTTCTTCGAGAACTGGATGCCGTAGCGCAGCGTGCGCGGGCCGGTGAACTTGCCGTCGTAGTTGCTCGGCGTCCACATGCCGAGCCCGCCGCCCTGATCGACCTCGATCGGCGCGTCGAGCACGATGCTGGAGGGGGTGTAGCCGTTGTCGAGCGCCGTCGCATAGACGAAGGGCTTGAAGGACGAGCCCGGCTGGCGCAGCGCCTGCGTCGCCCGGTTGAACTCGGACTGATCGTGCGAGAAGCCGCCGACCATGGCGAGAACACGGCCCGAGAACGGGTCCATCACCGTGATCGCGCCGTTGACCTCGGGCATCTGGCGCAGACGGACCTGGCCGGGCTTGCCGTCGATCGGCTCGACATAGACCACGTCGCCCGCCGAGACCGCCTGCGAGACGCGGGTGCGCCGCGTCCACTTGATGCCCTCAGGGCCGAGGGTCGCCGTCTCGCGCTCCGGCCTGAGCAGGCCGGAGGTCTCGCGGATCGGCTGCAGGCCGACGCGGGCGCTGTCGCCGGCAACGTCGAGCACGACGGCGAGGCGCCACGGCCTGACGTCGCCGAGCACCGGCAATTCGCCGATTGCGAGGCCCCATTCGCGGCTTGCCGCATCGATCTTCTGGATCGCGCCGCGCCAGCCGCGGGCCTCGTCGAAGCGGACCAGACCGTCGACCAGTGCCTTGCGGGCCATCAGCTGCATTTTCGGGTCGACCGTAGCGCGGACGGAGAGGCCGCCTTCGAGCAGCTTCTTCTCGCCATAGCGATCCTGCAGCTCGCGCCGGATCTCCTCGGCGAAATAGCCGGCGGCGATCTGGTTCGGCGAAACCGTGCGCGGGTTGACGCCGAGCGGCTGCTTCTTGGCGGCGTCGGCGTCGGCGCGCTTGAGGAAGCCGTTCTCGGCCATGCGGTCGAGCACATAGTTGCGGCGCTCGATCGCGCGCTCGCGGTTGCGGAACGGGTGCAGGTCGGTCGGCGCCTTCGGCAGGGCGGCGAGATAGGCCGCCTCCTGCGCGTTGAGCTCATGCACCGACTTGCCGAAATAGTTCAGGGCCGCCGCGGCGACGCCATAGCTGCCCTGCCCCGGCGCCGGCGCGCCGAGATAGATCTCGTTGAGATAGAGCTCGAGGATCTTGTCCTTCGAATAGGTCGACTCGATGCGCAGCGCGATCAGCGCCTCGCGGATCTTGCGCTCGATGCTCTGCTCGGAGCCGACCAGAAAGTTCTTCGCCACCTGCTGGGTGATGGTCGAGGCGCCCTGCGGGCGACGGCCGGAGCCGCGGTTGCGGAAGTTCGCGATCGCGGCGCGGGCGAGGCCCTCGGGGTCGACGCCGAAGTGCTTGTAGAAGTTCTTGTCCTCGGCCGAGAGGAAGGCGTCGATGATCAGCTTCGGCACTGCCTGGATCGGCAGATAGAGCCGTCGCTCACGCGCGAACTCGGCGATCAGGCTGCCATCGCCGGCATGGACGCGGCTCATCACCGGCGGCTCGTAATTCCGCAGCTGCGCCGAATCGGGCAGGTCCTTGGAATAGTGCCAGATCACGCCGGCAGCGCCCGCGACGCCGATCACGAACAGGATCGTGCCGGCGGCGAACGCCCATCCGAAAAGGCGCAAAATGAACCGCATCGAGAACTTTGACCTCGGCTAGCGGCAGTATTCGGCGCCCTCCCCCTTCGGCGTCGCGACCTGCCCGGCTGATCTTCAACTCGTCTCTATATCATGCCGGAGATGGCGGAACCGTGGCTTTGCGACCACAAATCGCCATGTTCGACCATTGCCCCGTCAAGGCTTGCTTTGCGCGGCCTTGCCCGGGGTCTGCAAGCGCTCGAAATACTGGTCGACAGCCTGCTGGACCGCGGCCGCCGCCTGATTGCGCCAACCCTCGGAATTCAGCAGCTCGGCATCCTTCGGGCTCGACATGTAGCCGAGCTCGATCAGCACCGACGGCACGTCGGGGGCGGTCAATACGCGAAAACCTGCCGAACGCAACGGCACCTTGTGCATCTTCACCGAGCCGCCGAGCTTCTCGACCAGATTTCGGGCGAAGATCGTCGAGAAGCTGCGGGTCTCGCGCTTAGCGAGATCCATCAGGATCCCGGCGACATCCTGCACGTCCTCGCTCGAATCGAGTCCGGCGACGGCGTCAGCCTGGTTCTCCTTGGCCGCCAGCCGGGCCGCCTCGGCGTCGCTGGCGCGCTCCGAGCCGGTATAGATGGTCGCCCCACGCACGTCCTGGGCCTGGGCCAGCGAATCGGCGTGGATCGAGATGAAGAGATTGGCCTCGACGCCACGCGCGATGCGCACGCGATCGTTCAGCGAGATGAAGGTGTCGTCCGAGCGGGTCATGATCACCCGATAGCGTCCCTGCGCCTCGAGCTGCTCCTTCAGCTTCAACCCGAAGGCGAGCACCACGGCCTTCTCGGCGATTGCCGCGACCTGAGTGCCGGGATCGATGCCGCCATGACCGGGATCGATCACCACGATGCGGCGCGAATCGCCCTCGGCCTTGCGCTCGACCGGAATGCTGGGCAACTGCGTCTTCGCCGCCGCTTCGCGGGCAAGCGCTGCGAATTCCTCGCGGCTCGTGCGCTTCAGTTCGACGACGAGTTCTCCGAAGCCGCCGCGCACCGGCTTGACCGAGACATTCACGATCGCGGCAGGCTGGGCCAGGTCGAGGATGATGCGGGCCCGGTCGGCCATGAACAGGCCATAGCGGAAACCGGAGACGAAACCTGCCGACTTGCGCCCCTGCTTCCCGTCGATCTGGAAGTTGATCGAGGGCATATCGACAATGACGCGATCCGGCCCGGCCATGACCGAAGCGGCGGCCGTGACCGGCCGGGACAGCGCCATGGTCAGCCGAACGACCTCGCCCTGAACCTCCAGCCGCGCGTCGGTGGCGACCGGAAGCTCATTGCTGGCGCGGCCGGGTGAGTTCGCTGTCGCGAGAGAAAGAAACGACAGAAGCAGGGCCGCACATGCGAACAGCCGCAGCGCCGGGATGGCGATGCAGCGCGGGACGCCCCTTAAAGACAGGCGAAGCCGGTGAAGCAGGAGGAAACTCCTCGATTCGCTGGTTCGACGCTTAACGAGCCTTAACCATAGCGTCGCCAATCATTGACAACCCGTTACCACGGCCGACCGGCAGCGGAAACCGCGCCTGCCCGATCTCCCACCGTTAACGCGCTTGCAAAAATGCATCGCCTGTCTGTAATGGAGAAGGTTGCATCGCGAAGGCTACCGCAGCGCACAAGCCGGGCCATAAGCCCGCCGACGCCCTGCGAAACGGCCGAACGACCGGATCTGTCACATGATCCGCGCCGGCGCGGGGGCAGCCAACAACGGAATCGTCCGCGGACGGGCCTGCGCCAGGCAGCAATCG
Source organism: Allobosea sp. CRIB-10 (assembly GCF_900112185.1). Lineage (GTDB taxonomy): Bacteria > Pseudomonadota > Alphaproteobacteria > Rhizobiales > Beijerinckiaceae > Allobosea. The sequence continues at coordinate 78,768 of NZ_FOKP01000001.1, read as the reverse complement.
GCGCCGGTACTCTTGTCCGCGAGCGTGTCAAACGCGGTGCGCTTTCCGGCGCGCCGCAGGTCAAAGGTAAGATGTCGGGGCAAACGACGCCGCTTTCTCTTTCGGTGTTTCGTCGAAACCTCTCAGGTGGTGACGGGCTGTCCGCCCGCTCCGCCGCCCGCTTCCGTCGTCCTTCCCTGATCGAACTCCTCTCCCTGCAACATGCCGGCTTCAGCCGGTCGACGCGCGGCGCCCCTGCCCGCGGCCGCGGACTCACGTCCGCAGGCCGGCGGATTGCCAAGGCTGCCGCGCCAATGGAATTGTCCCATGGCCAACAAGATGCTCATCGACGCCACCCACCCGGAAGAGACCCGGGTCGTGGTGTCCCGCGGCTCGCGTATCGAAGAGTTTGATTTCGAATCAGCCAGCCGCAAGCCGCTCCGCGGCAATATCTATCTGGCGAAGGTGACGCGGGTGGAGCCGTCGCTCCAGGCCGCCTTCGTGGAGTATGGCGGCAACCGCCACGGCTTCCTCGCCTTCTCCGAAATCCACCCCGACTACTATCAGATCCCCGTCGCCGACCGGCAGGCCCTGCTCGCCGAGGAAGCCCGCGCCGAGCGCGAGGAGGAGCGTGACGAGGAAAAGCGCGAGCGCCGTGGCCGTCGCGGCCGCCGCGATCGCGACAACCGGCCCAAGCGCGCCGCCGAGACCGGCGAGACCGTCAGCGCCGAGGTCGAGGCCGGTGAAACCGGCAACGGCCATGTCGAGACCGACGGCAAGGAAGCCGCCATGGTCAACGAGGGCGCGCCGGCGTTCGGCGAGACCTTCGCCCCGACCGTCGCCGAATCCGACGGCGAGGACGTCGTCGAGAACGCCGCGCCGCTGACCTTCGAGACCACGACGGAGGCGCCAGCTTCAGAGGACGGCGAGGAAGCGGCTGAAGCGCGCCGTCCGTCGCAGGACGACGAGAACGGCGACGACGAGAATGGCGGCGAGGACGCGCAGGAGGAGCCGGAACAGCTCGGTGGCGGCGATGCGCTCGACGACATCGCCGAGCGGCCGCATCGCCATTCGCGCCGCCAGTACAAGATCCAGGAGGTGATCAAGCGCCGCCAGATCATCCTGGTCCAGGTCGTCAAGGAAGAGCGCGGCAACAAGGGCGCGGCCCTGACCACCTATCTCTCGCTCGCCGGTCGCTATTCGGTGCTGATGCCGAACACCGGCAAGGGCGGCGGCATCTCGCGCAAGATCACCAATGCCGAGGACCGCAAGCGCCTCAAGGAGATCGCCCAGGAGCTGGAGGTGCCGGAGGGGATGGGCATCATCCTGCGCACCGCCGGCGCCTCGCGCACCAAGCCGGAGATCAGGCGCGACTACGAATATCTGATGCGGATGTGGGAGAGCGTGCGTGAGCTGACGCTCGGCTCTGTCGCCCCGGCGCTGGTCTATGAGGAGGGCAACCTCGTCAAGCGCTCGATCCGCGATCTCTACAACAAGGATATCGACGAGGTTCACGTCGCCGGCGAGAGCGCCTATCGCGAGGCGAAGGATTTCATGCGCATGCTCATGCCGAGCCATGCCAAGAGCGTGAAGCCCTATCGCGAGCAGACCCCGCTCTTCGCCGCCTTCGGCGTCGAGAGCCAGCTCGACGCGATGTTCTCGAACACGGTCACCCTGAAGTCGGGCGGCTACATCGTCATCAACCAGACCGAGGCGCTGGTCGCGATCGACATCAACTCGGGCCGTTCGACCCGCGAGCACAATATCGAGGACACCGCCCTCAAGACCAATCTCGAAGCGGCCGAGGAAATCTCGCGCCAGCTGCGCCTGCGCGACCTTGCCGGTCTCATCGTGATCGATTTCATCGACATGGAGGAGAACCGCAACAACCGGGCCGTCGAGAAGAAGCTGAAGGAGTGCCTGAAGAACGACCGGGCTCGCATCCAGGTCGGCCGCATCTCCGCCTTCGGCCTGCTGGAGATGTCGCGCCAGCGCATCCGGACCGGCGTGCTCGAGAGCTCCTCGGTACCCTGCCCGCACTGCGCCGGCGCCGGCCTCGTCCGCTCGACGCCGTCGATTGCGCTGCAGATCCTGCGCGCCCTCGAAGAGGCGCTGATCAAGAGCGCCTCGCATAATCTCGAGGTCCGCACCCGGCCCGAGGTCGCGCTCTACGTGCTCAACCAGAAGCGCGCCCATCTGCGCGACCTGGAGGAGCGCTTCAATATCGCGATCACCATCTCGGCCGACGCCGCTTTGCTCGGCACCCGCTATTTCGAGGTCGAGCGCGGCGAGTTCGTCGGCAACGAGAACCGCGTCGTGCCGGTCTCCAGCATGCGCGCCGAGGCGATCATCGACGAGCCCGAAGACGAGGAGATCGTCGAGGTCGAAGTCGAGGAGACCGAGGGCGAAGGCGAGAGCGAGACGGCTGCGCGCGCGTCCGGTGATGGCGAAGGCCAGGAGGGTCGCGATGGCCGCCGCCGGCGTCGCCGGCGCCGTCGGCGGCGCGGCGGCGAGCGTGACGGCCAGGGCCAGCTCGAGGGCGCGGCCGACGAGGCCGGCGACCATGACGAAGGCGAGGATGGCGACGACGCGACCGTCGGCGAGTCCGACGATGCGGCGCCCGCCGCAGTCGCCGCGCCTGTCGAGGAGACGGCCGAGGCCGTGAGCGAGGCGCCCGCCACCGAGCCGGAGGCCGATGCCAAGCCGAAACGTGCGCGCCGCAGCCGCAGCAAGAAGGCCGAGGCGGAAGCCGAGGCCGCGACTGCCGAAGCAGCCAAGACTGTCGACACCGCCGGCGAAGCCGTCGCCGAGCCGGCCGAGAAGCCGAAGCGCAGCCGTTCGCGCAAGAAGGTCGTGCCGATCACCGAGGACGGCGTCGCTGCCGCTCCGGCCGAGCCGGCGCCCGCTCCTGAGCCGGCTGTGGCCGAGGTTGCAGCGCCCGAGCCGGAGCCCGTCGCCGCGGAGCCGGAGCCCGCGCCGCGTGTCGTCGAGGAGCCGGTAGCGGTCGTGCTGACGCCGCCGGATCCGGACAGGCCGAAGCGCGGCGGCTGGTGGAACAAGCTGGCCGGACGCAAGTAGAAATCAGGGTCTGGACCTCAGGGCCGCCGCGAGGGATCGCGGCGGCCTTTTTTGCGATAGGAGAATGCGTCCGCCGCGCAGCTGTGAGCGCCTGCTGGACCGGGCGATCGCCTGCTCTGCTTCGGCTTCGTCCCGACGCTGGAGTTCGGGCATCGGCCCGGCTGAGGCGGTCAGCCAGCGCTCATTCCGCCGCCGGCACCAGCGGTGTCGGCGGCGGCACGGCCGCGATCGCCGCAGCACCGCTCTTGCCGCTGCCTTCCTTCACGGTAACGGCATTCGACGCGAACGGCACCTGCGCCTCGATCAGGCCGCGATAGACCCGCTTCAGCGCCTCGCGCTGCAGCATCGAGGCCTGGGTCGGCTTGCTGGTGAACTTCAGCCGGATCACGATGGCCGAGTCGGTGATGTCGGCGACGCCCTGCATCTTGAGCTGGGCGATGAAATGCGGCCCGTATTCGGGGTCCTCCAGCAACGCCGCCCCGATCTTCTTGATCGTCTTGCGCGCCTTCTCGATGTCGGCGGAGTGGTCGAGCCGGACGTTGAACTTCACCGTCGCCCAGTCGCGGCTGGCATTGGTCAGCGACTGCACCTGGCCGAAGGGGACCGTGTGGACCTGCCCGCTCTGATGGCGCAACTGCATCGAGCGCAGCGAGATCTTCTCGACAGTGCCCTTGAGCCGGCCGGTATCGACATATTCGCCGACGCGGAAGGCATCCTCCAGCATGAAGAAGAAGCCGGAGACGATGTCGCGCACCAGCGCCTGCGAGCCGAAGGAAACAGCAAGGCCGAGGATGCTGAAGGCCGCCAGGAGCGGGCCGATATCGACGCCGAGGCGCGACAGCAGGACGAGCCCGGTCAGGCCGAACACGGCCGTGAGCACCACGCCGCGCAGGATCGGCATCACGGTCGCCAGCCGTGACGGCACATGGTCGTGCGGAACCGCATCCTCATCGGCCGGGCCGGTCGCGGCCGAAGGCGGCGCATAGGCGTCGAAGAAGCTGCGCAGGAAAACGATCGCGACCCAGCCCGCAAAGGCGAGCACGGCAACGCCGCCCGCCTGGCGCATCAGCACGGCGAACTGGTCGGAACTGACACCAAAGAGGAAGCCGGCCCAGAGCCGCGCCAGCAGATAGAAGCCGCCGGCCCAGATCGCGCCGCCGGCGGCAGCCCGTAGCGCATGACCGACCGCGAGCGAAAGCGGCGCCCTCTCGCCCATCACCGCCGCATGTGCCTGCCGGCAGGCCATCAGGCTGGTGATGCCGACCGCCAGGATCGGCGCGAGCACGATGATGAACTGCGTCAGCGCTGCGGCCTCGGCCCAGCGCGCGCCGCCCTCCATCATCGATGATGCATTGCCGACCATCCAGATCAGGATGGCGAGCGCGGCATAGAGCCAGCCCGTCGTCAGGGCGATCGTGCGGCGCGCCGGTCCTGGCTCATGTGCGGAGTGGAGGATCAGCGCCGCCAGGTCGTGCCGCGCATCGATGAACCACCAGACCTTGAACACGGTCGAGACAATGCCGACCAGAGCGAACAGCCCGACCACGGCTCCGGGGCCGGTGGCATGCTGGATCGACACGGTCGCCGTGAGCAGGACGGGCGTCAGAACGCCGAAGACGATCAGGAAGTTGAAAGCTCGCTCGGCCCGCGGCAGCGGCATCACCCGACGTTGAGGGGCGCCGGGAGCAAGCAGGAAGCGTCCGATGATCAGATAGCCGGCGCCGATGGTGAGGCCGTTGGCGATGGTGCGCAGCACCATATGGGCGAGATCCGGCTCGGGCAGCCAGAATTTGCGGATCGCATGCAGCACCGCGAAGCCGAGCCCGAGCGTCACCAGATCCTGCAGCAACCCCCAAGAGGACGCTATCAGGCGCGGCGTGAACTCCGGCCCTTCCGGCTGCAGCCGTTGTGCAAACCAATTTTTGGTTGCGAGCCGGAATAGCCCGGCAATGGCGAATGCGAGCAAGAGGCCCGCAGCGAGCCGCCAGCCGGCCGAAACCCCGTTAACGCCGTTACGGTTCTGCGCCCAGGCGGCGCGCCAGGCCTGCGGCACCTCGGCCAGGCGCGGCACAGCTGCGAGGCCTTGTGACATCCCATCGACGAAGTGGTCCCAGAACGCCTCCGCCGGGGTTTCATTCTCTGCAGGAGCATTGCTCGACGATGGCGGCAAACCTGCACCGGCGGCAGCAGATGCCGGTGGCGCATGAGCGGTGGCCGCATCGTCCTTGCCAGCGATCCTGATCTCGACCTTGCGCCCACCGGCCGAGAGCGCGTCGACGAGCTTGCGCACCGTCTCGGGCGTCTCGTCGCCGCGCAGCGTCAGCACGGGCGCCGCGTCTGCCTTGTGCTGTTGCGCCGCCAGCTGTGTCGGGCCTGCAACCGCGCCGGCCAGCAACGCCGCCGCGCACAACGCCATGGCTTTCAGCCAGTTCCGCATTGCGACCATGTCCTGCCCCCAAGCCGGATCAGATTGAGTTTACCACTTCGCCTTGGCAAGCGCCCGCTTCAGCGCGCCTTCAGCCAGCGCCCCAGGCGCGCCACCGCCTCTTCGCATTCGGCGAGCGAGCCGGCGAAGGAGAGCCGCACCGTCCGCGCGCCGCGCTCCTCATCGAAATCGAGCCCGGGCGTGATCGCGACACCGGCATTTTCCAGAACATCCCGGCAGAAGCTCATGGAATCGTTCGAATATCGGCCGATGTCGAGATAGATGTAGAAGGCGCCGTCGACGGGCAGGAAGTCGCCGAGGCCGATCTCCGGCAGCGCCTTCAGCAGATAGGCGCGGTTCTCCGCATAGCCGGCCTTGATCGCCTCGCATTCCTGGATCGCGTCGAAGGCCGCCTCGCCCGCCACCTGGCTGAGCATCGGCACCGAGATCGAGAAATTCTGCTGCAGCCGCTCGATCACCCGCACGAGCCGCTCCGGCACCACCAGCCAGCCGACGCGCCAGCCGGTCATGCAATAGTATTTCGAGAAGGAGTTGACGATGATCGCGTCCGGATCGGCGGCGAGCGCCGTCGTCGCCGGCCGTTCATAGGTCAGGCCGTGATAGATCTCGTCCGAGATGTACCAGAGCCCGAGCCGCCGGCACTCGGCCGCCACCGCCGCGATCGCTTCGGGCGCCATCACTACGCCCGTCGGATTGGCAGGGCTCATCGTCAGCACGCCGGCGAGCGGCTTTTCGGCATGGGCCCTGGCGATCAGCTCCGGCGTCAGCGCATAGCGCGTCTCCGGCCCGACCGGGATAGCCACCGGCTCCAGTCCGAGCGCGATCAGGATGTTGCGATAGGCCGGATAGCCCGGAGCCGTGATCGCGATGCGCGCGCCCGGCTCGAAGCAGGCGAGGAAACTCAGGATGAAGCCGCCGGAGGAGCCGGTCGTCACGACCACCCGCTCGGCCGGCACCTCGACACCGTAGGTGTCGCGATAATGCCGCGCGATCCTCGCCCGGAGCGATCCGATGCCGAGCGCCTGGGTATAGCCGATGCGACCGTCCTCCAGCGCCCGCGCCGCAGCCGCCCGGATGCTGGCCGGCGTCGCCGCCGAAGGCTGGCCGACTTCCATGTGCACGACCGAGCCGCCGCGCCGTTCGATCGCCTCGGCCGCATTCATCACGTCCATGACGATGAAGGGCGAGACGCCTTGCGCCCGCCGGGCGGGCTTCGGCGCCGGCGGCAGGCCGGGAACGGCGATGGTCATGGCAGCCTCGATGATCGTCACGTTGCCCGAGCCATGCCCTGCGGGCGCGCCGACCGCAAGCGGCTCAGAGGTCGAGCATAGCCTGCCGCAATGGCAGGGTCTGTGCGCTTTCGCCCGAGCGCAGCTCGCTATGACGCACGATCGCAGCGCTCATGCTGACCCGGTAGCGCTGGCTCAGCGCGGTCGCGTCGAGCCGGCGCACCGCCGGCGTATCCGGGATCAGGAAGGCGGCCGCATAGCGCCGTGCCTGATATTCCATCGAGCGCAGCTTGGCCGAGACCCTCTCGGCTCGTCCGCCGGCCGGTCCCCGGTTCAGATTGCCTTCATGGCCGAGCAGCGCGTGGCCGACCTCGTGCGCCACCGTCATCAGCGCCCTGCCCTCGCCGCGCTCGGCAGCCCGGAACACGGCCTCCGGGATCAGCAGCCTCCTGGCTTGTGAATCCCACTGCGCCTCGGCCCCGCCGAGCGAGCCGTCCGGTACGCGCTCATGCAAGAATTCGGGATAGCGTGCCTTGAGCCTGGCCAGCAGCGCCAGGACCTCGACGGCTTCGTCGTCATGAAAGCCGAGCCCGCGCCGGTGAGCCAGCGCGCGGGCGTCGATCTGCGCATCGGTGAGGAAGGCATGGCGCATCGGCAGGCCTCCTGAGCCCGCCGATCATAGCCCTCCTGCCATGTCGCCTCAATGAAGGCGTCTAGCTGGCGAGAATCGCCTCGACGATCTCCTGGACGTTCAACGCCTCCTCCAGCGTCGCCAGCTGATGCGGCTCGCCGTGGGCCAGCTTGGCGACGCCTTCGAGCTGCCGTTTCAGCGCGACGGGCCGCGCCTCGAGCTGGGTCAGGGCATCGGGCGCGCGCTGCCAGGAGCCGTCCGGCTGGCGCTGCTCGGCCAGCGACCAGTCGCAGAGCCTGATCGCGCCGCCCTCGCCTTCCAGCATCCAGATATTGTGGTCGTCCTTCTGTGTCGTGCCGACGCTGCCGGTCAGTGTCACCGGGATGTCGCCGGCCAGCAGGCGCGCCTCGATCCGGCGCTCCGACCTGTCGGCCTCCGGGAACGAGACGCTCGCTTGCAGGCCATGCAACGTCCCGCCGAGGCGGCGGCTCAGGAACAGGAAATGCGAGACGACCTCGCGGGTGAAGCCGCCTTGCTCGCGTCGATCGAGCCAACCTGCCGCATCGGCCTGCCAGGAGCGCGGCCAGGTGGCGAAGGCGACCTCGATCACGATCCGCCGGCTGCCGCCGACCGTCCCGGCCGCAACCCAGTCCTGCAACTGCGAGACGGCAGGCGAGGAGGCGAAGGGAAAGTTGACCGCGCCGCGCCCGCCCGCCTCGGTGACGAAGGCACGGGAATCGGCGACGTCGATCGCGAGCGGTTTCTCGCAGAACACGCTCTTGCCGGTAGCGAGCGCTGCGCGGGCATGGCCGAGATGGGAGGCCGGCGGCGAGGCGACGTAGACGCAATCGCTCGCCGCGATCACCGCAGCGGGATTCCGCATCCGGGCGACCTGCGGCAGCTCGCCGGCGATGCGCGCCATTGCCTCGGCGGACGGGTCCCAGATCCCGGCGGCACGCACGAGCTCCGGCGATTGCGCCAGGATCGCGCGCAGCATGCGCTCGCCCATGATGCCGGCGCCGATCAGGCCGATGGAAACGGGTGCGGACATGGGGATGCTCTCATCACGGCGGAAGCAAGCCGCATAGCAGCTCTGGAGCGGGCCGGGCTAGCCCGCCCGACGCGTGCGGTTCTCGCCGAGCTCAACGCGGTTCCGACCCGAGCTTTTGCCAGCGTAGAGCGCGGCATCGGCGCGGCGATAGAGCTCGGCCGCCGTCTCCTGGCCGTCGAAGCCGGCGGCCCCCATGCTCACCGTGATGTATTGCGCCGTCGGCGAGGCGGCGTGCTCGATCCTGAGCTCGGCGATCGCCTGCGCGACCCGCTGCAGCCGTTCCTGAGCCTTCTCGGGCGAGGCATCGTAGAGCAGGAGGCCGAACTCCTCGCCGCCGAGCCGCCCGACCATGTCCATCGGCGGGCGCAGCTTGCTGTCGATGGCGCGGGCGATCAGCGCCAGAGCGATGTCGCCGGCCTGATGGCCATAGCGGTCGTTGTAGCGCTTGAAATGGTCGACATCGAGCACGGCGAACACGACCGGCGCCCGGTCGCGCCGCGCCTGCAGCAGCGCCATGGCGACATGCTCCTCGAAGCCGCGCCGGTTGGCGATGCCGGTCAACGCATCCGACATCGCCCGGCTGTGCAGCATGCGCCGCAGCAGGAACTGGTCGCGCTCGGCCCGCTCGCGCAGCCAGGCACCGACGGCGCTGACGAAGACGGCGAAGAACAACAGAACCGAGAGCCGGCCGTGCTCGGCCAGCTGCGCCGGCGCGAGCATGACGAAGCCGAGCACGGTGGTGAACACCGCGATCAGCAGGGCGATGCCGAGGCTCTGGAAGAAGGTCAGGCCGACCGGCAGGAACACGGCAGCGATGATCACCAATTGTGCGATGTCCGCCTGCGGCAGGCCGCGCAGCTTGTACATGTTGGCGATGAAGGCACAGGTCACCCCGATCAGCGCCAGCGCCAGCATGGTGAGGTGGTGATAGGCGTGGGCCTGCCGGTTGCGGCGCACGACCCAGACCAGCTGCAGGATCACCGCGAGCGTCCCCAGTCTCAGCGCGATGGCGAGCTCGACCGAGACATCGCCGTCGCCGATCGTGGCGAGATTCTCGAGCCGGGTGAGGTCGAGCCCGATGAAGGTCAGCCAGATGCCGAGCGCCGTGACGAGGCAGACCAGCGTGCTGCGGCGCTGATCGGCGCGCATATGCTGGCGGAACTCGCGTTCCAGTTCCGGTTCGAAACCGAGTCCGTCGACCTGGCGCGGCCCCGCGGCCGCGCTTGGCGCGTCGCTCGCCGGTTCGGCGTGCCTGGAGATCGGGTCGTGGCGTGGGGCGTGCACGCGCAGGAGAATGGCCGCGACTGGCTAACGCCGCTTTGACGCATTGCCACAGACACACAGTTTTTGTCGGACAGGGTTTCCTTGTCCTTTTCGAGGTCTCTCGCATTCGAACGATCGCAAGATCGGGTCTCGGGCCGCTTGACCCTCCATCTGGTGGAGGCGCTACCAGACCGCCATGACCGACCAGCGCTACACCATCGGCGAACTGTCCCGCCTCTGCGGCGTGCCCGTACGGCGCATCCGCTTCTATTCCGACAAGGGGCTGCTGCCGCCGGCGACCCGCACCATGGCGAACTATCGCGTCTATTCCGATGCCGATGCGGCGCGCCTCGACCTGATCCAGGCGCTGCGCGTCATGGGTGTCGGCCTCGCCGCGATCCGGGGCATCCTCGCCCGCAAGAGCTCGCTCGCCGAGCTCCTGCAACTGCGCCTCTCGGCCCTCGAAGCCGAGATCGCCGGCAAGCGCCTGATCGCCGCGACCCTGCGCGCCGCCCTGCGCCATCCCGAACCCACCGCCGACGACCTCAGGAGACTCTGGACCATGACCAGCCTGTCCAATGCCGACATGCGCGCCCTGACCGAACGCTTCTACGACGAGGTCACCGGCGACAGGATGAACCCGGAATGGAAGCAGAAGGCGATCGCGGCCGGCGCGCCCGAACTGCCTGATGACCCAACCCCGGAGCAGATCGACGCCTTCGCCGAGCTCAGAGCGATGCTTTCAGACGAAGCCGCCATCGCCCAGGCCAAGGCCGATGCCGAGCTGATGTGGACGCCCGACTTCGACCCCGCCGCCTATCACGCCGCCGCCGAGCGCATCTTCGCCGAGGCTCGCAAGGCGATGACGGCGGGCGAAGCCCCCGACTCGCAAACCGGCAGCGCCATCGCCCGCAATTGGCTCGACGCTTCGGCCAGGGCGATGAAGCGCGAGCCAGATGACTCCTTCCGCACCTGGCATCTCGACCAGTATCGCCGTCATCACGACCGCTCGCTGCGCTACCAGCAGCTGCTCGCGACCCTGCGCGGAGAGGATGCGCCCGGCCGCGAATGGTGGTGGATCAACCAGGCTATGACGGCGCTCGTGGTCTGAAGGCCTTCACAGGAAGCCGATCCAGCGCCCGGCGACCAGAACGCAGAGCCAGAGGGAGGCGGAGAGCACGGCCAGGACGCGACCGCGCAAGCCGATCTCTCCCCCCGCCAGCGCCGGCTTCAGCCCTCGATGCTGGAGCGCGATATTGCCCAGCGCCAAGGCAAGCAGGCCGAGCTTGATCAGGAAGGCGGTGTTGCCGAGATACTCGGCCGGCTTCACGGTGAACAGCCAGAAGCCCGTCGCTGATGCGAGCGCCAGCCCGCAGGCGGCCGTGCGGATCAGGATCGGGCCGACCAGCGGCAGCGCCGAGGCGCGCAGCACGCCCGCCAACCTCAGATCCAGCGGCAGGATCGCGCCGAGCAGCAGGCCGATGCCGAGGATGTGCGCGGCGTTGACGAAAAGATAAGCCGTACCGGAGCGCTGCAGCAGTATCGCTCCTGGCCAGCCGCCGAGCCAGTCTACGAGAGCAGACATCGGCGCTCAGTTGGTCTTGATCCGCTCCGGATACATATCGTAATTCTTGCCGCCGATGGTGATGCGCACCGCCTTCATCTGCTTCTTGCTGGCATCCTGATGGCGATTGCCGAGCACGGTGACGGCATCGCCGACCTTCGCGGTGTCGCCGGTGAAATTGGCCCGCGCCGTCTGGCTGGGATTGCCGAGATCGATCTGCCAGAGGACGCCGTCCGTGGCCGCGACCTGCAGCGTCGGATGCGGCGGCGCCATCGAGATCGCGCGGATCGTGCCCTTGAGCTCGCTCTGCTCGTCGACGGCCCAGCCCCAGCCATGATGCGCCAGGGCCGGCAAAGCGAGAATGGACACGGCCGCGCCACAGAGCAGAACCCGTCGGCCGATCGCGGAATTGGTCATCGTCGAACTCTCCCGGTTGCACGAACGAGCGGAGGCTAGCCCGGCTCATGGCCGCTGTCGCGGCAGCGACGGATCAAACCTGCGTCATCCGCGACGCGCCAAATGGGGATAGTTTGCGCTATGACTGCCGCGCGAATCCGATCCGGAGGGAGGCTCAGGCCGTGGACATCTTCGACAGGTTGAAGGCCGCCGCGGCAGCCGATTGGACGTCCTATGTCGAGCACGATTTCGTGCGCCAGATGGGTGATGGCTCGCTGCCCGAGGCCGCCTTCCGGACCTATCTCGTCCAGGATTATCTCTTCCTGATCCAATTCGCCCGCGCCTATGCGCTGGCGACCTACAAGAGCCGCACTCTCGCCGACATGCGCGCCGCCAAGGCCGGGCTCGCAACGATCCTCGACGTCGAGATGGAGCTCCATGTCCGGCTCTGTGAGCGTTGGGGTCTCTCGGCGGCACAGCTGGAAGCCACGCCCGAGCATCGGGCGACGGTCGCCTATACCCGCTTCGTGCTCGACTGCGGCGTCTCCGGCGACCTGCTCGATCTGCATGTCGCGCTCGCCCCCTGTGTCGTCGGCTATGCCGAGATCGCCGATCGTCTCGCCCGCGCTCTCGGGCCGGCGCTCGCGAATCATCCCTATCGCGACTGGATCGGCGAATACGCCGCAGCGCCTTATCAGCAGGTCGCCCACGATGCCCGCCGTCATCTCGACTCCCTCGCCGCCCGCGCCATGACCGAAGCGCGCTTTTCCGAGCTTGCCGCCCTGTTCGGGCAGGCTGCGCGATTGGAGGCCGATTTCTGGCAGATGGGATTGGAGGGCGCGCAAGCCCGACGCTGAAGCCGTCCAGTCCGAGCTGAAAGAACGCACGCAGAGAAAAAGCCGCTTGACCTTACCACGGTGGGAAGGAGCATGCTCCTGCCATCGCCTTCGAAAGGACCAAGCCGAGATGTGCTCTTGCCAGCCGCATTCGACCTCGACCGCAGAGACGGCCGTTCCGAGCTCCGACGCACTGGCCTTTCAGGTCGAGGACATGACCTGCGGCCATTGCGCCGGCACGATCAAAACCGCGATCGAGACGAAACTGCCCGGAACCAGCGTGACCGCCGATCCCGGCTCCAAGCAGGTGAGTGTGCGAGGCTCGTCCGACTTCGCCGCGATCCAGTCGGCCGTCATCGCAGCCGGCTACACGCCGGGCCCGGGGCGGATCGGCTGAGGCCACATGCCGGCCTGCATGCCCCGGCCGCCCTGCCGAGTTCGGGCAGGCCAGATCGCGAAGGCCTCATTCGGCTGCTCCAGCCTGACCCTGCCGAAATGGGTAACGCGCACGCAGGCCGGGAGGATCGCCGGTCGTCTCGACCATCGCACCGAAATCGAGGCCTGCCGGGCTGAGCCCGATCTTGCGCTGGACATTGCGGAACTGCGCCTCGGCCAAGACAGCGGCGCAACAGCTTTCGTTCCTAGCATCGAGAGACGATCGATCTCTGGGTGTCGCGACACCATAGCGCCCGCGCAGCGCTGCCCCGTTTCTCTCAAAAGTAGAAATTGACGCCTCGCCGCCCTTGCTCGCATGATGCGGCGTGGTCGCCGTCACGGCTCCCGAGTTTCGGGGCGCTCATCGACTGAATTCCGGGCTTGCGCTGTTTCGGCGGACCCTGTCGGTCGCCTTTTGGCTTGTGATCGCCAGCGATCCCGCCGCCGCCGATGCATTCAGGCCATGGGGCGCCGAGGCGCCACCAGTGCTCGCGCTCGATCAACTCGACGGGCCCGGAATCGATCTGGCCGACTTGCGCGGCAATCCTGTCATCGTCCACTTCTTCGCGACCTGGTGCGCCCCCTGCATCGAGGAGATGGCCTCGCTCAACGCCCTCGCTGCGACGGCAAAGGGCAACCCGGCCATCCTCGCCGTCAATGTCGGCGAGATCGACGCGCGCCTGCGCAACTTCTTCCGCCAGCGCCCCGTCGCCTTTCCCATCCTGCTCGATCGCGATCGCGGCGCGATGAAGGCCTGGAAGGTCGAGGCCCTGCCGACCAGCTTCGTGCTCGACCGCGATCTCAAGCCTGCGTTGAAGACCGAAGAACCGCTCGACTGGGCGAGCCCGCCGGTCGCGGCAGCACTCGCGGTCTTGTCGTCTTCACAGCCAAGAAACGACCAGAGGGAAAAGGAGACGCCGCAATGATCAATCGTCGCGACATGTTGAAGACCGGCGCCGCCGCAGCGGCCGCCCTCGCCGTCCCGCGCCTCGCCGCCGCGCAGGATGCCCCCTTTGCGCCGAAGCCCGGCGCCTGGCGCGATTTTTCGGTGGCGACCCGCCTCGATCTGTCGGCGAACGGCAAGGCCCAGGCCTGGATTCCTCTGCCCTCGCTGCGCGAGGACGAGTGGATCAAGCCCGGCAAGAACAGCTGGGAGACCAATGCGGTCTCGGCCGAGGTGGTGCGCGATCCGAAATACGGCGCCGAGCTGCTGCACGTCGTCTTCAAGGATGGCGAGACCGCGCCGAGCGTCGAGGTCCGCAGCCAGTTCTCGCTGCGCGATCGCGCCGAGGATCTCGGCACGAAGAGTGCCGTGCCGGCCTTGAGCGCCGCCGACCGTAAGCTCTATCTCGAGGCGACCGAGCTGATGCCGACCGATGGCATCGTCAAGGAGACCGCCGAGAAGGCCGCCACCGGCAAGGCTGGTGATCTCGACCGGGCCCGGGCGATCTATGGATGGGTCGTCGCCAACACCTTCCGCGACGCCAGGACGCGCGGCTGCGGCACCGGCGACGTCGCCTCGATGCTGCGGACCGGCAATCTCGGCGGCAAATGCGCTGATCTCAACGCGCTCTATGTCGCCCTGGTGCGCAGCGTCGGCATCCCGGCCCGCGACATCTACGGCATCCGCGTCGCGCCCTCGAAATTCGGCTACAAGAGCCTCGGGGCCGGCTCGGAGGTCATCACCAAGGCGCAGCACTGCCGGGCCGAGATCTGGCTCGACGGTTACGGTTGGGTCGCGACCGACCCGGCCGATGTCCGCAAGGTCGTGCTGGAGGAACCGCCCGGCAACAACGCGGCCGACAATCCCAGGGTCATGGCGGCGCGGCAGGCGCTGTTCGGCGCCTGGGAGGGCAACTGGCTCGGCTATAATGTCGCGCACGACCTCGTCCTGCCGGGTTCGAAGCACAAGGTCGGCTTCCTGATGTATCCGCAGGCGGAGGTCGCGGGAGCGCTGCTCGACTGCCTTGATCCCAATACCTTCAAATACACGATCAAGTCGGCCGAACTGACGGCCTGAACCCGATCGCGGAGCGAAGGCGTCGCCTCGCCCCGTTCTTGAGAGGATTTTCGATGCGGCCGGTCTATCTCGACTATAACGCCACGACACCGGTCGCGCCCGAGGTCCTCGCGGCGATGATGCCGTTCCTGACCGGCGGCTTCGGCAATCCCTCCTCCAGCCATGCGCTCGGCCGCCAGGCGCATGCGGCGGTCGAGCGCGCGCGGGCCGAGGTCGCCGGGCTGATCGGCGCGGAGGCAGACGAAATCCTGTTCACCGGCGGCGGGACGGAGGCCAACAATCTTGCGATCCGCGGTACGCTCGCCTCCGGCGACAACCGCGCCGTCGTCACCACCGCGATCGAACACCCGGCGACAGAGGAGTGTTGCCGCCTGCATGAGGCCGCCGGGCGCCTCGTCCGCCGCGTTGCTGCCGGCCCCGACGGAGTCGTCCGCACCGCGGACATAGCGGAGGCGATCGCCCAGGGCGCCGGGCTCGTCACGGTCATCCTCGCCCAGAACGAGATCGGCACCTTGCAACCGGTCGCCGAGATATCCGCCCTCGCCCGCTCCGCCGGCGCCCTGGTCCATACCGATGCGGCGCAGGCCGTCGGCAAGCTGCCCGTCGACGTGCACGAGCTGGGCGTCGATCTCCTGTCGATCGCCGGCCACAAGCTCAACGCCCCGAAAGGGATCGGCGCCTTGTTCATACGGCGTGGTGTCACCGTCAGGCCGCTGCTCGTCGGCGGTGGGCAGGAGCGCGGCATCCGGCCCGGCACCGAGAATGTCCCCTACATCGCCGGCCTGGGCGCCGCCTGCGCCTTGGCCGGCGAGCGCTTGACGCATCGGCGCGGCATGCTCGCGGCCTTGAGCCAAAGGCTGCTGACCGGCCTGCGCGAGGCGGTGCCCGGGCTGGTGCTCGTCGGCGATCCCGAGCGCCGGCTACCGAACACGCTGAACGTCCTCTTCCCCGGCGTGTCCGGCCGGCGCCTGCTCGAAACCTGCCCCGCGGTGATGGCCTCGGTCGGCTCGGCCTGCCATGCCGACAGCGAGGAACCCTCCGCCATCCTGACCGAGCTCGGCTTCGAGCGTGCGGCCGCCCTCGGCGTCGTCAGGCTGTCGCTCGGCTGGGACAGCACGGCCGAGGACATCGACACCGCGATTACGGAGCTTGCCGGCGCCTGGCGCTCGCTCGCGTCGGTGCGGCAGAGCGCCGCTTAATATGGAGACCAGAGAGATGAGCGACACGATCGAGCTCGACGCCCCGCAGCGCGCCGCCGCGCCACGCCTGACCAGCCTGGCCCATGGCGGCGGCTGCGGCTGCAAGCTCGCGCCCTCCGTGCTGCAGCAATTGCTCGCCGATCACCCGGCTGCCGGCCCCTACAAGCAACTGCTCGTCGGCACCGAGACCGGCGACGACGCCGCCGTCTGGCAGGTCGACGACGAGACCTGCGTCGTTGCGACCACCGATTTCTTCATGCCCATGGTCGATGATCCCCATGATTTCGGCCGCATCGCCGCGACCAACGCGATCTCCGACGTCTATGCCATGGGCGGCACGCCGATCATGGCGCTCGCCATCCTCGGCATGCCGCTCGACAAGCTGCCGATCGAGGTGACCCGCGAGATCCTGAAGGGCGGCGCCTCGATTTGCGCCGAGGCGGGCATCCCCGTCGCCGGCGGCCATTCGATCGATGCGCCCGAGCCGATCTACGGCCTTGCCGTCATCGGATTGCTGAAGCCGAAGAACCTGCGGCGCAACAGCGGGGCAAAGCCGGGCGATGCGCTGATCCTGACCAAGGCGCTCGGCGTCGGCATCTATTCGGCCGCCTTCAAGAAGGAGCAATTGTCGCCGCAAGCCTATGACGAGATGATCGCGTCCGTGACGCTGCTCAACCGGGTCGGCGCCGAGCTCGCGAGGGATCCCGATGTGCACGCGATCACCGACGTCACCGGCTTCGGCATCCTCGGCCACGGGCTCGAAATGGCGCGCGGCTCCGATGCAACACTGAAACTGCGACTGGCCGATCTGCCATTCCTGTCGCAGGCCGAGCGATTGGCTCGCGAGGGCCGCGTCACCGGCGCCTCGCATCGCAACTGGGCAAGCTATGGCGATGGCGTCGATCTGCCGGCCGGCCTGCCGGACTGGCAGCGCCACCTCCTGACCGATCCGCAGACCTCCGGCGGGCTGCTGGTCTCCTGCGCAGAGGAGCGGGCAGCCGAGCTGCTCGCGCGAATCCAGGCGGCCGGCTACCCGTCGGCGCGGATCATCGGCTCGGTCGAAGCCGGCGCAGGGCGTGTGGTCGTGGGATGACGTGACGCCTCACGCCTCCGCGACCTCCAGTCGTCGACCCCAGACGTCGAAGAACTCGCCCTTGTTGAGCACGAGCCGGTCCTGATCCAGCGCCGCCTCGAGTTCACGCAGCCGGGCCCGCGCCAGATCGTCCGGTACGAGCCCGCCATCCTCGCGCGTCGGGAAAAAGGCGGCGCCGTCCCAGCTGACGCCGGCGCCGCGCAGCAGCAGCACGATGTCGCCCCAGTCGAGCTCGTCGCCGACGACATGGACGAAGGTCGAGCGCAGCGGCTCCAGCTTCGGCTCGGCGATCCGGACGAGCACGATCAGTGCGGTGAAGTGCCCCTTGCGGAGCATCTTCCCGAGCCAGCGCTCGAAATCCGTGCCCAGCCCCTTAGGCTTCGACACGCAGGTTCTCCGGAATGGAGCGCTCGAACAGCGCGCAGGTTTCGCTGCCGGTCTGCGTCATGGCTCCTCAGTGAACTGGCGGAAGAGAATGGGAGTCGAACCCACCAGAGACCGTCTGACGGCCCCTCCCGGATTTGAAGTCCGGACGCCCCACCGGGGACGCTTCTCCTCCAGCTGGTGCATCGGGCCGCGGCCCGAACAAATCGAGCCGTTGCCGGTTGATGCGCCTGAGATCGCCGCGGCGGATGGTGACGCCGTGGCGATCGAAGAACTCCAGGATCTGGATCGCGACCTTGCGGCCATTGTCGAGCCTGTCGCGGAACTGCGCGGCGTTGAAGCCGGCGGCATCGGCGGCTGCGAGCTCGGCCGCGATACCGACCATCTCGGAAACCGTATCGCGCAGGAAGAAGTGGTCAAGCGCGACCTCGTGTACATCGCCGCGCCGGCCGGCGAGGCGGAAGAGCCGGCGGATATCCTCCTCGCGGCGGCCAAGCAGCTGGCCGATATCGCGCACGCGCGGCGGCCGGAAGCGCTCGCCGGCTCCGATCAATGGCGCGATGCAGCTCCAGAGCGCCTCGTCCTCCGGCGTCAGCCTGATCTCGTGCTCGGGCCGCCTGATCCAGGAGCCGATGACGACCAGCTCGCCAGCCGCCGCGAGCTGGGTCAGCGCGGCGCGGAACAAGGCGGCAGGCAGGCGCGGCTGGAGCGAGAGCCGCAACCGCTCCAGACCTATGCCCTGCTGGTCGGGGTTTTCGGCGTGATAGGCCTTCAGTGTCTGGGCCAGCGCCTGCCAGAAGCGCTGCCAGACCTCCGGCAGCATGGTGGCGGCGCCGATTCGCACCAGTCCCAGCTGCGCGGCTAGTGCTTCGGCCTGTCCAGGGCCGAGGGCACGGTCGCGGGCGAAGGCGTCAAGATCGGCATGATGCGGCGGCGCATCAAGCAGAGCACGCAGCGCCTCGGCGTGGTCGTTGCTCGCGAGGGCGGCAAGCTGCGCCCGCCGCTCCGGGCTGCGACGCTTTCGCTCCGGTGCGCGAAGATCGAGAAAGCGGCCGCCGCCGAGCGTGCGCGAGGCGCTGGTGTCGCGCAGCACGAACCGGTCGAGCGCGGCAGCCGCGATCGGCGTCTCCAGAGCGAGCTGGACCAGCCCGGTCGTGCCGGGCGCGACCTCGTCGCCGAGCAGGACGATGCGCGCGCCGGTCTCGCTGGCGCCATGGTGCAGTCGCACCGGTTGCCACATCGCAAGCGGCTTCCTCTCAGAGGCGAGGACCGTCAGCTCAGCGTCGATCCGTGTCGTCGGCGCGTGCAGAGCGGGCGAGACGATCATGTGCCCGCGCAGGATCGCATCCTTCGAGACGTCGGGACCAGCGAGGTTCAGCGCGCAGCGATCGCCCGCCGCACCGCGTTCGGCCGGACGGTTCTGCGCATGGATCGAGCGCACGCGCGCGGCGATGCCGGAGGGCGAGATCGTGACGCTATCGCCAACCGAGGCGCTGCCGGAGAGCACGGTGCCGGTGACGACCGTGCCGGCGCCGGGTAGCGTAAAGCAGCGGTCAACAGCGAGCCGAAAGGCGCCGTCGCTGCGGCGCAGCTGCGCCGCTTGGGCATGCTCTCGCAGCAACTGCGCGAGATCTTCGATTCCGCCGCCCGTGACCGTCGAAACCGGCAGGATCGGCGAATCGGCAAAGGGCGTTCCCGCCAGGAGCGTCTCGACCTCTCCCTGCGCCTCGATCAGACGCTCGTCCTCGACCAGGTCCGCCTTAGTCAACGCCACCACCGCCCGCTCGATCCCGAGCAGGCGGGCGATGTCGAGATGCTCGCGCGTCTGCGGCATCACCCCGTCATCGGCCGCGACCACCAGCAGCAGCAGGTCGATCCCGGAGGCGCCGGCGAGCATGGTGTGGACGAGCTTCTCATGGCCGGGCACGTCGATGAAGCCGACGATGCGGCCATCGGCCAGCGGCCAATAGGCGAAGCCGAGCGCGATGGTGATGCCGCGCTCCTTCTCCTCCTTCAGGCGGTCGGTGTCGACGCCGGTCAGCCGCCGCACCAGCGAGGTCTTGCCGTGGTCGATATGGCCGGCCGTGCCGATGATCATCGCCTCAGGCCTCCGCCGGAGCGACGGCGGCGCGCGCGGCCTTGACGAAGGGCGCGGCGAGCAGGCTGCCATTGCTTTCGGCCTCGAGCAGCAGCGCGAGCGCGCGGGCCGGATCCTTGTCGACCCCCTGCCCCAGCAAGGTGGCGGCGCCGAGCATCGCCATGGCGTCGGCATCGCCCGCCTCAGTGCCACGCCGCCACCATTGCGCCGCCAGTGCGGCATCGCGTTCCACGCCGAGCGCATCGTGATGGATCATACCGAGCCGGGTCATGCTGGTGGCGATGCCGGCCTCGGCCGCCGCTTGCGCCCAGCGCAGCGCCTCCGGCCGATCGGCCTCCAGCCCGGTTTCGAGCAGCATCCAGGACAGCATGTCCTGCGCCGGCGCGTCGCCCTGCTCAGCCGCGAGGCGATAGAGCCGCATCGCCTCGCCATTGTCCTGCTCGACGCCCTCGCCCTTGAAATACAGCGTCGCGAGATTGCGCTGGCCAACCGGGTCGCCGTGCTCAGCCGAGAGCGTCAGCCAGCGCAGAGCGAGCGCCGGATCACGCTCGACCCCGAGACCTTCGGCGAAGCAGGCGCCGACATTGTTCTGGGCGCGGGCGACGCCGGCATGGGCGAGCGGTCCCCAGATCGCCAGCGCGGCCGCATGATCGCCGTGCTCGACCGCCGCGGCCGCCTCGGCCATCGCGACGCCGATATCGGCGGGCACCGCTTCGTCCTTGCCGAGCAGGCGGTCAAGCCAGCGCATGATGCGTTCCAGGCTTCAACTGACCCAACTGACTGGCGAAGACCGCCTCGTCCTCCAGGCAGCGCAGATCGAACAGCAGCGCCCCTTGCGAGATGCGGCCGATCACCGGCAGAGGCAGGGCGCGGAAGGCTGCGGCCAGCCCTTCGACGGCGGAGCCGGACGCCTTGCCGGAAGGCTTCAGCGATAGCCCCGCGCTCGGCAGCGTCTCCAGCGGCAGCGCGCCGGAGCCGATCTGGCTGGAGCAGTCGACGATCGCGGCGGTCCAGTCGGTCCCTACGGCTGCCGAGAGCGCCGGCAGCAGGCGCTCGGCCAAGGCGCGCAGCTCGGCAGCCGAACGGGTGAACAAGCGCAGCGTCGGCAGGCGCTGGGCCAGCCGATCGGGATCGCGATAGAGCTTCAGGGTCGCTTCGAGCGCCGCCAATCTCAGCTTGTCGAGCCTGAGCGCCCGCTTCAGCGGATTCTTGGCGAGCTTTGCTATGAGATCCTTCCGGCCGGCGACGATGCCGGCCTGGGGACCACCGAGCAGCTTGTCGCCGGAGAAGGTGACGAGATCGGCGCCGCCCTTCAACGCGTCCTGTACCGTCTTCTCATGGCGCAGGCCCCAGCGGGCGAAGTCGACCAATGTGCCGGAGCCGAGATCGTCGACGAAGGGAAGCCCATGTTCGCGGGCAAGCTTGGCGAGCTCGACCGGCTCGACCTCGGCGGTGAAGCCCTGGACGAGATAGTTGGAGGTGTGGACCTTCATCAGCAGCCCGGTCTGCGGGCCGATCGCCTCGGCATAATCGCGCAGATGGGTGCGATTGGTGGTGCCGACCTCGCGCAGCACCGCCCCGGCGCGCGCCATGATGTCGGGCATGCGGAAGGCGCCGCCGATCTCGATCAATTCGCCGCGCGAGACGACCGCTTCGCGCTCCCTGGCGAGGGTGTTGAGCACGAGCAGCACGGCCGAGGCGTTGTTGTTGACGAGGACGGCGTCCTCGGCCCCGGTCAATTCGCGGATCAGGCCGCGCACATGCGCGTCGCGCTCGCCGCGCTGGCCGGCCGCGATCTCGTATTCGAGATTGGTCGGCGCCCGCATCGCCGCGACGACGGCCTCGATCGCCTCCTCGGCCAGGAGCGCACGGCCGAGATTGGTGTGCAGCACGGTGCCGGTGAGGTTGATGACCGGGCGCTGCGAGGGTCGCTCCCGCTCCTCCAGGCTCGCCAGCGCCCGCTCGGCGATGGCCTCGACCGGAACCGCCGCCACGCCCTCGTCCCGGCGCAGGCGCTCCAGCACCTGCCGCACCGCGCCGGTCGCGGCCTGGCGGCCATGGCGGGCGATCGCCAGCTCGCAATGCGGGCTGCGCAGCACCTCGTCGACCGATGGCGGGCGAAAGCGTTCGGGTCTGTTCATCGGCTCCCTCCGGGAGACAGGATGGTCAATATCCCAGCAGGAACGGATTCACGCCGGCGCGCCGCCAGCCGGCTTCAGAGACGAGGATGTCGAGCCCCAGGCTCGCGACATCGTCGGCAACCGGCTCCAGCTCAGGATCCTTTCGCTGGTTCAGGATTTTCACATAGGTTCTGCACTCGTCGCAGGTCTCGGCCTTGATCGTGTCGGCGATGCCCTCGATCGCCTGATAGTGGATGCCCTTGGTCGAGCCGCAGGAGACGCATTTCACCCGGACATGGTTCCATTGCGCGGCGCAAAGCGAGCACTGGACGTAGCGCACCCCATCGATGTCGACCGTGGCGATGACCGCACTCGTCACCGGCGGGCCGCCGCAGCAGGGGCAGACGCCGTCGGCGACGGGTTGCGGCAGCAGCGCATCGAGCCCCGCCGTCCGCTTGGCCGCGACGACCTGAAGCGCCGCCGCCGCGAAGATGTGGTCGGCGACGGTCTCGGCCGGCACCGCATCGCTGAGCACGGCCGCGAACATGACACGCCGGGCCTCCTCGTCCGCAGCCCTGGCGCGGCCGAGCGCCTCGCGCGCCAGCTCGGGCATCGCGACCTCGTCCATCAGCGCCATCAGCCGCGTGAAGCAGGCGGCGGCAGCTTCGTCCTCGGCCAGCTCTTCGCGCGGCACGACAGGCATTGCATTCGCGGCGCGGCGTCGCTGCTCGTCGAGCGAAGGCAGCGACGGTGTATCGACCTCGCCCGCCAGCCTGTCCTGCGCCTGCGACAGCGCCGCGAGCAAGCGCAGATAGGGTTCGAGCTGGTGGCCGGACGCAAGCGCACTGAAGCGCATGGCGCGCAGGCCGAAGAGCGATCGCGGCTCGGGCAGACGCAGGAAGGGCGGCTTGTCACGCTCGGCGATGCCGACATCCTCGAATGTCGCAAAGCCCTGGTCTTCACTCATCAGGCACAGACCTTCCGAACCACACGGGTCACGTCGGGAAGCAAGGCGGCCTTGGCCGCCCTGCGATTGCTCTACTCGGCCGGGCGCGCGTTGTGGCCGCGCGGCGGTGTCTGGCGCTCGTCGATCACGCCCTCGCGCGCTTCGCCGCGCAGCCAGAGCCGATGATGACGATAGGCCCAGCCGCCGGTGACCTTGCCCTCGGTCATCGCGCTCATCGTGCCGCGGACATAGAAGCCGGCATAGATGTGGACGATCACGACGAGCAGCATCGCGATAGCCGCCAGCGCGTGCACGATATGGCCGAGGCGCTGCTGCTCGATGGTGAAGCTGGCGCCGAAATGCTCGTACCAGATCACGATCCCGCTCACGAACAGGACGATGATCAGCAAGGTCATCGACCAGAAGACGAGCTTCTGCGCACCGTTGTACTTGCCGATTTCCGGCAAGTTCTCCTCACGGCCCGACATCACGTCGCCGATCTGGCGCATCCATTGTGTATCGACCTTCGCCCAGAAATTGTAGCGCACCATCTGGATGAACAGGATGGTGAAGCTCGCCAGCAGCACGACGCCGAGCCAGGGATGCAGCCAGCGCGTGTTCGAGCCGCCACCGAAGAAGCTGCTCAGGAAGAACAGCGAGGGGTGGAACAGCGCCGCCCCGCTGATCGTGAGCAGGATCAGCGAGATCGCGGTGACCCAATGATTCACACGGACCCGGCCGGGATAGCGGTCGACGGTCGTGCGCGCTTCTTCACGCCTTACGGCCACGGGCGGCCTCCTCGTCGATCAGATGCTCGGCCTCGCGGTCTTCGGCGCGGCTGACATCGTTGCGCCTCGCCACGGTCGCATGGACGAAGGCGAAGGCGGCGGCGAAGCCGACCGCAGCCATGCCGGCATATTTGGTCAGCCCCTTCCACAGCTCGACCACCTGGCTGATCCGCGGATTCTGCGGCAGGCCGGCATAGAGCTGCGGCTGGTCGGCATGATGCAGCACATACATCACATGGGTGCCGCCGACGCCGGGCGGGTCGTAGATGCCGGCGTTCTTGAAGCCGCGCGACCTGAGATCGACGAGCCGCGTCTGGGCGTGGTCGAGCATCGCCTTCTTGGTGCCGAACACGATCGCGCCGGTCGGGCAGGCCTTGGCGCAGGCCGGCGCCTGTCCGACCGAGACACGGTCGGAGCAGAGCGTGCACTTATAGGCCTTGTGGTCGGCCTGGCTGATGCGCGGGATGTTGAAGGGGCAGCCCTTCACGCAATAGCCGCAGCCGATGCAGTTCTCCGAGACGAAGTCGACGATGCCGTTGTTGTACTGGACGATCGCGCCCGGCGAGGGGCAGGCCTTGAGGCAGCCCGGATCGGCGCAATGCATGCAGCCATCCTTGCGGATCAGCCATTCGAGATTGCCGCTCTGCGGGTTCTCCCATTCGGTGAACCGCATCAGCGTCCAGGTGTTCGGCGTCAGGTCGTGCGGGTTGTCGTAGACGCCCCGGTTGATCCCGATCTCCTCGCGCAGATTGTTCCACTCGAGGCAGGCCGACTGGCAGGCCTTGCAGCCGATGCATTTGGAGACATCGATGAGTTTCGCCACCTCGAAATCGTGGCGGACATCCGGCGGCCGGAAATTGGTGGCCGAGATGCGGGCGAAGTCCTGACTCTGCAATCCCATCGCCGCCTCCCTAGCTGACCGCCGGTCCGTTGGACGGCTCGACATTCACCAGGAACGCCTTGAATTCGGGCGTATCGGTGTTGGCGTCGCCGACGAACGGGGTGAGGCTGTTCGGGCCGAAGCCCTTCTTGGCCGCACCGGTGAAGCCCCAGTGGAGGGGTATGCCGACGACATGGACGGTCTTGCCGTCGCAGATCAGCGGCTTGATGCGCTTGGTCACCACCGCCTTGGCATGGACCCAGCCGCGGTTGGAGGAGACCTTCACCCAGCCTCCCTTCTGGATGTTCTTCTCCTTCGCGAGCTGCTCGCTGATCTCGACGAAGAACTCCGGCTGCAGCACCGCATTGACCCAGACATGCTTGGTCCAGAAGTGGAAATGCTCGGTCAGGCGGTAGGAGGTCGCCGCATAGGGGAACTTGTCGGAAGTCCCGAGCGCGGCGAGGTCGTCCTTGAAGATGCGCGCGGCAGGATTGCCGCGAATCTTCGGCGCCAGCACATTGGCCACCGGACTTTCGAACGGCTCGTAATGCGCCGGGAAGGGCCCATCCCGCATCAAACCGCGGGCGAACAGGCGGGCCGAGCCTTCCGGGTTCATGATGAACGGGCCGACATCCCTCGGCTTGGCGGTCACCGCGATGTCCGGCACGTCGTATCCGGTCCAGGCCGTGCCGTTCCACTCGATCAGCTTGCGCCTGGGATCCCAGGCCTTGCCGTCGAGATCGGCCGAGGCGCGGTTGTAGAGGATGCGCCGGTTGGCCGGCCAGGAGAAGGCCCAGTTCGAATAGGCCCCGGTATTGCCGGGATCGTTGGTGTCGCGGCGGGCCATCATGTTGCCGCGCTCGGTCCAGCAGCCGGAATAGATCCAGCAGCCGCAGGCGGTCGAGCCGTCGTCGCGCAGCTGGCCGAAAGTGTCGACCTGCTTGCCCTTCTCCAGGACCACCTTGGTCGGATCGGCCGGATCGGTGACGGTCGAGACGACGTAGCCGTTGAGCTCCCTGGCGACTTCGTCCGGCTGCGGGTCCTGCGGATCGCGATAGGGCCAGTGCAGGTTGACGATCGGGTCGGGGAAGGCCCCGCCCTCCTTGCGGTAGAGCTCGCGCAGCCGCATGTGCAGCTGTGCCATGATCCAGGCATCGGTCTTCGCCTCGCCCGGAGGCTCCTGCCCCGGCCAGTGCCATTGCAGCCAGCGGCCGGAATTGACCAGCGAGCCCTCGTCCTCGGCGAAGCAGGTCGTCGGCAGCTCGAAGACCTCGGTCTGGATCGACTCCGGCTTGACGTCGTTGTGGACGCCTTCGTCCTTCCAGAAGCGCGACGTCTCCGTCTGCAGCGGATCCATCACCACCAGGAACTTCAGCTTCGACAGCGACGCCGTGATCTTGCCGCGGTTCGGCGCGGACAGCAGCGGGTTGAAGCCCTGGCAGAAATAGCCGTTGACCTTGCCCTGGTGCATCAGGTCGAAGGTGCGCAGCATGTCGTAGCCGGACACGTCGAGCTTCGGCAGCCATTGATAGGCGAAGTCGTTTTCCGCCGTCGCAGCCGGACCCCACATCGACTTCAGGAAGCTCACCATGAACTTCCTGTAGTTCTGCCAGTAGCTCATCTGGTTCGGCCGCAACGGCTTGAAGCCGCGCGTCGACATATAGGCCGCGAAATCCGGCTCCCTGTCCTTCGGGATCGCCAGATAGCCCGGGATCAGGTCCGACATCAGGCCGATATCGGTCAGCCCCTGGATATTGGAGTGGCCGCGCAAGGCGTTCATGCCGCCGCCGCGCATGCCGATATTGCCGAGCAGCAGCTGCACCATCGCCATGGTGCGGATGTTCTGCGCGCCCTTGGAGTGCTGCGTCCAGCCGAGCGCGTACATCGAGGTCATGACCTTGTCGCGCGCCGAGCACTCCGAGATCATCTTGCAGATCGCCAGGTACTTGTCCTTCGGCGTGCCGCAGATGCGCTCGACCATCTCCGGCGTGTAGACGGAGACGTGCTTCTTCAGGAGCTGGTAGACCGAGCGCGGATTCTGCAGGGTCTCGTCGACCTGCACATAGCCGTCCGGCCCGAGCTCGTACTCCCAGGTCGAGCGGTCATAGTCGCGCTTGGCCTCGTCATAGCCGGTGAACAGGCCGTCCTGATAACCGAAGCCCTCCTTCACGAGATAGGGCGCGTTGGTGAAGGCGCGCACATAATCGTGCTGGATCTTGTCGTTCTCGATGCAGTACCGGATCACCCCGAGCAGGAAGGCGATGTCGGTGCCCTGCCGGATCGGCGCATAGAAATCGGCGACCGAAGCCGTGCGCGTGAAGCGCGGATCGACGACGATCAGCTTGGCGCCACGCTGGGCTTTCGCCTCAGTGACCCATTTGAAGCCGCAGGGATGCGCCTCCGCGGCGTTGCCGCCCATGACGATGACGAGGTCGGTGTTCTTGATGTCCGTCCAGGAGTTGGTCATCGCACCGCGACCGAATGTTGGGGCCAGACTGGCCACCGTCGGTCCGTGTCAAACGCGCGCCTGGTTGTCGAACGCCAATATCCCGAGACTTCGGACCGTTTTATAGGTCAGGAAAGCGGTCTCGTTTGTCGTGGCCGAGGCCGCCAGGAAGCCCGTGGTCAGCCAGCGATTGACCGTCACCCCGTCCTGATTCGTCGTGACGAAGTTCTTGTCGCGATCATCCTTCATCAGCCTGGCGATGCGATCGAGCGCCTCGCCCCAGCCGATCTGCTTGAACTCGCGCTGGCCCGGCCCGCGATATTGCGGATGCTTGGTGCGCGTTTCGGAATGGACGAAATCGAGCAGCGCCGCGCCCTTGGGGCAAAGCGTGCCGCGATTGGTCGGGTGATCCGGATCGCCCTCGATATGGACGACGGCGGAATGGGCGTTCTTGGATTTGTCGCCCAGGCTGTACATGATCACGCCGCAGGCGACGGAGCAGTACGGGCATGTGTTGCGTGTCTCGGTGGTCTGCGCCAGCCTGAACGGGCGCACAGCCTGGGCAAGCGCCTCCTCCGGCCCGCCGAAGCCGAGTGCAGCAATGGCCGAGCCGGCTAGTCCGGCCCCTCCCCCTGCTAAAAATTGGCGGCGTGATAGCTCCTTCAGCATCTCATACCTCCCAGAGGGCGCACATCGCCGGTCTCTTAGTTTGGAATAGTGTAACTCTGCAAGTCCGGCGTCAAGGCGACACTTTGGCATGGACCCCTGATCCATGTATGTGGTGCGGCGCAACGCCGCGTCCGCAATATTGCGCTGCAACAAAACTGTATTTCCGGCCTCGCGGCTTTGGCGGACTGGCTGCGCAGTCTTGGCGTGCCGTGAGCAGTGCTGAAGATCACGCGCCGAATATTCCGCTAGGGGTGGAGATCATGAACAAGAATGGACTGCCGGAATGCCGACTTCTCATAGCGGAGCGATCTCTTGTCGAGCGACGACCCGCATGTTCCAATATCCGGCCAGCAGCTCCGACATCAATGCGCAGGAAGCTCGACCCAACCTTATCCCGGATGGGAGAAGGTGGCGCGGAGCGCCGGATGAGGGCCTGCCGTTTCCGTAGAAGGCCGCAGCGGTGCCGGCGCGTTCAGATGATCAGCGGCGGGCCCTCATCCCTGCCCTTCTCCCACACAGGAGAAGGGTTCCCCGCGCCTAACAGTCACGCAGGGCGGATCGAAGCGGTCAAGAAGGTGAAGCTGCATGGCAGAGTCGGCGGCAGCATCCGGAGCTGCTCGGCGGCGGCACGGAACTCCGGAGGCGCGAGGGCGCATTTGGGCAAGGAAGATATAGATACAGACCAACATGGCCGGAGACCACGCGGAACTTCCGCTAACGGCCTACCATCTGCGCCGCGCGATCAATCCAAAGGCCGATATTCTTGCTACCGTTGTCCGTTGCGAAGCAGTACTCGGGCGCACCAGTGGACAACGGCGTGACATACCCCGGGGCAGGCCTCGCTAGATAGGCAGGCAGAGAAATTGCGTGAGTGTAATCTTCGTACCGGCGCCATTCCCAGCGATATTGCGGGTACGCATAGCCTGTCGCCACCGCAAATTTCTCAAAAAGGTAGAACCGGCCAAATTCATCTTGCCCAACGGCAAGAAAATTTAGAGGGTTAGGCCCAAGGCGATCCGGGATCCGCCGCTGGTGATGATTCAAGCCATTAATATGGACCGTGAGTAGCCCCCGATTATCAATAACCGCGCGCGCGATTTCGTACTTAACCCAGCGGCGCAACCAAGTTTCAGAGCCCGCCAGGACGCAAACGGCCGAGGTATGCTCAACCCCTTCGCGAATAAGCTTCTTTAGAGCGTCTGAGCCCTCCAGCTGCTTACTCTCCCATAAGCTACTGTCAGTGAAGCTCGGGACTAGGATAGTTCCGGTGCTATGTGTACGCCACGACTGACGTACATTGTTTACCCGCATGATATCTTCGAAGTGAAAAGAGAAAAATGCACGCCGCCTGACCGGCTTTACAAATAATGATGCGAGGCTACTGAGACCTTGCGTCGATGGGGAAGGACCGCCCAGACCCGCAAGCAGCGAGTTGCGTGGTGCCGATTGGCCCAAACTACCGAGTGAGCTAAAGCCCAACCTCGGCGGAGTTCCGCGACTAAACGAACCGCCCATGGGCCAACCTCATGATGATAGTTAAACCTATGATGCTGCCTACAAGAGCGCCATAGAAAGTAATAACTGACCAGCTAAAAAATGCGGACCAAAAGCTCGCCGACGGCGCCGGGCTCATGTCAAACGTAGTTTGCACTGCCCAATCTTCAGAACGAATCTTATCGAAATGGCTTCGAAAGCGGCGCTCATTACGCAGGTACTGAGCATCAAGAGCTGAGAACAAAATGATAGGCAGCAATGCAAGTAGAAAAACTGCCGGCTTTTGCAAAGCAACCGACAATCCGCAGATCGCGGTACAAAGTGCGAGGCAATAATTTTTTATTGAAGCGCCACTCCCAGCAAGGCGTGACACAACGACCTGCGTCATCTCTAGGTGCTTGACTCGGAGTTCAGCCAATTTTTCCGGCGGCAACAATTAATCACCCCCATTCGTTTAACATTAAATGCCTCTGCACTTTGTTGAATCTATCGGAACAGCACGAAACGAAATTTTCTAGAGTGGCCGGAAATCCCGACCACTCTTGTTGCGCAAAATTACTCGTATTTACGAACACCCGGTCGTCGAACCGCAGGTGTTGCACTTCAAACAAGTGCCGTTGCGCACCAGCGTGAAGTTGCCGCACTCACCGCAGCTGTCGCCGACATAACCCTTCATGATCGCCTCGGCCCGGCGCTCTGAAGTCGTCGGCTGGGCGGCCGGCGCGGCGAAGCCGAGCTTGCTCATCTCAGCTTCGCCGAACTCCTCCGGCTCCTCCTTCAGCGCGGTCGCGCCGGCGGTGGCGAGGCCGGTGACATTGCTGACCGAGCGGGCGACCGCGTCATTGGCCGCCGCCCCGCCCTGGATGGCGAGCAGGTTGATCGGCTTGCCGCGGCGGAAGCCCGACGAGGCCAGTGGGGTCGAGGTGATCGGCCCGGCCGCATCCGGCGCCCGGCCCTGATCGACGCCGCCGCCCATCACGTCATGGCCGATCTCGCTGGGATCGACATGGGCGAGGTCGTGCCGGCCGAGATAGGAGATCGCCAGCTCGCGGAAGACGTAGTCGAGGATCGAGGTCGCGTTCTTGATCGACTGGTTGCCCTGCACGAAGCCCGAGGGCTCGAAGCGGGTGAAGGTGAAGGCCTCGACATACTCCTCCAGCGGCACGCCGTATTGCAGGCCGAGCGAGACCGCGATGGCGAAGTTGTTCATCATCGCCCGGAAGGCTGCGCCCTCCTTGTGCATGTCGATGAAGATCTCGCCGAGGCGGCCATCGGCATATTCGCCGGTGTGGACATAGACCTTGTGGCCGCCGACCACCGCCTTCTGGATGTAGCCGGTGCGGCGCGCCGGCATCTTCTCGCGGTCGCGCACCCGCTCGACCCGCTCGACGATGCGCTCGACGATCTTCTCGGCGATCTGCGTGGCGCGCGCCGCCATGGGCTGCTGGTGCAGCGTCTCGACCGCGTCGTCGGCGTCGTCGTCCTCATCGGCGATCAGGGCCGAGTTCAGCGGCTGCGACAGCTTCGAGCCGTCGCGATAGAGCGCGTTCGCCTTCAGCGCCAGCTTCCAGGAGAGCAGATAGGCGCTCTTGCAATCCTCGACGGTGGCGTCGTTCGGCATGTTGATGGTCTTGGAGATGGCGCCCGAGATGAAGGGCTGCGCCGCCGCCATCATGCGGATATGGCTCTCGACCGAGAGATAGCGCTTGCCGATGCGCCCGCAGGGATTGGCGCAGTCGAAGACGTTGTAGTGCTCCTTCCTGAGGTGCGGCGCGCCTTCCAGCGTCATCGCTCCGCACACATGGACGTTGGCGGCCTCGATCTCGGCCTTGCTGAAGCCGAGGAAGGGCAGCAGCTCGAACGACATGTCGTTCAGCTTCTCGGCCGGAACCTTAAGCGTGCCGGTGAGGAAGTCCTCGCCCAGCGTCCACTTGTTGAAGACGAACTTGATGTCGAAGGCGCTCTTCAGCCCCTTCTCGACCGCCTCGATCTTCTCGTCCGTGAAGCCCTTGGCCCGCAGCGAGCCGGGGTTGATGCCGGGCGCCTGCTTCATCGAGCCATGGCCGACGGCATAGGCCTCGATCTCGGCGATATCCGCCTCGCGGTAGCCGAGGGCGCGCAGCGCGTCGGGAACCGCACCGTTGATGATCTTGAAGTAGCCGCCGCCGGCGAGCTTCTTGAACTTCACCAGCGCGAAATCGGGCTCGATGCCGGTGGTGTCGCAATCCATCACCAGGCCGATCGTGCCGGTCGGCGCGATCACGGTCGACTGGGCGTTGCGGTAGCCGTGCTTCTCGCCGAGCGCCAGCGCCTCGTCCCAGCTCGCCTTGGCCCGCTCCGACACCGTCACCGAGGAGCCGCCGAGGCGCTCCAGCGTGGCATGGTCAAGCGGCACCGGCGTCACCTGCAGGCCCTCATAGCCCGTGGCCAGACCATGGGCGGCGGTGCGGTGGTTGCGGATGACGCGCAGCATGTGGCTGGCGTTCTTCTTGTAGCCCGGGAAAGGGCCGAGCTCGCCGGCCATCTGCGCCGAGGTCGCATAGGCGACGCCGGTCATGATCGCGGTCAGTCCGCCGGCGAGCGCCCTGCCCTCGTCGGAGTCGTAGCCGAGGCCCATGGTCATCAAGAGGCCGCCGATATTGGCATAGCCGAGGCCGAGCGTGCGGTACTCATAGGAGAGCTCGGCGATCTCGCGGCTCGGGAACTGCGCCATCGTCACCGAGATCTCGAGCACGATGGTCCAGAGGCGGCAGAGATGCTCGTAACCGGCGACGTCGAAGGCCTTGGCCTGCCGGTCGTAGAACTGCAGCAGGTTGGCCGAGGCGAGGTTACAGGCGGTATCGTCGAGGAACATGTACTCCGAGCACGGATTCGAGGCGCGGATGCGTCCCGAGGCCGGGCTGGTGTGCCAGTCGTTCATCGTGGTGTTGAAGTGCAGGCCGGGATCGGCCGAAGCCCAGGCGGCGTAGCCGATCTTCTCCCAGAGGTCGCGCGCCTTCAGGGTCTTGGTGACCTTGCCGGTGGTGCGGGCCTTGAGCTCCCAGTCGCCATCGGTCTCGACGGCCCGCAGGAAGTCGTCGGTCAGCGAGACCGAGTTGTTCGAGTTCTGGCCGGAGACGGTGAGATAGGCTTCCGAATCCCAGTCGGTGTCATAGGTGTCGAACTGGATCTCGGTGTAGCCCTGCTTGGCGAACTGGATGACCCGCTTGATATAGTTGTCGGGCACCATCGCCTTGCGGGCGAGCTTGATCTCGCGCTTCAGCGCCGGGTTCTTCTCGGGATCGAAGCAGGCATCGTCGGCGGCCTCGCAATTGACGCAGGCCTTCATCACCGCCTTCATCGCCTTCTGGACGGCCTTGGAGCCGGCGACCAAGGCCGCGACCTTCTGCTCCTCCTTCACCTTCCAGTCGATATAGGCCTCGATATCCGGATGGTCGGCGTCGACCACGACCATCTTGGCGGCGCGGCGGGTGGTGCCGCCCGACTTGATCGCGCCGGCGGCGCGATCGCCGATCTTGAGGAAGGACATCAGGCCGGAGGAGCGGCCGCCGCCGGCGAGCTTCTCGCCCTCGCCGCGCAGCATCGAGAAGTTCGAGCCGGTGCCCGAGCCATACTTGAACAGGCGGGCCTCGCGGACCCACAGATCCATGATGCCGCCCTCGTTGACGAGGTCGTCCTGGACGCCCTGGATGAAGCAGGCATGCGGCTGCGGATGCTCGTAGCTCGACTTCGACTTCACCAGCTTTCCGGTCTTGAAGTCGACGTAGAAATGGCCCTGGCTCGGCCCGTCGATGCCATAGGCCCAGTGGAGGCCGGTGTTGAACCATTGCGGCGAGTTCGGCGCGACCATCTGCGAGGCCAGCATGAAGCGCAGCTCGTCATGGAAGGTGTGTGCGTCCTCCTCCGAGGAGAAATAGCCGCCCTTCCAGCCCCAATAGGTCCAGCAGCCGGCGAGCCGGTCGAAGACCTGCTTGGACGAGATCTCGGAGCCGAAGCGCTCAGCCTCCGGCAGCTTGGCGAGCGCGGCCTCGTCGGGAACCGAACGCCAGAGGAAGGACGGGACGTCGTTCTCCTCGACCTTTTTCAGGACAGCTGGGACGCCCGCCTTGCGGAAATACTTCTGCGCGAGCACGTCGCTCGCGACCTGCGACCAGGCCTCGGGCACCTCGATGCCTTCGAGCCGGAAGACGATCGAACCATCGGGATTGCGGATCTCGCTCACCGCCGAGCGGAACGGGATCGCCGCATAGGGCGACTGGCCGGCGGTGGTATGGCGGCGCTCAATGCGCATAAGCTTCGTCCCCAATGCTTGCCGCGGACGCATCCTGGCGCCCCGCGCGGCCGGTTGCTCACCGGCTCCTGATGTCAGACCAACTCGGTTTGCTGCCCCTGGATCCCGCGACGGTGTGACCCCGCCATCGGTCTCCTGATGCGACCAGCCGGAGACGCACGTCGCCGTTCGCCGTCGCCGTCTCTGGCGCGCCGCGGTGATCATCCGACCCATCTGGGAACTCGTTTCGCGGGTCGAAAAAGGCGTCTCCGCCAACCGTCACGCGACCGTCAAAATTTAGTCCCGATTGGGTCGCGCCGTCAAGGATTAGTGCGAGGCGATAGGTGTGGATACGACATCTTGTAGGAAGATGTGGATCGCGGGGATAAGTTTCAAGGCACCCGCTAAGCCCAAGGAATCACATGCGGAATCGTCACGCCGTTGCGAGCTTGCAACGATCCTTGCCGGTGTGAAACCACTAAAATCCACCGGACCATAGTTAACGAAGCGTCACCCGTGGTCGGCGAATGCTACCAGCGGAAGCGCGCTCTGCAGCGGCAGCCACAAGTGCTTGAATCCGCGCGATGCTTGGTCGCTTGGCGCGATCCATGGGCCGATTCCCGCCATCTCGAATCATGTCCGAATCGTGGCGGAGATCGGATGACACTGCTGACGTATCCGGGCGGGCTCCCCGCCTAGCTGCGAAGGCCGCCGGAGAACCGCCATGACCGACACCGTCTTCGAGTTGCGCCGTTACACCCTGAGGCCTGGCGCGCGCGAGGCCCTGATCGCGGTCTTCGATACCCATTTGGTCGAGACGCAGGAGGCGGTCGGGATGAGCGTGCTTTGCCAGTTCCGCGATCCCGCGGCGCCCGACCAGTTCGTCTGGTTCCGCGGCTTTGCCGATCAGACGGCGCGGACCCGCGCCCTCCCCGCCTTCTATGGCGGCCCGGTCTGGGCTGAGCACGGCCCTGCCGCCAACGAGACCATGCTGGAATGGCACGACGTGCTGATGCTGAAGCCGGCGGCGGCGCTGGGCTCCGGCTTCGCTACCAGTGGGCGCGAACGGCTGCCGCCAGGAACTGCCGATCTGGAAGATGGTCATCCCTATCTGGTCGCCATCCACCATCTCGCGCCGGACACGGCCGACGACAAAGCCTCGCTCGCCGCTGACGTGATCGCCGACGCCCTACGGGCCACCGGCGGCAACATAGTCGCCAGCCTGATCAGCGATCGCAGCGAGAACGGCTTCGCGCGCCTGCCCGTGCGCGAGGGTGAATGTGTCGTGGTCACGCTCATCCGGCCGGCCGTCCCGCAGGCGATACCAGCGCTCGAAGCAGCCTTGCGCGAGATTGCCGTGGGAACCGGGCGCGCCCCGGACATCGCCCGCCTCATTCCGACCGCGCGCTCGCTGCTGCGCTGAGCCGCACTGGACATCGCACGCCCGCATCTTCATAAGTCGCGCGACGGTACCGACCTGCGCGGACGCGAAGCGATGACCAAGACCCTGCTCCAGCTCTTCACCTGGTGGAACGGCCAGACCATCGGCACCCGCTTCCACACCTGGCGCTTCGGCGAGAAGGTCGGCGAGGACGAGTTCGGCAATGTCTATTACCGCACCAAGGGCGGCGTGAAGGACAAGGCGCTCGGCGTCCAGCGCCGCTGGGTGATCTATAACGGCCCGATCGAGGCCTCTACGATCCCGCCCGGCTGGAACGGCTGGCTGCACCACACGGTCGACGTCGCCCCGTCCGAGGAAAAGTATATCCCGCGCGAATGGCAGAAGCCGCACCAGCCGAACCATACCGGCACGGCCCTGGCCTATCGCCCGCCGGGTTCGACGCTGGGCGAGAACAAGACCCCGGCCGCGACCGGCGACTACCAGGCCTGGACCCCGGGCCGCTGACGAACGACCAGGAATCGAGATCAGTCGGCGGTGCCACGCATCGCCGGCTTTTTTGTGCCCGGACGTAAGGGAACCACGCTTGCTCTCGGCCGTTGATCCGCGCCGTTCCGACCGAGAGATCGACATGGGCCCTGATCGCACCGCTTCGGCTCGTCGGCCGCTCGACGCGTTGAACTTCTTCCTCGCGGACGTCCGCGACGGCCTTGGCCCCTATCTCGCGATCTACCTGCTGACGGTCCAGCACTGGGATGAAGCCTCGATCGGGTTCACGCTCTCGGCGGCGGGAATTGCCGGCATCGTCGCGCAGACACCCGCCGGCGCGCTGATCGATACTGTGCGGGCGAAGCGCGCCGTCCTCGTCGCAGCGGCGGTCGCGATCACGGCCGCCTCGCTCGCCATCCCGCTCTTTCCCGGCCTGGTGCCGGTGACGATCCTGCAGGCGATCTAGGGGGTCGCCGGCGCGGTGTTCCCTCCGGCGATCGCCGCGATCACGCTCGGCATCGTCGGGCCGAAGGCCTTCGCGGCGCGCATCGGCCGCAACGAGGCCTTCAACCATGCCGGCAACGCTGTCGCCGCACTGCTCGCCGGGGCCCTCGCCTACTGGCTCGGTCCCGTCGCCGTCTTCTGGCTGATGGCGGCGATGGCCGCTGCCAGCATCGTCGCCACGCTGAGCGTGCCCGCCGCCGCGATCGACCACGACGTCGCGCGCGGCCTCGACAGTGCGTCCACCGGCTCAGGCGAGGCGCACCCGTCGGGCTTCAGCGTGCTTCTCGCCAGCCCGCCTCTGCTGGTCTTCGCCGCGTCGACGACGCTCTTCCATTTCGCCAATGCCGCGATGCTGCCGCTCGTCGGCCAGAAGCTGGCGCTGGCCAATCGGGAGCTCGCCACCACCTGGATGTCGGCCTGCATCGTGGCCGCCCAGCTGGTAATGGTCCCGGTCGCCCTGGTCGTGGGCGCCAAGGCCGATCGCTGGGGCCGCAAGCCGATCTTCGCGGCCGCGCTGGCGGTCCTGTGCCTGCGCGGCCTGCTCTATCCGCTCTCTGACGCCGCGCCCTGGCTGATCGGCGTGCAACTGCTGGATGGCGTCGGCGCCGGCATCTTCGGCGCGCTCTTTCCGCTGATCGTCGCCGATCTCACCGCCGGCACCGGCCATTTCAACGTCGCTCAGGGCGCGATCGCGACCGCGCAGGGCATCGGCGCTGCGTTAAGCACCTCTGTCGCCGGGGCGATCGTCGTCGGCTACGGCTACGGCCCAGCCTTCATCACGCTCGGCATCGCTGCCGGCATCGCATTGGCGCTGCTGCTCCTGCTGATGCCGGAGCCCAGCACCCGGGCTACCGTGCAGGCAACCGTGCCATGAACGCCCGGATGTGCTCGGCGATCTCGCCGGCATGCGTCTCCAGTGCGAAATGGCCGGCGTCGAACAAGTGCACCTCGGCGCCGGGAACCTGCTGCTTCAGATAGTCGACGCCCTTGAGCGTGAAGAACGGATCGCTCTTGCCCCAGACGATCAGCATCGGCGGCTGGCGCTCCGCGAGATAGCGCTGCCAGGCCGGGTAGACGGCGAAATTGCTCTGGTAGTCGTGCAGCAGCCGCAGCTGGATCTCGCGATTGCCCGGCCGGTCCAGCCCGGCCTGATCCATCGTCCAGGCATCCGGCGAGAGCCGCTCGGCCCGCGCAGCGCCATGGGTGTACTGGAAGCGCGTCGTCTCCGGCTTCAGCAGATCGGTGAAGGGCTTCTCGGTCTCGGCGTTGCGTTCGCGCCAGAACGGCCCCATCGACGCGGTGATCTCGGGATTCCAGCCCTCGGCATTGGCGACGGCGTTCTGCACGATCAGCCCGCGCACGCGCTCCGGCCGGCGCAGCGCCAGGCGGAAGCCGACCGGCCCACCATAGTCCTGCAGATAGAGCACATAGCTCTTCAGCCCGAGCCGATCGACGAGCTCTTCCACCACATCGGCGAGACGGTCGAAGCGATAATCGAACTCGGCCGGCGACGGCGCGCCGCTATGGCCGAAACCGGGGTAATCCGGCGCGATCACCCGGTACTGCCCGGAAAGGCGCGGAATGAGGTCGCGGAACATGTGCGAGGAGGACGGGAAACCGTGCAGCAGCAGGAGCGTCGGCGCGTCCTGCCGACCGGCCTCGCGATAGAAGATCTCTGTGCCGGCAATCTTGGCGGTGCGGAAATGGGTCGGAACGGGCTCGGCTGCGGTAACGGACGTCATGGCGAGAACTCCTGTGGCGAGGGTGATGGCGACGAGGCGGCTGGGGAATGGATCATCGCGAGCGATGTAACCTCTGTTTATGTAATTCAAAGGTGTCACTTGATTTGACACCTGTCAATCGATAAGTAAGCGGTTACAGACCGACATGCCGCTCCGAGGTCCGAAATGGCGTCCGTGACACAGGCTTCCAGCGAATTCCGCGACGGCTTTCCGTTCGTGGGAGGAGCCACGTGGCTGGATCTGCTCAACACCACGCCAATCGGCGAAACCGGCCCCCAGGAGCTGATCGATGGTCCCGAGCGGGCATTGGCCTGGCTGAGAGCAGCCCGCCTCGGCGATGCTGCCGGAGATGCAGACGAGGCAATGGCCGAGCTGCGCACCCTGCGCGCGGAATTGCGGCCGGTCTTTGAGCGGCTCGAGGCAGGTCAGCCGCTGTCCGATGCCATTCTGGCGTCAGTCAACCGCCGGCTGGCTGGCCTCAACGGCCACCATGTCCTGCAGCGCGGGGACAATGGACCCACGCTCGGATTCGCGTTCGAGCCCGCCGGCCCGGCCGCACAGATCGCGCTCGATCTCGCCCGTTTCGTCTGCGAGGCCGAGCCGGCGCGGCTGAAGCGCTGCGCCGCCGATCATTGCACGCTCGTCTTCTATGATCGCGGGCGCAACAACACCCGGCGCTGGTGCACGATGAGCCTCTGCGGCAACCGCGACAAGGTCGCCCGCTTCCGCGCCAGGCGCGCGGCACGCTAGCGCATTTCCGCAATTCTTCGAATCGCGGAAATGTTCTAGGTCGTTGTTTTATCGCATTTTCTTCACGCGAACCGGTGTCTACTTCGCTCGAAAATGCTCTGGAGCGGCGCAGCCGGAAAGGCCGCGCCCCCATTTCTCAGCCTGCCCCGCCGACGAAATCGACCAGCAGATTGACGTTCAGCGCCGCGATCACCACCGCGATCAGATAGGCGAAGGCGATGAGCCAGCGCGGCGCGACGAGCTCGCCCATCTTGGCCTTGTCGGCGGTGAACATCACCAGCGGGAAGACGGCGAAGGAGAGCTGCAGCGAGAGCACGACCTGGGTCAGGATCAGTAGCCGCGCTGTTCCCGCATCGCCGTACCAGATCGTCACCGCCGCGGCCGGGATGATCGCGATGCCCCGCGTGATCAGCCGGCGCAGCCAGGGCGCCAGTTTGATCTTGAGGAAGCCCTCCATCACGATCTGGCCGGCGAGCGTCGCGGTCACCGTCGAGTTGATGCCGCAGCAGAGCAGCGCGATGCCGAACAGGGTCGGCGCGATCGCCACGCCCAGCAGCGGGCCGAGCAGCTTGTGCGCGTCGCCGAGTTCGGCGACCTCGGTCTGGCCGGTCTTGTAGAAAGTCGCCGCCGCCAGGATCAGGATCGAGGCGTTGATCAGGAGCGCGAACATCAGCGCGACCGTCGAGTCGATCGTGGCGAATTTCAGCGCCTGGCGCTTCTCCGGCAGAGTTTCGCCATAGGCGCGCGTCTGCACGATGCCTGAGTGCAGGTAGAGGTTATGCGGCATCACCGTCGCGCCGAGAATGCCGAGCGCCAGATAGAGCATCTCCGGATTGGTGACGATCTCGGTGGTCGGCGCGAAGCCGCGGATCACCTGCCCCCAGTTCGGATTGGCGAGCGCGATCTGGATCGCAAAGCAGACCGCGATCACGCCGAGCAGAGTGA
Organism: Allobosea sp. CRIB-10; assembly: GCF_900112185.1. Lineage (GTDB taxonomy): Bacteria > Pseudomonadota > Alphaproteobacteria > Rhizobiales > Beijerinckiaceae > Allobosea. Next base: position 39,624 of record NZ_FOKP01000001.1, on the reverse strand, counting down.
TGATCAGCGCCTCGACCCAACGGAAGCCGAGCCGCTGCAGATAGAGGATCAGGAAGACGTCGAGCGCCGTGATGATGACGCCGAGCTCGAGCGGGATGCCGAAGATCAGGTTGAGGCCGATCGCGGTCCCGATCACTTCCGCGATGTCGGTGGCGATGATCGCGGTCTCGGCTAGGACCCAGAGCACATAGGCGACAGGCTTCGGGAAGGCGTCGCGGCAGGCCTGGGCGAGGTCGCGCCCGGAGGCGATCGCGAGCCGCGCGCAGAGCGACTGCAGCACGATCGCCATGATGTTGGAGACCAGCGCGACGACGAGCAGCGTGTATCCGAACTTGGAGCCGCCGGCGATCGAGGTCGCCCAATTGCCGGGATCCATATAGCCGACGGCGACGAGATAGCCCGGTCCGACAAAGGCCGCCGCGCGGCGCCAGCCTGGCCCGGAGCTGCGCACCGCGATCGACCGGTGGACATCGGCGAGCGAGGCATCGCCGCGCTCGGTATGCCAGCCGGGGGGCGTTCCGTCGACCCGCGCTTCCATGGAGACCCCGATTCTGCACTTGCAAGGCAGTGGCAGGATACGAATTTGCAAATGGATTGCAACTGCATGATACCCCGTTGCGAGCATGACAGCTATGGCGGGGATGCAATACATTCGCCGCCTCTGACGGTGCCGATCCCGGCGCATGCCGCGTTCCGCCCTTTTTCCGCTGCGATTAGCGTGCTACTGCGCCCCGTCGCGCGCGGCCGCGCTGAAAGAGATTCGCCAAGCCAGCATGTCTTCCTTCCGCAGAGCCCTCGCCCTCGCCGCCATCTCAGGCGCAGCGCTCGCGCTGGCCGTCCCCGCCAAGGCCGACCGCATCCGCAATCCGACCGCGGTCTTCGCCGGGCTCGACAAGATCACCGGCCGGATCATCTCCTTCGAGGTGGCGATCGACGAAACCGTGCAGTTCGGCGCGCTGCAGATCACCCCGCGCATCTGCTGGACCCGCCCGCCGACCGAGGCGCCGCAGACGACCTCCTTCACCGAGGTCGACGAGGTCACCTTCAACAACGAGTACCGGCGCATCTTCACGGGCTGGATGTATGCGTCCAGCCCCGGTCTGCACGGTGTCGAGCACGCGATCTATGATGTCTGGCTGACCGACTGCAAAGGCGGCACGGAGCTGGTGGTCGATCCGAAGGAGCCGGAGGCGGCGCCGCCACCGCTCACTCCCGAGCAGCGGCGCCCTGCCCGCCCGGCCCAGCAGACGCCGCCGCCGAACCAGCGCATCGATGTCGCCCCGCCGCAGGGCGTGCCGGTGCAGCCGCGCCAGACTCCGTCGCAGCGCTTCTTCCCGACCAATCCGGTCCCAGGCCGCGACCCGACCGGCAGCAACTGACGATGGCGCGAGTCACCGGCATCGGCGGCTTGTTCTTTCGCGGGCGCGACCCGCAGGCCCTCTCGGCCTGGTACGAACAGCATCTCGGCATCGCCGACATGAACAAGACGGTCTGGAGCCAGGACGCCGGGCCGACCATTTTCGGCCCCTTCGCCGCGACGACCGAATATTTCGGCCGGCCCGAGCAGCAGTGGATGGTCAATTTCCGCGTCGACGACCTCGACGCGATGATGGCTTCGTTGCGCGCCGCCGGGATTGCCGTCGAGACCCGGCCGGACTGGGATTCGGAGGTCGGCCGCTTCTGCCGGATCCACGATCCCGAGGGCAATCCGATCGAGCTCTGGGAGCCGTCGCCGATGGCGGGCGGCGAACCCGCCGCCTGATCGGATCAGCCCGGCAACTCGGCCAGCGCCTCGTGGCCCCGGACGTCCTGCCCCGGCGGCCAGCCCCACCAGTCGCCATCGCTCGCGATCGCCGCGTCGAGCAGGACGCGATAGGCCTCGCGCGGGATCTCTCGCGTACCGAACTGCGAGAGATGCGCGGTCTGGAACTGCGTATCGAGCAGACGATAGCCGCCGCGCCTCAGCCGGGCGACCAGGTGGACGAGCGCCACCTTCGAGGCGTCGGTCTCGCGATGGAACATGCTCTCGCCGAAAAAGGCCCCGCCGAGCGACAGGCCATAGAGGCCGCCGACGAGCTTGCCTTCGCGCCAGCATTCGACCGTATGCACATAGCCGAGATGGAAGAGCTCGCCATAGAGCCCGCGAATGCGGCCGTTGATCCAGGTCTCGGCCCGGTCCGGCCGGCTTTCGGCGCAGGCCGCGATCACGCTGGCGAAGTCGTGGTCGATCCGGATCTCGAACCGATCCGAGCGGACAGTACGCGCCAGCCTGCCCGGCAGATGGAAGGCATCGAGCGGAATGATGCCGCGGATGTCCGGCTCGACCCAGAACAGGCCGGGATCGTCGGCGCTCTCCGCCATCGGGAAGACGCCGGCCGCATAGGCGCGCAGGAGGATTTCCGGCGTGATCGCCGGCGCGCGCGCGGGTGTGGAACGGGCCTTCATGCGGCGATGGGAGCGCGAGCGGGCGGCCGAGTCAAACCCTAGTCGTCATTCTCGGGCGGAGCGAAGCGCAGACCCGAGAATCTCATGACAAGAGGCAGTCGATTGGCGCCTCACTCGGCCTGAGATGCTCGGGTCAAGCCCGAGCATGACGGGAGGCGCCGAGGCTCAAGCCTCGCCCGACTGATCCATGCCGCCATTGGCGAGGAATTTCTCCAGCCAGTGGATGTTGTAGTCGCCGTTGAGCATGTCCTGATTGCGTACCAGCGTCCGGAACAGCGGCAGCGTGGTGTCGACGCCGTCGACGACGAACTCATCGAGCGAGCGGCGCAGGCGCATCAGGCATTCGGCCCGGTTGCGGCCGTGCACGATCAGCTTGCCGACCAGCGAGTCGTAATGCGGCGGGATGACATAGCCCTGATACGCAGCCGAATCGACGCGCACGCCGAGCCCGCCAGGCGTATGGAACGAGGCGATCTTGCCCGGCGAAGGCCGGAAGGTCGCGGGGTGCTCGGCATTGACACGGCATTCGATGGCATGGCCCTCGATGACGACGTCCTTCTGGCTGATCGATAGCGGCGCGCCGGCGGCGATCCGGATCTGCTCGTTGACCAGGTCGATCCCGGTGATCATCTCGGTGACCGGATGCTCGACCTGGATGCGGGTGTTCATCTCGATGAAGTAGAACTCGCCGTCCTCATAGAGGAACTCGATCGTGCCGGCGCCGAGATAGCCCATATCGGCCATCGCCTTGGCGCAGATATTGCCGATCCGGTCGCGCTCGCCGGCGTTGAGCGCAGGCGACGGCCCCTCCTCCCAGACCTTCTGGTGGCGGCGCTGCAACGAGCAATCGCGCTCGCCGAGATGGATCGCCCGGCCCTTGCCGTCGCCGAGCACCTGGATCTCGATATGGCGCGGCTTCTCGAGGTATTTCTCGATATAGACGGCGTCGTCGCCGAAATTTGCCTTGGCCTCGCTGCGGGCCGTGGCGAGCATGACGGACACCTCGTCCTCGCTGCGCACCACTTTCATGCCCTTGCCGCCGCCGCCGGACGCCGCCTTGATGATGACGGGCAGGCCGATCTCGCGAATGATCCGCAGCGCCTCCTCGTCATCGGCGACGCCACCCTCCGAGCCCGGCACGCAGGGGATGCCGAGGCGCTTGGCGGTGCGCTTGGCTTCGATCTTGTCGCCCATGCTGCGGATATGCTCGGCCTTGGGGCCGATGAAGGCGATGTTGTGCCGCTCGAGGATCTCGGCGAAGCGGGCGTTCTCGGAGAGAAAGCCGTAGCCGGGATGCACCGCGTCGGCGCCGGTGATCTCGCAGGCCGCGATCAGGGCCGGGATGTTGAGATAGCTCTCGCGCGCCGGCGGCGGGCCGATGCAGACGCTCTCGTCGGCGAGGCGCACATGCATGGCGTTGGCGTCGGCGGTCGAATGCACGGCAACGGTGGCGATGCCGAGCTCCTTGGCAGCCCGCAGCACCCGCAGCGCGATCTCGCCGCGATTGGCGATCAGGATCTTGTCGAACATCTTGAGCCCGCTCCCGCCCGGATGAATCCTCACTCGATCACCAGCAGGGGCTCGCCGTATTCGACCGGCTGGCCGTCCTCGACCAGGATGGCGACGACCTTGCCGCCGCGCGGCGCGACGATGTCGTTGAAGGTCTTCATCGCTTCGACCAGCAGCACGCGCTCGCCTGCCTTCACTTCCTGGCCGACCTCGATGAAGGGCTTGGCCTCCGGCGACGGCCGGCGATAAGCGGTGCCGACCATCGGCGAATTGACCGTGCCGGGATGGGCGGCGGCCGCCTTGGCATCGGCCGGTGCGGCGGCAGGCGCAGCAGCGGCCGGTGCCGGGGCGAAGGCAGGCGCGGCCGCGACCGGCGCCATCACGGTCGCAGTGATGGTGCGGGCCACGCGGATGCGCAGGTCGCCCTTTTGCACCTCGATCTCGGTCAGATCGGTCTCGTTGATCAGCTGCGCCATCTCGCGCACGAGTTCGGGGTCGATGGGGCTCTTGGTCGCCATGGCGGATTTCACCGTCTTCGTGAGCTCGATGGGCGGGACGGCAGGTCCCGAAGAGGATGCGCATATGCGAATGAATGGCGCCGGATCAAGCCGGCAGCCTCGCGATGTCGCGCGTCTTTACCCGGAACAGTGGGTCAGGAAAAGGGCGAAGGCGCCCACGGGGCGCCTTGCCTATGCAAATCAATGCTGTTTCAGCCGCTGGTCCACAGAAACGACGCGGCAAAGGCCTGCTTCAGCAGGAAACTCAGCCGCTGCAGGTCGCCTTGCCGCACTTACGCACGGCCTCGATCTTCTGCTTCAGCGCCGCCTGGCCGACCGCGCCGAACACCACCTCGTCGCCGACGATGAAGGCGGGCGTGCCGGTGAGGCCGAGACGGTCGCCCAGCGCGACGGTCTGCTCGATCACCGCGCGCGTCGCCGGCGCGTCCATCTCCTTCTTGACGCGCTCGATGTCGGCGCCGGCCTCCTTGGCGATCTCAAGTGCTTTGGCGCCGTTGATGCGGCCCTTGGTGGCCATTAGTTTGAGATGGAAATCCCAGTATTTCTGGCCCTGGAGCTGGTTCTTCACTGCGATGGCGACGCGGCTGGCCTCGACCGAATCGGGGCCGAGGATCGGGAAGTCCTTGATCACGACCTTGAGCTTGGCATCGTCCTTGGCGAGGGCGCGAACGTCTTCCATCGCCCTTTTGCAGAAGCCGCAATTGTAATCCATGAACTCGACAAGGGTGACGTCACCCTGCGGGTTGCCGGCGATCACCGAGGTCGCGGGATCGGTCAGGCTGGCCTTCTCAGCGGCGAGCGCATTGCGCTGCGCCTCGACCTGGGCGACCTGGTTGCGCTTCTCGAGCTCGACCAGCGCTTCCTGGATCAGCTCGGGATTCTTCAGCAGCGTCTCCTTGATCAACTCGACCACGGCCTTGCGCTGGTCTGGCGAGAGCGCCTGCGCCTGCGCCGGTGCGACAGCTCCGGCGAGCGCGCAGGCCGCGATGCCGGCGAGCGCCAGACGGCGCAGCGAAGAGAAGATCATGACGACGGTCCTTTCCAAGGGCGCGACTCGGGCGCCATTAGATCACGATGATTTTGGATCGGGTCGATCCAAAATCATAAGACGTGATCGATTCTAAAGGTTTAGAGCAGGATTCCTGCGAAAAACCGGTCCCCACTTTTTCGCATCCTGCTCTATCGTTGTTTGTCGGGAGGAACATACTCGACGATGTCCCGAGCGCGCAGCGCCGCAGGCGAGCCCTGCGGCAATTTGGCCAGAGCCCGGCTCGCCTGGGTGTGGGCGACTGTCCAATCGCCCTTGGCGAAAGCGTGCCGTGCGGCCGACAGCTCGGCCATGGCGATGTTGCCCTTGGCGGCATAGGCATTCGAGAGATGCTGATGCACCTCGGCCGAGTCGGGCTCGCGCGCCGCGGCGTTCGACAGCTCGCGGATCGCTTCGTCGAGCAGGGCCTTGTCGCCGGTCTGCTGCAGCGCATGACCGAGCATCTGCCGGATCAGCCCCGCCTGCGGCGCCAGCGCGACCGCCTGGCGCAACACCGGCACGGCCTCGCGTGCCCGCCCGGCCTCCAGCAGGGCCTGGCCCTTGAGTTCGAGGAAGTAGGCATTTTTGGGCTGCTCGCCGATCAGCCTGTCCATGGCCGCCAGCGCCTGCGCCATCCTGCCGGAGCGGTAGTCGCTGATGGCGCGGGCATAGCGCGCCGCCATCGACTGGTCCGCCATGCCGTAGCGGCGGGCGACGCCGGCCTCGCGCTCGACGAAACCCATCAGCTTGGCGCGCATCAGGTCGTGACGTGCCTGCAGAGCCGGCGGATCGAGCTTGTCGAAATGGGGGCTCTGCTTCGCCAGCGTCTCGAGCTGGGCGATGCGCTCGCTCGGCATCGGGTGGCTCAGCGTGTAGGGATCGATCGCCTTCGACAGGAAGGCGCTGTTCTCGGCGAAGCGCCGGAAGACGGTGAGCATGCCCTTGGCCGACATGCCGGCAACCGAGAGGAAACGCACAGCCGCGCGATCCGCCGCCTGCTCCTCGGAGCGCTGATAGGCGAGCAGCGAGCGGCGCACCAGCTCCTGCGGCCCCGCGATAGCCCCCATCGCGCCGACGCCGGCATTGCCGATCGCGGAACCGCCACTGCGCGCGCCGGCGACGACGCCGCCGACGCCGACGAGCAGACCGGCGATCGAGAGGATCTGGGCGTTCTGCATCTCCTGCCGCAGCCGCGCCAAATGCCCGCCGGCGAGATGGCCGCTTTCATGAGCGAGCACGCCGATCACCTCGTTCGGCGTTGCCGCATCCATCAGCACGCCGATATTGACGAAGATCGACTTGCCGTCGGCGACGAAGGCGTTGAAGGCGCGATCGTTGATCAGGATGATCCTGGTTCCGCCGGCATTGATCCCGGCCGCCTTGAAGATCGGCGCCGCATAGTCGCGCAGCAACTGCTCGATCTCGGCATCTCGGATCAGCGAGACCGAGCGCTTTTGCGCCTGCGCCATGACGGGTGCGGCCGCCGCGACCAACGTCAGCCCGACGGCGATCGAACGCCGCAGGCGGACGAGATTCGGACGAAGAAGGCGAAACGGCTGCATGACCTTGCGGTTCTTCTCCCCCGCGAGCGCGGCAGCGTCAATTCACAGCTTTGCCAGCGGAGCGATCACGCGCTCCTGCAACAGGATCGTGATCCTGCCATGGCAGAACGCGAAAAGGCTTGTCCTGTCCGCAAGGGCCGGCAGAGATGGTCGCGCAACCGCAAGAGGTCGTCATGTCGACGCTGCTCCTTCCTGCCCTCGCCCTCGGAATCGCCCTGCCCTTCTTCGCGGCCGCCACGCCGGCGGCGGCGCAGAGCTGCGAGGACCTCTGGTATCAGCGCAACGAGATCTACAAGGCGCAGGGCTATTGCTTCCGCACCCAGCGCGGCATCAGCGCCTTCGGCAATGCCGGCTGCCAGTACGACAATGTCGAGGACGTGCCGCTTTCGGCGACCCAGCGCCGCGTCATCGCCGACATCCAGCGCGCCGAGCGCACGCACCGCTGCCCGCGCTGACGGTCATCCACGATCCGCCCCTCATCCCGGCTCGTGAGCATCCGATCGTCGCCGCCACGACAATTGTCCTCGGCTTTCCGAAGAAGAGACTTGTCGGCCGAGACCGAGCTGGGCTCTGCTGTCGCCGTCTGAGTGCGGGCGGAGTCCGGGGGCGACGTGTTCATCCTGTTCCATCAAATGCCGCTGGCGGCGATGTTCCTCGCCGTGCTGGCGCTGAGCCTCGCGGTCTGCTGGCTCCTGATCGGCCTCGTCCGCGTCGGCATCTCGCGCTTCGGCCGCCGAATCGACCAGCCCCTGCCGATCCGCGATTCGATCATCAACGCCTGCGGAGCGTTGTTCGCCCTGATCGTCGCCTTCTCGGCTGCCGGCATCTGGAACGACGCGGTGTCGGCACGCACCGCCGTGCAGCGCGAGGCGGATGCGGTCGAGACGGCGCTCACTCTGTCCGTGGTGCTGCCTGAGGGAACGCGGTCGGAACTGACCGCGGGGCTGCAGGCCTATCTGCGCGATGTGGTCGGCGTCGATTGGCCGGCCATGGCCAAGAGTACGCCGCTCAGCGATGCGGTTTTCGAGCAGTCTGAGAAGCAGCTGCTCGGTGCGATCCATCTGGTGTCGCGACTCAACACCGCCGCGGCCTACACGCCGTTGCTCAGCCAGCTCCTGGAAATCCGCCATGCCCGGCTGGCGCGGCTCACCGCTTCGGTCGCCGGCATCACCTGGGCGCAATGGTTCGCCATGTGGCTGATCTCGACGACGACCCTGCTCGCGATCATCGTCTGCAACAGCCACGCCTTCCGCATGCAGATCGTCGCCGCCCATCTTTATGTTCTGGTCGTCTCGGCCGCCTATTTCGTCATCCTGGCGCATGACCGGCCATTCATCGGCCGGATATCGATCCAGCCGACGGCGTTCCAGCAGCTTATGCCGCGCTAGGTCAGGTCTTTCCGCCCTATCGGATGTCGATCTCGCGCCCAAGCAGCTTGGCGAGCTGTTTCAGCCGTCCGGTGACACGCTCGCTCGCCAACGACTTCAGGTCGTCGGGCAGGCGCATGACGAGCCGGCTGTCAATGCAGGTCAGCGATGCTCGCGACAGGATGCCGGGCATGCCTGCCGAAATCAGATAGGCGACCCGGAAAGCCGCGGCGAGGATGTGGACGCGTTCGAGCGTGCGCGTTGTCAGCAGGCGCCGCAGCCCTTCGACCGCCGGGGCGGAGGCCTTCAGGCCGGCATAGCGGTAGAACGCCGTCAGCGCGAGAAAGGCGCGGCCGACATGGTCGACGCCGCTGAACGAGGCATGGGCGATGACGTTCAGTGTCTGCTCGCCGCGATAGTCTGGATGGGCGCGCCAGCCGATGTCGGAGAGCAGGCAGGCGGCGAGCTGCAGCCGCTGCAGCGCCGGGTCGTCGTGCGGATAGGCGCTGGCGACGAGCTTCTCGGTCCAAGCGATCAGGTCGGCGGCATGACGCGGATCGCGGGCGCGCAGCTGGTTGTAATCCTCGGCGCCGCGCAGCAGCGCGTCGGCGGAGCGCTCGCTCTCGTCGAGCTGCTCGTGCAGCAGACCTTCGCGCACGCCATTGGCGGAGATCACGACATTGCGCGGCCGGCCGCGCTTGATGATCTGGTCGAGCACCAGCGCGCCATAGGCGAGCAGCGGACGGCGGGCCGAGGAAACCGACTCGATCGCCTCCAGCATCGAGGCATCGGCACGTTCGACCAGGCGGACGAAGTCGCTCGCCTCTCGGGCCGGCACGATATAGCCGTGCATAACGTTGAGCGGATAGCCCGACTGGCGCTGGTGCAGCGTCGCGAGCGCGCGCCAGGTGCCGCCGACGGCATAGAAATCACGCCCGCGCATCGCGGCGAGCTGCGGATGGTGGTCGAGATCGTCGCGGACGATCTTCTCGGCCGCCTTCATCGAATTGCCGGAGCGGTCGATCAGGGCGAGGCCACCGAGCGGCAGGCTGATACCCTCGCCCACCTTGCCGCCATCGACAGAGATCAGCTCGAGCGAGCCGCCGCCGAGATCGCCGACGACGCCATGCGGCTGGTCGAAGCCGGAGATCACGCCGAGCGCCGAGAGATAGGCCTCGCGATCGCCGGAGATCAGCTCGATCGGCTGGCCGACGGCCGCTTCGGCGCGGGCGATGAAATCGGGGCCGTTCGAGGCATAGCGGGCCGCAGCCGTGGCGATGACCCGAAGCTGCCCGACATGCATCGCCTCGCAGAGGATGCGGAAGCGCACCAGCGCCGAGAGCGCCTTGTCGATCGCGTCCTGCGCCAGCATGCCGGTCGAGGCGACCTGCCGGCCGAGGCCCGCCATCTCCTTCTCGTTGAAGACCTGCGCGGGCGCCCGCGACAGGTTCTCATAGACGACGAGGCGGACCGAGTTCGAGCCGATGTCGATGATCGCGATGGTGTTGCCGACGCTCAGCCGGCCCGAAGCCTGCTCAGGCCTTCTTGCCGGCGCGGCGGGAGAGGCTGCGCGGGCTTGAGCTCGAAAGAGATTTTCCACGACCTGACAGGCTCGGATTCGTCATGAAATACTTGTGGGCGTTGAACGACTCTTCGGCCGATGGCGGGACAATGCGTCGCGAGCCGCCATCGGGCAAGATGGTCCAGCTCTGTTCGTTGTCGAGAAAGTTCGCCAGCATGATCTGCTCGAGCATCTGCTGGTGGACCGTCGCGTTCAAAATCGGCGTCAGCGCCTCGACGCGGCGGTCGAGATTGCGCGGCATCAGGTCGGCCGAGGAGATATAGAGCTTGGCCTTGGCCGAGGGCATGCCGTGGCCGGCGCCGAAGGCATAGACGCGGGTGTGCTCCAGGAAGCGCCCGACGATCGACTTGACGCGGATATTGTCGGAGAGGCCCGGCACGCCGGGCCTGAGGCAGCAGATGCCGCGCACGACGAAATCGATCTGCACGCCGGCCTGGCTGGCGTCGTAGAGCGCATCGATGATCTCGGGATCGACCAGCGAGTTGCACTTGCCCCAGATCGCGCCCTTGCGACCCGCCTTCACATGCGCGACCTCCTCGGCAATATCGTCGAGCAGGCGCTTCTTGAGGTTGACCGGCGAGACCGCCATGCGCTCCAGCTCGGCCGGCTCGGCATAGCCGGTGATGAAGTTGAAGATGCGGGCGACGTCCTGCGCCATCACCGGATCGGCGGTGAAGAAGGAAACGTCGGTATAGATGCGCGCCGTGATCGGGTGATAGTTGCCGGTGGCGATATGGCAGTAAGTCGCGAACTGGCCAGCCTCGCGGCGCACCACCATCGAGAGCTTGGCGTGGGTCTTGAGCTCGATGAAGCCGTAGACGACCTGGACGCCGGCGCGCTCCAGATCCTTGGCCCAGCGGATGTTCGCCTCCTCGTCGAAGCGCGCCTTGAGCTCGACCAGCGCCGTCACCGACTTGCCGGCCTCGGCCGCTTCCGCCAGCGCCTGCACGATCGGCGAGTTCGAGGACGTCCGGTAGAGCGTCTGCTTGATCGCGACGACGTTGGGGTCGCGCGCCGCCTGCTGCAGGAACTGCACGACGACGTCGAAGCTCTCATAGGGATGATGGACGATCAGGTCCTTCTGGCGGATGGCGGCGAAGCAGTCGCCGCCATGCTCGCGGATGCGCTCGGGAAAGCGGGCATTATAGGGCTTGAACTTCAGGTCCGGGCGATCGACGCCGACCAGCTGCGAGAGCTCGTTCAGACCGATCATGCCATCGACGACGACGATCTCATCCGGATCGACCCTGAGCTCGCGGATGATCATGTCGCGCAGATGCGCCGGCATGTCGGCATGGAGCTCGAGCCGGATGACGACACCGCGGCGGCGCTGCTTCAGCATCGTCTCGAAGACGCGGACGAGGTCCTCGGCCTCTTCCTCGATGTCGAGATCGGAGTCGCGGATGATGCGGAAGGAGCCGGTGCCCTTGACCTCATAACCGGGGAAGAGCTTGCCGATGAAGAGCGCGACCAGATCCTCCAGCATGATGAAGCGCTGGACGCCCTCGCGGGCGAGATCGGGCAATTCGATGAAGCGATCCATCTTCACCGGCACGCGGATCAGCGCGTCGAGCGCGCGCCCGTCGCTGACGCGCTCCAGCGCCAGCGCGATGGTGAAGCCGAGATTGGGAATGAACGGGAACGGATGCGCCGGATCGATCGCCAGCGGCGTCAGCACCGGGAAGACATAGTGCAGGAAGCGGTCTTCCAGCCAGATGCGGTCCTGCGCGCCGATATCAGCCGGCCGCAGCAGCACGATCCGATTCGCCTCCAGGTCGTGCTTGAGTTCGGTCCAGCGGGTCTGCTGGTCGCTCGTCAGAGCGTGAACGCCCTCGCCCAGCGCGGCGAGCTGCTCGGCCGGGCTGAGGCCATCCTGGCTCGGCGTCACCACGCCGGCCTTGAGCTGCTCGCGCAGGCCGGAAACGCGAACCATGAAGAACTCGTCGAGATTATTCGCCGAGATCGAGAGGAAGCGCAGCTGCTCCAGCAGCGGATGGTTGCGGTTGGAGGCCTCCTCCATCACGCGCCGGTTGAACTGCAGCCAGGACAATTCCCGGTTCATGAACCGCTTCGGCGACTGCCGCAGCGCCTCGTCGAGATGAAGGTCGCCGCCGGCCGGCGCCTGGGCCGCAGCCTTCGCAACCGATGCTTCCGCCACATCCTGGGTCATGCGCTTTGCTCTCGCTGTCGACGCTGCTCGTGCCACTGCCGGTCCTGTAGCTCTGCTCTGTGTCGTTTTGCTTGCAGCCGCAGCGGCCGCCTTCGCTTTGAAGCCACCGTAGCGTGACGGTTCGATGACAGGCGAGGCGCAAACGTCATGAGCGACCCGGGTCAGCGGATGCTGGGGCCTTGAGCAGGCCGGCAAGGAAAAGATCGAGCGAGCGCTCCATCACACCCTCGGCTTCGTCCTCCGTGACGCCCCAGCTCGGAAACTGCCCGTCGATCAACATGCGCGCCAGGCCATAGACCAACGCGCGACCGGTGATCTGGATCAGAGCGGGATCGTCGACGCGCAGAAGCCCGCGCCGCGCCGCTTCGTCGAGCAAACTCACCATCTGCGCCTGGATTTCGGCGTTGCTCGCGCCGAGCGAGGCCGACCCGGCAAAATCGATCGCCCGGCGCGAGGAGATGATCTCGAAATGCGTCGGATTGCGCCGGGCCCAGTCGAGGAAGGCCTTGCCGATGGCGCGGATGCGCCGGATCGGGTCGTCGCTGGTCTCGCGTTGAAGCGAGACAACGATCTCGGCCCGGAAGCGTGCCATAGCCTCCTCGGCGACGGCGGTCATCAGGGCCACCTTGTCGGGGAAGTGCCGGAACGGGGCAGCCGGCGAGACGCCGGCTCGGCGCGCCACCTCCCGGATGCTGACGGCGTCGAGGCCGCCTTCTGCCGCCAGCGCCAAGCCCTCCGCGATCAGCACCTCGCGCAGATTACCGTGATGATAGGTCGAGGCGCTGGCTGCGCTCCCTCTCGACCCCGTCCGACTCGCTTTCGTCGTGCTCATCGCCGCGAGCCTAGACCAGTTTCCCGCCCGGCAGCAGCCGGGCTGAACCCCATGCCAGCCATCACGATCATGTAATCATCGATTACATCTCATTGCCGCACAGGCTGTGACATGTAATCATTGATTACATGTCACGGTCACTCAGGGGAAAAGCGCGATGTCGCACGAAAACAGGCGCAGTCCGGCCCTTCCGGCCGGCCTGGAGGGCTGGCCCCTTCTGGGCGCTCTCGCAGCGATCCTGACTGTCGCAAGCGTCGCCGCCTTCGCCTCCATCGGCGGGAGCGATGGCATCCGCATGGCGATTCGGCTGACGGCGCGGACCTCGCTCGCCCTCTTCCTGCTCGCCTTCACCGCCTCCGCTCTGTTCCGCATTTGCCAGAATCCGTGGACGCGCTGGCAATTGCGCAACCGGCGGCAGCTTGGGCTCGGCTTCGCCGTCTCGCATCTACTACACGCCATCGCCATCATCGCGCTCGCCGTCACCGACCCGCAGCTCTTCGCGGAATTGGGCGGATCGAGCATGCTGATCGCCGGCGGCAGCGCCTATCTCGTCATCGCAGCGATGGCGGCGACCTCCTTCGATCGGACAGCCGCATTGATCGGCGCGGTCGCCTGGCGCCGGCTGCATCTGTTCGGCGCCTGGTACATCTGGCTGAGCTTCATGGTCACCTTCGGCAAGCGCGCCCAGCTCGACATGGCGTACTGGCCTTTCATCGCAGTGCTACTCAGCGCCGCCGCGCTGCGCTTGATCGTCAACGTCCTGCCATTTCCTGTGCTGCGGCGCTGAGGGCGCTTGCGCCCGCCCCGCCCCTGCTGTTTGGTCGGCATGCGAATCCCGCATGCCTTCAAATGCAGTCCAGAGAACGACCTTGTCAGAGCAGCAGCACGCCGACGATCACGGCGATATCGTCTACCCCTCGGCCATTCCTTTCGTGCTGGCGCATCTGGCCTGCTTCGGTGCGCTCTGGAGCGGCGTCAGCGCGACCTCGCTCTGGCTCGCCTTCGGCCTCTACTGGCTGCGCATGTTCGCGGTGACCGGCGGCTATCACCGCTACTTCTCGCACCGGACCTACAAGACCAGCCGGGCCGGCCAGTTCGTGCTCGCTCTCCTCGCCCAGTCGACGGCGCAAAAGAGCGTGATCTGGTGGGCTTCGAAGCACCGGCACCACCACCGCTTCTCCGACACCGAGCACGACGTTCATTCGCCGGTGCTGACTTCGTTCTTCTACTCCCATGTCGGCTGGATCTTCAGCAACGGCCATGACCGCTGCGACACCTCGACCGTCACCGATCTGACGCGTTTTCCCGAGCTCGCCTTCCTGCACCGCTTCGAATTGCTGCCGGCGGCCGCGCTGGCACTGATCTGCTTCGCCATCGACGGCTGGAGCGGTCTGTTCGTCGGCTTCTTCTGGTCGACGGTCGCCGTCTATCACGGCACCTTCTGCATCAACTCGCTGGCGCATGTGCATGGCGACAAGGACTATGTCACCGGCGACGAGAGCCGGAACAACTGGTGGCTGGCGATCATCACCATGGGCGAAGGCTGGCACAACAACCACCACGCCTATCAGTACAGCGTCCGCCAGGGTTTCCGCTGGTGGCAGTGGGACCCGACCTATTACCTCATCCTCGGCCTGTCGAAGCTGCGCCTGGTCTGGGACCTGAAAGCGCCGCCGCAGGCGGTCATCGAGCGCTCGCAGGCGCTGCCGCCGCGCGTGATCGAGCGCTCGGCCGAGCGGCTCGCGGCCTCCGTCCCGGTGGAGCGCATCGTCCAGGCCTTCCGCGACGCCTATGCCAGCGCACCCGGACTGCCGGAGCTGCATCTGCCGACGCTCACGCTGCCGCAGTTCCGCGAGGCCCTAGCGGCGATGCAGGCCCGCGCCGGCGAGCGCCTGCACGCCGTCCAGGCGCAGGCGCAGGACGCAATCGCGCAGTGGCACATGCCGGCCCTGCCGAGCCGCGAGGAGTTGACCGAGAAGGCCGCCGCCATGTTCGTCAAGACGCCGTCGCTCGACGCGATCGCGGCGCGGGCGCATGATCTGCTGATCGAGACCGTCCATGCCCGCCTGACCGGAACGGCGGCCATAGCAAAGGCCTGACGCCTCACTCCTCCGGGAAGAGCGAGGCGACCACCTCGGTGGCCATGGCGCGGGTGACGCGCCGGCCGCGCTCCAACGAAAGCTTGTCGAGCGCGTCGACGAGATCGCGCGCCGCGGCGAAGGAGCGTTCCATCCGCAGCGCCAGCGCCTCGATCGTGCCGGTGTCGACGATGAGCTGACGGTCAACGAAGAGCTTGACCAGCAGCGCGCGCAGCAACGCATCGTCGGGCGGGGCGATCTCGGCCTGCGGCGCGAGGCGCAGGCGCGAGAGCAGGTCCGGCACCTTCAGGCCCCATTGCCCCGGCTCAGAGCGTGCGGTCAGCAGCACCGAAGCGCCGCGCGCCTTGGTGGCGTTGAGCAGGTGGAACAGCGCCGGCTCGTCGAGCGGAGCCCGGTCGCAATCCTCGATCACCAGCGCGCCGCCCGAAGCCAGATGTGGCACCTTGGCCTCGTCGAGCTCTTCAGCGGACAGCGTCCAGGCGTGGGCGCGCGCCGCCCAGATCGCGGCGAGATGGGTCTTGCCCGCCCCCTCCGGCCCGACGAGGCGCAGCCAGGAGGCTGGCCAGCCCGGCCAGCTCTCGATCAGCCCATAGGCCTGCTCGTTGGAGGGGCCGACGAGGAAATCCTCGACGCCATGGCGAGCGTCGACCGGCAGGTCGAAGGCGAGCTGACGCGGCTTCACCGGCGGCTCACGGTTCGGCATGGGGCGCGGGAACCTGGCCGGAGCGCCCGCGGTAATAGGGGCTGGCGAGGTATTGCCGCAGCACGAAGCGGGCGAGCACGCCGATGACCGCTGCGAGCGGCACCGCGAGCAGCAGGCCGACGAAGCCGAAGAGCGAGCCGAAGGCGAGCAGCGCGAACATCAGCCAGACCGGGTGCACCCCGATCGAGTCGCCGACCAGCTTGGGCTGCAGGATGTTGCCCTCGATGAACTGGCCGGTGGCGAAGACGGCGAGCGTCAGCAGCGGCATCGTCCAGTCCGGCCAGAACTGCACGGTGGCGACACCGACCGAGAGCACGAGCCCGGTCAGCGAGCCGACATAGGGGATGAAGGACAGGAAGCCGCTGATGATGCCGATCAGTGCGCCGAAATTGACGCCGACCAGCGACAGCCCGATCGCATAGAAACTTCCAAGCAGCAGGCAGACCAGGGCCTGGCCGCGCAGGAATCCGGCAATGGCGACATCCATCTCGTGCAGCAGGCCGCGGATCGTGTCGCGGTGGTCGAGCGGCAGCCAGCTGTCGACGGTCGCGACCATGCGGTCCCAGTCGGCGAGCAGATAGAAGGCGATGACCGGGGTCAGCACCAGCAACGAGAACACGCCGATGATCGCGGTGCCGCCCGACCAGAGCGACGCCAGCAATCCACCGACCCATTTCGTCGCCTCGCCGACGAGATTGCCGAGCGAGCTCTGCGCATCCTCGGCGAGCTTGGCGCCGCCGAAGCGCTCGATCAGCGGCGCGCCGCGCTCCATGATCAGCGCCTGCAGCTTGGCGGCGTCGCCCGGCAGGCGCGCCACCAGGCCGGCGAGCTGCTGGCTCAGCAGCGGCGCCAACAGAACCGTTCCGATGATGAAGACGAGCAGGAACAGGCAGAGGATCGCGATCGTCGCGGTGAGCCGGCTGAGGCCCCAGCGCTCCAGCCGGTCGGCCAGCGGGTCGAGCAGATAAGCCAGCGCCAGCGCCGCGATGAAGGGCAGCAGCACGTCGCGGAACAGCATCAGCGCGAGCACGAGGACGGCGAGGGCGAGCAGCCAGAAGAGCAGTTGACGCTGAAGACTCATGCACTCGCCTCTACGGAACCTCTCGGCCCCTGATTATGGTGATCCGCCGGGGATCATCCAAGCTGTCGGTTCAGCCGGCCATGTGCCGCAGCCAGAGCGCGAGGTAGGCGCCCATGGAGGCGAGCGTCAAGGCCGCGACGATGATCTGCGCCCCCGGCATGATGGGACTGGCGTCGATCTCGAAGGATTTCGAGCCGAGAACCAGCGCGGCGAAGACGAGCTGGGCCGCTGTGTTGAGCTTGCTGACGACGATCGGCGCGATCGTCACCGGCTTCTCCATCAGCCAGGACAGGATCACCGCCGCGACGATCATCAGGTCGCGCGAGACGACGACGATCACCAGCCAGACCGGGATGATGCCGACGATGGCGAGGGTGATGTAGATCGAGACGATCAGCGCCTTGTCGGCGAGCGGGTCGAGATAGGCGCCGAGCTCGCTCTTCATGTCGAAGCGCTTAGCGATGAAGCCGTCGATCGCGTCGGAGACGCCTGCCGCGACGAAGAGGAAAAAGGCCTCGTCCCAGCGGGTATTGACGATCATGACGATCACCAGCGGCACCAGGATCAGCCGGGCAATGGTGATCAGGTTCGGAAGCGTCATCGCGGGAGACCTGCCGGCTGAATCGCAGCTCAGGGTAGAACATGGACGGGAGAAGTGCGAAACGCTTTCGCGGAAGGGCTTGCCCCCCGCCCTGCCCTTGCCTATTCGCTCGCGAAGCGAAGGAGTGACACTGATGACGAAACCGGGCGCCAACGGGCTGACCTATGCGCAGGCGGGCGTCGACATCGATGCCGGCAACGCCATGGTCGACGCGATCAAGCCGCTGGTGCGCTCGACGCGCCGGCCCGGCGCAGACGCGGAGATCGGCGGTTTCGGCGGGCTGTTCGACCTCAAGGCCGCCGGCTTCAGCGACCCGATCCTGGTCGCGGCCAATGACGGCGTCGGCACCAAGGTCAAGATCGCGATCGAAAGCGGCCGGCACTCGACCATCGGCATCGATCTCGTCGCCATGTGCGTCAACGACCTCGTCGTCCAGGGCGCCGAGCCGCTGCTCTTCCTCGACTACTATGCCACCGGCAAGCTCGACCCGAAGGCCGGCGTCGAGATCGTCCGCGGCATCGCCGAGGGCTGCCGCCAGGCCGGCTGCGCCCTGATCGGCGGCGAGACCGCCGAGATGCCGGGCATGTATGCCGGCAACGACTACGACCTCGCCGGCTTTGCCGTCGGCGCGGCCGAGCGCGGCACGCTGCTGCCGCGCGCCGATGTCGTCCCCGGCGACGTCGTGCTCGGCCTGCCCTCTTCCGGCGTGCATTCTAACGGCTATTCGCTGGTCCGCCGCATCGTCGCCCTCTCGGGGCTCGCCTGGGAGGCGCCCGCCCCCTTCGCATCGGAAAAGACGCTGGCCGAGGCGCTGCTGGAGCCGACTCGGATCTATGTGAAGAGCCTGCTGCAGGCGCTGAAGGCGGCGCCCGGCATCAAGGCGCTGGCGCACATCACCGGCGGCGGCTTCCCCGACAATATCCCGCGCGTCCTGCCCGACGATCTCGGCGTCGCGATCGACCTGCCGGCGATCGCCGTACCGCCTGTGTTCGGCTGGCTCGCCAGCGTCGGCGGCGTCGCCGAGCGCGAGATGCTGCGCACCTTCAACTGCGGCATCGGCATGATCGTCGTCGCAGAAGCGGCGCAGGCCGATGCCGTCATGGCGGCGCTGACCGAAGCCGGCGAAAAGCCGGTGCGGCTCGGCGAGGTCACGGCGCGCGGTGCCGAGGAAGCCGTCACCTATCGCGGGAAGCTTGCCCTGTGAGCACGGCAAGGCGGGTACCGACCGCGATCCTGATCTCCGGGCGCGGCTCGAACATGGTCGCGCTGATCGAGGCGGCCAGGGCTGCAGACTTTCCGGCGGAGATCGTGCTGGTCGCGGCCAACCTGCCGGATGCCGGCGGGCTGGAGCGGGCTGCTGCCGCCGGCATCGCCACGGCCAGCGTCGATCACCGCCCCTTCGGCAAGGATCGCGAGGCCTTCGAGCGCGCGCTCGACGCGGAGCTTCAGGCCCACGGCATCGAGCTTGTCGTGCTCGCCGGCTTCATGCGCGTGCTGACCCCCTGGTTCGTGACACGCTGGCAGGGCCGGATGATCAACATCCACCCCTCGCTGCTGCCGGATTTCCGCGGCACGCACACCCATGCGCGGGCGCTGGAGGCCGGCGTCGCCGAGCATGGCTGCACCGTGCATTTCGTCGTGCCCGAACTCGACGCGGGCCCGACCATCCTGCAGGCGAAGGTCCCGGTCCTGCCCGGCGACGACGAGGCGAGCCTGTCGGCGCGCGTGCTGGAGCAGGAGCACAGGATCTACCCGCTGGCGCTGGCGCTGGTGGCGTCGGGGGCGGTGAAGCTTGAGGACGGAGTAGCGGTCGGCGCCTAGAGGCCGGACTCAAAGCGTCATTCTCGGGCGGAGCGAAGCGCAGACCCGAGAATCTTATGACGAGAAGGTGCTGCCCGGAGCCTCGTCCGGCCTGAGATGCTCGGATCAAGCCCGAGCATGACGCGCGCCTCTTCATTACTGCACCGTCACCGCTTCGCCCTGCATAGCCTGCTGCTCCATCGCCCGACGCGCGGCGGCCTCCTGCTCCTCCTTCTGCCAGCGCCGGAACAGATCGGCGCGGCGGGCGGGATAGCGCTCCTCGCGGGCAGTGAGCTCGGCGATGCGGTCGGTGCGGAAATGGCGGAAGGCCTGCCGGAGCTCGCACCAGGCGATGACGACGCGGACCCGGTCGAAGAAGGTCATGCCGATCGGCCAGATCATACGGCGCGATTCGGCGCCGGCCTCGTCGCGATAGGCGATGTCGAGCTTGCGGCCATTGCGGATCGCGGCCCGGATCGCGGCGGCGTCGACCTGGTCGACAATCGCGGAATCCTTGCAATAGGCCGGCGCGAACAGGGCGCCGTCGAGCAGGATCGGGCGCAGATGCGGCGGCAGCACCGCCGCGACCTTGGCGACGACGTCCTCGGCGGCGCGCGCCAAGGTCGGGTCGGCGCGCTCGGAGAGCCAGCGCATGCCGACCAGCACCGCCTCGATCTCGTCGGGCGAGAACATCAGCGGCGGCAGGTCGAAGCCGGCATCGAGGACATAGCCGATGCCGGCCTCGCCGCGCACCGGCACGCCCTGGCGCAACAGGGCGGCGATGTCGCGATAGACGGTGCGGACCGAGACATCGAGCTCGGATGCGAGCGTCTCGGCGGTGACGGGGCGCCGCCTGCGGCGCAACCCCTGAATCAGATCGAGCAAGCGTTCAGCGCGCTGCATGGCGTAGTTCCGCTGATAGGAAGATGGCGTAAGCTCATCCTGCTCTACTCGCCCTGACATCAATTGTCAGGAGCGTGGCAGCAGCATGCTGCATACCGGACACGGGGAAAGACAAGACATGCTGGAGCTTCACGTCTTCGGGCCCGCCTTCGGCCAGCCCGACCCTAGCCCGTTCTGCATGAAGGGCATCATCCTGATGGAGATGTCCGGCCTGCCCTATCGACGTGTGCGCGGCAATCTGCAGAAGGCGCCGAAGGGCAAGTTCCCGGTGTTGCGCGACGGCGACAAGATCGTACCGGACACTACCTTCATCCGCATGCATCTGGAGCAGGCGCACGGGATCGACTTCGACAAGGGCCTGTCGGCCGAGCAGCGCGGCATCGCCTGGGCCGTCGAGAAGATGCTCGAAGACCACATGTACTGGATGGTGGTGCAGGAGCGCTGGGCCAATCCCGCCAATTTCGACCGCGGGCCGCGCCGCTTCTTCGACGCGGTGCCGGCGCCGTTGCGGCCGCTGGTCGTCGCCATGATCAAGCGCCAGATCCGCCGTAACCTGCACGGCCATGGTATCGGCCGGCACAGCGACGCCGAGCGGCTGGAATTGGCGCGGCGGGCGCTGGCCGCGATCGCCGGTATCCTCGGCGGCAACCCCTATCTCACCGGCCCCGACCCGAGCGGCGCCGACGCGACGCTCGGCGCCTTCATGACCGCAGGGCTGTGCGAGATCTTCGACTCGCCGATCCGTGGCGCGCTACAGGAGCACGCCAACCTCGTGGCCTATGCCGGGCGCATGCGCGAGCGCTATTTCAAGGACGCGGCAGACAAGGCGGCATGAGCCGCCTTCACCATCACGGCCGCTTCAGCTTGCAGCGATCGATGAAGCCATAGCCCTTCTCGCGGGCCGAGTCGTTGAAATAGCCGGTGTCGCGGAAGGCCTGGAGCTCGTCCTTGGTCATGGCGTTGACCGTGCCCTTGGCGTAGCAGCTGCACGGGGTGTGCACCGCCTCGCGCGTCGTGTTCATCAAGCGCGACTGGGTGATCAGGCAAGCGTCGAAGGCGCGCAGCTGGATCATGTAGGGCGTCAGGTTCTTCGCCGTCGGATCCGGCGGCGGCAGCGCGCTCGTGCTGCCCGCGGCCAGCGCCGCAGCGGCGGACATCAACAGGGACAATCCAGCGGCCCACACGACCGCACCAACCCGCCGCTTGATCATCTTTCGCACTGTCCGTTTCCGCGGCTCGAGCCCGGGAGACCCGAATCTCCCCCGACAGGCCATGCCGTCGCCCGGGCGCGGATGGTCCATAGCGCCAGCAAAAAAGCAATGACGCAAAGGTCACACCCCCTTGCGAATCCAGACCTTGTTGTCGTGGAAGGCGGCGCCGCCATAGGGCGCGGGCGAATCCGCGCCGGTGATGGTGTTGATGCCGCGCCCGCCGCGATGGGCGCGGTTCGGCCAGATCGACTCGGCGATGACGACGCCGCGCACCAAACCATCGAACAGGACCGCGTCGAGCTCGACCTTGCCGCGCCGGTTGCCGACGGTGACATGGTCGCCGGCGGCGATGCCGAGCGCTGCCGCATCGTCCGGATGCAGCATCAGCGTCGGCGCGCCCTCCTTCTTCTGCGAGGTCGGCGTCTCGGTGAAGCTGGAGTTCAGGAAATTGCGGGCCGGGCTCGTGGCGAGCCGGAACGGATGCTCGTCATCGGCCTGCTCGATCACCGCCCAGTGATCCGGCAGCGCAGGCAGCGTCTCATGCGGGCCGACGAGACCGGCATTGCTGTTCGGGACCTTGGTCCAGTCCGGCTTGAAGCGGAACCTGCCGTCGCGCCAGCCGAAGCCCTTCAGATAATGCGCTGTCTCGAAATCCGGCTGGATGTCGATGAAATCATTGGCGATCAGCTCTTCCAGCGTGCCGCGGCCGGTCTCCTGCAAGGTCCAGTCGACGATCTCGCGCGGGGTCATCGTGAAGCCGCGATGCTCGGCGCCGAGGCGCTGTGCCAAAGCGCAGATCACCTCATGGTTCGAGCGGCATTCGCCCGGCGGCTCGACGAGCTTCCCGCCCCACATGATGTGCTGGTGGCCGCCGCCCTGATAGAGGTCGTCATGCTCCATGAACTGCGTCGCCGGCAGCACGATGTCGGCCATCTGCGCCGTTTCGGTCATGAACTGCTCGTGCACGACGGTGAAGAGATCCTCGCGGGCGAAGCCGCGCTTCACCAGTTCCTGCTCCGGCGCAACCGTGACCGGATTGGTGTTCTGGATGAACAGAGCCCTGACCGGCCCACCCTGGCGCAAGGCGTCGGCATCGCCGGTGAGCACGCGGCCGATCTGCGACTGGTCGAGCTGGCGTACGTTGCGGTCGATCTTGTCGAGCCCCTCGATCAGGCCCTTGCGCCATTTGTAGATGCCGCTGTTGGAATGGAAGGCGCCACCGCCTTCATACTGCCAGGCGCCGGTCACGGTCGGGATGCAGGACGCCGCGTGGATGTTGACCGCGCCGTTGCGCTGACGGGCGAAGCCATAGCCGAGCCGGAAGAAGCTCCTCTTGCGGGTGCCGACGAGCGTGGCGAATTCCTCGATCTCGGCGACGCTGAGGCCGGTGATCGCCGCCGCCCATTCAGGCGTGCGGCTGGCGAGATGCGCTTCCAGCTCGTCGGGCGCATCGGCGAAGCGGGCGAGATAGTCGCGGTCGGCATGGCCGTCGCGGAAGAGCACGTGCATGACGGCGCAGGCCAGCGCGCCGTCCGTGCCGGGCTTGAGCACCAGCGGCAGATCGGCCTGGTCGAGCGTGGCGTTGCGATAGATGTCGATCGCGACTATCTTGGCGCCACGCTCCTTCCGCGCCTTGACGGCATGGTGCATGACATTGACCTGGGTGTGCACCGGGTTGGTGCCCCAGATCACCACGCAATCCGATTTCGCCATCTCGCGCGGGTCGGGCCCGGCAAGCCTGCCGGTGCCGGCGATGAAGCCGGTCCAGGCGGTTGTGGTGCAGATCGTCGAGTACTGGCCGGAATAGCGCTTGGCGTGGCGCAGGCGGTTGATGCCGTCGCGCATCACGAGGCCCATGGTCCCGGCATAGTAATATGGCCAGACCGCCTCGGCGCCGTGCTCGGCCTCGATCGCGAGGAAACGCCTGGCGATCTCGTCGAGCGCCTCATCCCAGGAAATGCGCTCGAAGGCGCCCGAGCCTTTCGGCCCGGTGCGGCGCAATGGGTACAGCAGCCGGTCGGGATGGTGGATGCGCTCGGCGTAGCGGGCGACCTTCGCGCAGATCACGCCATCGGTGTAGCTCTGGCGCTTGTTGCCGCGGACTCGGCCGATGGTCTTGCCGTCGATGACCTCGACTTCGAGCGAGCAGGCCGAAGGGCAATCATGCGGGCAGACCGAGGGCTGGCGCGCGATACGCGGAAGCTCTGTCATGTGCTCTTCCTAGAACAGGTCCAGGGTCGACGGAAGCGGGACGGTTGCATTGCCGTGCCGCCAGGGGGCAAGGTACCGGCATCCGGCGGCTGGGGATTCGGCCGGGCCATCAGCCATACGAGCAGCGATGTCGCAGGCGGCTGCTCGTCAACTCCGGGTTAAGACTAATGATTCAGTTTGGCCGCATCCGAGTAGTCCAAGGCGCCATGGCGCCGGAGTTCTGACGATGCGTTGCGTTGCGTTCCTTGCCGGCCTTGCGGCCGCGTGCCTTTCTCTCGCGCTCAGCGCGCCGGCGAAGGCCCAATCCTCGCAGTACAGCCAGTATACCTCGCCGGAACCGGTCCAGAACTGGCATCTGACGCTCGGCGCCGGGCTACGCTACCAGCCCGACTACGCCGGCTCGAACGATTACGTCTTCCGCCCGCGCGGGATCATCTCGCTGGCGCGCGGCACCAAGAGCACCTGGTGGACCTCGGAAGACGACGCGATCAGCATCGGCTTCTTCTCCGGCAAGGCATGGCGCGTCGGCTTCTCCGGCAATCTGCTCTGGGAGCGCAAGGCCGACACCAACGCCGCCCTGCGCATCACGGGCGTGCCGGACACCAAATTCGGCGCCGAGGCCGGCGCCTTCGTCGAGTTCTACCCGACCTCCTGGCTGCGCACCCGCGTCGACCTGCGCCGCGGCATCGTCGCACATGATGCGCTGGTCGCGGAGGCCAAGGTTGATGTCTTCCAGCGCATCGGCGCCTGGTCGCTTGGCATCGGACCGCGCATGACCATCGTTGGCGCCGACTATGTCCGCACCTATTTCGGCGGCACGGCCGCCGGCACCGGCGGCCTGCTGCAGCGCTACAATGCCGGCGTCCACTCGGTCGGCGCGATCGCGCAGGCGACCTATAACTGGTCCGACAAGCTGCAGACCACCGCCTATGTCGAGTACAAGCACTTGATGGGCGACGCGGCCAAGACGCCGATCGTCAAGACCTATGGCGACCGCGACTCTATCACCTTCGGCCTCTCGGCCAGCTACGCCTTCGACCTCGGGTTCTGAGGCGCTCCAACCCGGCAAAGAAAAAGGGCGGGTCCGACGGACCCGCCCTTCCCACTTCCAGGACACGAAATCGGCTCAGCCGACGATCTCGTTGCCGGCGAAGAATTGCGCGATCTCGATCGCGGCGGTCTCCGGCGCGTCCGAGCCGTGCACGGTGTTCTCGCCGACCGACTGGGCGAAGAGCTTGCGGACAGTGCCCTCGGCAGCGTTGGCCGGGTTGGTGGCGCCCATCACCTCACGATACTTGGCGATCGCGTCCTCGCCTTCGAGGACCTGCACGACGACCGGGCCGGAGGTCATGAACTCGACGAGCTCGCCGAAGAAGGGACGCTCCTTGTGGACGGCGTAGAAGGTCTGCGCCTGCGCCGTGGTCATCTGGATGCGCTTCTGCGCGACGATGCGCAGGCCGGCCTTCTCGATGACCGCGTTGACCGCGCCGGTGAGATTGCGCTTCGTCGCGTCGGGCTTGAGAATGGAGAAGGTACGCTGGACAGCCATCGTTGTGATCCTTGCGGGAAAATCGGGGAATGCGGCGCGCTTATAGCGGCGCCCTCCCCGCGCCACAAGCGCCGGTGGCGGCCGTATCCCCGCCGAGGGCCGGTTCGGGGTGTCCTTCGGGCGTGTGATCGGCTAGCCTTGGCAGATGCGACTGCTGTACCGGTTCGCCCTCCCGCTGCTCGGCGTGCTGACGCTCATGGCGGTCGCCGTCGCTCCGCTCGCCGACGGGTTGATGGCGCGATGGTTCCAGCATGACGTCGAGATCAGATCGAAGCTGATCGTCTCCTCGATCCGCGACAGCGTCGCGAGGCTCGTCGACGAACCGGCTCCGCTGCAGCTCGAAGCCCTATTCGAGCGGATCGCGGAAGACGAGCGCATCCTGGCGATCGGGCTGTGCGCCGCCGATGGCTCGCTCATCGCCGGCACGCGCATCGGACGAAACCTGGTCGCCTGCCGCAGGAAGGTCGCGGGCGAGGAAGGCTCGTTCCGTGCGATCGAGCTGCCGAGCGGGCCGGTGCTGGAGGCCCGCCTCGCGGTCGAGACCAAGAGCCAGGGCCTGACCCAGCTGGCGATCGTCCACGATCTCAGCTTCGCCAGCGCCCGCAGCCTGTCGGCCCAGCTCTACCTGATGGGCTTTATCGCCCTGCTCGGCATCGCAGCCGCGGCGGTGACTCTGCTCATGGCGCGGCTGACCCTGCGCGGCTGGCTCCGCTCGGTCCGCGAGGGAATCGCCGGCGGCAGCGACAGCGGCCGCCAGGACCCGCAGATCGCCCCGGTGATGGGCGAGATCCGGCAGTTGCTGCGCGACCTCGATATCTCGCGCCGAACCACCGCCGGCATCCGCGTCGATTGGTCACCGGAAACCCTGCGCCAGGTCGTCGACAACGAGCTGCCGGGGGCCGAGGTCATCGTGGTGTCGAATCGCGAGCCCTACATCCACAACCGCGACGCCGATGGCTCGATCAGATTGCAGCGGCCGGCAAGCGGCCTCGTCACGGCGCTGGAGCCGATCGTGGCAGCTTGCGGCGGCACCTGGATCGCGCATGGCAACGGCTCGGCCGATACCGCGACAGTCGACAAGCAGGACCGGCTTTCGGTGCCGCCGGAGGCGCCGGCCTATACGCTACGCCGCGTCTGGCTGAGCCCGCAGGAGGAGGAAGGCTATTATTTCGGCCTGGCCAATGAAGGCCTATGGCCCCTCTGCCATATCACCTTCGTGCGGCCCGTGTTCCGGCAGCCGGATTGGGAGCGATACCGGGCGGTCAATCAGAAATTCGCCGATGCCGTGGCGGCCGAGGCGCAAACCGATGCGCCGATCGTACTTGTGCAGGATTATCATCTTGCCCTGGTGCCGCGCATGGTGCGCGAGCAGCTCCCCAACGCCACGATCATCACCTTCTGGCATATCCCATGGCCGAATGCCGAGATTTTCGGCATCTGCCCCTGGCGCAAGGAGCTTCTCGATGGCCTGCTCGGCAGCTCGGTGATCGGCTTCCATACGCAATTGCACTGCAATAACTTCATCGAGACGGCCGACCGCTTCATCGAGTGCCATATCGACCGCGAGCAGTCGATGGTTTCCGCTCGCGGCAACAGCGCGGTCGTGCGTCCCTATCCGATCTCGATTGCCTGGCCGCCCGAACCGCTGAAGCGCCAGGCGCCGGTGGCCGAATGTCGCGCGGAGATCTGCCGCCGCTACGGCCTGCCGGCGGATGTGCGCCTCGCTGTCGGCGTCGAGCGCTTCGACTTCACCAAGGGTATTCCCGACCGTTTCCGGGCGGTCGAAATTCTGCTGGAAGAGCACCCCGAATGGCGCGGCCGCTTCGTGATGCTGCAGATCGCCGCTCCGACCCGCAGCAAGCTGCCGGCCTACCAGGCGCTGCGTGTCGAGGCCGAGAGCGCCGCCGACAAGATCAATTCCCGGTTCGGACGGCAGGGCTACCGGCCGCTGATCCTCGAAATGCGGCATTTCGAGCCAGATCAGGTCTACGAACTGCTCCGCGCCGCCGATCTGTGCATCGTTGGCAGCCTGCACGACGGAATGAATCTCGTTGCCAAGGAGTTCGTCGCGGCGCGCGACGATGAGCAGGGCGTGCTGTTGCTCAGTACCTTCGCGGGCGCCTCGCGCGAGTTGATGGAGGCGCTGATCGTCAACCCGTTCGACGCCCGAACCACGGCAGAGACGATCGATACGGCGCTGCGGATGCCGGCCGCCGAGCAGGAAGAGCGCATGCGGCTGATGCGCGACATCGTCAGCGAGAACAACGTGTTCTACTGGGCGGGGCGAATGCTGCTCGACGCCTCGCGGCTGCGCAAGCGCAACCGGATCATCTCCAGCATCGACCGCGTCGCTGCCACCCCGCCGGGGCTGCGCAGGATCGCCTGAAACCGATCCGACGATGCGGGCTCTTCAATGCCGAGTCAGGAACCTGCGCGCCTCGCGCAGCGCTTCGGCGACCTCGTCGCGGCTCATCTCGGATGCCAGCTCGGCACGGTGCGAGGCGGCACGGGAGCAGCCCTTGGCGAAGGCGACGTTGAACCAGGTCTGCGCCGCGACCAGATCGACCGGGCCGGAGCGGCCGGACGCATGCATCAGGCCGAGCTCGTAATAGGCGTCGGCGGAGGCTTCCATCGGGATCGCCAGCGAGGCCGGGATCGCGCTCATTTCCATGCGTGCCATGACAAACTCTCCCTGTTTTCCTTCGATACCGGCCCGTTTGGAGGCCGCGGCTTGTGAGGAGAGGTTCGGGCCGGGCGGTAAAACACTCCGCTAAAGTTTGAGATGAATCGAAGCTCAACGAGTCGCAAACGAGCGGTTAAAGCAAGATTCGATTCAGGCTTCTGCGCTGAATTCAGCAATGATTTCAATCCATTCCGAATCCGACGCCGGCGAGCGCGTCAACCTGGGATTCACCTTGCCCCAAGGTCAGCGCGGCGACCGGGCCTTGATGAAGAGCCATCTTGGAAGCTGGCGCGGCTTCAGATATGGTTTATATCTGAACCATCTGAGCGACAGAGATCGCCAGCAACGAGGAGGAACGCCATGGCTATTCGCCTGATCACTGCCGCCGCCGGCCTGCTGCTTGCCTTCGCCGTCCCCGCTTCGGCCCAGGACGTCACCGGCACCTGGCTGCGCGACACCGGCGCCTCCAAGGTGCGCTTCACCAAGTGCGGCGAGGCGATGTGCGGCACCATCTCCTGGCTCAAGGAGGCCGGCGGCCCGGCCAAGGTCGGCCAGCGCATCTTCTACGACATGAAGCCGTCCGGCGCCGGCAAATGGAACGGCAGCGCCTTCAACCCCGAGGACGGCAAGACCTATTCCGGCACGATGTCGCTCGCGGGCGACACGCTGACGACCGCCGGTTGCGTCTTCGGCGGCATGATCTGCCGCTCGGTGAAGTGGTCGCGCAGCAACTGATCTAACGCACGGCGAGCTTCGTCATTCCATCGTGGCCGGGCTTGTCCCGACCGACGGGTCTCGAAGCGCCGGCACAGCTCGCGCCTTCCTGCTGCGCCGGATGCACGAACGTCCGCCCCATCTCGCCCATCGACACCTCCCGCTACGGCAGGGACGATCCTCCAAGGAGCCTCGTCCCGCCCATCGGACCGTGCGGGTCATGTCACCGAACACCGGTCGGCAATCGCTCGAGAACAATGATTTGTGGCGAGCGCGACAGCCTGAAGTGGCTCTAGCGAGCCGGGCTCACCGCTTCGCGGTGCCCGGCAAGCCTCAATGCCCCTTGCTGGAGCCGCCGAGCGTCATCTTGTCGACCCAGGCGATGCCGATCGCCGAAGCGATGAAGATCGAGTGGATCAGCGTCTGCAGCAAGACACCCGTTGTGGTGTAGTTCGTCGCCGTCGGTCCGCCGATATTGCCGGCCTCGATGAAAGTCCGCAGCAGGTGGATCGAGGAGATGCCGATGATCGCCATCGCCAGCTTGATCTTGAGGATCGAGGCGTTGACGTGGCTGAGCCATTCCGGCTGGTCGGGATGTCCCTGCAGGCGCAGGCGCGAGACGAAGGTCTCATAGCCGCCGACGATCACCATGATCAGCAGGTTCGAGATCATCACCACGTCGATCAGGCCGAGCACGACCAGCATGATCTGCTGCTCGCTGAAGTCGAAGGCATGAGTGACGAGGTGCCAGAGTTCCTTCAGGAAGAGGAAGACGTAGACGCACTGCGCCACGATCAGGCCAAGATAGAGCGGAACCTGCAGCCAGCGCGAGGCGAAGATCACCATCGGCAGCGGCTTCAGGCGTCCGGTGGGAAGGTCGGCGGGGTCGGCGGGCTGCGACATGGGGCTCCCAGATGGATTGTGCGTTGCGGAAACGTCCGCCAAATGGGGCCTGCCGCGGCGGCGTGCAAGCCGAAAAATGCAAGGAGCCAATGGAAGTCGTTGAAATTTCGCCGCGTTTTGCGTTTACTCTTGCAGGTAAGGTGACTGTGTTCGGGTAGCCGATGAATTCGCCCGAAGAATCCTCCCAGCCGGGAGGGACAAGGAGTTCGAGATGATCAGGACGACGTTGATCGCCGCCGCCCTCGCTGGCGGTTTTGCCCTCGCCACACCGGTTGTCGCTGCTCCGCTCGCACCGGCGCAGGCCGCCGTTGCGACCGCCGGCTCGCCGAACCTGGTCGAGCAGGTGCAGTATCGTCGCTATTACGGTGGGCCCCGCTACGGCTATCGCGGCGGCTATTACGGCCGGGGCTATCGCTACAACCGCGGCGCGGCCGTGGGTGCAGGCATCGCCGCCGGTGCGCTCGGTGCCCTGGCTGCCGGCGCCCTGCTCGCCCCCGGGCCGGTCTATGCCGCGCCGCCGCCGCCCGTCTATGTCGCGCCCGCCCCGGTCTATGCCGCGCCGGACGCCGACGCGATCGCCTATTGCTCGCGCCGCTTCCGCAGCTATGACCCGTCGACCGGCACCTATATCGCCACCGGCGGCGTGGTCCGCGCCTGCCCGTAAAGGCCGTCGCAGGCTGAGCTCTTCGAACCTCCCGGCCCCGGCCGGGAGGTTTTTTCTGACCGCTGCTGACTTGCATTGACGGCCCGGCCGTCTCTTAGTCTCCGCTCGTCTGAATCGGAGCCGGCCCGTGCGCATCGCCACCTGGAACGTCAATTCGATCCGCCAGCGGCTGAGCCATGTCCTCGCTTTCCTGAAGGAGGCCGAGCCCGATGCGCTCTGCCTGCAGGAGCTGAAATGCGTCGACGCCGATTTCCCGCGCGCCGAGATCGAGGAAGCCGGCTGGCAGGTCACCACTCACGGCCAGAAGGGCTTCAACGGCGTCGCCATCATCTCGCGCAACAGGCTCGAGGATGTCAGGCGGGGCCTGCCGGGCGATGAGAGCGACGAGCAGGCGCGCTATCTCGAAGGCGTGCTGACGCTGGGCGACGGCGTCGTCCGCCTCGCCTCGATCTACCTGCCCAACGGCAACCCGCCGAACACCGAGAAGTACCCCTACAAGCTCGCCTGGATGGAGCGGCTCGCCGTCCACGCCAAGGGTCTGCTGGCGCATGAGGAGCCGCTGGTGCTGGCCGGCGACTACAACGTCATCCCCGAGCCGCGCGACGCCCGCGATCCCGCCGCCTGGACCGGCGATGCGCTCTTCCTGCCGCCGACCCGCACCGCCTTCCGCAAATTGCAGAGCCTCGGCTTCACCGAGGCGCTGCGCGCCACCACCGACGCCGCCGGCCTCTACACCTTCTGGGATTATCAGGCCGGCGCCTGGCAGCGGAACAACGGCATCCGCATCGACCATCTGCTGCTCTCGCCACAGGCCGCCGACAGGCTCGGCGCCGTCTCGATCGCCAAGCATGTCCGCGGCTGGGACAAGGCCTCCGACCATGTCCCAGTGCTGATCGAGCTGAACTGAGGCCTCGGCACACCTATTCCGGCGAGCCGCGCCTGACGCCACCCTTGATGAAGACGCGGAACGGTGTCGTGCCGCTGGCGCTGCCATCGGCCGAACGCCAACGGCCCTTGCTGCAAAGCACACCGCCTTGCCTCTCGACAGCCTCGAACTCGATCAGGTTGTGATAGGTCGTTCCATTCGGCTCGACGGCACGGAACTTTGTCGTGCATTTGCCATCGGCAACGATCGGATCGTAGTCGTGGATCATGATGCCGCCGCCGCCCGTGCTCGGGAACGGGTCCGTCAGCGGGGGCCAGTCTTCGAAGCGCTCCTGCGCGCCCGCGCCGTGAAAGGCGAGCGCGGCACAGACCGCGATGAAGCTGAAGAAGGCGGCGTCGCGCATGGCGGGAACTCCGAGGTCAGACACCTCGGCTACGCCGCTATGCCAAAGCTGGATGCAGCCAGTCCCTTAGCGCCGCTCGGCGCGGACGTGCTGGCGCTCGACCAGAGCCAAAGCGGCCGTGCGGTCGCTCGCGCTCGCACTAGCGAAGGCGGCATCGTAGCGCTCGACGATCCAGCCCTCGCGGGCGGCATCGGCGCCCTCGCGGGCCAGCGCCAGCCACATCAGCCCGATGATCGGGTGGCGCGGCACGCCGTCGCCGCCACGCAGCAGCATGTCGCCGAAGACGGCCCGCGCCGGGGCATGGCCTTTCTCGGCCGCGAGCTTCATCCAGCGCGCCGCCTGGCGCGGATCGCGCGAGACGCCGGTGCCGTTGAGATAGAGCCGGGCGAGATTGTACTGGCCCTCCGGGTCGCCGAAATAGGAGGCCGCGTAGTGGAACATGTCGAAGGCGCGGTCGGGATTGGGCTTCACATAGCTGCCCTTGATCCCGTCGAGGAAATAGCCGCCGAGCGCGACGAAGGCGGCCGCGACGATGCGCCCGTCAGAGGTGCCGGGAATCCTGTCTGCATTCTCGTCCGCGATCTTCGAGAAATACTCGAAGGCCTTGAGATCATTGGTCGGAACGCCGTCGCCACTGGCATAGACGCGGCCGAGCTTGAACTGCGCGGCGAGATGGCCCTGCGCAGCGGCATATTCGAGCGCCTTGACGGCACCGGCCTGATCGCCGGCGGTCGAATCGCGCATCCAGGCCTTCAGCGCGTCGCGGGCGCTGCTGAACGGGGCGATCGGCAAGGCGGTGTGAGCGGCTGGCCCACTCGGCGCCGGCGCGATCGCGCCACGGCCAGGGGCGAGCGGGATGGGCGCGGCGCGGTTGTCCAGCTCCGGCTCCGGCAGGGCGGCGCCGGGAATCGGGAGCGGCGGCAGCGGCACCCGCTCCACGGATGCGTTCTGCGCCCAGGCTGCCTGCTGGCAGCCCAGAGCGAGCAACGCTCCGGCAATGATGGCCTCAGATATCCGCATAGCACTGTGTCTCGGCTGCGCCTCCCGGATGGGTGACGGCGCCGCCCTTGGCGGATCCGACCGTCTGCGCGTATTTCCAAAGCGCGCCCGACCGATAGTCCGTCTGGCGCGGCGTCCAGGCCTTACGACGCGCTTCAAGTTCGGCATCAGAAAGGCGGACTGCGAGCTTTCCTGTGATGGCGTCGAGCTCGATGATGTCGCCATCCTTGAGCAGGCCGATCGGGCCGCCGACGGCGGCCTCGGGACCGACATGGCCGACGCAGAAACCGCGGGTCGCGCCGGAGAACCGGCCGTCGGTGATCAGCGCGACCTTGTCGCCCATGCCCTGGCCGTAGAGCGCCGCGGTGGTCGAAAGCATCTCGCGCATGCCGGGGCCGCCCTTGGGGCCCTCATAGCGGATCACCAGCACATCGCCGACCTGGTAGTCGCGATTGCTGACGGCCTTGAAGGCATCCTCCTCGCAGTCGAAGCAGCGCGCCGGACCGGTGAAGACCAGGCTTTCCTGCGGCATGCCGGCGATCTTCACGATCGCGCCCTCGGGAGCGAGGTTGCCTTCGAGACCGACGACGCCGCCGGTCTGGGTGATCGGCTTGTTCGCCGGGTAGACCACGTCCTGCTGGTCATTCCATTTCACCGAGGCGAGGTTCTCGGCGATGGTGCGGCCGGTCACGGTCATGCAGTCGCCGTGCAGATAGCCGTGGTCGAGCAACGTCTTCATCAAGAGCGGGATGCCGCCGACCTCGAACATGTCCTTGGCGACGTATTTTCCGCCCGGCTTCAGGTCCGCCACGTAAGGCGTCTTCTTGAAGATCTCAGCGACGGCGAACAGGTCGAAGTCGATGCCGCACTCATGCGCGATCGCCGGCAAATGCAGCGCCGCATTGGTCGAGCCGCCGGACGCCGCGACGACCATCGCCGCATTCTCCAGCGCCCTGCGGGTGACGATGTCGCGCGGGCGGATGTTCCTTGCGATCAGCTCCATCACCATCTCGCCGGCGGTGTAGCAGAAGGTGTCGCGGACATCGTAGGGCGCCGGCGCGCCGCAGCTATAGGGCAGCGCCAGGCCGATCGCCTCGGCGACCGTCGCCATGGTGTTGGCGGTGAACTGGGCGCCGCAGGAGCCGGAGGAGGGGCAGGCGACCTCCTCGAGCTCTTTCAGGTCCTCGTCCGACATGGCGCCGACCGAGTGCTTGCCGACGGCCTCGAACACGTCCTGGACGGTGACGGGGCGGCCCTTGAAATTGCCGGGCAGGATCGAGCCGCCATAGATGAAGATCGAGGGCACGTTCAGGCGCACCATCGCCATCATCATGCCGGGCAGCGACTTGTCGCAGCCGGCGAGGCCGACCAGCGCATCGTAGCAATGGCCGCGCATGGTGAGCTCGACCGAGTCGGCGATGACCTCGCGCGAGGCCAGCGACGACTTCATGCCCTGGTGGCCCATCGCGATGCCGTCGGTCACGGTGATCGTGCAGAACTCGCGCGGCGTGCCATTGGCGGAGGCGACGCCCTTCTTCACGGCCTGGGCCTGGCGCATCAGGGCGATGTTGCAGGGCGCAGCCTCGTTCCAGCAGGAGGCGACGCCGACGAAGGGCTGCGCGATCTGCTTCCCAGTCATGCCCATCGCGTAATAATAGGAACGATGCGGCGCACGAGCCGGTCCGACACTGACGTGCCGGCTGGGCAGTTTCGACTTATCGAATACGCGCGCGTCCATTCAAACTCTGTCCCGCCACCCCACCTGACGGGCGCCAGATGTGCCACGCCGCCGCCCGCTGGTGCAATCATCCGCCCCTGAACGAGCTACGAAGCACTATTCTGCTCCACAGCCTGCCCGAAGGGGCTTAATTCTTCCGTATCTCAGATAGTTACTGAAGTTCGCAGCTGGGGCCGCTTTGTGGCGGCTTCGCGGCAATCATGGCAGCCCGCCCATGCAGCGCTGCAATAGCTGCCGATGTGGTAGAAATGTCACGAATTTTAGCAGTCGCGATCGGACGCATGGCACGCCCCACCGCAACCAGACCGCGCGACAGACGGGCACGACCGGTTCACGATCGCGACATCGACCCGATGCCGAAGCGAAGCGATCGGACCGAACCGGATGGAGGTTTCGAAATCAGGCACTTCCCGCAACGCAGGTTCACCTCGCCCAACGCATTGGAGTCCTACGACTTTTGAATCAGGCTCCAGAGAAACAGGCGAGCAGGTCAAGCAGGTTACGATACTCAGATTAGAATTTCTATAATCAAGATGTACTTTAGAATAAGTATAACACATTGAAATAAAAGGGAAATTTCTTGACCAAGCCGCCGTCTGCTTCTACCGCTCCGTCCTGCATGGCCGATTTCAACAGCCCCCGCCCGAAGGAGCGAGACATGACCATCAAGACCGCGCTTGCCGCGACAGCCCTGGCCTCCTGCCTGCTGGCCGCCCCTGCCCTGGCGCAGAGCGTCAACCTCTACACGACGCGCGAGCCGGCTCTGCTTAACCCGGTCATCGAGTCCTTCACCAAGGATACCGGCATCAAGGTCAACGCCGTCTTCCTGAAGGACGGCCTGCAGCAGCGCGTCCAGGCCGAAGGCGCCAATAGCCCGGCCGACGTGATGCTCGTCGTCGATGTCGGTGAGATCCAGGCCATCGCCGACGCCGGCATCACGCAGCCGGTGCAGTCGGCGCTGGTCGACAAAACGGTCCCCGCCGCCCTGCGCGGCGCCGGCAACAACTGGGTCTCGCTGACCCAGCGCGCCCGCATCGTCGTCGTCTCCAAGGACCGCGTGAAGCAGGACGCGATCAGCTATGACGAGCTCGCCGATCCCAAGTGGAAGGGCAAGTTCTGCATCCGCGCCGGCCAGCACCCCTACAACAACGCCTTCTTCGCCGCCCATCTTGCCCGCAACGGCGCCGAGAAGACCGAAACCTTCCTGAAGGCGATCAAGGCGAACGTGGCCCGCAAGCCCGGCGGCGGCGACCGCGACGTCGCCCGCGACATCCTCTCAGGCCAGTGCGACATCGCCATCATCAACACCTACTATATCGGGCTGATGAGCAAGGCGACGAACGAGCAGAAGGGCTGGTATGAGGCGATCAAGCCGCTCAAGACCACCTTCGCCGGCGGCGGCACCCATGTGAACGTCTCGGCGGCGGCGATCGCCAAGAACGCGCCGAACAAGGACAGCGCCGTCAAGCTGATCGAGTACATGCTCGGCGAGAAGGCGCAGACCCTCTATGCCGACGGCAATTTCGAGTACCCGGTCAACCCCGACGTCAAGGAAGCCGCCGCGGTCAAGCTGCTCGGAGCGCTGACGCCCGACACGACCCCGCTCGGCGACGTCGCCAAGAACCGCAAGGCCGCCTCCGAGCTCGTCGACAAGGTCGGCTTCGACAATTGAGCCTGTGCGCATCCACAGCACATCGAGAACGGCCGCCAGCTCGCTGGCGGCCGTCGACGCGTCTGGTCCACGTCACCGCGGCCGCCGCCGGCCTGGTCACGCTGCCGGTTCTGGCGCTCGCCTTCACCGCCTTGTCGCGCGAGGCGCTGGCAATCTGGCCGCACTTGGCGGCCAACGTCCTGCCGGTGGCGCTCTGGAACACGGCGCTGCTGCTCGCCGGCGTCGGTCTGTTCTGCGGCGCGGTCGGCACCGGCGCAGCCTGGCTGGTGACGCAATACGACTTCCCGGGCCGCCGCAGCCTGGAATGGCTGCTCGTGCTGCCGCTGGCGCTGCCGACCTACATCACGGCCTATGTCTACGTCGAAATCCTCGGCTTCCAGGGGCCGTTCCAAAGTGCGCTCAGGGCGCTGACCGGCTGGCGTAGCCTACGCGACTACTGGTTCCCCGATCCGCGCAACCTGCCGGGTGCGGTCCTGATCCTCGGGCTGGTGCTCTACCCTTACGTCTATCTCAGCGTGCGCGCGCTCTTTTCGATGCAGAGCGCCGCGCTGATCGAATCCGCCCGCACGCTCGGCACCAGGCGCTGGCCGCTGTTCTGGCGCATCGGCCTGCCGATGGCCCGCCCCGCCCTCGCCGCCGGACTGACGCTCGCTCTGCTCGAGACATTGAACGACATCGGCGCCAGCGAATATCTCGGCGTCCGCTCGCTGACCATCTCGGTCTATACCACCTGGATCAATCGCGGCTCGCTGGCGGGCGCCACCCAGATCGCCTGCGTCATGCTGCTTGTCGTGGTCGGGTTGATGGCGGCCGAGGCGCACACGCGCGCAGCCCGGCGCTTCGCGCTGCCGGTGAAGCGACCGCGGCCGGTCGGACGCATCCAGCTCTCGGGCGCTCGTGCCTGGACGGCAGCGACCGCCTGCTTCCTGCCGGCGCTGTTCGGCGCGGTGCTGCCGCTCATTTACCTCATCGGTGAGTTCTGGCGCCGCGATCTGGTCGCCCAGGCCGATGCGACGCTCTGGCGGGCGCTCGCCAACACCGTCGCGATCTCGGCGCTGTCGGCCGCGCTGATCGTCGCGACCGGGCTTGCCATCGCCGCGGCTCTGCGGCTCGGCCGCGAGCGCGCACTGCCGCTGCTCGCTCGCATCGCCTCCCTCGGTTATGCCCTGCCGGGCACGGTGCTTGCGCTCGGGCTGCTGGTCCCGCTCGCCGCCTTCGACAACCTCGTCGCCGATGCGAGCCGTGCGCTCTTCGGCGCGAGCCCGGGCCTGCTGCTGCTCGGCTCGGGCGCGGCGCTGGTCATCGCCTATCTCGTCCGCTTCCTGACCATCGCCGTGAACGGGACCGAGAGTGGCTATGCCCGCATCTCGCCGCGCATCGACGACGCCGCCCGCTCGCTCGGCGCGAACAGGCACGAGCTCCTGCATCGTTTGCATTGGCCGCTGATGCGCCCGGCCATCGCGGCGGGCGCCCTGCTCGTCTTCGTCGACTGCATGAAGGAGCTGCCGGCGACGCTGCTGCTGCGCCCGCTCAACTTCGACACCCTCGCCACGCTGGTCTATGGCCACGCCGCCCGCGGCGTGTTCGAGGACGGCGCGCTGGCGGCGCTGCTGATCGTCGCGATCGGGATCTACCCGGCGCTCAGGCTCGCGCGGGCCGGCGAACAGCAGCCGGCTTCACGAGACAATTGAGATGTTTCCCCGGCTTTGGAACGCCATTGCCGGCGCCGAACTCGACATTCGCGAGCGGGCGGACTAAACCCTTGCCGCGCGACGCATATCGGCCTCCCCAGCCGATTCGGCCGCGGTGTCAGCTTGCCTGACGACGACAGCTCCGCCGTCGGGCCGATGAAGGCCACATACCAGGCCATGCCACGCCACGCCATGTCACGACGTGCACTCATCTTCGGCCTCGCTGCCGCTGCGCTGTTGCTCACGCTCGGGCTGCAGTCGTGGAATCTGGCTCTTTCGCAGGTCGAGCGCCTGGTCATCGCCGGCATCGAGGCTCGCACCGGGCTCAAGGTGACGAGCCTGCGCCGCGCCGAGATCGCGATCCTGCCCCTGCCCCGGATCAGCCTGTCGGACGTGACCTTCGTGGATCCACAGGGCGTGCTCTCGGGCAAGGCGGCGCGCATGCGCGCCCGCACAAGGTTGCTCACGCTGATCGGTGGCCAACTCGATTTCGATCGCATCGAGCTGGTCGTGCCCGAGCTCGACATCGCAGTCGCGGAGACCGGTGGCAGCTCCGCTGATTGGCAAAACCGCGTTTTCGACTATCTCACCCGCCTCGAGAACCAGTCTCGTCTCATCCTGACGTCCGGGAGCGTCATGATCCGCGCGGATGGTGCGGTCCGGACCACGCTGCGCGATGTCAACCTGCTGATCGAAGAGCGGACCGCCGACGCCCCGATCGCGCTAGCCGGCTCCTTCAACTGGCGCGGCGAGCCCACCAAGGTGGATCTCCTTTGGCCGGTGACGGGAGATCGCGCCCGCGCCGCCTTTTCGGTCGGCTCCCGGCTGATGGCTCTGCGCTTCAACGGCACACGCTCGGCCGCGCAGAACATCGCCAACGGCCAGATCGCCTTCAGCACGAAATCGCTCTCCGACGCCCTGGCCTGGTTCGCTCCGCGCCCCCGCATCGCCTCGCTGGTCCAGGAGGTCGAGTTGACCGCGCAGGCCCAGGTCAACAACGGCAGTGTTTCGCTCGACACGGTCGTCGCCATGGCCGACGGCAACCAGCTCGAAGGCGCGCTCAAGCTCGACGGCGCCATGCCCAACTGGGCGCTCTCCGGAACGCTCGCCGCTGCCGAATTCGACCTTGGACGCCTGCTGCGGCAAGCCGAGCCGCGGCTGTCGTCCGGAGCCGGCGAAACCGGCAACACGCCGCTCGAATTCGACGGCTGGACCACCAACGATATCGACCTTCGTCTCTCGCTCGATTCCGCCCGGATCGGCAACGCCCGCTTCGGCGATCTCGCAGCCCAGCTGCTGATCCGCAAGGGCCGGTTCGAAGCATCGCTCCTGCGCGCCTCGGCCTATGGCGGCTCGGTCCGTGCCCGCATCCTCGCCACGCCGGTCGCGGCGGGCGCCGACGTCAAGCTGCAGCTCGGCCTGGAGAAGGTGAATCTCGCGCAGGCGGCCGACGATCTGCCCGAGCTCGCCCGCCTCACCGGCGCGGCGACCGGACAGCTCGCTTTCGAAGGGGCTGGCGGCAGCGTGGAACAGGTCGTGAATTCGCTGACCGGCCGCGCCAATCTGACGGTCCGGCAGGGCGAGTTCCGCGGTATCGCCTTCCCCGATCTGCTGCGGCGGGCCGAAAAGCCCCCGACCTCGGCGCGCGACTGGCGCCAGGGCAAGAGCAGCTTCGAGACTCTGCAACTGTCCGCACTCGCCAATCTCGGCGTGCTCTACCTCACCGAGACCCAGCTCGCAGGTTCCGGCTACAATGTCGTCCTCAACGGCACTGCCGATCTCGGCCGGCGCTGGCTCGATCTCAACGGCGCCCTGAACTCGACCACGACCTCGACGCGCGTGCCCTTCGAGCTCCGCGGCCCCTTCTTCGGCGCCGCCTTCACCCCGGCGATCGATGCCTCGCTGCGGACGCCGGGACCGGCGATCCCGGTTCTGCGCTGACCCACTTCCGCGTCATTCTCGGGCGGAGCACAGCGCAGACTGGAGAATCTTTTGACGAGAAGGCGCTATGGTCGAGACTCAACGCAGCCAGTAGGCGACGAGAGCGGCGAGGCAGAGCGAGGCCAGATAGTTCCTGGCGAGCTTGTCGTAGCGGGTCGCG